>NZ_VWRQ01000019.1 GCF_008635795.1 Paenibacillus tepidiphilus | reverse complement strand
GATTGGCATTCACTCACTCGTACCTCCTCCAAAAGCATAAACAAAGCAGGGCTCCTTCCCTCCCTAAGGTTATGTTGTCCTTAGGTTCTTCGGTACTATGAGCCCCTCGGACTCCCTTCCCACAGACGGTTCATTTCATCTTTTAGACTTATAGAGCGTCTCTTTACGGGTTTCAAAAAAAAAAAAATTCCGTGTGGGGGAGGGTCTCCCCAGTTCACTGCATTATCCTTCAATCCATGCCGTTCCCTATACGCCGGAGGATTCTTCGCTGTTGCTCCAAGTTCTGTACAGCTTCCTTGGCCTTCGTCTATATGCACGAGACTCGGCTTCCTCTGTTCCCCTTCGCAGGGCCTTTTTGACGACGCGGCAGGATTCACTTAATGTTACGGCCTGGATTGTCGCTCGCCCGGTCTCTGACCAGTACTTTTGTCGATGCGCTTTTACACACAGATTTCGCCATGCGCAAGCATCCTAGCTACAAGGGCGGCTTGGCCCCTCCCTTGGTTGGACTTTCACCAACTAGATAATGCGTGCCTCTGGGCACGCTGCACAAAAAAAACCGCGCAGCGCGCGGAAGTCCAAATGATTCCTTGATTCAATTCTCATACAACTCTTGTTCAATTCTCATACAGCTCTTGTTCAATCCTCGTTCAAAGCCCGGTACAGCACAAATGCACTTATCAGGGAGAGCAGCAACGAAATCGGACCCAGCACATTATTTCCGCTTAACCAGAAAATAACGCTGAACACCGGCCAGCCCATCAGCGCCAGCACCAGCAAAAGCAGGGCAACGGCTTCCCGCAGCTCTCTCCAGCCTCTGACATAGCGCCGTCTTATGTATACTGTGCGTTTGCGTTTGCGGTTGTTTCTCCGCCAGTTGTTCATGTCCCTCACATCCTATGTCCAATCCCATCTCTGTTTACTTGACTATACGATCATATCGCAATTCATGTCAGCTTACAATCCAAAATCCTGGCGGTTTCCCCTGCCCTCAACCTTCACCGCTGCAGCAGATCGATCCGTTCTTTCCGCTCGCTGCGCTTAAACTGTGTGGGTGATTCGCCCATCGTCTTCGTAAACAGAATCGAGAAATAATTGGCGTTCTCATAACCGAGAAAATCGGCAATCTCCCTGATCTTCATATCGGTGTTGACCAGCAGGCGCTTGGCCTCCCCCATTCGGCGGCGCAGCATGTAGTTGATGGGAGAATCATTGTATTTTTTCTTAAAGACATGCGCAAGATAGTAGGCGTTCATATGGAAAAAACCGGCGATATCATTCAGGCTGAGATGGCATAAATAATGCTCATCCAGATACTCCTTAAGGGAAACGGCAAGGGCGTCGGGATCCTTCTTGCAAGGCTTGACCTGGGTATCCGTCATTCTGCGGATCAAGGTGATCAGCGCAGTGAGGAGACCCGAGCAGACCGCCTCATATCCCTCGGCCTGCTCCCCGGACTCGGCATACAGCATATCGAACAAATACCGGATATGGTCAGCCTTCTCACGCGTCCGGATATAGGGACTGGCGTCTGCGGGAATCAGCAGCTCCGGCTCTCCTCCTGGTTTGCCAGCGTGGACTAGCCCGCAATAGTACATATCCAGCGGACAAATCGGCGAAGCGCATTCCTCATGAATAATGCCCTGATTATAGATCAGCATATCTCCCGCTTGCACGGCAAACGGCTGGCCATTGATCTTGATGACGCCTTCCCCATGGGCAATAAACACAATTTCACTGACATCCTCATGCTGGTGGGCAGGGAATCTCCAGTCCGGCTTGCCGCCTGCTCTTCCAATGTAGGCCAGTGCGGGACCCGCATCCGGCCGGGTGTTTTCTATAGTCGACAAGGCTACACCTTCTTATTCTGAATCTGGTTTCTGCTTAAAGCTACTATAGAGTCTCCCCGTTCCAAAAAGCAAGATCTATCACATTTGCGCCGCAACAAACCAAGATAGTTTATTGTACAGTCCGGCGATACCTTTTAATATTAACTTACGAATTAACAATATCTTAACAACGATAAGGAGAAATAACCATGGCCTATCTGGATACTCCCGTAACCCTGAGCGGGTTGCAGCTGAAGAATAAAATCGTTATGCCCCCCATGTGCCAGTATTCGGTAGACGCTGAGGACGGCATTCCGAACGAATGGCATTACGTTCATTACGTCTCCCGCGCGGTAGGCGGAACGGGTCTGATTATTATGGAGATGACCGACGTGGAGCCGGACGGCCGGATTACCAACCGCGATCTTGGACTATGGTCGGATGAGCAGATTCCCGCCTTTGCCCGCATTATCGACGAGGTGCATAAATACGGCTCCAAAATCGGCATTCAAATCGCCCATGCCGGACGGAAAGCGGAGGATGCCGTTCACCCTGTAGGCGCATCGGACTTTACCGCCTCCGCAGACGAAGGACTTAACAAGCCGAGAGCGCTGACTACTTCCGAGGTGCAGGAGATGGTCGTGAAGTTCAGAGAAGCTGTTCGCCGGGCCGTTGCCGCAGGCGTCGATGTCATTGAGCTGCACGGCGCCCACGGCTATCTGATCCACCAGTTCCACTCTCCGGCCATCAACAACCGGAGCGATGAATACGGGAAAGACCTCTCCCGCTTCGGCGTGGAGGTCATTCAGGCCGCCCGTTCCGTTATGCCGGAAGGCATGCCGCTGATCATGCGCATCTCGGCCGTCGAATATATGGACGGCGGCTACGGGCTGGAGCATTCGCTGGAGATCGCCAAGGCTTATAAGGCAGCCGGCGTTGACATCTTCCATGTGTCCAGCGGCGGCGAAGCGCCTCCCGGAAAGACCAAGCCCGGCAACCATCCCGCTTACCAGGTGCCGTTCGCACGCGCCTACCGCGAAGCGCTGAACGTGCCGGTCATCGCGGTCGGCAAGCTGGACGATGCGCATGTCGCCGAAGCGACGCTGGCCAACGGCGATGCCGATCTGGTCGCGGTGGGCCGCGCCATGCTGGACGACCCTTACTGGTCCTTGCATGCGGCCAAGACCATTGCCCGCAAGGTGGAACCGCCTGTGCAATATGAGCGCGGCATATACGTGCGGTAAGACTTGCACCTGCAGTAAAGGGGATGTCTCCTGCGCCTTCATCCGGCGTAAGGAACATCCCCTTTTTTGTCATCTATCTAAGCGTTTTTATAGATGGAAGCTGCTCTTAATGAGCCCGGCAACCTCATCTGCGCTCAGGTTCGTATTGTTGATTCTGAGGTAGTTATCTCTGCGGATTTCCCCGGCGAGCGAATTCAGCCGGTACTTCTCCATGGTCTGCTTCAAATCCTGCTCGGAACGTGCAATATCCCGCTTCGTCGGCTTGTGTTCAAGCCGGTGCGGCGTCCGGTTCCGCTCTATTCTCTCATCAAGCTCCGCTTCAAGCTCGACAAAATACACTTCACCGTTCTTATCCTCGATGATCCGGCAGACCTGATCCACAAAGTCCCAATCCTGCTGCAGATCAAATGCCCATACATATGTAAAGATCAACCCGTACATCCCGCTTGCGGCGGCGGTTTCAAAGATATCCTTACGGAATTTATCCACGAGCCTCCACATCTCGGGGCTGAAGCCGAACAGCGGTGCCAGCATTTCAATGGTCATGTGGTTGTGGAACAGCTTGAGCTCCGTTACCTTCTCCAGTTCATGTCCCACCGTCATCTTCCCTACAGCTTGCGGACCAAAGATCATCACCAATTTCACATTCGTCATCTCCTTGCAGATATTCCCATCATTCTAGCACGGTGCAGGCGGCAACCGCTACAATATCTTCCACCCCCTCCTCCCAATGCCGCGTAAAAAAAGGAATATCCCGTTTGAAGGTTTATAGTAAAATGAAAATATTAACATTATATTAAGCCACTGGGGGAGCTTATGGAGCATTTCAAAGAGCGTCTAAAGTCAATCAGGAATCAGCAGAACGATCTCCTGGCCGAAGTCCAGGAGCTGGTCAAAGACTATGAAGACAGCGATTTGGTGAACGAAAATGAACTGCTCCGCAGGCGTTCGGCGGAGGTCAGGCAGACTCTGGCCGAGACCGAAGCGCAGCGGGACAAATTGAAGCGGGAGAATGCCGAGCTGCGGGCTGCGCTTACCGAGCAGATTCTCGATGAGAAGCTGGGCATTCTGAAGCTGTCCCGCAAGAAGCTGCATACGTATTTCGCCTCACAAGGCGCCGCTCACCATGACCGGCTTACCGCCTTTGAGCTGCGGACAAGGCAGCGTATTGCCGGGCTGTACCGCAATGCCGACCGTCTGCTCGGAGAAGACGGGGCGGAGATCCGCGCCATGCTGGAGGAGCTGTCGGGCCGGCTGAACGAGACGGTACTCCAGCGCAGAACAGCGCTGCGGGAAGCCGAACAGCCGCTGGCCGCACAACTGGACAGCCAGCTGGATGAGCTGGCCTCCGAGGGTGTCAGCGAAGAGACGGTCCGGCGGCGGCGCAGGCAGAACGTGATCGAAATGAAGATCGGGTTAAACTGGCTTAACCGGCTGGGTATTCTGCTGCTGATTCTCGCGGTCGGCGCGGGCTTCAAATACAGCTACTCCAACTGGTTCACCGGGTATATGAAGGGCAGTCTGTTTTTTCTGCTCGGTGCGCTCATGCTCGGCGCCGGGGAATGGCTGTTCCGCAGAGGAAGGGGAGCCTTTGCGCTGGGGCTGCTCGGGGGCGGGATATCCGTGCTGTACGGCTCCATCTTTTACAGCTATTTTTTGCTGGAGATTATCGGAATTTATACCGGTCTGGGCCTTTCGGTGCTCGTTACCTTAACGGCGGTGCTGCTGTCGCTCCGGTATGAATCGCGGACGATCTGTTCCCTGGGTCTTGTCGGCGGGTACCTTCCCTTATTCTCATACATCGGGGCCTTCGGCCTGGAAGGGGGAGCCGTATATGCTGCGATGGGTTACCTCTTCTTGCTCAATCTGCTCATCCTGCTGATCTCTCTGCGCAAGCGGTGGATCGTCGTTAATTACATCAGCTTCCTGTTCAATGTGCCTTCAGTACTGCTGCTGATCGGATTGTCGGACAGCTACAGCATCGATATGTTCTACTCGGTCCTGACTTTTGCCATGTACCTGGGAATCACTTTGTGGTATCCGTTCAGGTTCCGCTCCAAGCTGTCCTGGTGGGACTTCGCCCTGCTCGCCTGCAATACCGTGACCAGCTGCTTCATCCTGTATGTGCTGCTTATGGATGCAGGACTTGAAGTATACCGCGGGGCGCTCGCCCTCTTCTTCTGCTTAATGTATCTGGGGCTGGGCCGGCTGCTGGAGAAGCGGATGCCGCAGGAACAAGAGAGCATGCTGCTCTTCTATGCCACTTCGCTGACCTTCGCCGTACTGATGGTGCCGTTCCAGCTTGGCGCGGTCTGGTGGTCCATCGGCTGGCTGGTGGAAGCCGTGGTACTGACCGTATACGGCCATCTGCAGCGCTCCAGGATCATCGAACGCATCGGGTGGGGGGTTCTGCTGCTCTCGCTGGGAAGCTTCTTCCTTGTTGATGTGCTGATCCAGTCTTCATCCAGCAGCCCGATGTTGCTTTACGACAATTCGTATTTTGCGTTAAAATATACCTTCATCACGGCGGGAATGCTCATTGTCGCCCTGCTCTACGCCATCCGCCATTCCAAGCGGGACATTGTGCTGGACAGCTCTCCGGCAGAGGTACAGGCTGCTATCGGGTTTAAGTATGCGGCACTGGTCAATACCTATATCTATATCTTGTATGAAGCGCTGCATCTGTACAATTTCTATGTGCCTGAGAATTTCTCCCGCTCCGACTTCTTCAAGCTGCTGATGGCCGCTATGCTGACGATCGCTGTGGCTTATGCGCTGCCGAGAATCAAGGTGCTGTACGATCCGGTTGTCGGGTATATGGTTCAGGGCCTCTTCGCCATCAGCTATTTCATATGTATCGGACTGACGGTCTCACAGCCCAGTCTCCAGGCTGACTTCTCCGCCAATACGGTTGCGGATTATGCCGCCTTCATCCTGTTGCTGCTCTTCAATCTGTTCGTCTGGCTGAGCGGCGGGCGTCTCGTGAAGGAGCTGGTCCGGCGCGAATACACCAATGCCGAGCTGTACCCGGTGATCATGGGTGTCTATCTGCTTGCGGTAGTTACGGCTTTCCTGGGCGTACAGCTGCGGCAAAATGACGGCGGTCTTCTGTTCAGCCTCGTATACCTGCTCCTTGCGGTGCTGTACATTGCCTACGGCTTCCGCCGGCGATATGTGTATATCCGCCGCTTCGGCCTGGGCCTGTCGCTGCTGGCCACCGGCAAGCTGCTGCTCTATGATCTGACGCTGCTGGGCACCGGCAGCAAGATCATTGCTTATTTCAGCTTCGGCCTCTGCCTGCTGGGCATTTCTTATCTCTATCAGCGGGTATCGGCCAGAATGGAGGAGGTTCATGCCGAGGCACAACAGGATGATAGCCCGGACTAAAGCTCTGCTTCTGCTGCTGTCGCTGCCCTGCCTGCTCTTATCCGCTCTGCCTGTTTCTGCAGCCTCGTCCGCATCTGACGGAGCCTCGGCTCCGGAATGGAGCTACTCCAGGCCGGTTGAATTTACGGCCGGGGCCGCTTACGTGGAATTCTATCTGGATGAGCAGGTCTATGGCGCGGCGGCGGATGACTTGCGGGATCTGCGGATCGCCGACCATACGGGCAAGCGCGTCCCCTTCTATATCGAGAGCGGTGTGGAGACGCTGGAAGAACACACCCTCTCCTATTCTTCCACTCTTATCCATAAGGCGAAGAAGAACGGGGATACTTCCTTCGATTACCAGGTCACTCCGCTTGCGGAGAACACCGACATTCTGGGCAACCGTCTGGAATTTGCGCTTCCGGACGGCGACGGGGACTTCCTGCTGCATGTTGAGCTGCTGGGCAGCTATGACGGCTTGGCTTGGGAGTCGGTGGCAAGCGGGGATTTGTACCGTGTGGGCGGGCGTGAACAGAACGGTATCGCACTGGGCGCCAGCCGCAAATTTGGCTATTACCGGCTGGTGGCGAAGCAGAACGCGGCGGATTTGCAATTCCCGGAGATGACGCTGCTGCAGAGCAGCCGGGTAGCTCAGGCGAAGCGTTTCCAGCGGCGGCAGGCTGCACAATATGAGGCTCAGCAAGCGGAGAAGCGCACGGAAATCACGGTGCACAATCCGCACCGGCTGAGAATCTCCGGTCTGCTGCTGGAAAGCGGCGGCAGCTTCTCCCGCCGGTACGGGCTCTATGACGGCGACGGCACAGTCATTCCCGTAACAGGCAGCGGCGAGCTGTACCGGCTGGACTTCAAGGATGCGCAGATTGCTTCCACGGCCATTACTCCCGTGGAGCCTTCGAACGCTTCCGTCCTGCGGATTGTGATTGACAACCGGGATGACGCGCCGGTTCCGCTGACGGGGATTGAGCTGGACTACCTGGTAGACAGGATCGTCTTTGCAGACGAGGGGGCAGGGCCTTACCGGCTGCTCTACGGAAATGCGGAAGCGGCTGCGCCGCAGTATGACATTGTGAATTTCAAGGATTATATTGCCGGGGAGGAGAAGACGCCGGCCGCACTTGGAGCGCCGGAGCTCCGGCAACTGCCCGAAGCTCCCGCTGCAGAGAGCAGCCCGCTGCAGGGCAGGCTGGGCTTCAACATCGTCATGATTGCCGTCTCCCTGCTGCTGGTCTACTTTCTGGCCCGCAAGCTGGGCCGGAAGTAGGCGGAGCCGCAGGACCATGGGTGACGGCGGCATTGAAGCGGGCGTGGCATATTCGTTACGCCGCTTTTCCTGCATAAAGAAGCCATCCCGGGACTATGACCGCGGGATGGCTTCTTTTGCTTTGTTGTAATTGGTACGGCCGGAAATTGGCTTGCCAGCTGGATATAGTTAGATAATCGCCACTTAATATCAGCAATATGGAGAATAATCGCCAACTAGTTAGATAACCGCCACTTAATATGGGCTAAAATTGATAACTACATCCATATCATCCGAATTAAGTGGCGAAAGTCGATTTAGATTGCTGATATCCGCAAAAAAGGCAAAATTAGTGTGCGAAAATCCAACTATTTGCATTGAGCGATTGATTTACCCGTTCCATCCACTTTCAGCAACTTGAAACTGTGCGCATGTTCACGTATCAGCTTTCCTGCGAAAGCTATCAAGGCGCACGCTGCCTGCTCGCCGGTTCCAAACTCCCCTGCGAGCTCCCAGGTTTTTGCGATATGCTTTTGCGATATGCTTTTGCGATATGCTTACTATTGATCTTATATAGCTGCCTGTCCTTCATTTATGTACAAATGCCTTACATCCCTAATATCTCATCCACGCGCTCCTTGGCACCCTTCCAGGAGGTCATCAGCGGAAACTGGTACAGCTCCCGGTCCTTCAGGTTCCATGGATGAGGAATGCACAGCACCTTGCGGCCGGCCTGCAGCGCGGGCACCAGGTTATGCGGGCCATCGTCAATCAGCAGATCGTATGCGATCAGGCTCTTGCGCTTGCCGCTGAAGAAATTGTCGAGCGGAATATACGGCATATGCTTCTGGAGCCAGTTCCATTTCTCCGGGACGGTGCTCGGCATCGCTGCCGTTACAATAATTACGTCATAAGCGTTATGCAGCTTCTCCATTTCCTCCACCACATGCTCATCGAACAGCTCAAGCTCCTCATACAGCCCCTGCCGCAGGAAAAAACGTTCATACGTGCTGTCCGGGTGCCGCAGATGATCCGTATTCCAGTCAAGCATATCCTCATACCGCAGCGGATGCGACGGGAATTCAAGGTTGTTGTGGTAGATGGCGCGTTTGACGAGATGACAGATCGTGTCATCCATATCGACGGCGATAATTGGTTTTCTCATATCCTTCCTCCCGCATCGTATAGGTTATGGTCTAATATACTAACGGCGGGGCCTTGTATTGTCAAGAATGACGCGAACCGGAGGATGTGGCCGCACGGTCCGAGGTATTCAGCAGAATCACCCCGCCGACAATCAGCACAATACCTGCGAAGCTGACGAGGGTGAAGTGGTCTCCCCAGACCAGAACGCCGATGAGCGCGGTGATAATCGTTCCCACACCCGACCAGATGGCATAAGCCAGACTCAGGGGAACTGTTTTTAGACATAAAGATAATGAATAGAACGCCAACCCGAATCCTGCGGCAACCCCAAGCGACGGCCACAAGTTGGTGAAGCTGTCCGACAGCTTGAGCATGGACGTTCCGAAGATCTCGCAGACAATAGCTACAGCCAGTGCAGCATAACCCTTCATTAGTACATTCCCTCCCCGGAACTAAATTTAGTGGGCCCCATCCGTTGCCAGCTTCATGACGGCCACACCGGCGATGACCAGCAGCAGCCCCAATACTTTCTTCACATTTATGCTTTCTTTATATACAACAATGCCCACCGTGGCCGTCAAAGCCGTACCCGCTCCCGACCAGATCGCATAGGCCGTACCGAGCGGGATATTCTGCAGAGATAGTGATAGTGAGTAAAAAGCCACGCCCAGTCCGGCCACCACACCGATCGAAGGCAGCAGCTTCCGGAACCCTTCCGAAGCCTTCAGCATCGAGCTGCCGAACACCTCACTGATTATCGCAATGCTTAACAAGAGATATGCGTTCACGCCTTGCCGCCTCCTTCTCCTTCTCCCTCTCCTTGACGGGACATTTCCAACAACCTGTGCAGCACCCGGTCTCTATGCGGCTTCTCCAGCTTGCCCAGCCCGAACATCTCAGCAAACCACAATCCATCGGCGGCCAGCCGGATAATTGTGGACAGAACCGGGTCATTGCCGTCCTGCTCGATTTGGCGCTGCCAGAATGTGTAGTCTTCCTGCATGCCTTTGAGCAGCTCCGGATCGGTAAACAAGGCGGCGGAAATCGCCGTTCCGATCCACTTCTCTCCCTCCAGGTCTTCACGCGTGGCTTCCAGATAAGCTCTGCTCCAGTTGCCTGCAGCCTGGTCATTGTTCGCCCGGGTCTCCACTTCTGCTGAGAACTCGTGGCATAACTTCCCGAACATTCCGTTAATCAGCGCCGCCTTATTCGGAAAATGATGCAGCAGCCCGCCCTTGCTGACGCCCGCCTCTCTTGCCACCGCCTCCAGTGTCAGCTTCTCGGCGCCCTGGGTGCGCACAATGGCGGCTGCCGCTTCCAGCAGGTGCTCCCGTTTCGAATTGCTGTTCATAGACTCACCTCGCAATTTACTATACCGTCCGGACGGTTTTATTGTCAAATTAAAAACCCCCTCAGCCGGTTTGCTGTAACCGGGAGGGGGCCGTTTGCCATGCCCTCTATTTGGCGTTGACGTTCAAATCCTTGATATACCAGGCATCGCAGGCAAAATGCTCCGAGCCCGCCAGCGGTGCATCCAGCAGCCTAAAGCCATGCTTGCGGTAGAAACGGTTGGCCGCTTCCATGTTCTGCAGTGTCTCCAGGTAGCAGCTGTCATAGTGGCGGCCGGCGAAATCAAGCGCCGTTCCTAGCAAATCGGCGGCGATACCTGTTCCCCGTACATCGCCGGTCAGATACATCTTCTGCAGCTCGCAGATTTGACTTGAACCGTTATATTCGGCAATTCCGCAGCCTCCGGCCACATGGCCGTCCGCTTCAACGATCCAGTAGGCCCGGCCCGGAGTCCCGCTGTAGTAACTGTACAGGTCACTCATGCTCGGATCAGCCCAGGCCAGCCCCTCGCGGTTGCCGCCGAATTCGGTCAGCGCGTCGCGGATGACCCGCTCAATATCCGCGTTGTCTTTAAGCTCAATCGGTCTGATCTTCATCCTGCTCTTCCTTCTTTCTAGTCTTCGTTGTGGTCATGACCGGATGGCTGTCCGCTTGCAGCGGCTGCGCGAACTGCACACCGGCGAAGAGCCGGTCGCTGTCAGCCTGGCGCTGTAAACGTTCGGAAGACGGCTGGATAACAGATTCCTTGAGAAGCTGCCCGCTGCCGTCGCTTAACGTAACCGACAGCTCCTGATCCCTGCGGACAACCCGCAGCACGGATTCCGGAACCACGGGTATCTCGATCACGGAATAGGGAGCAATATCAACCACTGCATTCAGCGTCAAGCCATGGAAGGTATAGGTATATGCCGTTTCCGATCCGGCACGGTAATCGAACTCCAGGCTGCCGTTCCCGATAAGCACCTGAACCTGGACATCCTTGATGTCTTCGGGCATTCCCGGTGCGAGCGTCAGCGTCCGGTTGATCATATCCGGACGGATACCGAGCATGTGCTGGTACCACGTCCGCAGTTGCTCAGCGTTCGACCAGGCCTGGAGATAGGCGCCTGTCAGTGTCGCCCACGCTGCCCCTTCATGCGGATATGCATCCATATTCTCGCACAATCCGCCGACTACGCCGAGCTGCAGCGCCTGCCGGTTCATATTCTTGAACAGGCCGTAAGCAGTCTCCGTTTGTCCAGCTTCAATCATACGCTGCATGGCGATGCCGTTCAACCAGATCCAGACCGCTCCGTTATGATAGGCTTCATCCTTGTGGTAGCGCTCCGTCAAGTGGTACGGATGGAAGAACGGATGCTTCCGCTCCAGCGAAGCCGTGCCCCAAGGATACACCAGCTCTTCCCATGCCGAGCGCAGCGCCCGGAATTTGAACTCTCCGTCTTCCAGCAGATCGAAGGCGAACAGCTGATTCGGCCGCAGTGAATATTCCGCCGCGCCGTCCGCATCCAGCCGGTCCGCCACATACGGATGGACCGTATCAGTGAAATCTGCGGAGAAGCTCCGGGCCAGCCGGCCTGCAACCTCTGCCCACTTCTCTGCGTTCTCCTTGTCCTGCATGTACTCGGCGAAGTATACTCCGGCCCGCAGCTGATGGTACCATAGCGCCTGAATATCATTAGCCCTTGTATCGCGCGGCGAATAAGAATTCAGCTCCGCATCGCGCGCATCCATCCAGGTCTCATTGTCGTCATGCGTCAGATACCCCTGGTCGTCCATCCAGTTGCGGATGGAGCCCTCAATAGCATTCTTCACAGCCGGATAGAGCTGCTTAATAATCTCGGTATCGCCCGAGTATTTCACATAATCCTGCAGTTGGATCACGAAGCGGGGCGTACCGTCCGTTGTATGGTAATCAATATTCTCCGGAGCGAGAATGTTCGGAACCCGCCCGAAGAACTTCGAATTCTCATCCGTGTTCTGGTATTCCGCAAAGGACAGCAGGATATGCCGCGCCGTCGCGAACTGACCGCTGACCAGCACCGCGCCGGGCATCGCAATGAACTGGTCGCGGCCCCAGTACTCATTGAACCACGGCAAGCCGGCATAAATGCCGTCGCCCTGCTGGCGCGTTACCAGCTGGTCCATGGTAAGGTTCATCCAGTTCAGCGCCAGCACCAGTTCCCTATCGCTGCTCTGCAGCGGAACATGCCGCTGCAGCAGCTGCTCCATCCTGCCGATCCGCTCCGCCTGATAGCGGCCGGCATGCTCGCGGATGTCGGCCAGCAGAGCGGCCGCTTCCTCTGCCGTTCCGGCGACGCCGATCCGGAAGCCGCCGGCTGCGGCATCCGCCGTGAGGACGCCGTCCGTAAGCGCAAGCGGCGAGGCATCCGCCGCGCTCACCGCGATGACCCACTTGCCTTCGAGCGAGGCGTAGTACGCCGCGTTCCCGCTGCGCTCAAGCAGCTTGAGACCATCGCCTTCCAGGGCGAAGCCGAGCTTGCCGGAGACACCGTGCAAGGCGACCTCCAGCGCATTGCGGTAATCGAACATCCGCAGCTCTTCGGTCAGCGGACCGTGGCTGCGGAGCATTTTGTAGGGATAGACCCAGACTTCGGAGGACGCATTGTCCACCGCCACACCGTTCGCATAAAGCTTGTAGCCGCTGAAGATCCGGTTCTTGGCAATGTTCAAGCCGGCGAAGTACGCGTGCTCAATATGGTTGTTCACATGGGATTGCGTGTAATAAAAAGCCGCTTCCTTATTCGTGAACGAAACCGGGCGGTTCTCCTCCGCCGTCACGTGGACCGCCATTTCATCCAGAAGTGCAGATTTATCAGTTATGTACATTGGTTTAATTCCTCCTGTAACGCAATAGATTTAGGTGCGTATGATCTTTGTGCAAACGTTTTGCCAAAAGGCCGTGAATGTTGGCGGCACGGAATCTGGCACGGGACTGGCACGGGATTTCTTGCTACAAAAGACGTGTTATATTGAGCATTAGAGATCGTATATACGTCGAACAATTAGATAAACATTGGACAATTAGATATGCATTCGACACAACTAGATAAGCATCGAGCAATTAGTTCGATTTTCGCACACTAATTTTGCTGTTTTTACGGATTTCAGCAATCTAGTTTGATTATCGCCACTTAATTCGGGCTATGCGGGCGTAATCATTCATTTTCGCTCATATTAAGTGGCGATTTTCCAACTAGTCTGGTAAAAACCTCCGTATAGGCGAAATTAAGTAGCGATTTTCCAACTAGACACAGCTGGGTGCCAGCCGATTTTACCGCAAATAGTGGTAATCCTCAAGAAATCCGGAGGCGGGCTGCAGCCGGAAGTCCATGATTTTACTGAAGTCACTGTTCAGCCTTAATCCGGGAAAATCTGTAGTTCAGCTTATATAGATATATTCTATAATAAAATTGTTAAACCCTGTCACCCATCAAGGCTTGTTCCGGCCGACACTCGGAGGTAATCTATGACCATCCAAGATCCTTGGTTTACCATTCAGCCAATTGACAGCAATACCTATGCCATCAGTGAATATGGACATTGGGAGAAGGTCCATTCCTTTCTCTTGCTGGGCACAGAACTGGCGGTTCTCATTGATACGGGTCTCGGCATCGCGAATATCAAACGGGTTACGGACCAGCTGACAAGCCTGCCCGTTAAAGTCTTCACCACCCATGTGCATACAGACCATATCGGCAGCCACGGCGCTTTTGATGCTATTTATGTCCATGAAGACGATAAGGATTGGCTGGTCAACGGAATTCAGGGCTTGTCCATTGAACATATCCGTAAACATATCGGCAGAGACATCACGCTGCCCGTGCCGGAATCCTTCCATCCGGAAACTTACCGTCCGTTTCAGGGCGAACCTGCGGGCCTGCTGCGGGACAGGGAGGTCTGGGAGCTGGGCGGCCGGAAGCTGAGAATCGTCCATACTCCGGGGCACTCCCCCGGGCATGTCTGCATCTATGACGAGACTTCAAGCTACTTATTTACCGGCGACTTGCTGTATGACACTATGCCCATCTATGCGTTCTACCCTTCCACCAATCCAGCCGATTTAGTTCACTCGCTTGAACGAATCGCCAGCATCCCCCAAGTCCGTAAAGTGTTCGGCTCCCATTACAGCCTTGGTCTTGATCCGGGTATCCTTAAAGAAGTCAAGCACGCTGTTAGTTATCTCCGAACAAATGAGCTTGTCCGCTTCGGTACAGGCATCCACTCGTTTAACGGCTTCCGCATCCAGTTTTGAGTGTGGCGGTGATGGCCCGCATCGCAGCGCTGGTTGCCTGCATCACGTTGCCGCATCACCAGCCATAGCCTGGTTGCCACGTCGCCATACTTCAACAGCCATTACTCGGTTTCCCATATCGCATGCCCACCGCGCCAGCAACCATTGCAGCCTGGTTGCCTGCATCACGTCGCCGCACCAGCAGCCATTACTCGGTTTCCCATATCGCATGCCCACTGCACCACCAACCATTGCAGGTTGCCTGCATCACGTTGCCGCACCACCAGCCACTGCTGGTAGCCCGTATCGCAGCGCTACCGCCTAGCAGCCACTGCTGGTTGCCCGCTGCCCAGCGCCACCGCATCACCAGCCACTGCCTGGTTGCCCGTATCGCAGCGCTACCGCCCCAGCAGCCACTCCCGCAGCACGGCCGCGTGATTGTGCACCGGGTCTTTCGCCGCGTACAGCAGGGTTACCGGCTGCTGCGCGGCCAGCTCCAGAATCCGCCCGGACAGCTCCCGGCGGGCTCCATCCTCTTCAAGCTCGGCTCTATACCGCCCGCGGAATTCGGGGAACCGCTCCGGGGCATGCCCGAACCACTTGCGCAGCTCCGGGCTGGGCGCAATGTCCTTCATCCATTCGTCGATCGCCGCCGCTCCCTTCGACAGGCCGCGCGGCCACAGCCGGTCCACCAGGATGCGGCAGCCGTCTCCGGCGGATGCTTCTTCGTAGATCCGCTTGATGCCGATGGGCCGGGCAGTACCGTCCATGCTGTACGCCTCCTTATGCAGCCGCATTATACCACTATTAGTATCCGCTTAATTTCCCCGGTGGTCAATCCGTGTTACGATGGAAGAGATGCAATGTATCCGTTTCCGACAAGGAGTGCACAACATGAACCGATTTGTTTTCTTCCTGGGACCGGCGGGAGCCGGCAAAACGACACTCGCCAAAGCGGTCGCCGCCCGCCGTCCCGCCGCCATCCTCGATATGGACATTCTGCTGCGTCCCGCAGCCGATGCCATCATGACGATGCATGGCCTCGACCCTACCGACAGAGACTCTGCGGAGTACAAAGCGCTGTGCCGCGATCTGGGCTACCGGATTACGATGGACGCCGCGCTCGACAATATCGGGCTGGCCAGCGATATGTACATCGTCGGCCCCTTCACCAAGGAAGCTGCCGATCCCGAGTGGATCGGGCGTGAGCTGTCGCGGCGCGGGCTGACTCTCTCCGATATCGAAGTCAAAGTCCTGCTCGTCGGACTGGGCAACGAAGAGCTGTACCGCGAACGCATTCTGCAGCGCAAATCGCCGCTGGATGACTGGAAGTTCCGTAACTGGGAGCAGTTCCGCAGCGCGTTCGCTGACCGGGAGATGAACTGGCCGCTGCCGCCGGACCATATCCTACGGTTCGACAACTCCTCCTCCGATCTCGCCGGTGCGGCGGATCAGGTGGAACATTTTATCTATGGAGATCCCCTGAATATTCACCTTTAGTGATTCCATAGTAAATCCGGTCATCATATTCGCCGCTGTCGGCGTAATAGAAGCTCTGTCTCAGCGTACCTTCATATTTCATGGACGATTTGCGGAGCACCCGCCCTGAGCTTGCGTTCCTGCCCCGATGAAACGCCTGCAGCCGGTGAATTCCGGTATGGGTGAAGGTGTAATGGATAACCGCCTCCAGTGCTTCAGCGGCGTACCCCTGATTCTGGCTGGCGGCGTCGATACAGTACTCCAGATCAGCGTAACGGTGGGCGGTATCCACACTGCAGAAGGCGATCTGCCCGATACAGTCTCCGCTGTCCTTCAGCACAATGGCCCAGCGGTAAAAGTCCGCCCGCTCATAAGAAGCCATCCACTTCTCCAGCAGGGCGTTCACTTCAGCTATGGAGCGGTAAGCAGGCTCACCGTAATCCTCCTGTACCAACGGATCGCTGATCCAGTAGGCATACATGCTTTCGGCGTCCTCCTGCAGGAATGGCCGCAAGACCAGCCGCTGCGTTTCGAGTCTTTGTGTTCCTGTATGTATGATGATCCTCCCTTCTTCCGCTGTTAATCCAGACCGTGCAGCCGCTTGAACTGCTCCGGCGTCATCCCGGTAACCCGCTTGAATACGGCGCAGAAATAGCTGACGTTCTCGAAGCCGGCCAGCCGGGAGATTTCATGGATTTTTTTGCCGCGTTCGTTGTACAGCAGCTGCTTGCTCCGGTTGATGCGCTGCTTGTTGATGTAAGTAACCGGCCGCTCATGGATCGTTCGGCTGAACTGGCGGCACAAATACTGCGGCGATACGCCGCCGACCTCCGCCAGCTCCTTCAGCTGCAGCGGCCGGTGCAGATGGGCGTCGATATATTCCAGCACCGGCCGCAGCCGCTCCAGATCGTTCTCCCCGCTTGCCGCCGGCAGCAGATTCCGCTTCAGCTCCAGCAGCATGGCATACAGCAGACGGGAACGCTCCAGATTGACTCCGGCTTCATTGCCGTCCGGAAGGTTCAGCATCTCCAGCAGCGAGCCGAGCAGTTGTCCGCCGCGCAGCGTGGCCGTGCCGGATTCGCGGATTCCGGAAAAGGCCAGCATCCCGGCGGCTTCCCGCCCGTCAAAAGAAATCCAGGAGAGCTCCCACTCCCGGCTATGCGGCGTATAGATATGGGGCACATGCGGGAACGTCACGAAGACTTCGCCCGGACCGACCGCATAATGCTTGTCCTTGATGCGCAGCTCCCCTTTGCCTGAGTGAATCTGATGGATCTGGTAATCCGGGAATCCTTCCGGCCGGTCCGTCTCCACCTGATGCTCCCAATAGCCGATTGTCGTCGCATACAGCGGCAGCATCACAGTCTCTTCCGTATCGCAAAAAATCATCTTGCTGTTCATAAGCCACCTCTTAAGGCTGATTATAGTAGAAGTCTTCTCAGCTGCTCCAGTTTTTTTTGTAGGCCAGCGGCGTTACCCCCCGCACCTTGCGGAATACATCAATAAAATAGCTGGTACTGTTGAATCCCACCAGATAGGCTACGTCGGTGACATTGGCGTCCGGTTGCCTCAGCAGGAGCAGGCTCCGCTGAATGCGGTAATCGATCACATAGCTCAGCGGCGACTGGTGCAGCATTTTTTTGAAATACCGGCAGCACTCTGAACGGCTCAGCTGACCCGCCCGCGCAATATCCTCCAGACTGATCTTCTCGGCATAATGCAGATGAACATAGTTCAGCATGCGCTTCATCCGTTCGCTCTTCAGTCTTTCCTCCTGCTTATACTCCAGCGGAAAGCCGCCCGCGATCAAGTTCTTCCAGATACAGGCCAGCTGTTGCATAATATCAATCTCGTACATAAGCGGCTGCCCGGAGACCAGCCGGTAAATGCTCCGTACGGCGTCAACGATGCTCGCCCCCCATTCCTTCTGCGGATTTAAAAATATGTAGGGCAGGCTCGTAGCCTGGACATAGGGATAGACGTACGCGGTATAAAGTTCACGCGGCAGCACAAATTCCGGAGCCACATTGAGACAAATGTACACACACCCGGAGTCATGGAGGTCTTCCGCCAGATGCAGACAGCCGCTGTTGATAAAAAGCCCTTCCCCCGCCCTGACCATCGTCTTCTCTTCATTGACCTGGAAGAAGGCTTCCCCTTGGGTCACCAGCACAAATTGGATTTCGTCATGCCAATGCAGCGGGATATACCGGTGGATATTCTCGGTAATGGTGGTTTCGTAACAGGCAACCGGCAGAACAACGGTCCGGTGCTCCGTCAATTCCTTTAAATTCCGGTCCCTTCTAAAATCTGTAACCTGCATCCTCTACCCTCAATATATTGTTATTTTTGCATCCGATTCTGATATTCCTGAGCCGGATTTGCGCTTAATATGACTTAATATATCACAATATTTATAGTTATCGGGAAGTGGGGAGTACATTGAACGCCGGTCAGTCAGCCACAGCAGCATCACCCATGTCATCGTCAAATGGTTCACCGTCCAGCGCATCAGCTTCAGGCACATTAGCTTCTGGCACATCATCGTCAAGGACTTCATCGACAAGAGGCAAGGGAATTGCCCTGGTGCTTACAGGCGCCGCATTGTGGGGAGTCTCGGGCACAGCCGCCCAATATTTGTTTCAGGAACGGGGGTTCAGCAGCGGATGGCTCACCGTCGTCCGGTTATTGCTGGGAGGTCTTGTCCTGCTGGGCATCGCCTATAAACAGGATCGCACACAGATCTGGGGCATCTGGACCAATAAATCTGACCGCATCAGCATCCTTCTCTTTGGCATACCGGGCATGCTGGCCACCCAATATACCTATTTCGCCGCCATTCAGCATGGCAACGCCGCCACTGCGACGGTACTGCAATATCTGGCTCCTGCGCTGATCACCTGCTATCTGGCGCTGCGCTCCAGACGCCTTCCGGGAGCTGCCGTAATCGTCTCGGTGGCGATTGCCGTGCTGGGCACGGTCTTGCTGGCCACCGGAGGAAGGATAGGCTCCCTCGCCATTTCCGGCCAGGCGGTGTTCTGGGGCATCGCTTCCGCTTTCGCACTGGCGTTCTACACCTTGCAGCCTCTCCGGCTGCTGGCCAGGTGGAGCTCCCTGATCGTCGTGGGCTGGGGCATGCTGATCGGCGGGATTTTCTCCAGCCTGATTCATCCCCCTTGGCACTTTGAAGGGAAATGGTCCCCTGGCTCCCTGGTTGCCGTAGCATTCGTCGTCATTTTCGGGACGATCATCGCCTTCTACTGCTACATGGAGAGCACCAGGAATCTGCCCGTCTCCGAGGTCAGCCTGCTGGCTTCGGTCGAGCCCCTGTCCGCTGCGGTCATCTCCGTAGCATGGCTCCATGTACGGTTCGGACTTGCGGAATGGCTGGGCACGCTTTGTATTGTGGCGACGATTATCATTCTTGCGAGAGCCAAAGAAGGAAGTACATGAACATTCAAAAGTAGCTCTGCCTGGACGCGCCCCTTTCGGGGTGCGTTTCTTGCTCTTGAGAAGTTCAGCAAGCCGGTGCAGGCTACACCGCTTGCAGCAGGGTTGGTGTGCCGGCATTTCGGAAGGCCGTTGCAGCCGTAGAACTGGCCTCGCGGTCCCTTGCCCGGAGCACCAGGTAAACAGGCCATTGTAGGCGACAAACCGACCACAATGAGCTGCCACATGGGCAAATGGACCAACTGTGTACGAAAAACCGACCACAATGAGCTGCCGCGTGGGCAAACGGACCAAACGTGTATGAAAAAACGACCACAACGGTGCGACCCCCTAATTCCGGAGTCCTCCGTATAAAATCGAATCTTGCCGTAGACATGCTCTTTATTTCGCTTTTTTCCTTGGCCAGAAGAATTCGGACCGGTCTTCCAGGCTCATGACCCATTCCAAAAATTTAACCGGCGGCATTCTGCGAAGGCTCGTATGCATTCTGCGGTTGTTGTAGAAATCCATGTAACGGTCTACGGCTTCATAGGCCTCTTCGAACGTTGCGAATTCTTCCTTGCCGAACAGATCTCTCTCCAAATTGCTGTGGAAGGATTCAATAAATGCGTTTAGATCCGGCGTTCGTGGCGGAATGCGTTCGTGTGTCATCGCTGAGCTTTCACACATGTCTCCAAAAAGGTGGCTTACGAACTGTGGTCCATTGTCGGTTCGTATCACAGGGCGTTCGCTAGGATTCGTGCAGTAATGGTCCATGGCTCTCCAAAGCGTCTGACAGGCATGCTTGGCCTCGCACGACGATCCTCTGTGGTAGCCGACGATGACTCGGGTAAATACATCAATAATGCTCAGTACGAAGAAATGCCTGTCGCGACCCGCAACGTATCCATATTTAATGTCCATCTGCCAGAGCTGGTTAGGCCCTGTAATGACCCGGTTCTCCGGAAGTTTCCGAGGATGCTTGAAGCGCTTCTGACGCTGGGGCTGTAAGATATCCAGCGCCTTACACAGCCGGTAGCTCTTCTTATGATTCAGCTTCAACCTGTACTGGTTCCACAAGCATTCCGCAAGCAGTTTGTAACCGTACACGTGCTCTTCTCCAGAGACCAGTTCCAGCAGCCATTCCTGGATTTGCTCGTCGCTAATCTTCTCCCCGGACTCCGTAAGGGAGTAACCCGGAACGGGTCTCCCGCGTCCACCTTGAGCCGCCTGTGGGGACTGCGACATGCGCTTCATGCGGTCATAGTACGTGGACTCCGACAGCCCAATAATACGCAGCACAAGGGCTGCTGAATTCCCCTGCTTAATGAACATCTCGGCTATCTTGAATTTTTCGGATAAGCAGGGGTCGGCTTTTTTAGCAGTTCACGCAGAATCTCGATCTCTAGATCCTTTTCTCCCAGCATCTTGACGGCCTTCTCGTATTTCTGTTCGACCTCCAGAAGCCGCTTCAGTTCTTCAGCCTGCTCCTGGGGATAGGGATGATCTTGTTCGCCATGCTGTTCACGATAATCCCGCACCCATTGGTTCACCGTACCCGGAGTAACACCATATTTTCTGGCAACAACGGCTGCTTTAATGCCAGACAAGACCTCTTGTGCAGCCTTTTCTCTCTGTGCGGACATTTTTCCCATTAAGCTCATCCTCCTCCATGTATTAAGTCTACATTTTCGTGGGGGAGGACTCCAACTTAATTAGGGGGCTGTGGAGACAATGAGCTGCCGCGTGGGCAAACGGACCAAACGTGTATGAAAAACCGACCACAATGAGCTGCCACGTGGGCAAACGGACCATATGTGTATGAAAAAACGACCACAATGAGCTGCCACGAGGACAAATGGACCAACTGTGGCTGAAAAAACGACCACAACGGACTGCCACATGGGCAAACGGACCAAACGCTGCCAGCTCCCGGATTCCAAGCGCATTTTCCAGTTGGAATTCGGCAGCGCCGCTGCCTTCCAGGCTGCAAAATTATAGAAAATTGCTGAGTAACCCCTTTGTCTCCGGGTAATATTTGTTAAACCCTGGAGGTGATCTTAATGAGAAGACATTTCAACCTGGGTCCAAAACCTAAAAGCATCAAGGGATATATGCTGTACCTTCTTGTTTTCCTTGTCACCGTGCTGATCATTCAACTTTTCAAGTAAAGGGTGAGCCTATGAACATTGACGTTATAAAGGATATATTCGTCCGCCTCCTTGGAGCGGGAATCATCTTCCAGTCCATCCGCTTCTTGTTCGGCAAAAAAATTGTGCTGCAAAAAAGATATTCCCGGCAAACGGTTACTCTCAACGACAACACGCCAACGGCCCGAAACCTGTTCCGGGTGGGCGGAGTATTCGGATTAATCCTGGGCGCGGTGACTATTTATTATGGGATGAATATTCTGGACGTCCTTTTTCCCTGGATGACAAAGTTAGTTCCATGAGCTCAGGTTTGCTTGTTCCTTGGAGAAGTGCCTTCCGTTCCATCGAAAGCTTCGCTCACTTCTTGACCAGCTCCTTCAGCGCCGCCCCCAGCTCCGAGGAATACCGGGTCAGCCGCAGGCTGATCTCTGTGCGCATCACGTCGCGGGTCAGCCCAAACTGCTCCTCGTAGCCCCGGAAGAAGATTTTGTAATAAGAAATGAAATCATCCTGCTCATCCGCCCAGAAACGGATATTGCGCTGCTTCAGCTCCTTCTGCAGCTCCCAGGTGTCTCTGGAAATACGGTTCTGGATGTACCAGCCGGTCATTAAGTACATGCGCGCAAGCACGTTGCCCGAGCGTTCAATTTCTTTAATGCTCTTACTGACGATCTCATCTATGTAAGGCAATAGAATCAAATCCCGGACCATCGTCCGTTCGGCATTGGAGAGCAGAGCTCCCCCGCCGCCGTCCGGCTTCCGTTCCTGCTGCTGTTCTCTCTGTTCGTATTGGTCAACATGATCGGTCAGGACCATCTTGGTCTTCCAGCGCTCATTGCCGCTTAGTTTGCTCATTTATAATGTCCCCCGATCTGTTCCGCCCGCTCCAGGGCGACCGCCGATTCCAGAAGCGAGGACGCCCGGATCAGCGCCCGGCTGCCGTATCTCGTCTTGATCTGGTCAACGGCCTGTTCCCTGTTGTACGTGCGGACACGGTCTTCAAACAACGTGAGCTGCATAACGCGGTCATCGCTCAGCTGGGAGATGGATATGGCTAAACGGCTTAAAGGCATTCCGGTCCAATTCTCCACAAAAAGGCGGTAAGCCGCCGCCGCTATCTCATGCGTCAGCGCCGAGGGCTCGGGCAGCGTCATTTGCCGGGTATACGAGTTCGATTTATGGCCGTCTGTCTCCGACACCGCAATAGATACAACAGATCCCATATACCGGTAACGCCGCGCCCGCTGACACACCTCGATCACCAGCTCCAGCAGCACGACTTCGATCTCCGCCAGCCGGGTGTACAGGTTCCAGCGCAGCGCTTTGCCGTGACCGACCGATTTTATCTGGTGCCGCATCCCGGTCACTACCGGGCTGGGATCGATGCCGCGGGCCGTCTGCCAGTAATACTCCGCCTGGATATCGCTTTGCCTGCCCATCGTTGTGCGCATTCTCCGTTTAAGCTCCCCCAGCTCCATCCGGGCAATATCCCCGATCGTGGTAATTCCCATATGATAAAAATTCCGCGACATCCGGTTGGCCACCATAAACATGTCATGCACCGGCAACGGCCAAAGCTCCTTGTCAATATTGTCGTGATCCAGCCTGAAAATGCCGTCCTTCTGTTTCTTGGCGAAGTTGTTGGCCATTTTGGCCAGAATTTTGGTCGGCCCGATTCCTACCCGGGTCCAGACTCCGGTGGATAACAGGACATGCTCCTGGATGGAGCGGATAATGCCCGGCACATCTTCCCCGAAACAGCCCAGCGAACCTGTCACATCGAGAAACTGCTCGTCGATGCTGAACGGCTCGACCAGATCCGTGTAACTGCGGTAGATCTGCGAGATCAGCAGCGACACCTTAATGTACGTCCCCATCCGCGGCCGGATGACGACAAGCTCGGGGCATTTCGTCAGTGCTTCGCCTACACGGGAGGCCGTGGTTACCCCGCGGGCTTTGGCAATGGGGCAGGCCGCCAGCACAATTCCGTTCATCCGCGCCGGGTCGCCCACGGCCACAGGCTTATCTTTATATTCGGGATGGGCCGCCTTCTCGACGCTTGCATAAAAGGACTGGCAGTCCGAAAGCAGAATAATCCGCTCCTTAGGCATGACGCCGCCCCCGTTCCGGATACCATGCCAGAACGCCCGCTGCCAGGAACACCCGTGGTGCGCCGCTGGTCAGACAGGTTGCCCGGATCCGGCCGTCACGGATGTCCAGAACTTCGATCCTGCGCTGCGTAATCTTGCCCGCCTTGTCTTGATATATCATTTCAACGATTTGACCAATAGCCATTCTCATGACTGATCGCCTCCACCAAATAAGAACATTTGTTTGTATTATAACCAAACACTTGTTCGTTAATCAATCATGAGTATATTCCTCAACTGGAATGATTATGTATAAATGATGAATGCCTGCCGAATGTTTTCCCTAATGTCTTATTATAATGTGCAATTTCTCAAGTAAAAAAACCTGCCAGGCTCATGCCCGGCAGGTTACTTTCGTTTTTTCTTTCTGCGGTTCTCCCATAGGGTATCGACGATTAATTCGAAAATCGTTTCCAGGATCGCGAGCATTTCTTCACCTCTGAGTCGGAGTAGGTTATAGTATGAAATTTCCATTAAGAGATGGTACGGGCAAAAT
This sequence comes from Paenibacillus tepidiphilus, assembly GCF_008635795.1. Classification (GTDB taxonomy): domain Bacteria; phylum Bacillota; class Bacilli; order Paenibacillales; family Paenibacillaceae; genus Paenibacillus_AQ; species Paenibacillus_AQ tepidiphilus. The sequence goes on along the minus strand of NZ_VWRQ01000019.1, from coordinate 119,431 downwards.
GAGATCTCGTTGCGTTACCTTCTGCAACCTGACGCGAAATTCCATAGTCAGCATCCCCCATTTCTGCTAACCTGTTCTCATAATTCTAATAAAGGAGTTATCCTCCCATGCCCAGCTCAAAGAAGCTTTTGTTTATTATTGGAGCCATAGTTCTATTGGGAATTTTGATTTTTACAAGTATGGATCAAGCAAACAAGCAGCCCTACATCGATAGTGATTACACGGAAGTCCTTGATACGTTCATTCTAAAAGCTGAAATCAATGAGCCCGAGCCGCTTACTGAGCCGTCAACTCCAATGACCAGGCCTGCTACGAAGCCGACACCGGAAGCGGGACCCCGCTAGAAAGCCTGCTGCACAGCAGCGGGACCACAGTTCATTCAGTTTCATATCCTTATATATAGGCATAATATCCTTATATATACCGGACGACATGGTGGGATTATAATATGAATATCACAATACAAGGAGATGTTCATGTGCGTCCTAAGCTGGTTTATACGCCACCTGTAAACGGTTACCCTGAATGGAACAATAATCCTGAGACTTTTCAACTGAACCGCTTGCCCGCCCGTGCGACGATGATGTCCTTCCCTACCCTGGAGCAGGCGCTGCAGGGCGACCGCGAGGCCTCTCCCCGCTATCGGCCGCTGAACGGCAGCTGGCAGTTCGCCTTCGCAGAAACGCCGGAGCAGCGGATCAAGGATTTCTATAGCCTGGATTATGACAGCAGCAGCTGGGCGGAAATCCCCGTCCCTTCCCATTGGCAATTCCACGGGTACGATTACCCGCAATATACCAACGTCCGTTATCCCTGGGCCGAGTCCGAGCCTGAGCTTGCCCCGCCGTTTGCGCCTACGCGCTACAATCCGGTGGGCTCTTACATCCGTACCTTTACCGTTCCCGAGGACTGGGCAGGCCAGCCGGTCATCTTAAGCTTTCAAGGCGTGGAATCGGCTTTCTATGTGTGGGTGAACGGCGAACTGGCCGGATATTCCGAGGACACCTTCACTCCTGCCGAATTCGACATTACGGCCTACCTGACTTCCGGCGACAATAAACTGGCCGTGGAAGTGTACCGCTGGTGTGATGCCAGCTGGCTGGAGGACCAGGATTTCTGGCGTCTCTCCGGCATCTTCCGCGATGTGTATCTGTACACGGTGCCTCCGGTGCACATTGCCGATTTCTTCGTGCATACCCGGCTGAACGAAGCCTACACCGCTGCTGAGCTGTCTGTGGACATTCAGCTTTATAATGACGACAACCGTGCGCTGGACGGCTATGCGCTGCAGATGCAGCTATACGACGCCGCAGGACAACAGGTATGGCCGGAGCCGGCTTCCCTCGCACCGGGAGCGGGTGCGCTGCAGGCAGCACTGAGCGCGGCCGTGAATGCACCGCAGCTGTGGAGCGCCGAGAAGCCTTACCTGTACACGCTGGCGCTTTCCCTTACAGACGGCCAAGGCGCATTGCTGGAAGCCGTCAGCTGTAAAGTGGGCTTCCGCACCTTCGAGATCAAGGACGGCCTCATGCGGATCAACGGCAAACGCGTCGTCTTCAAGGGCGTTAACCGCCATGAGTTCTCCTGCGATACCGGCCGCGCACTCGGCAAAGCCGAGATGATCCGCGATATCGAGCTAATGAAGTCGCACAATGTCAACGCCGTACGGACCTCTCATTATCCGAACCAGTCGGTATGGTATGAGCTGTGCGACGAGTACGGGCTGTACGTCATCGACGAGACCAATCTGGAGACTCATGGCAGCTGGAAATACGGCCAGAAGGAATTGAACCGGTTCAATGTTCCGGCCAGCTGGCCGGAATGGCGGGAGAATGTCATCGACCGCTGCAACTCGATGATGCAGCGCGACAAGAACCATCCGTCCGTCGTCATCTGGTCGCTCGGCAACGAATCGTTCGGCGGCGACAACTTCCTGGCGATGCACGACTACCTGCGTGCAGCCGACCCGTCGCGTCCGGTCCATTACGAGGGAATCTTCCATTACCGTGCTTCCGAGGCCGCCAGCGACATCGAATCGACGATGTACATCCGTCCGAATGATGTGGAGAAATATGCGCAGGACAATCCGCAGAAGCCTTATATCCTGTGCGAATACAGCCATGCGATGGGTAATTCCTGCGGGGGGCTGCATCTGTATACCGAGCTGTTCGACAAATACGACATCCTGCAGGGCGCCTTCATCTGGGATTGGGTCGATCAGGCAATCCGTACGAAGACCCCGGAAGGCATCGAATATCTGGCTTACGGCGGAGATTTCGGCGAGTCGCCGCATGACGGGAATTTCAGCGGCAACGGCCTGCTGTTTGCCGACCGCACGGTGACACCGAAGCTTGCCGAAGTCAAGAAATGCTACCAGAGCATCAAGATTACTGCGGCTGATCTCGCTTCCGGACAGTTCCACGTCCGCAACAGCTACCTGTTCACCGATATCGGTGACTATGAGCTGCAGTGGACCATCGCCCTGAATGGCGAACCGGCCCAGGAAGGCCGGCTGGTCCTTGCCGCCGCTCCGGGTGAGACCGTTCCGGTTACTCTTCCTTATGATCTGGCAGCCCTGCCGGCGGGCCGGGAGGCTGTATTGACGATTTCCTTTGTGCAGCAGGAAGCTACCGGCTGGTCACAGGCCGGGCATGAGATGGCCTGGGAGCAATTCGTGCTCGCGCCGTATCTTCCGGAAGCCGCTCCGCTGGCGCAAGGAGCTTCCTTGCAGGTTGACACGGAAGAAGACTCCCTGAAGATCAGCGGTGCGGACTTCACGGCAAGCTTCAGCACGGCGACCGGACTGTTGACCTCTTACCGGACCTCCGGCACAGAACGGCTGCTGGAGCCGGCCCGGCCGAATTTCTGGCGCGCGGCCACCGACAATGACCGGGGCAACCATCATCCGGAACGCTGTGCCGTCTGGCAAGAGGCTTCGCACAGCCGGAAACTGGTGCGCTTGGAGTGTCATACGGAAGGCAGCGTATTGCGGGTGGCCACCAGTTACCTGTTGCCGACCGGACCTGACTCCCTGCTCCATGTCACGTATGAGGTGCGTCCGGACGGCTCCATCGGAATAACCCAAGAGCTGACTCCCGGCAGTGAGACCCTGCCTGAGATTCCGGAGATCGGCATGCTGCTGGTACTGGACGGTGAACTGGATACCATCAGCTGGTATGGACGGGGTCCGCATGAGAATCATACAGACCGCAAGACCGGCGCCAAGCTTGGCCTATACAGCGGCAAGGTCGCCGAACAATTCGTTCCGTATCTGCGTCCGCAGGAATGCGGCAACAAGACGGATGTCCGGACGGCAAGCCTGACAGAAGCTGCCGGCAGCTCCGGCCTGCGTCTGGGCGGCGGTGTACCGTTTGAAGTGGGCGCCCTGCCGTGGACACCGGAAGAGCTGGAAGCCAGCGACCATGCCTACAAGCTGCCGCCGTCAAGCAAGACCGTACTGAGAGTCAACTACAAGCAGATGGGCGTCGGCGGCGACGACAGCTGGGGCGCGCCGGTACATCCGGAGTTCACCTTGCCGGCCAACCGTACGTACACCTTCCGCTTTACGATTTCTCCGCAATAATAGAACCTTCTCTTTCGACACAGCAAGCGGGATTCCGATAATGGGAATCCCGCTTTTTCAGGTGCCGGTGAGTGAAGAACAAGCCCCTGTAAGCAGGGTCGCCCGTTCTTTGGCGAAATCCTCTCTGCCGGATGGGATGATCTTATACAATGTGCGGTACAACGGATTGCGGGCCACAATTCGTTCTGGGTCCCCCGGTCCGATCAATCCATAACTCCCCTAAACAGCGCAGCAAAAAGCCCGGTATTTCCACAATCACGGAAATACCGGGCTATTCTTGCATACCGGAGCTACTCCTCCAGTATCTTGTGCTTCAAACGGGCAATCTCCGGTCCGCCCAGACCGATGGCCGACAAATACGCTTCCGCTCCGCCGTATTCCGCCGTCAGGAAGTCCAGCATTTGCCGCATGTTCTCCGGGTCAGCACCGAGGAAGCGTTCATAAGCTTCCGCAGGCACCGCCTCCGGCTTGTCCAGCCGAAGCTCCGCCAGGATCGGCGCGATGCACTCACCCGTCAGCGCATAGTCTTCGACAATCACCTCATGCGGCACACCGGCCAGATCAAGCAGCAGCGCCGCAGTTACCCCGGTCCGGTCTTTGCCGGCGGCGCAGTGGAACAGCACCTTCTCCTGCGCCGCTTCGGCCAGCAGTGCAAATACCTGCAGCAGCTGCGGCTGGGCTGTCTTCAGCATGCCCACATACAGGTCGCCAAGCGTCCGGATGTCACTGCTTGCCGTCACCGCCGGATTTACCAGACTGATATTGTAATAACCAAGCACGGCTGATCCTGCGAATACATTGGGCAGCCTCTGCACTTCGCCGGCATGTCTCAGGTCAATGACCTTGCCAAGCCCTTGTCCCAGCAGATAGGCCTGATCCGCCGCGGACAGCCGGTGCAGACCGTCGGCGCGGAAGATCATGCCGCGCCGCGTTTCCCGGCCTCCCGCCGCCGGATAACCGCCCAGATCGCGCACGTTGCAGGCGCCCTCCAGCGGAAGCCTCCGGTGCCATGATGTTGTCGCTTGATTCATTAGCGCAGACCACCCTTCACAAAGGAATCAATAATTTGCCGCTGCAGCACCAGATACAGCACCAGCACGGGCAGACTTGCCAGTGTAGTTGCCGCCATCAGCGTCCCCCACATGCTGCCCTCGGAGGAGATGAACATCTGCAGCCCTTTTTGCATCGTGGAATTCTCCAGCTTGGTCGTTACAAGCAGCGGCCAGAAATAATCATTCCAGGCGGTGATGAACAGCAGAATGCCGATGGAAGCGATGGAAGCGCGCAGGTTCGGGAAGATCGTGCGCCAGAGCACGCTCCAATCGGACGCGCCGTCCAGGTGAGCGGCTTCAATCAGGGTCTTCGGAAACGATTTGAATGTATTGAACAATTGCATTACCGCAAAGGCGGAAGCGATGTTAGGCACAATCAGCCCCAGCAGGGTATCTCTCCAGCCCAGTCCGCTGATGACGATATAATTCGGAATCATGATAACCTGAAATGGCACCAGCCAGGTCAGCCCGATCAGCCCGTATAGCAAGCCGCTGCCGCGGAACTCCCAGCGGGTGAAGGCATAGGCGGCCAGAATCGCCGTGAACAGCTGCGTGGCCGTCTGGGCGAAGGCTACACCGAGGGAATTCAGCAGCATGCGGCCCATCGGAATGGAGTTCCAGGCCGATACATAGTTATCCAGGGTCCAGTGTGCAGGCAGCAGGCTGGAGGTGAACACCTCCGCCTCGGGCTTCAGCGAGGTCACCACCATCCAATAGAGCGGAAATACGGCCAGAAAGCTTAGGGCGATCAGCGCGGCATGCTTCAGGGTAAGTGAAGCCAGGCCGCGCCTCACGCCGGATGGATTGCCCATGAATGTTGTCCCTCCTTAGTTGTCGAAGAACGAAAGCTTCTTCGTCAGTTTCATGAAGCCCAGCGCAATGATGCCAAAGCCGACGAACACCATCACGGCCGCGGCCGAGCTGACACCGACATTGAAGGACTGGAAGCCGTAGGTCCACAGCAAATAATAGACATTGGTCGTGGAGCTTAAGGGCCCGCCCTGGGTCAGCACATTGATGTAAGAGAAGCTCCATTCAGAGGCAAACAATGTACTGAGCATCGCCATGAACAGAATGGTCGGCGACAAGAGCGGCAGCGTGACATGCCTGATGATCTGCCACCAGCTCGCCCGGTCGATGCGGGCGGCTTCATAATATTCCTTGTTGATTCCGGTAATGGCCGCCGAGAAGATCAGCGTACTGAACCCGATCAGCTTCCAGCCGGTAATAAAGGTGACCGACCAGATCGCCCAGCGCTCATCAGTGAAATAACGGATCGGCTCCTCCAGACCGAAGACCGACATCAGCAGTTGGTTCAAGATCCCGTTGGTTGGATGCATGATCCAGCGCCAGACGGAGGAAACGGCCACCGGAGCCATAATCATCGGCAGAAAGATCAGTGCCCGGTAAATATTGCGCGAACGCTTGCCGATATTGTCCGTAGCGATGGCAATGATAATGGGCAGGATCAGCGAGAACGGAATCACTCCGAGGGTATAGATCAGCGTGTTGGCCAAAGCCTTGCCGACCTCGGGCAAGGTGACGAGATTCTGGAAATTCTGCCAGCCGACATAGGTTTGAGGCGATGTCGGCAGCAGATTCCACTGGTAGAAGCTGAGCCTGAAGGTCTGCACCAGCGGGCGGTAAATCCAGTAGCCGACGGACAGCAAGACCGGAAGCAGATAAAGGTAAGGCTTCAGGCCGCGCAGCCGGCGCCCCCGGGCCTTGCGCTGCTTGACGTCCGGCACCGGTGCAACCTGCGGCTGGGCCAGTTGGTGAAGACTCACGTTGTACCCTCCTTTATTGGATGAGTGCCTGGGCGCGCGCCGCAGCATCCTTCATAATGGTGGACACATCATCGTCCGATTGGATCGCCTTCTGCACCGCATCAAGCAATGTGGTTTCAATCTGGAACCAGTTAGCGCCTGGGTAGGACACCCAAGGGGTGAGACGCTCCAGCTGGGCCAGATTCACCTGGATCAGCGGGTTCTCTTCGACCCAGCCTTTGAGGTATTCGGGATCCTCCACGATAGCCGGACGCAGCGGCAGATAGCCGATCTTGGAAGTAATGATGGTATACCCCCGCTCACTGGTGACGAATTGCAGGAACTTCCAGGCGGCCTGCTGCTTCGCAGCATCGTCCGCGAGGATCATCAGAGAGCTGCCGGAGTTGACCGGTGTCGTCGGCTGTTCGCCGAAGGAAGGCAGCGCCGCCGCTTTCAGCTCCCAGCCGCCGGCTTCGGACGCCGCCAGAAAGGCGCTTTGCAGTGCGCTGGTGAACAGCAGCATGCCGACCTTACCCTGGCTGAACGCTTCAATGACTTCGCTGTCGTTCAGCTTGTCGCTGGCTCCGCTGGTCACCAGATCCTGCCACATGGAGACGGCGCCGATGGCCTCCTCGCTGCCGAATTCGATGGTCTTGCGGTCGTCAGAGAGCACCTTCCCCCCGTTGCTGCCGATCAGCGCCTGGACGATCCAGTCATTTCCCGCTGACCCGCCGACATGTACGCCGGAAGCATCCGTCTTGTCGGCGATTTGCAGCGCATACTGCTTCACCTCATCCCAGGTGGCCGGCGGCTGCCCGGGATCAAGACCGGCATCCTCGAACAGCTTGGCATTGTAGAACAGCACCGGCGTGCTGAAGGTAAACGGAAGGCCATAGGTCTTGCCGTTCAATTGCCCGAGCTTCAGCCCGTTCGCCGAGAAGCCTTCCAGATTCTGCGCCAGCTCATCGGCAGGAACGATATCTTCCAGCGCTTTGGCGCCGAAGTTATTGACCGCGAAATCCAGCCCGTCGAATACAAGCTGGGCTACATCGGGCGGTGAGCCCGCGGCAATATCCGCCTGCACCTTCGCATTGATCTCCGTGGAGGGAACCGGAATGCCTTCTACCGTAATGTTCGGATTGGCCGCTTCGAACTCGTCGATCAATTGCTGGGTCCCTTCCTTCTGGGAAGCAATCGCCAGATTGTAGCTGTAGAACTTGATGGTTACCTGCTCGTTGCCGTCCGCTGCAGAGCTTCCTTCTGCCGCCGAAGCGTCGGCCACATTCGACCCGGAATTTACCGTACCAGCCGTATTGCTGCCGCAGGCTGTCGTAGCCAGCAGGCTTAAGATTAACAGGCCGGTAGCCCACCCTTTTTTGCTTGCCATTGTCATCTCTCTCCTCTGACTATATTATTGATGTGCCGCCATGGCGGCTGCCGTCAGCTCATACATCAGACGCTCCGAACCGGGCAGCATACGCGGCTGCACTGCCATCACCCCGTCCTTTACCGTCACGAGATTGTATCCGCTGTTGTCCAGAAAGCGCATCGCATCGGCCGAAGCCGGGTCCAGCCCAAAGGCTACGCCGGCAGCGGCACAGCTTGGCACCCCATGGAAGCTGCCGATATTATGGAAATGAATATGCCCGGCAAGCAGGCCGATCACCTTGCGGCCTTTGATGACCTTGGCGAGGCTCTGCGGATTACGCAGCAGATGACCATCCATCAGCTCGCTGGAGGTGAGGGTCACCGGGTGGTGAATGACAAGAAGGTTCCCCTGCTCTGCGGGCTGGGCCAGAATTTCATCCAGCCATTCCAGCTGCTGCTCGTCCAGCTCGCCCCCATGGCTTCCCGGAATTTGCGAGTTCAGCATCACGATGCGCAAGCCATTCTCGATGAAGGAATAGTAATAGGGCTTATCGGAAGGCGCTTCGCCCAGATATCCTTCACGGAAAGGCGCCCGGAAATCATGGTTGCCGAGAATGACATGCACCGGTATGCCTGTGAGTCCGGCTTCTTCCTCAATCACGGCTTTGAGATGGCGGTAGTCGGCAAGATCACCGTCCTGTGTAAGATCGCCGCTGATCAGGATGAACGCGGGCTTCGTACGGAGAGTGCGGATGTCCCCCATGACGGCACGCAGCTTGGCTGTCATATCCACCCCGAACATGGGATGCTGCTTCTCCGGCGCATTGATATGGGTATCTGTCAGATGTGCGAAATAAATCGGCTTCATGGACTCTCTCACCCTTCCGAATGTGCATGCAGTTTAGGCGCATAGTCTTCTACGGGGGTAACCCCGTCCAGGTGAATCACCCGGAAGCTTGGCTGTCCGCCCCGGACATTGACCCAGAGCATCAGATTGTCGTCCGCACGTCCGGTCCCATGGGGAGCCGCGCCTGTACGTCCGAGCTGGATACAGGTCCGGTTCTCTGTCCGGCTATGCTCCAGGGTATGGAAATGGCCCGCGAATACCGTATAAGGCCGGGCGGCAAGCAGCTGCTCCAGACGGGCGAAATTGGCATTATCCGCTTTCCAGCCCGGCTTATGCATACTCACGAAGGTATGCTGCACATCGGCATGCTCAGCCAGTACCTTCTCGAAGAACGCCAGCTGCCGGTCGCTGATGCCCAGCTTCACCTGGAACATCATGCCCATCTGCTCCGGCGTCAAATGTCCGATAATCTCCTCGTTGAACGCATGAAGATGTTCCAGCGCATGCTCCGGCTCGCGATGGACGTTAGCTGTCGCCCGCTTTACAATCTCAATGAATTCGTCCGGCAATGCCTCGAACGGATCTTCTGTATTCAGGACCAGGAATAGTGCACCGCCGGTGCGGAATGCATAATATTCATGCCCCTTCCGTTCATGCCACACATCGGCCATCGCCTGCGTCCCGAAATCATGGTTGCCGATCGTCTGGAAGAACGGCAGCCCCGCCTTCGCAATGACACCGTCAATATACGCCCACTCCCCGCGGGCATCCTCTGCATTCTTCCAGTATCCTTCCACCAAATCTCCCACGAAGAGAACGAAGTCCGGCCGCAGATCCTGCAGAAGCTCAAGCCCTTGCTCGAACACACCGGCTGTCATCATCCCGCAGCGGTCTCCCATTACGGCAAAAGAGAAATCCCCGCCCAGCTCTTCCGGCAATTGTCCAAACCAGGGACGTTTATCCGTGGATATCCATGTCTCGTCAACAAACAGTTCACTGCGCTCACGGTTCAACTGCACTGTCATTCTGTCAATCTCTCCTTCAGGGTTAATAGTGGTCCCGAATAAAAGTATGCAACTTGTATGTAAGTTGTATATTAAAAAAAGAGATTATTTTTGTTAAAGATAATTCTCTATCAAGAACACCGATTACAGGCAAACTGCCGGTATGCCATAAAAAAAGAGCCTCCGCAGCAATCTCCGGAAGCTCTTCGCAATGATTATATAAATCCGTTCGTTATCAAGTGTTCATACGTTGTTGTGTAAATTTCCTGCACCGCCGCCTTCGTTGCGGCCAGATCATTCTTCACCAAGGCTTCATAAGCCTTGCGGTTATATTCCAGCGATTTGTGGGGTTTGTATTGGGGATAGAGCTTGCGGTTGGATACCATCTTGAACAGAATTTTGCCCCTCAGCTGGTTAAGGACGCCATGCATATGCCGGTTATGCAGCGGCAGGATCAGGGTCTCGATAAATTCCAGAAAGCTCTCATAATAGCCGTAAGGGTCATTGGCTTCCTTGGCTGCAGCCTGCTTGTCAAGCTGCGTCTTCAACGCGTCCAGGTCGAACTCCAGCCTGCGCCTTTCGGCGGTGGTCAACGCATACAATTGCATGGATACAAGCATCTCCAGCATTTCGGCGTACTCGCGGAAAGTGATTTCTTTTACCAGAATGCCCCGGCCGCGGAATGACTCCACGAACCCCTCGGACACCAGCTGTGAAATTGCAGCGCGCACGGGAGTCCTGCTCATTTGCAGATTCTCCGCAAGCTCATTCTCCGACAGCAGTGTTCCGGGCAGGTATTCGGCCTCAATCAGCCGCCGGCGTATTTCCTTATAAGCTTTCATTTCCAAAGAAGGGTCTGACATGTTATGCCACAAATCCTTTGCGTTTTTACTTTATGGTAGCATTATCGGAATCGCTTGAAAAGACAGAAATCCGTTCACAGCAAAAGCAAAAGACACCTCAGAACGCCTTGGGCGAAACGGCATATGATGGCTAAAGGTATGTATAAGGAGGCTATAAGTATGTACACCCACCGGGGAGACCGTGCTCCCGAATATGCAGGACTTCACCCTGCACCCATGTTCCGCCCCGCTTATCGGGGACCGCAAGTCAGGTGTATCACCCCGTCCGAGCTGACTTTCCGCAATCATATGCGCCTGCTCTGGGAGCAGCATGTGACCTGGACGCGCCTGTTCATCAACAGCCTGGCGTTCACGCTGCCCGACACCGATGTGGTTACAGCCCGTCTGCTGCGCAATCCCGCGGATATGGGGGCTGCGCTCCAGCCTTTTTACGGATCCAAGATCGCCGACGCCTACACGAACCTGATCCATGAACATCTCGTTATCGCTGCCGATCTGGTCAAGGCAGCCAAGAAAGGCGACACCGTAGCCGCAGCGGAAGCGGAGAATAAATGGTACGCCAACGCCGACCAGATCATCAATTTTCTGACCCGCATCAACCCTTACTTATCCAAGCCTGCATTCAAGAAGCTCTTCTATTCCCATCTGCAGATGACCAAAGCGGAAGCCGTCACGATCCTGAACGGGGAGTACAAGGAGAGCGTCGATTTATTTGACCGTATTGAGCGGGAAGCCCTGATGATAGCCGATGCCCTCAGCGAAGCGATCATCAGACAATTTCCCCGGATGTTCATCCGGTAGAGCAACAGGCAGGGCTTCATGGCAAAATAAGCAGAGCAGCATTCTCCCTTAGCGGAGGATCGCTGCTCTGCGTGTTTAAGCTTCTTCTTATTGGAGCTGTGGAAATCTTCCCGCCCGCATTTGCCGGGTTAGCGCCCCTGCTCCTCTGCAATGGCCGGTGCCCGGAAGCGCCTGGCGAGCACCCCGCTGGTAGGCGACACCAGAAAGCTGACGATGAACACCAGCCCTGCGGCAAAAGCCATCGAGCCGGAAATGGAAGTGTCGAGCAGCACCGCAATATAGTAGCCGGCCACCGCCGCCAGAACACCGAAAGCGCAGCTGAGCAGCAGCATCACGGACAGCCGTTCCGTCCACAGATAGGCGGCCGCAGCCGGAGTAATCAGCATCGCCACGACCATGATCGCGCCGACGGCGTCGAAGGAGGCCACGGTGGTCACGGATACCAGCGTCATGAACAGATAGTGCATCAGGGCTACCGGCAAGCCCAGACTGGCCGCCAGCGCCGGATCAAAGGAGGTGATCTTCCACTCTTTGTACAGTGCGAGGATTACAGTAAGGACGATGAGCAGCACGATGAAGAGCAGCAGCGTCGCCTGGGGAACCGCGCCGATCCACGGGACATCCACTGTGTTCCACGGCACGAAGGTGATCTCGCCCATGAGCGCATGCTTCACATCCAGATGGGCGTTGCCCACCTGTGTGGCAATCAGAATGACTCCTGCAGCGAAGAGTGTCGTAAACACAACTCCGATGGAGGCGTCATGGGCCACGCCGCGCGAATGCAGGAACTGGACCAGCAGGGCGGTGAGCAGCCCGGCAGCGATGGAGCCGATCAGCATATGCCCGCCGCTCAGCTGTCTGGTGATGAGGTAGGCAACAACGATGCCCAGCAGCACGCTGTGGCTGATGGCATCGGCCATCATCGCCATCCGCCGCAGGATCAGGAAGGTGCCGACAATGCCGCAGGTTAATCCGACCAGCGAAGCCGTAAGCAGAATCCAGCCGGTATAGCTCATACGGCACTCTCCTCCTTCCGTGCATTCTGCCGCAGCGGTTCTGCTGCTTGCCGTTTATGGGCCTGCACATGGCGCCATTTCGCCAGCCAGCCCTTCTGGAAGCCGAAGACAAGGGAAATCAGGAACAGCGAGGACGACACCACCACGATAAAAGGACCCGTGGGCCATCCTTTGCCCAGCGTGCTGATCCACGTTCCGGCCGCCCCTGCCCCGCCGCCGAACAGCGCCGAGAGGATCAGCATCCGCTTGAAGGATTGCGTCCAGTATCTGGCGCTGACCGGCGGAATAATCAGCAGCGCCGACATCAGGATGACGCCGACGGCCTGGATGCCGATAACGATGACAAGAATCAGCAGCGTCATATAAATGCCGTTCATCAGCTTCCCGGAAAGCCCGAGCCCTCTGGCAAAATCACTGTCGAACAGAAACAGCTTCCACTCCTTGAAGCCGATGGCGACTGCGGCAATCACGGCCAGCGCCAGCGCCGACATTGTCCGCACATCCTTGCCGGTCATTGAGGCGGCTTGCCCGAAGATGAAGGAGTCCAGCCCGCTCTGCCCGCCGCCGGCCGTACGGTTGACGATGGACAAGAGCATCATGCCGAGCCCGAAGAAGATCGACAGGATAATTCCCATCGCCGTATCCTCTTTGATTTTGGACGAGGACTGAATCCACTGGATGAACAGAAAGCCGAGCAGCGCACTCACGGCCGCCCCGGCGATCATGCCGGGAATACTCTTGAAGCCCAGCAGCGCAAAGGCGATGACAACGCCCGGCAGGGCGGCATGGGAAAGGGCGTCGCTCATGAGGCTCTGTCTTTTCCAGTAAGCCAGACAGCCGATCAGCCCGGCAGCCATCCCCAGAATCAAGGTGCTGAACAATACCCACTGGGTATTCGGTGAGAGTCCGGCAATCATCAATCACGCACCTCCGGTCCAGCGCAATGCCCCGCCATAGGCGCGGTACACCTGGTCTTTGGTAAAAGCCTCCGCTGTGCCCCCATGGGCAACCACCGTCCGGTTCAGCAGCAGCACATGATCGAAATACTCTTCGACGGTATGCAGATCATGGTGGACCACCATGACGGTCTTGCCCTGCTCCTTCAGGAGCCGCAGCGTAGTCATAATCGCCGTCTCGGTGGCGGCGTCGACGCCGGCCAGCGGCTCATCCAGGAAGTACAGGTCTGAGTTCTGCACCAAGGCCCGGGCCAGGAAGACCCGCTGCTGCTGTCCGCCGGACAGCTGGCTGATCTGGCGGCGGGCATAGCCGGCCATGCCCATCTTCTCCAGCGCTGCCATCGCCTGCTCACGGTGGGCGGCCTTGGGCCGTCTCAGCCAGCCGACCTTGCCGTAGAGGCCCATCGTCACCACATCGAGCGCATCCGTCGGGAAATCCCAATCGACCGAGCCGCGCTGCGGCACATAGCCGATCCGCGTCTTGACCTGTGCGAACGGAGCGCCCCAGAAGCTCACCTCGCCGGACAGTCTGGGATGCAGTCCCAGCATCACCTTCAGCAGCGTCGATTTGCCGGCCCCGTTGGGTCCGACAATCGCCGTCAGCGTTCCGGGCTGCACCCGGAAGGAGACGTCGTGCAGCACTTTATTTTGCCGGTAAGAGGCGCTTAAGCCTGCAACAACAAGATCACTCACTGCCGCCGCCCCCTCCGCTTAACGCTTCGTAGATGGTATCCACGTTATGCCCGTACATTCCCAGATAGGTGCCTTCGGGCGTTCCCGCTTCACCCATGGCGTCCGAGAACAGCTCACCGCCCAGAACGACCTCATGACCCTGGCTCTTCGCGCCCTCAATGACCGCCTCAATCGATTTCGGATTAATGCTGCTCTCCACAAACACGGCCGGGATACCATTCTCCAGCAGCAGGTCGATCGTGTCGTCAATATCGGAAACGCCGAATTCATCCTCCGTGCTCAGCCCCTGCAGTCCGACTACCTTGATGCCATTCGCGCGTCCAAAGTATCCAAAAGCATCATGGGCTGTGACCAGTGTCCGCCGGGCTTCCGGGATTTCGGCCAGCTTGGCTTTGGAGGCTTCATTCAAAGCATCGAGCTCGGCGAAATAGGCGGCTTTATTCTCTTCAAAAGCTCCGGCATCCTCCGGCGAGAGCTTCTTCAGCTCTTCGGTGGCATGCTCCAGGGCTTGCTTCCACAGCTCAATGTCAAACCAGACATGCGGGTCGGTCGCTCCTTCCCCGTCCTTCAGCAGCTGATCTTCAGGGATCTGCTCGGAAATAGCTACCGTAGGCCGCGTCTTGCCGATCTCCTCGAACACCTCACTCATCTGCCCTTCCAGATGCAGGCCGCTGTACAGGATCAGATCGGCGTCGCCCAGCTTGGCGATATCACCCTGGGTAGCGGTATACAGATGCGGATCGACCCCGGGTCCCATCAGACTCTGCACGTTCACTTTGTCCCCTCCGATAACGCTGACCGGCTCGGCGATTTGCGAGATGGTGGTCACCACCTCGATCCGTCCTTCTCCGCCTGCGGCTGCATTCCCCCCGTTGTCCTGCGCGCATGCCGTAGTCAACAAAGCCAGAGTCACCAGCGCCGCTCCGAGGGTCTTTACATTCTTCAGTCCATAGCTTCTCATCTTCTCTCCTCCAGAATAATATTTTGTCCTAAGTGAAATAATGTGCGGTTTGGAAATAATGTTTCCTAAGAGAAACTTATTTTATATATATTAAAATAATGCCTATTGTTTCTGTTGTCAAATTGTTTTTCCCCAGGGAAAGATATTTGTAAAGCGGGAGCCAGCGGTCCACCGCCTTGCCGTAGGCAGACGCAAAAAACCCTGCCGCAAGAGCGGGCAGGGCCGTTGATAAGTGATATATTCTTTATACCTTCCAGCGTTATACCTTCCAGACAGAGACCGATTCGAAGCAGAGATAGCGTCTTTCATCCTCCAAAATATCAGGCGGAAGAGCCAGATATTCCTCCGTCTGTAAATCCGCTTCCGAAAGGGCGTTTGATCGCCAAAAGGTTAACCCGAGGTTCGGAAACCGGTAGGTACAGCCCCCTTCAACATCATTCCGGTCATAGGGTGACAGCTCGTCCAGCACGGGGATCAGCTCCTCCGCTTTGGTATGGAACAAATCCGCCTCACAGCCCGCCAGACGGCAAGTGCAGCCCTCGCCGGGATCGGCGATCTCGATGAACACCGCCCGGCCGTCCCCGTCATACTCCACCTTGTAGAAGCCCGGATAGTCCTCGGCGGCAGCCTCAAGCTCCGCCCGGGTGGCCCCGATGACAAGCGGGCCGATGGAAGCTCCCGGCTGGATAGAGACGACCTGCACCGCAGGCGTCAAGCCGTAAGCCCGCAGGAGCCGCGCGCGGGTCTCTGCATCCGGCGGCGGCTGCTGCTCCAGGGCGGCAGGCTCCTCCCGGCTGCTTGCCGGCGGGTCTGCCTGCCAGGTAACCGCAGCGGCAGCGGGCAGGAAGCGCCCGGCTTCCAGGAAGCCGGATACCCCGCCCGCGCCCACGGCCGCATAAAGCGCCGCGCCCACTGCGGCTTCCTCCCGGACCGCGCTAAGCAGCAGCGGCAGCCCGAAGGTCGCCCGGGCTTTGGCGCAGAGCGCCGGATTGTTCCGCAGCGCATTGCCGGAACCGGCCATAGCCGTATATTCCCGGGCGGTAAGCTTCTGAATTGGCGCGAAGAATCCATGCAGCTCGTCCACCATCCCCTGCAGAAAAGCATGCACCAAGCCGCCGGGCGTGAAATTGTCCAGCGAAATCCCCCCAATGCTGCCGCGGGCGGCGGGATCGGTTCGGGTGCCCAGGAATTGCGTGTTCACGGCAAGTCCGTCCGCAGGCTCCGGCACGCTGGCCAGCAGCTGCTCCATGAAGCTGTACATTTCCTGCGGCGCCTGGCCCGTATACGTCCCGATCACCTGCCGGAAGAATCGCTCGAGCAGCGCGTAAGACTTGCCGCCGCTCAGCGCGGCGCCGACCAGCAGTGCACCGCCGCCGGGATAGGGGCGCACCTCCATCCCTTCCGCCGGAGCCGCAGCAGCGGCATCCTCCAGCCATACGGACACTTGGCTGCCCGTACCGATATTGAGCAGCACCGACTCAGCCGGCCGGCGTACGCTGCCCATGAAGCTGGCCTGATTATCGCCTACGGATGTGAATACCGGAACACCTCCCGGTGTAGTTCCTGCCTGTGAGCCGGAAGGGGCAATTTCCGGCAGCAGCTCCACCCGAATGCCCGCCTCTGCCAGTTCCCGCTTCCGAAAGTCGCCGAGCTGCTGATCGAAGCAGCCGATGCCGGCGGCCTGAGTCGCTTCGATCAGCGGCTGCTTCCGGCCGGTCAGCCGCATGGCTACATAGTCGGCAATCGTGCAGAAGCTGACCGCTTCGGGCGGAACCAGCCCATGCGCCTCATTATAATAATGCGTCGCGAGCCCATAGCCCGGAGCTACGCTGCACCCGGTAATTTCACTGAGCTGCTCTGCATAGCTCCGGGCAGAGTTATAGGCCAGGGCCCCTCTGCCATCCTGCCAGGTGTACAGCGGTCCTGTGTGTTGACCTTCGCTGTCGGTATAGACGATGCCGTGCATCTGTCCGCTCAGCCCGATTCCCGCAACACCGGGATATTCATGCTGCAGCTGTCCCAGCAGCTGCAGCACCCGCCGGACAATGGCTTCCGGGTCCTGCAGACGTTCCCATTCCCGTCCGCCGGCGGCTCCTGTCTCTGACGTTACTGTAATAGTGGAATTTACAGTCTTATGCTTGAAATCGTAGACCACTCCCGCAATCGAGGTGGTGCCGATATCCAATCCAATCGTTCTCACTACATTCTCTCCCCGTCCCGCAGCTCAAGTGAGCAGCTCGGCAATATGGGGCCTAATGACGACATCCGATGTATCGAGCTGCAAAATCTGTGCCAGCTGCTCCGCCATATAGGCCGGACTGCGTCTGAAGCCCTCGTTGACCCATTCCATAATCATACCAAGAATGGCGTAGGCATGGTAGCCGGCCAGCATTTCCCGGTCGAGAAGTCCCGGCTGGCGCGGAGCGTCGCCGAGATCCTGCAGGGACAGCATTTTCAGCACATGGATCATTTGTTCCCGGAAGACAATCAGCGCGCTTGAAGAGGTGCATAACGTGTAGAAATAGGCATGCTTCAGCACATGATCGAATATTTTGATTCCTCCGGGACCCATTTTGCCGACTTCAAAGGTTTCGCTGCCCTCATAGGGCTCACGGTAGGAACGGATCAAATCCTCAATGACGTCCCGCGAAATATCCTCCAGCAGCTCTTCCTTGTACTGATAATGCTTGTAAAAGGTCCCGCGGTTCAAATCCGCCTCCTGCACGATGTCCGTAACCGATATATTGCGGAATTCCTTGCGGTGCAGCAGCTGGATCAGAGCCTCCTTCAATGCACCTTTGGATTTGTAAATCCGTCTATCCTGAGCCGGAGCTGAAATCATGGCATTTTCCCTCCTTCGCAAGATGTGGCCAAAGCCTTTCTTGATGAATAATGAATAATAGACACATGTTCATTTCTGTACAGACATTCATTAACATACAGTTATCATTAAATTTGCATATTGAAGATATTAATTAAAATTAATTATACTATGAGTGCAAGCAGGAAATGCAACCAGAGCGCGCGGCCGGACTATGCCACCCCGAAATCGGAAATCGCAAATCGCAAATCGCATACCACAATACTCGAAAGCAAATCACACTCGAAATCCGCATCAGTGAAATGGAGGAGATCAGATGAAACTTCAAAATAAAGTAGCCGTGGTAACCGGAGCAGCCTCCGGAATGGGCAAAGCCATTGCCCTTCTGTATGCGCAGGAAGGCGCCAAAGTCGTCGTGTCCGATATCAATCTGGAGGCGGCGGAGCAAGCCGTGGCAGAAATTAAAGCCGCCGGCGGTGAGGCGGTTGCCGTCAAGGCCAACGTTGCCGCCGAAGCAGATATAGCACAGCTGATTGACAGCGCTGTCAACTCATACGGTACGGTAGATATTCTGGTCAACAACGCCGGCATCATGGACAATTTCGAGCCGGCCGGCGAGATTGAGGACGCGAATTGGGAGCGCATCTTCGCCGTGAACACGACGTCGGTCATGCGTGCGACCCGTAAGGTGCTGCCAATCTTCCTGGAACAAGAGAGCGGAGTCATCATCAATGTCGCCTCCGCAGGCGGGCTGAACGGCGCACGCGCCGGGGCCACCTACACCGCCTCCAAGCATGCCGTCGTCGGCTTCACCAGAAATACCGGCTTCATGTACGCCAAGCAGGGCATCCGCTGCAATGCCATCGCGCCCGGCAGCGTCGAGACCAATATCAGCGCCTCGATGACCCGCATCAGCGAGTTCGGCATGGCCCGGACCCAGCCGGGGCTGGGGCTCAACCCGCGTCTGGGCAAGCCGGAGGAGATCGCCAAGGTGGCGCTGTTCCTCGCCTCCGATGAATCCAGCTTCGTGAACGGCACCGTAATTACCGCCGACGGCGGCTGGAGCGCCTATTGATCTTATAAGTTCTACAGCTTGAGAGCCGCCCGTGGATACGGGCGGCTTGTTTGTATAGGGATTATTTTAGTCTCCGGGTCCGTTGGCTGAATGAACCTCCTCTACCCGGCTAATCCCCACATCCGCCACACCTGAGCAGTACTAAGCAGAATAAAACGGATAATATCTATAAATACTGATAGCTGGAAGATCATTGCAAATTCGAATCATTGGAGGAGTTCCATATGCAGCTTACGGGCAAAGTGGCCGTCGTTACCGGCGCGGCTTCCGGCATGGGCAAAGCCATTGCGGTGCTGTATGCCAAGGAAGGGGCCAAGGTGGTTGTCTCGGATATTCACGAAGAAGCCGCCGCGGCGGTTGTGGAGGCCATTAAGGCAGCCGGCGGGGAAGCGTTAGCGGTCAAGGCCAATGTGGCGGCCGAGGTGGATATTCAGCATTTGATCGATACTACGGTCAGTACCTACGGAACGCTCGATATTCTGGTCAACAATGCGGGAATTATGGATAATTTCGAGCCGGCCGGGGATATCAAGGACGAGAATTGGGAAAAGGTTTTTGCGGTCAATACGACCTCGGTCATGCGCGCCACACGCAAGGCTCTGCCGATCTTCCTGGAGAAGCAGTACGGCGTGATCATCAACGTCGCTTCGGTCGGCGGACTGTACGGCGCACGGGCGGGGGCCACCTATACCGCAACCAAGCATGCGGTGGTCGGCTTCACCAAGAACACCGGGTTCATGTATGCCAAATCAGGCATCCGCTGCAATGCCATCGCCCCGGGCGGCGTCGAGACCAATATCGGCGCGTCGATGACCGGGATCAACGAGTTCGGCATGGGCCGGACACAGCCCGGCCTGGCGCTAAATCCGGCTACCGGCCAGCCGGAGCAGATTGCGGCGCTGGCGCTGTTCCTGGCGTCGGATGCATCCAGCTTCATCAACGGCACCGTTGTTACCGCCGACGGGGGCTGGTCGGCTTACTGACCGGCCGGCCCAAGGCGGTAGTCTTTTCAAGCCTTGCTGCCAGCTTTTCGCCTTCGGGTGCACTTCGTACCGTGAAAGTTCCCGATGCCCATTTGCAGACAGAGCCGTTGCCCCTTTAGCGGGGACAACGGCTCTTGTTGTTAATGCGCTTGGTTGCGCTTATCTTGAATGCGGACATTACTGCCATAGAGCGCCGCATCGCTGGTTACCTTGAAGGAAGGGTAACCGGGATCGGCTTCAATCCGCAATTCCGGATCAAACTGCTGCTCCTGCTGGCGGTCGCACAGAAACACGAACGGTTCTTCCTGGAAACGGATGTCCGTCGGGCTTGGCTCATCGACAATCCGGATGACCAGCATGCCGTTACAGCCGCAATCCTCTGTATCATAAAAGATTTTAAAATATCCGGGTTTGCCGCCGAGACTTTCCCGCAGACGGTCCTCGGTCAATGGGTCCAGTTGAATATGCATAGCTGCTCGCTCCTCCTGAAAAGGGATGCCATATCTAGATCTACATCTATATTATGGCGCAAGTATAGCCCCAAATTCAACCCGTTCCACGTGACCAAGATCACATCAAATGTGACAAAACGCACTCCGACATATTCTTAGCCGTTCGCTCGGGCTATTTGCCAAAATAACGGCGGCGGGGTCCGTTACGATTGTAAGCTCACCCTGGATTGCGTGGGGTTCAGGTACCACCAATCAACAATAGAACCCGGCCGCGCCCGGCTTGCCCGCACGGCTACCAGGCCCGGCCTGAGTCCTAACCGATCTGCGCACGGACTGTCTGCTGCAAGCCCAGCAATTGCTCCCGTACATTAACAACCTCGCCGATAACAATCAGCGCCGGATTGCTGATCTTCATTACCGCCGCAAGCTTGTCGATCGTGCCCAGCGTACCGGTCACTGTACGCTCCAAGGCGGTCGTGCCGTTCTCAATCAGGGCAACCGGGGTGGCTGCACTCTTGCCGCTCTGGATAAGCTGCGCGCGGATCTCGCCCAGGTTCGCCATGCCCATGTATATGACCAGCGTATCGACGCCGCGGGCCAGCGCTGCCCAGTCCACGGGAGCGCCGTGTTCCCGGCAGCGGCTGCCGGTGACAACGGCGAAGGAAGCGGCAATGCCGCGGTGGGTCAGCGGGATGCCGGCAGAGGCCGCCGCTCCGATAGCCGAAGTCATGCCGGGAATAATCTCATAGGGTATTCCCGCGGCCGCTGCGGTTAGCGCCTCTTCCCCGCCCCGCCCGAAGACCAGCGGGTCGCCGCCCTTCAGGCGCACCACATGCTTGCCCATAGCTGCGTGCTCCACCATCAGATGCTCGGTCGCTTCCTGGGGCATGGAATGCCGCCCCGGCGCCTTGCCGCAGTAGATGCGCAGCGCCTCGGGCCGGGCAAATCCCAGCAGTTCCTCATTCACCAGCCGGTCGTACAAAATGACATCCGCATTTTGGATGCGGCGCAGCGCTTTTACCGTAATCAGCTCCGGATCGCCGGGACCGGCACCGACAATCGAAATTATCCCTGTTCTCATAGGCTCTTCTCCAGAACCGGTGACTTGACGGCGGCGGCATCTTCACTTAGAAATGACAGACCCGCTTCCGGCGCTCCAGCGCTCCGGCGGAAGCCTTTGTGCGACAGATACAGCAGCAAGCCCGTGAACAGCATGCCGCCGGCGAAATTGCCCAGCAGCACCGGCACGCCGTTCCACACCCACCAGTCGGCGAGGCTGACCGAAGCGCCCAGCAGCATACCTGCCGGAATGACGAAGAAATTGACCACCGTATGCTCAAAGCCCTGGGCGAAGAAGGTCAGGATCGGCAGCCACATCGCCGCGATCTTGCCCGCAGTCGATTTGGAGGTCATCGCCAGCACGGCACCCAGCGTAACCATCCAGTTACACAGCACCGCCTTGATGAACGCCAGCAGCATGCCGTCGCCGCCCATCGCCTTGTAAGCCACGGTCTTGGCCTCGCTTGTTGTAATCAGCGTCTGAATCAGCGGGTTCGACATATCCGTGCCCATCTTGGTCAAGGTGAGACCATACAGCGCGGCATAAGCCGCGCAGCCCAGTAAATGCCCGATAATGACCCAGAAGAAGTTGCGCAGCATGCGCGATGTGGTCGTGCGCTTCTCCAATACTGCCAGCGGAACCAGCGCGAAGCTGCCTGTGACCAGCTCCAGGCCGAGCAGAATAATCATTACGAAACCGACGGGGAACAGGATGGCGCCCACCAGGGGCAGACCGGTCTGGGCGGTCGCGGTATAGGCGAGAGTCGTGGCGCAGGCCAGAATCGCTCCGCCGAGAGCCCCCCGCACGATCAGCTGCAGGACGGACAATTCCGCCTTGGCTTTGCCGGCGTCGATCATCGCGGACAGCACTTCATTTGGTTTTACATAATCCATGGACTTCTCCCCCCTGCTTCCATAGTTTCGTTATAGTGTCAGATAGATGCTGCCGCTGCCGCTCTCCACTTCCACTTCGTAGGTCTTGACGTGGCCCGTATCGGGAGACTGCACCTCGCCGCTGGCCAGATCGATCCGCCAGTCATGCAGCGGACAATGGATATTGGAGCCGCAGACCATTCCTTCCGACAGCAGACCTCCTTTGTGGGGGCATTTATTCTCCACTGCCCGCACTTCCCCGCTGCTCAGCCGGAAGAGTGCGATTTGCAGCTCGCCCATCTGTACTTTACGCGAGCCCCGGATGTCGATATCCGCTACATTTCCGACAAGCACCTTGGTCATCGTCATGGCTAACCCCTCCTATATGGTTTATACCGTTTCCGGTTGCGGAATCGGCTCGAAATTCTTACGCAGCTCCGGCTCGTTCACAATCTGCTTCCACGGGTCTGTCGTCAGGCTGAGCGTCTTCTGAATCCGCTCCTGCAGCGCGAGCCGCTCCTCGCGGGATTCCAGCGCCGCCTTGATGCTGTCCAGGCCGACGCGCTCCACCCACTGCGAGGTGCGTTCGTTCCAGGCCGCATGCTCGCGGTAATACTGCAGGAAGGCGGACGCCCATTCCAGCACTTCGTCATCCGTCTTCACGACGCACAGGAGGTCCGTCGCCCGCACATGCACGCCGCCGTTGCCGCCGACATGCAGCTCCCAGCCGCCGTCGATGGCGACGACGCCGAAATCCTTGATCGTCGCTTCCGCACAGTTGCGGGGGCAGCCGGAGACAGCCAGCTTCACCTTGGCCGGGGTGTTCAGCCGCTCGAACGTCTGCTCCAGCCGGATGCCCATGCCGATGGAGTCCTGGGTGCCGAACCGGCAGAAGGTCGAACCGACGCAGGTCTTCACCGTACGCAGCGTCTTGCCGTAGGCATGCCCTGAAGGCATATCCAGCTCCTCCCACATCTTCGGGAGGTCCTCCTTCTTCACACCGAGCAGATCGAGCCGCTGTCCGCCGGTGAACTTGACCATCGGGACATCGTATTTGGCGGCGATCTCGGCGATCTTGATCAGCTCCGCCGGAGAGGTGACTCCGCCGTAAATCCGCGGCACAACGGAATAAGTGCCGTCCTTCTGAATGTTGGCGTGATAGCGTTCATTTGTGAAGCGCGATTCCTTCTCGTCGATGTAATCCTCCGGCCACAGCATGCCGAGGTAGTAATTGAGGGAAGGACGGCATTTGGCGCAGCCCTCAGGATTGCTCCAATCCAGGACATGCATCACTTCCTTGACCGTCTTCAGCTCCATCCGCTTCATCTCGGCGACGATCTCATCGCGGCTGAGCGAAGTGCAGCCGCAGATGCCTTCTTTGACTGCAACGGCATTGTCTCCGGCATACAACTGCAGCATCTCTTCCACCAGCGGCTTGCATCCTCCGCAGGATGCGGATGCTTTGGTGCAGGCCTTGATCTGGCCGACGCTGGTGCAGCCGTCCTTCTGGATCGCTTCGGCTATGGTGCCTTTGGAGACGCCATTGCAGCCGCAGATAATCTCGTCGTCGGCCATAGCCGCGAGGCGGCTGCCCTTGGCGGGCACGCCGCCGGGGATGCCGAGCAGCAGCTCTTTTTCACGGCCTTTGATGCTCTCGCCTTTCTTCATGATCGAGAACAGCTCCGCTCCGTCGCCCGTGTCGCCGAACAGTACCGCCCCGACCAGCCTGTCGCCTTCGATCACCAGCTTCTTATAGGTTCCGTCCACTTCATCCTGGACCCGCAGCGCCCGCGTTCCCGGCTGCTCCGTGAACTGCCCCGCCGAGAACACATCGACGCCTGACACCTTCAGCTTCGTTGAGGTCACCGAACCCGCGTAGCCGTCCGTGGCCACGCCCGCCAGCCGCTTGGCCAGCACGGCGCCCTGCTCATACAGCGGTGCGACCAGCCCGTAGGCGATTCCGCGGTGCTCCGCGCATTCTCCTACAGCATAAATGCCGGGAATATTCGTCTTCATATCGTCGTCCACCACGATTCCGCGGTTCACGGTGATGCCGCTTTGCCGGGCCAGCTCCACATTCGGCTTGATGCCGACTGCCATCACGATCAGGTCCGCCTCGGCCGTTTCGCCGTCTGCGAACAGGAGGCCTTTGACTCTTTTTTTGCCGAGAATGGCCTGGGACTGCTTCTTCAGCAGAAACTTCATCCCCTGCGCTTCCAGCTCCTTGCGGAGCATAATGGCCGCTGTCTCATCCAACTGGCGTTCCATAATATAATCGTGCAGGTGCACGACGGACACTTCCATACCCAAATGCAGCAAGCCCCGCGCCGCCTCCAGTCCCAGCAGGCCGCCGCCGATGACCAGCGCCTTCTTGTACGTCCGGGAAGCCTCCTGCATCATGTGGCAATCGTTAATATCACGGAAAGCAATCACGCCTTCCTTATCCGCTCCCGGCAGCGGCAGCATGAACGGGTTCGAGCCGGTCGCCAGGATCAGCTCATCATAACTTGCTTCCACGCCCTGTCCTGTGTATACCTTGCGGTTCTCCGTATCGATGCTTGTCACTGTATGGCCGGTGTGGAGGGTGATGCCGTTGCTGCTGTACCATTCGTAAGGATTAATAATGATTTCTTCCATGCTTGCCCCGCCGGCGAGGACGGAGGACAGCATGATCCGGTTGTAGTTGGGATGCGGCTCCGCGCCGATAATCGTGATGTCGTACGCCTCCGGAGCCAATTTCAGCAGATGCTCAATCGTTCGGACGCCCGCCATTCCGTTGCCGACGAGTACCAGTTGTTTGCGTGCAGCTGACATAAGGGTTCTCTCCTCTCTGTATCGAAAACAAACACCAACACCAAAAAGCCCGCTACACATTCTCAGCAGACCCGCAGAACATACTGTTCCCGGTGCTTAATAATGTGAAAGCAGGCGCCATTGCCGCTTCAAGCCGGATACGCCATTGTATCCGTTTGATGATTCATTTAACTACATCGACTATACAACAGGATAGAGTGTAACGTCAATAATTGTGACATATAAATTTTTATTTAATTAATTTATCGACAATTCACCGATTATTGTGTTATATAATATAACATTGATAACTATTTTAAAGGCTCGTTAAATTGCCTAAGACGTGAATCATTAAGGTGCAAAAGGAGCGTTACTCTATGCATTCCCTGTTGGTTATCAATCAGGCTATAACAGAGAATTACGCAGAAGCGCGCTCTCCGGATAGCCCCGGCCCGCTCCTCCGTGCCTGCGGCTATGTCGTGCATACGGCCGCTTCACTGGAGGAGGCGCTGCCGCTGCTTGGCGACGCGGATGCCTCCATCCTGCACCTGCCGGTTACCGGGCTGATGGCCTGGAGAGCGGAACTGCTGCAGTACAAGGCCACTCCTATTCTCTGGTGGTGCACGAGGCACAGCGCAAACCTGTCGGCTTCGGCCTGCGACGAGAATATCATTGTGGACGGCATTCTCTCCCCCGCCATGCAGCCGCCGGAGATTCACTGGATTCTGCATTTCAGCGCCCGCAGCAGCATAGAGCGGCAGGAATGGCAGCGGGAGCGGGAACAGCTACTCTCCCGGATTGAGGAACGCAAATGGATCGATATGGCCAAGGGTATTCTGTCCAAAGCCAAGAATATCAGTGAATCGGAAGCCTACGATCTGCTGCGCAAGCAGGCAATGAACGAGCGCAAACGGATGGTCGATGTCGCCACCTCGATCGTCAAGGTCTACCAATTGCTGCAGGATCAAACCTAAGGAGCTAATACGATGATCAATATATTGAAGGAAGTGGCCAGAGGAAAACGCGGAGCCCGGGATCTAAATTACGAGGAAGCGGAATATGCTGCAGAGGCTATCCTCAGCGGCAGCGCATCGCCCGTGCAGGTAGGCGCGTTCCTGATTGCCGAGCGGATGAAGCTGGAGAGCATCGAGGAGCTGGAGGCATTCGTCGCCGTCTGCCGGCGGTACGCCCACCGGGAGCCCGTCCACGAAGGGCTGGACTGCGCCGGCCCTTATGACGGCCGGAAGCATTCCTTCATTGCCACCTTCCCGGTAGCCTTTCTGCTCGCAGCTGTCGGTCTGCCCGTAACGCTGCACGGTGCGCCTGCGCTGCCCCCGAAATGGGGCGTAACGCTGCAGGACCTCCTTCGCGAATCCGGTATAGACCCTGCCGGACTGGGCCGGGCTGCGGCCATTGAAGCCGCCCGCAGCGGCGGTGTACTGTTCGCCCGGCCCGAGGTATGGTGCCCGGCACTGGATGCTTTGCGCGACCTGCGCGTTGATATCGGAATGCGCACCATCTTCAATACGGCCGAGAAGCTGATCGACTACTCCTGCTCCCCGTCGCTTGTGATTGGCATCTTCCACAACACTGTGTTCGACCGGATGTCCCGGCTGATTGTGAAGCTCGGCTATCAGCAGGCGCTTGTCGTACAAGGTGTGGAAGGCTCGGAGGATCTTTACATCGACCGTCCGAACCGGGTCTACCGCATTGCCGGCGGCCGGGCTGAGCTCGATCTGATCGATCCTGAAGCGCTCGGACTGGAGTGCGAAGTGCCCGTGCTCGAATGGAACGCCCGGCTTCAGCTGCAGACGGCCGAAGCGGTGCTGCAGGGAGCCGGCCACATGGCCTTCTATAATCAGACGCTGCTGAACGGCGCTGCGCGCCTGCATCTGGCCGGCAAGGTGAACTCCATCGAGGAAGGCGTGTATACCTGCAAGGAGCTGCTGGACAACGGCGCAGCCTGGACGGCGTACACCAGATGGCGCAGCTCGCTGCTTGGCAGCAAGGCGCCCAGTCTCGGGCCGGTTTAAGCGGCTCTGATAGCGGTTTGATGTAGAATCTGGGGGCGGGCAGCGGCGGGAACTCCAAACATTCACCGCTGTACGACCTAATCTGATGTGAATTTCAAAAGTACAGCGTATATAGTTGGATTTTCGCACACTAATTCTGCTGTTTTTACGGTTTTAAGGCATCTAGTTCGATTATCGCCACCTAATTCCGGCGATAATAGCGCAATGATCCATTTCACCCCATATTAAGTGGCGGTTTTCCAACTAGATGTGTTAAACAGCTCCCCATAGATAATATTAAGTGGCGATTTTCCAACTAACGATCACTTTGAACAAAAGTAAGCTTGGAATCGGAGGCGCGAAATTGGCCACCTGAATTTGTCGCCGCAAGCTGGTATCGG
Source organism: Paenibacillus tepidiphilus (assembly GCF_008635795.1). Classification (GTDB taxonomy): domain Bacteria; phylum Bacillota; class Bacilli; order Paenibacillales; family Paenibacillaceae; genus Paenibacillus_AQ; species Paenibacillus_AQ tepidiphilus. Next base: position 92,052 of record NZ_VWRQ01000019.1, on the reverse strand, counting down.
AAGCATATGCTGCCGCCGGATCAGGCTCCTAAAAGAAGCCGAAATGGAGAATTCCACGGCGGCACAACGGCCGAAATCGGAAGTCCGACATCCTCTCCGGGTTCACTCTCCGGGTTTATCCGGTAAGATGATAACAGCAACAAGCCAGGTCCGCACCACGATACGGCGCTGACCTGGCTTTATTCTTCCTGCAAACTGTTCAGTCTGCAGCCTGTTATTTCGCCTGCAGCGCCTTGCGCTGCTTGGGCTTGGCGTTCTTTGCGGGCTCCTCATCCGTCCCGTTGCCCCCGCCGAGCTTGAAGACTAGGATGCCGCCGACGATGACGAGCACGCCGATCAGCTGATTCCATGTGAACGGCACCTTCTCCAGCCCGAGCCAGCCGAGCGAGTCCCACAGCAGCGCCGTACCGAGCTGGGCCGTCAGGACAATCGAGATGGCATACGTTGCGCCGAGCAGCTTCGTGGCCTGCACCAGACAGATGACGACGCCGACGCCGATGATACCGCTGAACCAGTACCAGAGCTCCATGTGACGCAGGGTGAACATATCCGCCCCCTCAAAGATCAGCCCCATCACCAGCGACGCGATGAACCCCATGCCCAGCACCAGCGTGGTCGTCGACCACGAGCCGGTATGCTGATTGACCTTAGTGTTAAAAATATTTTGCAAACTGACCAGCGCCCCCGCGATCATAGCCAGAATAAGTCCGATTACCATACTGTTTCACTCCTTCATCCATTCCATTCTTCATAAATATTGCGTCCGGCAAGCCTGCCGAGACCCTCTCTGTCTTTAACCAAGATGAATCCTTTACTGCGTTCAATGAGGCCCTGTGCGGCCAGCTTCTGAATGACCCGGTTCAAATGCCGGTAGCTGGTGCCGATGAAATTGGCCGTATCCGTCAGACTGATCGTGCTAAGCCGGCCTGTAAATTCCGGACTCGACTCGTCATAAGTGATGGAGAGCAGATAGCTGGCCAGCCGGACCTCTACCGGATGCATCAGATTCAGGCTCAGGAAATGCGATTTCCGGTAGAACTTCTCGGTAATAACCTTCAGCAGGAATTGCAGCAGAGGCAAGTGATCCTGTCCATACTGCCGCAGCAGCCGGTAATTGATGGCCAGCATGAGCACCGGCGACACCGCTTCAACCGTGTTCAGCATTTCCGTACACTGGATATATTCTATATCTCCGATCAGCTCCAGCGGTGATTTGAAGCCGATAATCAAGGTTTTGCCTTCGGCCGATGTCGTGTAAACCTTGAGCTTGCCCTTTACCAGTACATAGAGCTTCTCCGAAGGGTCGCCCTTGATGCAGATATGCTCACCAGCCGCGAAGCTGACCAGCATCAGATGCTTCTGCAATTCCCCGGCAAAAATCTCCCCCAAACCGTGCATCCGCAAATAATCGGCGATCCGCTCCCGGTCTGTTATCTCTTTCATGGCACAGCGTCCTTTCCTTCTGATCCGTCTACTGCCGCCTTACAGCTTGAGAATAATAACACCCGCGATCATAAGGCCAATGCCGATGAACTGCGGCAAGCGCATTTTTTGCTTGATAACACCGAACCAGCCCCGGCTGTCGATGACAAAGGTCAGGAACAGCTGGGCAATCAGCAACGCCGATATGGACAGCGTCACCCCGATATTCTGAATCGCAGTCACTTCGCTGAAAATAATAATGGCGGCAAAGGCACCCCCGAACAAATACAGCGGCTTTACCTCTTTAAAGCCTTGCTTGCGGCCATCGCGGGCGAACAGCAGAATGACCAGCGCCAGAATAAATCCGGTGAATTGTGTAACGGTAGCGGCCTGCCAGGTGCCGATGTCCTGACTGATCCGGGCATTGGCTACGCCTTGCAGCGTTATGCAGGCTCCCGCCAGTATGGCGAATATAATCCCTCTCATCTTCGGTCTCTCCTCTATATCATCTCAGTTCTTATTAAACGGCATCCGGCAGCTATTAAGGAAGGACATATGTCCTTTATTTCAAAATCGAGCGCCGCTCGCGCGAAAAGCCCGCCTTCAGCCGGCGGACGGCCGGCAGGCGGGCTTGCAATCCACGCTATGAGAGCAGCTTCATTTCCTGCAGCCGGTCAAAAATAAGCCGGCTCACCGCAGATACCTTATCGCGGTCACTGGAATCCAGCCATCCAAGCTCTTCAATCTCAGCAGCCGGTGCCAATTCACCTTCATAGTCCGCGCTCAGGCAGGTCATCACGACATTGACGCCTTCCGCCTTGCCGTGCGCCGCCGCTTCAAAGCGCCCGAACGGCCGGATGCTCTCCGGCTTGATGCGCACGCTCAGCTCTTCTTCGATTTCGCGGATCAGCGTCTGCTCATCCGTCTCCCCTGTCTCCCGTTTACCGCCGGGAAAGTACCAGGTGTCCTTGCCCTTGGAGCGGGCGCCCAGTACCTTGCCGTCCACTACGTGAATCCAGGCTACTTTGTCAATATTTCCGCTCATATGAATCCCTCCTCGATGTCCTTGCCAGTCTCTATGTATTTAAACGCATTTGATGCGGCACATAAAGGACATATGTCCTGCGGCTGCCTGCACGGCAAGAAGTCCGTGATCCGTAAGTAAGCCGGGATGAACCTGCCTGCCCTTACCATGCTCCATTCAGCGGAATTTAATCCGCCAGATTCCCTCAAAAAAACGGCTGGTTCAAGGACATCCCCTGATCCAGCCGTTTATTGTCTGGTCCGTCCCCAGACGCTGCTCTCTTACCTGAACTGCTCTGTTACTTCACAATAATATTGTCGATCAGGATTGCTGTATCATACACACTGTCACCCTGATCCCATACGTGGAAGCGAAGCACAATCGAAGCCTTGCCGGCAAATTGGCTTACGTCAAACTCCACATGCTTCCAGTTGGTCATATATGCGGTGGAGTCACCGCCGTAGAAGTCTATCGCCACCTGATTCTCATCAATCCAGTACATTGTCGAATCGTTAATGGATTCAAAGCCGATAATTACGGATTCCTCACCGTAGACGCTCTTGGTTACCGTATCTCCCCCAAAGAGATGGGAGGTAACGAGCGCAGCCGTTTCAATGTAGACACTGGAAGTTACCGTGGCCTTAAACGTATCGTTATATTTGGTTCCGACGAACTCCTTCGGCTCCTCAGAGATGAAGTTGTAATCGAACGACAGGGTAGTCGCTCCCTCAGGAATCAGGAAGCTCTGTTCAATATAGCTGTTTGAGTTAAGGTCGACTCCGCCGTTATCATTGTTCTCAAATCCAAGACCGGTACTAATAATTGCCATGAAATTCCCTTCCGTAGGCTTCAGCGGGCCCAGCTTGGAGATCACTCTCACGTCCCCGTTGCCGTTCCAGCCCATCCAGTTGCCTGATTCGAAGGTTCCGTTGATCAAGCCCTCAGTCTTAACGCCGATATCGCTGCCCTTCATGGCAAATTTGGCGAAGCCGTCATTTGCGCCATTGGCAGCTACAGCAGCCTGGAAGGCTTCCTGGGTCGTCTTGCCTTCCTTCACCAACGCGCCGAACAGCGACTGGGCAATTCCCTGATCATAGGCAAGCTTGACATACTCGGTATACCCATAGTAAGTGCCTGCACCGTTGTTGATGAAGGCATCCGCCATAGAATTGTTATAGAAGCTGCGGCAGCTGCCGTTGAAGACGATCGTATCCGGCATCATATCGTTGTATCGTGTGATAAAAGATGGCGTAATCGCATAATATCCGGAGATAATGGCCAGTCTGCCCTTTTTCAAATCAAGCTCATACGCTTTTTTGGATGCTGCGGTCGCTTTCTCCCCGGTCAGGAACATCACTTGCGGCCCGGCGGTATTGAAGTCGATACCGTATTTCGAGTGCAGGTACTGGAGCACCTTTTCATCATAAAAAGTATCTCCATGGGTATCCAGAACAACGACGCCATAACTGCTCAGCCCTTTGAAGAAGCTGACATCCGCCGAGTCATCCTTCACTCTCTCCGCCGTAAATGAGCTGCTCGATTGAACGAACTCATTGTACACGGCATCATACACCGTGGACGATTCCAGTTCGCCTGAGAATGGAGAAATGACGGCAACCCGGCTGCTGCCGATTGTGTTGACATTTTGTTCTGCAGGCTCTTCTACACTTTGCAAGAGCGAGCTTATCTGCATGGCATCGGCAGAAGCGGTGTTGGCCCCCGTGCGGCTTAGGCCTTTGGAATTCTCAGGAGCCGCAGAAATGCCGCCCAGGATTCCGCTGTCCAGTACATACCATATGCCTCCGCCGGCCTCGGAAGCACCTGCATACTGCACTTCCGCCTGTGTTTGCAGCCAGGCGACGGTCTCCTGCTTGGCCTTCTGCAAATCGCCGTATTCGGCCGCCAGCTCTTCCAGCTTATCCTGAGTGCCTGTCTCAATGATTGCGGACTGCGTAAGCTGCTCTGCCGTAAGATGCTGAATCACGGACAATTTGAAGACTGTGCTTGACGGGACATCCCCCGTATATACCTGCAGATTGATGTAGCCCTCGCTGCTTTGATCCAGAGTTGCCTTGCCGCTGTAGACTCCATCGGCTTTAAGGCTGTCCCCATGAATTTCCAGACCATCATCATGCAGGGTTGTAATTTCGGAGATGACCTTGCCGCCTGCATCCACTTCATAGACACTGCTGCTTACCGTTTGGGACCCTTCCAGGGGTACACGGAACACGACCTCTGTCGCCTCATCCGCGTAGATGGAATCGGTATTCTCACCATTCACCGCCATTTGAAGGCTGCCAAGACTCGCAGGAGGTACAGGAGTTGATGTTGGCGCTGCGGTTGGCGCCGGTGTTACTGTCGGCGTTACTGTTGGTGCTACTGTCGGTGTCGCAGTTGGCGTTGCCGGCACTACCGGAGAGGTCCCGCCGGATCCGCCGGATCCGCCGGATCCTCCCGATACCGGAGCCGGCGTCGGTGTTGCCGTTGCCGTCGGCGATGCTGAAGGCACTGCATTATGATTGGTCACTTCATCAAGAAGCGCCTTGGATTTCTCGACATAAACGGACTTGTTGGTGTTGAATTCATAAGCCAGACGGGCCAGAGCCTGCCGCTCCGCATAGTCTTTGGGCTTGAATTGCACCGTTCCGTCACCGGCTGCAGTTCCGTTGATTAAGCCATTCTTAAAGGCAAGGGATATCCCTGCTTTGGCCCATTCGGATACTTCTGACAGGTCAGACAGCTTACTATCCAACGGGAGCTGCTTGGCCGTCTCCTCCAGCTCAAACGCACGGATAAAGAACACAACCAGCTCTTCGCGGCTTACCTTTGCGTCCGGACTGAAGGTCGCCGGAGAGGTCCCTTGCGTAATGCCGGATTCGACCAACGCACCTACGTATCCGCGGTACCAGCTATTGGAGGCGACGTCTTTAAACGGCGCAGCCGAATTGCTGTTTTCCTTCAGCCCCATGGACAACACAATAATCTTTGCCAATTCGGCGCGTGTCATAGCCTTGGTCGGTTTAAAGGTATGATCCTCATACCCGGAGATGATTCCTGCTTCTACTAATGCTTGTATTTCCTTTTGCGCATAAGAACCTGAAATGTCTTTGATCTGCGCTGACTCGCCAAATGCCAATTGCGGCATAAGACTGCCCAGCAGCAGGGCAAATACCATCATCAGACTTACGCTGCGTCGTACTTTCTGTACCAGCATCGTTAACACCCCTTCTATGTATGTTATCAATGAGCAGTGTTATCCCATATAGTCCCGGGAGGGGTCCCAGGGATAGGGCAACGGACCAAATTTCGACAGCTTCTTTAGTTTACATTAGGACTAGGAGATTTCACAGGTATAAATATACATAATTTTCTTTCCTTTCGCTGCGCACTTATCCGGCTCGCAACTTTCCAGTGCCCCATCCGTCTACAATTTTAAGGAGGAATGATAGCATTGAGAGCGCCCTCTATCCTATGGTTATCAGTATGCATTGCCGGGACATTACTTGTATCCGCATGCGCAAAGGCAGACAAGCCTGCACAGGATGCATCAATAAGCAGCCATGCAAGTCAACCTGCTTCTGTTTCTGCTTCCGCTGCAACGCCGGGTCCTGCTGCAGATTCCGTGTCTGCTCAGCCGGTTTCCGAAATATTGATTGATCCTGCAGCCCAGGTGTTCAAAGATATTACAGAAACAGAATTCCAGCAAGGTGTATTTATTGATTTTGCCCCGTATCCACAAAGCTTCTTCAACGAAGAGATCATCGCGAAATTCAAGGGCAGCCTTGAAGCCGTTACCGCTCAGAATGTAGAAGACTTCAAGCCATTCATGCAGGAAGACGGGTATCCGCGGGAAGCCTTGTTCTTTAGTGAGCCGGATGTACAGTATATGTTCTACAACCTCGACCTCCTGGAGAAAATTAAAATCGACGGACGCGATCAGATTCGTGTGGGGGTCCGCTACGCCAAGAAATTTCCGGATGGCACCGTCCAGAATCAGGGCATCACTTACTTCTTCACGCAAAATAAAGCTGGCGTCTGGGGAATTGCGAACATTGATTAACTTAGGCATGACAAACAGAGCAGCGGCCGCCCCGTGGTTGGGAGACCGCTGCTCTGTTTGGTTGATGACGCTGCTTTTGTCAGAAAAACGCCTCTAGCCCTCTTGTTGTTCGTGTTGTTCGCGTTGTTTGCGTTGTTAGCGTTGTTCGCATTGTTCGCGCTATCTTTCCCTGCGCTCTTTAATATGCATATGCCGCTCCGCTTCCTCCCAGGGTACCGAATACGCCTGTCCTTTGGAGCAGAAGATGGAGGCACCCGTATATAGCGGGTCGGCATTCTTATTGTAATTCTTCGCCAGAACGACGGCCTCCGTCTGGTGGCAGGGCTGGTACCCCGCCACGCGCAGGGATAACGATCCTTTGCCCTGTGTCATAGAGGCCAGCCGCACAGCATAGTTCATAAAGCTGGCCACGGGAACTGTACCGGAAATAACGGCCTGGCTGCCGGTCATCTCCGGCGGCGCAAAGCTTCCGGCAGCCTGGCGGATATCCGTCATCACCCTGCCCAGGTCATCCGGATGTATCCGGATTTTGCAGGCATAGACCGGCTCCAGCAGCACATTATCCGCCTGCTCCAGCCCCTGGCGGAGCGCCCGCAGCGCGGCTTCGCGGAAATCACCCCCGCTAGTATGCTTGTTGTGCGCCCGTCCGCTTAGCAGGGTAAGCTGCAGGTCCGTCAGCGGCGATCCGGTGAGCAGGCCATGATGGCCTTCCTCCTGCAGAATCTGCACGATCTGGTGCTGGTAGCCGGTGGCCAGATCATCCGGATGGCAAGCATTGATTACCGTGATCCCGCTGCCGCGTTCCCCGGGCTCCAGCTTCAGATGCACTTCGGCATAGTGGCCCAGCGGCTCAAAATGCCCATATCCGTACGCCGTGGACACAATGGTCTCCTTATAGAGAATTTCCGGCTCACCGAAGGTAACGGTGATGCGGAAACGCTCCCGCAGAATTTGCTCCAGCACCTCAAGCTGAATCTGGCCCATTACATGAATATGCAGCTCCTGCAGCTGCTCCTCCCAGCTGACATTCAGCGAAGGGTCCTCGGCGCCAAGGATCATGAAGGCCTGCAGCACTTCCTTCAAATGTGCGGGCGGCGCGAAGGCTACGCGCGATTTCAGCGTCGGCACCAAATCGCTGCCCGCAGACCCGGCAATTGCGCCCACCCCGTCACCGGGCAGCGCGGACGAGAGCCCGACGACGGCGAATAATTCACCGGCAGCTCCCCAATCCGCAGCCTCTTGCTTAGAACCGCTGACTTTGCGGATCGCGGTCACGCGCTCCGAGAGCCGCTGCCCCTCCGGCCCATAGGACAGTTCATCCCTGACTTTGAGCAGGCCCTGCAGCGCTTTGATATAAGTCATCCGGGTGCCTTTGTCGTCGTGGCGGATTTTGTAGACTCTGCCGGCAAAGGGCAAAGTATGATCATATGCGCTGACCGTCAAAGCCTCCAGCTGCGCAAGGAATTCGGCTATTCCCTGATCCTGCAGGGCCGAGCCCGCCGTACAAGGGAACAGGGCCCCGCTGTGTACCATGGCGGCCAATTCCCGGTGCCACCCATCATCCGGAAGATTCCCTTCCAGATAGGCGCTGAACAACCGTTCATCGCGTTCAGCCATGAATGCCTTCAGCTCCTCCGGCATGGCCTGAGACGTCAGACGCGGCAGCAACACGGCATCCGGGCTGAGCGTCTCGCGGATTTCCGTGAGCACGCGCTGCGGATCAGCGCCGGCGCGGTCCGTCTTGTTGATAAAGAAAAAGGTTGGAATCCCGTGCCGCCGCAGCAAATGCCAGACTGTCTCGGTATGGCTCTCCACCCCTTCAACCGCACTGACGATGACAACGGCGTAATCCAGCACCTGGAGTGTCCGTTCCATCTCCGGGGAGAAATCGACATGGCCCGGCGTGTCCAGCAGAAAGTAGCGGGATGAACCGTAGACCAATTCCGCCTGGTCGGCGAAGACGGTAATCCCGCGCGCTTTTTCAATCGCATGCGTATCGAGAAAGGTATCCTTGTGATCCACCCGCCCCCGGCTGCGAATGGTCTGTGTATGAAAGAGCAGTTGTTCGGCAAGCGTGGTCTTGCCGGCGTCCACATGTGCCAGCAGCCCGATGGTTTTGTTCATCATTATTCAGCCGTCATACCCCTCCGCGAATATGGGGAGCCACGTCCTCCCGGTACCAGGCGCCGAGACGCTTCATTTCCTCCGCTGTAAACGGCGGAACCTCCGATGCCTGCAGATTATCCGTGACCTGGCCTTCATTCTTGAAGCCCGGAATCACGCAGCTGACCGCCGGGTGGCCGAGAATCCAGCGCATCGATGCCCGGGTCATATTGCCCCGCCCTTCAGCTATCCAGTCCAGGCTGCGTGCCAGTTCCACTCCTTTGCGGAACGGCAGGCCGGCGAAGGTCTCGCCTACATTAAAGGCTTTGCCGTTGGCATTATAATTGCGGTGGTCGCTGGCCTCGAATTCACTGTCTTCCTTGAACTTTCCGGTGAGGAGACCGCTGGCGAGCGGCAGTCGGGCCAGAATGCCTACCCCCTGCGCCTTTGCCCGGGGCAGAAGCTCAAGTGCCGGCTGCTGGCGGAAGAGGTTGAAAATGACCTGCAGCGCCTGGACACCCGGAGCCTCCAGACAGAGCAGTCCTTCCTCTACGGTCTCAACGGAGACGCCGTAATGGCGGATTTTGCCCTCCTGCTTCAAGCGGTCCAGCACCCCGAACACACTGCCGTCACGGAGAATCTCAATCGGCGGACAATGGATCTGATACAGGTCGATGGCCTCCCGCTGCAGCCGCCGCAGACTCTGTTCGCAATATTCGCGCACCTGCCGCTCCGAATAGGTGTCCGGATTATGAATGTCCCCGGCTCGGCAAAATTTCGTGGCAATATGAATTTCATCCTCTTTGCCTTTGGTCGCCTTGGCGAGCAGGTCCTCGGCATGGCCGGAGCCGTATACGTCGGCGGTATCGAAGAAATTAACCCCCTGCTCCATCGCGAGGGCAAGCCCGCGCAAGCCGTCCTCATCTCTGCTCATTCCCCAGTCTCCGCCGATGGCCCAGGTGCCAAAGCTCACCTCGCTGACTTCAAGTCCGGTGTTGCCCAGTTTACGGTAGTTCATCTATGCTGCCTCCTTCTATGCTCAAAAGTAAGTTCGCAAATGGTGTTCCTCCCCTATTATGTACGCCCGTACACCATAGGTCCAGCAGGAATTAAGCGTTTACTTTAATACAAAAGCGTATACCGGATAATCCTCCATCGGTTCGAACCCCAGCTTGAGAGCCAGCCTGTGCGAAGGCAAATTGTCATGTGTAGTTTCCCATAGCGGATGCTTTCCCTGTGCCAGATAGTAACGGATTAATGTAGCTGCAGCCAGCATGGCATAGCCCTTTCCGCGTTCCTCCGCTGCAAACGTATCGGTATCTACAAAATACTCCCTATCCAGCATCAACCCGTTATTCCGGCAAAGCGCCAGCATTTCCTCACCGCGCAGGACCGCTGCTCCGGTCCGGGTCATTTGCTGGAACCTCTTATTTACAGCGGCAGGATGGCCCGGCCCGTCTTCCAGAACCGGATATTCACCGATCTCTACACGCAGCTGACCCGCAGGCCCCGGAATAATCAGCTCCGGCAGCGCTGTGAACTTCTCCAGATTCAGCACATAAGAAGATTCCCGGTGCTTAAGCACCTCAAGCCGCTTTATTCCCGAGCGGAGAAACCGATCCAGCCCACTGTAGTCTCCGGTGTACACTTCGAACCATCGCTCATTGCGCAATTCGCAGTCCGGGACGGCTGTATTCTCTACAAAAGCGGCAAACTGCCGCAAGGTCTCCGCCTGTTCCATGTCGCCCTCAAAGTACATCCATCTGTCTGTAGCCCAGACTACAGCCGCCGACGGATCAACCAGTCGGTCTGCAAATACGCGGCCCGGATAGTTGCCGTGCAGGACAGCCAGCGCCGGGATATACTGCTTCTTGCCGGTAAAAAAAGACTCTGCCAGCAGATACTGCTCTGGCTTCAACTCTATCATTATCGCTCCTGCTTTCCGCGTTATATTATAACTTGTTAGCTTCAACCGCGGCCTGAACTGCCGCAAGGAGCCTGAACTGCCGCTGTCAGCGGCACGGTTCAGGCTCCTTGAGTTTCCGGCTTTAGCGGTTTCCGGGTTTTAATTGTACGGAACCCGTCTGGTCAAACTTTAGTTCGATTTTCGCACACTAATTTCACCATTTTTAAGTTTTACAGCTAACTAATTCGATAATCGCCACTTAATTTGTCCAATATCTGGGCCAGAGCGAACTTTCACCCATATTAAGTGGCGATTATCTAACTAGATCTGCAATTCCAGTCAATAAGTGCGAATTAGTTGGCGTATTTCCACTTAGTACCTCGACAGCAGCCATTAGCAGCAAGCCACTCTCTCATTCTAGCTCTCCCGCCACCGCTCCAGCAGCGGGCCTTGCGCTCCGTAAACGGGATCGCTATCCGGCAGCGGCACGCGGGGAATCTCCGCCAGCGCCGCGTCGTGGTCGGCGGTATTGTCCCGGCGGGTGTTGTAGCTCATTCCGCCGGGATACGCGCCCGCCACGCGGAAATCGCTGCTGGCCGACAGGCGTTTGTGGCCTGTTCCGGCAGGCAGGACCACGATATCGCCGGCGCGCACCTCAAGCGCGGCGCCATGCTCACCGCCAAGCTGGAGCCGGGCGCTGCCTCTCATCACGCCCAGCACCTCATGCGAGTTGCCGTGATAGTGATGATAACCGAACACACCGTTCTGCCAGCTGTTGCCCCAGCCATTGCGGTTAAACAGCTCCTCGGCGGATTCGGGATGCTCCCTCAAAGCGCCGGAATAGACCAGCACAGGCAGCCCGGGATTGTTCGGGACAAGGCCATCGTCCGTGAACCGGAAGGGCTTGACGGTAATTTCCGAAGCAGGTACGGGTGCAATATGCGTCATATACATCAGCCTCCTCTACTGGAACCCCGCTACATACTCCCGCAAAGCGGGGCTTCCCAGATCATTACCCTTCAGAAGCGCAGCACCAACACAAAGGCCATGCCCTGTTCCCTGGTCTCGGCGTACAGATCTCCATCCATCTGCCGCAGCAGCTGTCTGGAGATGTATAGTCCCAGCCCGTTGCCCGGCTTCCCGGCGGAATTCGAGCCGCGCCAGAAGCTGCTGAAGATATGCGGCAGCTCGGCTGGCGACAGCGAAGCCCCCGTATTTTCCACCTCAATCAGTTGGCGGTACTCTTCCACCCGGAAAGACAGGCGGATGGCCCGTCCATCGCCGTACTTCACCGCGTTGTCGAGCAGATTATCCATGACCTCCTGGAGCTTAGCCGCATCCCCGCGCAGCAGCTTGTCCTCGTAAGGGCCGATGTCCAGCCGGATCTTGCGCAGCTCCAGCCGTTCCCGGTGATTCTCCAGCACCCGCTCCTGCCAGTCGCTCAAATAAAACTCATGGCTCAGGACACTGATCTCCTGCAGCGGTGAGGATGAAGCCGTGATCAGCTCCGCGATCTGCCCTTCGATGATTTCCGCCTGCTGTTCGATCTTCCTGGCCGTCGCTGCCCGCTTCGCGTCATCTGTATACAAGTTCCCGTACAGCGCGCTGGAGTACAGTTTGATCGCAGCCACCGGCGTCTTCAGCTCATGGGAGAGCGACGCAATCAGCGTCTGCCGCTCCTTCTCCAGCCGGACATTGGTCTGCTTCTGGGCCTCCAGTGTCTCGCGCAGCACATCCAGCCCCCAGATCAGCCGCCCGAAATAACGGTGCTTCAACTCCTTCATGCCGGTGGGTACACGCCCGCGGGCCAGAGCATACGGCAGCTCCTCGATCTGGTGGAAGGGCCGAATGATAGCTTTACGGATATACAGCAGTACCGCATAGATTGCGGCCAGCGCCAGAAGCAGCAGCCCGCCTGCGATCCATAGCTCCGTGCGCTTCTGCTCCAGCACCTGGTAGCGAATCCGAAGGTAACCGGACAGCTTCACCCCGTCAAACACCGGCTGTACCGTATATTCCTCCTGATCCGCCACCCCGTCGCCTGCAAAATACCGCGCCAACTCCCCGCTCCCGCTGCCTGCAGCTATCCAGTCCACATTTTGAATGTAGCTGTAGCCCAACTCTCGCGGTTTCAGCCCGGACGGATCGGCTCCGTTCTGTACCGCAGCCATGAGCCGGTTGATTTCAATCCGGTACTGCTTATCGCTTCTGGTTCCGGGTTCACTCCAGGCCCAGAGGAAATAAACACCGATCAAGACGGCACCGGCAATCAGTGTCCAGAGCATTATGCGGTTAAACCGTTTCATACTTGTATCCGACGCCCCATACCGTGACGATGCGTCGCGGCTCCTTGGGGTTATGCTCGATTTTGTCACGCAGCTTGTTGATATGTACTGTAAGTGTAGACGGCTCGCTGAAGCTGTCTGCCCCCCACACCTGCTGGAACAGCCACTCCTTGCGCAGCGCCTTGCCGTTATGATCCAGCAGCAGCACCAGCAGCTCATATTCCTTCATCGTCATTGGCAGCGGCGTTCCGTTCTTGAATACCTGCATGGCGTCACGGTCTACTACAATATCCCCGTCGGCCAGAAGCTGTTTATCCGCCTTCATGTCATAGCTGCGGCGCAGCTGCGCTTTCACTTTGGCCGTCAAGAGCTGCACCGAAAAAGGCTTTTCCAAATAATCGTCCGCCCCTAGCTCCAGCCCGATAATCTTGTTGTCGTCGCCGTGCCGCGCGCTCATGATCAGAATCGGCAGGTTATACCGTTCCCTGACCTTGGCACAGACGGCAAATCCGTCGAGCCCGGGCAGCATAATATCCAGCAGCAGCAGCTTGACCGCACTCCGCTCCAAATAATCAAGTCCCTCTTCGCCTGTAACCGCAGTATGCACCGAATAACCCTCTGCCTGCAAAAAATCGCGAATCACATCCGCCAGCTCACGGTTATCTTCAATCATTAATATATCCGCCATGGTTCCCCTCCCTTGCAGGTACGGCAGCTCACGGCAGAAACGTATTTCCAGCCTGGCCGCCTACCAGCCCATCGCCATCAGCCATTCGTTCAGCCTGCGTTCCCGTTCGCGCAGCTCCGTCTCCCCCGTATATTTGCCCAGCTGAAATTCACCCTGAATATTGCCGTCCAGCATGTACAGCACCTTATCGGTCTGCGCCGCCACCTTCGCATCATGCGTTACCATCATTATACTGGTGCCTTCACGGTTAATCCGGCACAGCTCCTCCAGCACTTCCTTCGCCGCCTGGGAATTGAGCGCCCCCGTCGGCTCGTCGGCGAACAGCATGGTCGGTTCATTGATCAGCGAACGGCAGATACAAGCCCGCTGCAGTTGACCGCCTGAGACCTCGGTAATATCATGGCCCGCCAGATCAATAATGTTCAGCTTACGCATCAGCCGGTCAGCATGCTCGTTCACCTGGGTGCGGGTACGGGTGCTGCCCTTGCTCCTCAGGCTCTGATAGCCTGCCAGAATTATATTATCATAAACCGACAGATTGCCGAGCATGACCATTTGCTGAAAAATAAAGCCCATCTGCGTAAGCCTGATTTCGGCCATTTGCTTATCGCCTAATCCGTCCAGCTTCTGCCGGTCGAAGATGACTTCACCGGCAGTGGAGCGGTCCATTCCGCTGACGGTGTACAGGAGGGTGGATTTTCCCGAACCGGACGGACCCATAACCGATACAAATTCGCCTTGCTCCAGGGTGAAGCTGATATTCCGCAGCACATGGTTTTGGGCTTTGTTGACAATGTAAGTCTTGCACAGATTTCGAACCTCCAGAACAGCGCTCATAGCGTATTCCCTCCATTTATATCGTTTCCACTGTGTGGGATTATTTTATTCCATGTTCATATTCCAGACCTGCACCCGTTTAATTTGCCCGCAGCTGCTGTAGACGGCAAGCACTACTACTGTCAGCAGCAATGCCGGATACAGCAGATAGACCTCCAGAGGCGCGATCGCAAATTCCAGATGTGTGATGCCGAACATCCGGAAGATTACCGCGAACATGCGCTCACCCAGCAGATTGGCCGCAACCACCCCTACCGCCAGGGAACCTATCATCAGGAACAGTATGCGCAGCATCTGCCAATGCCGGATTTGCCCGCTGGTGAAGCCCAGGCTCTTCATCACGGCGATGCCCCGCACTTCCTTGGCGATCAGCAGCCGGACGAACAGGCTGGCAATGAAGAAGACAATCAGGCACACAATGCCGATCAGCAGCGCCTTGACGCTCTGCAGCCGTCCCATGAAACCGCCAATTACCACGGACAGCATATCTTCTCCGCTTTTTATTTCCAGCTCGGACAGCTCCTGCTTCATTTGCGCGATCAGTGCGGGCTTCTCTTTGGCCGGAGCTTCAAGGGTCCCGCCGAATTGATAACTGGTTACCGTCTGCGGAACATACTCCTGAGACACCCGCACCATATAGCCCTCATTGGAAATGGTCTGAAAAATGCCGGTGATCAGAAACGTGCTTCGTTTCCCGTCGATCTCAAACACAATACTATCCCCGGGCTGTTTGTCATAGTTCTCGGACATGATGCTGGTAATGGCAATTTCATTCGCCAGCTGCGGGCTGACCCCCTCCAGATATAAATGCTCTGCCGCCGGCTCGCTCTTGATGCCGCCGATATTCCGGCTGTCTTCGCCGTCATCCGAGATGTACTTCGTCACGAAGGTATAGTCCACCGACAACGCTGCCGGGTAATCGTGTTCCTGAAACACTTGCTTGAGACGCTCCATTTCCTGATGCACCACAGACAGCGGAACATCGGCAATCTCGCTCTTGGTGTAGAAATCCGCCGGTGCGGTGCCGAAATACTGAATGAAGGATGGCGTGGATATGGTATGTATCAAATTAATCGGGATAATCATCACCGCCGTGCTCAGCACCACCGTAACAATCAGGGTCGTGTAGCTGCGCAGCTTGCCCAGCACGTCGCCCAGCGCCAGCGCTACCGTTGGTGGCAGGATTCTGCTGCGGTGCAGCCGGATGACCCGCGATTTGCCGAACCGCTCTCCGGTATGGCCCAGCCTGATGGCGTCGATAGCCGAGGCTTTGCTGATTGCGCGCATACACTGCAGGCAAAAGAGCAGGATGATGACCACAGTCACCGCTACGCTGCCTGCTGCGACTGCATCTCCAGCAAAGCTATCTGGAACAATGATGTACTGGGAGATACTGCTGGACATCGCCTGGGTCAGCGGCATTTGGAGAAACAGACCGACAACTCCGCCAGCCGAGGCGAGCACCAGATATTTGACCAGATACAGCCGCTTAATACTGAAATTATTGAAGCCTATCGCCTTCATGATGCCGATGCTCCGGTATTCATCCTGCAGGGTCGATACGATGGTGAAGCGCAAGGTGAGAAATGCAATGCAAATCAGAAACAGGCTGATAGCCACAATCAATGCGGCGATAATCCGGTCCGTGAGAAAAGAGGCGTTGACCAGACTTTTGTCAATCTCGAAGCTGACCGGAATATCCGTCTTCGACAGGGCTGTAGACAACCCCCCGCCCGGCGTGCCCGCCGCAGCCACAAAGCTCCACAGCTTGGTCAAAGATTCGGAAGCCACCGCATCCCGGATGGATGTGAAATCTTCTGCGGATATGATCATTCGTTTAATCGTCAGCAGATCGGACCCCAGGTATGCATCCTTAAAGAATCCGGATACGGTAAAGGTTCTGGTGACGCCCGCAAGACGTAACTCCATCACATCACCGGTTTGCAGTCCAGTGGCGTTTCCGATGCTGACCGGCAGAGCAATTTCTCCCGGTTTCACGGTCAGACTGCTATTATGTTCATTAAAGACCAGGTTGACCTTCTCCGGAACGGTGGACAGCAGCAGCCCGACATTGGTGGATATTGCCTTGCGCCCTTCCGGCAGACCGATTTGTTTGGCCAGAACATTAATGAGCTGCTGTGAATAGACCGCCTGAATGTTCTGCTGCCCTTCCGTCCAGGCGCTGATGGCGCTACCCGTCTCAGGATTATCCGCTGTCGTGATAATGAGATCGGCAACGTTACTCTTGTCAATGAAACTGTTAATCGCCGTCGAGGTCGTGTACAGCAGATTGGTGCCGCTTGCCACAAGCGTCGAAGCCAGGATGACCAGCACCAGCAGTACCAGGTTCATCGTTTTCTTGCGCTGCAGATCTTTCTTGAGAATCTTCAGAAACATGTATGTAGCCCCTTTCCTTATGCTCTGAAGCGATTATAACGGGACAGTTATTAAATAATCCTTAACTATATAAGTTAAACTTAAGATTAGGGCTGAATAAGGCTGGAAAGTGAATTCGGCAAAGCTATGGACTTCCGTCCGCTGCCGATTCCGTTCCTCGTTACCCGATTTTCTGATGAATACCGCTAATTGCTGTAAAATCCGCTGGCAGCCAGCTCTGTCCGGCTCTGTATAGTTATGAGGAACGAAAAGCAACCCCTGTTCGCGGACGTAGTTGGAAAATCGTCACTTAATTTGACCTACATAGAGCATAATCAGACACTTAGTTGGATTTCCGCAACCTAATATGGGTGAAAAATAGTAATCTCATCAATTTCGACCATATTAAGTGGCGATAATCGAATTAGATTGCTGAAATCCGTAATTCAGACTGAAATAGTGTGCGAAAATCGAACTAATTGCTGTGAACGATATATTTTCAGCAGCTTAAAACGATGACAGTTCGTGCTTCTGGTATCCGCTCTACTGCGGAAAGCCATCGGGCGGAGGCGGGAAACGCAACTAGCGGTATTAATCAAGAAATCTAGCGGCGGGAAGCGACCGGAAGTTCAAATGTACGCTGGCGAGAGATTGAACGTAAACATTATTTCGCCTATACCAAAAGAGTGTCCGGCAAGCCGCGTGGGCGGCTGCAGAACACTCTTGTAAGCAAGCATCAGATGTCTCCCTGTGCTTAAGCCGGGCCATTGAATTAACAACGCTCCAGGCCGCCTCTAAACCGGCGCTCGGTTACTCCCCTGCACCGGAGAGTCTCTCCCCGGCAAATTCATAGAACGCCTGCGCATTCTCCCATTCCGGGAACCCGGCCTGGGCCAGCCTGTCGCTGCCGCCGCCCTTGCCCTGGAAGGCACCCAGCTCGGCTTTGAAGAATGCCCCGCAGGAGAAGCCGGCCTGCCCGCTGTGGGCCAGCACCGCTTTATTCTCTGCTGACGAGAGCAGCAGCACGGGCAGATCGGTCAGCGCCGTGAGCTTCGCGGCCAGGCTTTGCAGCTCCTTCAGCGACTTCGCTTCGAAGATGCGGCTGAGCAGCCCGGCGCCCGGCGCAAGAGCCGCCAGCAGCTCCTTCGCGGCATAGCCGTCGTTGGTCTCCCTGAGCTCGGCCAGTTCTGCCTCCAGCCGCTTCTGCTCCTGCTCCCACTTCTCGATCCGGTCTATAATCTCATCCTTGCCGGTGTTGTACTTGGCTGCCAGGACGCCAAGAATCCGCGACTGGTCATTGAATTCGCGCAGGGCGCGGCCTCCGCATTTGAAGGTCACCCGCACATTTCCCTTCTGCTTATCGGCGCGCAGCAGCTTGATCATGCCAATCGCGCCCGTGGCGGATACATGGGTACCGCCGCAGGCGTTATATTCTATACCCGCAATCTCGACGATCCGGAAATTCTCCGTAACCTTGGGCTGCTTGGCCAGCGGCAGCCGGGCCAGCTCCGCTTCACTGACGAAATAGCTGGTGATCGGATGATTGCGATAAATCTGCCGGTTTACCTCCGCTTCCACCGTGGCCAGCTGCTCCGGCTCCAGCTCCGGCAGGGCGATATCAATCGTGGCATAGTCCGCTCCCAGATGGAAGCTTAACGTCTGTGCTCCGAATGATTCGCGGAAGACCGCCGAGAGCAGATGCTGGCCGCTGTGCTGCTGCATATGATCGAAACGGCGCTCCCAGTCGATGGTACAATGCACGGCTTCTCCGACCGGGAGCGCAGCTTCCACCAGGTGCAGCACTTCTTCGCCCTCCAGAATAACATCCAGTACAGGCACGCCGCCGATTTGTCCGGTGTCGCAGGGCTGGCCTCCGCCGTGCGGGTAAAGCGCCGTTTCGGCCAGCGTTACATATTCCTTGCCTTCTCTTTGCAGACTTCCGGTGACTACCGTCTGCCATTCCGCTATATCGGCCGATTCATAGTAAAGCTTCTTCGTCATGGATAGCATCCCCTTCTGATGGTTGCGGCCGGGCAGCGCCGATCCGCCGCTCCATAATTACATATTCTTTGCCGCCTTTATGGAAGCTTTCCCCTGTAGGGGCAAGCCCGAACTTCGCATAGAACCCCGCTTTATTGCTGCGGGCGTTGCAATATATCCGCTCTGCTCCACCCGCAGCCGCCGCTGCAAGCACATACTCCAGCAGCCGGGTACCATAACCCTTGCCCTGCTCAGCTTCCAATGTAGCGAACTTGCGGAACTGTGCCTCCTCGCCTTCGCGGAACAAAGACACGACGGATACCAGCCGTTCTCCGTCCAGCAGCCCGTAATGCTCTGCTGCATCATCTCCGTCAATGCGCACATATTCGGGCTCGCGCTCCGGCCACATGACCTCATGCCGAAGCTTCCAGGCAGCTTCTTTACTTACCAAATGGATATTCATTTAACATTCAACTCCATGGATTGTTATCTCTCGTATTAGTGTAGCGTATCCCAAATCTGCTTGCCGATCAGCACAAGGGTCACGGTAATGAACAATGGCCGAATATAAGCGGCCCCCTTGCGGATCGCGAGCTTCGAGCCGACGAGTGCGCCGATAATCATCGGAATGCCGATCATCAGTCCATAGACGAAGCTCACAGAGCCTACGAATATAAAGGTCAGCAGACCGGAAATATTACTGGCAAAATTCAGCACCTTGGCATTGCCGGCGGCAGTCACAAATTCAAAGCCCATCAGCAGAAAGGCAAAGATCAGGAACGACCCGGTGCCCGGTCCGAAGAAGCCGTCATAGAACCCGATCACGAACGCGGCGAGCATCCCGATATAACGTGTTCTTCTGCTGTCACCGGAGTAGGTGGAGACGTCGCCCCAGGATTTTTTGAAGAGTGTATACAAGGTAATGGCTATCAGCATGACGATCACAAGCGGCTTCAGAAACTCGGAAGGCACCTGACGCACGGTGAGTGCACCGCCTACCGCACCGATGACCGATAAGGGAATCAGTCTGCCGACTGCCCGGAAGTCGATTTTGCCCGACCTCAGAAAAGACGCCGTGCTCGTCAGGGAACACAGTGTTCCCGCGAGCTTATTGCTCCCCAGCAGCAGAGGGACGGGAATGCCCGCCGCCAGCAGTGCCGGGATGCTGATCAGGCCGCCGCCGCCGACCACGGAGTCGATCAGCCCTGCCAGAAAGCCGCAAATAATCAGAAGGACAATAATACCCGTACTCATTTGGTCCATTTCCTGCAAATCCCCTTGCTATGTATTTCAGAGCTTTCATGCAGATTCAAGCATACACAATTTTGCAGGATCAGACCATATTAAATTGCCGGTAACCTATTCCCAGCCCAAACTGAAGAACCACTCTCCCTGTCTGTGCTTGTCCAGCGCCAGGCGGTCATGGAGGATCAGGTTATCCGGCAGACGGTCCAGCGGAAACCAGCGCAGATCATCGCATTTCTCCGGCTCCATATTCCGGGGCTCACCCGCCCAATCCTTGGCAGTAAAGAAGAAATCAACACGCTCCGATTCCGCTGTCCGGACCTGCATCACACAGACCATTCTCAAATTATCCCGCGAAATGATCACTCCGCATTCCTCCTCTGTCTCCCGGATGGCGGCCGAATGAACCTCTTCTCCCCGCTCCAGCCGGCCTGCAGGCAGGCCGTATTCTCCGTCGTGACGCCCTGTATTTCTGCGCCGGAGCAGCAGAATACGTTCATCCTGTATCAGGAATACATGCACAACGCTCAATAAATAACCATCCGCCAAAATAGCCCCTCCTGACATTCAATTTACGCCTCCATCGAACTGGCGTTCGCAATACACTTATATTATACCAACTGTCCTTTATTGAAAAGACTATATCTTCCCCGATAACTTTGTATTATTATTTAATACTTTTTTATTGTTTTACGATATTACGCATGTTATATTGGATTAAAATCATGAACAAGCGAGGGAGTTAGAATGGGACGTGGAACCACACTTTTTTTGAAGGCAGCCGTCATTGTGATTGGATTACCGGTGCTGGCGCTGTGTATCTTTATTGTGCCGCAGATTGCCGGTTTTGCCGCAGAGCTGTATCCCGAACACAGTTATCTGAAGGTTCTGGTCGCCGCCGATTTGTATGCCTCGGCAGTGCCGTTCTATTATGCGCTATACCAGGCCTTCAAACTGCTGGGGTATATCGACAGGAACGAGGCTTTCTCGGAGCTGTCCGTACGGGCGCTTACAACGATTAAATATTGTGCAATCGCCATCAGCGGCTTAATTGCAGCCGGCATGCCGATCTATTTTCTCATGGCCGACAAAGACGATGCCCCAGGGCTTGTGGCCATCGGGCTAATCATTATCTTTGCTTCACTGGTGATTGCCGTGTTTGCCGCCGTTCTCCAGCGGCTGCTGCAGCAAGCGATTGAACTGAAATCCGAAAATGACTTGACGGTCTGAGGTGAGAACGATGGCGATTATTATAAATATTGATGTCATGCTGGCTAAACGGAAGATGAGCGTAACCGAGCTCTCGGAGCGGGTGGGAATCACGATGGCGAATATGTCTATATTGAAGAACGGCAAAGCCAAGGCTGTCCGTTTGGCAACGCTGGAGGCCATTTGCAAAGCGCTGGATTGTCAGCCCGGAGACATACTGGAATACCGGAGCGACGACGTACACTAGAATGGCAGCGGAAGTGCCCATGCACGGGCGCCAGCCATCAGGTTACAGCACAAAAACGGCGGAGAACCGCCGTTTTTGCGTTTTCTATGAAGCTCACAGGCTACTTGTACCGGTTCTCCTCGGTTTTCTTGTAAGTGGTTTTGTCGTCGCTTAGCGCTTCTTTACGCACGTCGAGCTTCTTTTGCTCCATCTGCTGTGCCTGCTGGCTGGTAACCGGAGTGTGGGCGAGCTCTTCCACCGTATTGATCAGATTCTTGTCGGGCTTCATGTCATGATCCATGTTGCTTCCTCCTTTTGCTAATAATTGATATCGTCAGTTAGTGTACCGGAGGAGTAAAGAGATTATACCTTAGATAACAAAAGAAGGACGGACAATGCGGAGAATTCTCCGTTTGTCCATCCTGTTCTTCTGCTCTTGCTTCTATTCTTCCGAATCCACGTTATGATACACCTGCTGTACGTCGTCCAGATCTTCCAGCGCGTCAATCAGCTTCTCGAACTGCACGGCAGCGTCGCCGTCCAGGCTGACATAGTTCTGCGGAAGCAGTGTCAGCTCGGCTACTGTGAAGTCCGTGACTCCGGCGCCGCGCAGCACCTCTTGCACGGCATGGAACTGATCCGGCTCGGCATAGACGATTACCGCCTCTTCCTCTTCCAGCACGTCGCGAACGTCAATATCCGCTTCGATCAGGAGCTCCATCACCTCATCGGCCGATTTGCCTTCGAGACCGATGACGGCAGTCGGATCGAACATGTACGTTACCGAACCGCTGACGCCCATATTGCCGCCGTTCTTGGCGAACGCGGAACGCACAAGCGGTGCGGTACGGTTCACATTGTTAGTCAATGCGTCCACGACAACCATCGAGCCGCTTGGCCCAAAGCCTTCATAGCGCAGCTCCACATAATTCTCGTCCCCGGCGCCTTTCGCCTTCTCCAGCGCACGGTCAATGATCGCCTTCGGCACATTGTAGGTTTTGGCGCGCTCCAGCACCACCTTCAGCGCACGGTTGGATTCAGGATCAGGCTCGCCTTTCTTGGCGGCCACATAAATTTCCACGCCGAATTTGGCGTAAACCTTACTTGTATTAGCGTCCTTGGACGCCTTCTTTTCTTTAATATTATTCCATTTACGGCCCATAGTTTCGCGCTCGCTTTCCGACTTGATTTATAAACAATCTGCTTTATTATACCTCTGCGGGACAACTCCCGTAAAGTGCGGCACATTCCGTTCACAAATCAAGCAGTGCCAGCAGCCGCTGCGCACCGACGGCCTGAACAAGCAGCGGGATGCGCGGCCCTTCCGTCTGCCCCAGCACCAGCTGGTAAATGACGGAGAAGAAGCGCTTATGGTTCTGCTTCGAGACTCTGGCGTCTTCTACGCGGCAGATGTCGTAGACGGCGGCCATCAGTTCCCCTTCAGGCATGGGCTCAGCGCTGAGCAGCCCGCATAGCTCCTTGAGCCACCCCTGCATTTCAGCGTCCAGCGAGGCAAAGAGCACTCTGTCCGGCTGCCCGTTCACCGTAATGAGCTTATGCGGTGCCCAATGGCGGAGCCAGTAGCCGGCGCGGGCTGTCACCGCCTGGAAGCTCTCTTCGCTGAAGCTGTCTCCGCTTCGCTCCAGCAGCTCCCGCGTCAAGTCCAGATCGAAGTTCACCAGCGGCAACAAGGCCGCAACCTGGCCGAATGCCGGAGTACTTCCGCCGTTCCCGGCACTCAGCGACAGCTCCACCGCCGTCCGCAGGTCATCCTGCAGTGGTCCGCCTGCATAGGACTTCAGGTACCGCTCGTATTCCAGATAATTGCGCAGCACATCGTCATCCAGGCCGACCGTAAAGGCCGCAGCGGGCTGGTATTTGGCGAATAGAAAGAGAATATTGCCGGGAGCATAAATTTTCAGCAGGTCGTCCGGAGTATAGTTGTGCCCGGAGGAGCTGGACATTTTGGCATAGCTCCCCTTGATGCTGATGAAGTCATAGGGCTCATATACCGGCGGTGCATGGCCGAAGATCCGTTCCGCGATTACCGAAGCGATGGCGTAGCTGCCGTTGGCCGTAGAGTGGTCCCGGCCCCCGGGCTCGAACACCACCTCTTCCACACCCCAGCGCATCGGCCAGTCGATCTTCCACTGGAGCTTCAGGTTGCCGGCCTGCGGAACATGCAGCGTGTTGTAGCATCCGCATGTACAGCTGTAGATTAAATTGAGCGATTCTTCGTCAAAAGCATGTACGGTTGTCGTGTCCTTGCCGCAACGCTCGCAGTAGACGTTAACCGGATAGTAGGCTTCTCTCTCTTCGGCGCTGCGCTCTCCTGTCTTGTAGTCCATCAGGATATCATAGATTTCCTGCCTCGCCGACAATGCGCGCAGAATTCCATGGGTGTATCTGCCGCTGCGGTATTCCCGGCTCTGGTAGATGAATTCGGGAGTAATGCCGAATACGGCAAGCGCCGCTTCAAATTCCCGTTCGTAATGCTCCGCGTATGAGGCATGGTGGCCGCAAGGACAAGGCACCTGGGTATAAGGCAATCCAATATATTGGGCATACCCCGGATCAATACCGGCCGGCACCTTGCGGAACCGGTCATAATCATCCCAGGAGAAGATAAAACGCGCCTGCTTTCCTTGCTTCCGCAGCGCCTCTGCCACAAACCAGGTTGTCGCTACCTCGCGGAAATTCCCGATGTGTACCTGCCCGGAGGGGCTGATACCCGAGGCGCAGACGAAGGTTTCACGCTGCGGATGTTCGGCGATAAGCCGGGCGGCTATTTTTTCGGACCAATGCATAATGTGCACCTCTGTTTCCAAGTAGTAAATTCAAAGCAAATGCAAAAAAGCCCCCGCCCCCAAGATTGTCATCTTGAGGACGGGAGCTTATGTAAGCGCCGTGGTACCACCCCTGTTCGTGCCCATGTCGCCATGGTCACCTCTTCGGGTACGGCCATTACGCTTATACCCTAGCTCTGTAACGGGAGCGCCCGTCATAGCATCCTTGGGCGCCGCGCGGTTGCCCAATTCCGTATGAAGCTCGGAGACTTTATTCGTTAAGCGCACTGCTGCTCTATTTCACCAAGGTTAGAGCTCTCTGGGAACAACGCTGCTTACTTACTCTTCTCGTCATAGCTTGTGGTTCATGCGGTTGTCATCTGCTTGCTTGTTGCTAACACTTTGTAACTTGCATTGAATTGTAAACCGGATCGGCGGCTATTGTCAACCGCAGAATAAGAATTCTGACCGGATTCCCCCGCAATTCCCCGATGCTGCTGCAGCCCTGCTATACCGTCCGGTCCAGGTTGACAATGAATTCAGGTCTCGTCACGTACTCCATATACGCAGTCTTGCCGTTATAATCCAGATAAGCCTGATAACGCGTTCTTATGGCCGGCGCTGTAATCAGATTTAACACTTCATCCTTGTCTACCCAGCGGCTGTCTGTCGTTTCGTCGGACGTGGTCAGCTCTCCACCGGTAGGCTTGCAGGTGAAATCCAATATCACTTTGGTCGGGATATCGGTTATACCGTCGATGCCCTTGTACACACACGTATTGGAATATACACCGACCAATGAAGATACGGTTACATCGATTCCGCTTTCTTCCTTGATTTCACGAACCAGCGCATCGGTCAGATTCTCTCCGCTTTCTACTTGTCCGCCGGGGAACACCCAGCCGCCACGCATGGTTTGGACCAGCAGAATCTTCCCTTCGTCCGATTCCACTAACCCCCCTACCGCTACAATATGAACCGGCCATGCCATGCATACAACCTCCTATTAGTTTCCATTATGGAGTAGGATATATATGTATTCTGTGTATATTTTATCATGCAGGCCAGGGGTGTATTCTACTGATATTATGCTGACAATACACTGACGGGTCATGCAGGGTAAATAATATCAAAGGAGGTGTAGCATATGGTTAAAGTGCTTAGCGGATTGGGCTGTCTGCTGTTCGCAGTTGCTTTCATCGCAGGGATCGTTGCTGGCAGCCATTATGGCGACGGCGGCTTTGCCTGGAGCTTGTTGCTTGCATATTGGGTAGGGGGAGCCATGTCGGGCTGTTTCTTCCTGTTTCTGTCGCGGGTGCTGGAGAATCTCGAATATATGTCCGAGAGATTGTACGAAATGGAATCCCGTATGGTGAAGAAGGATGCTTCTTCCTGAATACGTATGGGCTGAAGAGTCCTTTATTAGGATAGCCGGGTAAAAAGAACAGCCGTCCCTGAACGGACGGCCGCAATTAAACCCATATCTCATTAGCCGTCTCAATAACCAGACGGATCTTGTCCCACTGCTCTTCTTCCGTCAGGATGTTGCCTTCTTCCGTGGAGGCGAAGCCGCATTGCGGGCTCAGGCATAGCTGGTCGATGGGGACCACCTCGGCGGCTTCGGCAATCCGCGCCTTCAGCTGCTCCTTATTCTCGAGTCCCCCGTGCTTGGTAGTGACCAGACCCAGCACGACCAGTTGGTCCCGCACATGGCGCAGCGGTGAAAAATCGCCGGAGCGTTCATTGTCGTACTCAAGGAAGAACGCATCGACATTCGCCTCCCCGAACAAGGTCTCGGCGATTGGCTCATAGCCGCCGGCGGCAAACCAGGTGGAGCGGTTATTGCCGCGGCATACATGCAGCGCAATGGTCATATCCTCCGGCCGCCCGGCAATACTCCCGTTGATCAGCCCAACATAGTCGCGTGCCAGCTGATCGGGGTCAATGCCGCGGCTGCGGAGATAGGCACGGTGCCGGCCGCTGCACAAGGTGCCCCATGTAGTATCATCAAGCTGCAGGTAACGGCAGCCTGCTTCATAGAATGCCTGGATCGCCCTCCGGTACACGGCAATAATGTCGCTGTAGAGCGTTTCCTTGTCCGGGTAGACAGCATTGCCGTTATGATCCTGGACAAAATGAAAGAGCGCGGGCGAAGGAATGGTCATCTTGGCCGGTGTGTCACCGGCCATCTCCTGCAGCTGGCGGAAGTGGCCAAGCATCGGATGGTCGCCGAAGCCGATTCTGGATGCGATCCGGAAGCTCTCGGCCCGCTTGGCGCTATCTTTGGCTGCGCCCGGTGAGTGCAGCGTAATCTTCTCCGTGCCTTCCACTCCCCAGAAGAAATCAAGATGCCACCAGGAACGGCGGAATTCGCCGTCCGTCACCGCCTGCAGGCCCAGCGCTTTTTCCTGCCGGACCAGCTCCGCAATCTCCGCATTTTCAATTACGGTAAGCTCTGCAGCCGATAGCTCCCCCGCTTCATACCGGCTGCGCGCTGCTTTGAGACCTTCCGGGCGCAGAAAGCTGCCGACGATATCATAACGGAACGGCGGGGCGCTGCGTTTGGTTCCGATCACTGGATTACTCATACTTCCCTCCTGCTGCACTATAATAGGAATTGATTGAGATTGAAGGAACTGCCGGTTACGAGATCATTCAGGATCTCGATATACGCGGACATAATCTCGCTGGGCTTGCGGTCTTTATGGGCGATCCAGCCCACAGTGAACATCTCGCCGCTGTCGTAAGGGACCGTTACCAGCCCGTTGCCGTTCAGCGCGGAAGCGAGAATGCCGGTACCTACGGTGTAGGCGTCGCTGCCCAGAAGCAGATTGGTCAGTGTGGCCCGGTCCGTCACCTGGATATTCTTCTCGATCTGTGTGAAGCTGAGCATTTCCTCCGAGAAATGCAGCGAGTTATTGTCTCCCTGTTCAAAGGTAATGTACGGATAAGGCAGCGTGTCTTCTTCCGCAATCATTTCCTTGACGGCTAATGGATGTCCCGCCCGCACATAGACATGCGGATTCGTGTTGAACAACGGCGTGAATTTCAGATTGCCGTCGCTGAACAGCTTGTTCATCACTTTATAATTACTCTCGCTGATATAAAGAATACCGAGATCGCTTCGCAGTGTCCGTACATCCTCGATTACCTCGTAGGTCTGGGTTTCGCGGAAGGAGAAGCGGTACTCTGCAATTCCGCTTTCGTTCATGAGCTGCGCAAAGGCATCTACCGCGAACGCATAGTGCTGCGAGGAGACCGAGAAATAAATCGCACTGCGCTTCTTCCCGGTATACCGGTTCTCCATGAAATCGGCCTGCTCTATGATTTGCCGGGCATAGCCCAGAAACTCCATGCCTTCCGCCGAAATGCTGATTCCCCGGTTCGTCCGCTCAAAAATCGTTATCCCCAGCTCGTTCTCCAGCTCCTTAACCGCATTGGAGAGGCTCGGCTGTGACACAAAGAGCCGTTTGGCCGCTTCGTTCATCGAGCCGCTGTTGGCAATTTCAATGGCGTAACGGAGCTGCTGTAAGGTCAACCCTGTCCCTCCTTCTCATTCGCCGGCACTTGTCCGTATGATCCGATAGTTATCGTAGCATATAACCCGGCGCCCATCCAGAAGTGAGTTAATTAACAACGCGGCATGCTGGATAGTGATAGACTAAATGAATTCGTTATCAAATTATAGCTTAGATCCGGAAGGAGAACGAATATGACGTTTACCCATAGCCTAAAAGGTGTCTGGTCCTTGTTTATCGGGTATCTGCTGCTCTTTGTATTGAATTTCCTCATCCCCAGCGATAATCCCGGACCAGGATCAAGAATGTGGCTGTTGCTGAGCCTATGTACAGTGATTATCAGTGTGCTGCTTCTGATCAAGCATAAACTCCCCACGAAACGGCAGATCCTGTTCTCCGTATTGTTCGCTGCAGCAGTCTTTGTGGCCTACATTAACCTATCCGTCTTCAACATGATAGAAACCAGTATCCTTACTCTGTTAGCTTCGCTGGCTGTGTTCAGCACCTTCAACAGATTCAGCGAAGGCAAGCTTCTGTTTCTTAACAGCAAGAACAGGCGCTCCGTTGCAGTGAGTCTGCTAACAGGTGTAACGGCAGGTGTGCTGCTCGGTTACGTCAATTTGCTGATCGGCGGCAACGCTTCAGGCGATTTCAGCCCCAGACTGCAGTATTTCACCGTGGCCCTAAGTCCGGCTATATTTGAAGAACTCGCCTTCCGCACCTTGTTCTATGCCTTATGTCTCACGCTGCTGAACGGCAGAATCGAAACCAAAGCCCAAAGGCTCACCGTCATGTTTATGATGATTATGCCGCATGTGCTGATCCATACGCCGGACATCTTTATTAACGGGGGCGTGATGTCGGGAGTTGTTTCCACTACGGTTCTTGCCCTGTTATTCGGCCTGCCCTTTGCCCTGCTGCAGCAAAAGCGCGATATCGCCTCCGCCATGCTCGCCCACGGGATTGTGGATGTCATCCGCTTCTGTTTCGCGGGCCTTCCCATATAATCTCTAGTTCATCTGTTCTCATTAAAAAGCATGTAAATAACAAAGCGGCAGGTCTCCAATTACCGGAAGCCTGCCGCTTTAATGTCTATTTCACTAATGGTGTCTGCCGACACCCCCGCCGCTGCTGGCATTGCCGTCACCGATTCTCCGGTTGCGGAGTGAGACTCTCAGGCTGATGAACAGGAGACCGATCAGGAAGAGTCCGACAATCCGCAAGCCCTGCCCGGCGGTAACAGGCGGAACCTCCTGTCTGATAACCGGCTCCGTGGATTCCGGGCTTACCAGCGCCGCAGCCGCAGGCACAGCCGCTGCTTCCGGCTTTGCCTCATCCATTCGTTGGTCTGCACGGGCCAGCAGAAAGGAATAGATGGCATTAGCCGTTGCCGTCGCTCCCTCCGCATATTTCCGCTGGGCGAAATAAGGCTCCATCTCCTGGTCCAGGATGTCTCCGAGCAGGCTGTTTGTCAGGCTGCCATCAATATTTTTTCCCTGCAGCACATGGTAATTGTCGCCACCGATGTCCAGTACGATCATCACGTCGGAGGGTCCGGCATAGACCGAAGCAAATTTGGCATAGGTATAATCCTGGAGCGTTTGCTGGCCCGGATTGGTAATGGTAACGACATAGACCCCGCTGCCTGTAGTTTCCCTGTACCGGTTGCCCGACTGATTGAGATAATCTTTAGTCACCTGCTTGAACAGGCCGGCGTTATCTGCCACATAGGTCCTGTTTCCGGTATGGGTACCCGGCTCCCCGCCTAGACTGCGGATTAACGTATTATAGGTCTTGCGCGCACCGGCGCTGTACTGCTTCTTGGCAAAATCAGGCTCCAGATCGGCAGCCAATATCTGTGCCAGCTTCGCATCACTCAGGGGCTCCGTCAGCCCCTTGCCCTGCACAGCCCAGTAATTGTCATCCTCCACGGAGAGCAGCAGCAGGACACCGTTGTTCAGCGCAGCGTTGCCTATACCCCAGCGGTTGAACAGGGCGTTGGCAAACTCCTGCATCGGCATGCCGTTCGTGGACTTCACCGTGGCCAGCACCACCTGCGCCCCGGTATCCCGGTGCAGGCGCACCCCTTCATGGACCAGCGCATTCTCCGTCTTCAGGTCGATGACGTCCGCGAAATCATTGACATAGAATGCTGCCGTATGCTCCGGAATGCCATCTGCAGCCGCCGTACCGGCTGCCGGAATCAGCAGGCAGACCAGCATGGCTACCAGCGCGAATACCGTAAACTTTTTATTCATAACCATCCTCCGGCCTCGTAAATTCCCTACGTATATATCGGTTATATCGATCATTTCAGGGAACTGTTGCAGTAACAGTTTGGGGTCATTGGGGCCTCCGACATGATATACAGCGGGGACGCTTGTCCCAGCCATTACGCAGGTGGGTTGCAACAGAAACTATGATCATCTGAATCTCTGTATAGTAAGATTATATTCAGATTGGCGCTTGAGTTGTCCATGTTGTTCCATTATTCTAAAAAAAAGATAAAATCCGAACCGTTCGAAAGAGAGGCTATGCCATTGAACCCCGTTTTAGTCATCGTAGATATGCAAAATTTGTTCCTGCAAGACCACAAAGAGGCCTGGAAGATCAGTGAGGCCTGTGAATATATCAATCATGTTGCCGGACTGCTCCGTTCGCAGGGCCATCCGGTCATTCATGTACAGGATATGGAAGGCGTATCTGAGGATACGTCGCCGGAAGCCAGAGACATTATTCCCGAAATCCACGTTGAGCCCGGCGATCTCCGGGTACCGAAGGAATTCTCAAACGCCTTTTGGCAGACGGACCTTGAACAGGTGCTGCATGAGCATAAAGCCGGGCTCGTTATTATTGCCGGATTTGCCGCCGAGCATTGTGTGACCTTCACCTGGAACGGGGCGCTGGAACGCGGCTTCAAGGCCGCAATCCTGCACAATGGAATCTGCAGCAGCCAGCCCGAAGCGATCAGCGCAATCTACCGCGACCGGCAAATCGTTTCTTATTCCGTCATCGAATATATAACCGGAGTGGTGTAAGTCTCTGGTATGTACTTCTTCGCTTCCCCGTTAACATGAACAAGACTCAGCCTGCGGCTGAGTCTTGTTTGTTATCTCAAGCTAGAGTAAGCAACTTCTAGAAATTGAAGTTATCCGGGTCGGCACCAATCCGGCGGTTAACGTTCAGGCTGTCGATTTGCGCCATTTCTCCGGCGGACAGCTCAAAGTCGAACACATCGGCATTTGCAGCAATCCGCTCAGACTTGATGGATTTCGGAATGGTAACAATGCCGCTCTGCAAGTCCCAGCGGATGATGACCTGCGGTATACTCTTTCCGTGGGCGTCCGCAATCCGCTGCAGCAGTTCGTTGTCAAGAAGCTGGCCCTGAGCCAGCGGTGCCCAGGCCTCAATCTGAATACCTTGTGCAGCGCAGTATTCCCGCAGCCCGGTCTGGCTTAACAGCGGATGCAGCTCCACCTGGTTAACCATCGGCTTAACCTTGGCTTCGCCCAGCAGGTCTTCCAGATGATGAATCTGGAAGTTGGAGACGCCGATGGAACGCACCTTGCCGTCCGCATACAGCTTCTCCAGCGCCCGCCAGGTGTCTTTGTACTTCCCTTTTACCGGCCAGTGCACGAGATACAGATCAACATAGTCCAGGCCCAGCTTGCTCAAACTTTGTTCAAAAGCGGACAGTGTGGATTCATATCCCTGGTCGGAGTTCCATACTTTGGTCGTAATGAACAGTTCCTCCCGGCTGACGCCGGATCCGCGGATGGCCTGGCCTACGCCTTCTTCATTCGCATAGAGGGCAGCCGTATCTATGCTTCTGTAGCCTGCCTCAATGGCGGCCTTTACCGAGTCAATGACCTCTTGCCCTTCCTTCACCTTGTACACGCCCAGTCCCAGCCAAGGCATGTCTACACCGTTTGCCAGCCTGGTTGTCGATTGCAGATTCATGTGTATTCGCTCCTTCATATTCAAAATGTATAATCATAGAGTTCGATAATTGCCACTTAATTTCATCTACATCGATTGAACTAAAGATTTTTGTGTCGGGATTAGCCGTGACGCAAGTAAACAATTGGACTTCCGGTCGCTTCCCGTCCGTAGATTTCTTGATTTATACCGCTTGTTGCGGTTCCGGCCTCCGCCTGATGGCTTTCCGCAGTAAAAGCTGATAGGCGAAGCACGGGATGTCATCGTTTTAAGCTGCTGTAATGTAGATCGTGATTATCCTCCACACAGGTCAAATCAAATGGCGATTTTCAAACTAGAGTTTGCCTTTCAGAAGCCATCAGCCGCAATGAAATAACAAGCTCTTCATGACCTCACTAACCGCTGCTAAGCTGCTAATTGCAGTTTCTACAACTATATCCACCTAAACAGGCCGTTTCCCGGCTATAGTTGCATTTCGTGCATCTATTTTCTTGCTTTAAGGCAGTTTGCTCCCAATATGCTGATTATAGTTGCACAAAATACATCTATCCTTCAAAAATGGGTGCATACCTAACAAATAGTTGTACGAAATACATTTATCCCTGTTGAATAGGGGTTGCCTTTCGTTCATCATACCTAAACAGAGCCGGATAGAGCCTGCTGCCAGCGAATTCAACAGCACCTAGCGGTATTCATCTGGAGAACGGGAGTGGGCAGCGTACGGAAGTCCATAACTTAATTCACTTTCCGGCCTTATTCAGGCTAATCTTAAGTTCAACTTGTATACATCGAGATCTTCACCGAATTAATTGGACAATCGCCACTTATATTGAGCTAAAATTAATGATCACAGCAAAATCGTCCATATTAAGTGGCGAAAATCGAACTATTGCCTGGATCAATGGGGCAACTGAACCTTTCACTGGACTTCTCGCGGAGCTTTCCCGTGACTACGGGTAATTAGCGCCAACCATGTATAATACACTCCCGCCTTTTGGGCATTGTTCCTTTGCCCAACTTACACACTTATATAAACAATTTACTAGAACAGGGTGGCCGGAATTAGCTTACGCCCGCCCTTAACGAGCGTGGATTCCAGCATTTCTCCCTTCTCGCCGCCGAAATACAGCTGCCAGTACACGCCAAACCGCACGCTGACGTCGTTCTTC
Source organism: Paenibacillus tepidiphilus (assembly GCF_008635795.1). Classification (GTDB taxonomy): domain Bacteria; phylum Bacillota; class Bacilli; order Paenibacillales; family Paenibacillaceae; genus Paenibacillus_AQ; species Paenibacillus_AQ tepidiphilus. The sequence goes on along the minus strand of NZ_VWRQ01000019.1, from coordinate 59,279 downwards.
ACCAGCTCCGGCGGTGTGACGATCAGCCACTGGAACCGCAGCGCCCGGGAAATCTCGAAGACCGGGTCCAGCACGTTGTTCGAGACCATCTCCCCGAACGGATTGTCGTACAGCAGCACCGTCCAGCCCTTGTTCTCGCGGTTGACGCGTTTATGCGTCATAATCATCATCGCCACCAGCAGCTGCACGGACTGGCGTTGACCGCCGCTGCCGACCGCCTCATCCAGCGCCCCGCGGTTGATGACTTCCCAATCGGAATAGTGATAATCTTCCGGGGCGGCATAGAGAAAATAATTTTCCGTCACCGGCTTGTATACCTGCAGCACCGGAAAGCGGTTCTGCAGGGCGGTATACACGATGCGTCCGTCATTCACCAGCTCTCTCACAACAGCCGCCGGGACCTGTTCAATCTTCTGGTATTTCTCCAGCAAGGTACTGATGCAGCGGTTGAAATAGTCACTGACAAGCGGCTCGATATCCTCCGTTGACTTAGGGACGCTGAGATTCTTGTAGTTCAGCCTGACCAGCGGAAAGGCGTGCCCGTTCTCATTATGAATGATCATCCGCCGTTCCATACGCTTCAGAATATCAAGAATCTGCACGACCCGCTTGGCGGCCCGGCCGCTCCACATCATCCGCGACAGCTCCATGCCTTCCTTGTCGCTGCGGATACTCTCAATCTGGTCGCGCGAGCTCTGCAGCATCGCTTCCAGCACTTGATGCGCAATCGGGAAATCCTCCCAGTGCACGGTGCCCAGCCGGTCCTGGAGCTTGCTCTCCAGCTCACGGTTCCAGCCGCTGGCAGCGATCTTCTCCAGCAGACTGTTCTTCTCGTCCAGCACTTTACGGGTGATCTCGCTGCGGGCTGCCTGGCTCGCCTTGCTTCTCTGCAGCCACTCGCCCACGGCAGCTTCACAATCCCCGCGCACCTCTGCCTGCACTTCTTCCGGCACATCGCGCAGCAGAACCCGGCCTTCGGTGTGCAGCTCCATCATCTTACTGTGGCTGCTCAGGCTGTGCAGGCTGCGCTCCATACCGGCCAGCGCCTTCTTGGCTTCGCCTGTCCGGTAGTCGTTGTCCCGGCTGCGGCGGAGGATTTCTTCCTCCTTGCCGCCGAGCGGCCCGCTCCACTGCTCAGGCGCGCGCTCGTGCTTCTCCTTGATCGCCTTCTCCGCTTTGTTCATTTCCTTGCGCAGATGATCCAGCTCTGTCTGAGCGCGGATATAGCCTTCGCGGAGTCCCTGGTAATCCTCGCCCAGCGCAGCGGTCTCCTGCTTCTGACGGTTCCGGGCGGCCAGAATGGCCTCCGGCGTATCCTGCGGCTCCGGCAATGAACGCCAATCGGAAGCGGCTTGCGCCAGCTCAGCCTCCAGCTCATCCTTCTGCTCGCCGGCCCGCTTGATATTCCCTTCCCTCGTGCGGATCTCCAGCTCGTTCTGGGTCAACGACTGCTGCAAGCTCTCCAGCGTGCTGAGCAGTTCCTTCAGCCTGCTGCCGGCTGCAGAAACGGCTTCCCCAAGCTCCGTCCCGGCTGCTGCATCGGCCTCCATGTCTTCCTCATCCGCCACCGCAGCTTCCTGCTCGGCCGGAAAGGCAATCTCCGGCAGCCAGCTCTGCAGGCGCGGGAACAACGAATAACGCGTATCGCCGATCCACTGCTCCCGCTGCTTGCGGATGCCCTCCATCTCCGAGCCCAGCACCTCCAGCTGCCGGTCTGTACCGGCGATATCCTTAGCCAGTCTGGTCTTCTGCTCCACCGCCGCCTGCTTGTCCTTGTAGTCCCGTTCCTGGCGTGCGGTCCGCTGCTCCCACTCACGCAGCGCCTGGATGCGTTCTGCCAGTTCGGCCTTCTCCGCCTCCGCCTCTGTCAATTGCTGCTGCGCAGCCTTCCATTCCGCTTCATTGCCGCTCAGCTCGGCATTCAGCCGCTCCATCTCGGCGAGCAGCTCCTGATGCCCAAGCTCAAGCACGCGCAGCTTGTCCCGCAGGTGCTGCGAGTGCTCGCTTTGGTACAGCCGCTCCGCCTCCTGCTGCACCGCCTTCAGCTTCGCGAGATAACCCTCCGCTTCGCGCAGCTCTTCTTCCTGCTCCTTCAGCCTGGCACCGCTGCCGCGCTTCCATTCCCGGAAGCGCTCCGGCTGGAGCGCAAGCTGCCGGCCTTCATCCGCCGGCAGCAGGAACGCATTCCCGCCGGAGACGGCCATTTCCTCGCGCACGAAGAGCGGCACCGGCGCTTTCAGCAGAGCCTCCGCCAGCAGCTCCGGCTGCAGCTTGTCCGCCTCGCGCCGGGTCAGGATCAGCCCGTAAGGCAGCAGCGGCTGGCGCGCCAATTCTTCCTCGCGCACGGAATAGGGCAGGTCATTCAAGTAGGCGCTGCCTAGCATGGAGCTGATCTTAAGCTGCTCCAGCCGCTCCTTGACCGTCAGCAGGTCTGCATTCGGCAGCCAGTAGGCCTCCTGCTGCAGCTCGACATCCATCAGCAAATGATAATACTCCCGGCGCAGCTTCTTCACCTGCTGCAGCGCATCTTCGCTGCGGCGGATCATCCGCTCTGCCGCAGCCGCCTTCGCTTCAAACAAGCCGGTGGCTCCATACTGCTGATGCTCATCGTACAGCTCCAGCAGCACCACCAGCTGGGACCACAGCTGCGACTCCCGGGCGAGCTGCGCTTCCAGCCGCGACTTCAGCTCTTCGATCTGCTGATTGCGCACCGTAAGCCTGGCGCTGCCATCCGCCTCCGCTTTGTGCAGCGTCAGCCGCCGTTCCTCGGCGGCCGCACGCTTGCCGGACCCTTCCACCAGCCGCTCCACATTGCTGCGGACGGCAAGCAGTGCACGCTGCAGCGCGGCGGCCGGGGCCCCGGCTGCTTCATGGCCGTACTTCGCGGCGAAAGCGCCGGCTTCCTCGCTGTACTGCCGGATCGCCGGCGTCAGCTCGCCGATTCGGCCGTCAAGGCTGCCGGTCTCCAGCAGCAGCCGCTCCCTGACCTTGCGCAGGCCGGCTTCCTCGGCCTGCAAGGCCTCGCGGCGGTCGCTGAAGCCCTGCTGCTCCCGCCGCCATAGCCGGGAGACGGCCGACCAATGCCCGGCCAGCTCTTCCTTCGCACCGCGGATGACCTGCTGGCGCTCCTTCATCTCCAGTGACCCTTCAATGGCTTCGATTTCCTTCCGCCACTGGTGGATCTGCCGCAGCACGCTGCTGCGCTTGGCGAGATAGAAGGACGCTTCCAGGGTCTTCTCCTTCGCCTGCGAATCCTCCAGCCGCTGCTTCGCCCGCAGCTGATCGCCGCTGATCCGGTCGTACTCTTTCTGCTTGTCGTCGTACTCCTCTTTGCTGCGCAGATATTTCAGATTGTCACTCTCGAAGCGCAGCTGGCGGGACTCATGCGCCAGCTCCGTCAGCTCCCGCAGCTTTGCGGCTTGACCGGCTTCCGCCGCAGCCAGCTCATCCAGGATCACCGTATAAATCTGCCGGCCCAGCCGCTGCGTGTCACGGTAGCCTTCCTCCACCTTCATCCCCTGTCCGGCCAAAGCATACAGCGGGGCGGCATAATCCGTAAATTCGGCAAACGCCTTCTCCCGCTGTTCCAGCATCGGCAGACGCTGGGCTACGGTGGCTGCGTCGATGAACATTTTGGGCAGGGAGCCTTCGTCTTCACGAAGACCTTCGCTGAGGCCGGCCCCGATCTCGGGAATAATCAGCTTCTCGAACAGATTGTGGTTGGTAAAGGCGTCGTTCTTTTGAAAAAAGCCTTTGATGCCGCCCTCTTCACCATTAATCTTCTTCATATTGCGCCATTCCCCGATATGGATATCGCGTTCGGCCAGATAAGCGTAATATTTCTTCAAATCTGCGCTGCTGCTGCCGTAATAGATGAAGTCATTGCGCCGCTCCCGCACGAACTGCTGCACCGTTTCGAATGGAACCGGCGCTCCCGACTCATGGTTATAGAGCGGCAGGGTCGAAAGCGTGAGCTCGGCATGCTCGTCGTAATCCATCAGCGTGTACAGCAGGTAATCGACCTTGACCTCCAGCTGGTCGGCCGAGCTTTGCGCAGTCATTGCGATGCCTGTCGTCATATATTCCGCACGGTCGCTGTTGTCGAGCCGCCACTCGATGGCGACGTGGAAGGTATAGGGGCGGAGCTGCTTTTTATGGTTATGGAAGAAGGCCTCCACCTGGTTCTCGTTGTCCTTGCCCCACGGTGTCTTGGGGATGAGCAGCTGGAAGATGGACTGCAGCAGGACTCCCTTGCCCCCGCCGTTCATGAGTGTAATCAGTGTGTTGGCAGGGCCTTCCTCGTTACAGAGGTCCAAAATCATATCATCGTACTTCTTCAGCATCTTCTCATATTTCAATCCGGCAATGCGGATACGTTCAATACGCGGCATCCTGTCCCGCCTCCTCCCCGCTTAACGTTCGCGCAACGAGCGCGCGCAGCTCCTTGTACCGGTCCACGTCATGGTACAGGTACCGCATGCGCTCATATAATTCCTCCCGCGGAAAAATCCGCTTCTCGCTCTCGGAAATGAACGCCAGATGCTCGTCCTCCAGCAGCTTCATCGCTTCATGAATCAGACCGAGCCGTGAGCCGGCGCCCCGGGACAGGGTGTCGCCTTCCTCCTGGCTTTTGGTCTGCATATACAGGCCGCTCCATACTTTATGCATGCCTTGCACATCCAGCCGCCACTGCTTGCTGAATGATCCTTCGCCGTCCATCCCGATCCAGGCCTGAAACAGTGCAGACACCTGGTCCGCCAGCTGGATGTACGACAGGCTGTCCGCGCCGGGCTTGAAATGCCGCTCATCCTGGTCGATCTCTGCCAGGAATACGAGAATAATAATGTTAATGATATGTAAATGCGTCTTCCGCTCCACACGCGTATACTTGCTGCGCAACTGGGTGAAGTTCGTGGCGAAGCCCGAGCCGAGCGGGTTGACCAGCAGATGCAGACGGTGGCCGGAGTTCATAACGCGGAGGCCGCCTTCCTTGGCGATGTATTCCAAGGCTCCATAGGCGCCGTTATCCTGCAGGCATTCGGCCGCGGCCGGATCATCAAGGGGAATCACCTTGCGGCGCAGCAGGTCGAAGAACAGCCGGGAAGCCAGCTGCACTTGCTCTATTGAATAGCTCATTCGTTTACCTCATTTCACTTTCTACTATGATCATGGTATAAGTACTGATCTCCAGACCGGGCCACTTCGCGAAGCCGGCTTCGGCGGTTGTCCGCAGCCGTTTGCCCCGCAGCATCTCCAGACCGGGCTCGGCCGCAAGCAGCTGCTGCAGCAGGCGGCCGCATTCATCGGCACCGCTGGCCGCTTCCCCGCTCTCTTCCGGCACCAGTACCTCCGCATGGAAGAACTGGAGCCACAGATCCACGGCATCCGGAGTCCCGGCCCACTGGCGCTGCTCTTCTTCCGTAAACGCAGCCGCCGTAAAGGTAAAGCGGCCGGTCTGCATCAGCTCACGAAACACCGGCAGCCACAGTCCGGCAACCTTGTCCCACGGAATGGATTTCGGAACGTAAGGCGCAGGTTCTTCCGCCGCTTCCTCCTCCGGGAGGTCGATATATTCTTCCGGCAGGAACCCGGCCTCCTGCTCTTCCCATGCCCAGGCCAGCGGATAAATGAACTCCTGGACCGGAGCGAACAGCCCGCCGATCAGAAGCTCAAGTCCGCCCGCTTCGGGCAGTCCTTCGGCCTTGACCCATTCCTCCCACACATTCGTGCGGAAATTGTACCCGCCGGCTCCCCAGAACAGCTCCGGGAAATTCAGCCGCAGATTCGTTTCCAGCTCGAAGATGCCGAGAACGACGCCCGCCAGCTCGTCATGCACCCTGCGGGAGAGCTCAACGCGTTCGGAGAGCAGACGCAGCTCGTTAAAGTCGATGACATCCTTCTCATCGTTGGCCAGCCGGGCCAGCGACCGGTGGATGTTGTCGAAATGCTTGCGCTCTTCCTCGAACTGCCGCTGGATCTCTTCCAGCCTCCGGTGCCGCAGCACCCCGTATTCGCTGAACAGATGCTTCGGATTACGGCGCAGCGCACTGCGGTATTCCTGCTGCTGCTGGGTCATCTTGCGGACCCGTGTGATCAGCTCGTTCACATCCTGCGTCGCCCGGGTTACCCGGCCATGCTTGATATGCATCTGGATCTCCAGCAGCTTGATGCTGATCTGGAATTCCTCAATAATTTCATGGCTCATGAAGATCAGCTCCATCGCCGTTTCGGACAGACGGTATACCGTTCTCCCGTTCTCTTCCCAGCTGGTGCGCGTCGCATCCTCATCCACAGTGAAATACTTATACTTATGCTGTGTCACCTGCCGCAACAGATCGTCGTAGTAATAACTCTCGAATTCACCGCCGTTCCCGCTCCACAGCAGCCCGTCCACCAGCCGTTCCACCGTCTCCGCCCGGGCCAGCTGCGTGATCCGGAAGCGCTCGAGCGAGCTCCAGGCCAGCTCCACGATATCCTCTTTGGTCCGCCGTTCGCTGGACTCCAGCTCCAGATAATACACCTGCAGCAGCACGCTGAGCGCAATCATTTCCTTGTAGGGCTGCAGCTCGCCCAGATTCATACCCGCCCCGAGTGTCCACAGGGGATTCAGCCGCTTGTTGCGTTCTCCAAAATCCGACCAGTTCATGCCTTCGCCAACCTCGCCATCACTTCGTAGTTTAGAACCTCTTGGGGAATCCGTCGCCCTTCTTCCAGCAACCGCTTGACGTAAGCCGTCAAGTCCGCATTCACTGAAAACTCCCCGTATACAATTTCTAGATGTTTCGGGCTGCAGTCTTGTTGCTTGTGATCATCATAGGGATAAGCATGCTCTGGATATTTCATCATTTCTTCGTACAGGCTGAGGGCCAGCAGCAGGTTCAGCCCGGAGTAGCTGAGCTTCAGCTTTCCGTAAATATCATATCCCGTCTTGTCCATATCGCCAGCATACAGGATGTCTATCCCAGCCCCCAGGCAAAGCTCTTCCAAATGGGCAAGACTCCTCACGATCTTCCACCCTTCACCATAGATCAGCATTTCCGGCCGGTACCCGCAGATCGGAAGGCCCTGCCCCAATAGTCTCCTTGCCGAGTGATAGATGGAGAGATTCTCCACTATTAATATAGAATAGACAGGTGTCTCCGGTACCCGGTAAAAGATAAAGGGCTCACTGGTATGCTCAGCCTTTATGGAGTCCAAGGTAAGTCCCAGCCTGCTTAAAAATGCTCTGCCTTCCGACCCGGCCAGCCACTTTTCCCGTCCGAACAGCTCCAGGGAGCGCTCTTCCTGAGTAACCCACTCTCTCTGTTCAGCCGTCCGCAGGAACTCATACACTCGTGTTATGTATAACCATTTCTCCGCCGTCTGCTCTCCGGGATGATTGTTATAATAATCAAACCTGAGCATTTCCTGATCCATCATCCGCAGCATTCAGCATCCGACCATAACGGTACTGAACCGGAGTTCGAAGGAAGCCAATATACTGCGTCCACTTTGGTAGTCTTGTAGACGCTTCTTTTCGCAAGGGGGGTTAAATAGCCTTCTGCAACTAAAAAAGCGACAGCAGTCTCAAACGATGTCAAGCCTCCTTGATCCACATAGTCCGCCTTAAACATGTACGTTCCAATCAGCCTTGCTCCAGCCACTCCAACCCGACCATGCTTCTGCCCCTGCGAACCGATCCATATTTATGTTCCAGCAATTTTATAATCGTTTCCCTCATGTCATCATCCTCAAAAATAGCATAACCCATATCTCTTGAAACGAGGTATGGGCGGGGGAATATATGTTTCTATTATAGCAATGATTTCAGAGGTTTGCATGGTTTCAATTGGATAATATCCCCCGAATTATACGCCCGACTAACTGTACGGTTTATAGCCGGATAGCCTTGCTCCAAGCATTCCCCTGCACAAAAAGAGGATGCCCGCAAGCCACATTATGGCTTTGGACACCCCTGTTTTGGAGTTGGATAGGAGCAGTAGAAATCCGGAGATTCGCCCGACCGATACCGATTTTTACGGTTCGTTTTGTCCTGTCCAACATTTAAGGAACTATTGTATTTTGCTGCAATTCGATGCGGCCGAAGCTGTAGTTGGATTTCTGCCACTAAATTTTCGCGTACAGGGCTATTTTCCCATTCTAGTTGGATTTCCGCCATCTAATTTGAGGAAAATTTGCTCAAGTGATCATTTTGGTTACTATTAAGTGGCGATTATCAAACTAGACTACTGCTAACCAGCATAATTGAGCCATTTAAGTGACGAAAATCAAACTATATAAATTGAACTATTGAAATTCACATGAGATTAGGTAGTAACTGCGGGGAATGTTTGGACTTCCGGCTACTGTTGTCCCCAGATTTCTAATTTTAACCGCTCTTAGCGGTTGAAATCCGGTGACAAAGGCGGACGCTATCGCTCCTACAGTTCCAAACTTCCCCTCCGTACTCCCATCTCTTTGTGTTGTTCTTTTGTTCTACTTATATAGTAATTTGACCAAGCCAAACTTAAGGACGGTATGCGCTAACATCCCCAGCCATACTCGCAGTTAGATGGTGAATAGCTGCAATTGATGCGGTTAAAGTACTAGCCTATATGCCCGCTATCCTCTAGTTGCTGCTGCGCGCATACTTCTCCTTCAGCAAATAGTCCAGATTGGCCCTCACTGCCGGCCATTCCTCATCAAGAATGCTGTATATCACATTATTCACGCTCTCCCCGCCCGAGGTGATCCGGTGCTTGCGCAGCACGCCCTCCCGGACGGCGCCGATCCGCTCAATCGCCTGCTGGGATCTTAGGTTTCGTTCGACGATGGTGAAGCTTACCCGCGCGAGTCCCAGCTCTTCAAAACAGTAACGCAGCAGCGCTGCCTTCGCCTCGGTATTCACGGACGTCCGCCAGAAATCCGGAGAAATCCAGGTGCAGCCGATTTCGGCGCTGCGGTGCACGGAATCCAGATGCATGATCCGCGACGTCCCGGCTATTCGCCCGCTCGCCTTCTCCACCATTACAAAAGGCAGCTCCGTGCCTTTGGCCTGATTGGCCAGTGCTGTATCGACCAATTGCTCGGCTTCGTTCAGACTGGAGATTTTACGCCAGGTGAATTCCCAGATCCGGGGATTGTCCAGAAGGGCGGCAAGCTCGGCCTTATGTTCTGCTTGCAGAGGAGCCAGCCGGATGGCTTGGCCGTTAAATATACTCATAACTGTAGCATTCACGCAGATTGGCCTCCCCAGTGTGTTGTGCGAATAGTTCCTTTCAGATTATATAAGAGAAATCTCCAGGCTGTCTGCCGGAAAAGATTAAAATACCGCCCCGTCTTTGTAAACGGGGCGGCTTGCTGGCCCGGGGTGCACCGGCTCTCCAAGGGCTCTCAGGCTCTTCAGTCCATTCTGACTCTTCAGTCCCTTCAGTCCCTTCAGGCCGTCCCGTTCAGGCTCTCCTCACGACCCGCTCCCGTCCGGTTTACTCTCCCCTTATCTTCTCTCCGAAGCTTCCTGCCGGATCTGCTCCGCAAGCTCCTGTACAGCGCAGGATACCTGCTCATCGCTGCCGCGTTTGCGGACAGTAACCATAGCCGAGTTCTTCTCCTGTTCTCCCAGCACCAGCAGATAAGGCACCCGCTCCAGCCTGGCTTCACGGATCTTCAGCCCCAGCTTCTCATTGCGGGAGTCCAGCTCCACCCGGATTCCGGCCTGCTTCAGCTCCTGCTGAACCTGCAGCGCATAGTCCACATAGTTCTCCGACACGGGCAGCAGCCTGGCTTGCACCGGTGCCAGCCATACCGGGAAAGCGCCGCTGAAATGCTCCGTAAGGATGCCCATGAACCGGTCAATCGAGCCATAGACGGCCCGGTGAATAACTACCGGGCGGTGTTTGCCGCCGTCCGCACCGATATAAGTCAAATCGAATTTCTCCGGCATCTGGAAATCGAGCTGAATGGTTCCGCACTGCCAGCTCCGCTTCAGCGCATCCTGGATGTGAAAGTCAATCTTCGGGCCATAGAATGCGCCGTCTCCGGCGTTGATGCGGTATTCCAGCCCGCGGTTCTCCAGCACCTGCTGCAGCGAGGCCTCCGCACGGTCCCACAGCTCCGGCGCCCCCATGAAATCATCGGGCCGTGTCGACAGCTCGACCTTGTAGGAGAAGCCGAATACCCGGTAGATATGGTCGATCAGGTCTATGACCCGGCCGATCTCCTCCTCGATCTGCTCCGGCAGCACGAACAGGTGGGCATCATCCTGGCAGAAGGTTCTGACCCGCATCATGCCGTTAAGCGCTCCGGAGAATTCATGCCGGTGCACCTGCCCGAATTCGGCGATGCGGATTGGCAGCTCCCGGTAAGAGTGCAGGCTGTTTTTATATACGAGCATATGGCCCGGACAGTTCATTGGTTTCAAGGCGAACCTGGCATCATCCACCTCTGTGAAATACATGTTCTCCTTGTAGTGGTCATAATGTCCCGAGCCTTCCCAGAGCCGGTTGTTCATCATCAGCGGTGTACGGACTTCGTCGTAATCCCGGTCCTGCTGCAGGCTGCGGGCGAACTTCTCCAGCTCATTGCGGATCAGCATGCCCTTCGGCAGATAGAACGGCATGCCCGGCGCTTCTTCGCTGAACATGAACAGCTCGAGCTCCTTGCCCAGCTTGCGGTGATCCCGCAGCTTCGCTTCTTCGAGCATCTGCAGATGTTCATCCAGCTCACGTTTGCTCCAGAACGCAGTGCCATAGATGCGCTGCAGCATTGGCTTTGCAGAGTCACCGCGCCAGTAGGCGCCGGCAACACTAAGCAGCTTGAAGGCCTTGATTGGCCCCGTCGAAGCCAGATGCGGTCCACGGCACAGGTCCGTGAATTCACCCTGACTATACAGGCTGATGACTTCACCTTCGGGCAGCTCATGAATCAGCTCCAGCTTCAGCGGTTCATTCAGGCCTGCGAACAGCGCCAGCGCCTCACTGCGGCTTACTTCCCGGCGGATGATCGGCAGATTCTCGGCAGCGAGAGCGGCCATCTCCCGTTCAATGGCGGCCAGTTCTTCTGCGGACAACGGTTTTGCCATATCGATGTCATAATAAAATCCGTCCTCGATCACCGGCCCGATCCCCAGCCTCACATTCCCATCTCCGTAGATCCGTTTGACAGCCTGCGCCAGCAGATGGGCGGTGCTGTGGCGCAGGATTTGCAGACCTTCTCCGCTTCCGGAAACCACAATCTCCACGAAGCAATCCCGCTCAAGCGGCTCCGATACATCCACAAGCCTGCCATCCACCTTGCCGGCTACAGCCTGCTTCTTCAGGCTTGCGCCTATGGATTCCGCTATGTCCAGGATTGTGGTGCCCTGCTTATACCCCCTGATTGTTCCGTCCGGCAGTGTTACTTTGATTTCCATGTGTGTAGCCTCCATTTCTCCAAGGTTAGGATGAACGCAAAAAAACGCAATCTCCCAAGAAGGGACGAGTGCGTTCAGCTCGTGGTTCCACCCTAATTTGATCCGCTCCGCTTGCAGCACCCGGCTGTTGACGGGAATGCAAGGGACACGAAATCCTCATTGGTATCCGGTATCGGGGATAACTCGGCGGCATTTACAGTTAAACCTGGACAGCAGGTTAAGTTCAGTGCCGCGGCTGCAAAGGGGTAATATCCGGCCGGATTCTGTAAGAAGCTCTCACCTTTCACTTCTCTCTCTGGTCAGTCCGCGAGGGATATCATGTCTTTGGTCTACGCCTTATCTGATGGAGTTGCTGGTTCCCATCTTACAGAACTGCTTTCGGCAAAGTCAAGACCCTTGTTAAAAAATATCAGGACGCAGATGTGCCAAGCGAGCGGACAATTCCGCTGACATCGGCAACCTCACGGGCGATATAATCCGCCCCGGCACCGGTCAGTTCTTCTTCGGAGCCGTACCCGAACAGAACCCCGACGGAGTCGACCCCGCAGGCCCGGGCGCCGATGATGTCATGTTTCCTGTCGCCGATCATCAGGGCCTGCTGCGGGGCAAGGCTGTTCTCCTCCAGCACATACTGGATCACCTCGCTTTTCTTGGAGCGCGTACCATCCAGATTGCTGCCGGCCACATGCTTGAAATACCGGTCCAGCCCATAGTGGCGGAGAATCTCTTCGGCAAAAATCGTCGGCTTGGAGGTGGCGACATACAGCGTGTAGCCAGAATCCAGCAGTTCCTCCAGCAGCTTCGGAATTCCCGGGATGACACTGTTTTCGTACAGGCCAATCGTTTTATAGCGTTCACGGTAATATTCCACGGCCTTGAGTGCCTGATCTGCCGGAAAGCCTTGCAGCTCCACGAACGAATCGTACAGCGGCGGTCCGATATACGGCAGCAGCACATCCGGATGCTCCACCTGAATTTCAAACTTGTTCAGCGCATATTCCACGCTGCGGGTGATGCCTTCCTTGGGATCAGTCAAGGTGCCGTCGAGATCGAATAAAATACTTTGCAATTTGCCCATTTCTTGTAAGTCCGCTCCCTCCGCCGGCGGCTGCCGTTCAGGTATACCGCTATCGACGGCGCCGCGCAAGCTTTTTAAATACGATCATACTCCGGTTTCCCCATACTTTCCACACAGTTCTCTGTTAATCTGCTTGCTGTAAGACAATTTCCCGTTTGGAGGAACCTCCCATGACCATGACGCATTACATGTCTCTGCTTGCCGACAATCAGCCGTGGAACCTGATTCTGTTTATGGCAATTCCGGTTATATTCGCCGAGACCATCACTGTGACGGAATTTATTCTGCTGTTCACCCGCAAGCTGGACGGCCCGCTCAAGACGTTCAACAAAGTCTGCAGCATTCTCGCCGGACTTTATTTCACCGGTATATTCTTGTACCTCTTCCCTACAGCCTTTGTCCCGCTTACCGTGAACGGAGAATGGCATACGTGGGTCGATGTCGTGGCCGTAGGCTTTTATTTAAGCGGTGTCTTCTTCCTGCTGCCGCTGGCACTGCTGGAGCTGGGGCTGCTTGGCCGCAAGCGAACCGAAGAAGAACGGCTAAAGCTTCACTTTGTACTGGTCAGCGGATTTCTGGTGGTCGCACACATTGCGATGATCTTCGGAATGATCGATCCGGAAATTGTTGGCGGAATGGCCGGAATGAACCACTAATTACCTTCATGGAACATTAAAATAAAAGCCGGGAGATGGAGGTAATTATCCATATGCCCGGCTTTTTGCTTTCAAGGTACGGGCGCAGGAATTTGCTGAGTCATAGATTTCCGGAAAATAGGGTACAAAATCGCCTGCCGATCTCTATGCAGGACGATGAATTGCACATCGCTTATAGAATGGGCAGTTAATTACGGCAGGTCTACAGAATGGTCATGCATAACGGAGCTCATTAGGGTCTGGAATTTCTCGATGGAATGGTCTAACAAGTATGGGCCCTGTCTGTTAGAGGCCGAAGTCTACTTATAAATGTTTATATAACCTTTTTTATCCATGTTCATAAAAGAGTCAATCTTTTCAGATACTTCTAAATCTTTTATTGTTATACTTATGGTAATTCATGGGTAAGGAGGCATGGATATACCAGGAAAATTCTTTTTAAGTCGAATTTAGAAAGCGCTTTATCAAATTTGATTAAAGGAGTGTTTTGGTGATGCTGAGGAGAAGCTTTGCTCTGTTAACCGCTTTTATTCTAGTGCTGGTGCTCGGGCATGTTCCGCAAGCCGATGCCGCTTCGGCAACGGACAATGGACTGTATAAGATCATCAACCGTAACAGCGGCCAGGCCATGGAGGTGTACAACTGGGCTCATGAGAACGGCGCCAATGTCTCGCAGTGGTCCGATCTGGGCGGTGACAATCAGTTGTGGCGTTTTGTCAGCGTCGGCAGCGGATACTACCAGATTATCAATGCGAACAGCGGCCGGGCACTGGAAGTGTACCAGTATTCCACGGCCGACGGCGCCAATATCGTGCAGTGGCAGAACATTAACGGCTACAACCAGCACTGGAAGCTGGAGGATAGCGGCGGTTATGTTCAGCTCAAGAACCGGCACAGCGGCAAGGTGGCCGAAGTCTACGCGCATTCCACGGCGACGGGAGCTAATATCAGCCAATGGACCGACCTGGATAACCCTAACCAGCAATGGACACTCGTCAAGGTCTCGCCAAGCTCCACCACGGTCAACTCCACCATTGTCGTCAAAGCCGGAGAAGTATATGACGGCAAAGGCCGGACCTTCATTGCCGGTTCCTCGCTCGGCGACGGGGGCCAGAGCGAAGGCCAGAAGCCTGTGTTCAAGCTGGAGAACGGTGCCACTCTGAAGAACGTTGTGCTTGGAGCACCGGCGGCCGACGGTATCCATACCTATGGCGACGTATATCTGTCCAATATTGTCTGGACGGACATCGGTGAGGATGCACTGACCATCAAAGAGTCGGGTACCGTCACGCTTAACGGCGGTGCGGCATACAACGGCGCCGACAAGATGTTCCAGATCAACGCGCCAAGCACGTTCAGAGTGTATAACTTCGTCGGACGCGATGCCGGCAAATTCATCCGGCAGGTGGGCGGATCTACTTTTACCGTCAATGTCTTCATCGACAGCTGTGATATTGCCGGTATGAATGAAGCCATCTTCCGCACAGACAGCAGCACCAGTACGGTCACAATGACCAATACCCTCTATTCCGATGTCGGAGATAAATGGATCGGCGTCAAGCACATTACCGAACTAAACAACACCGCATATTAACATTTCTCAGGCTAGACCGATACGTACATTATTAGTAATTCAATCACCTTAGCTCCTCTCCACAGGAAAAAGGCGGCCGGCCCCCTGCACATCCTGAGCCTGCCGCCTTATATTTCTTTAGAGCTTCCGGTTAAATGTAACCTCACACCGGGTTCCCGTACCTGCAGTGCTTGTAACGGCGATGCGTCCGCCCAGCAGCGTCACCAGCTGATGCACAATGGATAATCCGAGTCCGGTCCCCCCGTACTGGCGGGAACGCGACTTCTCCACCCGGTAGAAACGCTCGAATATATAAGGCAGCTCCTCCTGCGGAATCCCGATTCCCGTATCCTCGATGATCAGTTGAACCTCTGCTTCACTCTCCCGGACCGTGACTCTGATCTCCCCTTGCTCCGTATACCGGACGGCATTCTCCAGCAGGTTCAGAACTATCTGTTCTATCCTTTTGGTGTCACCTGTCATGGCTACTGTATGTCCTGGTATATCAACCTGCAGCCGCAGGTCCTTCGCTTTCACCGCCAATTCCTGCTTGCGCACTGCCTGAGCCGCAATCTGCGCCAGATCAACCGTCTCCAGCTTAAGCGGAATTTTCCCCTCTTCCATTTTGGCCAATTCAAACAAGTCATCGACCAGATGCTGAATCCGGTGAGCCTCCTGGCCGATGATCTCCAGATACAGCTCCTTCTCCTCTTCATTCTGATACAAGCCGCTGCGCACGACCTTGGCATAGCCTTGCAGGTAAGTTATCGGTGTGCGCAGCTCATGCGAGATGTTCGCCAGGAACTCCTGCCGCGTATCCCTGTACCGCTGAAGATCAGCGGCCAGATCATTGATGGCTCCGGCAAGCGAGCCGATTTCATCGCTTCTGCGGATGCTGAGCCGGGTCTCCAGTTCACCGGCGGCAATCTTGCGCGTAGCCTTCTGCATCTGTACCAGCGGCCGCGACAAAATGCGTGCGATGAGCCAGGTAATGCCCAGCGCAAGCAGGAAAGCGCCGACTCCCGCCAGCAGAAGGATACGCCGCACTGCTTCGAGCGATTGCTCCATATTGTCCGTCGAAGACATGACATAGAGTGCCGACTGCACTCCATTCTCCCCGGCTATGGGTTGTCCTGCTACGAAATATCGCCTTCCTGCCGGGTCCGTATGCAGGAAATTTACGCGGTTCCCGTCAAGGATCGCGGCCAGATCCTGCGGACGGATGAAGCTGCGGTCTGCAGCATCATGCAGCCCGGAATGAAGCTTCGTGCTGCCGTCCTGCTCAATGTTAAAAATACTGACTCCGGAGAACTCGGCAAAGGTCAGCATCATCCGTTCAGCAGAGGTGTCGCCCGCCTCCGCCATGGCAGTGAAATGCAGCGCCAGTTCTTCCGTTTCCTGTTCTTTCTCATCGTAATAGAAGCTGCTGAACATCCGCTCCATGCCTATACCAAGCGACAGCAGCACGACAACAAAGACCGACAGAATGGCCAGCCCCAGCTTGAAGCCAATTCTGTTATTGTTCATCCGGACCGCCGCTAATCTGGAATTTGTAGCCGAGCCCCCATACCGTCTGGATCGGATTATAATCAAGGCCCGCACGCTGGAGCTTCTCGCGGATGTTCTTGATATGTGTATCCACCACCCGCGTCTCCCCGCTGTATTCCCCGCCCCACAGCTGTCCGACCAGTTCCTCGCGGGTATGGACCCGCTGGCCTCCGCGGGCGAGCGCCGCCAAGAGATCGAATTCCTTGAGCGTGAAATCAACCGTCTGCTCACGAATCCGCACCTCACGCGACTGCGGATAAATCCGCAGCTGCGGGAATACCAGTGTCTCGTCCGCAGGCATAGAGCGTGTAATGGCCGACCGGCGCAGCAGAGAGCGAATTCTGGCCGTCAGCTCCTCCGGTTCAAAAGGCTTCGTCAAATAATCATCCGCCCCGGTATCGAGGCCCAGCACCTTGTCTTTCGTATCCGAGCGGGCGGTCAGCATCAAGACGGGAATCTCGCGGCTTGCGCGAATCGCCCGCAGCACCTGCCAGCCATCCATATCCGGCATCATAACATCCAGCAGCACCAGATCGAAATCCTGACGCTCCAGGATGCCGAGCGCTTCACTGCCTGTCCGGGCCTCCTGCACTGTGAAGCCTTCCTGCCGCAGATATATCCGCAGCAGGTTGCGCATATTCCATTCATCGTCGACGATCAGCACCTGAGGATTGGACAAGCTGTTCACCCTTTACTCTTTTGAATTGGTTTCATTATACCTTCCGGAGGGCTTAATGTCCCGAATGCGGATTGTCTCCGGAAGCGGGACTGATCTCAAGCATGTCGTCGATCTCACTCTGCGCACGCTCCGTAATCCCTGCTGTGCCGCCGGTGATCCAGGCATGGTTGTATGGGCCCTCGGCGGGGGAGTCCTTGTATTTCGGCTGCAGCTCCATCATATAGCCCATTACGGAATCAGGCATTCCATCCTGCTTCGTATAGATCAGCGGCGCATGCTTGCCCAGATGGGAGAA
Source organism: Paenibacillus tepidiphilus (assembly GCF_008635795.1). Classification (GTDB taxonomy): domain Bacteria; phylum Bacillota; class Bacilli; order Paenibacillales; family Paenibacillaceae; genus Paenibacillus_AQ; species Paenibacillus_AQ tepidiphilus. Next base: position 42,061 of record NZ_VWRQ01000019.1, on the reverse strand, counting down.
CGGGGCTGCGGCAACGGCCAGCATCGGATCTTCGGTGGTCAAGAACGAGAGATTATGGCCCGGGGACGTAATCCCCCAACCAAAGCCGTTCGAGTCATCCTTATATTTGGCAAAAGCGATGGCATTCCCATAGGGGTCATCGCCTGCAATCCGCGTTACACGGCCATAGCCTCCAAGCTCCTGCTCCACTCTGGCCGAAACCGCCGCTTCCGGTCCGATAATATAGATATCCGCGTCTCCGCCGCGCGCCTTCAGCGCTTGGACTGTAGCTTCCGGTATATCATCCTTGCCTACATAAAGCAGGGGCTCCGGCATATGGGCGATCCAGTTGACCGCAGGCAGGGTATATTCCGGACTGTCCACCGAGCCGACAATGACGCCGTCAGGCAGTGCTCCGGATACCTCCGCATAATAAGCATCTATCGCCTGCGCGATCTCCGCCGGGTCTGTTCCGGCAATGTTGTCCACCTTCAGGTCCAGCTTCTTGAGTTCATCTTCCACCCCGTCTGCCACCGGACCGACCACCACGACCTGCACGCCATCATTGCTGTCTGCGCCACGCGGCTTCAGCCGCTTCAATTCAGCGAGGGTAGTCTCCGGCAGCCCCTCCTCGGTGAAATACAGCACGGGACCATTGCTCGGATGGTGAATCAGGTCGGCACTGACAGCGGCGATCTGCCAGTTGTCCGCCCCTGTCAGGATTACACTCGCCGGACGGTTGCTGTCCGTTTGGGCCGTCCACAGGGAACGGGACGCCAGCACCGCAGCCTCCACCGGATCGGAGGTGTTGACACGCGTAGTATTTTTGGTGGCAATCCAAGGCAAAGATACCGCCGCCTCCCCGGTGCCGGAGTTCGCCAGGGAGCTCTCATTGTCCTTTCCGGACGTACAGCCTGCCAGCACACCGGCCAGCAGTGTAAATGTCAATATCGCCGCTGATGCTTTTTTCATAGTAAAGTCCCTCCTGCAGAAGTTTGTAGTGAATACTTAAAAGTTTAACCATTAAATGTGTAGAAAGAATGTAGACTTACGATTTAATAAGAATTACTCTAATAAAATAAAAAGACCTATAGGAGTAAATCCTACAGGTCCGTTGATGTATAGAGAGACTATGGCCATTACCAGGCTACGCGAATGATCAAGCCCTTCGGGTCCCCGACTTCCAGATAGGCCGCTTGCCCGTTGACATCATCATACGGGAAGCCGTAAGCGAGACCGTTAATACTGTGGTCATGCCAGAATTTCGCATAATAGTTGGCAGGCGCCGCCTTATAGTAGTTCGAAACATTGTTCCAGTCTCCGGCAGTATACACATGACGGTTAATGGCGGCGGCTGTAGCCGCATCGGTCAAGGCACCGTCGCAGCGGAGAATGTCCTGTGTGCTGTACGGCGAGTATCCCGCAAAGTAATTGGCATTGGCCCCTCCAGGTGCAAAAGAGCCATGGATCGGAGCCACGATCCGGTAAGGCGCCTGAACCGTCGCCAGCGATTTGAAGGCAGAAGGAACTTCGTTCTGATATTTAGTGAACAGTCCCGCCCGGGTCTCGGATTCCAGCTCGCCTACGGTCTGGTCGAAGTTCCCGGCAAGATTGACCAGGCGGTGCTGGATCGGGAAGCCGAAGCCGTCCACCCGCGTCGTGTTGCCGTGATAACCGGTGGCGTCTACCGTAAATTCCACGAAGTCAAAATAAATGTCCCGGTTGGGATCGGTTGGATTATTGATATCCGGTCCGGCAAAGCCGGTGTCATAGGTCTTGATGTATAGCGGCGAACCTGCGCTGAGGAACATCCGCCCCGAGGTGATCTTGGGCAGCTTCGCCCAGGCCGCATCGCTGACCTTATGATAGATATTGGCATAATTGATTCCATTCTTCGTAAGATGGCCTGCAGTATCGTTCAGGGCATTCGAAATAGGCAGAAGATTCCCGTTCAGATCCAGATAGCTCCACTTCCCGTTCGCCGGGTTAATCCCCAGCACGCCCCAATAAATCTGGCTGTCGGCATAAGCTCCCCCGGTTCCGTTCATGAGCTTCAGCGAGATCTGGCCGCTCGGCGGCACCGGTATCGCCGAGGCGGCGATGGAATAAATCGAGCCGGAGGTACCCGGGTTCGGATTATTGCCCGTACCGGCGGTATAGGTGAACCATCCGGTATCATAAGCCGGGTTACCGTTATTATAGGTGAAGAAGTAAGTAAGCACAGCTCCGCCCGCTACGCCGGTCACTGTCTGTTCATAACGCGCAGCGCTGCTGTTATAATTCATCCTGTAATTCATTTGTGTTCCGGAGTTCACCTTGTAATGCACATCCACCCAACTGGTGCTGACACTGGATTTAAACCAGATCGTCGCTGTAGTGCCAGACATGCTGACCCCTTGCGTGTAATCCGCAGCTTCCGCCTTGGTACCGAAGAGCGGTAAACAGCCCAGCAGCAGAATAAATGCCAGCAGCGGTGCCATCCATTTCGTTCTCAACATTCAACTAACCTCCCGTAAATGATTTACAATCATTGGAATGCTTGTGCTGAGACAGTGCTGATATCATGCTACGACTGTGTTGAGATTGCTACGACTGTGCTGAGATATGCTGCGACTGTGCTGCTACAAACTACTACTATGCTGACGATTTTCGCCGGTTGCCGCCTCCTTTTGTTTCACCTTAATATGGTATTGTTTGCGTTTACATATCAAATTATAGTTGTGCTTCTTCTGATTTAGTAGGTACGTATTTTCAGATTCAGGTGCAAAATTTTGGTTTTTTAAATATTTTGCAGTAAAGCGCCCAGGAGCTTACCCGAATACACCAAAAAAAACGGCCGTATCACCCTCCTATTCAGAAGAATGATGCGGCCGGCCACTCACGGTATTACCAATGCTTCGAAATGAACTCGTCGCGCCCGGACTGCTCCCGGTCTTCCTTGTAATGCTTCGGATTCTTCTTGTGGTAATCCTGATGGTATTCCTCCGCCCGGTAAAAGACCGGCGCCGGCAGAATCTCCGTCACCACAGGGCCTGCGAAGCGACCGCTGGCGGCTACGCGCTCCTTCGATGCAAGCGCCGCTTCGCGCTGCGCCTCGTTGTAATAGAACACCGCCGTCCGGTACTGCGGCCCGCGGTCCTGAAACTGTCCGCCGTCATCCGTCGGGTCAATCTGCGGCCAGAACAGCTCCAGCAGCCGTTCGTACGGAAATACGTCCGGATCAAAAGTAATCTGCACCACCTCATAATGACCGGTGGTTCCGGTCTTAACCTGCTCATAGGTCGGGTTCTCCACCGTGCCGCCCGCATAGCCGGATTCGATTCCTTGAATCCCGGGCAGCTCTTCAAACGGCGTTACCATGCACCAGAAGCAGCCTCCTGCAAACATTGCCTGTTCCATATCGCCTGTCCCTCTCCCTGCATATCTCTAAGTACTGTGATGTATGCCACAGTTCACAGCTCACCTTATGAAGATAAGGCCAAACAGGAGCATTGTCAATTTGGCAGACAGAAAACAGCCAGTGTGTGCAGTGCATAGCGGCATCCCGGTGGCAGCTGCCTCATTTTCCGTCTGGAATGGGCCAGTTCCCAGGTCTCCGCACCTCTGCCCTGGCCGGGTCACACCCGCATGTTCTCCGCAGGCCTTAGCAGATGCCTGCTCTCCGAAGATGTATACAGGCTATCAATAAGCTCCAGCACCTTCATACCCTCCCGGGCATCAATCCAGTAAGGGCGCCCTTCGTGCAGGTGGCTGTAGAAGTCCTCAATCAGGCGCCGGTGGCCGGTGCCCCAGTAGGCTTTGGCGCCGGTGATCCCGGCCGGCGGCTCGCACAGAAGAGTCTCCCGGCCATCCTTCCACAGATAGAGATGGTCCCTGCGCTGCATCAGCGATCCCTGCTCGAACACCGCCTCCAGTTCCACCGGAGAATTAGTGCCGTAGGCATTGGTACCGTAAAATATCCCGCGCGCACCGTTCGCAAAGCGGATGCAGGCATGCGCGCTGTCCTCCACTTCAATGACCCCTCCCAGCGCATCCGTCGACACCGAACCTTGCACCGAGGTGTAGGCTCCGCCGAACCATTGCAGCAGGTCGAGGGTATGTATCGCCTGATTAATAAGGACGCCGCCGCCTTCGGTGCTCCAGCTTCCCCGCCAGGCGCTGTCCCGGTAATACTCCTCGCTGCGGTGCCAGGCGACAATGCCTTTCAGGCAGAGGAGCCGCCCCAGCGAGCCTGATTGAGTCGTGTCATGAATGATCACCGAGGCTTCATTGTAGCGGTTCTGAAAGACTACACCAAGCTGCCGGCCGCTTCGCTCCGCAGCTTCCGCAACCCGCCGGGCGGCTGCTGTATCCGTCGCCAGCGGCTTCTCCAGCAGCACATGCTTGCCCGCCTGCAGAAATTCCGCGGCCATCGGGGCATGGAGATGATGCGGTGTGCACAGATGGACCACAGCGATATCTTCCCGGTCAAGCAGCTCCCGGTAGTCGGCCACCGCCTCGCAGCTATAGGCTTGTGCAGCGGCTGCTGCGCGGCCCGGATCACTATCGGCAACGGCCAGAAGCCGTACGTCCTCCAGTGAACGGATGGCTCCGGCATGCAGCGGGGCAATCGCCCCGCAGCCAACAATAGCTGCACCAAATCCGGATGGTTTCGATTGCAAAGCTCTCATCTTCTTTCCCTATGGGTTAGACTCTCAGCGTGTCCGGAGTCAGATTCAATGCCTGGGCTTGCGCCGTCAGACACAGCTCTGCCGCCTTAAACACATGCTCCTGAGTCATCGCTATTTCAGTCCGGTTGAGGCAGTCTAGGATTAGCTCACCGAAGAAGGGATACCCCACTTTACCGGCCACATGTGCGTAGTGCTCACCCTGCGAATCCACCCAGTACACATGATCCGGCGTATTGGACCGGGCGAGATCAGTGTATTTACGCAGCTCGATATATCCTTCGGTTCCCAGGATCACTGTACGCCCGTCTCCCCAGGTACTCAGTCCTGCCGGTGTGAACCAGTCCACGCGGAAGTATTGGGTTGCGCCATTATCGCCTACAAGTGTAGCGTCCCCGAAATCCTCCAGCTCCGGATACTCCGGATGATGGTAATTGGCCACCTTGCTGTGCAGCACTTTGGCATCCCGGCAGCCTCCGTAGTAAAGAAACTGCTCAATCTGGTGGCTTCCGATATCGCAGAGAATGCCGCCGTAATCGGAACGGCGGAAGAACCAGTCCGGGCGGCTGCCCGCATTCAACCGGTGCGGGCCCGTACCCATCACCTGCAGCACCCGGCCGATGGCCCCTTCCCGGATCAGCTGTCCGGCATACACCGCACTCTCCACATGCAGCCGTTCGCTGAAATAGGTCATATACTTCCTGCCCGTAAGTCCTGCCTGCTCCCGGGCGGCGGCCAGCTGTTCCAGTGACGTAAACGGTGTCTTATCCGTGAAGTAGTCCTTGCCGTGCGCCATTACCTGCAGTCCGAGCGGACCGCGCGCGGAAGGTATCGCTGCAGCAGCTACAAGCCGCACCTCGGTATCCTCCAGAATCTCTGCTACAGAACGGGCGGCGCGCACTTCCGGGTAGACCTTCCTGAACGCTTCAACCTTCTGCGGATCGGGGTCATATACCCATTTCAGCTGTGCTCCGGCTTCCCGCAGCCCGTTGCACATGCCATAGATATGCCCATGGTCCAGCGCCATGGCGGCGAAGATGAAGGCTCCGGCTTCTACCACCGGCTTCGCCTCATGGACCGGAGCGTGCATCATTCCGTCGCTGCGGCTCATGACAGCAGCCCCTTCAGGTAATTCAGGCTAATGGCCAGACTCTCGAACGGATCGCGCCGGCACACATCCTGCTCCACGACGAACCATTCCACACCGGTCCGGCGGCAGGTCTCAATGATGGCGGGATAGTCCATATTCCCTTCGCCGATCTCGGCGAAGACCGGTTTGCCGGAGACCATCGCCATATCCTTCAAGTGGACGACCGGCATCCGCCCCTTGACCTTCTCCGCCCAGGCCAGCGGGCTTCCGCCTCCGGCCTGCACCCAGTACATGTCGAGCTCAAACCCGAATACCGCTGGATCGGATTCGTTCAGAAGCAGCTCCAGAGCCGTCAGCTCCCCCTCCACCCGTTCAAATTCAAAATCATGGTTGTGGTAAATAAATTGCAGTCCATGCTTCACTTTCAGCTCTTTGGCGATTTGCGAGGCCTGTTCAAGAAAGCACCGGTAACCCGCGCCGTTCTCCCGGTATTCCTGCGGCAGGGAGCCAAGTCCGATGTTGGGGCAGTTCCACAGCTTATGTTCTGCAGCAAGCGCTTCCAGGTCATTCACCAGCCGGTTCCACGGGACATGGGTCGCACAGATGGCCAGCCCGGATTCATCTGCATACTGCTTCACCAGCGCCGGGTCCATCTGGCCGATACCCGAGACTTGTACAGCCTGATAGCCAATCTCCTTCAGCCTGCGGAAGCTCTCTCTTAATCCTTCGGGGGTTTGGGTAAACTCGCGTAAAGTGTACATTTGTGCGCCAATTGTAGACAGCTTCATTCAGGAATTCACTCCTTAAGGTTGTAGTCAAATGGGTATAATGGCTTGAATGTCAATCAATGCGTGCCGGATACATCCAGTGCGCTGGAGCCGGAAACCGTCTTCTGAAATGTGGAGCTCTTCACCTTCTCCATTAAATGCTCATGGAACAGCTCGGCGTCGATCGGCAGATCGACCCAATTGTCGGTCCAGGCTGACAGATACATCGCGTTTGACAGCGTCAACCCATGGATTCCTTCTTCGCCGGGCGCAAGGAGCGGTTCATCATGCAGGATCGCATTGGTGAAATTACGCAAAATACCGCGGTGATTCCCTTCCTCCCCTGTTACAGGAATTTCGCATTTCCAGCATTCCGGCGATCCGAAGCCGCCGGTATATTCGCGGTTGAACACCGGCTCAGGCGTGCGCAGCCGCCAGAAGGTCAGCTTGCCGTCTTCGACGACGATTTTACCGTTGTCGCCGGTTATTTCGAAGCGGTTCGTTCCCGGCGCTTCGCCGGTCGTCGTAATGAACAATCCGGTGGCGCCGTTCGCATATTCAACATATGCGGTCACATCGTCCTCCACCTCGATATCCCGGTACTTCCCGAAATGGCAAAACGCACGGACGCGCGCCGGCATCATTCCGGTGGTCCACTGCCACAAATCGAGCTGATGCGGGTCCTGGTTCAGCAGCACGCCGCCGCCCTCTCCCGCCCAGGTAGCGCGCCAGCCGCCGGAGTTGTAGTAGCTCTGCGACCGGTACCAGTTCGTTATGATCCAGTTGGTGCGGCGGATCTCGCCCAGTTCGCCGGCCATAATCAGCTCACGCAGCTTCTTATACAGCGGATTGGTCCGCTGGTTGTACATGATGCCGAATTTGCGGTCCGACTGAGCGGCCGCCTCATTCATTTCCTGCACCGCTTTGGTGTACACACCGGCCGGCTTCTCGATCAGCGTATGGTAACCCCGGCGCAGCGCTTCAATCGCCAGCGGCGGGTGGTCATAATGCGGAGTTGCAATGAGCACGGCGTCTATGCTGCCGGAGTCGAACATTTCTTCTGCCGTACTGAATCGCTGTACCTGCTCCGGCAGCTTCTCAGCCGCCCATTCCAGCTGCTGCGGATTCACATCGCAGACCGCCGTCAGCTCGGCCCCATTCACTTCACCCAGCAGGCTGACGGCGTGGGCGCGGCCCATATTGCCGATCCCGATAATCCCGTAACGTACCTTATCCATCTTTCCAGTTCACTCCCCCATGCAGGTTGATGTCTTGAGAATAACCCGAAATGGCAGCGGTGAACATGACCGGAACTAAGGTGTTTTTGTCTAAAATTAAGATGTCTTTGATAAATGTAAGCGTTATAATAAATTTGCACTGCTGTAAAGGAGGCATCACATGAGTATGAACGGCAATCTGGGGGAGCGTCTGCTGCAAAATCTCACGGTGAACGTTACCCACGCCACCCTGACCACCAAATATCCCGGCTGGAACCGTACCAATGAGACGCCAGCTTTCAACCGGCTGTATTATATCGACGGCGGCGAAGGCAAAGTCATCATCAACGGAGAAGTACACTATCCGCGTCCCGGCCAGATCATGATTATGCCCGCCGGCACTACACAGACGACCGAGACCGCTCCCGACAACCCGTATGCCCGGTATTACTGCCACTTCGACGCCCGGATTGGGGAATGGCCGCTGTTCCATTCCGCACACAAGCTCTATATCTGCGATGCCGCCGATCCAGGTGCTGCCCGCAGGATTTTCCGCGAGATGATTTCCCTATATCCCAGCAGCAGCTTCCACGCGACGCTGCGGATTCAGGCCGCGCTGCTCACGCTGATCGCCCAGTGTCTGGAGGACGGCGGATATTCTGACTTCATCAACGAATTGCTGACCAGCGACCAGACCAAGCTGGCCGGGGTGCTGAATTATATTGACGAGCGGCTCGGCCGGTCACTGGAAGTGGAAGAGCTCGCCGAGCGGGTGCACCTGCACCCGAACTATTTTATTCCCTATTTCAAGAAGTACATGGGGATGCCCCCGATGCAATATGTACAGCTGAAGCGGATGGAGTTTGCCAAACGCCAGCTTTCCTACTCCGACTTCAGCATTTCGGACATCGCAGAGCAGGTCGGCATGGAACTGGCGCATTTCTCGAAAACCTTCAAGAAAACCACCGGCGTCTCCCCGTCAGCTTACCGTAACAGCACGAAATAGCCGTGTCTTACTCCTGGAAGAACTCCGTGATCGCCGCGTTGATCTCCTGCGGAAGCTCGTGGTTGATCCCGTGGCCGACACCGGGGAAACGCCGCAGCTTCATCCTGTATTTCTCCAGCGCAGCCAACCCGCCCATCTTGGCAAAAGGGTCCGCTTCACCGGTCAGATACAGCACCTTGTCCCGGAGCCCGTCGATCTCGGCATCCGTAAAGCCCGTGACCTTATGATACCGCATGGCCATAGTGTTGAAGCCCCGCAGCAGATGGGTATAATGCTCCACGATGAGCGGATTGCCGGTAAAAGCCGCACTGTTGTCGCCGGACAATTTGAGCAGCAGCTTCCTGATGTTACGCTTCGTCGGAATCAGCGCTTCGGGCAGAAATATCTTCAGCATAGCGGACATGGGGTTCGCCTGTGCTCCGGCCGGGACGGAAGAAGCCATCGCTACCGCTCTGATGACCCTTTCCGGCCTGGCTACCATGTAATGCTGTACCAGATAGGCGCCGTTCGAAACCCCTGCAGCGTACACTCGGTCCAGTCCCAGACCATCCAGTACCTCGTCGATCCAGACGGCTTGCTCAAAATGCCCGTTATAACCGCTGTCAGGCACGCTCTTGCCGGGACCGCCCAGCGTATCCACGGCATACAGCCGGAAGTGCGCTGCCAGCGCCGCCGCATTATAAATCCACATTAATGCGGAGTCGTCGCCGACGCCATGAAACAGCACCACCGGCTGAGCCTCCGGGTTACCGAACACATGGACATGCGTGGTGCCATAACGTGTCGGCAGATCAAGCGGCTCGGTCTCTACGCCCCAGCTCGCGAGTAAGCGGTCATAGGTACTGTGAATCTTTTGCCTGGATGACTTGCTCCGGTACACTTTCATCGTAAGTTACTCCCCCATGCTCATATTGGTGTAGAAGTGATTTAACAACGCCGACAACTCGGCTCTCGCTGAACCTTTTGCCGCTTCCAGATCCAGCCCTGCACTGCCAAAAAACTTCTGAAACACAAACAAGATCAACGCCTGATATTCTCCCGCAAGAATCGCCGGATCGCCCGGCCGGATCAGTCCCCGTTCCATCATCGCCGCAAAGACCCGTGTCTGGTGCTCCTGCGGTGCTTCAAACAACAGCTGCCTGTAGAGCGCTGCCGCCTCGCTGTTCCGATGTCTCTCCAGCGTCAGCATGAGAATCAGCTTGTACATCCGCTCCTCCAGCAAATAGTGCTCCAGATAGGCAACTCCCGCCGCCACGAACAGCTCCCGCTTGATTTCGGTTATTTGCGACAAGGCCTCGCTGAAGCTGTGCTTCCGCTGATGGGTCACTTGTTCCGCCTGCTGTAGCAATGTCTGCAGAATTTCCTCTTTATTCTTAAAATGATAGTAAATCGAGCTCTCCTTAATACCGACCGCCTTGCCAATATCCCGGATCGACACGGCCCAATACCCGTCCACACTGAACTTGTCCAGCGCCGCTGCCAGAATCCGCTCCTTGGTATTCTGTTCCTGATTTATCATCTTGCAGTATACCTCCTGTATGCTGATGAGCCATTCTATGAATCATCTTTCGCTTGCCTAACACTCGTTAGATAACTCCATTCTACCTAACAGTTGTTAGGTAGGCAAGCGCAGAATTAAAGTCCGTCTATACTATTGAAGAATGCCGGTTAAGTTTGGTTATAACCGTTCTGTCCCAGGGGCAGTATGGTACACTCGTGGAGTATGGTCATTTTCCAGTTTCAGGAGGGATATTATTAACTATAACGAAGCCATTAACGTTGTTGACACTCACTTATTAACACTGATCTCGGAGTTATATGGTCTGAGTGACTATGACATCCGGCGGATCGGAGCGCATGAAGGTGGCCGGAATATCGTCTACACCTGTGAGCAGGCGGGGCTGGAGCCGCGAATTCTCCGGGTCTCTTACTTGAACGACCGGAGCCGGGAAGACATGCTGGGCGAGGTTGAATTTATCCGGTATGTATGGGGGCATGGCGGCAGCGTTCCGGATGTAATCAGCTCCATGAAGGGGAATCTGCTGGAAGAGATTACGCATGAGGGGCGAAACTATTGGATCTGCCTGTTTGCGAAGGCGCCAGGAATGAGGCTGGCTGACAACCATTACCGTTACCGGGATGGCGTTCCGATCACCGAATATTACTACAACAGCGGCAAAACCTTGGGAAAGCTGCACCAATTGTCCAAGGAGTATACAGCTGTCCATCGCCGCCATCACTTTTTCGATAAATTCAATGCGGAAACGATCAGCGAGCTCATCCCCTCCTCCTTAACCCTGCTTAAAGAGAAAATGCTGGAACTCCTCGATACTCTGCGGACCCTTGAAACAAACCGCGAGGTGTATGGGATGATCCATTTGGACTATAATGACGGCAATTATATGATTGATTTCACTACAGGGCAGATCACTGTATATGACTTCGACAATTCGTGCTTTGGCTGGTATATGTATGATCTGGCCGATCTTTGGCGGAGCGGAACGGGGTGGATTGCAGGCGAACCGGATGCCGGTATACGCAAAGCTTTTATGGACGACTACTTCAGAATAGCCCTCGAAGGCTACCGCTCGGAGACCGAAATTACAGACGCCATGCTGGAAAAGCTGCCTTTGTTCATCGACGCGCTGTTAATGGAGCAGATTATGGATGTGTTCGAATGTATGCGGAACGCCGGCGAAAGTCCGGAATGCGACGAGGAGCTGTCCTACTATATCCGGTGTCTGGAGGACGGGATTCCGTATCTGGGATTGTTCCATGAGATCTATTCGAGCGAAGAGCCGTTTGAGGCTGAGGTGCGGAGTATCTGATCAGGTGTACTATTGAGAGGAGTGTTTAACCTGTCCGATAAAAATGGCAATAAAATAGCGCTAATGATTTGGATTACCATCCTAACGGTCTATTCAGTAAACGCATTAACATCTGCACTGACCAATGAGGAATCCGTTATTGTTAGAGGTATTCCTCCCGAGCCAATTTCCCGGCAATTTTCAACGGTTCAAATCGATGAGAACACAGTGTGGGTCATTGAGGCAGACAGCCCCTTGATCAAAATCATTACGCACGACGAGGATGGCTATCATATGACGCAGACAGAAATGTCGATCCAGGATAAATAGTGATTTAGCGGGAATGAAGTCCAGAGTAGCCTAAGCCTTGCGGGTGGGTAGATGGGTGCTTTGGACTTTTTTGCGACGGTTACAGTCAATAATCGTACGCCTCGAAGCAAGTCGCTTTATAAGCTCAGGGACTGGCTTGGGCTAGATGCTGTGGTCGATTTTTCGTACACATTCGGCCCGTTTACCTCTGCACCAGCGCATTGTGGTCGGTTTTTCATACACATTCGGCCCGTTTGCCCCCGTACCTCCACATTTGTGGTCGGTTTTTCGTACACATTCGGCCCGTTTACCTCTGCACCAGCGCATTGTGGTCGGTTTTTCATACACATTCGGTCCGTTTGCCCACGAACCAGCACATTGTGGTCAGTTTTTCGTACACATTTTCAAAAAATTGATGTCCATGTCCACCATAATAAAGGATACATGGATAATGATAAAGAATACATAGCAGTGCAGAAATTATATCCGAGAGGAACGGCTTATGTTACCACAAATAGTTGAACAAACGATGAATAAGTTATGTATTTCTTTAAGCAAAAACCATTTGAAAATTGAATCCCTTTACATATACGGCTCGATTGCACTCGGAGACTTTATTGAAGGTACAAGTGACATCGACTTCATTGCAATTCTTAGTGAGCCACATTCTATGTCGGACATCCAGGCAATCTCGGCAGCTCATAAAGAGGTCGAACAGGAGTTTCCACAGACTGACATCATGGGATCCTATCTGCTCAAAAGTGATTTAGGAAAGCCACAAGCTGAAATAAGTTCTCTATTAACCTATTACAATAAACAAGTACATACAAATGGCCTTGGCTCTGATATTAATCCAGTTACGTGGTGGACCCTCAAATATCATGGCATTCAGGTGTACGGTTCTGCACAATCTTTCAACTATGAACTGGAAACAAGCACTTTGGTCAGATATGTGATGGATAACTTAAATACATATTGGCTGAACTGGATACATCGCCTGGAAGATCAGTTGGCTTTAAATCATTTATCAGACACAGAGAGTGTTACCCTACATCTGGACGAAGCCGTTGAATGGTGTACACTTGGCATGTTACGGCAGTTATATACATTGAAAGAGCATGCTATCAAGAGCAAAGTTGCCGCTGGTTACTATGGGATTACAATTATGCCTCAACAGTGGCATGAATTAATCTACGAAGCTATAAATATCAAGCGGCTGCATCCTGAACGTTTCTATCAATCAAATGAGAAGCGATTGACTGACCTTGTGGCCTTGCTTCGTTATATTCACCTTGAAGCTAATCATGTTTTTGATGAGTGGAATGTGAACTCATGAACGCCTGCAACAGACTGAACACAATACTCTGTTATTTGTTAACTTTTCTCGTTTCCATTCTATGTCTGCTTTACGCGTCGATTGTGTTTGCGTATATGCGGTTATTTGCTAACATTTCGAATTTCAATTCTGTAGCAAACCAACGTAACTATGAGCCCAAGGATTGCTACAATAAGCGCTACGGGAATATCACGTAATCTGAAAACAAAATGGTTAACTCCCAACACTAAAACACAGAGGATCTCCATTAAAATACAGCGCTTAAAAGCTTTAATTTTCTTTTCCAATTATCCCATCGCCCTCCTAACCTCTCCCTCATGCCCAATAATCAAATGCCCCCTGTATCAAAATATCAGTTTCCGCATTAACACGGGCGAGCAGTTTTTCAATATTGGATAGCTGGCCATTGGATCGTCTTTGGCGTGAATCACCAGAGGGCAGTAACAACGCTAACACCGCCATCAGAGCAAACAAAATATAAATTCACACCCCCCGCCTCCAAACAATGGTAATATAAATAATATTCTAGCATGCGAATACGGCTAAGCGATGTTATGAAAGTGCTTCTTTTGCCATTTGAATGGCTTCATCAGTTGATTATCCCTTCCAAGAAAGGTGCACCTTATGAAAATCAGATATCTACTTCAGTCACTCGTCGTCCTCCTGTTACTATTGATAGCTGCTAATTATTACTTCTCTGACCGTCTGCCCAAAGCAATGGTGAATCGTGTCATTCAAGAATCAATGGAGGGTGGGCTTTCCGACTTGGCTATTCGCAGCCAGGATAAAGAAACCCTGCAACGATTTTTCGGTAGTGAACTGGCTACAAAGGATCTGGATTACTCTGGAGACTTTACGCGAGCGAACCCTGATTTGCCTGAACTCCTCTATATCTTCGAGCACATCGATTATGATCAGAACAACAGCATTAGACAGATGATCACTGGAAATCTTGCGATTCAGATGACCCGCCAGTCTTTCTTCAAATGGAAGATCAAACAAGTTAGAATCATCAACGAACTGCAAATTAACCAGTAAGGTACCTCACTCAAATTCTCCTGACTCATTTCCACAAAAATTTATCTGCCCAAAAAGCCCAAGCACCCGAACCCTCCGGTCCGTTTGCTTGGGCTTCCTGCTTCAATTTCACTCTTGCTTACTCGTAAAATAAACCTACCGCCCCACCAGCACCCCATCCTCCAGGTGCAGCACCCGGTCGCACCACTCCAGCATGCGCTCGTCGTGGGTGACCATGACGGCGGCTTTGCCTTCGCTGCGGACCTCGCCCGCAATCATCTGCACGACTTCGCGGCCGCGTGCCAGGTCGAGGCTCGCCGTCGGCTCGTCGGCCAGCAGGATCGCCGGCTTGTTCATCCACGCCCGGGCGATGGCCACGCGCTGCTTCTCGCCGCCGGACAGCTGCTCGGGGTAATGGCCCCGCCGCTCCCAAAGGCCCAGCCGCTGCAGCAGCACCGCCGCGCGCTCCTTGGCTTCCCGGCCGCCGAGCTTGGCCTGCTTCGCCACATAGAGCAGCTGCTCCTCCACCTTAAGGTAGGGCAGGAGCTGCGCGCTTTGGAACATAAAGCCGATCCGCCGCAGCCGCAGCTCGGTCAGCTCCTGGGCGCTCTTGCCGTGCAAGGATTCCCCGTCGATGCGGATTTCCCCGCTAGTCGGTGTGAGCAGCGCACCGGCGGCGGAAAGAAACGTGCTCTTGCCTGACCCTGATGGCCCGAGCACAGCGACAAACTCACCTGAGCGGACGCTCAAATCCAGCTTTCTCAGTACAGCAAGCGTAGTATCTCCGTCGCCGTAGGTTTTTGTGACTTGCTTCATTTCCAGCATCGTACTCATGCTCCAGCCCTCCCGATTGCGGTCAATGCATCAACTTTGGCTACCCGCACAATGGAAATCAGCGCACCGAGCAGCGAAACTCCAATGAACAGCAGGCCCGTCCACACCATAGTCGGGGTTTCCAGCTGGAACGGCATAGCGTCCGGAAGACCCATGTTCATCCCGAAGGTCAGCAGCAGACTGACCGCTACACTGATGACGGACAAGAGCAGCACCTGGCAGAGTACACTCCAGGCCAGATAGGAAGTGCGGGTGCCCATCGCCTTCAGGATACCGAACTGGCTGGTCTTTTGAATCGTAATGACATAGAAGAATACGGCCAGCACAACAGCGGAAATCACGAACAGGAAAGCAATCATCATCTGCAGCGAGCTTTGTTCGGCGGAATATCCGGGAACGCTGGCGATGGCCTGTTTCTTGGTAATGGCCTCCACACTGTCCAGCCCCGAAGCAAGACCGGCTGCCTGTTCAGAAGAGGTCTTTAAGGCAATGACATTAAAGGGGGCCTCCGAAGACGGACTGCCGTTACCTGCCTGTGCACTTTGCTTCATGGCTTGCCAGTCGGCATTGTTAATGTACACCACAGGCACGTGGCTGTAAGAGCTGTCGTTCACGAAGCCGGTAACGGTCCAGGCCATCCCCGAAGCCTGATCGCGGATCGTGCTGCCGAGTGCAACGCCTGATTCCTTCAGCTTGGCGTCGGCCACGGCGCTGCCGTGGTCTTCATTGCCGAAGCTTGAGCCTTCAGAGACCTTGGGTGCAAGCAGCCCTTCCATATCGACGGCAAAAAAAGTAATATCCGTCTTCGCCTCGGCGGCATCCAAAGTAATCGTACTGGTCTGCACGCCAAGTGAGGCGGCATTGTCAGCGCCGGCCGCCTGCTTAGCAGCAGCAAACTCCTCAGTTCCGAGCTGTGAGCGCCGGAAAGCATGGCCGGCATCGTCCTGAATCAGGAAATAGCCCGCAGGCATATTCTCCAGTGCGGAGATATTCGCATAGGACAAGCCCCGGGCCAGGCCCGTAACAAAAAGGACGAGAAACGACACGAGCAGCATAATCACCATAATCAGGCTGTATCTGGCTTTGGCATGCCGCATTTCTCTTAAAGCAAGAAACATACTACCACTCCTTCTAAGCTGTATGGAACCAGTTTAGAAGCTGAACATGAACGGAGTATGAATTTGTGATTACAAGTACCAACGGCTTCGCCATACTAATAACGGGACCTAGTCTTCGACTTCTCCAATCGATTATGCTCACGCATGGCTCTCATCTGCCGGGCATGTCTTACTGCACGGCGGCTTTCTCTCGTTTTGAGCTGGCTGAGCATAATGATGAGCCCCACAATGCCCAGCACATAAGAAACAATAGGCTCGACTTCATTCCACATGTTTGCAGCAGTCAGACAAGCTACCGCGCCAATTATGGTTGCAATTATCCGCGTTGTATTCTTATTTTGCGTATCTATTAATTTTTTCTCATAGGAACTCGATAGCTTTACCCTTAAATCTCCGCTATCCATTTTATCTACTACAGAGATGAACTTCTTGGTCGTAGGAAGGACTCCTTTGAGAAGACTCTTTCCTTCATCTACAACGGTGGAAAAGACATTTCCCCGCAGATCTTTTAGCACAACCTCCTGGATGTAAGGCTTGGCAGTCCCAATCAAATCAAGCTCAGGGTCCAGTCCCAGACAGAGTCCATAAACCGTGGCCATTGCTTTCCCCAAAAATGTTGTATTGGCCGGCAACTGAAAGGGCTGAGAATAGAGGAAATCACGTAACTCTTCAGTATTGTTACCTGACGTCACGAAACTAAGGTCAAACGTATCACCGTTAATCTGTTCAAATAATAACGTAAGATTCCTGGCGAATACCTCTAAATCTACATTCCGTCTTAAAAATCTCAAGCGAGTAAGGGCATTGATGGCGCCGTGAGCATCTTTTAAATACACGGCCATCAGAAGGGCTACCATTTGCGCCTTCATATCATCGGCAATTCGTCCAACCATCCCGAAATCGATTAATGCTATGGTGCCGTCAGGCTGCACGAGAACATTGCCCGGGTGCGGGTCTGCGTGAAAGAAGCCTTCTACCAGAATCTGTTCCACGAAAATTTCCATCAAGGACTTCGCTAATTGAGTCCGATCCACACCCCAGGCATCCAGCTGGGCCAAATCGTTGATTTTTACACCCTCCAAAAACTCCATGGTTAATACTTTTGAAGTGGTATAGGACCAATGAATGCCTGGAACCACGATATCATCCCGATGGATGAACTGGAGCTGAAATTCTTCTGCATTTCGCCCCTCTTGTTGATAATCGAGCTCATCCATAACGGTATCGTAGAACTCATCATACACCGCATCGAGGTCCATGAAGTCAGCAATCTTTGTCCGGCGTTTCAATAACGAAATAGCAACCTGTATAGATTTCCAATCAATTGCAATAATATTCTCGACCCCTGGACGCATAACCTTTACTGCGACTTCTTCACCTGTTCGTAAGGTCGCCCGATGTACCTGTCCTAAGGATGCCGCTGCGATAGGAGTTGTACTAAACTCAGCAAAAATCTCGCTAATGGATACTCCGAGTTCACTCTCTAACTTTTGCTTGATCTCGGAAAAATCCACGGAATCTACGGAATCCTGCAGCTTTGACAATTCATCAATAAATTCCTTCGGTAAAATATCCACTTGCGCACTAACATGCTGCCCTAGCTTGATTATTAACCCACCCATATCCATGGCGGTTTTCGTAAAATATGTGGCCTGTTTTCGATATAAGGCTTTTGTCTTCGCTTCCAGACGCCGTCTTGAAATAAAATGCTTTTGCTTGCCCAGCCACCAGAAATCCCAGGCGAATTTAAAAATCATCCGCATGGTTCTTCGGAACCGGATATCCCTCATCAACTTAAAGAATTCGCTCATTCTTTTCCATCGACCTCAGGTTTTCTTTCATCCACCTCAGGCACTTTGCCATGCCCGAATCCATGATTATTATCTTTTTTATGCTGCATCATAAATCTCTCCTTTAATAGACACTCCATTCAATTGTATGATATTTCATACTAATCATATATTCAATGATTGTGTTGGCTAAAGCCTACACTCGATCAGTAACTGAGAGACAATTGGTCAAGGAGATCATCGCTCCATCAAGCACGTTTACTTGGGGTGAGACCGCCATTGAACCAGAAACAAAAAAATAACGGTGTAGGGATAGCCTCCCTTACGCCGTTATTTTTCTAGTTGAAATGATCTTCTCGCTGAAGAGATGCCTTGAGCTCAAGATAGAATAAGCAACCCCTCTGCGGTGTTACGATTATGACTTTTCTTAATCCACATAGTAGCCTAAGACAAGGTCAACTACGTCCTGGATATCTTGTTTCGTAGACATAGGCGTTCCAAAAGGATTGTTTTTGGCCTCCTGATAGGCCGATTCAAGGGCAGATAAGACCTCACTTAAGTTCGAAGCTGTCACTCCGGTTATACCAGCTCGAGCGAATACTTCTTCGTCAGGAGTAGGTCCTTCATTGAAAGGATTTAAATAATCATAGATTGCAGCTAAGACAATTGCCTGATTAGTCTCGTCAACAATCGCTTGAATTTGAGACAATGTTCTTGGAAGTGGTGTTAATCCGGTTTCCAATGCGTATCCGTAGGAGAAAAGGTCCTCAAATGCGACGCCCGTAATACCTGCATTGACAAAAGTCGTCACATCAACATTCGACCATGAACCCGAAGCCGATGCAGCATTGATCAAATCCAGTGCCGCTTGTTTCGTAATACCGTTAATAACCTCATTGACGATGGCTTGAATTTCTGAAACCGTCCACGGAGAGCTTCCATCAGAGTCAAGTGCATCTTGAACAGCTGATACATTGGATGTCGTAACGCCCGTAATACCGGCTTCAGCAAAAGTCGTCTCATCAACATTGATCCATGTCCCAACAGATGCATTAATTATATCTAGTGCGACATTGGATGGCGCCGGTGTCGGTGTCGGCGTCGGTGTTGGTGTCGGTGTCGGTGTCGGTGTCGGTGTCGGTGTCGGTGTCGGCGTCGGTGTTGGTGTCGGCGTCGGTGTTGGTGTTGGCGTCGGTGTTGGTGTCGGTGTCGGCGTCGGTGTCGGTGTCGGTGTCGGTGTCGGTGTCGGCGTCGGTGTCGGTGTTGGTGTTGGTGTCGGTGTCGGTGTTGGTGTCGGCGTCGGTGTTGGCGTCGGTGTCGGTGTCGGTGTTGGTGTCGGCGTCGGTGTTGGCGTCGGTGTCGGTGTCGGCGTCGGCGTCGGTGTTGGTGTCGGTGTTGGCGTCGGTGTTGGCGTCGGTGTTGGTGTTGGCGTCGGTGTTGGTGTCGGCGTCGGTGTTGGCGTCGGTGTTGGTGTTGGTGTTGGTGTTGGTGTTGGTGTTGGCGTCGGTGTCGGTGTCGGCGCTATATATTGTGATTTCGCTTCGTAGGCACCGGTAAGCAGCAAATCGCGCGTAGCATTTGTTTTGCCGCCAAACGTACCATCAGCGCCATTGGGTAACAATTTAAGCTCCAATGCCGTGGATACATAACCCTGTGCCCATTTGGATACAGTTGTATCGGTACCCGTTTTTGCTTTTGCTTCCGCGTCCTTGCCAAGCACTCGAACCAAGAATGTAGCCAACTGCTCTTTGGTCACTTTTCCAGCCGGATTATATGTACCTTCGCCATAGCCGTCCGTTATGCCGGCAGTTTTAAGTGCTTCAATGTAGGGCAGCGCATAACCATTGGCGGCATCATCCGCCTTGACATCACTGAAACTGGACGTCTTCAGATCTTTATTGACTTCAATACTCGTAATCAATGCCGCAACCTTTGCGAACTGGGCGCGGTTCATCTCCTCTTTGAGCCCAAACGTCGTATCACTGACGCCAGCGAAAATCCCAGCGCTGATCATCGCATCAAACTTTGCCTTCGTCGCCGCATCCAAATCCTTTAGATCAGTGAAGTCTGCCGAAGTCTTCGCCTCCGCATAAACCGTACTGCCAGACGCGCACATTAATAAAAACAGTAATGAAACAAGACGTTTTTTTCTCATAAATCCTTCTCCTCCTTAGGACTCTACCGTCTGGGCTAATCGTAAATGCCCCTTAAGACCCATACTTTTCTTATATCAAGATAATTATCGGCAGAATATCCCCTTATTTTTATATAAAATTTATTGGATATTACGGGTCTATATATCCGTAGGTTAAGAAGGAAGCGTTCCGATGAGCATTAAATAGAGTTTACTATTGTCCAATTGATCTGGCCGATTAAGGATGAAGAGAGTGCATGACTGAGGGAAGAAACCAGGGATATATAATTACGATTGTTGCGTTTGTTGCGATTGCGAGATTAGAGAAAGGGCCATCCCGGAAAAAGGGTGGCCCTAAAACTTGCCGCTTTAGACAGCGTGGTGAGCCCGTTACATACGGACTGGGTTATCACCTGCTACAGCAGCGGCAGTTTGACCGTAAAGCTGGTGCCTGCTCCCGGCTCGCTGGCCGCTTCGATAACGCCGCCGTGGGCAAGGACAATAGACTGGGCGATGGACAGGCCGAGACCGCTGCTGCCATGTCCCCGGGTACGGGCTTCGTCTGCTCTGTAGAAGCGGTCGAAGATCATCGGCAGCTTGGCGGGGGCAATGCCTGTCCCGGTGTCTGCCACCGTTACGGTGCAAGTATTGCCCGTTGCGGTGGCCGTTATTGTTATCGTGCCTCCTGCGGGAGTATGCCGTACCGCATTGGACAGCAGGTTCATCCACACCTGATGCAGCAGATTGGCGTCGCCCCGCAGTGTAATGTCATCCACATTCATCCGGACGGCCAGCTCGCCCTCCGTCAGCCGCCATTCCAGCAGCTGCAGAACCTGGCGCAGCTGTGGCCGCAGCTCAAAAGGCTGCTTCTGCAGCGCATTTCCGTCGTAATCCAGCGATGACAGCGTCAGCAGCTGGCTGCTGAGCCGTGCCAGCCGGCGGCTCTCCTCCTCAATGATTCCGAGATATTCGCTCCGCTGCACAGGCTCCAGCCCTTCATCCCGCAAGGCACGGGCAAAGCCTTGAATCGACGTTAGCGGCGATTCAATCTCATGCGAGACATTGGCGACGAAGTCCTGGCGTGCCCGGTTCGTGCGTTCCAGCTCGCGGCTCATCGCCATGAAATGGGAGGCCAGCTGGCCGATCTCATCGCGGCGCGCCGTATACAGCTTGATGTCGTAGCGGCCCTGGGAGATTTTCTTCGTAGCTTCGGTAAGGCGTGTAATCGGCTTCACGATATGGAAGACGGTGATCATCATAAACCACATGCTGAGCAGAATGGTGACGGCAATAATTACCGCAAAGAAGCTGCGCAGCTCCCCGAACTGCACCTCGGCATCCGGCCGCATGAAGAGCGCATAGGTATTGCCTTCAATTTGCACCGGCACCCCGATTGTATTGGTCAGCTGATTGTCGAAGAACCCCGTAATGAACGGACTGCTCGGAAAATCGGCCACACCGTGGTAAACCTCACCCGCCAGCACCTTCTCAAGCACACCCGGAGCCAGATCATTCGCGCGGAACGGCAGACCGTAGAACCGCTCGTCGCCCGCGTTGTCCGACAGATACATTTTGTAGCCGAGCGAAGCGGTACTGAGCAGGTACTCCCCTACCGATTCCGGATGGGCTTCGATGAACTGCTGTAAGCCAATGGCCATTTTGGTCAGCTTGGCGTCATTTTGCGGCTTGACCCGCTGCTGGTAATAGAGGTTGGAGGCCAGAAATCCCAGTACGCTGCTGATCAGAATGACCGAACAGAAGACAATGCACATCCGGAAATAAAGTGACTTCATGAATTCACCAGCTCCAGCTTGTAGCCGATCCCGCGGACCGTCCGGATCAGGAAATCCTCCTGCTGCCCGGCGAACCGGTCCCTTAGCCGCTTGATATGCACATCCACCGTCCGCTCGTCCCCTTCATAATCCGCCCCCCAGATCAGCTCGATCAGCTCACTGCGGGTATAGAGCCGTCCGGGAAAACGGGCGAGCTGTGCCAGCAGCTCGAACTCCTTGACCGGCAGCAGCAGTACCTCGCTCCCCACGCTGACCTCATAATTGTTGCGGTCGATGACCAGCGATTTCACGCTGATTTTGTCATCCTGGACAATGGAATACCGGCGGAACAAGGCTTTAATGCGGAACAACAGCTCCTCCGGCTCAAAAGGCTTCGTTACATAATCATCCGTCCCCATCAGGTAACCCTGCTCCTTATCGCTGAGCTGCTGACGGGCCGTCAGCAGAATAATCGGGATATCGTAATTCTCGCGGAGATAACCGCACAGCTCCAGGCCGTCCATATGCGGCATCATGACATCCACAACCGCCAGATCCGCTGCCTGCTCCTGCATCAGGGCGACGGCTTCCTGACCGTCGCCGGCCTCCTTAACCGCATAGCCCTCCCTTGTAAGCACATGCCGCAGCAGCGTGCGGATATGGACGTCATCGTCGGCAATTAGTATTTTTTTCATCAGCATTTCGCTCCCATTCTACTTGCTCATAGCTGTCCCCATCGTAGCAACATTGCTGCCTGATGACAACCGCAGACCTCTGAACGCCAGAGTTGCCAAGCATCCCGGGCGCGTAGTAAGATCGGCTTAGCTTGTTACCCGGAATACAGGAGGAACGCGCAAGATGTTGATAATTATCCCGCTGACAGGTGCGGCAGTACTCTTGATCGGCTGTCTTCTGGCTGCCCAGACTTTATATGTAACCAGACCGACAATATATCTGCCCGGCAAGTGGCAGGGCACCGTTGTCCAGCTCACCGATATCCATGGACGCATCCGGTATTTGAACGGGACACTGAGCAAGCTGGTGAACGAAATCAGGCCGGATATCGTTATGGTCACGGGAGACCTGGCATCACGAACTACGGAGTGGCCGCGCGTCCTGCGCGAACTCCGGCAAATTGACTGTCCGCATATCTGGTTCGTGCCGGGCAATTACGAGCGGGAAACCGTCTCCAAGCTGCACAAACGCACTCTTACGCTTGATGAATACACAGAATTAATGGATGTATTGCAGCAGCAAGGGATTACCGTACTGGGGAACCAGGAAGCGCAGCTGACCATCGGACAACAGAAACTGCTGGTGTACGGCTTCGACAACTCGATCTATGGCAACGAACGGATCAACACTTCGCTGAAGGCTTTAGCCGCCGATGATCCTTATGTGATTATGCTGGCCCATTCACCGACAATCATAGATACGCTCGGGGAGGAACAGCTTCACTTCGATCTGCTGCTTACCGGGCATACGCATGGCGGACAGATCCGCTTGTTCGGCCGGACGATCGGTGCTTACCGGAATTATCACGTCGGGCTGAAGCGCCTCCCGGGTAACCGGTATTTCTACATCAGCCGCGGTCTGGGTACAGTCAAAATCCCCCTGCGCCTCGGCTGTCCGCCCGAAATCGCCGTATTCAAGATCGGAGAGGAGCGCCCTTAACGCTCCTGCAGTTCAGCCGGCGGCCGGATAAACGGCTTGATGCTCTCTGCAAGCGGCACGGCTTGGCGTCCCAGGAGCTGTTCGAGGTCGGAGGAGGTAGCTCCGGTATTGATTTTCGCCAAAAAAGCATAAATCCAGTGCTGCACCGCAGGATCTTCCCGGTGCCGTACCTCCCGGCCGGCGTGCTGTGACAGCACCTCCGCCAGCTCAGTGAACCCCCAGGTCCGCGCTGCCGCCAGCTCATAGCTTCGGCCTTCATGGCCGTCCTCCGCCAGCACCAAGGCCATAGCCTGCGCCAGATCCTCCCGGATCACAGAATTAAACCTCCACTCTCCCGGTGCAGTCACCAGCTCGCCGCTGGCCATCGCCTGCCAGAGCCCGAGCACCTCCACAAAATCGGTATACAGCCCGCTCCGCAAAAAGGTATAAGCCATCCCCGATTCGGCAATCCGTTGTTCCGTCAGCGAATGGACATCCTTCCCGCCCGGACGGGGAAAGGCAAAACCGGTATACAGTAAATGCTTAACACCCGCCTCCTGCGCGGCGTGAATAACCCGGCTATGCTGCTCCAGACGCACCCCGTCATCCGGGTGAGAGCTGGAAATCAGCAGCAGCTTGTTGATTCCGCAGAAGCCACCCGGCAACGTATCGGGCCGGTCGTAATCGGCAACCCGCACTTCGATGCCACGTGCAAGCAGGCGAGCAGCCTGCTCCGGATTTCGAACGCCTGCAATAAGCTGTCCAGGATGTGTTGGGGCATGTGCAAAGTGCCGCCCTGGCGGTGTTTGGGCATCTGTTATAAGCCGCTCTTGTGGTGACCGCACATCTGCTACATCTCGCTTTAGCGGCGTTCGTACATCTGCTGCTACATCACACTCTGTCGGTGTTCGTACTCCTCCTGTGTGCCGCTCTGGCTGTATGCGTTCCGCCAGCAGCTGAAGAATCAGGCCGCCAAGACGGCCGGTGGCTCCGGTAACCATGATTTTCATGAATCATGCCTCCTTTTTCAATCAAATTATAGTTTAGCGCTTAACCATATGTCTATGAGTGTATGGGGCAACATGCCTTCAGCTATGATCACCCGCAGCTTCAACCCCTTACCCTCACCTAAAGCTCCGTCAGCTCTTCAGCTTACGCAGCAACAGTAGCAGCTGCTCTAGCTCCTGCTCGTTCAAGCGGTTCATCACACCGGCGACGGTCTGACGATTCTCCGGCAGATGCTCACAGAGCAGCGCCCGGCTTTTGTCGGTGAGCGAGATTACCGTCTTCCGCCCGTCTTCCGCATGGCCCGAACGGGCTACCAGCCCATCCTTCTCCAGCGGGAGCAGCAGCAGGCTGATATTCGCCTTGGTCACACCGATCCGCTCCGCCAGCAGCGACGGCAGCATACTGCCTCCTTGTTTGGCCATCTCCACCAGTACGCGGATACGCGCGCCGTTATGGCCTTTACTCTGCCAGTATTTTTCCGATACCGCCACTGCTGCTGCAGTAGCCTCCACCATAGCAAAGAAAGCTTCATTCGCCAAAGGCAGCCGGGTCACATAGGCTTGTAATTCATCCTCCCGCAACGGGTCCATGGTCAGCGCTCCACTCCAATATAGTTAATAACTTAACTATCAAGATAGACTACGCCTTGCTCATTGTCAATAGCGCTATTAACGGTTACAAGTAACTGGCGATACCGACTATTATTTTGAAGGCTTTACGCTGTTTGCGTTGGTGTTTACAGCCTTCCTTACTGTCCATAATCCACACTCGGCGCCCGATCCATACCCTGACATAGCAGGAATGGTATTTTACAGGGCCGGCCAGCCCCTTCTGCTCCGTTTCCGTACCGTCCGGCCACTCCGTCTCTGTTCTGAGCAGCCAGCGGTTGCCGATGCCGCATTCGATATATTTCAGCGATATTCCCCCATTCCTAACAACTACTCCCGCATTTTGCTTGCAACCCTTTACGCCCAAAAAAACAGCTCCTGCAATATCCGGTAATACCGCAGGAGCTTCTGCTACATTCTCAATATTCGTCCTGTCCCGGACTAAGCTTACGCTTTGGCCAACACCGTATGCGCCGGACGTGCCTCTTCACTGTAAGATTTGCTGCCCTCCGGCAGCAGCTCCAGCTTGATCAGCTCGGAACGGCTGGCCAGACGGATCGGCGGGCCCCAGGTTCCGTAACCGGAAGAGACGATAACATGCAGCTTCTCCTTGAGCAGATAACCCCAGTCCAGCTCGAACAGCCGTCTGGTAATAAAATGGTTGGGGGCGATTTGTCCCCGGTGGGTGTGCCCCGACAGCAGAACATCCACACCCGCTTCCGCTGCGGCTGCGAACCCTGTCGGCTGATGGTCCAGCATAATGACCGGGCGCGTAAGATCGAGTCCCTCCATCAGCGCTGCTACGCTCATGCGGCCGCCTTCCAGCGACTCGGCTGTCTTGTCCTTGCGGCCGACGATATACATGCCTCCCGCTTCAACCACTTCATCCTGCAGCACCTTGATTCCGATGCTCTCCATCACCCGGCTGTATTCGGCGATCGAGCCGCCGTAGTATTCATGATTGCCAAGAACGGCATAGACACCATGCTTGGCCTTAAGCTGCTTCAGCTGCTCACTCATGCCGTTGCGCAGGAACGGCTCGATGCTATCATCCAGCACATCGCCAGCCAGCAGAATGAGCTCGGGCTGCATGGCATTGATCTCGGCCACCATCCGGCGCAGGTGGCGGTTGCCGACAATGTTGCCCAGATGCAGGTCGGATGCCACAGCAACGGTAACCGGCTTGCTCGAACCTGTCTGCTTGGCGATGCGGAGCGGATGCTCGCGGATCACTGTGCTCCAGGCATTGCGGGAGCCCCAGAGCAGGAAGACGGCGAGCAGCAGGAGATCGGTAATGCCCGCTTCCGTCACAAATGCGGAGCGGCCAACCCCGGCGAGCCCCAGCAGCCAATACAACAGGTCGGTGACCGGAAGTATGATCAACGCGAACTCCATACAGGCCAGGTAATAGGAGCCTATCACCTTGAACAGCCTGCCGGCAGGCTTGATCGCCTGTGGCCATGGCAGCATGCCGATGACGTAAGCGAAGGCGATAATCATAAACACCGTCCAGTAGATTCCTGCAGAGATTCCAGGCAGCCAATGATCCAGCGCTGTCCATAGATGCCAGCCGATATAATAATTTATGAGACCAAGGATCAGCAGCACCACCGTACCCGATACAATATAACGCAATGCTTTCATTTCCCCACTCCTTTGGCACGTAGCCCCTATACGGGTTCTACCCCAAATCATACCACAAACTGTTTACCCGGTATAAACTGCGGTAAGGCTCTCGGTACACAAAAAAGAAAATGCCCTGCGGCATTCTCCTGTACGTTCAGTTTAATTTATACGGCTTCGTTGCCTTTGCGGGAAGAGATACATTCCCCGATCAGCATATCGCATTTATGAATATGGTTAATGAGCCAGTCGGTCAATGTGCGGTTGAGCTTGATGGTGGACAGGACCGAGACTCCCTTAGTCTTGATGCTCTCTTCCAGGTCCAGTACGGTCTGTACAAATTCGGCATGTGTCTTGCGGTGTTCAGCCAGCTCAGGGAAATCAATCTCCTCCATTAATGCCTCTTCGCTGCCGAAATGCTCGATTGTGTAATCCTTGAGGAATTTCAGTGTCTCTTCAATTTTCTCTTTACCCTGCTGATTGGTGCATGCGTCAAAAAACTCGTTCAATTTTACAAGCAGCTGTCTGTGTTGGCAGTCAATCTTCTCTACGCCGATATCATACGTTTCTTTCCACTCTATCATTGACTCACTCACCCTACCCTTTACCAAATAATTGCAAATTGAGAGACATACTTTATTTTCCCTTTTTCCCCATGAAAGTTCTGTTAACAACATCACACGACAAAATAATTGCTGCAGTTGGGTCAGCAGTGATAGCCCAAGACCAAATAAAGTCTGTTAGCTCAACGCCTTCCTTTGTAAGAACACTAAATTAATCATTGTGCTACTGTGGTTCGACTCATTTAAGTTCATAATAAAACCTCCCTTTAGAAGCTCCTAAATCTCGTTTGCTTCTGAGGAGAGGTTTTAATTGGCCTGCCGTATTTAACAGCGTTTTCTGTCACTTCAAAAGATCTTGATAATTGGGGGGAACGTCATTCTTATTGGGTCCTCTAAGATGTTCAAATTCTTTGAGTTCAACTCCATAGGGTGAGATCCGATATGTAAAAACATCTTCGCCGACAGGGATATGTGGGCCAATTGTTGGATGCACATCAAGTGTGATCAATAAATCAAAACCACGGAAACCATTAACCCTTTCTGTATGCTTCACATCAACAAAATAAGGATAAATATCGGGTTGACCCGGTACTGAAAATACATTTGAGTATACCTCTTCAAGTTTATCTTGCATATTCGGTAGTAGAATCAAAACGAGCATATCTTGAAGTTGCAGTTCTCTTGAGTCCTCAAGCGGCTTCTTCTCAACTGTATTGGAAAATGGTGTTTGTGTTCCACCCAATGAGATTAGGATTACAAAGCAGATTAAAAGCTTCAAAAGCCGTTATCCTTCTTTCATCTTAATTACCAACAAATTTTAATATATCCAATAAAGGAATGTATATTCATTTATGTATTCTGCATGTTAGCTGGTTATATGCAGTCGCTCATACTAATATCTGCTGGCTTGAATAATCCTTAGTTCTCTTTATTTTTGTCGTTTGTTAACTTCAATCCTAATAAACTCCGGTAAGTAGCTGGGAGTACATCCTTTTGATACTATTTCATCTTTGTAAAGACCCGTTTTCTCACCAAGTTTAATACAACGTGCACGATTCTTTTCATCATAAACGCCTATCCAGCCTGCGGTGAAATTCATAGCCCATTGTACTTCCGGTTCTTCCTGGGTAATATTAGCCTCTATTGTAGATATTAAGTCTGCGCTGTTAGCAGGCGGTGTCTGTCCAGTCCATCTCAATCGCGCTTGATAATACCAGAAAGCCCGCCTTTGAAGAGCAGAAGGGCTATTTTCCCATGACTCCATTAATGCAATTGTCTTCTTGTCTTTGGTGAGCTGATTAGCCAGTAACCAATCCAATAAGTTATTTCGCTCATCGAATGCGTGAATCTGCATATCCTTATCAAGCCTATTTAGCACATCTTCGGAAAGAAGTTTTTTGTCCATAATTAAGATTGCCAACAGTCTGGGCATAAACTCTTCGGTTGCCCAAAGCTCCATAGCTAGTTCGTGGTCTTTTTTAATGTCCTTTGCAATTTTTCGCAAGTCGCCTAGCTTAGTTTTACTATTAATCTGAGACAGAATCTGTTCTGCTTTTGAAGAACGTTTTATTTCTGAGCCTTTATTTTCATTCATTTTATACAACTCCTTTATTAAAGCACTTTTTCATAATATGTCCTTCCAACCAGTATTGCAAAATAAGCCCATTACGCCAATGCCTATTGACTTATTTAAATACCATTCCCGCAATCTTCGAGAATACCTTCGTTAAATATCCTGACCGTTGTTTAATGATGGCATAGCCAGTCTACAACAGCCGGGAGTATAATGATCTGGAAATCGAAGCCTGCTGCATAGCCCAGAAACCGACCAACAAAAAACACAGCTGATATACAGCTGTGCTTCATAAATTTTACGAATATGGAGGAGTTAAGATGAACGGAGACAAGACCCGCAAACCCCTTTTTACACCTCGCAGCTCTGGGCTGGGCTGGACGCTAAACCCTGAGCACCCGGTGTCTTGGGTAGTTATGACGGGCGTGATTGCCGTTATCATCTATTCTGCGTTCCGTTAGGATGTCACATCGGCTCGATATGCACAAGCACGTTGGATACGTGGTGCCGGTCTCTCAACTGATCTTCAATGGCCTCGGTGATATCGTGGCTCTGCACAACATTCAGCCGGGAATCGACCAGCACTGTCGTATCCACCAGCACATTGTTGCCGTGAATGCGGGCCTTCATATCTTTGATGAGCTCTACACCTTTAACTTCGGCCACCGTTGCCTTCATCAGCTCCAGCTCGCCCGCATCGAATCCATCCGTCAAATCATGCGTCGCTTTGCGGAAAATGTTCCACGCTGTTTTACAGATCAGCAACCCGACAATCGTACCGGTCAACGGGTCCAGCCAGGGCAGACCGAACTGCGCGCCGAGAATTCCCACAAAAGCACCTATACTGACCAGCGCATCGGACCGGTTGTCCTGTGCAACGGCTTCAATCGCATTGCTGCGCAGCTTCCGGGCCAGCCGGATGTTATATACATACACGCCGAACATAACCGCAGCGGCAAATAGCGCCGTCCAGGCCGCCGTAAGATCCGGCGTCTGCAGCTCGGGCTCTATAAATTTGTGGATCCCCTGATAAAGCACCTGCAAGCCGACGGCGATCATAATAAAGGAAGCCACCAGCGAGGCAACCGTCTCCGCCCGGAAATGCCCGTACCCGTGGTTGGAGTCCGGCGGTCTGCGGGAAATGTTGAGTCCGATCAGAATAGCAACTGAGGCGATAATATCCGTGCTGTTATTCAGGCCGTCAGCCAGCAGCGCCTGAGAACCGGCAGCCACCGCCACAAGGAGCTTGAGTACAGATAATGCAATATAAGCGGCCAGGCTAAGCCAGGCCCCCTTCTCACTTTGTTTGATCTCACTGTAAGTTTCCAAAGCTTATAGAACCTCCGGTCAATTGGTATTGTTCTATACTACACGCCGGAATGCGGGTGGGTCTAGAGAAACAGTGTTGCCAGGCAGCTTATATGTTCGCTCTGCCAAATAGAGTTGGCAAGGTGTAATTGTGTTGTATTCTGCAACAAAAGTTTGCCTTGCGCCAACAACTGACATTCCTTTTGGCAATGCTGTAACTTTTCACCGGGATAGAGAGTCTAATCTAATGAGTAATTTTCAGCATGAGGGATTTTCAGCATGGAGCTATCAGCGGGCTGAACGAAGCCGCAAACCGGAGAGGAGTTTATTTTATGCTCAAAAATAGTTTACGGAGCTATCGCCGCAAGTCTGCTGCTGCCGCTGGCCGCTGTACCGGGCGTCTCAGCCGCCCACGTGGAGAAGGCGACTTTCTGCATAGGTGATGCCTCTTACACTAAAGTGCAGGCACCGGTGCTGTGGCCAGCCTGGTCTACTCCGTGAAACCTCTGGCAATGCTGGATGAGGACCCGGTTAACGGTAACATAGCCGTTTCCGTAATCAGCTTGAGGTCCGGTGAGCTGAAGGGGAAGCACCCATAAGTCTGGACGGATAACGCGAATCAGGATGGTCCCTTCCGCAGCAGCGGCAATTTGTACGGCGTTAAGCCTCCCGCCAACATTAAATAAGCAAAGGACAATACTCATGAACAATACTATTCTGCCTTTCGTTGCCACACCGCGTAGACGGCACCTGTTCGCTACTTGGGTCTGCTCTGCCGCTCTGAGTGTTCTCTTGCTCGGCGGCTGCAGTAGCAACGTTAATACAGGCAGCCCGGCCGCCGGGTCTGCCTCCACTCCCCAGTCCACTGCGGCGGCTCCGTCAGAACCCGGTGGGGCCGCTTCCCCAACCTCGCCTGCGACTCCGGCGGAGACGGCTCCAACGACTGCCACACCTGCGATGACCACTCCAGCCGCGACGGCTTCTCCGTTATCCGCCGCCGAAGAGACGCTGGCGTCGATGAGCCTGGAGCAGAAGATCGGGCAAATGCTGCTTGTCGGCATTGATGGCACGAAGCTGGATGCTAAGGCCCGCTCTATGATAAGTGAGGACCAGGTCGGCGGCATTATTCTTTATGCCGACAATATTTCCGGTCTTAAGAGCATGGTTAGTCTCATCAATGAGTTGAAGCGCAGTAATAGGGGCAATCCCGCACCGCTATGGATCAGCGTAGACCAGGAAGGCGGCAAGGTCAGCCGTCTGCCGAAGGAGTACGCCACATTTCTCGCGAATGGCACCGTCGGTGCCCAAGGCGACAGCAGGACCGCCGGGACGATGGGCCGGCTATTGGCCCGGGCTGTGAAATCGGCGGGCTTTAACATGAACTTCGCTCCCGTCCTGGACATTGCCAGCAATCCGGATAATCCGATCATCGGCACCCGTTCCTTCGGCAGCACTGCGGAGCAGGTCACCGATCTGGGCATCGCCGAGATGAAAGGGATCGCCGATGAAGGCGTTGTGCCGGTGGTGAAGCATTTCCCGGGGCACGGCGACACATCCGTCGATTCCCATCTGGAGCTTCCCGTCGTTAATAAATCGCGGGACGAGCTTGCAGCCCTGGAATGGCTGCCGTTTCAGGCTGCGGTTCAGGAACAGGCTGACGCTGTCATGATCGCGCATATCCTGTTCCCGCAGCTTGATCCGGACAAGCCGGCATCCCTCTCCGTTCCGGTTATCAAGGAGCTGCTGCGCGGGGAGATGGGTTACCAGGGAGTGGTCATTACCGATGACCTTACAATGGGTGCAATCGTCAAGAATTACACACTCGCAGCAGCGGCTGTCGATACGGTGCAGGCCGGAAGCGATATTCTGCTGGTCGCCCACGAATACGGAAATGAACAGGCGGTCCGCAAGGCCCTGCTGGCCGCTGTCAAAGACGGCACTATCACCGAAGCGCGGATCGACGAAAGCGTTCTGCGGATTCTTGCGCTCAAGGATAAGTACAAGCTTAGCGATGAAGCCGTTCCTGTACCGGAGCTGTCCGGATTGAACCGGGAGATTAAGAGCTGGCGCGCCTCTCTGGCTGTACAGTAGAGCAGCATATGCGTTCACACCGCCAAGCATAAAAAGGGCGGGTTGCCAGCTTCGGCAACCCGCCCTTACGTATTTATTATTGCAGTACAACCGTATCTCCGGCCTTCAGCCCGGTTACAATTTCCGTCTTCTCCGAAGT
Source organism: Paenibacillus tepidiphilus (assembly GCF_008635795.1). Taxonomy (GTDB): domain Bacteria; phylum Bacillota; class Bacilli; order Paenibacillales; family Paenibacillaceae; genus Paenibacillus_AQ; species Paenibacillus_AQ tepidiphilus. Next base: position 9,652 of record NZ_VWRQ01000019.1, on the reverse strand, counting down.
CTCAATGCCGACCTCGACATCCTGGCGTTCAATCTGCCCGTCTCCCCGGTCAACCATCACGTACGCGGCATCTCCTTCATGCATAACTGCCATGCTGGAGACGACTACCGCCTTATCCTTGCGCAGCGTCTCGATATCGCCGGTCAGGCTAAGGCCGCCGATCAGGTGTTCATTCGGCTGCAGCGAAATCACAATCTCGAACTGCGGCACCGAGGAAGCGGAATTCTCCGCTGAAGCGGTATTGGCGAATTTGGCGACCTCTGTCACTTCACCGACCAGCTGCAGATCCTTGATGGCGCTCATTTTCACCTGAACCTTCATGCCCTGCTTGATCTTGAAAATATCCTGTTCCCCTACCTGCGCGATGAACTCCAGCTTGTTCAGGTCCACAATCTTGCCGATATACTGATTGTCGGTCACATTCTGCGGAAGTTCGCTGCTCTTGTCCGCCAGGAAGATGCCGGTGGCCGGGGCGTGCACGACTGCAGCCTGCAGCTTGGCCTTTTTGTCGGCCAGCTCCCGGGCCTGAATATCAGCGTTCACCTGATTGAGCTCCTCGCTTAGCTTGGCCGTCTCCTGGGCAGCCAGCGCCTTGAGGCGCTCCGCTTCCGTTGCTCCCGCCGGAGCGGCTTCTTCGTCCTGCATGGCAATGAAATCGTTCAGCTCGCTCTCCAGCTGCGCTTTGCGCGCCGTAGCCTCCACTGTAGCGATCTCATTGCGCAGTGTGGACTGGTCAAGCGTAAACAGCACATCGCCCTTCTTCACCTGTACGCCGTTCTCCGCTTTCCATGAAGTCACTTTGGAGGCAAACGGCGCATAGACCAGCGTCTCCTCCTGATATTGTGACTTGCCCTTCACCTGTATAGAGGTACTGATCGTCTCCTCTGTAACGGGGAACGTGATCGGCGGCAGCGGCTCCATTTCCGGAACGGCCGCTTCGTCGCTTTTGAATACCTTAGTGTACAGGATGTATCCGGCGCCAGCGACAAGAGCGACGATAATAAGCCATTTCAGGCTCCTCTTGATTATCCGTTTCATTCCCTCTGCTTCCTTTCAACTGTTAATCTAATCCCGCTTGATGGCGGTAAGCGCATCGGTCCGGGAAGCGCTGATCGCCGGATATATTCCGGACAGCACTCCGGTCATGATCGCAAAGGCAAGCCCGACCGGCAGCGTCATCAGCGGAATAAAGAAGGTCAGGCCATTGCCCGCCGTGCCGATCAGCTTGTTCATGGCCATAATAATCAGATAAGAGAAGCCTACACCGAGCAGGCCACCCAGCAGGCCGAGAAGCGCCGCCTCTGTAATGAACATGTTGCGGATCTGCCGCATGTTGGCGCCCAGCACCTTCATAATGCCGATCTGCCTGCGCCGCTGATGGGTGGACATCGTCATGGCCACGATAATCGAGATTGAGGCTATGACCAGAATAAAGACCCCGATGCCCAGCGCAGCCATCTTGATCATATCGAATTGCTCTTTCAGCATCTCTTGCTGATACAGATTGTCGCTGGTAGTCAATTGCAGCTTCTGAATCATCTGCTCGACCCATTTGATGTTGTCCACATCGTCTACTTTAACCGTTACAGTGTTATAGCTGCCTTCCTCCGGCAGATTAATAGCGCTGCCGTTCTCAAAAGCCATTTCCTTGGACAATTGCGCTGCCGTTTCCGGCGAGATATAGATGACCTTCATCTCATAGGTAGCCCGTTCCTGGGTGTATCCTGCAGGAAGATCGAGAATTCCGGTTACCTGCAGCGCCGAGCTCTGCTTGAGCGGGCCATTCGGTACGCTGTAATCCTGCATCTGGAACTGGATCTGCTTCCGGTACAGCTCGGAAGGCACGGTCTGCATGCTGGTATACTGGTTCATCAGTTCCTGATTGAACGGGTCGGCGTTCATTTGGTCGAACAGATTCTGTCTGACGCTCACATCCATTAATCCGAGCGTAGCGCTGTAGTTCAGCACCGCAGTTCCCTGCACCCCTGAACCGCCGCCTTTGCTGAAGGTTTTGTCGAAATGCGTCAGCTTGGACAAATCCGTAACGATGACCTGTACGTCGCCGATTTTGTTGTCCATCGTGACCATCTGCAGGTAACCCGCTTCCTGAAACGGCGAAGCTGCCACCACATGATCAAAGCCTCTGATAATTTCCAGCTTCTCGTCCGTCAGCTTGCCGGGATTCAGATTCTCGTTCTCCTGCTGCTGTCCAGCCTGTCCTCCGCCGCCGCCCGGTGAAGGAATGCCGCCGCCAGGCGACACCATAATCTCATCCATCTTAAAATTGCGGTTCACTTCCTCCGTCACATAAGCCTGTGCGGATTGTCCGATGCTCAGGGCTACAATAATAGCCGCACATCCGATTGAAATACCCGTCATACACAGGCCGGTCACGACCTTGCGCCGTTTGACCTGATCCCAGGCCATGCGGGAAATATCGCGTATCTTCACGGCTCTGCCTCCTCCGGTACCGGGTCTGCATCACGGAGATCTCCGGTGATCAAATATCCGTCGCGCAGGGAGAAAATGCGCTGCATCCGGTCTGCAACCTCATGCTCATGGGTAACCACGATAAACGTCGTCTTCAGCGTCTTGTTGAGCTGCAGCAGAATGGCAAGAATCTCCTCTTCGGTCTTCGAATCGAGATTCCCGGTCGGCTCATCTGCAAAGATGACCGACGGCTCCGTAATCAGCGAGCGGGCAATACTCACCCGCTGCTGCTGACCGCCGGAGAGCTGCGAAGGGAACATGTCCTCCTTACCCTTCAGCCCCACCTGCTCCAGGAGCTCCATGGCCTTGAGCCTGCGGTGTTTGGGGGACACCGACTGAAAGACCAGCGGCAGCTCCACATTCTCACAGACGGTCAGGGAAGTGATCAATTCATAAGCCTGAAAGATAAACCCGATATGCTTGCGGCGGAATTCAGCGAGCTTGTTCTCACCAAGCTGCACGATATCCTGACCGGCGATGTAAATATGGCCTTCCAGCGGCTTCATCAGGCCGGCCATCAGATTAAGCAGCGTGGACTTGCCGGAGCCGGAGCTGCCAAGCAGCGCGACCATTTCCCCCTGGTTAACGGTAAAATCGATGCCATGCAGCACCTTTGTCCATTCATTTCCGGTCTTGAACGAATGGCTGATATTTTCCACTCGCAACATGAAAGCTGCTCCTTTATAAGCTTAATATAGGACTGGGCCTCTACTCTTTGCTCCCATCGTCCTTCTGTGGCTCTTCTTTGACAGGCAGACGCTCATAGACGAGATTATATGTCTGGCTGCCCAGCTCCTGCCGCAGACCCTGGAATTCATCCAGCAGGGTAATCCTGTAAGTACCGCCGTACAGAATCTTATACAAGCTCTTGGTGAACGAAAGCGTCAGGCTGTTGTTCGCCCCTTCGTTCAGATCCGTCCCCGGTGTCAGCGTCCGTTCCTGCGACTGCCCGTAAGGATCAGTCATCCGCAGCACCAGCTTGTGCTCCGAAGCCTTCGCTTCATAGGCTTCATTGCGCTGCAGGGTATAGCTGAACGAAATATTGATGGTATCGCTGCCTTCGAGCAATCTTGCATCAGCAGCCAGCACAGACAGAGTATAAGGATAGAACTGTACGGTCTGCAGGTTGGCAGCCGGAGTCGGTATCTTCGGAACAAGTCCCAACGAAGCAACATTGAAGAAAGCGGTCGGTGTTTCGCCGATTTCGCTCACTTTGCTTCCGTTAAGGCCTGTCCCCAGAACAAGGGACAATTCGCCGGATCTCACCGTCTTCGGCACCTTCGCCCAGAAGCTGACCAGCTGCTTGCCGCCTGGCAAAGCCGGAGTTTCCGGCTGGCTGACTGTCGCTTCGTAATACTCGCCTGCGGCAGTCTTGTAATACCCCTGCAGCCGCGCCATCGCGCTCTGCCGGCGTTCGCTGCTGCTGACCAGCAGCTCGGTATACACGATGTTGTAGCTGCCGCCGTCATATATAGTGGTCCGGTTCTCCTGGACTGCTGCATTTTTACCTTTTCCGGCAATAGTGTAGGTTCCGCCCGCAGCAACATCCGGCACCGATTGCAGCGTATTGCCCGTGCTGAGCGTCAGGAACGGCAGCTTCGTTTCATTCACCGTGCTGTACAGCTGGACCGAAGCCTTGTCAAATGTGCGGGTATACGGAACCTTGGCATACACCGTAAGATCGGCGGATTGCCCCGGTGCAAGCACCGCGCTTTCCTTATCCATTACCAGCTCCGTGACGGCGCTCAGGTCTTCGTTATCCAGCTTGAGCGCGCCCTTCAGATCAGGCAGGGACAGGTTGACGGACTGATTGTTCGTCAGCTTCAGCTTGGCGGTTACAATATCCTGGTCCTTCCACGGATAACGCTGCAGGGACTGCAGACTGTAGGAGAACGAACCATACTGATTCTCCGCAGCATAGACTTGTCCGCTGTAAGTTTCGGACCGCAGTGTATAAGGAATAGCGAAATACGCTACCGGAAAAATCACTTTCGATGCAGTTACCGCAGGGAATGCAGAAGCTTCCCCTTCCTCAGCCGGCGCGCCGCCTGAGGCTGCGGCGCTGACAGACTCGATCATCTGCAGCTGCAGACCCTCCTGCTGCACCTGCAGCGGGATCTGGACGGTCAGCGGCACCGTCTTGGACTCCAGAGGCTTGAGCGTCAGACCGGTTAAGGCCTTGGCTTCCACCGGAAAGAGCGTCCCGTTCGCGGATTTGACAGCCAGCTCATAGGTTGGCAGAGTCGCCGCCTTGCTGCCTTTATTGCTCAGCTTCAGATTGAAGGACCATTCCGCCTGGGCGTTCTCGGCATAGACGGACGCTCCCTGCAGCCGTGCCTCAACAGCAGAGCCGCCGATGCTCAGCACTTTGCCCGCCCCTTCCTTCACTACCAGATTGGGGGCGGCTGCCGCCGGAAGCTTGAAGGAGAGCTTTGGCAGCTCCACCTTCAGACTCTCATCGGTTTGGGTCAGCTGCAGCTTCATATTGCTTGTGTTCACATAGGAGGGAATCTCAGCCAGGTAATACAGGCTCTTCTTCTCCTGCGGCTGAATCTTGTATCCCGTCAGCGAGCTGCTGAGGGCTAGCTCGAAGGATGTGCCGCTGGCGGTAACCAGATAAGCTTTGTAGCCGGGATCACCCAGGGCCTGGCTGCCCTTATTGGTCATATGGAGCCCGACCCGAGCGTAGACCTTGCCGGAGTACTTGTAGAGCTGCAGCGATTCCGCCCCAGCCGCCACTGTGTTGCCGTTAATCGCCGTGCTGACGGATTTACCCGTGGCGGCGGCCGCCGAATAATTGGCCGGCAGCGCAAAAGCGCCGGCCTGCCGCAAATATCCTTTCGCTGAACGGTCCCAGACGTTCAGCGATATTTTAACCCCTTTCAGGGAAGTCAGCTGGCCTGCGTTCACATAGTAGGTTACCTTGACATTGTTCTTCGCGAGTACCTTCTTCTTGGCTGCATCGGCAGTCACCGGATTGCCTGGAAGCACGCTGCCTCCGGGCGTAATGACCCGCGGAAAATAATGCAGCAGATTGGCGGCTGCCGCACCGCTGTTATTGTAGCGCAGTGTAAATGACACAATATTGCCGCCCGTCTGCGGCCACAGATTGACCTCTTCAAGTACGGCGGTGACTCCTGCCGCAAGCGTGACCGGCTTGAATGGATTCACCGCAGCAGCGGCGGTGGCTGCAGGCTTGGCAGCGGCTGCGGCAGCAACCGGCGCAGAGACTGCTTCCGTCCATTGGCCGAATACAAAGGTGCTAAGCAGCAGGGCGATGTATGTATTTCTTTTCTTCCCCATGGTTCTCCCCCTAGTTTTATTACTAGAGTAATTATAGTTGCTGTCCATCCTGGAAGTGTATCCAATTTGTAACTGTTGAGGTGATACTGTAACCTTTTTGTACCAATATTGGTTCTTCGGTTTAATTAAGCAACGGGACGGGAAATGCTCTGTGCAAAAATAAAGTCCCTCTACGAACGAAACGTCCGGCGGTATACACCCGGCGACAGTCCCTCCGATTCTTTGAACACTTTAATGAAGTAGCTGGCCTGGCGATAACCGGTCTGCAGAGCGATCCCGGCTACGGGCAGCTCCGTGGATACGAGCAGCAGCTTGGCCTTGGCCAGCCGGCAATCGTTCAAATAGACAGCGGGTGTCTTGCCCATTACCGACCGGAACAGGCGGAGAAAATGGTAGCTGCTGTATCCGGCCAGCCTTGCCATCGTCTCCAGATTCCAGGGCCGCTCGCACCCGTTATGAATGATATCGGCAGCTTGGCGGATGGAATGACGGACCTCCAGCGGCAGACGCCCGTCCAGCGGCTCGGAATTCTGCATCAGCGTCAGCAGAACCTCATAGAGCAGTGCCGAGAAGCGTGGCTCGCTGCGAGTCTCATAGGCATCCGCCAGCCGGTATAGCTCCTCGAACAAATCCGCTATGCCTGCCTCCGGGTCAAAGGTGAAGAAATAACCGCGCGACTGGTCCACAGCTTCGAGCAGCGGCAAGGAAATAGCTGTTCCGAAATGCACCCAGCGTACATCCCACGGCTCCCCGGGATCAGAGCCATATTGTTGATAGGCTCCGCGCGGAAACAGAAAGCCGCAGCCCCGGGACAGGCTGATCCGCTCCCCTTCCTGAAATACATATCCTGTTCCGCCATAGACCAAGTGGAGATTGTAGCTGTCCAGCACACCTTCATTTCTCCGTTCCGTGTGTCCGGGGAATACACTGTAATGCCCCAGAAACTCCGGATAGCAGACATAATGGGCATAGGACGGGGCCGAAAGCACCCATTGTTTTTTCATACGGTTCTCTCCGATTCCGCACGTAAGGCCGCGCCGCAATATAATGATATGATAGCAGGATTATGTTATTTTCGAAAACTGTATGTTGATATTACAATGGATTTGACAGTATACAAAAGCATATTTTTGCACTTGGAGGTATATTATGAAGAAACCTGCCGCTGCCGGGAAATTCGAACTCGGGGTGTGTTACTACCCTGAGCATTGGCCGGAAGAGATGTGGGAGGACGATTTCGCACGCATGGCGAATACCGGCTTCAGCATCGTACGTATGGGCGAATTTGCCTGGTCCCTGTTTGAACCGGAGGAAGGAAACTTTCAGTTCGGTTTGTTCGACCGCGCGATTGAATCCGCTAACAGACACGGGCTGAAGGTGATCCTGGGTACACCGACGGCCACCCCGCCCGCCTGGCTGACCGAGCGCTATCCGGAGGTGCTTAACGTGACGCGCGAAGGCGTTACCCTGCAGCATGGGATGCGCCGGCACTACAATTACAGCAGTCCGAAATACCGTGAGCTGTGCGCACGGATTGTCGGCGAGCTGGCCGCCCGTTACGGCAGCCATCCCGGCGTGGCCGGCTGGCAGATTGACAATGAGCTGAATTGTGAAATCAGTGACTTCTACTCGGAGAGCGATCATCTGGCCTTCCGCGAGTGGCTGCAGGCCAAATATGGCACGCTGGAACAGCTCAACGATGCCTGGGGTACGGTGTTCTGGAACCAGACCTACAGCAGCTGGTCGCAAGTATTCCTCCCGCGGCCTACACCGGTAGCCGGGCAGCCGAATCCCCATCAGGCACTGGATGAGAAACGGTTCATCTCGGCGAGTGCCATCTCTTTTGCCAGACTGCAGGCTGAGATTATCCGCTCCAAAGCGCCGTCGCACTGGGTAACGACCAACGGACTGTTCGGACATCTGGACAATCACGAGTTAAACGACGAGCTGCTGGATTTCTTCAGCTATGATTCCTATCCGCAGTTCTCCACCATTCATGCCAATCCTGCCGAAGAGAATCCGCTGCTGGACCGAAGCTGGAGCCTGTCGCTCTCGGTCACCCGTTCCATCAGCCCGAACTTCTGCATTATGGAGCAGCAGGCCGGACCCGGCGGCTGGGTTGGCCGCATGGATATGCCTTCACCCAAGCCCGGGCAAATGCGTCTCTGGACCTACCAGTCTATTGCGCACGGCGCGGATATGGTGCTCTACTTCCGCTGGCGGACAGCGACGATGGGCCACGAGATTTATTGGCATGGGCTGAACGATTACCATAACCGTCCGAACCGGCGGGTCCGCGAGGCCGAAACCATCGGCCGGGAGCTCGCTGCGGTCGGTGAGCGGATTGTCGGAACCAGGGTACAGGCCAGCGTAGCCATTCTGCGCGATTATGACAATGAGTGGGACGGCGAATATGATGTCTGGCACGGCCCGTTCAACTGGAAGAGCAACAAAGAATGGTTCAAAGCGCTACAATACCTGCATATTCCTTGCGATATCGTCTATGTACGCCCCATGACAACACTGGAGGAACTGGCACGGTATGAGGCGCTGGTCTATCCGCACCCGGCGATTATGACCGACGCGACGGCAGCACTCCTGGATCAATATGTGCAGCAAGGCGGGAAGCTGATCTTCGGCTGCCGGACAGGCTATAAGGACGAGCGGGGACAATGTTACATGCGGCCGTTCCCGGGAGCAGCCGGAGCATTATGCGGAATCAGCGTCGAGGAATTCACCATGGTTAAGGGCACCCGTCTGCCGGTAGGGATTATCTGGAGCGGTGATTCGGCCACCCTGACCGGTGCCGATGATTTCAACGACATTCTTCAGGTCGAGTCAGACAGTGTCGATGTTATGGGAACCTACGCCTCTGACTACTATACCGGCAAGCCGGCAGTAACCAGAAACCGCCGGGGTGCAGGAGAAGTATGGTATTACGGGGCCGTATTTAATGAAGCGGCAGCCCGGCAGATCATCTCTCTGTGGGGACTTCGTTCCCCGGCTGCCGATTGGCTGGAGCTGCCGCCTCAGGTGGAGCTGCAAATCCGCAGCAGCGAATCCGCAAGCCTGACCTTCCTGCTGAACTACAGCGAAGAGCCGGCGGAAATTCTGCTGAAGGCGCCGCGCACCGATGCGTTGACCGGTGTCGAGCTATCGGGAAGATACACCCTTGAGGGGTATGGGGTACTGTTGCTGAGCTGAGCTTCATTTCAAGCTAACCGTAAGCTGGCGGTAAAATAGCATAGCATAACAAAGCCAGGCAGTGTACTCTCCGCATCAGGGGAGGCCCAGCCTGGCTTTTGTATAGCCGGAAACCATTAACTTAAGTAAAATGTAACCTATAGATTGCCGGAGTTCGCTGTAAAGTGACTCCCATTAAGGGATTCGGACGATCACGGTGAAGATTCGGACGGTCACACTGAAGATTCACACGATCATAGTAAAGTTTCGGACGATCACAATAAAGATTCGGACGATCACAGTGAAAATTCGGACCATCCGCTGCTAACCGCTCGGGATTTGCTGATATTACTGCTATACGCAGCAGTAATTCGGTGGGTCTGCTTTAGGTAGTTGGAAAATCGCCACCTAATTTTACCCATACAGAGACTTTAACTGATCTAGTTGGATAACCGCTACTTAATATGGGCCAAAACCCAGTAATTTTGCAAAAAACTTACCACGGTAGATCTACAGGGGGAAGATTGCTGAAAATGTAGATTCTCCACCTTCGTCTGAGGCCAGTCGGAGGGAGATTTGGATGGGTGAGCGCTCAAAAGACAAAAAAAGGCCTTCCTCCAATTTAACGTTTAACAACACCCGTTTTTTGGATTGATCTAGCTTCAGTTGTTTGTCT
>NZ_VWRQ01000018.1 GCF_008635795.1 Paenibacillus tepidiphilus | reverse complement strand
CGTGGGTGTCGTAACAACTTCTACGATAAAGGAATCTCTTTTTTTGTGCAATTTTTTGGATTTCCATTAATGTCAGGTTGTTTGCAAAATTACTGGAAAAAGAGATACTTTCCTCTCGAATAGTTGTATGAAGTACAGCTATCTCTTCGACATTGATGATTTCGGGGGATTTAGATGCACAAAGTGCAACTAAGCATATAATTCACTCCATTGATCTGCATGATGTTATTTGAATAATCCGTACATCAGAAAAAAGCGGCTGCCAACGTCAATTCATGACGCTGGCAGCCGCTTGTCCATCCGGCACATTCACCGGATGGCCTGTACAAATTATTCTTCCGTCGTGCCTTCCTCGACAGCTTCGGCGGCAGGCGCTTCTGCGGCCTCGGTATCTGCCGGCTCTTCGGCCACTACCGGAGGTGCGACCTTCACGATCAGCGTTTCCGGCGGGGTCAGAACTTCCCAGCCTTCATGCTGCGGAAGATCGGAGACCAGCAGCTGATCGCCGATGTCCAGCCCGCTGATGTCCACTTCAAAGGTCGCGGTCAGCTTGTCCGGCAGCGTACGGATATCGAGCTCGTACAGCTCCACCTGCTGGATACCGCCGGCCTTGACACCCACCGGATCGCCGATGAAGCTGAAGGCTACCTTGGTGTCGAGTTCGGCCTTCATGTCAATCTGCTGGAGATCGACATGCAGCACCGAACGGGAAAGCGGCTGGCGCTGGACTTCCTGGATGACCGCGTTCTTCACGCCTGAGCCCGGGAGTTCCACCTTCAGGATGGCACGCGGGTTTTTGTTCAGAATTTCATTTAATGTTTTGGCGTCTGCCGAGAAGGATTGCGTATCTGAACCTGCACCGTAGATGACAACCGGTACAAAGCCTTTGCTGCGCAGCGAAGAGGTCGAACCTGATCTTTCCGTCAAACGTACTGTGGTATTCATGATATTTCCTCCTAAAAGTTTTGTCAGCATAAGCTGCAATGAATTACTGCGTACAAAACTGGCTTCGGAAGCGTGGACCTAGTTTTGTCAGCAAAAGCTGCAATGAATTACTACGTACAAAACTGGCTTCGGAAGCGTGGACCTAAGTTTTGTCAGCATAAGCTGCAATGAGTTGCTTCGTACCACACTGACTTTGGAAGCATGAAAAATAATAAGACCAATTAGAGCAATAGTCTAATTAGTCTCTTATTAACCATTTTGGCCCGGTGTGGAATCAGTATAGCACTGCGTTCAAGACAAGTCAAAAATGGGATTTATTCAATTATCGTCCATATATTACATCAAATATGCTTAAATCAGACCAGATGGCAGGCCACAAAATGCCCGGCTCCCGCTTCACGGAAAAGCGGAATTTCCGCCTTGCAGCGCTCCACAGCGAGCGGGCACCGGGTATGGAATTTGCAGCCGGACGGCGGATTCGTCGGGCTTGGAATATCTCCCTTCAGCACAATCCGCTCCCGCTTCAGCTTCGGAATCGGCACCGGCACCGCAGAGAGCAGCGCCTTGGTATACGGATGCAGCGGATGCCGGAACAGCTCGTCCCGGGAGGCGGTCTCCACCATCGAGCCGAGATACATCACACCGATCCGGTCACACAGATGCTCCACGACACTGAGGTCATGGGAGATGAACAGGTAAGCCAGCCCCTTGCTATGCTGCAGCTTGCTGAACAGGTTGATGATCTGGGCCTGGATAGACACATCCAGCGCCGAGACCGGCTCGTCGGCAATGATCAGATCGGGATTCAGGATGAGCGCACGGGCAATGCCGATCCGCTGCCGCTGCCCGCCGGAGAACTCATGCGGAAACCGGTCGATGTGATAGGCGGACAGGCCGCAGGCGGTCAGCGTTTCCAGTACCAGCTCCCGCGCTTCCGCCTTCGTGGCCAGGCCATGGTCAAGCAGTGCTTCGCCGATGGCGTCGCCGACCCGAATCCGCGGGTTCAGCGCGCTGTACGGGTCCTGGAAGATCAGTTGCATTTGGGGCCGCAGCTTGCGCAGCTCCGCTGGCGAGAGGGCGTGCAGATCGACGCCCTTGAATTTCACTTCCCCGGCTGTTTTGTCCGTCAGCCGCAGGATGGTCCGGCCGACGGTGCTTTTACCGCTGCCGGATTCACCCACAAGACCGAAGGTCTCGCCCGGCTGCAGCGTCAGGCTGATATCGTCCACCGCCTTAACCTGTGAAGTCGTGCGGCCGAACAGTCCCTGAGTCACCGGGAAGTATTTCTTCAGATGGTTAACCTCAAGCAGCACCTCAGACATGGATGGCCGCCTCCTCATACAGCCAGCAGGCTGCCTTTTGCCCATTGCCGAGCGGCTGCAGCAGCGGCTCGCGGCTGACGCATACGTCCATGCAATGCTCACACCGGTCATGGAAATAGCAGGAAGGTGTCAGGTCCAGCGGATCAGGCACCTGCCCCGGAATCGAATATAATTCTTCTGTACGCTGTCCCATCACCGGCTTGGATTTCAGCAGCCCCTGGGTATACGGATGCTTGGGATTCGCAAACAGGGCGGTCACCTCCCCTTCCTCGACGATTTTGCCGGAATACATCACAATGACGTAATCGGCCATTTCAGCCACAACGCCCAAATCATGTGTAATCAGCAGCAGGGACATCCCCGAGCTTTCCTTAAAGGTCCGCAGCATATCAAGGATTTGCGCCTGGATGGTCACATCAAGCGCCGTAGTCGGCTCATCGGCAATCAGTAGCTTGGGGCTGCAAGAGACAGCAATGGCGATCATGATCCGCTGGAGCATGCCGCCACTCAGTTCATGCGGATAGCTGCCGGCGATCTGCTCCGGCCGTGAAATGCCCACCTGCCGGATCAGCTCCACCGCCCGGGCAGCAGCCTCCTTCTTCTTCAGCTTCAGATGGAGCATCAGCGGCTCCATAATCTGCTCGCCGATCTTCAGCACCGGATTCAGTGAAGACATCGGCTCCTGGAAGATCATCGCCATTTCATGGCCGCGGATGGTCCGCAGCTCGTGCTTGCCGAGGCGCAGCAAATCGTCGTCTCCGAACGCAATGGCGCCTCCGGTGACTTTGCCGGCGGGTTCCTCGACCAGTCCCATCATGGACATGGCGGTAACGCTTTTGCCGCAGCCGGACTCCCCGACAATGCAGACGGTCTCGCCGGCCCGCACCTGGAAGCTGATCCCGTCGACGGCTTTGACCGTCCCTTCGTCCGTACGGAACTCCGTATGCAGATTCTCTACTTTCAACAAAGGCTTCATCGGATGACAGCCACCTACCTCTTCTGTTTAGGGTCCAGGACGTCCCGCAGGCCGTCACCGAAAATATTGATGGCAATGACTGTAGCGAAGATGGACACTCCCGGCGGAATCCACAGCCACGGATGATTTTGAAAATCGATCATATTGTTGGCTGCATCAATCATATTGCCCCAGGTCGGCGTCGGCGGCATCACGCCGAGACCGAAGAAGCTCAGCACCGATTCGCTGAGAATCGCTCCGCCGATATTCAGCGTCGCCATCACGATCAGGAGCGGCACAATATTCGGCAGCAGATGATGCAGCAGCTTCCGGCGGGGCCGCAGTCCAAGCACCTCGGCCGCCTGCATGAATTCGCGCTCCCGCAGGCTCAGCATCTGCCCGCGTACCATCCGCGCCATGCCCGGCCAGTTCACTGCGCTCAGCATCAGCATGACCAGATACATCCGGTAATCCGTCGGCACCTTCCACTCGGACAGCATCGCGCCAAAGATAAACAGCAGCGGCAAATTCGGAACGGTCATCAGGAGATCGGCGATCCGCATAATGATCTGGTCGGTGATTCCCCGGTAATAGCCGGAGATTGCCCCGAGCAGAGCGCCCAGGAAGACGGACAGCAGCATTGAAGCCAGCCCGACTGTCAGCGAGATGCGTCCGGCCTGCATCACCCGGGTCATAATGTCGCGGCCCAGCGCATCCGTTCCGAGCCAGTGCTTCAGACTGGGGGCTTTATTCATCATCGCCATATTGATTTTGTTGTCGGTATACGGCGAGAACAGCGGACCGATGAAGCACAGCAAGGTCATGAAGACAACGACGGCAAACCCCGCGACCGCCAGCTTGTTATGCATCAGCTTCCGCAGGGATTGCCCCAGCAGCGAGGACCTCCGCTCACGGGAGCGCTTCGTCGATGCTTTCGTCAATACAGTTTCTACTCTCATTTAAGCCGCCCCCTCACAGCCGCACACGCGGATCGGCTACCCGGTAGAGCATATCCGAGAGCAGCGTTCCGAGCACGGTCAGAATGGCAAGCAGCATCGTAAAGCCCATCAGCAGGGGATAATCCCTCAGGCCGAAGGACTTCATATACAGCTGGCCGACACCCGGCCAGTTGAAGATTTGTTCAATGATGATCGAGCCTCCGAATAAGGAGGGCAGCTCGAAGCCGACCAGCGTAATTGCCGGCAGCAGGGCATTGCGCAGGGCATGCCGGAACAGGACCTTGCGTTCGCTGAGTCCTTTGGCCCGGGCGGTCCGGATATAATCCTGGCGCAGCACATCGATCATTCCGCTGCGGAAGTAACGGGTCAACGAACCGAGCCCCAGCAGCGTCATCACAATCACCGGCAAGGCCATGTGATGCAGCACTTCCTTGATATAAGCCATCCCTGTAGCGTTGCTGCCGGAAGTGATCATTCCCCCCGGAGGCAGCCACTTGAGATCGACGGCCAGCATTTTGATCAGAAACAATCCGATGAAAAAGGACGGCAGCGACATCGCGGCAAATATCCCGATCATCACCAGCGTATCGAACCAGGAATACTGCCGGTAAGCCGAGATCACCCCGATAATGACGGCGATCAGCCAGGTGAGAAAGGTGGAGACGGCCGCCAGCAGGAACGAATTCCAGATGTAATCGTTAAACAGCTGCAGTACAGGCTTCTGCTGAGCCAAGGAATAGCCAAAGTCGCCGTGCAGCGCATTCTTCAGCCAGATCCCGTAGCGTTCCAGCATCGGCTTGTTCAGTCCGTAGATTTCGCGCAGCTCCGCTTTGCGCTCGGCGGTCAGCTTGATATTGCCGGTAATGAAATCGCCCGGCGTATTGGCGTACAGGGCAAAGATCAGCAGCGAAGCGGCGAACAGGATCAGGATCATATACAGCAGTCTTTTGCTCAGATAGGTACTCATGATCGGCTCCCTTTATTCACCCGGCCCCCGCTCCCCGCCAGAGCGGCAAGCAGAGGCCGGAGCATGGATTTATTTCAGCGTCCACTCGGGAAGACTGCCGGCAAGTCCGATGAACGGACTGACCGTCAGATTCTGAATCCGTCCGTTGTAGGCATACACCGTCTTCTTATAGCTCGTGAAGATAATCGGCAGTTCGTCGTTGAAGAGCTGGTAAAGCTCTTTATACACCGCCTTGCGCTGCTCAATGTCCGTTGTGGCCAGTGCTTTGTTGTAGAGCTCAGGGAATTTCGGATTGTCGTAATCGGTAATTTCGCCGTCGAAGAACTGCATGAACCCGTCGGCCGGATCGGTCAGCATCGGTGTGGAGAAGGAGACCAGATCATAATCCCCGCCCTCCACCTTGGAGACCAGCGAGTTGAAGTCGGCGAAGATTTCCGGCTGGAAGTCGATGCCGAGCGCAGCGAAATTCTCCTTGGCCACCGCGATGAAGATATCGGTGTTCTTGCTCTTGGAGCCGAGATAGTGAATGCTGAGCTTCTTCCCGTCCTTCTCGCGGATGCCGCCTCCGCCCACGGTCCAGCCGGCTTCGTCGAGCAGCTGCTTCGCTTTCTCCGGATCATAGTTGTACGGATTAATGCCTTCCTCCGTGTATGCCCAGGAGATCGGCGAAGCCGGAATGTTGGCAACAGAGCCCGCGCCCTCGGCGGCGTCGACATAAATACTCTGCCGGTCAAGGCCGTAGACAATCGCCTGCCGTACCTTCTTATCCTTAAGCTGCTCATGCTTCAGGTTCACCTGCATATAGCCGTAGGTGCTCGGAGTATAAGGGATAATGTTGACGAAGCCCAGCGATTTCAGCTTCGCAATATTCTCTTCCGTGGCGCTGAAGGAAGCATAGTCCACTTCCCCCGTCTCCAGGAACTGCCACGCATCGCCCTGCGAGGTTTTATAAATGAAATGCTCTGTCTTCGGCTTGCCCTTGTAATAATTCTCGTTTGCCGTGAGCCGCACTTCCTGGCCGGGCAGGAATTTCTCCAGCTTGTAAGGCCCGTCGCCCAGCGGCTTCTCATGCAGCTTCTTGATGTATTCCAGATTGCCGAACGTGTAATCCTTGCCGTAATAGGCCTTGGAGAGAATGTTGGAGCCGAGCGTCACCAGTGCCGTGGCATTCGGCTGCTCCAGTGTGACCGAAATGGTCTGCGGATCAATAATCTTGATCCCTTCAACGGTCTTGGCGGTGCCCTCCTTGTAGGCCTGCCCGCCCTTCACCTTCAGCGAAGGCAGCGAGGAGCCGCCGTCATAGCTTTTGTCATATTGAATCGTCCAGGTAAAAGCGACATCATCCGCCGTCAGCGGCGAGCCGTCGCTGAACTTCAAATCCTTGCGAAGGTGAAACGTGTATGTAAGCTGATCTTCGGATACCTCCCAGCTCTCGGCCAGGTCAGGCACCGGCACCCCGTTGTTGTCCACGGTTACAAGCGATGCATAGAGCAGGGAAGAGACATTCCCGTCATAGCCGCTCTCCTGAAAATAAGGCGTGAAGGCGCCGCTGGGATCGGTAAGCCCGACAATAATGGTATCGGTACGGCTTTGCGCAGCGGACGGCAGCTTGGACAGATCGGCGGCCGTGTAGGGCTCGCTGAGTGCTCCCGCCGGCACAGGCGCAGGTGAAGCAGTCGTTTCCGCTGTGGCTGCAGCATCCGAAGGAGCCGCCGTTGCTGCGCTGTTATTGCCAGACGATGCGGAATTGTTATTGCCGTTGCCGCAGCCGGACAGCAGCGAACCGGCAATCAGCAATGAGGACAACAACAACGTGCTTTTTTTCATGAGTATCATCTCTTTTCTCCAATTATTATCTTCTACAATTCCTACCCGCTAAGTATGATTAATAGCCGATAGTTCACATTATAGAAAGAGAATGTTGTTCTGTAAAGAGAGAACTAAAAAAATAATTCTTTTGGAGCAGAAACATATAATTTTCCATAAAATTAAACCAATTCCTCAAACAAAACCGCCCCTTAGACAACTTGGCTGTCCGGGAGGCGGTTTAAGGGGGATTGCTGAATTATGGAACCAGAGCGTCATTAATGATCTGTGCGATGTCATCTGCATGCTCAAAGATAAAGAAGTGGCCGCCCGAAAGCGTCACCGTCCGGCATTCGCCGCCCGTTAATTCGCTCCATCTGCTCCGCTCACTGTCCCTGATGTTCTCCTTGCTTCCCATCAGGGCAGTCAGCGGGATATTGAAGGCATCGCCGGAATCCCGGTAGTGGTAGTTATCGATCATCTTAAAATCATTCCGCAGAATTGGCAGAAACAATTCCGTATAGGCCGGATTGTCAAAGAATCCGCTGGGCGTTCCGTCAAATTTAATGATTTCTTCGATGAAATACCGGTCAGGCAGCTGATGAATGGGCACCGGCGCTTCCCGGAGATGCAGCGGCTTATTCCCGGAGACAATGACATGTACGGGATACGGTCCGTCCGCCTGAACCAGCTTCCTGGCCAGCTCATAAGCAATAATTCCGCCCATGCTGTGGCCCCAGAAGCCGAATTCTCCAGCCGCAAAATCACGGCAATACTTCCGGAAGAGTCCGTCGACCGTCTCCTCTATCGATGAATAAAAGGGCTCTGCAAACAGCGCGCCTCTGCCGGGAAGCTCCACCGGAACCAGCAGGATATCTGGATGAAGCTTCGTCCTCCACCTTGTATAGGCCCCGGCAGCGCTGCCTCCGGCATAAGGGAAACAGAACAGCTTCTTCATATGGATTCCCCGTGCTTGACGGTCAGTCTGGCATTCAGGGAATCAAGCAGAATGGAGCCGATGGCGCCCGCATGCTCCGGATGCATCATGGAATAATGGTCTCCCTCTGTTCCATGCACCTCTAATCCGCCTCTGCAATGCTGCTTCCAGCGCTTGCCCATCCCCTTCCTGAATGGCTCCGGGACCAGCAGGATCACCGGCGAGCTGATCGGACCTTTCGGACGGTAGGCTTGCTGCAGCGTTATCCAATGCTGGATGGCCTGCAGCTTGCCTAGCCGCTGGCGCGGCGTCAACCGTTCAAAGCCGGAAATAAGCGGAAGTGCTGCATCCGGAAACGCCGTATTCCATTCCTGGGCATCCGGCGCAAGGCTCTCCAGCCGGAGGATGTCCTCCTCAAAGCTGTCGTGGCCGTGATCGCCGGGAGGCAAGGTATCCACGAGCGTAAGCAAGGCTGCCTCCTCCTGCCTTTCCTCCAATTGCCGGACCATTTCGAACGCGATGGTGCCGCCCAGGCTCCATCCGGCCAAATAATACGGGCCACGGGGCTGTACCGCCTGCACTTGAGCCAGATAAAGGCCGGCCGCCTCTTCAATTGAGCGGGGCCCCGCAGCCTGCTCCTCCGACAGATCCAGACTGATTCCCCGGCAATTCCACCGCTCCAGCCGGTCCGCCAGCTCCCGGTAAGCGCCGACTCCCCCGCTGCCGTCGTGAATGAAGAACAGCTGCCGTCCCTCGTCGTCACCGGGCTTCAGCAGGATACATCTAGCCGGCGAAGCCGGCTGCTCCGGTAAGGCGCCGTATCCGTTGTCCGGAGCCCCCGATATTTCCTGCGTCAACCGGTGGCCCTCCAGATCACTGATCCGTGCAGCCAGTTCCCTGATCGTCGGATAACTGAAGATGTCGCCTAAGGAGAATTGGACCTCCAGGCGGGTGTTGATCTCCCACACCAGGGAGGCCGCCAGCAAGGAATGCCCGCCCAGGGCAAAGAAATTATCGTCCAGGCCTACCTGGGCTGCTCCGAACAATTCTGACCACATGGCTTGAAGCTGTTGTTCTACAGGTGTCAGTGCAGCTATGACATCCGCTGAATCCCGTGACAGGACCGTCTCCGGAGCAGGCAGCGCCTTCCGGTCCACTTTTCCATTTGTATTCAGGGGCAGGCTCTCCATCGGGATCAGGTACGAGGGCACCATATATTCCGGCAGGGTCTTCGCCAGCTGCCTGCGGAGCTGCTCCACCGGGAGACTGCCCACGACATAGGCGCACAGGCATTTCGTCCCCGAAGCATCCGTCTGGACGGTAACCACAGCTTCCCGGACGCCCTCCAGCTTCGTGATCTGCACGTCGATTTCACCGAGCTCGACACGGTAGCCCCTGATCTTCACCTGGTGGTCGAAGCGTCCGAGATATTCCAGCATCCCCCCGGGCAGCCATCTGGCCTTGTCCCCGGTCCGGTACATTCTGCCGCCGGGGTTAAAGGGGTCAGGGCCGAACTTCTCTGCCGTCAGCTCAGGCTGTCCTAAATATCCGCGGGCCAAGCCGTCTCCGCCGATGCATAATTCGCCGGGAAGTCCGACAGGCTGAAGCATGTCTTGTTTATCCAAAATATAAACCCGGGTATTCGGCACAGGCTTGCCGATGGAGATATTGTCGCCGTCAACCTCCGTAACATTGTAGAAGGAAGTATAAATAGTGCTTTCCGAGGGGCCGTACCCGTTAAGCAGCATCAGTTCCGGCTGACTGTCAAGCAGCAGACGGGTATGGCGCGGCGACAGACTTTCTCCTCCCGTAATGATGCAGCGCAGACCCGTGAATACCGTTACATCCATATCCACCAGCTGGTTGAGCAGCGGCGCTGTGAACCAGGAGACGGTGATGCCGTACTGGTTCATTCTGCGGCGCAGTGCTTCAGTATCCAGCAGCTCCTCTTTACGGAGTAGACAGAGGGTGGCGCCTTTAACGAGCGTGCCCCAGATTTCATACACAGACACATCAAACGCCAGGGAACAGGTCTGAAGCACCCGGTCTTCGGGATAGACAACCAATTCTCCAGCATCCATAACGATCCGCGCCAGATTCCGGTGCTCCAGCATTACCCCCTTCGGCGTTCCGGTGGAACCGGAGGTATAGATCACATACATCAGATCATCCGGTCTTCCCGGTGACGGCAAATTATCGGCACAAAGCGAACGGTTCACCATTACCGGAAGGAAAAGAACGCCTGATGAAGGGATATCATAGGCTCTGCCCTGGGGGCATAGACAGATTCTGGCCTTGCTGTCCTCCAGCAGATACGTAATCCGTTTGGAAGGATAATCCGGATCGATGGACAAATAAGCGGCCCCCGCCTTCAGGATCGCCAGGATGCCGACAATGGTCTCGGGGGAGGTATGCGCCAGCACACATACGATCTCATTCGTCCCCACTCCCTTGTCCACAAGCACCCGGGCCAGCCGGTTGGCCTGCTCGTTTAATTCCCTGTAGGTCAGCCTGGCCTCCCCGTATTGAACCGCAATGCTGTCCGGGCTCCGCTCGGCCTGCTGCTCGAACAAACGGTGGATGGTGTGCTCCTGCGGATATTCCCGGCGGGAAGCATTGAAATCCAGGAGAAGCTG
This sequence comes from Paenibacillus tepidiphilus, assembly GCF_008635795.1. GTDB lineage: Bacteria > Bacillota > Bacilli > Paenibacillales > Paenibacillaceae > Paenibacillus_AQ > Paenibacillus_AQ tepidiphilus. The sequence goes on along the minus strand of NZ_VWRQ01000018.1, from coordinate 145,327 downwards.
CTGCCCTTCTTCTTCCGTCAGCATCTCCAGACGGCTGATCGGAAGATCGGGATCGGCACACACAGACTCCAGAATCCGGCTGAAATGACGAAGCATGCGCTGCACGGCATCTTCTGTAAAGCAAATCCGCCGGTACTCAAACTCCAGAATGATCGCGTCATCCGTCATGTAAGTGAACAGGCTCAGATCAAACTTCGCGATCCGGTGCTCGAAGACATGCGGTTCGAACCCCAGGCCTTGAACGGGTCTTTCCGCAGCAGATTGACGGTTCTCCAGGGAAAAGCAGGCGTCAAACAGCGGATTTCTGCCGCTGATCCGTTCCGGGTTTAGCTTCTCCACCAGCATTTCAAACGGATAATCCTGATTCTCCAAAGCCATAAAGGTATGGTCGGCTACTTCATCCAGATAGTCGGAGAACCTCTTGTGCCCTGCCGGCTTGTGGCGCAGTGCCAGCGTATTCACGAACATTCCGACGATTCCCTCAAATTCGGCATGGGTTCGTCCGGCCACCGGCGTCCCGATCACCAGATCCTCCTGGCCCGTATATTTGGCGAGCAGCACGCCGTACACGGCCAGCATAAGGATATAGGGCGTTACATTGTAGCGCAGACAGAGCGAGCGGAATGAACCGGCGAGTTCAGGCGGAATTTCCAGGGATGCGGAGCGGCCCTCATAATTCGCCCACTGTCCGTTTCTGCTGAAGGGCAGATCCAGCACCGGGACGCCGTCTGCAAACTGGGAGAGCCAGAATTCCTCCTGCTTCCGGATGTTCACTTCCTTGAGCTGATCGTTATGCCAGATCGCGTAATCTACATATTGGAACTCCAGCGGTGCAAGCTCCTGTCCCTGATAGAAGGCCATCAGCTCAGCAAAGATGATCTCAATGGTTACGGCGTCCGCAATAATATGATGAATATCGAACAGAAACAGATGGCTGTCCTCTCCCAGCCGGACAAGCTCCGCTCTCCAGAGCGGCGCTTGTTCCAGAGTGAAGGGGCGGATGAAGGCTGCCATGTGCCCGTCAATCGTCTGCGTTCCATGATCCGGGATGCTTAAAGCGGCGGTAAGCGTAGAGTCTACCCGTTGCAGCACTTCCCCGTCCTTCAGCACAAAAGATGTGCGCAAGCCCTCATGGCGCTGCACAAGAGCCTGCAGAGCTTCTTCAAGCCTTACCCGATCGAGCGGCCCCTCGATTCTCCGGCAGCTCGGCATGTTGTATATAATATTTACGCCCAGCATACCGTCGATCAGGAACAGTCTTTTTTGCGCCGAAGATGTTTCGTACAGCTGATACTCCAAGTTAATCTCCCCTTCTTCTGCGCTCGCTTTTTTCAATTTTGACTGAAGACAGCGCATGGCTCTTGCCCGGCTTGTCCGTTCTCTGCAGCCGTGCTTTCCCCGTCAAGATGTTTCCGATATCCGTCTCGTCCGTCTCCATGTATTCAACTGGCAGCGCAAAAGAGTCGTGAATGTTCTGCACAATGACGCCGTCGATCACATCAAAGCTTGTTCTCAGGCTCTCATGCCGCCGGATCAGCCTGTTCAGCGTGCGCTCAACCCTGCCCCAATCCGGGCTTCCCTCCAGCAGCATGGCGCCGGGCAGATTATAGCTTAAGTCCTCTTTGTTCAGTTCATGAAGAATGAAGAGCCTCATCTGCGCGGAGGATGCCGGATAATACGGGCTTGCGGGCGCTTTAGGGATCGGAGCCGAAAATGAATGGGCCTGTGAGGCAGCCAAGTCCTCAACCGAAGTTTCCGCGGAGTTCATTCTTTCGGCCAGATGTTCCGCCATGCTCCGTAACGTCGGGAAGCGGAAGAAATCATGCAGCCGAACCTCTACTCCAAAGAGCTTCTCAATCAGGAAAGACCATCTGTAGGCCATCAGAGAATCTCCGCCAAGCTCAAAGAAGTGGTCTTCCGCTCCAATGGCGCCTCCCCGGAACAGCTCTGCCCACAGAGCGGCTAATTTCAGCTCTATGGCTCCCGCAGGCTCCACGAATATTTGCCCTGAGGGCAGCTCCGCCCCCATGCTGCGGATTGCTTTACGGTCTAGCTTGCCGCCGGAAGTGAACGGCACCCTCTCCAGAGCGAAGAACTTGGCCGGCACCATGTATTCCGGCAGGCTCCGCTTCAGAAATTCCCGCAGCTCCTTGACGGTGCAATCCGCCTGGGTCAACAGATAAGCGGCGAGGTATTTATGCCCGTGATCGTCCGTGCAGTCGATGACCGCCGCCTGCCCGATGGCCGGATGCTGCAGCAGGCAATCCTCAATCTCCCCGGGCTCGATCCGGTATCCTTTGATTTTGACCATATTATCCGTCCGTCCCAGACACAGAATCTCCCCACCGGGCAAGCGCTGTGCCAGGTCGCCCGTCCGGTACAGCCGCTCGCCCGGGGCAAACGGACTGGCAATAAATTTCTCCGCATTCAGCTCGTCGCGGTTCCAATATCCTCTGGCCAGCTCCGGGCCGGAAAGGCACAGCTCGCCGGTCTGGCCATCCGGTACGATGCGCAGCGCATCGTCCAGAATATAGGCCTGCGTGCTTCCTACCGGATAACCGATGGGAATCCGCTTATCCAGCGCCTGCGGCGAGCAATTATAGGCGGTGGCGAAGATACACGCTTCCGTTGGACCATACAGGTTGATCAGCGAAGCGCCCGGCACCTTGATGAAGAATTCGCGGGCCTGCTCCTGCATCAGCTGCTCTCCGCCTACCATCACGGAGCGGAGGGAAGCCACTCTGCCGGACGCACCCGGCGACAATCCGGCCAAGAACATGGACATGGCCGTCGGCAGGAAGAACGTTGCCGTTACCCCGTGCTCTTCAATGGCGTCAATGATGAGACGGGCGTCTTTCTCATAGCCTGCTTCCAAGAGCACCAGCCTTCCACCGCATACAAACCCGCCGAACAGCTCCAGCAGCGACGCATCGAACGTGTACGAACCTTTGCTCAGCAATGTATCCGTCCCGGTTAATGCCAACTGCTTCCACACCCATACGACCCGGCTTGTAAAAGCTCCATGCTCAATGAGCACACCCTTCGGCTTGCCCGTCGAGCCGGAGGTCGTGATCATATATGCCAAATCTGCAGGGGTGATCAACAACCCGGGGTTTCCGTAATCCTGGTCTTGTCCGCAAAGAATATCGACCTCCAGCGCCTGAATCCGGTCATCCAGCCAATCTCCACGGCAGCTCCTGTGGGTCAGGACCAGCTCTGCCCCGGTATCGGCCAGGACCGAGTGGATGCGTTCCGCCGGATCCTCGTGATGAATCGGCAGAAACGCCGCCCCTGCTTTCAGAATGCCCAGCATGCCGATCATGACCTCGAAGGAACGTTCCATCACAATCGCGACGATTTGTTCTCTGCGGGTGCCCAGCTCAAGCAAGGTATGGGCCACCAGATTGGCTCTCCGGTTCAGCTCGCGGTAGGTCATAACCTGTCCGGCATAAATCAGGGCCACACTCTCCGGCGTTGCCTCAGCCTGTTCTTCAAATAAGATATGCACCGGCTTGTCCAGGGGGAGCTCCAGCTTATTCCAGTCCCATCCAGCAGCTGCGGCAGTTCCATGCTCATCCGCAGGCTGACGGATTTCTGCGGACTCCGCTGTGCAGCGGTCCTCTTCCCGGATGCTCTCCATCGTCCCGGCATCCGCCGCCGCAGCAACTTCATTAGCCGGTCCATTATCCAACAGAATCTCACCGATGGTTATTGCCGGCCCGGAGAGTACGGCTTCCAGGACAACCAGGAAATCCCGGGTCAGGCTTTGCACCGTTTCGGCTTTGAACAGTTCGGTGTCGTACTGGAAGCGAAGTTCCAGATCCTCCTTCATCATCGTGGCAACGACCGTCAGATCAAACTGTGCCCCTGTGTATTCCGTCTCGCACGGAGCTATGCTTAGCCCGGGAAGCGCAATGGCCGCAGCCATGGCTTCATTGGCGAACGAAAACATCGTATCAAACAGCGGATTGCGGTCTGCCTCCCCCGAAACATTCAGCTTGCCGACAAGCGCTTCAAAGGGGTAATCCTGATGGGTATATGCGAGCAGAAAGCGTTCCTTAACCTCACGGACGAACTCCGCCGCGCTCAGCCCGCTCTTCGGCCTGTTGCGGATGGCAAGCGTGTTGACGAACATCCCTACAATCGGATTAAGACTGGCATGACTTCTGCCCGATACAGGCACGCCGACGACAATGTCCTCCTGACCGCTTATTTTGCCAAGCAGAATATTGTAAATGGCGAACAGTAGCATAAAGACGGTAGTGTCCTGCTCGATGGCGAAGCGTTTCAAACGGCTTGCGGTGTCGAAACCGAGCCGGAGGCTGACCGCCCCCCCCTCGCCTTTGCGGCTTAAGGGGCGGGGATAGTCGAGCGGCAGCCGCAGCTCCCGGACCGGCTCCGCGAATTGACCGAGCCAGAATTGCTCCTGCTCCCGGTACTGCCCGCCAGCCGCCAGGCTGCGCTGCCAGCTGGCATAATCTTTATACTGGAGCGGCAGCTCGGGCAGCTCCCTGCCCGCATACAGCTCGGCGAACTCACTCATGATAATGTCCTGGGACAGCCCGTCCGTGATGATGTGATGCATATCCATGTACAGTACATGCTTCCCTGCACCTGTCCTGATGATCTTCGTACGCAGCGGCGGCCCTCCGCGCAGATTGAACGGAGTGGCCAGCCCGTCCCGGTTGTCCGGCGCTTCCGGTCCGGCTAATCCGCCGGCATTCTCGATCCAGGCGGCCAGGCCCCTTACCGTACTGGCTCTGAAGAAATCCCGCAAGCCCATCTCAACCTGCCATTCCTTATTGATCAGATACAGCAGCTTCATGGCAAGAAGCGACTGTCCTCCCAGCAGGAAGAAATCATCCGTGGTCCCGATTCCCTCCTTCTGCAGCGTTTCGGACCACATCTGTACAAGCTTTTGTTCGGTTGGCGTTGAAGGCTCCGCAGGATTTAAGCCTGCTGAAGCTCCGCGATCAGGCAGAGGAAGCTCCCGCCGATTCACTTTGCCGTTAGCGGTCAGCGGAAGGGCGGCCATACGTATATATACGCCGGGAATCATATATTCCGGAAGAGCGGTCTTGAGACAGTCTTTCCATTCGGTAGCCTGGACCTCTCGGTCCGATACGTAATAGGCTGCAATCTCAGTGGTTCCGGTTATTCCGCTGTACCCTGTTACAATACTGTCCGTGACAGACGGATGCCGCAGCAGTGCCGCTTCAATCTCGCCGGGCTCAATCCGGTAGCCGCGTATTTTAAGCTGCTGATCGATCCGCCCCAGAAATTGCAGGCTGCCATCGGGAAGATACCTGCCGAGATCTCCTGACTTGTACAGACGTTCCCCTGGCTTCCAGGGATGGAGAATGAACTGCCGGTTCGTCAAAGCCGGCTGATTCAGGTAGCCTCTGGCCACCCCGCCTCCGGCAATGCAGATTTCACCCGGTACGCCCGGGGGCTGCGGCTCCAGCGAGGCATTCATAATATAGACCGCTGTATTGGCGATAGGTCTGCCGATAGGCAGCGGGCGTGGCTCTGCAGCCTCAACCCTGTAATACGCCGCGCAGACCGTACCCTCCGTCGGCCCATAGGTGTTATACACCTGAGCGTACCGGATCAGGCTGGAGACATAATCCCCCTTCAGCACATCGCCTCCGCTGATGAAGATGCGGACGGAGTCAAGCGGCGGCAGCTGGTTGAGCTCGTTCAGTACAAAGGGCGACGTGCTGAGCAGCGTAACCCGATGCTCCCGGATCAGCGCCTGAAGCCGCCGAATATCGAGCAGCTCTTCCGGCTGGATGATAACGATCCGTCCTCCGGCCGACAGAATCGGAAAGATCTCCTCCACGGAGACATCGAAGGCATAAGAAGCCTGCTGCAGAATCACATCGCTGCCCGAAAGCGTGAATTCATGACGGAAGGACGAGATATAATGGACAACATTGCGATGCTCCACCATCACCCCTTTGGGCATGCCCGTGGAACCCGATGTATACAAAATGTAAGCCAGATTATGCGGTGCGGTGTGGCACTCCGGCTGCGCCGGTCCCCCCGTATACAAGGATTCGTCGGTAATATCAATTACCGGCCCCTCGAACGCGACGGCTCCCGATAGATGGGATGGAGCCATCAGCAGGGCCATGCCGCTGTCATTGATGATGTAGGCCAGACGCTCCTGCGGATATTCCGGCTCCATCGGCACGTAAGCTGCGCCCGCCTTCATCACAGCCAGCATGGAAGCAATCCGGTCCACGGTACGCTCAACGAGGAGACCGACCCTGTCGTCCGGCGCCAGGCCGAAGCTCCGCAATGCACAGGCCAGACTGTTGGCCCGGTCATTCAGTTCCTTGTAGGTGAAGCTGCGTCCCCCGCAAATGACAGCAATATTATCCGGAGCAGCTTCGGCCTGCCGCTCGAACAATTGATGGACCAGCATATGCTGCGGCACAGCGATAGGGATGCCTTTCATTTCGGTTAAAAGTTCTTCCTGCTGCTGCCCGGGCACCAGGGAGATTTGCCCGATCGGTCTGGAAGGATCAGAAATGATCTCGCCCAGAAGATGCTCGAAGTAAACGCCCAGACGGGCAATCGTGCGCTCCGTAAACAGCTGTGTGGCATATTCGAACCGGAAGCGGAGCCTGCCGTCCCGTTCGTACCAGATTAAGGTCAGATCGACATGAACCGCTTCAACCTTCGCTTCCATAGGCTCAAATTGCAGCTGGTCCACGCTTAGCGGCTCTCCCGCGAAGTTCTGGGAGATGAATTGAACATCAAACAGCAGGTTCCGGCTGGCATCCCGCTCCAGATGAAGCTTCTGCAGCAGCATTCCGTGAGGATATTCCGCATGCTCGTACGCCTCAAGGGCAAGCGCCTTGACCTCCTGGAGATAATCTGCGAACCTCTTGCCGCCGGAAGGCGCACTCCGGAGCGCCAGCGTATTAATGAAGAGGCCGACCAGCGGTTCGGTCTCTTTGCGTTCCCGGCCGGCGCTTGGCGTGCCGATTACCAGCTCTTCCTTGTTGGCGTATTTGGCCAGGAGCACCGCGTATGCGGCAAACAGAAGCATAAACAGCGTTACCCCGCTCCCGGAGGCCGCGGTCTTGACTTTGGCCGTCACTTCTTCTCCTAACTCCAGGTTGTAGACATCGCCCGCGTAATTCATTTCAGGCGGCCTTGGCGAGTCGGTCGGCAGCTCCAGTACAGGCCATTCATCATGAAACAGATTAAGCCAGTATTGTTCCTGACGGTCCAGCTCCGCGCCTTGCAGCCGTTCATTCAGCCATAGCGCGTAATCGGTATACTGGACCGGGAGCTCCGGAAGCTCCTGACCGGAATACAGTTGAATGATGTCGCTCAGCAATATTCCGATGGAGGCGCCGTCCGCAATGATATGGTCCACATCAAGCATGAAGAGATGCCGCTCGGCGGATACCCGGATCAGCCTGGCTCTGAACAAAGGTGCGGCGTTCAAATCAAACGGCCGGACAAATTCCCTGATATACTCCCGGTACTCACGGTTATCCGCATCCGCGAACTCAAGTTCAAACGGAGCTTCCTTCAGTACCTTCTGGACCAGCTCCTCCCCCTGCATTTCGAAGGAGGTTCGCAGCGAACTTTGACGCTTGACGACCTGCTGCAGGGCATTCTCCAGCCGCTCCACATCCAGGGGTCCGCTCAGAATCATCGCGCTGCACAGATTGTTCAGTGTGCTCTCTCCGGCCATTTGCCGGATCAGATAAAATTGCCGCTGTGCGGATGTAGCCAGATAGTATTCACGGTTACCTGCGGGCTCCAGCGCTGTCTCTTGTGCGGGAAGCCCCGTCTGCGGCGGCTCCGCCCCGGCAGCCGGTCTGCTCCAGGCAGGCGCCCCGTCATCCACGTATCCCGCCAGCTCTTCTACCGTCAAGTACCGGAACAGATCGCCGATCTCCGTCTTCTTGGTTAAGGTATTGTTCATCATGGCGACAATTTTGCCGGCCAACAGCGAATCTCCGCCTAATTCATAAAAATTATCATAGAGATTCACCTGCTCATGTCCCAGCACCTCGGCCCAAATTCCGGCAATCGTCCGCTCCGAATCGCTGTATATCCCCGATCCCCTGCCCTGGATGCTGAAACTGCGGCGCTGCGGGGTTCCGGACTTCGGCCCGGACCGGCGGTTGCGGTACCGTCCCAAGGCGCTGCGGATTCCGGCTGACAAGCCTACCGGCATGGCCGCTTCAAGCTGGGCAGCCTGGGTATAGTTCAGCCTGCCGACCATCATGCGCGGCGCCGGATGCTTCAGGATTTCCTCCAGGGCATCCAGCGCTTCGCCTGTCCGCAGACCCCGGAACCATGAGGAATTCAGGTCCACCTTATAATCAACGGCCATGCCCGTCTCGCTCCAGGAAGCCCACTCTATGGCAATGGTCTTCTTGCCCGAACGGTTGCGATGCTCTGCATAAGCGTCCATAAAGGCGTTCGCCGCCGTATAGTCCGATTGTCCAGGCCCTCCGAATACGGAAGAGACCGATGAGAATAACAAAAGAAAATCCAGATCATCCTGCTCCGTCAGCTTGTCCAGAATGCGTGTTCCTTGAATTTTGGGCAGCAGAACCTGACAGAACCCCTCGTCCTCCTTCAGGGCAAAGACACCTGCACCGGCGTTACCGGCCGCATGGATCACCCCGTGGATTCCTCCGGCCTTATGCCGCAAACCGGTGAAGAACCGGTCTAGGCTCTCTTCATCCGCCATATCGGCCTGTATATACTCAACAACCGCCCCGGCGGATTCCATAGCCAGGTAGGCCTGAATGCTTCTGAATGCCCGGGGGTCGGTATCTGCGGCATCGGCGGTTGCCCAGGCTTCCTTGGGCGGCAACGCTGTCCGGGCGATAAAAGCCAGATGGACGCTGGCCCGGGAGGCGAGCCGCTTCCCGACCTCCAGCGCCAGTCCCCCGGTGCCTCCGGTGATGACATACACCCCACCGTCCCTGACGGTCAGGCCTGCACCTGCAGATTCGCCGGAATCAGCCGGCTCGCCGGGCTCTGTCCATTGCAGCTCTTCGGCATAGCACTTTCCGTCCCGCAGCGCCAGCAGATACGGGCTGTCGCCCATGGCCATGGCGGCAAGCACATCCTCCGGCTCCGCCGTTCCGTCCACATCAATGCAGCGGCAGGCCAGGCCGGAATCCTCCTGCTGGGCAACCTTGGCCAATCCGTACAACGCCGCGTGCTCCGGCATAATCAGCGTTTCCGTTCCGGTTACCTCATAGGCGGATCTGGCAATAACAAGCAGCTCGGCATTCAGCTTGCCGGTCACCGCCTGAGTCAGATGCAGAAAGGTTAACAAGAGCGATTCATCGGACACCCAGGGGTCCGCTCCCCATAGATAGAGGAGGGTTCCGGGACGCATGCATTCCTCTTCTGCAAAGAGCCGGGCAAACTCCGCTTTGCTTCCGCCGCAAATATAGGTGCCGCCGCCCAGGCGGGCGAAGCCCTCGCCGCGCTTGACTTCAATCACCTGCTGGCCTTCCCCGCGGAGGCGCCGGACCAGTGACGCGGCCAACGGGCTTTCATCCGTGAACATGATTACAGCTTGCGCCTGCGGCCATATCCGGGCAGAAGCTGATATCTTCGCTGCCCCCTGCTCACTGTCCACGCTGGTCCAGGCTATACGATGGTAAAGCCGGTCTTCTGCTGGCGGTCCCGCCTGTACCTCTCCGGCACGGACCCTTTTCACGGTATAATCCTCAATTTCGAGCAGCAATCTACCGGTATCATCCATAATCAGCACATCGACGGTTAACAGCTCTCCGTTTTGCTTGGACCCCTGTTTCTTCACGGCATAGCTATAGAAGTGTTCCGGGAGGGAATCGTAGATCCGTAATTTACGATAAGTAAGGGGCAGAAACAGCCCGGTGCCCAGGCTTTGACTGGTCACCCCCACCGCCGCATCCAGCAGTGCAGGATGCAGTCTGTACTGCTCCAGATCTGCACGAAACGGACGGCTCAGCGATAATTCCGCCAGCACCCGGTCGGTTCCCGCTTCAATTCTCCGCAAGGCGTTCCAGCGCGGTCCAAATTCAAAGGCACCGGCACCGTCCTCCGCATCTTCTGCGATGGTTATCTCCTGCACCCGGCATTGCGACCGGAGCTCATCCATATTAACGGAGCGGCCGCTGCCCGTACTATAAGAGGCTTTGCCCTGGGCGTGCCTGATCCAGCTCCGTTCCTCCGCCGGACCGGGAGGCTCCCCGCAGCTCAGCACCGTAAATTCAATCTCCTCCTCTTCCCAGCGGAGGATCGTCTGTACTTCTCGCGTTTCGCCCTGGTCCACAATCAGCGGCGACACGAAGAGAATATCCCGGAGCTCAAGAGCTTCGCCTGAACGGCCGCATGCCTGCAAGGCTGCCTGTACCATCTCCAGATATGCCGTTCCCGGAACGATGGAGCGGCCAGCAACCACATGCTCGCTGAGCACCCAGTGCCGCTCAACCGAGAAGCTGGTGACAAAGATCGCCTGATTCTCCGTTTCGGCCAGGCGCTGGTCAAGCAGCGGATGCAGAGAAGCCGCTTGGGCCGGCTTTCTGCTCTTCCCTGTTGCCGCTCCCTCATCGGGAACGACCCAGCAGTGATGCCGTTCGAACGGATACACCGGTGCCGGTACCCGGTAGCGTGCTTCGTTCTCATACAGCCTTTCCCAGGCGATATCCGCCCCGGCAACATATAAGCGGCCGGTCTGCATTAATTTCCGATCATATTCTGTCTGCTGCTGCAGCACTGCTTCACTCTCGCGGCTAAGCTCCCGCTGCTCGTCCACGGTCAAATCGCCGGCTTCCTTTTCCTTGCGGAGAGAAACCGTCCGGTGGCGGCCATAATATACGCCGGGTGCTATCTCGCCGGACAGCAGCGACCCGCCGCCGTGCAGGCTTTCCTGAAGCTGTGCCAGCTTCTGCGCGAGCTCCCCGCGGCTGCTGCAGAGCACTGCTGCGCGGCAGGCATAATGCCCCCGGCCCGTATTCGCGGTATAACAGAGATCGCGCAGGGAATGGCGGTTCTCCTCATCCTGCAGATAGCTCCGGTAAGCCTCCAGATAAGCCGACAGCGCCGTTTCGCTTCTGGCCGACAGGCTGAACAGCGCAAGCTCCCCGGTTAGCTCCCCGGAATCTTCCGGTGCCGTGGTATTTAGGACTGTATCCGCAGTAAGGGGGGCCTCTTCAAGAACAACGTGACAGTTGGTGCCGCTCAGCCCGAAGGAGCTGACCCCGCATAAGCGGGGTGCCCCCCCGGACTCCCATACACGCAGTCTCTCATTGACGTAAACCGGCGAATCCATAAATGCAATCCGGGCATTGGGCTCCGTAAAATGCAGGCTGGCCGGAAGCTCCTTATGCTTCAGACTCAGCACCGCTTTGAGGAAGCCGGCAATCCCCGCACAGTGATCCAAATGACCGATATTGGTTTTGACCGAGCCAATTCCGCAAAACTGCTTCCGGCCCGTATATCTCCTGAAGGCTTTGCGGATGCCGTCGATTTCAACGGGATCGCCCAGCTTCGTACCGGTCCCGTGTGCCTCGATATATTCAAGGCGCTCCGGATGAATTCCCGCGTCCGCCCAGGCTCTGGCCAGCACATCCTCCTGCGCCAGCGAATTGGGCGACGTGATCCCTGCAGAGGTGCCGTCGTTATTGACGGCACTGCCTTTTACCACCGCATAGATGTGGTCACGGTCCCGGACCGCCCGTTTCAGCGGCTTTAGCAGGACGGCAACGACGCCTTCTCCGCCTCCGGTGCCGTCGGACTTGTCATCAAAGGTCCGTGTGCGGTCATCCGATGAGCCTACCCCCAAGCCGCCGCCGCTTCCCTGCTTCACCGGCAGTAGCGAGAGCTTGACTCCGCCCGCAACAGCGAAGTCGCATTCTCCCTGCCGCAGGGCACGGCAGGCCAGATGAACGGCCACGAGAGAAGAGGAGCATGCCGTATCCACCAGCATGCTGGGCCCCTTCAAATCCAGCAGATAGGCGATCCGGCTGGCAATCATCGAGTGTATATTGCCGGGAATCGAGGCGTTGAGCGAAGCGGGAGACAATTCGGCGATCAGCCGTTTATACTCCTCGCCCATATCGCTTCCGAAGCCGACATATACGCCGGTGCTGCTGCCCGCCAGACGCCCGCCTCCATAGCCCGCATCTTCAATGGCCGTCCAGGCGGTCTGAAGGAACATCCGCTGGTTCGGGTCCATCAGATTGGCTTCGTTCGGCGACAAGTGGAAAAAGGAATAATCAAAGACATCGACCTCATCGAGATAGCCACCCTCGAACATCGCAGTGTTTTCGTCTAAATAACCCGCATGGTACAGCTCCTGCAGATTCTTCTTTCTGGCCTCCGGGAACGGCCGGATGGCGTCTCTTCCTTCCCGCAGGCTCTCCCAGAACTGTCCGGCATCCCCGCTTCCGGCGATTTTACAGGCGATGCCGATGACGGCAATGTCCTCGTCGCGGAATTGCTGCGGCCGGTTCGGACCGCTGCCTGCGTAATCGGCTTCACTTAGTTTCAAGTCCGCTAAATTCAGCTGCAATTTGGACACAGTATCCTCCTCTTTTCCAAGTAAATGCCGTTAACTAACCTGAAACGCCGGAAATAAATCCTGGGTATTGGTGGCGTAGAGCATCCGCTCAAACCGTTCTTCCTGTTCCTCAAGCGGAGTGAATTTCGTGTTAAGAATGGACTTTAGCATCGTCAAGGCAAATTGCATCTCTTCCAGCGAAGGCTCGGAGCCGGTCTTCACCAGCCGCTCCCGCAATTCCTGAATCCGCTGATAAGGCATGATCACGCCCTGCTCATACTGCCCGTTGTCCCAATTGCGATTCTGTGTGGATACTGCGGCCGCAATGCAGGCGACGATCAGCCCCAGCCCGTCAGGTCTCGCCTCCAGCTCCGCCTTGCGGAGCTCCTCCAGATGGGAGGCATGCTCCATGGAAAATACACGGCTGCTGGCCGAAATTGTCTTCATCAGCTTCGTCAGTACTGTCCGCGGACCGACTTCGATAAAGCTGCTTACATCCTGGTTCAAGAGATACTGCATACTCTTATACCATTGAACCGGACGCGCCATTTGCTGCGTCAGATTGGACACGATAAACCGTTTATCCGCATACGGAGTACCGGAAAGATTGGCAATGACCGGCCATTTGAACCGTCCGTAGGCATAGCCTCTTAATTCCTGCCCGAACGCCTCGGAGGCCTTCGACATCATCGCGGTGTGAAAAGGGGCGCTGACCTTTAAGGGGATGGTGCTGGCGCCCAGCTTTTCAATTTCACCTTTGGCTTTATCCAGTGCCTCCGCATGGCCGGAGATAACGATCTGTTCGGCGGAATTATAGTTGGCTATGGATACAAAAGACTGAATCGACGACGCCTTCACACAGATATCAGCCAGAATCTCTTCAGACACCCCTGTAACCGCCAGCATACCCCCGCCTGCTGTCCCGGCCGCCTCTTCCATCAGTTCTCCTCTGCGGCGTACCAGGGCAACGGCATCGGCAAAAGACAGCGCCCCGCTGCAGGCCAGTGCGGTGAACTCGCCCAGGCTATGTCCTGCGGCGTAGGCCGGCGCAGGCTTTATTTCCTGCATCAGGACCCGGAAGGCAGCCACACTGGCCGTCAGAATGGCAGGCTGGGCGTTTGAGGTACGGGACAGCTGTTCCATATCCCCGTCAAAGCAAAGTGCTTTCAGATCGAAGCCGAGCACGTCGCAGGCTTCATCAAAGGTATCCCGCGCCGTTTGAAAGCTATCATATAAATCCTTTCCCATCCCTGTATATTGAGAGCCCTGTCCGGGAAACAACAAACCCAGTTTACTCAAAGCAACCATCCTCCTTGGTCATTGACCCGCAATCTTATGCAGCAAATTGATATAGCCGTTCATGGTCCGCTCCATCCATGACTTCTTCAGCCTTCGCTTCCCGCTCTCGCAGAGAAAGGATACGGTTCCCGAACGGATCTCCAGATGGAGGAGCATATCGTAATCGGAGTAGCCCCCGGTCGTTATATCGTTCACCACGATACCCAGCAGCAAGGGCTCTGTGCCCGTTTGAACGGCCAGCACAGGCAACCGGGGTATGGCATATCTATCCGTATCCGCCGCCTGCCGGCGTTGATGCGCAACGGCCAGGCCCAGCGCGCCCAGATCATTGTTCTCCGGCAGGCTTGAGCGCACCGGAAAGCCTCCCCCCGGCCGCGCGCCCGTTCCGGCAGGCCATATCCCAGCCCCGCCTGCCTCCACCATCAGCTCTCTGCTGCCCGTCTGCAGATGCAGCACATAGAGAAACGACGCGAGCAGCAGATCGGTAAATTCAAAGGGCTGTTCTTCAAGCGCCCGCAGCAGCGTGCGGTGCAGATGATCCGGAAGCGTATAAGCGAGTGAGCTCTGCGGTTCAGTCCGGGTGCCCGCGTCCATATCCGGTGTAAACGGAATAAACGGCAGCGGAGCACTCAGCAGCTCCAGCCAATATGCCTCCTGTTTGCGGTAACGTTCCTTGTCCTCCTCCGTCCGGACCAGGCTTTCCGGAACTTCTTGTTCCAGAAATGCCGCCAAACCGGCAACTGTAGGATGGGCCAGGCAATCCATGACGGTAAGCTGCGGGGAAAAAGCCTCCTGCAGGCGCATATGCAGCTGAATGAGGAGAATCGAGCTCCCCCCGAGTTCAAAGAAGTTATCGTTGCTCCCGATTCCTTCCCGCTTCAAGAGACTCTCCCACAGGAGCGCAATTTCCTGTTCGGTACCGGAGGACGGGGCGGCATAACCGGCTCCCAGCTCCGCACGCCGGGCCTCCAGCTGCGGCAGGCGTTTGCGGTCGATTTTCCCGTTCGGTGTCAAGGGCATGGCCTCTACTACAATGAATTCCGACGGGAGCATATAAGGAGGGAGAAGCCCTTCCAGATGGGCTCGCAGTTCCCTTACCGTCAGCTCCGCATCGCCGACATAATAGGCGCAAAGCTCGGCAGTCTCCTGCTCCCCGCGGGCCACAACAACCGCTTCGCGGATCGCCGGATGGGTCTGCAGCTGATGCTCGATCTCCCCAAGCTCAACCCGATAGCCGCGGATTTTGATTTGATGGTCTTCTCTGCCGAGGACCTCAAGCTCGCCGTCCGGCCGCCATTTGGCCAAATCTCCGGTACGGAAGATCCGCTCGCCCGGCCGGAACGGATTTCCTGCGAATTTCCGGGAGGTCAGCTCCGGACTTTGATGGTAGCCGGTTGCTACGCCTTTGCCGCCGATCCAGAGCTGTCCGGTCACCCCTTCCGGCAGCGGCTGCATATAATCATCCAGGATATACACCCGGGTATTCGCTATCGGTGTGCCGATGGTCACCGGCTTGTGCTCTGTTAACTCCTGAACCGTTGACCATACCGTAGTTTCCGTCGGCCCGTACAAATTGTAAATCCGGCTGCACGTCAACGCCCGGGCCTGACTCCGCAGGGATTCAGGAAACAGTTCGCCTCCTACCAGCAGGATCTGCAGGCGCTGCAGGCTTTCCGCCGCCATGGGATGCATCAGCAGCAGCCGCAGCCTGGACGGCGTCGTCTGCATAAATTCAGCTCCGGTGTCCCTAACGCTGTTCAGAAGTGCCCCGGCCGAATGCTGCTCTTCCTCCGTGGCGAGAATTACCCGCATCCCTTGCGTTAACGGAAGCAGCGTCTCCAGAAGAAAGATGTCGAAGGCTGCGGTCGTTACGGAGAACATCGTTTGACCTTCGGCAAAGGGAATCCGTCCAGTCATTCCGTAAATGAAATTCACGACCGCTTCCTGGGGAACGACGACACCCTTGGGATTGCCGGTAGAGCCGGAGGTAAAGATCATGTAGGCCATATCCTGCAGCGTCTGCAGCGGAAGCAGCGGACTGGAGTCGTTATCCCACTCCTCGTCATGCTCCATCCGGATCCGGTCTCCCGAATAGGCACCCGCGTCCAGCAGCCCTTCTTTTGTCAAAACAATGTCCGCCCGGCTGGCTTCCAGCATGTATTCAACCCGTGCGGCCGGATAGCCGGGGTCCAGCGGCAAATAACCGGCTCCGGCTTTCAGTACGGCCAAAATCGCCGTGATCAGCTCAACCGAACGGTTCACTACAATGCCGACTACCGTATTCGGCTTCACGCCTTTATTCCGCAGAGTCCGGGCCAGCCGGTTGGAGAGAAGATCGAGCTGGCCGTAGCTGAGTACAGTGCCGCCGCACGCTACCGCCGCCTCCCCCGGCCTTCTCGCCGCTTGTTCCTCGAACATCTGATGAACCAGCCGTCCCTCCGGCAGGGTCACCTCCGGTCCGCTTCCGGCTTCGAGAATCCCGTACTCTTCCGCAGGCGTTAGCATTTTGGCCCGGTAGAGCGGCCAATCCGGCTGCAGCGTAAGATTGTCCGCCAGTTGGATAAAATGGCGCGCCATTTGCTCCGCCGACCGCTCCGTGAATAATTCGGTGCAATATTCCCATATACAATGCAGCCCGTCGGGCATCTCCGTTGCCGTCAGAACCAGATCAAACGGAACATAAGGGTTATCGAGCGGGTATGGCTGCACCTGAATTCCCGGTATCGACTTTTCGCCCTCCGTGAAATTCTGCAGCCTCAACATGACATCAAACAGCGGATTGCGGCTGACGTCGCGCAGCAGATTCAAGCGGTTGACTAAATGGTCGAACGGATAATCCTGATGCTCAAGGGCTTCCAGGCTAACCTGTTTCACTTCATTCAGGAATTGTCTGAAGGTCAGCTCCGGCAGCGGATGGCTGCGGAGTGCCAATGTATTTACGAATGTCCCGATCATCTTCGCGGTTTGCGCATGGGTCCGGCCCGCAACCGGTGTACCGACGATAATGTCATTTTGGCCGCTGTACCGGCTAAGCCACACGCTGAACACCGCCAGAAGCCCCATAAATAAGGTGGCCTCTTGACCGGCGGTTATGGTGCGCAGGCCGTTCACGACTGGCAGCGGCAAAATGAAGCGGTACGTCCCTCCCTTATAGCTCTTGTGCTTCGGCCGGGTGTAATCTGCCGGAAGACTTAACAGCGGAATTTCCTTGCCGGTCACCTTCTCGTCGAATTGTCCCAGCCAATACCGCTCGTGTTCCTGGTATGCCGGTTCGGTCAGACGGATATTCTGCCATGCGGCGAACTCTTTGTACTGCAGCCGATGCCCTTCCAGAGAACGGCCGGCCAGCAGCGCCGTGAATTCATCAAGCAGAATGGCAGCCGAAGTGCCATCGTACACAATATGGTGAAAATCCAGCAGAAGCAGGAACTCCTCCTCTGCCAGGGTGACCCATTGCGCGCGGAATAATGGCGGATGCTTCAGGTCAAACGGCTGCAGAAACCGGCGGACAATGGCAGGCAGCTCTATCTCGTCAGCCTCTCCGGCATCCAGCTGCCAGTCAATCTCCCCGTGAATGTGCTGGTACACATCATCTTCCAGCAGGGTAAACCCTGTCCGGAGTACCTCATGACGCTGGATCAGCAGCTTGAAGACCGCTTCAATCTGCTCGCGCTGAACGTCACCTGAGAAGCGCCAGGCCGAGAACACATGGTTGCTGAGGCTATCCTGCTCCAGCTGCTGCAGGACATAAAGCCGTCTTTGCGCGGCGGATACTGCATAATAGTCCTGATCCTCCAAAGGCTCCATGGGAGTGGTAGATTGTCGCGATTTGCTCTTAATCAGAAGCGCCTGCGCCCGGATGGTCTGGTGCTCGAACAGCTCCTTGAAGGTTACTTCTGTATGGAGCTGCTCCTGTATCCGGTACATGGTCTTGGCCAGCTTGAGGGAATGGCCGCCAAGCTCGAAGAACAGGTCCAACACGCCTGCTTGTCCAATCTCCAGCACTTCCTGCCATATGGTTGCCAGCGCCTCCTCGACGTCATCGCCGGGCGGAACGTAGTCTGTCCCCTGATGAATCCGGCCTTCCGGCTTCGGCAGATTTCTGCGGTCGATTTTGCCGTGGGGAGTCAGCGGCATGGCCTGCAGCTCCAGCAGCAGGCCGGGCACCATATATTCGGGGAGCCGCCGCTTCAGGTACTCGCGCAGCTCAAGAGGCTCCAGACCCGGCTGAGTTCTTGTATAGTAGCAGACAAGGGCCTTAGTTCCCGATTGCTCTTCGCGGGCTACTACCGCCGCTTCCGCAATCCCGGGACAGCCGGTAACGGCCCGTTCCACTTCCTTCAGCTCCACCCGGAAGCCGCGAACCTGAATCTGATCGTCTCTTCTGCCCAAATATTCGAACAATCCGTCCGGCCTTAAGAACCCGATATCTCCTGTCCGGTACAGCCGCTCTCCTGTCAGAGGATGGGCTTTAAAGGCCTGTGCAGTCAATTCCGGCTTATTCCAGTACCCGCTGGCCATGCCGATACTGCCGATACAGATTTCCCCCGGAACGTGAAAGCCGGCCGGCTGGCCTGCAGCATCCAGCACATAGACATGGGTGTTGGCAATCGGCAGCCCCAGCGGAATTCTCAGCTGATGCTCACCCGGCTTGTCCGTAATCAAATAATTCGTGGCATAAATTGCCGATTCGGTCATTCCGTAAATGTTGGCGATCCTGGCCGTATGAAACAGCGCATACCATTCCCGCACCAAATTGGCGGGCAAGGCCTCTCCTCCGTTGAACACCCATTTCAGAGCATTTAGCGGTTCCGCATCCCCGATCTGGCGGGCGGCAGAGAGAAACAGCGCCATTTGCCCGGGAACAAATTGGGTGACACTGATCTTCAGCTCCTTCAGGCAGTGGTACAGCTTAACCGGGTCCTTCACCGTCTCTCCTGGAAGGACAGCCAATTTCGCTCCGGCCAGCAGCGGCCAAAAGAACTCCCAGACCGAATCCGTGAAGCTGGCCGACGTCTTCTGTGCGACTACATCCTCCGGGCTGAGCGTATATGTATCCTGCAGCCAATGCAGTGTGTTAAGCACAGCCCGGTGGGAGATCATGACGCCCTTCGGATGTCCGGTAGACCCTGAGGTATAGATGATATACGCCAAGTCCGCGGCTCCGGCAATCGCAGGCAAATCTGTGGCCGGATAGCCGCCGCTGCTGCGGATGACCTGAACCTTGTCCGGAAGCTCCGCTGCAGCGGCAACCGTCTCTTCGGCACTATCCGCGAATGCTGCAGAGCTGCCGGGTATGCCGGATTGTGGCTCCTCCTCCAGGCAGAGAACGATATCGACGCTACCCGGTAAATAGTCGGCCAACTGCCCAAGATAGCGCGGCCCGGTAATCAGCACGCGGCAGGCGCTGTCATGCAGCAAATACCGGATGCGCAGCTCCGGGTACTCGGGATCAACAGGCACATAGGCTCCGCCTGCCTTAAGCACACCGAGCACTGCGCCAAGCAGAGCGCTTCCCCGGTCCGCCAGCACGGCAACCGGTTGATTCGGCCCCACTCCGCATTGTCTCAGTAAATGACCGATCCGGTTAGACTGTGTATGCAGGTCCGAATAAGTGAGGGTCTTCCCTTGATGCTCAACGGCAATGGAGCCGGGCGTACGCGCGGCTTGCCGGGCAAAGAGAGAAGGAATCGTTTCTTCTTCCGGATATACCCGCCGGGTGTCATTTACCGCTTGGAGCACCCTTTGCTCCTCATCGGATAAGTAACCAATCTCCCATATCCGCTGCTCGGCATTGTCGGCAACACCGGCAATAATCCGCCGGAGATTCTCTCCGATCCGCCGGACAGAAGCCGGGGAGAACAAATCGGTTCCATAGCTTAAAGAGACAATCATCCGGTCATCGACCGTCTCCACGATAACCGTCAAATCAAATTCATTATGCTCCGCACCGTCTCCGATCAGCACCTTATCGAAGCGGATTCCGTTCAAATCCCCCTCTGTACTGTAATCGGAGGCAAAATTAAGCAGGACATCAAAGAGCGGCGCCCTGTTCAGACGGCGCGGCGCTTCTAGCAGCTGCAGCAGCTGGTCAAAGGGGTAATCCTGATGCTCGAAAGCCTCGATGCAGGTCTGTTTCACCTGCAGCAGCAATTCCGGGAAATGACCCTCGACAGACAGCCGGTTGCGCAGCACTAATGTATTGACAAAGAATCCGATCAGATTCTTCACATGCTTATGATTTCTTCCGGCAATGGGAGTCCCGATGAGAATCTCTTCCTGGTTGCACAGCCTTGCCAGCAGAACCTGAAGACAGGCGGCAATGGACATGAACATCGTTGTCCCGTACCTGCGGTTCATCTGCTCCAGAGCGCGGCATACCGCCGGTTCAATGACGATTCTTTCGATGCCCGCCGCTGCGTTCCTGACCTGCGGCCGGGCATAATCCAGCGGCAGATGAAGACTGGGCAGCTCCCCGCCCAGCTTCGTCCGCCAATACTCCTCCTGCTTGCGGAGCTTGCCGGAGGATAGCAGCTGATTCTGCCAGTGGGCATAATCAATATACTGGATCGGCAGGTCGGGCAACCGGACAGCAGTCCCCTGCTCCATGGACTGATAAATCGTAAACAGCTCGCGGAACAGCACATCCATGGACCAGCCGTCTTCAATGATATGGTGCAGGCAAATATAGAAAATGGCAGCCTCATCGTCCAGATGATACAGCCGTACACGGAACAGCGGCCCCTCCATCAGATCAAACGGCAGCCCCATATCGGCAAGCATGTCTGTATGGGCGGCCTCCCGTCCCGCTTCCAATCCAAGGCCGGAATAATCGGTAACGGGCAGGTCCACCTCCAAATGCTCCAGCACCATTTGCCGGGGCTCGCCGTTGACGGACAGAAACACGGTACGGAGCACAAAATGGCGCTCTGCAATGTGCTCCAGGGCTTGCCGCAATAGTTCAGGGCTTATCCTGCGGCCGATTCTGACAGCCATGGGCTGGTTCAGCTCACTGCTGCCCGGATTCAACTGGGATTGAATCCAAAACCGCTTTTGTCCGTGGGATAACTCGTAGGTTGCCTTCTCTCCCATTGGCGCAGGCCTCCATCTGCAGTTATTTATAGTACAAGGTACCGTCGCACCAGACATAGCCGGTGCCGTTCCATTCCGTGGCCGAGCGGACATCCGGAAAGAAGCCGCTGCCGAGCAGATTGGCGCTGGTGTTGCACAGGACCGGAATGCCGCTCAGCTTCTCATATTCGCACAGCAGATCATAGATTACCGGGTTGTCGTCCCTGCTCACGGTCTGCAGCCTCGCACTTCCGTCCAGATGGCGTATCGCCGGAATCCGCTCCGACCACGGCTCCCGGAGCATATGGTCAAACAGCATATATGGATCGCGTGTCCCCGGCTCAAAGATCAGCGGGGCCCGTTCCTCCATACAGATGGGAGATACCGGGCGGTAGCTTTCCCGCTTCTTGATGGCATTTAGGCGGTCTTTCATCTCCGGCTGAATGGCGGTTGCCAATATACTACGGTTGCCCAATGCCCGCGGGCCAAGCTCAGCTCTTCCATTCAGAACGACGACCGGTTCATTGGTATCATGCAGCAGGCGCGCCAGCTCCGGTATGGAGAATGCCTTCTGCGACCAGCCTTCCGGAGGGTCATTGCGGACAGCGGACGGCCCGCTGTATACCGACCACTTCAAATGTAAATTGCCGGTCTGCCGGTACATCTCACAACAGGCGGCGCCGATGGCGCTGCCCGTATCGTTGGTGAACGGGGAGACGAATACCTCATCGAAGATGCCGCTGCTTCTGATCGCACTGTTCCACTTGATGTTCAGGGAGCAGCCGCCGATAAAGCAGAAATTGCGGCTTCTGTTCCCATGCTTCCGGACAGCCGCCGTAATCGAATCTACCAGCAGGCGCTCCATATACAAATGGAACGAGGCCAGAGCATCGGCGTGGGGTATGTGATGTTCGTCTACGAAACGTTTGATTTCCCGGGAAAAGATCCAGTTAAACTCCATCGACGGCGAGAAATGCTCGCGGTATGTCCGCTCAAAGCATCCCAGCAATTCTTCCCGTACTCTCCCGGTGGCAATGTAGGCCATCACTTTGCCGGCAACGGACAGATCATCGATCCGCGGGCCGCGCCCTTCCTGAAAGAACGGCTCAAAATGTAAGGCGAACAGCGAGTAAATGTTCCCGATAAGCATAAAGACGGGGCCCAGGTTCTCCATCGTTCCTTGTTTATAATTAAAGAAGTACAGCCGCGGATACATCCCCCCGTCGTACACCAGCAAATAAGCGTCTTCTCCGCGTTCCGCAAACGGGCTGGCACAATACGTGCTTAACAGATGCGTGGTGGAATGCAGATAGCTCGTATATTCCCTTTCCGTACCCCCCAGCTTCAGCCCCTTCCCGGGATAAGGGAGCAGCGAATTGGCGGATAAAGCAGCCTCCCGGTAAGGGGCGACCGTCAGTGCCAGCTCCTCTCCCCGGTAGCGGGTGGTGACTTCACCGGTCTTTAAGCCCGCCCAGCCGTCGATTGTATAATGATCAACATCCGCAGCGGTATACCCGTTAAGCGCAAGCGCTTCTTCCACGAAGGTCAGGTCCGGAATTTCGCTGTACCTTTTGTTATTGTTGAATTTCTCGACCTCATAGCTGAACACCAGCGTATCGTCCTGTATCAAAGCGACACTGCCGTCGTGCGTTAATTTCATTCCGCAAAATAACATCGGTAACCACTCCCCACTGGATCGAACAACTTAGCCGGGGTCCTTAAGGTCCCCAAAATAACGCGGCAGCACAGGAATATCATCGGAATCGTCCGCTTCCTGTTCCTCGGAATGCAGAAGCCATTGGCTGAGCCCGGCTACCGTCGGCTCCTGGAAAAATATCTGAATTGGAATGTCGATTGACAGCTCGTCTTTAATCCGGCCGATTACACTCATCAGCATGAGCGAATCCCCGTTCTCGAAGAAATCCGCGTGAACGCCGATTTCCTCAAGGCCCAGCACCTCGCCCCAGATTTGACCCAGACGCCGCTCCATCTCGGAATATTCGTTCCCTTCACGATCCTTCAGCCTGACATGGAACTTCCGGCCTGAATGCTGCTGCGCCGCCTGTGCCGGCGTACCGGGCTGAAGTGCCGAGTACAAATGCTCTTCAAAGGATACGAACCGCGCCCCCAGCTCCACATTCCGCTGAATAATATCCTGGATGGCATCATTCTGCTCAATCCATTGCTTCAGCTCTTGGTAGGCATGAATCATCTGCTGATAGGCTTCCGGGCCTGCAGAGCCGGCGAGCCCCGCCGGCTGCGTCAGCGTCGCGATCAATTCCGGAGCGAAATGCACCTTCAGCAGCCTCAGCGCCTTCGCCAGCTCCTCCCCCCGAATCCTGGCGATGAGAGCTTGACTTGTCCGGTACTGGAGCAGTTTATCGAGAATAAGCGTAAAGTCCCCGGCTGAAATCGGTAACGATAAGCTCCGTTCTGCGGCAAGCTCACCGGCGGTCGCGCCCATCTCCAGAAACGACCAGTTAATGGACAGCATCTCTGCGCCCCGGCGGCTGTGATAATGGGCGAACTGGTCCATAAAAGCATTACCGGCGGCATATCCTCCAAGCCCCGCCCCTCCCAGAATGGAGGCTGCCGAGGAATACAGGAGTACAAAATCCGCGTTCTGCTCTTTAGCCAATTCTTGAAGCACCCACGCACCGATGACCTTGGTGTCCATCGCATGCCTGAAGCCGGCGGTATCCAGCTGCTCCAGACGTTCGTGCTGCAGCTGCATTGCCGAATGAATCACGCCGTGAACCGGACCGACGCGGGTCTCTACATCCGCCATTACCGCCTTCATCGCGGCCAGATCCGTAATATCGGCCGCATAATAATGAACCTCGGCACCCAGCTCCTCCAGGCGCAGCAGCTCGGCAATCCGCCTGGACACGGGGGTATGGGCGCCATAGCCCGCCAGCCGCTCCCATTCCTGCCGATCCGGCAATGGCGTACGGTTGACGATGACGAGCCTGGCCCGGGTCTTCCCGGCCAGATATCTGCAGGTTTCCAGTCCTGCAGCTCCTGCCCCGCCGGCAATCAGATAGACGCCCTTCTCTCTCAGGCGGATCTCCCGCTTCGGGAGGCATTGCACATTCATCCTGCACAGCTGCTGAATATACCGTTTACCGCTGCGCCAAGCGGAGCCGTGGTCCTCCGCTGATTCTGTATGCCTCAGCTCCTGCATGATCTCCAGAGCTACATCGTTGCTTTTGCGCCCGATGGTCTCCACATCCATACAACTGCAGCGGCACTGAATATATTCCTGGGATACCACCTTCATCAAACCCCACATGGGCGCTTTCTCCGGGAAAATGTATCCGTCCTCCGGGGTGACCAGGTGAGCGTAATTGGAGACAGCTTTAATCTCGTGCGGAAGGGCGATATTCTGCGCTTTAAAGCCCTTTAACAGATGGAGCAGACTCTCCGCCCCCCTGATTTGGCTCTCGCGCAGCATCGCTGCATTCCGCATTCCGCTGCGGATTTCCGTACAGGTCCACAGATGTACAACTCCGGCAACCGGCTTCTGCCCGCCATCCGTCACCGCCTGAATAAGCTGTTCGAAATGCGCCGGGTTATCAGGGCACAGCTTATATAGATCCTCCTGTACCTTGGCAAAGGAATCGTCCGCTTCTACGAGAACAGGCCGCAAGCCCGCCTGCTTCATCTGGTCGAACAAGAACACACCCACGCCTGTATCATCAGTCAACAACAGCCAGGCTTGTCCGGCGGACAGCGAAACTGCCTTGGTGCCATCCAGCTCCTTGGGCACCCATTCGAGTGCATAGAAGCAATCGTCCGTATTTCTGCCCGCCGGCTGCTGCGGTATGGAGACGGGCTCTTGCTCCGGAATATAGTTGATCCAATGCCGTTTGCCGGAGAACGGATATACCGGAATCGGCACCCGGCTTCCCGGATGCTTGCCGTACCATTCCTCCCACTGGATCTCGCTGCCGCGCGCGTATTCATTCAGCAGCATGTTTACATCGGAGTGAGGCTCCGGCTTGAAGAGCTTGTGCTCCCGTTGCTGCAGATAAGCATAATAAATTCCTTCCGCTTGCAGAGAAGCGCGGCCAATGTCTGCCGTATCCCGCAGCAACAGCAGCTTGCCAAGCAGTTCGTCCAGGGAAGCTGCAGCCACTGCAAGCCGGTAAGCATAATGCCCGCGTCCCGTATTGCTGGTGAAGCAGATGTCCCGCAGCGTATGCGGAGTATCCGGAAGGTAGCGGATAAAACGGTCCAGCAGGGTATCAAAGGAGCTCCGGCTCTTGGCCGACAGGGTGAATATACCTGGCTCCGGCCCATCCGGTATACTTCCGGCAGAACGGGCTTCTTCCTTATATTCCTCCAGTACCACATGGCAGTTCGTCCCCGCCAGGCCGAAGGCGCTAACCCCTGCTCTGCGCGGTACCCCATTGCCGGTTGTCCAGGGCATCAACTCGGTATTGACAAATACCGGAGAATTCATGAAGTCGATATGGGGATTGGGATCGTGAAAATGCAGCGTTGCCGGAATCGCCTGATGCTTCAAGGCCAGCACCGTCTTAATAAACCCGGCCAATCCCGCCGCCGTATCCAAATGGCCGATATTGGTCTTGACCGCTCCCAGTGCGCAAAACTGCTGATGGTCCGTCGAGCTGCGGATCGCGCCGGTAATCCCTTGAATTTCAATCGGGTCGCCGAGCCTTGTTCCTGTGCCGTGGGCTTCCAGATAGGTCATCGTCTCCAGCGGGATGCCCGCATTGCGCCACGCTGCTTTGATCAGTTCGGACTGGGCCCGGGCGCTGGGTGCCGTAATCCCGTTCGATTTGCCGTCCGAGTTCATCGCGCTGCCTTTGATGACGGCATAAATATGATCCCGGTCCCGCTTGGCGTGCTTCAGCTTCTTCAGCACCACTGCACAGAAGCCTTCACCCCAGACGGTTCCGTTGGCGTCCGCATCAAAGGTACGGGCCTTATAGTCGGAGGAGGCGATGCCAATATCGGCAAGGCCTTCATCAATCGGGAACAAGGTCAGATTGAGTCCTCCTGCCAGCGCCATTTCGCAATCGTCCGTGAGCAGGCCCTTGATGGCATGATGCACCGCCGCCAGGGAAGCCGAGCAAGCCGTGTCGATCAGATGGCTTCCGCTGGCCAGATTCAGAAGGTAAGCAAGCCGGCTGGCGACAATGGATATGGTGTTGCCGGGCAAGGCATAGGGCTCCATCTCCTGAATCAGCTTGAGATAGTCGGCATCCGTATCCCCGACGTACACTCCGGTTCTGGAGCCGTTCAGCTCCTTCTCGGCATACCCCGCATCCTCCAGCGCCTCCCAGGACACCTCCAGAAAAATCCGCTGCAGCGGGTCCATGCAGCGGGCTTCCGCCGGTGTAATATTAAAAAATTCGGCATCGAACAGATCAATCCGGTCCAGGTAGGCACCGCGGCGGTATTTGATCTCCGGTGCATTGCGCTTGTTCTTGAAATAATCCCGGATGGGACGGTCAACATCCTGCTTGCGGCTGTCCGGGAAATCGCCAATACTGTCTACACCATGGATCAGGTTGCTCCAGAATTCCTCCAGTCCGCCGGCTTGCGGCAGCCGGCAGGCCATGCCGATGACCGCAATATCCTCCATCCTGGACGATTTGCCCTCTTGGTCGGACAATTCTTTTAACAGAGGAAGGGCCTCGGATTTGGACAGGCTTCTGGCTGCGACCTGGGACAATATATAGTTCTTGACCAGCTTCATCTTTATCCCCCCTGGAGTTTGTCGAATGCTTCGACAGAGTGGCCGACGTCAATGGTGCCTTCTTCAACCTGATCCAGCAGCTCCATGAGGTCCCGCGTTAACTGCTCCTCCTCATCTCCGCCTGTATCCTTGCTGTTGCCCCGGTTATCATAATGGTCCATCCATAACGCAATCGTCGGATAAGAGAATAACTCCGCCACCGTGATCTCGATCCCCAAGGTCTGCCTGATCTTGCGGTGCAGCCTGACGATGGAGATGGAGTTCCCGCCGATTTCCAGAAAGCTGTCATGAATTCCGATCTCTTCTTCGCTGGCGCGCAGAATGTCCGCCCATATCTTCACTAAAGCCTGCTCCATTGCATTTCTCGGAGCCACATACTCTCCGGTCCGGCTAACCTTGCTTTGCACCTCGGGGAGCTTTCTGCGGTCGATCTTTCCGTTGGGGGTTAACGGCATTTCATTGAGCTCCATGAAATACACAGGAATCATATAGTTAGGCAAGAGCTCGCGCATATGCTCGGCCAGCTCATCAACGTCAATGCCCTTCTCATGGGTAGTGAAATAACACAGCAGCTCGTTAGATCCGGCGCTGTCCGGCCTGGAGATCACTGCATTTTCTTTAATCAGCCGGAAGCCGGAGACCGCACGTTCCACTTCCTTTAATTCCACGCGGTACCCCCGTACCTGAACCTGGTCATCCTTTCTCCCCAGATATTCCAGCACGCCATCCGGTCTCAGCAAGCCCAGGTCTCCCGTGCAATACAGTCTTTCACCGGTACCGGGATGCTTCATAAAAGCTTTCTGCGTTAATTCTGCTTTGTTCCAATAGCCTGCGGCGATTCCCGGACCTCCGATGCAGATTTCCCCCTTGACATCGAAGGGGCAATGCTGTCCCTGCCCGTCCATAATATAGACATGGGCATTGGCGATCGGTCTGCCGAGCGGAATGCTTAATGTGCCGTCATCGGGCGGCCCGTCAAGAATATATTCCGTAGCATAGATTGCCGACTCGGTCATGCCGTAAATATTGGCAATATGGGCCTGTCCAAATACACCGTACCATTCCCGCGCAATGTTAACGGGCAGGGCCTCCCCGCCGTTAAATACCCACTTCAGCTGCGGCAACGAGGCATCCTGCTCCCCTTTGACCACATCCAGAAACAGACTCATCTGTGCCGGCACGAACTGCGTAACGCTTACCCGGTCAGCCTTGAGCTGGCTATACAGCCGCAGCGGATCTTTCACCGCATCGGCCGGAATAATGCTGAGCTGTGCACCAACCATAAGCGGCCAGAAGAACTCCCAGACCGAATCCGTGAAGCTGGCCGACGTCTTTTGGGCAATCACATCCTGCTCCGTTAATGCAAAGGCATCCTGCAGCCAGAACAAGGTATTCAGCACCGCCCGGTGCGTAATCATAACGCCCTTCGGTTCCCCTGTTGAGCCAGAGGTATAAATGACGTATGCCAGATCATCTTCCGAATTGACATTGGCCCATCCATGAACCGGCATCTGCTCGATATCCTTTTGTTGAAGGACCGTCAACGCATCGGGAGCATCTTCCGTTTCATCCAGACAGATGATCGTCTCTATGCTTTCGGGCAGATCGTCCCGCAGGCTCTGCAGAATGGCGGCTTCCGTCACCAGAATGCGGCAGGCACTGTCATGAAGCATATAACGTATCCGTTTCTTCGGGTAATCCGGATCAATGGGCATATAAGCCGCGCCCGCCTTCAGAATACCAAGGACGGAGGTGACGAGTGCCGTGCTGCGTCCGGCTGCTATAGCGATCAAGGAATTGGGCACTGCGCCAGCTTGGGCCAGCAGCGCGGCCAGCCGGTTGGACTGCTCATCTAATTGCCTGTAGGTCAGGCGCCCGTTCTGCTCGATAATGGCAGTCTGCTCCGGAGAAGCCGCAGCCCGGGCCGAGATCACACCGTGAATCGTTGCTTGTGCCGGATACGCTTTCCCGGTCTGGTTAAGCTCCGCAATGACCCGTTCTTCGTCATCGGATAAAATATCAAATGAAAAGAAATCCATAGGCATTCCCTACTTTACATAGTTTTCAAATCTTGAAATCAGCCATCCGGAAGGCAAATCCTGAAAGACCTGTTCATTCCAATACATATCGTTGACTTCACCGCCGGCAATAAGCGTTGCGCTCAGTTCCTCGGCCTGCAGTATTTCTGCATACAATTGCTCGATCAAATGAGTATAGGATAGCCCGCTCGCTTTTACCGCCCGGTACAGATAAGGCCGAAGGGTAGAGTTCAGCACCCTGAACAGCACCGCTGTCAGCGCCGAGGCCCGGATAAGCTGCTCCCCGGAGAACTCCCGGGTCTGATGGACGTAATGGGGAGCCGTCTGGGAATACTCCACTTCATAGCGCCTGCACACCTCTTCCATCTCCGAGCCGGGCAATATTTGCAGCCGGTGAATATTCAGAATATGATCCGTTTCCTCGAAATAAGGCAATATAGTATTGAGACCCTCCAGGTAAGACGCATAGGTTTCAAAAGGAAGCCCCAAAATCAGGTCGACCTTCAGCACAACATTATACTGCCGGGCATGACTCATGAATTGATCCAGCTTCCGCGGGTTCACTCCCAGCCGGTGAACGGCCCGCAGCGACTCCTTGTTGAGCGATTGCAGCCCGATGCAATTGATGACCGTGTAATCCTCCAGCAGGCTTGAGTAATGCTGCGCGACATCGGCAAAATGCGGCTTGTAGGTATTCAGAATATTCTGCCTGTACTTCAGCTCGGCGGTAAGCTGGAAAAATTCCTCGTCGACCCCGTTGTACATCAGCTCCCAGTAGAGCAGATAAGGCAGCTGAACTCCCTGCTCCTTCAGCTGGATCAGATAACGGATGATGGCCTTCGCTCTTTCCAGGTCATTCGTAAAGATCGAATCAAAAATACGCAAAGAGAGAACCTGCTTCTCTTCAATTAAATGACGGAGCTCCCGGAATACCCGGTCCAGCGAAAAGGAATACACCTTGTCGAGATTCTTGTGGTATACGCAGTACTTGCAGCGGTACCGGCAGCCGCGCTGAGTCTCCAGATAAGCCTCCTGGCCTTCATACAGATCGTTCTCAATTACATCATTCAGATAAATAGAGGGAATCTCATCCAGCTCGGCAATCTGGTCCTCCAGGGGAGGCTCCGTATATTGCAGAGCCCCGCCGGACCAGAAGGCCGCACCGGCCGGCACCTCGCTCCGAAGTTCCCGCAAATAGTCGACAAGCTGCAGGAGTATTCTCTCTCCGGGCCCGATGACATAATAATCCGCTGGGAATTGCCGGGAACGCCTGCCGATCCAATCCAGCGAAATTTCCGGTCCGCCCAGCACATAACAAGCATCTGTCCTGGGCTTGAGATGCTTCAGCAGCGCGCCGATCTTCTCGACATTCCATACATAGCAGCTGAATCCGACCACATCGGCACGGCTTTGAATGATGTCGCGGGCAATCAGCGATGCATCACCATCCGTAGAATAATTGCTCACTTCAACATCGAGATCTTCCGGCTGCACACTGTAAGCTTCCAGATATCCTTTGAGAACGTAGGAAGACAATAAATACCCGCGCT
Source organism: Paenibacillus tepidiphilus (assembly GCF_008635795.1). Lineage (GTDB taxonomy): Bacteria > Bacillota > Bacilli > Paenibacillales > Paenibacillaceae > Paenibacillus_AQ > Paenibacillus_AQ tepidiphilus. The sequence continues at coordinate 115,099 of NZ_VWRQ01000018.1, read as the reverse complement.
CGCTGTCGGAGGGATACAGATTAACGAATAGAACCTTCATCATCCCGTTGCTTTATTCGTAAAGAAATCTACCAGCCGGTCAATCCCTTCGTGGTAGCGGCTGTTGGAATACGAGAGACGCAGCGTATTCGGCAGACCGAAGTCGGAACCCGGAACGGTGGCCACATGTTTGTATTTCATAATCTCCTCTGCCAGCTCCAGGCTGGTAGACAGTCCGTGCTCCTTCATATAATCCTGGCAATTCAAGGTGAAATAGAAGCTGCCCTGCGCCGGAATGGCTTTGACGAGCGGAACCTTCTCGAATTGCTCCACCGTATAATCCCGGCGGTCCCGGTACAGCCCCACCAGCTGCTCGATTTCCTCCGGATGCTGCAAGGCTTCCAGTGCGCCGTATTGCACCACCGGATCGGTTGTAAGCAGCGTATGATGCTGAATAACGGTCAGCGGGGTTACCAGTTCATCCGGAACGATGCAGTAGCCTACGCGACGGCTGTACATTCTGTAGCCTTTGGAGAACGCATTGGTCGTGATGAACATCGACTTGGTATCCTTCAGTTCCAACACCGAAGTGCTGCGTTTATCAAAGCACACACTGGCGTAGATCTCATCGTTGATGACGACTGCTCTGCCGTCGATAATCTCGTCAATCGCATACAGCTCTTCCGGGGTCAGAATGTTGCCGAGCGGATTGCCCGGTGAGTTAATGACCACGATTTTGGTTTTATCCGTGAAGTTGGCCTTGAAGGAGTCCATATCCAGTGACAGAGTATCGAGATCTATGTTGTAGTAGCGCACCTTGGCCCCAACCAGCTGGGCGCAGAAATGATAGAGCGAATAGTAAGGGAGCGGCAGCAGCACCTCATCGCCTTCCTTGGCCAGAAGATAGAACAGATTCCGGAACAAGGCGCTGGTTCCCACATTGATCACAATGTTGCTCGGCTTAATGTCAAGATCGTAGTTCTTCTTGTAATCCTCGGCCAGGGCTTCTCTTAATTCAGGCAGACCTCCGGGAAATACCAGCGTGCTTTTCTCAAAAGTATCCAGCGCATCCTTCATAGCTCCGATGATCTCGGGATGCAGCGGCAGCTCCGATTTCCCCAAGGTCATCCGAATGACATCGTCGACCCCTTCCTGCTCAAAGTCATTGGCCATCTGGTCCAGCACAAACATTAAGAACCGGTTGTCATGAAATTCAATCGGCGATCTCATTTCCATCATTACTTATTCCTCCTTGGGATTAGTAACGCTCTGAACAAGCGTTTCTAGTATTTTTTGGTATCTTTGTGCCATGGAACGGACATAGCCTGCTTCCAGACGGGAATCGTCCCAATAGAACGTACAGTGCAACCCCTGATCACTTCTGGCCACTGCCAGCTTAAGAAGCGCTTCTTCCGGCATATACTGATGAAATTCCGGGAGGTGGACACCCTCAGGCGTCAAGGGCCATTCTTCTTCCGAAAATAGCACCTGATACAAGGCTTCCTTGAATTCAGGTGTCCTCCCGGCGTTAACCAGCTGGAGATCATAGGGATATAGCATGGATGATCTTCCCGCTTCAATCTCCTGCTTGACCAGCTCAAGCAGCGCGCCGAAGGAAGTGCTCTGCTGCAGCGACAGCCGCAGCGGAATCAGAGGCTGGTAGTTAAAGGGTAATCCGCTCTCACTTGACCGGACGCTTCCGTTCATCACAGTGCCTACCAATATCTCCTCTGCCTGGGTAAGCTGCCGGAGCAGCATGATATAACAGGACAGCAGCAGCTCTGTTACATCGGCATCATAAGGAGCAGCGAAACGGTGAAGAAGATCTATTGTCTGGTGAGGCAGGGTGATGCCGGTATGGTGCCATGGAATTCCGGCACCGGCTTGATCCGGCCCGCCGCGCTTCAGTCTGAATTCAAGCCGCGGCAGGGGCTGCCTCAGCGCTCCAGTCCAATACGTTCGCTGCGGCTCCAGATAACCTTCATTCAGCAGACGCTGCTGCCAGCTTGCAAAGCTCAAGGCATACGCCGCTTCCTTAACATCGGCTGCGCCCGGATTGTTCGCTTTCGGCAGCTTCAGCGGCTGCTGGGCCGTCAGCTCTTCTATTAATTCCCGGTAGCTCCGGAGGATGTCAGTAAGCATTCTGCTTACATCCAGGCATTCTGCAATGAACGGGTGAACCGTTAAGATGATATGGTTTAGATCCTTACTGTCCTGGAGCATATTTATCCGGTATAGCGGACCTCTGGACAACTCAAAGCGGTGACGCGTTTCCTCCAGCAGCAGCGCCGAAATGGGCTGCTCACCGTTCCTATCTTCCGGAAGAGGCGATATAACGGGCCCGGGGGCACTTGACTCCAGAACAGCCTGCCCATGTCCCCTCTCATCTTCCAGCAGTACGATTCTGGCATCTGGCGTCTCCCGGTGAAATACTTCCAGTGCCCTGGCAAGCACCTCCTGCTGAACCTCCCCCTGGAGCAGGGCATGGACAACAAGATTGTTCATCGTCTCCCTGCTGCGGACAATCTGCCTTTGCCGGAAGGATAATGGACTGTGCCCCGTAGACTTCACCCTCTCCAGCGGCGGGAGCTGGAATTGTCCCTGCTTCACTTTTCTTTTGCGCTCGATGACTGCTGCCTCCTGGAGAGTGAGAATCCGGTATTCTGACAGTCTGCGCTCCGGATCGTCCGCGATCTGCTCCACCAGAGACAGGAAGTGCTTGGCAAATTGGACAATCGACTCCTTGCGAAACAGGCGTGTATAGAATTCAAAAGAACAATTCAGCTCACCCTGCGAGCCTTGAAACAGATCGAGCTTCAAATCCAGGGTACAGGTCGTTCTCTCCCAGTCCATCATTTCGATCAGGATAGAGTCCAGTTCGAACCTTTGATTCCGGGTTCCCTGGTTATGCAGGATCAGCATGGTATCGAAGATCGGGTTTCGGGACAGATCCCGCTTGCGCTTCAACAGATCGACCATTTTCTCGAACGGGTAATCCTGATGGTCGTAAGCTTCGACCGTCTGCCTGACCACCGCTTTGAGCAGATCCTTGAACCGGAGGGTGCCAGCCGGAGAGCTGCGGATCGGCAAATAATTCGTAAACAGGCCGATCATCTGCTCGGAACCCTGGTAACGGCGCCCCGCGATTAACGATCCGATCACCACCTCCTCTTGTCCTGTATAGATGTGAAGCAGTGCGCTGTACACGGCAAGCATCGTCATGTACAACGTTGCCCCGTGCTCCAGCGACAGGGCCTTCAGCCGGTCCACCTGCCCGGACGGAATCGTTACGCTGTACACGTCCCCTTCAAACGTCATGATCGGAGGACGCGGGAAGTCATGGGGCATGTCAAGGACCGGAAGCTGTCCATGATCATCCTCTGCCAATATCCGGCTCCAATAGGCTTCCTGCCGCCGCATGACATCACTGTGCATCTGCGCGGATTGCCAGAGAACATAATCCTTATATTGGCTCTTTAGAGCAGGCAGAGCGTTCCCCAGGTATAACGCTGAGAATTCCTTCAGCAGGAGCTCCATCGATACACCGTCGGAGATAATGTGATGCATATCGAACAGGAAAAGATGCCGCTCCCCGCCTCCTTCCGGTGCCCTGAGCCTGAATAATCCCACCCGGAGCAGCGGAGCCTCTTCGAGCTGAAAAGGCCGGATAAAGCTCCGTAAAATGTCCTCCGGGCTAACCTCTCTGGCTTCCGCTTCATATTGGACCCTAAAATCGGCATCAGGCAAGATACGCTGGACAATCTCATCCTCTGTAACGTCAAATACCGTCCGGAAGGATTCGTGCCTGCGGATCAGCTCCGCGAACGTATCCTTGAAGCGCTGCACATCTACAGGTCCGGTGATGACCGCAGCACCCGGCATATTGTAGTTCAGACTTTGTCCGGCCAGCTGGTTGAGAACAAACTGCCTTCTCTGGGCATGGGAGAGCGGGTAGAACTCCCGGGCCTGGCCGGAAGCGGCTGCTGTAGCAGCTTCTTCCGATGCAGCCGCTTCTGCAGCTTCTTGCGGTGCGGCCGCTGCTGCAGCTTCTTCTGCTGCAGCCGGGAGCAGACCAGCCAGCCCGCGAATGCTGGGGAATTGAAAGAACTGGGCCATGGTCACTCCGGCTCCGAACTCCCCTTTGATGCGATTGATCAGATCTGTGGCCAGCAGAGAATCTCCGCCCAGCAGAAAAAAATCGTCATTTACATCCAGCCGCTCCAGGCCGAGCACCTTGCCCCAAAGCCGGGCCAGCCGGTGCTCCGACTCCGTCGGGGTAGAGCCTCCGCCGTCCGAGAGCCGGACTTCCGTTGTTCCCCGTACATCCTCCTGCTTACGGCGGCCGGGCCGCCGGGCCGGCGCTTCCGCCCAGTACCTTGTGCGTTCCCATGCATAGGTGGGCAAGGGCCGCTTCGCGTAGCTGGCCTGCGGATAATACTCCGGCCACTGGACGCTCCCTCCCTGCGCATAGGCCCGGGCAAGCGCAGCCGGCTCATCATCGCTGTCTTCTGCCCGCAGCGGATGGCCCGGCGGACAGAGCGAGGAATACACCCCTTCCTGACGCAGGGCCAGCCAATCCTGCGGGCCGCAGGCACGATAAGCCTGGCGCAGCTTGTGCAGAAGCATTTCGGGGTCTGCTGCCGGGATCGCCAGGCGGCAAGCGTGATGCTCACGCCCTGTACTGAGCACAGCGCAGATTTCCTCCAGGTCTGCGGCTGCATCAATGCCGCTGATAAATTCAATATATTTACCGATGAGCCTCCGCAAGGAAGCTTCGTTGCGTGCCGAAAGCGCAAATATCTGCACTGGGCGCAGCGGCGGCCTGCGGACCGCTTGGCGGCGCCGGTACTCTTCCACTACAACATGGCAATTTGTGCCGCTGAGCCCGAACGAGCTCACTCCCGCCCGCAGGGGCTGGCCGGCCGGAGCGCTCCATTCCTTCAGCCGGGTATTGATATAGACCGGGGACCGCTGCAGGCTCATCAGCGGATTGGGCTCGGCAAAGTGGATGGACGGCGGCATCAGCCGCTTCTGGAGGGCCATTACCGTCTTGATTAAGCCGGCCATGCCCGAAGCGGAATCCAGATGACCGATATTACTCTTGACGGAGCCGACACCGCAAAAGTGATATTTCGGTGAGAATCTCCGGAATGCATTGGTCAGCCCCTTGATCTCGATGGGATCTCCGATCCTGGTGCCGGTCCCATGGGCTTCGATGTAGCTGATGGTCAGCGGGTCAATCCCCGCGCGGGTCCACGCCTTGACCAGCACCTCCTCCTGGGCCAAAGCATTGGGGGACGCGATACCGTTGGAGGTTCCGTCCTGGTTGATCGCGCTCCCCTTGATGACGGCATAGATATAATCCCCGTCCGCTTCCGCCTGCTTCAGCGGCTTGATCAGAACTGCTCCGCAGCCCTCGCCCCACGCAGTACCGTTCGCGCCGGCATCAAAGCTGCGGGATTTGCCCTCGCTGGACGTAATCCCCAAACCGCCCCCGTTCTCCAGCTTGGCCGGCAGCGGTCCGATGGCTACGCCTCCAACCAGCGCCATCGAGCAGTCTCCCGCATGCAATCCTTCGCAGGCCAGATGCAGGGCAACCAGAGAGGACGAGCAGGCTGTCGCAATACTTACCGCCGGTCCGGACAGGTTCAAGGCATAGGATAGCCTGCTTGCCACCACCGGCGGGAAATTGCCCACAAATGCTGCGGGGACCTCCTCCGATACCATGTCCTTATATCTGGCTTCGCTGAAGCCGACATATACACCGGTATCGGCGTTGCGGATACGTTCCCCGCCGTACCCGGCATCCTCAATCGCTTCGTAGCCGGTCTCCATAAAGATCCGCTGCTGCGGGTCCATATATTGGGCTTCGCCGGGAAGAATATTGAAGAATTCCGCATCGAAGGTATCAATGTCGTCCAGGTAACCCGCTTGATAATAAGGGCCCCCGGAATCGTCTTCACCCAGGAAGGGCCGGATGCTCTCCATGCGGCCGGCTGGAAATGGCCGGATGCCGTTCACGCCGCTGGCCACATTATGCCAGAACTCCTCCTTGTTGCCTGCTTGGGGAAACCGGCAGGAGATGCCGATAATGGCAATGTCTTTCGACAGGTCACCGGCAGCCGACTGGTGGGCCTTGATCAACGAGTAGGCATTGTCTTCCGAAAGTTCATCTTTGGCAACAAGCTGCAAGATGGATTCAATAAACGGATTGCTCATAGCTCCTCAAATCCTTTCATCGCCTCGCCGACAGAGACGCCGTCATTCTTGACGCTCTTAATCAGCCGCCGCAAGGCGTCATCCTCCGGAGCCGTTGCTCCCGCCGCTGGCGGCGGTACCGGTGCCGTTAATCCCGCCGATGGCTGCAGTACTGCCGCTTCCTGCGGGGCAGCTCGCTTGTCTCCGATATATTGCGCCAGCCTGGCAACAGTGCCATAGGAGAATAAGTCACCTGCTTCTACCTCCGGATCTACCTGCTCATTGACCAGGTTCAAGACCTTAAGGATCAGCAGAGAGTCACCTCCGATATCAAAAAAGTTGTCGTTGACGTCAATCTCTTCGTAACCCAGCACCTCAGCCCAAATCAGTGAAATCTGCTTCTCCAGCTCTGTAAATCCTCCGTCATCCCTGCCCTTCAGGCGGACCTCTTTCACGCTGACCGGGGCAAGTATCGGAACGGGCTCACCCTTATCCTTGGGAGCGTCGGAGGAAGCTGCGCGAAGCACATCAGGCGCCAGCCGGATCTTCATCATCGGCGCCCACTCGGCCAGCACTTGCGGGTCGAACTTTCCGATAACCACCTGATCCATCCGGCGGGAAAGCCCGATGCGGAGGGCGGCCAAGGCATCGCCGACCGGCATATAGCCCATGCAGCCGGGGTCGGTCAGCCCTTCCCATGCATACCAATTCACGGCCAGCGTGTTCTTGCCGCGTGCATTGCGTCCGGCACTGAAGGCATCCAGGAAGGCATTGGCGGCGGCGTAATCGGCTCCTCCGGCACCGCCCCAGAGCGAGGCGACGGAGGAGTAGACCACAAAGAAATCCAGTGGATCTTGAGCCAGCAGGCTGTCCAGCACCATCGTTCCCTGAATCTTGGGCTGCAGCACCTGGCGGAATTTCTCCGGAGTCTGGACTTCCAGCGGTTGACTGGCGGCACCCGGTGCCGCCGCGCAATGGACAACCCCGTGAATGCTTCCCGGTATTCCCCGGACTTCCGCCATAATCTCGCTCATGCGTTCCTCATCGGCAACATCTCCGGCAAAATAGTAAATCTCCGACCCGGTGTTGTCCTCCATTTCCAGGAACGCCGCCAGCTTGCGGATATCCGAAGGATGCATACCTTCGGGCGGGTGCTCCAGGCACTGTCTCCAGAGAGGCTTGTCCGGCAATACGGAGCGGCTGATAATGACCAGCTTGACCGGCTTCTCCCGGGCCAGATACCTGCTGATCTCCATACCCAGCCTGCCCGCACCGCCGGTAACGATATAGATTCCAGCCTCGCGGACCCTAAATTCCTGCCGGGGGTGATTCTCCGGATGGAAACGGGTCAGCTCCTGAACCCATCGTTCCTGGCGGACAGCGACCAGCCCGTCATTCTTGTTCTCCGTGAGCTCCTTCATGATCAAAGCCGCCACTTCTTCTGCGGAGTATGCGCCGGTATCCACATCGAGCGCATAGCAGCGCAGCTTGGGATGCTCTTGGGAGATGACTTTGACAAGTCCCAGGAGCGACGACTTCCCGGGAGAGATGGCTTTGTCTCCGGCGAGCATCACAGCCTGATTGGTCACGACCCGGATATCTGCCCCCTCAAGGTTCCCGAAGCTCAGCATGGCTCTTGTGAGGTAGGTGACACTGTAGAGCCCTGCTTGCAGCATTTCGTCTGCCGTGCTACTGTCGGGCACCTCCGTAAGGGCCGTACACGGCCAGAGGTGAATCACACCGGAAATCTGCCGCCCTTGTTCAGCCAGAATGCTCAGAAGACGGATATAATGAACCTCTTCTCCGGCATCTATTGCAAACCGGTTGCCGTTCTGGAAGGTGAATTCACTTCCCTTATCCACTGTAATAATGCTGCATCCCCGCTCCATGAGCTGCCTGGACAAGTGATCCCCGATTCCCAGCTCATCCCGGAAGATCAGCCAGCTGCCGCCGGGCGGACTGACCGGACCCGCATCCGGTGCCTTGGGAATCCAGCGCACCTCATACAGCAGCTCCTCAGGCTGCAGGGCCACAGTCTTGCCCATTGAACCGGTGATGAGTGCCGTGTCGGTTTGCGTACCCGAAGCCCCCGCCCATTCCAGTGAGTAGCTTCGGACATCCGCGAACTGCTCTTCCTGCAGAAGCTTCTCCCATGCCAGAGCAGAGAGCAGCGGAGATTCTGGCCGTAAATCCGTATCTTCAAAGTGCCACCAGCCCTCGGTTAAGCCCCACACCAGGTTCTCACCGGGCTCGCTCAGCACTTTTTCAATGAGATACAGCACCCCGCCTGCTGCTAAAACCTTCTTCAGCTGCGATAAGGAACGTCTCAAATTGCGGGTGGCGTGAATCACATTCAGTCCGACGATGATATCGAATTGGCCGGGCTCGAACCCTTGCGCATACGGGTCTTCCTCAATATTAAAGACCTGAAACTGCACAAACGGATATTCCTTGAATTGCTTACTGGCCTCCAGGACAATCGACCGCCCTAAATCCGTATAGCAGTATTCGACCTGCAGCCCGGCAAGTCCGGCGAAAATCGCTTTGCCTATAGTCCCCGAGCCCGCTCCCACCTCCAGAATCCGGACGGGCTGGCGAAGCCGGGCCAACACGGCGATATGCTGCTGCAAGGCTTGCACCGCCATGATTTCATGCAGATCACCCAAAGTCCGTCCCCGGTTGGCAAATGACTGCAGAAAACGGGAGGTTCCGTCCGGGAAAAGTACGCTCAGCGGGGAACGTCTGCCGGATAGAACATCGGGATAGGCCTGGAAGCAATAAAGCAGAACCTGGAAGCTGCCTGCAAACTCCGGATATCGCCGGCAATATTCCGCACATAAATCCTTCACATCCCTATCGGGGTGTGCACCGCTTAAAGAATGAAGGTCGCCCTCGGATTGCAGAAATCCCTTCTGCCGCAGGAAGGACAGCATATAGCTGAGCAGCCGCAGATAGTGAGGGGCGATTTCCGCCTTTTGGATCATTTCCTGCCCGGAATATACGCTCTGGCCGTTGAGCAATCCGTAACTGCGGAAGTATTGCAGAATGAGTTGAACGGCAAAATGATCGAGATCCGCTTTATATTCCGGTTCCCAGTCAAAGCTGCCCTCTGTCAGCAATTGGCCGCCCATGCGGAATGCCGACCCGGGAATATGCAGGAAATCCGAAGCCTGGACGGCAGCCGGCACCTGCTCTGGCGTTACTGGGGCTGGTGCCTCCGGCTGTGCTTTGGCCGGAGCTGCCCAGCAGCGTTTCTGCTCGAAGGGATACGCAGGAAGCGGCACCCGCTTGCGGGCTTGCCCGCGGTAATAGCTCCTCCAGTCAATGGCTGCACCTTGCAGATAGGCTGCGGCAACCTCGGACAAAGCAGCATCCGGCTTCAGTTCTGCCTGACCGCCGTCCATAGCCGCCTTGGACAGTTGATTCCAATAGATTTGCTCGCTTTCCCCGATCTCGAAAGCATGTCCTTCCAGGAGATACGCGGATTTAAAGACTGCAAGCTTACGCTGCAGGTCCTGAACGGAATTCGCGGTTACCGCTAACCGGTGGGTATAACCCGAGCGGCTCAGGCTGGAACAATAACAGATGTCCGCCAGGGAGGCTTCGGTAACCGGGAGAAACCGCAGGAAACGGTCCACATATTTCAGAAGCGCTTCCGCAGACCAGGCAGACAAAGTAAATAATTGCCCGGCTTCAGCCGGAAGCGGCTCAGGGTTAATGCAATATTCCTCCAGAATGACATGGCAGTTGGTTCCGCTGAGTCCGAAGGAGCTGACACCCGCTCTGCGGACTCCGCATTCCGGGCGCCACGCCTCTCCTGAATCGGCCACATACACCGGCATATCCTGAAAGTCAATATGCGGGTTGGGAGCGGAGAAGTGGAGCGAGGCCGGGATATAGCCATGGAAGACAGCAAGCGCCGCTTTGATGAAGCCGGCAATGCCTGCCGCTGCATCCAAATGACCGATATTGGTCTTGACCGACCCGACTGCACAAAATTGCCTGCGCTCCGTGTGCTTACGGAATGCGGCGGCGATGCCCTCCACTTCAACGGGGTCCCCAAGCTTCGTTCCCGTACCATGGGCCTCAATATATGTGACCGTCTCCGGGTCCAGGCCTGCCCGCTTCCAGGCTTCCTCAATGACATGTGATTGGGCCGCCGCATTCGGAGCGGTAATTCCGTTGGACCTCCCGTCCGAATTCACCGCACTGCCTTTGATGACGGCATAAATATGATCGCCATCGGCTACTGCTTGCCGGAGCGGCTTCAATAGTACCGCGCCTACACCCTCTCCTCCACCGGTCCCGTCAGCTGAACGGTCAAAGGTCTTGGCGCGTCCATCGGGCGAGGCGATTCCCATTTCATAGACATTCTGATCCACCATCGACAAATAGAGGTTCACTCCGCCGGCAATGGCCATGTCGCAGCCGCCCAGAAGCAGCTCCTGAACGGCATGATGCACGGCAACGAGCGAGGAAGAGCATGCCGTATCAATCACTTCGGCCGGCCCCGTTAAATTAAAGGCATACGCAATTCTTCCTGCGATGGCAGCCTGCAAATTCCCCGGAACCGCAGACGGTTCAATTTGATCCATAAGCTCAAGATATTTCGGCTTGCCCGTCCCGGCAAAAACGCCGGTCCGTGAGCCGTATACCTCTTTCTCCCCATATCCCGCATCCAGAAATGCTTCCCAGACGACCTGCAGGAACAGACGTTGCTGCGGGTCCATCATGGCCGCCTCATTCGGCGATATTTGAAAGAATTGCGGATCGAAGGTGTCGATTCTATCCAGATAGGCGCCTCTTGGAAAGCTGGCCGCAAGCTCGCCTGACACTGCGCTTTCCGGAAGAATGTCGCGCACACGCTGCTGCGAAATGACACCGACCGAGTCCACGCCCCGGCAGAGATTATCCCAGAATTCCCCGTAGGACTCCGCCTGGGGGAACCGGCAGGCCATTCCGATTACCGCAATATCGTTATTTTCCCGTGATCGGCCTTCGTTGCTTTCGTTGCTGCCGTTGCTGCCGTTGCTGCCGTTGCTGCCGCCAACATTCCACCCTGCATTCCGCGATTGTACAGGCTGTTGATCGTCCCTCTTTGCATTCGCCTTCTCCGCCTTGGCTGGCTGCAGCGCTTCCGCCTGGAGTGCAATCGTATGGTGCGTGAACAATTGCGATAGGGTCAGCTTCACCTGAAAGGCCTGGTTAATCCGGCTCTGCAGCCGGACTACGGACAGCGAGTTGCCGCCCGATTCAAAGAAGCTGCTGTGTATGCCGAAATCCTCGCTGCCCAGCAGCTTTCGCCAAATCTCCGTCAGCTTTTCTTCAGCTGCATTTCGCGGGCCGGCGAATCCGGTCAGCCTTCGCGGCACCTTCAGCGCATTTTTGTCCGTTTTACCGTTCACTGTCACCGGCATTCTTGCCAATTCAACGAAATGAACCGGAACCATATACTCGGGCACAAACCGCCTCAGATGCGCAGCGAGTCTCTCCTGCGTAATCGCGTCAGCCGGACTGTCGTCCGCAGATGAACGGGTATAAAAGGCGGATAATTCGGCTGAACTGGCGGAGCCGCCATGGACCAGCGCCGATTCTTTAATCCCGGGGTATTCCCGCAGGATATTCTCAATCTCGCCCAGTTCGACCCGCATCCCGTTAATTTTGACCTGATGGTCGATTCGTCCGATAAACTGTAGATTCCCGCCAGGCAACCATCTCACCTGGTCCCCGGTACGGTATAATCTTGCTCCCGGCGAGAAAGGATGAGCGACGAATGCCTTGCCGGTCAGCTCCGGGCGGTTGATATAGCCGCGGGCTAAGCCAGCTCCGCCGATATACAGCTCACCTGCAGCCCCGTAGGGCAGCAGCCGCTGCCGGTCATCCAGCACATACACCTGATAATTGGTCAGGGGTTTGCCGATAGGTACAGTGCCGGACTTGCTGCCCGGCTGCCATTCATGCAAGGTTGTATTGATGGTCGCTTCAGTAGGCCCGTAAATATTGAACAGGTAGCGGATATCGAAGCACTGCTTCAGTCTGTGAGCCAATTCATGCGTAAAGGCTTCACCCGCCATGATTACGTAAGCAAGCTGATGCGGCAGCCCGTCCGTCTGCTCCAGCAGCACTTCCATCAGCGAAGGAACGGTATTAATGACATTGATTTTCTCTTGGCGCACCAGTCCCCAGAAGAAATCCGGATCGGTTACTTTGGCCTTGGGAATCAGATATAATGTGCCGCCGGTTGCCAAAGGCAGATATACCTGTTGTACCGAGGGATCGAATGTATAGGGAGCCAGAAGCACATGACGCAGTGAAGCGTCAAAGGGATAACGCAGCATCAATCCAGCTATTTGATTCACAATACTCCGGTGTTCAATCATGACACCCTTCGGGCGGCCGGTTGAACCGGAGGTGTACAGCACATAAGCCAAATGATGCGGTGCCGATAACGGAGGCAAATTATCCGCTTCGCAGCCGGCAACGAAGGGAGCGGTAATATCAATGGACTTACAGGGACCCGCCTCTTCCAGGTGCGCTCCAATTGTCAGCACAAGCTCCATACCGCTGTCTTCCATCATCTGCCGCAGCCGTTCCTGCGGGAGCTCCGGATCAAGCGGACAATAAGCGCCCCCTGCCTTCAACACGGCGTTGATGGCGACGATCATCTCGATGGACTGCCGCACCATAATACCCACAATCCGATCAGGCCCGGCTCCGTGTTCCCGCAGTATTCCGGCCAGCCCGTTGGCTCTCCGGTTAAGCTCGAGGTATGTAATCTTCCGCTCGTCCTGGACCAGCGCTGTCTGATCCGGCGTTCTTGCGGCTTGCTCCTCCAGGAACTGGTGCAATAACGAAACGCTATTTTTCTTATAAAAAGTGTTATTTAACGTTGTTAAGAGAATCTCACATTCAGTTGGTGCGAGCATAGGGAATCCGCCGGCGTCCAGAGACGACCAGGGCTCCTTCGTCAAGACGCCCAGCACATGGACCAGATTGGCGGCAAAAGAACGAATAATAGCGCTGTCGTACACATTCGGATCGAACATGAACTGCAGTCCTGGTCCTTGTGCGCAATCACCGCACTTCCATTTGACCACCAGCGGGAACAGCATGAGCCCGGCCGGAGAGGTCTGAAGCCCTTCATCAACAACGGCGATTTGCTGCAGCGCTTCGCGCTGGAAGCCCGGGAGTGATAGCAATCTCTCCGTGACCCGCTCAAGCGGGAGCCCTTGATGATTGAACGAACGGGAGAGCTCGGCATGCATGACATCCAGCAGCGTCTTCCAGGGCTTGCCCTGCTCGACGCGGTTTCTAAGATAGAGCAATTGACCGGTCTCTTGACCGGACCGCCGCAATGAGGTTGTACCCATGAGCGTCTCTCCGTGCTCGGTGTAGCGGGATAGCAGACCCGAAACAGCAGTCAGCAATATAATAAGCCTGGCCAGCTCTGATCCGCCGGACACCTGCTCCAGCTGCCGCACGGTTGTCTCAGGTATGACGGCTTCCCAGCATTCTTTGTCTCCGGCAGAGCTCCCTGCTGAAGGATCTTGTGCCGGGAGCATCTCCTTGGGCAGCTGCGGTGACAGCTTCTTCATCCAATATTCATCTATGATTTTGCTCCTCAGATCAACATCATACACCATGCACAGCTCCCCTTTGTGTACAATCCAAGCACTGTGTCTACTCTGCAGCCGTCCATTCATCCTCCAGAACAGCTAACCGGGACTCAAAGGTTGGCGGCTCCTCGCGAAGCTCCGCTTCCCATTGCTGTCTGCAGCTGCAATCCAGTCCGTGGAGTGCGGATACATCCAGTGTACGGTTGTATTCCTTCAAGGCCGCGAGCACCCTGTCGCTGCATTCCGGGCAGTTATAGGGCAGTCCCACCGGCGACGGATAGAACTGGAACAGTCCGACAATCAATTTTCCCAGATGGGCTGTACGCTTGACGACCTCCAGGATACTCCACAGCCAGGCCGTCTTGTAACCGTTGCGTTCGCTCAGGACCTGGACCAGGGTGTAGTCCTGGATGGTACAGGTTTCCAGCGACACGGTAGTCCCTCCGACCCGGAAGGAATGCTCAACAGCCAATACTGCTTGTTCAATAGCCTCCATCTCCGTCAGAAAAGGGGGCTTCAAAAGGACATAAGTGCGCATATGCATCTCACGGGTGATGATCTCTGCCGCTTTGTTGTACTGTTTAAGCGTAAATCCCTTATTGATGCAAACATACCGGAGGAAATCATCGACAAGCTCCAATCCCATCGCGATTTCGATATGTTTGTCCGGAAGGAGCCGCTTGATCTCCCTTATTTTCTCTTCGGTAACGAACTCCGGCCGGGTCTCCAGAACCAGCATTTTGATTTCGGGCGTTTCACCGATCATTTGCAGAATTCTCCACAGGGCCTCCGAAGGAATCTCCCGATCATTGATAATGGAGCCGTTGTTGTACACATTTAAGAGCGGGAACTGGTCGAATGGAATCCACTTGAACTCGTTCTCAAACTGCGCAATATAATTGTCTGCCGAGATTGCTGTATCGGATCGGGTCTGCTTGGCCAAATGGCCGCACATGGTACAGCCGTTGCCGTTCTTCAGCGCCCATTCGCAGCCGTTGGACATCAAATACATGACTGCGCGTTGGTAATTGGTTCCCTGAAAATTCTCCTCCCGGATGTCCGTCTCTGTGGCGACCGTATTCAAATGGAACTGCTGCTTGGGGATCTTGGCATGGATAGCCTCCATAGCCCGTGCAATCTGGCGGTAATACTTCACGGTTTCTTTGGAGCCCGTCCAGGTGTAGGAGTCCATTCCTCCCCAATTGCTAAGATTGCTCATAATACCCTCCATTTCCTGATGCCGGCTGTAGTTTGAATTCCACGTCCCAGATTTCGTTCAGCTCCCGCTCCAGGTCGGTCAGGCTACCCAATTGCCACACCGGCCGCTGCAGATCCGAAAGCATAAGTCTTAACATTCCGACAAACCTTTCACGGAGCAAGGCAATGTCTTCCCTGTCAAAAAGCTCTTTATGGTAAACAAAATGAAAGGCCGTCTGATGAATATCCGTAATGGAGAGCAGTAAAGGATAGTTCACTCTGCTGTATCCGGAAAAATCCTGCAGCCGCAAATTGCCGAACGTTCGGATATTTAACGGATAATTCTCAATTACCAGCAGTGTATCGAAAAGCTCCTTCCGGCTGCTGCCCTTCACCCACTCCTGAATGTCGACCAGAGGAGTGGTCTCATACGGCTGCCGCCGCAGATTGGACTGCCGGATATCCAGCAGAATGTCGATAACCCTGGATTCATGATGTGCACGTACCCTCACCGGGACCGTATTCATGAGCAGCCCGGCAATCCGCTCCATGCCGGGCAGATTGCCGGTACGGCCGGATGCGGTGACCCCGAACACAACATCGTTCTGTTCCGAGTACCTTTGCAGCAGAAGCCCCCATGCCGCCGTATAAATATCCCCCACCGTCACCCCTGTTGCCCGGGCCGCTTGCATCAGCTCTTGTCTTAGCTCATCTGCAATGATGCAGGAATCATATCCGGCTTCCTTGCCCCCGGCCGCCATGGAATCGCGGCCTTGCGTCAGCAACGGACGAATGTCATACCCCTCCAAATATTGCTGCCAGAATTCCCGCCTGCCGCCCGGGTCCTGCCCGTGCAACCATTTCAAATACTCCCTGAAGCCGGGCTTATACATCGTACCGGGGCGTCTTCCGGCATGAAATGCCTCATAAGCCTCCATGAACTCGCCGAGAATGATTCCATTGCTCCAGCCGTCATACAGAATATGGTGGTGGCTAACTGTCATCATAAACCGTTCATCATCCCACTCGGTAACCATAACCCGGAACAAGGGAAGATCAGCCAGCTGAAACGGATTGGAGCGGTCGGCCTGCAGAATCTCCTGCCAGGCTTCCTCCTTGTCCGCCTCGTTTAGCAGGGTAAGATCATGCACGGTCATGGCAATCTGCCGGTGCTTCAGGATAATCTGAACCGGATGCTCGATATTCTCCCAGCGGAACACGGTCCGCAGCATCTCGTTATGACGTATGGTCCAGTTCCAGGCCCGTACGCAGGCGGTAAGATCCATCGTCCCGAGCAAAGTGTAGCTGTATTGTTCGAAATATAAGCCGGAATCCGGATGCCGCAGACAATGGTATAACATCCCTTCCTGCATGGAAGTAAGCTTCAGCATATCCTCCACCAGGCTTTTACGGATCGGACGGTGATTGGTCATTGCTACTTCCCCCTCGTCCCGTTAATTGTGAACAATCCCGATTCCGTAAGACAAGGAGCTTCTCTTCTGCTGGAAGCCTAACGGCTCCCGGCACCCGTGCGGATCGGCAATCTCTTCGCAGGAGCTGCAGCCCAGCTTTACCTCATTCCAGAAAACTCCGACATCATACCCCCGGCCCCAAGTCTCGGGATGCAGATGGATATCGTGAAAGGCAATAAGTCCACCCGGCGACACCAGCTCGCGGTACATGTGATAATCTGAACTCACTCCGCCATAGGAATGATCCCCGTCGATAAACAGCAAATCAATCTGCCGGTCCCCCAGGAGCCTGATTAAATCCTGCCTGGTGGAATGGTGGAACGACCGGTCGCGGATAAAAGAAAGCTGTTGGCCCGGTGCGCCAAAGCCGGAGTACAGCTGCACCTCATACTCATCCTGTCCGCCTCCGTACGGGCCGCCCGGATAATCAATGCTGATCAGGCGGGCATCGGCATCCGCAAGCTGGCACAGACTGTAGAATACGCCGCCTCCGGCCGTTCCGATCTCCACCACGGTCTTCGGCTTCCTTCTCTGGACCAGCTCCAGAAATGCCCGGAGCTCATAAGGGTTCTGAATCGCCGGAAACAGCGGCATCCGGTCCGGAACCTCTTCCAGAATGCTGCGCAGGCGCCGTGATTCCGGATCGGTTACAGGCAGCTTCAGATTTTCCGGCGTCAGCCGTTCAAAGAGTCCCGGAATAAGCACCTTGTCCAGCAGCCCGTCAATCAGCTCGCTGCCGGTTGTTTCCCGGAACCAGTCTTTGGGCAGCAGGTCCAGAATTGCTGAGTCTGTTCTGCCTTCCTCCACCGACTGTTTAAGTTCCCCGGCTTGCTCCGCAGATAATGCGACGAAACCCGGCCTGGAGTGATGTATTGCCAGCACTTCACCCTGGAAGTGAATATGATCCAGCCCGAATTTATGCACCCACGGCAGATCGTTATACCTTTTGTGAATATAATGCTTGAGCGGTTCCACAGGCAGGAACCTTAAACAATGCGCAATGGTAGTCATCGTTCCCTCCGGCTCAGCCAAGAATTTGTCGCAGATACTGCCCGGTATAAGAAGCTTCCACGGCGGCCACTTCCTCCACGGTACCGGCAGCAACAATTTGTCCTCCCCGGTTCCCGCCTTCGGGTCCGAGGTCAATAATATAATCGAGCGTTTTGATCAGCTGCAGGTTATGCTCGATGACGAGCACCGTATTGCCCTCGGCCACCAGCTCCTGAAAGATATCCAGCAGCCGCTGAATATCGGCGAAATGCAGCCCCGTTGTCGGTTCATCCAGAATGTACAGCTTGCCGATGCCTTTCTTCGCACCGCCCAGCTCCTCCACCAGCTTAATCCGCTGCGCTTCTCCACCCGAGAGGGTGACAGCCGATTGGCCCAATTTCAGATACCCCATGCCCAGACGGTTCATCAGCGTCAGCTTGTGATGAATAGGCGGCTGGTCACCGAAGAAATCTGCGGCCTCCGCTATGCTCATATCCAGCACCTGGGCAATGTTCTTTCCGCGGTACGCAATGTCGAGGATTTCCTCCTTGAACCGTTGTCCCTTGCAGGCCTCGCACACGACTTCGATATCGGACATAAACTGCATTTCGGTCACCAGAACGCCGAGTCCGGAACATACCTCACAGCGGCCGCCGGCCGTGTTGAAGCTGAAGTAACTCTCCTTCATCTTCGCCGCCTTAGCCTGAGCTGTTGCTGCAAATAGCCGGCGGATATGGTCGAATACTCCGATGTAGGTTGCCGGGTTAGACCGCGAATTCCTGCCGATGGGCTGCTGGTTCATATAAACCACATCTTCAATCCATTCCATGCCCCTGATTTCCACATCGGCTGTCAGATGGGACGCCCTTCGCTCCAGTTGGGAACGAAGCTTCTCCACCAGCACTTGATTAACCAGTGTGCTTTTTCCGGAGCCTGACACCCCCGTAATTCCCACAAAACAACCCAAGGGAATCCGCACATCAATATTCTTCAGGTTGTTCTCCCGCGCGCCAAGGATCTCCAGATAGCGGGTGTTCCGTGATTGTAAATCCACATCCCGAAGCCTGTGCCTCCGGGGCAATTCAATGACTCTCGCCCCCGACAGATATTGGCCTGTCAAGGATAACGGGCTGGACTTCAGCTGCGCCAAAGTTCCTTCCGCAACAACCTCTCCGCCTAGAGCTCCCGCACCGGGGCCGATTTCCACAATATGATCGGCACCCGCAATAAACTCTTCGTCGTGCTCGATCACAAGAATAGTATTATTCAGGTCCCGGAGACGCTGCAGCATACGGAGCAGCTTTCCGCTGTCCATGGAGTGCAGGCCGACGGTCGGCTCATCCAGAATATAGATCATCCCCATTAACCCCGAGCTTAATTGCGTAGTCAGCCGGATCCGCTGGGATTCTCCCCCCGAGAGCATAGTCACCGGACGGCTAAGACTTAGATAGCCCAGTCCGATTTCAATCAGAAAGGTTAACCGGGCAGCAATTTCCCGGAAAATGGGCTGAGCCACGGCCTCCTCCTGTGGACTCAATCCCTGCCGGAACGGCCGCTGGCAGAATTCACGCAGCTCCTGGATCGGCATCTCGGATAAGTCGTGAATGCTCTGCCCGTCGATCCGGTACAGAAGCCGCTGACGCTTCAGCCGCGTTCCGGCACACTCCGGACAGAGCTGCTCACGCATCACACTCTTGTCCTCGCCCTTAATCTCACTCAGCTCATTCTTCGCATAGCCGTTAAACCGCTCATACACGATGTTGATGATTCCCGCGAATCTCTCATTCATCGGCTTGCCGCCGATGGAGGGATTCTCTATCGCTATTTTCTCGCCGCCCGTACCGTACAGCACAGCGTTCAGCGCTTCTTCAGGCAAATGCTCCACAGGAGTAAACAGATCGAAATGATACCGGTTCGCCAAGGCTTCGAAAATCTTGCGGTTCTTGGCGAACTTGTCTTTCTCACACTGCCAGCCGATCAATTGGATAGCACCGTCACCGATGCTTTTGGTCTTGTCGGGAATGACCAGATCCGGATCGACGTAATAATGTCTGCCGAGACCGGTGCATGTCGGACAGGCGCCCAAGGGTGTATTAAAGCTGAATGCACCGGCCGCTGCCTCACAAGCCACCATCCCGCAGGTGCTACAACCCAAGACAGAGTCGAACGCCAGAACACCGTCCCGCTTGACCCCAAGCTTCATAAAGCCTTCACCAGCCTCCAGGGCGGCATCGATCAATGCCTGCAGCGATCTGTGCTGCTGAGGGTGCACAGTAAACGTCCCGAGAAGAACATCGTCCCGCGTATAGATCTCAAGCGTCGTCCCCTCCGGATAACCCATCAGATGGCGGATCAGCTGTCTCTTCTTATTGACCGGAATATCACCATGGCCATGCGGGCATACCGCTCTGCTCGCCCGAGAGAACAGCAGCCTCAGATAGGCGCCGATATCGGTCAATGTCCCGACCGTGGAACGGGGGTTGCGCGATACGGTCTTCTGCTCGATGGCTATAGCCGGGGAGAGCCCCTCAATCAGGTCAACCTCCGCTTCGTCCGTCTTGCGCAGACTGCCGCGCTCATACGCGGAGAGCGATTCCATTAAGCGTCGGCGTCCCTCAGCGTATATGGTATGGAAGACCAGCGAGGATTTACCCGAGCCGCTGACGCCGGTGAAGACCACAAGCTTGTCCCGGGGAATATGAAGCGTAATATTCTTGAGATTGTTCTGTCTGGCGCCTTTGATATAAATCTGATTCTGCAGCAACATCATCCCGCCTTATTCTTGAAATTGCCCAATTCCAGCAGCTGGCCGGCATCCATCTTAAAGAGACGGTCCGCCAGATCGAAGTAATGGTCGTCATGCGTAATGGCAATGACAATCTTGCCCTCCGCCCGCATTTCCTGTAACAACGTCAGGTAGAAAAACCTGCGGAATTCCGGGTCCTGATCGGCCGCCCACTCGTCAAATAGATAGATCGGCCGGTCCTCCAGATAACAAATCAGCAGTGCCAGCCGTTTCCTCTGACCGCCTGACAGCTTGAGCGTACTGAACCGCCCGTTATCGATACTGACCTGGCCGTCCAGATCCAGCAGCTTCAAGTAACGGTCAATTTCATCCTGTTTCCCTTCGTAATCAATGTCATAGATGCGGTCAAATAAATGAAAATCGGAAAATACTGCGGAAAAATATTCTCCTGCACGGCCCGGTTCAAGCACATTGCCATTGATGGCGATATGTCCCTCTTGAGAGGGATACAGACCGGTGATCAGCTTGGCCAAGGTCGATTTGCCGCTGCCGTTGCCGCCGGTTATAAATAGGATCTGCCCCCGCTCGGCTTCAAAAGAAACAGGACCTACCGCAAAGCTTCTCTCCCCAAGCGCATCGGCATAGGAGAAAGCAAGGCGGTGGAAAGCAATACTTTCGATCCCGGGTTCATCGCTGAATGCGCTCCATTCATCGTCTGCGTCTATGCTCTTCTCAGGCAGCTCCTGATTAAAAGCTTCAACTCTTCTCCAGGACACCCTGATTTGCAGCATATCGGGAATGACCTGCATTAATCCGTTAATCGGGCCGATCAGGTAAAGGAATACGATGATGAATTTAACCAGGGTGAAATCTTTGATATCCGGAAAAATTCGGGGGAAGAAGAATATGACCACGCCCAGAATCAGGATCAGCAAAGATTCGCCGGTTACCAGCGCATTGGTGAATTTAATACGCGACAGGATGCGCTTATCACGGTATTGCTCGCAGCTGTCCTGCACATCCCCGCGGAACTGCAGTTTTTTGTTTCGGTGCAGGCTAAGCTCCTTGTATCCCTTAAGCATGGCGTCGATTAGGCCCATAAAGACATTCTGCGTATCCCGGGCCTCTTCCCAGTAGCGGTTGGCCATATTGCTGACAATCATGTAGAGGCCGGCTATCGCAGCAATCACAACCAGGGAAATTAACGTTCCCCAGAAAGAAATCGTTCCGAGATATATGAAGCAGCAAATGACGGTTAAGAGACTGGTAGCGAAGCCCACCAGCACATTGGCAGACAGCCCTATGAGCTCGGTATCGTTATTTAAGGTAGCGATAACCCTGCCGTTGTCCATTTTCTCCAGATTGGGATATGAGGTATTAAGAATCCTGCGCAGCAGCTCCATCCGTCTCTGGTAGATCAAACGATAGGTAAGCTTGATCAGCTTGGTTTCAATGATTTTCCGGCCAAAGATATACAGCGCCAAAGCCAGCAGGAAGTAATACAGCAAGTAGCGGAGCGGGATCTCTGAGCCCACCGAGGAATTGACAATGAAGATGACAACGGCATTCGCTACACCGCTCAGCAATCCGAGCATAATCAGTGATGGAATGGGCCGCTTGTTCTCATTGGCTTCCGGAAACAGCGTTGACACAATCAGATAAGCGCAGCACAGGAAAGCAGTTGCCGCCGCCGCTGCCACAGCGGCCGGGAGACTGATCGGTGACCAGACTATCGCTGTAGTCCACGATACACCCTGCATGGCCTTCGGAATTAAAAACACAGCGTAAATGAACGGTGCTGAAGCAGCCAGTAGTCCCAGTCCTGTAAGCAGAGCCTTGCGCCCCGGCGGTTGCCAGGAACGTTGCTTGCGGAGGATGCCGGCAACGGTCCATACCAGTAGCCCGGCAACCACCAGTGCAAAGCCTGCGATAATGATGGCGATCACCGAATAGGCGTTATCCAGCTTCCGGTCAGGCTCATAGGGAGAGGCAGGCTTCTTGTCCCGCAAAATATCAAGGATTCCATGCCCCGTAATATATGTATTGGTCGTGCCATTATTGGCCATTACGCCAACGGCAAGCTGATCTTCCGGCCGCAGCACCATGTATGCGGAGAAGTTGGGGTTAAGCCCGGCTTTGGACAATTCGCCGTTACCATGCTGGTAATCAGCCCAGCCCATCGCATAGGAGGAGTAGTCGAACTTGCTTGGCGGTACCGTGCGGTCAGGCTCATGGGTCTTCATAATCAGCGGAGTCAGCGGAGAGGTTACAGTGCCTAGTTGGTACATTAGCCATTTCGCCAGGTCCTCGCTGTCCATGATGACGTAACCCGCAGGCCGGTTGCCGCGGAAGGTGGGCGAAGCATATTCTCTGGCCTGGAAGAATCCTGTCTTGTAACCGGTGGCCAGTGTTGAACCCGCCGTCTCCGGATATAACGTTGTATGTTCAAGTCCAAGCGGCAGAAACACCTGGTCTCTCATATAATCTTCATACTTCAGGCCGGTCACCTGCTCAAGAACCGCGCCAAGGATCGCATAATTGATCGTTGCATATTCAAACTGTTCACCGGGCTGGTGATTAAGACGAACTCCGTCTATGTTTCGTACAACTTCTTCTAAGGCATCGGGTTCATTGGAGATGGGAATATCGGTAATCGTGTACCAGGGAATGCCGCTGGTATGATGCAGCAGCTGCCGAAGGGTAATGGGGAAGGCGTGGTTGTTATATTCAGCGTGAAACCAGGGGAAGTACTTGGACACCGGGTCATCGAGTTTCAATAACCCTTGAGCTTCTAACTGGAGAATGGCAAGTGCAGTAAAACCTTTGGAACAGGAGGCGATTTCGAAGCTGGTCTGGGGAGTAACGGGGACCTTGCTCTTAATATCCGCATAACCGAAGCTGTTCATGTAGGAAATCTCTGTTCCCTGCACGATGACCACGGTCATTCCCGGGATTTCGCCCTCTTTCATTTTGGTTCGGATAAAAGCTTCGATTTCCTCCGCCTTGTCACTGTCCAATGCGGCATAAGCCGTACTTTGGCCAAGGAAGCATGCTAGTAAAATTATACATAGGATCGATAGCAGCCCTTTAGTCCAATTTCGTCTCTGTGCAAGCTCCATATCCCGTTTCCAACTTTCTCTCAAAAATTTGAAATGACAGATACACGAGATGCAATATTGTGTATATTTTCACATAAATACAAAACACATACTAACATAAATTCCATATTAGAACAATTGAAGATTCTATGACCTTACATCGGCTGAAAGCTAGGCCAGCCGCTTCTGCTGCCGATTTCATTGATAATTTTGCCTACCAGAGATTCGTTCTGCGGTTTACCCGGATCGGAATTCATCATGACGACAACACCGCTTCCCTCTGCAGGAAATGCATAAATCTTGCATTGGAAGCCGACACCCCAGCCTTGGGAGACCAGATAGACTTGGCCCTCAGCATCACGGGGAACAAATACGCCAAGTCCAGCTTCCTCGCTGCAGCCGTGTCCGCTAAGCATCAGCCGGGCAAACTCCGGACTTAGGATAAAATGATGCCCGCCTTCCCTTGCAGCTAGCAGACGGATCACGAATTCTGCCAGCTCGGCGGGGGTCGTCCATAGGCCTGCCGCGGCCAGGTACGGGTAATATGCGCGTTTGCCCTTCACTGTTCTGCCATGCGAGTCATGGCCGGCAGACGTTCCGCGCGGCTGCTTCACACTGTACATGTTCCAGTACAAGGAACGCTGTAAGCCAAGCGGCTGCAGCACGAGCCGCTTCATAGCTGCGCTAAAGGGCAGCCCGGTCACTTCTTCAATCAAGCGTTCCACCAGACAATAGCCTGCATCCGAATACGAGAATTTGCTTCCCGGCGTGCAGGATGCCTGTAAAGGTTCCTCAAGGAACCGCGTCCGCCCGGACAGAATATCGGTCATTGCAGGCAGCGGATCTTGATTGCTGAGCACATCGAAGCTGCCTTCAGGATCAATAAACCCTGCCTGGTGCGACAGCAAATGAAGCAGTGTCACTTTCGTCTCCGCTGTATATTCATTGTCCTGCAGCTTCCATGAGCGCAAATAGCCATTCACGTCATCCTCCAGTCCCAGCCTTCCTTCCTGAACCAGTCTCAGAGCCCCCGCTGCGGTAAGCATCTTGCTGATTGAACAGGCGTGGAAGAGGGTATCCGCCTTCACCGGACGGGCCTTGCCCTCCTCCAGCACACCAAAGCCCTGCCGCCAGATGATTTGTCCGTGCTCGAAGACGGCAATTCCCATTCCCGGAACATGCTCCAATTTCATCTCGCGCTCTAAATCTATGAACATTTCCAATCGTTTTGGCATCGGTATCCCCCGCAAAATCTTCACCTAATATTTGGTTTTGAGCCTTGAATATGTATTTCTGTTACGATAACATCAAATCAAATATATGGCAATGACCGCATTTCTCTCAATTCTGCCTATTATTGATCATCCTCAATCCGCTGATCTGGAGGAACTATGATGCAGTATGGACTCACCCAGCCCCAAACAAGAATATGGAACAATGAAAGAATTTATGGCAACCCGGCTATGCACAATATCCTTGGCCTGGTGCGCATTAGGAAGAATATTCGCATAGAGAAATTATCCGAAGCCATAGAGCTGTTTATAGCTAACCATGCCGGCGTCACTCTCCAGATCCATGAGCATAACGGCGAGCCCATGCAGGTATTCAAAGCATATGAACCGGCACAGATCGACTTTTTCGATTTCAGCAGCGCCGACGATCCTGCTGCAAGCTTTGAACAGTGGCTTGATCGTTTACGACAGACCGGCTTCACATTATTGAACGGGCCGCTCTATTATTTCGCCATGTTCAAAATCGGTAGCAATGATATGGGCTACGTCGGCAAATTCCATCACATTATCTCCGATGGCTGGTCTCTGCAAATTGCCGGAGAATCCATCGCCCGATATTACTCACAGCTTATAAACGATGCACCCTGCAGTGTTGAAGCGGCTCCATCATACGTTGATGTTATAGAGCAGGAACAAGTCTATTTGCAGTCAGAGCGTTTTTTGAAGAACAAGAGCTTCTGGAACGATAAATTCGCAGTGCTGCCCGAAACAATGGCAATAGCCAATCACCGGGAAACAGCCGCCTCCAGAAAGACTTGCACGCTGGACAGCAGCTTGTCTGCAGAGATCCGGACGTTTATAGCCGAACACCGGCTTTCGGTTAATTCCCTGTTCATATCTTCCGTGCTCATCTATATGCATGCTGTAATGAATGAGGATGATGCCATTATCGGAACGCCGGTGCTCAACCGGTCGGGGAAGAAGGAAAAGAACACCTTCGGAATGTTTGCCAGCACGATGCCCTTCCGCAAAACAATTACGGAAACCGCAGAGATTGGTACCTTCCTTAGAGAAACGGCACGCGAGCTGATGGGCTGTTATGTCCACCAGAAGTATCCTTACAACCTGTTAGCCGGGGATCTGAATTTACAGAAACAGGGGCATGAAGCCCTCTTTGACCTCTGCGTCAATTATTACAGCATTAAATTCAGCCCGGATTTTGACGGAAGCCCCTATGAGAATACGGAAATATTCAATGGAAACCAGCCGTATAAGCTGCAGATTGTCATCAGGGATTGGGAAGAAGACGGCAGAATTGCTGTTGATTTCGATTACCGCATCCAAGAATACAGTGAAATCCAGATTGATAAGCTCGGCGAGCAGCTTCTGAATATCATCCGTTTTATAATCTCTAAGCCGCACAGCCGGATCTGCGATATCGCCCTTCTCACCCCCCAGGAACACCATGAGCTGATCCATAACCTCAACGCCACCTCGTCCCCCTATCCTTCTGCCGTTATTATCACCCGTATGTTTGAGGAGCAAGTGGAGCGATCCGGGCTGCAGACCGCATGCAGGATGGGCGAAGCCTCCATGAGCTACAGCGTACTCAACGAGCGGGCAAACCGCCTGGCGCGTTTTCTGCGCGGCAAGCGTATCGGAGCAGGCTCGGTGGTCGGTATCGCTTCCCCCCATTCCTTCGAATTGATCACTGCTATACTGGCAGTATTGAAAGCAGGCGGAGCCTATCTTCCTGTCGACCCCCATTCGCCGGCTGACCGCATCCGGTATATGCTGGAGGACTCCGGCGCTGTCCTGCTGCTGCGAGATGAAGCTTTGACCGGCGGCTTCAGCTTGGCAGTTGAAGAATACATTCTGCAGGATGAAGCGATTTATGAAGAGGACGGCGCAAATCTGTCACCCGTGAGCGGTCCCGGAGACCTTGCCTATATTATTTATACTTCCGGCTCCACCGGACAGCCCAAGGGCGTCATGGTTCACCAGCAAGGGCTTGTCAATTATATCTATTGGGCTAACAAGACCTACACGGCGCAAGATCCTGAAGTGTTTGCTTTATACTCTTCGATTGCGTTTGATTTGACCGTCACCTCCATTTTCACCCCACTGATCGGAGGCCATCAGATCGTCATCTACAGGGATGACTCCTCTGAATTCGTGCTGCAGCGGATTATCCGGGAACAGCAGGCCAGTATCGTCAAGCTCACCCCAGCCCATCTGTCGCTGCTTCAAGACATGAATTTCGATCAGACGAAGGTCAAGACGTTCATTGTTGGCGGAGAAGACCTGAAAGTCAGCCTGGCGAAGCGCATCTACGAGAACTTCCGGGGAAACCTCAACATTTTCAATGAATACGGCCCTACCGAAACCGTCGTCGGGTGCATGATTCACCGCTACGATTATACTAAAGACCAACGCTCATCCGTCCCTATCGGACTACCGGCAGACAATGTCATGATTTATATTCTGGACCGGTCTTTAAGGCCGGCACCTGTGCTGACCAAGGGAGAAATATATATTTCAGGGGACGGAGTGGCACTCGGGTATAGAAATAAACCGGAATTGACAGCCCAGAAGTTCGTGGACAATCCGTTTATATCCGGCAAAAAGATGTACCGGACCGGAGATGTGGGCATGTGGCTCGAGAACGGGGTGTTGGAATACAAAGGAAGAATCGATTCGCAGGTCAAGGTAAGAGGCTATAGAATCGAGCTGGGGGAGATCGCAAATGTGCTCTCGGAGTACATCGGGATACTTCAAACTGCCGTCAAGCTTCTCGAACATGGCGACGGGAGTAAATACATATGTGCGTATTATCAATCAAATCAGGAGATTAGTGAGGTAGTGCTGGAGACTTACCTGTATTCCCGGCTGCCCGGGTACATGATTCCCCATCATCTCATCCGTGTCCCTTCATTCCCTGTGACCCAAAACGGCAAAATCGATGTAAAGCAGCTTCCGGCGCCCTCCTTCAGCCGGCATTCAGCTGCGGAGCCTGTACAGGCCCGCGATAACCGTGAAGCTATTCTGTCCGATGTCTGGAAAGAGGTATTGAAACTGCCGGTTGTCGGCATCTTTGACGATTTCTATGCCTTGGGCGGCGATTCCATCAAAGCCATACAAATTGCCTCCAGACTCCATCAACGGGGAATCCAGCTGCTGGCCAGAGATATAATGGCTTACCGGAATATCGCCAAGCTCGCAATGCATGCCGTTACGCAGACGCAGTCCCCGGCTCACAGCACGGCGACGGGAGAAATCTCCTTTACCCCCATCGTCTCCTGGTTCTTGAACCAGCAGCTGACAGCCCCCCACCGCTATACCCAGACTGTGCTGCTGCGGTTAACGACACCGGCTGCCGCCGATGTCCTGGAACAGTCTTTCCGGAAGCTGATCACCCATCATGATGCCTTAAGATTGAGCTTTACACCGGAGAGAGGCTTATTCTACAATGATGCCCTCTCGGAGAAGCAATTCAGCCTGCTTCCCCACACTCCCGGATTAAACGGTACTGCTTCGAATGAAGATGAGCGTCATCACGTGTTTAAACAACTGATCGGACAGCTCGATATTTCAAGCCGGCTTCCCATTGGAGCCGCGCTGATTGATTACCCGGGCCGCCAGCAGGAGCTGCTGATTGTCGCCCATCATCTGGTGATCGACGGCATCTCCTGGAGAATTATACTGGAGGACCTGTTCAACGTTTACCGTGCTATACAGGAGAATACGGATATTATGCTGCCCGATAAAACTGCCTCATACCAGGAATATGCAGCGGCGGTTCAGTCACTGTCGGAATCGGAGAGCATCCGTCAGGAAAGGAATTATTGGCTGGAAGCTGCGGAGAACCGGGCGGTGCTTCCCTTGCGGTACGGAGCGGAGACGGCGGACTATGCCTCCCGGCAGACCGTGACAGGTGAATTGACCGAAGCCGCTACAGAGGCGCTGCAGCGGGAAGGGGTCAGGGCCTTCCAGGCGGAGGCTCAGGTCATGCTGCTTGCCGCCCTGTCGGCAACGCTGAGGGACTGGGCAGGACTTGAGGATTTCACCTATGAAATCGAACATCACGGCAGGCACCTGGATGCCCTGGACGTCACAAGAACAGTAGGCTGGTTCACAACGATGTACCCGTTAAGAATACGTGCAGAGGGTACCTCGCAAGAGCTGATCACCCATGTGAAGGAACAGCTTCGCAGCGTGCCGAATCAGGGAATCGGTTATGGCATACTCAAATATTTAACGAGCGAGCTTCCTCGGGATAAGGGGCCAAGTCAGCTCCGGTTCAATTACTTAGGCAGCTTTGACAGTCAAGCTCAGAGCGGGGATTATATTTATGCGCATGATGCGGTTTTCCCGGCGATGGCAGAGTATGAAGCATTAACCGCAGTGATCGAGATCAACTGCATGATTGCCGAGCGTAAGCTTCATTATTCCATCCAATATAGCCAGAACAACTTTAACAGGGGTTCAATGGAAGAATTCAACAGGCTCTATTCCGCCAACCTGGTGCGGCTGATTGACCTGGCAGCTTCACAATCCGAAATCAGCTTTACCCCGTCTGACTTTGAATTCGCCGGAGTCAGCCAACAGGATTTGGATACGCTTTTCGAATAATGATGAATGTACTCAGGTTCCATCTGCAGGGCTCAAATATTGCAGCAGCTGCGTGTTCATTTGACGGACGCCTTCCAGCCTGAGACTGTAGGAGGTGACCGCCTCGCCTTCAATATACGCATGCAGCAGACCGGCACAGCGCAGGCTGAACACATGGTCATGCACGATGCCTTTGGAGATACCGGCACTTCTGGCGATTTCCGAGAAGGTTCTGCGTTCCTGTCCCAGCGACTTCAGAATCTTCAAGCGGCTCTTCTCGCTCAGGCTGCGCAAGGCTTTGTACATGGACGGAGAGATTTCCTCTTCACCGGCATTAATCCGCGCCGCATAATGGCAGAGGGTCAGTGAACCAAAGTTATAAATAATGTTGACCGGCTGGAAATGAAACTGCGGAATCAGCACCAGCTTACGCAAGCCCTCTACCGGCAGGAAGACGAACCCGTTCGTAGTCTCATCCACAAACTCCCGGGCTGGGCATGCCGACAGCCTCGCCTTCCGCTCCTCGGCATGCTCGTGGAGCTTGCTGAGGACGGCCGCATTGCCCGCGCTGAAATATTGCCGGTTCCACTCCGTAAGCAAAAAGAGCATCCGGCTGCGGAATTCATTCATTTGAGCCGGAAAGATACTGACGTACCCGGAAAGGGTCTCATACATCTCCCCGACCGATAATTGCTCAAGCCACAGAAGCGCCCCCTCCACCGTAGACTTGTCCGGACACAGATAGAGAAGCAGATTCAGCAGCTTCCAGTCGTTGTCCAGCTCTGCCCTCTCCAGCGCGGCACGCAGCTCCGGACTCAGCGTGGCGTACACCTCAGCGGACCACTCGGTGCCGAGCTCGATTTTCTTGCCAGATTTCTTGCAGATATACGTATGTATGCTGTTCACTAATTCGTAAACCGGCCAAAATTCAACTTGTGTCACATAATCCACAGACATTCCTCCTGATGCCACTTCTATTCATTGCAGCGTTAGTGTCTTCATCTTAGGGCATTTTATAAGACAAACGCAAGCAGACCGCTGATTCGGGCGTTGTTAAAACTAATCCTGGAGGTTATTTAGTTCTAAAAAAGTCTCTACCTCGCTTTTTCCAATTTCGGGTAGTACAATATAAACACTACATTGAACAGGAGTGAGCCTATAAGATGCAAATTCAAAATGGAGATAATCGTTTCTATATTGCTGGCGACGGTAAGGACCTGGCCGAGATTACATACAGATCGGACGAGGGCAGCGGGGATCTCGTGGTAGATCATACCTTTGTGTCCGAGGATCTGCGCGGCCAAGGTGCGGGCGAACAATTGGTACGGGCCGTGGTGGACAAAGCCCGTGCGGAGAAGGTCAAGATTGTACCAGAGTGCCCTTATGCGGCACATCAATTCAAGAAACACGCCGAATATGCGGATGTCCTAAGCCCTAACGCTTCCGGGAACTAAGCAGACCGGCGTGTAATCGCTGGGAGGAACAAGGTTTGAATAATGAAGAAACATTGAAGCAAATAGAGGAATTGCAGCAGCGCTGCGAGCAATATGAGAACATCAGCCTGAAGCTGAACTGGGATATGCTGCGCCAACCGTCCGAGGACAGCGGGGTGCAGTGGCTGGTAACTTATGAGGAGGATCAGCTGGTCGGGTTCATCGGGCTGTACGGCATCGGGAGTGAGCTGGAAATCTGCGGGATGGTCCGCCCGGGCTACCGCCGCCGGGGAATCTTCACCGGCCTGTGGCAGCAGGCCCAAGACATGCTCGCCAAGAGACCGTCCCGTTCGGTTCTGCTCAACGCTCCCGAGACGTCGGCCTCGGCCGCCGGCTTCCTGAAGAAGCTGCCTGTCTCCTTCCATCATGCCGAATACCAGATGAAATGGGACCGCGCAGCTGCTGCGGAGCAAGCGAACGGTGCAGTCCCGGCCGCTGCGGGAGATGTCATCTTGCGGCCGGCGCGTACCGATGAGACCGCGCTGCTCATCGCCCTGGACATGGATGGCTTCGAGATGAACGAAACGGACGCCGCCGAGATGTACAATCAGCAATCCGGCACACCGGAAGAGCATGTTCTGATTGAATGGAGCGGACAGCCCGCCGGCAAAATGCGGCTGTACACCGAAGACGGCGAAACCTGGATTTACGGGTTCGTCGTCGACAAGCGGCTGCGCGGCCAAGGTATCGGCCGCAGCTCGCTGCTCCAGACGATCGAGCGGGAGCGGCAGCACGGCAACGGGATTAGCCTGGAAGTGGCGCTCCATAATCCGAACGCCCTGAAGTTATACGAAAGCTGCGGGTTCGTCATTCAGAACCGGCAGAATTATTACAGCTACAACGGATAACTATAAGCTTAAAGCTAAACAGCCTGCTCCATTTAAGGAGCAGGCTGTTTAGCTTTGGCTATGAGCGCTGACACCACTTTAGCGGTTACATTAATCCATAGCCGCCGAAGCAGGCGGCCGGCCGCTCAGCCGCACGGCCGCCGAGCCTTGCGGCCTGCTCCGCTTCTTCCTCCAGCTTGAGCGTTACCGCCAGCAGGCGGACATAATCCAGCGATTCTGTAAGTGAAATACCGGAGCCATCATAGCAATGCCTGGCGCCGTCCAGCAACGAGAACACCTCCACCGTCTCCGCCGGCTTGCCGTATGCCTTGTGGCAGAATACATTGCTCATATGCAGGAAGCCCGTAATTAAATCTTCCTGTCCGCTGACCATGAACTTCTGAATCTTGAGGCAGCGCCCGCTCATCTGTGAATTCCAGACCAGCTGAAAGATCATTGCCAGCTCAATTTCCAGCTCCGGCACCTGAACATGCCACTGCTCATACAGCTTGACGGGGATATCCGGCAGATGATTGCCGGAGACGATCCGCATCAGCTCGTCGGCAATGGCGGTCTTCACATCCCAGTAATGCATCAGCGACGGAAAAGCATTCCCCTTCGGCGGCCAGCGCCGCTCCAGCAGGAACTGAATCGGCGTCTCCCGGCGTACCTCCGGCTGCAGGCTGTAGAAATCGTTGAGCGTATGGCCTACCGCATACTGTACCTGCTGCCTCCACACAGGCAGCCCGGTCCCCGTACCTCCGGAGGCAGGATTTCCGGCTCCGCTCAGCATCATATGCTCGGCACGGAAATCATTGATCCGGCTGTAGCGGAAGACCTGCTGCTCCGGCCTGTGGGGCATCAATCCACCCGCCGCGCGGCCCATGATCAGGACACCGCCGCGAAGGTCTCGATGAACTGGCGGCCGAAGCCGCGGCAGAGCTCTTTTTCCGCTGCATTCGGTCCATATTCGACCTTCAGGCTGTCCTGCACGATGACCGCACCCCGTTCCTGCAGCTTCGCCGCCAGCTGATCTACCGCGCCGCAATAAATCTCATACCCGGTATCCCCGCTGCCGAACACAGCCGACTTCAGCCCCTTCAGGTCCAGCTCATCCATCTCTTCATAGAAATCAAGAAATTCATCCGGCAGCTCACCGTCGCCCCAAGTATAAGCTCCGAGCAGTACCCCTTCATATTCCGCTATCTCAACCGCGTTGCAGTCGGTGACCGATTTCATTACCGCTTCCCCGCCCGCTGCGCGTATTCCTTCTACAATGAGCTCCGCCATTTCTTCGGTGTTGCCCGTCAAGCTGGCGAATGCCACCAATACCTTCGGCATCTATAGTTCCTCCCTATGATTCATCAAGTTCGCTGCATTGTTAAATTCGCTGGATCATTCATCCAAATCGTCTACCGGGATTGCTAACCACATTCTATTTGATAATGATTATCAATGTCAATAAGAAAAAGAAAAATACGAACCCTCGTCCGCAGAATCGGGACTAAAGTTCGTACTTTTCACCGGTCAACCGTTTATTCCGGAGCCAGATATCCGCCTTCCAGCAAGGTAATGCCATTCCCGTCGGGATCACGGAAATTCATCTCCCGCCCGCCGTATTCCATCGTCTCCGGAGGATGGCAATCCAGCCCTTTGGCTTTGAGCTGTTCATAGGTCTCATCGAGGTTAGAGCAGGAGAACACCATATTAACGACGCCGGTTGTATGCTTCCCCCACTTGGTCTCATCCCAGATAATCAGGCCGGGCTGGTGGCGGTGAAAGCCGATCTTGGCTCCGTCAAAGCCGCCGAAGCCCTCAAACGGCACCGGTATACCGAGCACCTCCGCATAGAACGCGGCCAGTGCTGCTGTGTCTTTGCTGTACAGATTGATTCCGTCAAAGGACGATATCATCAGCTGATCCCTCGATTCTGAATAGATTGGCACCCACGCTTGATGCCTGCCTCTATAGTGTACCCGCATCCCTGCTGCCCGTATTGCAAAAAAGCGACCTTTCTCTGCCCCCATGCGCAAAGGCAAGCGCCTCGCCGGGTGTTCTTCCGGCATATTTCTTGAAATTATTGATCAGATGTGATTGATGGCTGAAATTGTAGGTGTACACAATGTCCTGGATATCCCGTGTCTGTCTGGAGGACCGGTACAGCTCCCGCCATACATTCTGAAAGCGGACCAGATCAGCCGCCCGCTTGGGTGCCACTCCGATCAGCTCGCGGAACAGCCGTTCCAGCTGCCGTCCGCTGATGCCTGATTCATCCGCCAGCTCCTTGGCGGACACCACCCCTTTGCGTGCGACGATGGAGTACACGGCATTCATCATCCCGTCATGGCTGCGGCTCCTCCGCTCCAGCCGCTGCAGCAGGTAAGCTTCCGCAGCAGCGATCCGCTCGGCAAGGGAGCACGCGGCCAGCAGCTTGTCCCCCAGCTCACGGTGGAATGAGCGGAAATATTGCTCTACCTCTGTGTGCACATTCAGCACCTCTCTCAGGTGCTCGTCCGCAAACAGATGCACCGCCCAGAAATGAAACCGTATGCCGAAATGCATACCTGTGGCGCTGCCCGCCTCCGTCTCGAAGGGAGCGTCGTTGATCCCGCTAAAGACGGCCCCGGAACGGCCGGAGACTGCGTCCAATTGCCAGATAATATCCATGCAGCTATCCGGTATGATCAGCTCTGCACCGCTTCCCCCGGATGGGGAAAGCTCCGGTGCAGGTTCGGGTCCGCTGCCTTGCACATCGGCCGTGCCCCAGAAGCAGCGGATATAGGGCCGCAGCGCGCGGCACGGCGCGAATTCGCTGGCTGCCGCCGGATTCGCCGTGAGCGGAATAAATAGCTCTGAGAGGTCAAACATGTGCTCCGCTCCTCCTTAGACCCTGGAATTGCCCACATTGTGGTCTTTTATCTCATTACCGTCTCCCGCGGCCGAATTTCGTACAGCTTATACTCCGGTCTGCCCGTCTCGGCGAACGGCTTGCGGCTGTCTCCAAGCAAGAGCTTATCCTCGTAGGTCTTGCTCCTTCCGTCCACCGTGTATGTGATTCTCAGTTGAAGTACAGAGCGGTCGCTCAGACTGAGTCCATCGAATACCGATCCATTGGTGATCGGCATCACATCACTGCGCAGGAAGGGCTCGCCCGTTGCCATATCCAGCAATCTTGTCCCGCCGGCCCTGCCGTCAATCACTATATGATCAACCGCAGGGTTGCCGCCGGTCAATTCAAGAAACCAGCCTCCTGCCAGATATACATGATTAGCTGAAGCAACCAGGTTGATGTTATTGATCCGGAAATCCTCAGTGGCAATATCCAGCCGGTACTCCACGGGAGTCCGGTGCATTCTGATTTGATCATAACCAATTACCGCAAGAAGCGCTACTATCACGCCTCCTGTAATCCATGCTCTCCATCTGCTTGGGATCATTATGGCTCTCCACCTCTTTTTTAATAATGAATGGAAATATTATACACGGGCTTCACTCTGGACAAAATGAGAATAGTCGCAGGAATGGCAGAAAACGGTTTGTAGCGGCAGGGGGTAATGTTGTACAATTAAGGCTAAATGAATTTTTTTGAAGGATGGATTACTCATGTATATAGCAGGCGATTGGCAAGACTATGAGGTTATTGACACCGGCGGCGGCGAGAAGCTGGAGCGTTGGGGGGATGTCATTCTCCGCCGGCCGGACCCGCAGATTATTTGGCCGCTCGCGAGTGATTCCGGCAAATGGCGCGATGTTCATGGACATTATCACCGCAGCTCTTCCGGAGGCGGCCAATGGGAAATGAAGAAGCCGATTCCCGCCGACTGGAAGATTAATTACGGCAAGCTGAAATTCCATCTGCGCCCGACTAATTTCAAGCACACAGGGCTGTTCCCCGAGCAGGCGGCGAACTGGAGCTGGATGATGGACAAGATCGCTGCGGCGAACCGTCCGATCTCCGTGCTCAATCTGTTCGCTTATACCGGCGGAGCAACGGTGGCCTCGGCCAGCGCCGGAGCTTCGGTCGTGCATGTGGATGCCGCCAAGGGCATGGTGCAATGGGCCAAGGAGAATGTGCAGCTGTCCGGTCTGGGCGAGCGTCCGGTCCGCTTCATCACCGACGATGTGTTCAAATTCGTCCAGCGTGAGCAGCGCCGCGGCAGTAAATACGACGCCATCATTATGGACCCCCCTTCCTACGGAAGAGGCCCGAACGGCGAAATGTGGAAGCTGGAGACCAGTCTCTATCCCTTCCTGGAAAGCTGTATGGAGATTATGAGCGACAAGCCGCTCTTCCTGCTGATCAACTCCTACACTACCGGCATTTCCCCGACGGTACTGCGCAACATGCTGGCCATGACAATGGGCAAGCGCTTCGGCGGCAAGCTGTCCTCGGGCGAGATCGGTCTGCCGATTACGGCTTCCGGCATGACGCTGCCTTGCGGCATTCTGGGCCGCTGGGAGTCTTAAGCCATGGCGGAGCATCCATCCGGTGCAGGAATGGCTGGCAGCGATAGTTCACGGTTCGAGATCTTGTATGAAGATAATCACCTGCTTGGAATCGTGAAGCCTGTCAATATCCCGGTGCAGGAGGACGCTACGGGGGATGCAGACCTGCTGAGCCTGCTGAAGGAAGACGTCAAGCAGCGCTACAGCAAGCCGGGCAATGTCTTCATGGGTCTGGTTCACCGGCTGGACCGCCCGGTCGGCGGAGCAATGATCTTCGCCAAGACCTCCAAGGCCGCTTCGCGCCTGTCGGACAGCGTGCGCACCCACAGCTTCCGCAAGATCTACCTGACCGTGGTGCATGGTAAGCCGCCCGCAGCCAGCGGCCGGCTGATTAACACCCTCCTCAAGGATGAGAAGAGCAACACGGTCAGGATCGTCCGCAAGGGAACCCCGGGCGGCAAAGAAGCCATTCTTGACTACACCGTACTGGGAAGCGCCGAGGGCTTCAGTCTGCTTAGAATTGATCTGCTCACCGGCCGCTCGCATCAGATTCGCGTGCAGCTTGCCGGAATCGGCTGTCCCCTCTATGGAGACCAGAAATACGGAGCAGCCGTGAACAAGCCGGGACAGCAGATTGCGCTCTGGTCAGCTGTAGTCGGATTTCCGCATCCGGTCAGCAAAGAAGAGATTGAACTGATTTCGCTGCCTTCGCAGACCCATCCCTGGAATCTGTGGCCGCGTCATTTGCAAGAACAGGCCGTCCGGTAACGGACGGCCTGTTCTTATGTATGTCAGGATATCAATGCAATATCTCTGGTTCCGTATCCTTGGCAGCGGCTTAAGTGGCGGAGGTTTCCGTGGCCGGAGCCATCACCATCTTGCCCATCAGGTATAGCAGAAGCTGCTGATTATGAGAGGAGATCGGATCCAGAACCTCTGCGAAGAACTCACTGCGGATGCGCAGTCCGCGCTCCGTCTCCCTAAGTCCCGTCTCCGTAATGCTTACCCAGACGATTCTCCGGTCTACCGCATCGCGCTCCCGGTTAATCAGATCATGCTTCTCCATCCGGTCAAGCAGCATGGTAACCGCCGCCGGACTGGTAGCCAGATGCGGCGCCAGGTCGGAAGGCTTCATAGCATCGCGCTCCTGAAGCAGTTCCAGCACGGTAAGCTGGGCATCGGTCAGCGTCGGGGCGAGTTTGGTATCCATATGCAGCTTATAATCTTTTAAGATTTTGTGCCATATTTTACTAAATTCAGCGGAATGCACACTTATTCCTTCCTTCCCTGCGGATTGAATCCGTTATACTACATGATTTCGCGAAATAAATTCCATTTCCTGCCTGACTCTGAAAATTTAATCTCCGTTGATAGCCCGGCCATACAAGGCATCAGCCAAACCGGGAAAAATAATATTCCTTGCCCATTTCATATTCAACCGAAGATTGCCATTCGCTGAGCTGATTTTTCCAGGAATCGGTGTGAAGCGCTTTGCGTTTGAAGCCTATTTTCTCGTACACATGCTGAGCCCTGGTGTTCTTCACATTGGTGTCCAATCTGATTGTGTCATACTTCATCTCTTTAAACAATGAGCCGATCAGCATAGTTATTAAAACAGTGCCATAGCCTTTATCCTGCTGCTGGAAGTCGCAAATTTTGACACCGATCTCCGCTGCGTTGCCGGGAAGCGTCCGGTAGTTCATCTCTCCCGCAGGCCCGCCGTCGATTTCGACCATAAGCAGGCGGTTATGATCCGTAGCTGCTTGGATGCTGTCTTTCACAGCCTCCTCCGTCGTTCTCAGGCCAAAGGGAAAGCCTGCATGCGCCATAATTCTTCCATCGTTCCACCATTTGCACAATATCATGGCATCCTCTTCACGCGCGTCACGGATCAGCAAATTGCCATGCTGCAGGTACATACCGTAATGGCCTCCTTCCAGTCAACCGGTTTACCGTCATATTCCAGGTAATTCCATACTATCATAGAAATTTCCCCTGTGTAACCAAGAGCATCACTGATAATTCCTAGGATTTTAAGGATTCTCATAAAAAAACAGTGCTTGCCGGCCCTAAGGCACCTTCAAGCACTGTCATAATTGTATATGTCTACTTCACCGACAGAAGCAGATGAACGATCTCATCCTTCTTCTCAACCGGGATAAGCTGCTTGCCGATGGACTTCCGTTCTCCAAGCGGTGCAGCCTCGGAGCTGAAGACATGCAGCTCCCCTTCACGGGTAATCGCCGTCAGCTCCAGCGGCTCCGTGCAATGGAAGGCTCCGGCAATTCGGCTGCCGTTCGGCTTGACGCGTTTGCCTTCCTTGAACTCAAAGGTCGGCATACCCTTGCCGCCGCGGCTCTGCGACGGATAATCGACCAGCAGGGAACGCTTAGCATACCCCAGATCGGATACGGTCAAAATCTCGCCTTCATCCTCACCCACCCAGAAGCAGGAGACCACCTCATCGCCTTCACGCAGCTGGATGCCGCGCACTCCGCTGGCCACCCGGCCCATCGGATTGACTTCATTCTCACGGAAGCGGATGCTCATGCCTTCACGGGTGACAAGCACGATATCCTTGTTGCCGCTGCTCATCGCTACGGTCACAATCTCATCGCCGTCGGCCACTTTGCAGGCCGCCACCGCCCCGGAGCGGGAGGTGGAATATTCTTTCAGCTCCGTACGTTTCACTTGGCCCTTGCGGGTTACGAACACCAGACTGCGCTGCGGTTCATCCAGATTGCCGGCCGGGATCACGCTGACAATGCCGTCGCCCTTGGCCAGGGAAATGACATTGACAATGGCCGTGCCGGGGTCCTTCCACTTGAATTCCGGTATCTGATGCACCGGCAGGAGGAAATATTGGCCCTTGCGGGTGAATACCAGCAGGTTATCGCGGGTATTCAGATCCAGCACCTTGACAATGTGGTCGCCGTCCTTGACCCCGGAGCTCTGCCGCTCGCCGCCGGAACGGGTGAACGACGGCATGCCCGTCCGCTTGATGTAGCCGTCAGCCGACAGCGCCACCAGCACGTCTTCGGCGTTCACCAGCACTTCCAGGCTGACCTTGATTTCCTCCACTTCACCCTGGATTACCGAGCGCCGGTCAATGCCGTACTTGTCGCGGATTTCCAGCAGCTCCTTACGGATGACGGAGACCAGCTTCTTGTCGCTCTCCAGTATGCCCCGCAAGGTCTTGATGCGCGCCTGCGTCTCGTCCAGCTCCTTCTGGAGCGAATGAATCTCCAGGTTGGTCAGGCGGTAGAGCTGCAGGGTAAGAATAGCGTCTGCCTGGCGTTCGGTGAACCCGAACATCCAGACCAGGTTGTTCTGCGCGTCTTGGCGGTTCTTCGAGGCCTTGATCGCTGCGATAACCTCGTCCAGAATATTGAGTGCCTTAACAAGCCCTTCCAGCACCTGCGCCCGGTCTTCGGCCCGCTCCAGATCGAACTGGGTGCGGCGGGTAACCACCTCGCGCTGATGCGCGATGTAGGCTTCCAGAATCGCCTTGAGGCCAAGCTGATGCGGTGCCTTGTTGACGATGGCCACCATGTTGAAGTTATAGGTCACCTGCAGATCCGTCTTCTTCAGCAGATAGTTCAGAACGCCCTGGGCGTCGGCATCCTTCTTGAGCTCCACCACGATGCGCAGGCCGTCCCGCCCGCTCTCATCGCGCACCTCGGCGATGCCGTCGATCTTCTTCTCCAGACGGATGTTCTCCATCGCGATGACCATACGGGATTTCACGACCTGGAACGGCACCTCGGTAATGACAATCTGCTGCTTGCCGCCGCGCAGGTTCTCGATTTCCGTCTTGGACCGCAAATAAATCCGGCCTTTACCGGTCCGGTAAGCCTCAAGTATGCCCTCGCCGCCCATAATGGTGCCGCCTGTCGGGAAATCCGGTCCTTTAATAAAGGTCATAATCTCTTCCAGCTCGATCTCCGGCTTTTGCATCACTGCGATGCAGGCGTCGATGACTTCGCGCAGGTTATGCGGCGGAATCTCCGTCGCGAATCCGGCGGAGATTCCGCTGGCCCCGTTGACCAGCAGATTCGGATACCGGGAAGGGACCACAACAGGCTCCTTGGCGGTGTTGTCGAAATTGTCCTTGAACTGTACGGTGCGCTTCTCAATGTCGCGCAGCATTTCCAGAGCGATCGGTGACAGGCGTGCTTCGGTATAACGCATCGCCGCCGCCGGATCATCGTCCATCGAGCCCCAGTTGCCGTGGCCATCGACCAGCACATGGCCCATCTTCCAAGGCTGGGCCATCCGCACCATGCCGTCATAGATCGAGGAGTCGCCATGGGGATGATAATTCCCCATGACGTCGCCGACGGTCTTGGCGGATTTACGGTACGGTTTATCCGGGTGGTTGCCCGAATCGTACATGGCATACAGAATCCGGCGCTGCACCGGCTTCAGGCCATCGCGGACATCGGGAATCGCCCGGTCCTGAATGATATATTTGGAATACCGGCCGAAGCGGTCGCCGACGACCTCTTCGAGTACGGCCGGGGAAAATTCTTCTAAACTGCTCATTGGCTCACCTTCTGTTCCTCATTCTGTCCGTTTGCAAAAAGGCTGGTGATCGCTCTGTAGCTGCGGTGAATGTTTGGACTTCCGGCCGCTGTTGTCTTAGGATTTCCTGAATAACCGCATTAGCGGTTGAAATCCGAAGACAAAGGCGGACGCTCGCGCTCCTCCAGTTCCAAAATTCCCCTTCGCTCCTCTAATCACCAAACTTTAAGAAAACGGAAGGTTTCGTCACTTCCGTACAAACAGCATGCCGCATGGAATATGCGGCATTGATGTGGCCGCAGGTCATGCGGCCGGTATTGCGCGCCGGGGCAGCCGGTATTGCGCCGGGGCGGCTGGTGTTGCGCCGGGGCAGCCGGTGTTGCGCCGGGGCGGCTGGTGTAGCGCCGGGGTAGCCGGTGTTGCGCCGGTTGCTCCGGCATCCGGCATTCGCGGAACGCGTTATTCCTCCACCTCGGTGAAATCGACGTTCTCGACGATCCAGCGCTTGCGCGGGTCGACCTTGTCGCCCATCAGCGTGGATACGCGCCGCTCCGCCTTCGCGGCATCATCAATCTGCACCTGCAGCAGCGTACGTGTTTCGGGATTCATCGTCGTCTCCCACAGCTGCTCGGGGTTCATCTCGCCTAGCCCTTTATAGCGCTGCAGCTCGAAGCTCTTGCCGAATTCCTTCAGGTAATTCGCCAGCTCCTCGTCGCTCCAGGCATAGCGCACCGTCTCCAGCTTGCCGGATTTGCGCGTGATCTTGAACAGCGGAGGCTGGGCAATGAACACCTTGCCGGCATCGAGCAGCGGCTTCATGTACCGGTAGAAGAAGGTCAGAAGCAGCACCTGGATGTGCGCGCCGTCGGTATCGGCATCGGTCATAATGATAATCTTGGAATAATTGCTGTCTTCCACGGCGAAATCCGGTCCGATTCCTGCCCCGATGGCGGAGATAATCGCCTTGTATTCGTCGTTCTTCAGAATATCCAGCAGCTTGGCCTTCTCGGGATTCATCGGCTTGCCCTTCAGCGGCAGAATGGCCTGGTGCTTGGAATCCCGTCCCTGCTTGGCCGAGCCGCCGGCGGAGTCACCTTCCACGATGAACAGCTCCGTGCGGGTTACATCCTTGGATTGGGCAGGCGAAAGCTTGCCCCCGAGGCTCAGGCTCTCGCTGCGTTTCTTGCCGCTGCGGATTTCATCGCGGGCCTTGCGCGCCGCCTCCCGGGCCTTGGCCGC
This sequence comes from Paenibacillus tepidiphilus, assembly GCF_008635795.1. GTDB lineage: Bacteria > Bacillota > Bacilli > Paenibacillales > Paenibacillaceae > Paenibacillus_AQ > Paenibacillus_AQ tepidiphilus. Next base: position 73,431 of record NZ_VWRQ01000018.1, on the reverse strand, counting down.
CTGAATGGATTTCTTGAGCAGGCTCTGGGCAACCTGCGGGTTCTCTTCCAGAAAGGTAGCCATATGCTCGGAGACGATGGTGTCTACCGCACTCCGTGCCGAGGCGCTGCCCAGTTGATCCTTGGTCTGGCCGACAAATTCCACGTCGGCCATCTTGACGCTGATGACAGCCATCATGCCCTCGCGCAGGTCGTTGCCCTCCAGATTCTTGTCTTTCTCCTTCAGGAGCTGTGTACGCCGTGCGTACTCGTTCAGCACGCGGGTATAGGCCGTCTTAAAACCGGTCTCGTGCGTCCCCCCGCTGCGCGTCGGAATGGAGTTGACGAACGAAGCCAGCGTCTCGGTGTAACCAGCGTTATACTGCAGTGCCACCTCGACCTCGATATCGTCCTTCTCCCCGCTAAAGTGGACGACCTCATGCAGCACGTCCTTGCCTTCGTTCAGGAACTGCACAAACTGGCTCGCTCCGCCTTCATAGTAGAATTCATCCTGACGTCCGCTGCGCTCATCGCTCAGAGCGATCCGCAGTCCGGAATTCAGGAAAGCAATCTCCTGTACCCGCTCGGCGAGCGTATCGTAGTTCAGGGAGATGCCGCCTGCAAAGACGCGAATATCCGGCTTGAAGGTTACCTTCGTACCGGTCTTGTTCGTATTGCCGAGCACTTCGAGTCCAGTAACCGGCTCACCGACATGCTCCACGCCCTTCTTGTCCACCCAATATTCGAAACGCTGCCGGTGCGTTTTGCCTTCACGGTAAATTTCCACTTCCAGCCACTCCGAGAGCGCGTTGGTGACAGATGCTCCGACACCGTGCAGTCCGCCGGATTTCTTGTAGCCCGAGCCGCCGAACTTGCCGCCTGCGTGCAGAATGGTAAAGACCACCTGCGGAGTCGGCACTCCCGTCTTGTGCATGCCGGTCGGAATGCCGCGGCCGTTGTCCGCCACCGTCACCGAACCGTCCTTGCGCAGCGAAATGTCAATCTTCGAGCAAAACTTGGCCAAATGCTCGTCTACGGCGTTATCCACAATCTCCCATACGAGATGGTGCAGTCCCGAAGAACTTGTACTGCCGATATACATACCGGGCCGTTTGCGTACAGCAACCAACCCTTCGAGCACCTGAATGTCGTCAGCATCGTATCCGGTCCCGGCTTGCCCGCCGTTCTTGGAGACTTTTGCAAACATATCGATCTGTTCGAGCATTCATGCTCCTCCTTTAAGTTACGCTATCTATGAACATGCAAACAAACGTTTTCGTTGCTTTGTTCATTCTAATTCAAAATATCCCTTTTCGTAAAGACGGCGAATGAAATGATTATGGAAATCAGTCCCCAAACCGCCAGTACAGCCATGGAAAAAGTCAGCGTCATCCCTTCAATCGGCGCCGGCGTGCCGGCCAGGTACCCGGTCAGGCCTAAATTGACCATAAATAAATATTTCGCCGTTGTCCAGGCAGAAGCCATGTTGCTCAGAATCGTTCCCGCAATCAGCGCTGCCATCATCACCACAATACTGGCGGCCGTGCTGCGCACAAGCACCGACACCATAAAGGCAAGGAGCGCGACGACCACACTGACGAACCAGATCAGTCCGCCCTGCATCAGCAGGTATTTCCACTGCGGAACCGCATGAACCGTGGACATGTCGACCGTATCCCCGCTGATCTGGAAGCCGGTAAACACAGGGACATTGAAGCCTTTATAGCCAAAAACCAGCCCGGAAATCAGATAGCTGATGATCACCACCGACAGCACAATCAGCGAGACGAACATCAGCAGCGCCACCAGCTTGCTCAGCAGTACCTTCCATCTGCGGACCGGGCGGGTCAGCAGCATCTTGATTGTGCCTGTCGTCCGCTCCCCCGACACAAGATCGGAGGCAACCGCCATAATCAGCAGCGGAATGAACAAATTGACCGAGTTATCGAGGAATTCACGCGTAAACGTCACGCCGCTCGGTTCATTGGGATTCACGTTGTGGTCCAGATAGTACTGCAGCTGCTGCACAAAAATCCGCCGGTACGTCTTCCACTCCTCGGGAATCCGGTCGCTGCTGAGCGAGTTCTGGTTATCGGTGATCTGCTGCTGGATTTCCAGCCGCCAGTCGGAGTTGAATTTATCCCGGCTGCGCTCGGAGATGCGCATCTGTGCATAGGTGAACATCGGGACGAGCACTACCAGAATGAGCAGAATGACATAAAAGCGTTTCTTCTTGATGATCTTCAGGCATTCATTGCGGATCAGGGGAAGCAGATTAATCAATAGTTTCACCTTCCGTTAGCTTCAAGAATAGCTGTTCCAGTGTGGGGTTGATTTTATGCACGGCCCGTACGGTTACACCGGCGCCGACCATCAGGGAGACCACTTCCGGAATCAGCGTTTCCTCCATAACAGTGACAATGGAATTCGGTCCCATTCCGGCGGTGACGGCATCGTCCAGCGTCACTTCGTCCGGAGGCAGCACCGAGATACCGTGATGCATGCCCAGCAAGGCCTCAGCCTGGCTATGCGGCTCCAGCTCCCATAGCACATAAGGCGAATTGCGGGCCACGAGGTCATTGACGCCGCCGACCGCCAGCACCTTGCCCCTGCTGATAATCGCCACCCGGTCGCAGAGCAGCTGGATTTCGCTGAGCAGATGGCTGGAGACAAATACGGCCATCCCTTCCCCGGCCAGCTTGCGGACGAATTCGCGCAGCTCCTTGATTCCCTTCGGGTCCAGCCCGTTCGTCGGCTCGTCCAGAATCAGCAGCCGCGGACGCCCCAGCAGAGCCTGTGCGATCCCGAGCCGCTGCCGCATCCCCAGTGAATAAGTGCTGACCTTGTCATGAATCCGCTGGTCGAGCCGGACAATGTCCACCACCTCGGCGATGCGCGCCTTGTCCACTCCCGGCTGCATGCGGGCAAAATGCTGCAGATTCTCCCAGCCGGTCAAATACGTATAGACCTCCGGATTCTCGACAATGGAGCCGACAAATTGCAGCGCCTGCTCCGGATGCTTGTTGACATTGTAGCCGCATACCGTGATCGTGCCTTCCGTCGGACGGATCAGGTCCACCAGCATGCGGATGGTTGTCGTTTTGCCGGCGCCGTTCGGTCCGAGGAAGCCGAAGATTTCGCCTTCTTTGACGTCAAATGTGACATTGTCGATGATCCATTTGCGGCCGATTTTTTTGCGGACGCCTTCGACCGCCAGGACAACGGGCGGGCCGCCGACGTTCTTTTCCAATAACATCCACTCACCAGCTCCTCAGGTTCATTAAATTATCGGACCGCCTGAATGATCCGCTCGCTGATCCGCTGGTAGCCGTCGCCGTTCGGATGAAAATGGTCGCTCGACAAATACTTGTCCAGATGGCCGCCGAACAGATCGAAGGTTGGTACCAGCGTCATATTGCCACGAGTGTTGATCAGGTCCATCACGGCATTGTTCCAGGCGGTCACCGCCTGATTGCCCGGAACCAGCAGCTCCTGCACATCGCCGAACGGATTATACAGTCCGACATAGTAAATGTGCGCCTCCGGGTTGATCTCCGCTATCCTTTGCAGCGCCTCGCCCAAGCGTCCAGCCGCCTCCGGCAGCCCCGCCAAAAGGGACTCTGGTGTAAGCTCGGGCGCTTCTTCCTCCGTCAAGTCAGTGCCGGTATCCCCGGCCGCTGTTCCGGGAAGCACAGGCACCGATGCCCCTTCCGGTATTTCGGCCCCGCCGTCGCCGCCCGTATCCAGAATTCCCGAATCGCCGAACAGATCGTTGCCGCCGATCGAGAGCAGAATGATATTTGCCTGGCGCATTGCGTAGCGGACGCCCTCTTCCTGAAGCTTCTCCAGCAGTCCGGCGGTCGTCAGGCCGTTAATGCCCATATTGCCGACCAGCCGGGCCTTCCCGTCTTGCAGGAGCCCGTCCACCGTCCGCTTTACAAAGCCGTTTCCCGTGTTATCGCCGGTCCCTTTGGCCAGAGAATCTCCCAGCGCCATAATTCTATATTCGCCGCCGGAAGCCGCTGCGGGAGTCTGTGTCTCTGCCGGGAGTGAAGTAACCGCAGCCTCGCCTTTAGGGTAGAGAATGTCGCTCACGGCGTAAATAAATCCGACAAGCAGCAGTATCGTTGTCGCAATGGAGGACAGGCTGACGAGCCGCCAGGTCCATTTGGAATCATTCAAAGCTATCCCTCCGTGTGCCGTTCATAGTTCCAGTGTGCCACTTTTTTCGTACTTCTTAACTATGTAGATAAACATAATTCTTCTATCTTGAATATGCAAATATACGGACCGGGCTGTACAAATTGTGTCAACTTCCGCCGGACCTTGAAATTAAATCTCTTCAAAAGGCTGCCGCGCAGGATTTCCGCAGGGATAATCTGCCGGACGGCGTCTAACATCGGTGAATACAGTTTGAAAATTTTTGAATACCAAATGAATCACGGAAGGATGGATACTGTGGCCATTGTGGAGACAAAGCAAGTATGCAAGCATTACGGAACGGCGCTGAACAAGGTCCGGGCGCTACAAGACATCAATATAACCGTCGAAGAGGGCGAATACGTAGCGATTGTGGGCACCTCGGGCAGCGGTAAATCAACTTTACTGAATCTGCTGGGCGGCCTGGATGTCCCCTCGGAAGGACAGGTGAAGGTCGACGGCTGTGAGCTGTCCCGGCTTAGTGAGGATGAGCTGACGGAGTTCCGGAGGCGTAAAATCGGGTTTATTTTTCAGCATTATAATCTGCTGCCGTCCCTGAATGTCTACGAGAACATTGTTCTGCCGCTGGAGCTGGACGACAAGCAGATGGAGCGGAACGAGCTTGAACAAATGCTGCGGATGCTCGGAATTTCAGGCAAACAGGAAGCCATGACGAACCAGCTATCCGGAGGACAGCAGCAAAGAGTGGCCATCGCCAGAGCGCTGATCACCAGGCCCGCAATCCTGCTGGCGGATGAACCGACAGGGAATCTGGACAGCAAGTCAAGCCAGGATGTGCTGGAATTGCTGCGCAGCTGCAACCGGAAGTATAACCAGACGCTGATTATGATTACCCATAATCCCGAAATCGCCGCAATGGCCGACCGAATCCTGCGGATTGAGGATGGAGTTATCACAGCCGATACTGTTAATGACGTTGTCCAAGTCTAAAGTGAGGTGTAACGCTTGAAGAGCAAAGAATCGTTTATTCATAAAATGGCAGCGGCCAATCTCAAGGCCGAGAAGGTAAAAACAGTGCTGGCCGGTACCGTTATTGCGGCTGCCGCTTTTTTGCTGACCGTGGTCATGACCTACGGTTATTTCATAATGAAGGGTGCCGGGCACAATGCTGCTGTCCCCTCCGTATCCGCTGATGGGCTCCTGGCCCTCCTGGCGGTGGTACTGATAATTCTGCTGGCCTGCTGGATGGCGGTGTACAATATTTTCTACATATCCGTCGCAATGCGAGTCCGCTTCTACGGGCGGCTACGGGCGCTCGGCGCTGTGCATCAACAGATCCGGCAGCTGGTTGTTTACGAAGGTAAACTGCTGTCCCGGAGATTTATTCCCTGCGGAATTCTGCCGGGTTATCTCGCCGGAAGACTTATGGTCTCTTCAGGGTGGGACGGGTGGACTGCCCTGCTGCTTGCTGCGCTGGCGGCTGCGTTCACAGGGTTGACCGTCAGAATCTCGCTGCGTACACCAGCCTCCTATGCCGCCAAAATCACACCGGCCGAAGGCATCCGCCATATCGAAGCCAGCATCTCCGGTGGACAGAAGCGGATCAGCACGCGCCGGCTATCCCCTTTTCGTCTCGCCTGGCTCCAGCTCTCCCGCAGCAGGAAGAAGACCGTATTCTCACTGTTGTCGCTGGCTTTTAGCGGTGTGTTGTTCATGGTCTTCGCCGCGCTGCTGACATCCGCAGATCCGGCTTCAAGGGCACAGGCTTATTTCCCGGGCGGCGGACAATTCAGCGTGCAGCTTGATGATGCGCTCTACTCCCCGGAGGTAGGTCTGGACGATCTCCAAAGCAAAGGCGAGTTATCCGCCGGTTTGCACGATGAGCTGCTGTCGATAGCTGGAGTAGAGGCCGTCTATGTTCATCAATACCTTGAGGCCGAACTGGCAGGCATGAATAACACCGGGGAGCCGGTGGTGGTGGGCATTGCGAATATTACGGAGCATAATCGCGGGGAACTGGATAAGCAGTTGATAACCGGGACAATTCCGGAGCATACATCCGGCGGTGCTCCTGCACTTGTCATCAACAGCGCCAGCAGCGAGTATGCCGCCTATGGTCTCGAGCTTGCTGTAGGCGACCGAGTACTGCTCCGTACCGGCAGCGGCAGCCGGCAGTCGGAGCATGAGGCAGTCATTGCCGGGGAGATCCGCGATACGGACTCCGGCACGCTCTTTCTTGCGGCATCCGAAACCATGCCGGCGCTGGCCGGCTTCAACCCGGCGCAGAGCATGGAAATATCCGCTGCCAATCATATGGAGAAGCAGGTAGGCCAGGATATACAGCAGCTTATGGCGCAAAAGGGGATGGCTACACTCAAGCTGGTTTCTTATCAGGAAGTAGCGGAGTCCTTCCGGGACGCTTTCCGGTCAATCACCTTGGCCGGGTATGCTTTGATCGGCTGCATTGCCGCCTTCAGCCTCCTGAACCTGCTCAACACCCTGATCGCCGCCATTGTGGCGCGGACCTATGAACTCGGGATCATGCAGGCGATCGGTATGAAGCGGAAACAGCTGACCGCTATGCTCACGTATGAAGCGTGCATGCTTATTGCAGGATCGGCTGCATTTGCATTCAGCTTAGGCAACCTCCTGGGATACTGGCTGACCTCAGCCGTAAGCCGGGTCGGCGGGCTCTCCTACATCAGCTACCGCTTCCCGGGTGCAGCGATCATCCTGTATGGGGCGGTGATTGCACTCATCTTGGGCGGTGTGATCCGGTTAATGGGGTACACTATTTCCCGGCAAAATGTGGTGGAGCGGCTGAAGCAGAGTTATTGAGCGTTATGACGGGCTAGTATAAGTTGCAGGCTACTACGACCGTGGTAGCCCGTAAAACAGTCTATAACCCGGCTACCAGAGCCTTGCATGAACCGCATAACAAAACACAGCCCGCTCGTCCGATAAAACGGAAAAGCGGGCTGTGCATGGTTATGCCAGGTTAGATATCGTCAATATGCAGGCTACGCCTGACTTATTTGCCGATGAACTCTTGCACCCAGTAGTAGTTGTCAAAGCCTACGCCGATGTAGTTAAAGTTCGGGCTCAAAATGTTGGCCCGGTGACCTTCACTGTTCATCCAGGCGGTCATAACCGCTTCCGGCGTCTTCTGCCCCATAGCGATGTTCTCGCCGGCGGCACGGTAAGTAACGCCGAAGGATTTCATCATATCAAACGGGGAACCATACGTTGGCGAAGTATGCGAGAAGTAATTATTGACGCGCATATCGGTCGCCTTGGCGGCAGCCACTTTGTTCAGGCTGTCCAGCGCGGTAACCGGAGACAATCCGGCAGCGGCACGTTCCTTGTTCACGAGCGTCACCACTTGCTTCACGAACGAGGCCTGTGTGCTGTCAGCGGCTGGAGCTGCTGTTGCCACTGGCTTCGCAGTTGCTGCAGGTGTTGCCACCGGCTTCGCAGTTGCTGCAGGCGTCGCCACTGGCTTCGCAGTTGCTGCTGGTGTAGCTACCGGCTTAGCTGTAGCGGCCGGCTGGGCCGTAGCTGCAGGGGTAGCAACAGGAGCTGCCGTAACTACCGGCTTCTTGAAGTAATAGATTTGCCCCTTGGCGATGCTTCCGCCACTAAAGTGCAGGGTCTTGATGCTATAGGAATTAATAGATTGCAGGAATTGAGTAAATCCGTTATTGGCAGCCGCCGCTCCCGAATTGCTGTCTGCGGCATTAGCTTGCAGTGGCAACGAAATGCTGAGCGCCAGCACTGCGGCCACGCTTCCCCCGATTGCTTTTCTAAACGTGTTGCGCTTCATTCATCCATCTCCCTATTCTTGGTGTATTATCCGTGCCGCCAGTGAATCAGTGGCAAAGATTACAAAGTTGTCATTTCTTACTCAGTCATTGTAGCACATAATCTAGCATTGTGCGCTTCTAAATTTTTACACTTTGATAAAACTTTAGATTATATGTCTAACATGTGAACATATAATTAGAATAACAATCCGTAGACTTCTGCGTAAAAATAAAAACCGTACCGGGCAAGGAGTAACCTTGATCGGTACGGTCTTGTTTCTGTTCCATATGTGCTGACTCAGCGGTTTGCATGTAAGGAAAGCCTCATTCAATGAAAAGCCTGCCAGAACTCTCCCTCGGTGGAGATCAGGCCCATAATCTCCGCAAACGGAATGCGGAAGGTGGGGAAGCCAGCAGCGTAAGGAGCGATTTCGTAGGGGGCGAAGTACAAGTACAGCGCCGATTCATCAACATAGAACGGCTGATCCCTGGCAATCCCCTTGTAGGTATCCGGGAAGACGTAGCTATACTGGGGATCGGTCGCGATCTGCTTGCCGACGATTTCACTCAGCTTCTCGGTGTATTTGCTGCCCGGCTTGAAAAGATCACTCAGCTTGTAGAAACGGCCGTTCTTCAGGTTAATGTGCGGGAACAGCCGGGTCGGCATGCCATGGGCAGCGCCGAACGGATATTTATAGCCGCTGAGCTCAAGCACCAGCAGATGCTTGCGGAAGAAGGAGACAGAGAAATCCCCGGTATAGCTGAAATCCTGGTCTTCTCCCCCTGCACCCGCTCCTTCAGCCAGCGACAGGCTGCGCAGCTCATCATTGACCTTCTTGGACGTTTCAATGCTGGCGATGCCTTCCACCTGCGGATAATATACCAGGTAATTCCGGTTCGGCTTGTATTTCTTCTCCAGAACACTGTATGGCGGCCGCAGCGGAATAACATCACTCTGCCGCCACACCAACTTACCCCGGCGGTCATAATAGGCCGTGCGCTGGTCCACATCCGCGCGGATCAGACTGCCGCTGAAGGACAGTGCTCCCGATCCGGGCACGGTCGGCGGCTGCGCGGCTTTCTTGCCGCTGCGGTCGATGAAATAGGTGTCTTTGGCATCATAAACCGAGGCGAGCCCGTTCACGTAATTGTTCACGCCGAGCAGCGGATGGGTGGCCAGAATCCGTCCGGTCACACTGTCTGCGATTACATAACGCGAGCCGCGGTAAGGCTGATCGGGATAGAGCGGTGTGCCCAGAGCTACCCGGTCTTCGCCGAGCTGCTGCACCTCGTAATACTGCGGAGGGATAATAAACTGGCCTTGCCCGTCGATCAGGCCGTAGGCATTGTCGTAATTCTCCGCCGTGTTGACCACCGCCCGTCCGCCGGAGAAGGGCAGTGCAGAGGTGAACTGCGGGGCGATGGCGATGCTGCCGTCCGTGCGCAGATAACCGTATTTGCCGTTCTCATCCGCCTGATAGGCCAGCAGACCGTCTCCGGGACTTCCGACGTACGGATAAGGATACGTATGCAGCACCTGCCCCTGCAGGTCGATCAGCGCAAATTCGCGTTCCGCCAGCTTCACCAGTGCGGTGCCGTTCATGAAATCAGCCGCGTCCAGATAGCTTGCAGGCAGCACCTCCTTGCCTTGCGCGTCCAGATAACCGTACCGGGTAGCGCCGGAAGGACTATATTTGGAGAACAACGCCCGCCCTTCCTGCAGCGAGTTCAGGTAATCATAGCGCGCCTTTGTCACTTCCTTGCCTATTTCGTCGATCAGGGTATATCCTTTGGCGTCCGATACGACGGCACGGCCTTCCGCAAACGGAGCGATGAACGAATACACCGGTTTGACCCGTTCCCGTCCGGTATGGTCAATGAGTCCGCTGCCGTTCCCCCGCTGCACAATCGCCAGCCCGTTCGGCTGGAATTCCTCGGCATAGGCATACCGCGGCTCGATGGCCGTGCCGCCATCGCTGCTGATATATCCCCACAGCAGCCCTTCCTTGGTGGTAAACGGCGCCGGATGCAGCACATCGGCGCGTAGTCCCTCCAGCCCGGCTTCGCCCAGGGCAGCGAGCCCGTCAAGCGGCCTGGCCGAGAGATCCACCCGGTACAGTCCCGGCTCTGCCGGAATCGTCACGAAGAAATCGTCATCCGCGCGGATAAAGTCCTCCTCCTGCTGGGCGATATATTCATTCCAGCCGATGCCGTCCCACCTCCACACCTCGGTCTGAAGCAGGCCGTTGTCGGTCCCTTTTGTCAGCTCGTTCAGCTTGATTCTAAGCATGTCTTCGCTCTCCCTTACAAAGGCATTTGCCCATAGAATATGTGAAGAGCGGGAAAAGCGTGACTTGCCGGAGGCAGAAAAGAACAGGCAAGCCTTCCGGCTTCCCGGTCAGCTTGCCTGCACTCAACAATCAGCATTCGGCGGCCGCTCCCCTTGCCAGCAGGAATTCAGTCCGCCTCGTCCACATTATCCTTGGTGATCTTCTTATACGAAATCCAGATATACTGGCCGTCGGTAATGTCAAACCCTACATTATCCCTGGTCGGCGCTTCGCCCCGGGCGAGTACGGCGGCCAGCATCACTGCAGCCTTGCCCTGGTTGGCGGCATCATTGAGCACCGTCCCGAGCATAGTTCCGTCCTTCAGCGCCTTCACCGCCGGTTCCGTGGCATCGACGCCGACCACCGGCATATACTTGTCTCCTTTGAAGTATCCCGCAGCCTTCAGCGCCTTGATCGCGCCCAGCGCCATGTCGTCGTTATTGGCCAGCACGGCCTCGATGCGGTCGCCGTAGGTCTCCAGGAAGGCCGCCATCTTCTCCTGGCCCTTGACGCGGTCCCACTTGGCGGTATCCTCCGCCAGCTTCTCCACCTTAATGCCTGCATCCTCTATCGCCTGGATGGAAAAAGTCGTACGCAGCTCGGCATCCTGATGCCCCGGCTCACCCTTGAGCATCGCATACTGGAGCACACCGTCCCCGTTCTTGTCCGCTTCCGGATGGGCCTTCCAGTAATCGGCCAGCAGTTGGCCGGACATCGTGCCTGACTCCTTGGCCTGGGCTCCGACATAATAGACCTTATCCCATTTCTGCATATCACCTTCGAGCGGCTCGCGGTTCAGGAAGACCACGGGGATATCCGCCGCCTGCGCTTTATCTATAATGACGCCGGCGGCCGTCCGGTCGACGGGATTGACAAGCATGGCGTCGACGCGCTTCGCGATAAAACCGTCCACCTGACCATTCTGGTCCGGCTGGGAATTCTTGCTGTCTACAAGTTCGTAATCGGCTATACCCTTGGCGGAGGATTTGATTGCACTCTTGACCCCGATCATGAAGGTGTCCGAGAATTTATAAATGGCAACGCCCAGCTTCGGTTTCACGCCGCCCGGGCTAACGCGGTCCGGGCGGTTTCCGGTATCCTCAGCCTGCCCGGCACAGCCTGCCAAAGCGGCAGCCAATACGGCCCCGGCAAGGCAGAGGAAAGCTGTTTTTTTCATGATTAACCTCCTGGAGCGAGATGAACTGAGGCAGGCGAGCCATTGCCGTATCCTTATTATGGCTTGTGCCAATGCGGGTTCCCATATAATATTCTGCGCATTCCTATTAAAATTCTCATCTCTTTATAAAAATTCCGGATGTAAATTCCCGGGCGGCTCCGGAACGGATGCCCGGCCTCCCTTAGCGGACGAACGGAAACAGCAGCTTCTGATTCTCCGGCCACAGCATATTGCCCAGATCAATCAGCTTCGTTCCGGTATCCACCCGCTCCGGCACATCGAGCCCCTCCGTGAGCTCCAGCGCATATTTGACCGCCAGATACCCGTTGCTGAACGGATTCTGAATGACGGTCGCCTGGACCGTTCCATCCTGCAGCATTTCCATCATCGTCGGGGAGCTGTCGAAGGCTACCATTTTGACCGAATGGGCGCTCAGGCTCTGGATCACCTTGCCCGCTCCCTGCGAGGCGGTCTCATTCAAGGTAGCAATGCCGCGCAGCTGCGGATGGGCAGCCAGCATCTCACGGGTCAGACGCTCGGCATCGGCTACGCTCGACGAAGTATAGGAAATCTGCACCACCTCCACGTTCGGATAACGGGCGGCATAGTTCAGAAAGCCCTCTTCACGCTCCTCCGCGTCGCGTGCTCCGTAATCAATGGCACCGCCGGAAAGCGAGCTCCCTGCCGAGGACTTCGTAAAGTTCAGGATACCGATTTCCCCGTGGCCGTCCAGCAGCTCGATCAGCCGCTGTGCCGACTTCTGTCCGGCTTCATAGCCGTTCGAGCCTACATAGGTACTTACCCGCGCCGAGCCGACCTCGGCATCCACGGAGATGACGGGAATTCTGGAGTAAGCGGCCTGATCGACCACCTGCGCCAGTCCCATATAGCTGCTGGCCGCGAGGATAATCACATCCGCCTTCTGTGCGATGGAGTCCTCCACCATGGTGATCTGCCTGTCGATTTCACTCTCCGCATCCGGCGCTTTGAAGGTCAGGTTGACGTTGAACTCCTGAGCGGCGGCTTCGGCTCCCAGTCTGACCGTGTTCCAGTAGTCGCCCTGATTCATTTTGACAATCATATGGATATTGCGCGCCCGGTCCGTATTGATATACCCTTCCCTCACCCCGCCGCAGGAGGTCGCACCCAGCACCAGCAATACCAGCAGCACGCACAGCCCCACACAAGGCAGCGGCTTCAGCCGGAATCTTCCGTTTCTCATGATGAAGTGTCCTCCTCTCCGGATTCTGCGGGAATCTCCGCCGGCACTGCCGGGAATACAATCGTGACCGTCGTGCCTTCCTCCAGCTCGCTGGCGAAGCTCAGGCCGTATTCCCGGCCGTAGAACAATCCGATCCGTTCATTCACATTGCGTACTCCGACGCCGGAACCGCCGCCGGTCCGCACTCCGCCCTTCAGCAGGGAGCCCAGCGTCTCCGGGGACATGCCCAGTCCGTTGTCCGCAACGGTGATGACAATGCTGCCGCTTTGCAGACTGGCGGCAATAGAGATGAAGCCCTCGTCCGGTGACATTTCGATGCCGTGGTAGAGCGCATTTTCCACAATCGGCTGGAGAATCAGCTTGATGGTCTGGTACTGCAGCACTTCCTCCTGCGCCTTGATCTCAAAGCGGAATTTGCCCCGGAAGCGGAAGCTCTGGATGACCAGGTAATGACGGATATGATCGAGCTCCTCCTGTACAGTGATGAAATTCTTGCCCCGGCTGAGGCTGATCCGGAAGAATTTGGAGAGTGACTGGATCATTGTAATCACATCATCGGTCTTTCCCCGTTCCGCCAGCCGGATCACGGAATTCAGCGTGTTGTACAGAAAATGCGGGTTAATCTGCGATTGCAGCACCTCCAGCTCGCCCTTGCGCTTGGTCTCCTGCTCATAGATGATCTGATCCATCAGCTGGCGGATGCGCTGAAGCATCATATTGAAGCGCAGCGACAGCTGCTCCACTTCATAAGCGCCGCTGACCTGGATCGGGGTATGCAAATCCCCCTCGCCCACCTGCTTGACCGTACGCTCCAGCCTGCGGATGGGACTGGCAATCAGCCACGAGAGCAGCACCGAGACGGCAATGACCAGTGAAATGACTACTCCCAGGAACCAGAACAGAAATTGGTTCAAGTCGCGTTTGGTGGTCACAATCTCGTCGTAATAAGCGACCCCGACGATTTTCCAGCCGGTCTCCGCCAGGGTGCGCACGGTAATCAGCCGCTTGTCGCCTGTCGAAGTATCAATATAACTGCGGTAGGCATATTCCAGCACCGGCTCCACATTCTCATATTTCAGGCCGGCGTAGATCAGCTGCTGCTGCGGATGGTACACAATATTGCCGAGCGAATCCAGAATGTAAGCGTATCCTCTCTTGCCCAGCTTGACCTGCCGGCTCAGCTCGTCGATGGTGCGGAAATTGAAGTCGAGCAGCAGAATGCCCTGATGAGTCTGTCCTTGTTCCTGGTAGGAGATCATTTTGCTGATCGAGACGACCCAGGGATAGTTGCCCTTGAACAGATTCTGGACATGCGGCGCCGAATAGGCGATTTCCGCTGACTTACTGGCGGAGGTGAACCAGCTCTGATTCTCCAGCTGGGTGTTCTGCTGCAGGACAAGCCCCGGCGTGCCGACCACGTAATCCCCTTCCGGAGTGAACACGGAGACCGACACCAGATCCTCACGGCTGCTCATCAGCGTATCCATCCGTTCCGACAGCAGCGGTGAATCGATGGAGGCACTGCCGGTAATCTGGCCTTCGGCGGTGGCGAAAATTCGACTCATCCCCGTCACATACAGCTCCAGATTGTAGTTCACCTGCTCAATAATCTGCTGCATGTTGATATTGGCGTTCTCCTCAGCCGTCCGGGCGAATTTGTTGTACAGCATGAAGCTGACAATGACCGCAACCAGTACTGTCACCGCTGTAAAAGAAACCGTAATAATCAGCTGGATGCTGCGCAGCTTGTTCGATCTCCGCCGCCTTCCGCCCGGAGTGTGCTGCGGCCGCAGCGGGAAGAAACGGTATTTCCGCTCCCGCATGGCTCAGCCTCCCCGCGCGCTGTTCTTGTATTCCTTCGGCGAGAATCCGAATTTCTTGCGGAAGCAAAAGCTGAAATAATTGGGATCTGCAAACCCGATCCGTTCGGCAATCTCAAAAGCCTTCAGCTCCGTAGAACGCAGCAGCTCCTTGGCCGCCTCCAGCCGGATTTGCAGCAGATAAGCAACAAAGGTCAGCTTCATTTCCTTCTTGAAGACGCTGCTGAAATAGCCGGTGCTGATATGCAGGTGCTGGCAGACCCTGCCGATTGACATATCCGGCTCCTGATAGTGGCTCCGGATATACTCCAGCGCCTCCTCGACCAATTGCGTGTATCCGGACTGCCGGTCGCGGGCGATGAATTCCATCAGCTTGCTGCAGACGCTAACGATCCACTGCCTGGCTTCGCCCATGTTGTTGAATTTATGGATTTCGGCCAGCGCGGAAATGCCCGGTCCGAGGAAAGCGGCAGTGTCGCTGCCCGCCTCCTTGGCCACCCGCAGTACGGATGTAATGATCTCCGTCAGGAAAATCTCATAATCGGCTGTAGACAGCTGGTCCGCATCCAGTCCGCCGAACAGCCCGTCGATCACCTCTGTCAGCTCCTGCACGGTGCCGAGCTTGATCGTGCGGATCAGCGCCTGCCGGCTAAGCTCATCATAAGCCGGCAGCTGGTTGGCCCGCGATTCCACGTCCTCAATCCAGATGACCCGGTTGTTGCCGAGGATCAGCCGGTAATCAAGCGCCTGCAGCGCGTCGCTGAAGGAATCGGACAAGTGGGCGGGGGCCGTGCAGACGGTTCCCGCTCCGGCGGTGACTGTCAGCTTCAGGAAGCGCTGCACATGGCGCCGGATCTCCTCCAGCAGCGCCAGCGTCTGTCCGCTGACAGCGCCTTTGTCATCCGCAGGGCTGACCGAGAGCAGCACGACCTCATCACGGTGGATGAACACTTTGCCGAAGCCATGCTTCAGGCACAGCTCTTCGGCGATGTTCAGTACGGCGAACAGCTGAAGATTGCGGTCACCGGTATCGCGCAGCGACAGCGGATGCCCCTCCGCCCTGTCCGTCTGTGCCTCCGTCCGCACATAATCAACACGGATAACTGAAGCCTGGTACAGCCGGCCCGATAGATTGAGATCATATTCTGTGCTCTTTGCGGCGATTTCCGCCGCCGGCAGGCGCCGTGACACCAGAGAAGACAAGAACTGCTCCCGCAGCACCGGCAGACTTTTGCGGTAATGCTCGCTGAGGACAAAGACATTCTCCTTCTCGGCACTCTCCTCTTCCATCGCACGTCTGACCTTAAGCAGCACCTCGATCAGCTCCTGCGATGAGAACGGTTTCAAAATATATTCGTCAATTTGCAGCTTGATCGCTTTCTGGGCGTATTCAAACTCATCAAAGCCGGTCAGAATGATGACTCTGGTGCCGGGATAACGGCTGCGGACATATTCGGCCAGCTCCAGTCCGTTCATGAACGGCATCTGAATGTCGGTGACCACCACATCCGGGAGCAGCCGGTCGACCGCCTCGGCCGCCTCGCGCCCGTTCTCGGCCTGCTCTACCACTTCAAAGCCGTAAGCCGCCCAGTCAATCTGCGATACGATGCCTTCTCTTACATCCTCTTCATCCTCGGCAAGAATCAATTTATACATATTCATCCCTCTTTGACAGCCGTATAAGTACTACAAAATTATTTTAGCTGATTCATGTCCCCTGATCTATGTTTAAATTTTAGTATTGTCTACATAAAGCAAAACGGTTAATGGTCTTACATAATGGTTTAGTTTATTCTCGTCTTCATAACGCTTCGGTATAGGCACGATAAGGACAGAGGTTCATCCGGGAAGTCAGAGGTCCATAGGCTCCGGCAAAAAAAAAACCATCCCGCTTATCGCCGGGATGGGAATGATTGTATACGTATTGGATTATTTCAGTTTCTTGCTGAAACGGTAGCCGCTGGACATTTCGAAGCCGACATGGCGGTAAAAAGCATGCGCCGGTGCGCGCTCCACCCGGTTGCCGCTGCGCAGAAATACCTGACTGCAGCCACGCTCACGGGCAAACTCTTCGGCGGCAGACACCAGTCTCCGGCCGAGTCCGCTTCCTCTGTGTTCCTCTCCTACGATCAGCGCGGTGATTTCCATAATACAATCCGCTTGCTTGTAATAGGAATGCACCTGCCGAAGTTCAATCATACCCACTACTTCATCATTCAGTTCAGCGACCATTGTGCGCCGGAATGAATCCTGCTCCATGCCTTCCATTCTCTCTTTCATCACGCTAAGCGTTGTCGGATAGCCGAATTCCCGCAAAAGGGCTGTCACACATTGCAGATCATCCATGCCGCATTTGCGAATTTGCAGTACCTGCTCCTGAGTACTACTGTTCATCTCGATTTTACCTCCACTTTTAGCATAGACGCCGCCTGTCTGGCGGTAGTCCGCGCGATTTCCACATCTTCCGCGGCGCTGAGCGCCACGGCCATCCGCCGTCCGGCACGGGTCTCCGGCTTGCCGAATACTCTGACCTGGGTCCTTGGAAGCGATAACGCTTCGCCGATTCCGGTCACAGCAAAATCCCGGGCTGCCGTCTCCGCCTTCAGGGTGGCCGATGCCCCCGGTGTCAACAGCTGCACCGAGTCCAGCGGAAAGCCAAGAATGGCTCTGACATGCAAAGCAAATTCCGATAAATCCTGCGTCACCATGGTAACCATACCGGTATCATGCGGTCTTGGCGATACCTCGCTGAACAGCACACCTTCAGGGGTCAGAAACAGCTCCACCCCAAAAATGCCCAGCCCGCCAAGCTGATCCGTCACTTTCCGGGCAATATCCCTGGCTTCTTCCAGCACCTTCTCGTCCATTGGATGCGGCTGCCATGATTCCACATAGTCGCCGTCCTTCTGGATATGTCCGATCGGCGGACAAAACACAGTACCGTTCACAGTGCGTACGGTCAATAACGTAATCTCGCTCTCAAAGCGGACAAAAGCCTCCACGATGACCCGGGTGCCCTTGGCACGCGCGCCTTCCAGAGCCGTGTTCCAGCATGATTCGACATCGCCGAATGTCCTGCAGACGCTCTGGCCTTTGCCCGAGGAACTCATAATCGGCTTGATGACGCAAGGCGTGCCGATTTCCTCTACCGCCTGGCGCAGCTCGTCCAGACTGTCGGCAAAACGGTAGGCTGCGGTCGGCAAGCCCAGTTCCTCGGCCGCCAGCCGGCGGATGCCTTCGCGGTCCATCGTGAGCCGTGTGGCCCGGGCCGTCGGCACCACCGTAAAGCCTTCCGCTTCCAGTTCCAGAAGGGCCGGAGTTGCGATCGCTTCAATCTCGGGAACAATGACATCCGGTTTCTCCGCACGGATGAGCGACTTCAGCGCCTCCGCATCCAGCATGTCGATGACATGGGAGCGGTGGGCAACGCCCATAGCCGGAGCATGGTCATAACGGTCAACAGCTACGGTCTCTACGCCAAGGCGCTGAGCTTCAATAATAACTTCCTTACCCAGTTCACCGCTGCCAAGCAGCAGCAGCTTGCGGCTATGGGCTGAAAAGGGAGCTCCCCACATTGTCGTTTTCAACCTCTTTTTCCATTGGGTTTAAACTGCCGGTCTTACAAGGGCGGCGGCATATACCGCCGGTGGTACGGGAACTTCGTTGTTTCCTCATTATTTCTGTAAACAACTCTGTTGTTTTGTAAATTTTCAGGCTTCTTTTATTTTCTGCCATTCCCGTCGAATTTGCAAGTGTTCTTCGACATTTTACTACAAACTTCACATCTTCCCGTTAATAATATCGCCCAAAGCAGCTTCAAGCTTGGCTAACTGCTGTCCGATACTGTCCCAGTGACCGGCGGCATCACCTCCCTTCAGCAGCCCGGAGAGCGCATTCTCCTGTTCCAGCAGGCTGTCCCGGAGCAGCTGTGCCGCCCGGCCCAGTGCCAGTTCCGCAGCCTCTGTATAATAGCTGAGCAACACCTGCTCCGCACCTGCCGCTGCACCGGCTATCGCCTCTTTCAGCCACGGCTCCGCCGCTGCCCGTACCTCGGCCCTCCCTGGACCTTCAAAGAAGTGGCGCGGCGATTTAAAACGGCCAAATAGCAGGCTCCAGTCAAGCGGAGCCAGCCGGCATTCCAGCTTGGCCGGAACCGCCCACGCCTCACCGCCATCCGTCAACAGCAGTAGCTCCTGCTCCGGGATGGATAAATCGGCAGCTGCGGCCAGCGCAGCTGCCTGTACCAGCCTGCGCCCGGTCTGCTCCATTCGCAGCGTAGTGGCCCATAGCTCCTGCTCCAGCTCCCGTTGCAGAGAGCGTTCCAGATCTCTGCCGCAGGCTGTGAAGATGTCTTTCAGCTTTCCGTTATCCTCACGCAGCAAAGAAGGATGGAAGGATTCCTGGAAGAAACGGCCGAAGCCGAACGCCAGCCGCTGGCGCACATGATAGACCAGCTCTTCGCCTTCGCGGCGCAGGTCGCGCACCGGCCGCTGCTCTTCGGCAAGAGCGTTCAGCCTTGTCTCGGCCAGCTGCCTGCGCAGCTGCCATTCCCGCAGATTCTCCTCCCGCCGGCCCGCCTCCGCCGCAGCAAGCTGCCGCCATTCCTCTGCCCTTTGCCGCACTGCGGCAAGGGACTCTCCGGCGGAGTGCAGCGCCAGCCGTGGCAGCTCTTCGCCGGCAAAATCCGCCAGCGCTTGTTCAAATGCCCGGAACCGTGAAGCGTCATAACGCTGCCGGTCGCCGGCCAGCTTGCTCTCCAGCGCATGCAGGCTGGAGAGGGCGAAGATACGCGGAGCCGTCAGGCCCGCCGCACGCAGGTTATCGGCCACATGCCGCTCCACTTCGGCAAGCTCGGCTTCATCGCCTGCCAGATCGGAGGCGTTGATGATGAAGAACATTTTGTCGAGGGCGAAGCTGTCCTTGATTCGGCCGAGCTGGGCTAGCAGGCTGCGGTCCGCTTTGGAGAAAGCATGGTTATAGTAGGTCAGGAAGAGAATCGCATCGGCGTTCTTCATGTAATTAAAGGTCACACCGGTATGCCGGGCATGCAGCGAATCCGCTCCGGGAGTATCGACGAGCACGATCCCGGCGGCGGTCAGCGGGCAGTCATAATACAGGTCGATGCCCCGCACGAAGCAGGCGCGCGTCTCTTCAGCCACCAGGCTGCGGTACTCTGCCAGGTCCACCGTCCGTACGCTGCCAAGTAGACCCTCCGCTTCCTTCCAGCCGGAGGCAGCAGCCCGCAGGAATCCGGCATGCGGCAGGGCGGCCGGATGCCGGCCGGATGCCGTAAGCCCGGCAGCGGTGTCCGTCCACAACTCCCGGGCCGGCGGCGGCAGCTGCAGCACGCTGAAGGAGTGGAGGATATCCTCCCAGATCTCCTCCGCCGTCTTCATGGTCACGACCGCCTGGCCGTGGGCCGTGGTTCCGTCCGGCGCAAGAATGCGGTTCACCGCGGCCGTGGCGGGATGCGGCGACACGGGCAGCACCTCTTCGCCGAGCAGGGCGTTGGCGAAGGAGGATTTACCCGCGCTGAACGCCCCGAACAGCGCCAGCGTGAACCGGCCGGCGTCGAGCGCCTGCGCCCGGGTCGCCAGGCCGCGCGCCGCCGAGCCCATGGCCGGCTCGGCGCGCAGCAGCTGCGCCGCGGCGTTCAGCGCCGCCGCGGCCGCACCCAGCCGGCGGCGTCCGCCCGCCGGCGATACCGGCTCCGCCGCCCAGCCTGCGGCGGCGGAGCTTCCAGCCGCGCGGCGCAGCGGCTGGGCGGCCTGCGGCGCCGCGCCGGCTGCGGGCGCGGCCCCGGGCACCCCCGGCAACAGGCCGGGGGTGAGGGTTGCTCGCGGCGGCAGCTGCGCCGCGAGCAACTCCGCGCGGGCAGCCGCCGCGCGGTCCAGGGCGGCCAGCGCAGCCAGCGCCTGGGCCTGGCGCGCCAGGGCCGCTTCGCGGCGCGCGAGGTCGGCGCGCCGCTCCTCTAGCAGCGGCGGCAGCTGTGCCAGCAGCTCGTCGCCGAGCGAAAGCGTCGCCCGGCGGTAGAGCGCCTTGATTTCTGCCGCCAGGCCGCGGCAGAAATTCAGCAGCGCCTCGCCGGTGAATCCGGTGCCCGGCTGCACGTATGCCGCCAGCCACTCTCTGGTGATGGCCGGGTACGCCTTGATGAGCACTGCTTCCGCTTCATCGCTCCACAGGTCCAGGCTCCCGGCCCACTCCCGTACCAGCTGCAGCAGATGCCGGTCCAGCTGGGCGGCAATCTCGCGGCTCAGCAGCTGATGCCAGGCATCCAGCCGCTTCCCGCGCTCCTTCTCCCGCTTCGCCGGGCCGGAGAAGAGCCCCGGGCGGAACCCGGGCGCGGCGCTCTCCAGATAGGCCGCCGCCGCGTCCCGCACATCGGCAGGCATCAGATTGCTGCCCGCCAGTGCCTTATCCAGCGCGGCGCGCAGCTTCAGCTTCGCTTCTTCCGGCAGCGCAGCCAAGGCTTGTGCTTCCGCAGCCATATCGTCCAGCTGCCGCTGCACCTGGACGGCATCCGCACCTGCCAGCAGCGCCAGCTGCTCCTGCCGCGCCTCCTCCTGGCTGTCGCGGTATGCCTTCAGAGCAGCGTCTGCGGCATGCTGCGCCGAAGCCGACACACTATGGCGCAGCAGACCCTCCCTCTGCTGCAGCAGCCCCCCGATCAAGTCGGTCAGCGCATTCCACTGATTGAGCGGATGCTCGGGTGCTTTAAGCGAGGTGAACAGAATTCCCGCATACTGTACCCCCCAATGAGCAAATGCACTCTCCACCTGCTCCCGGTATTCCGCCAGTGGAATTTCCCGTTCCCGGTGTTTATCGATCTGATTGACAAGCAGATACAGAGGCTTGCCCCAATCGCTTAAGGTTTTGGCAAAAGCCAGATTATTCTCGGACTGCACATGATTATAGTCCATCACATAGAACACCACATCCGCCAGATGCAGCGCCGAGTGCGTCGCCGCCTGGTGTCCGTCATCGGTCGAGTCGACCCCGGGTGTATCCAGCAGCACGCCATGGGCTCGCAGCAGCGGCGCTTCCGTCCAGATCGCGATACTCTCATACTGTTCGCCGCTGCGGCAGTACTCATGCAGCAGATCCGGTGTCGTCTCCACGGGTTCTGCAGCCTGACCCTCCCGGGGGTACAGCATGACGCGCGGCGGGCCGCTGCGGATCGCGACAACGTTTGCACTTGTCGGCACAGGTCCGGAAGGCAACACACTGCTCCCGCACAGCCGGTTGATCATCGACGACTTCCCTGCAGAGAAATGCCCGCAGAAAGCCAGGGTCAGCTCCTCAGATAGCAGCTTGGCTTGAAGATCAGCCACCATCTGACACTCCTCGTATGCTCCCCAGCTCTCCAGCAGCTGCTCCAGCGCCTTGAGCGGCATAGCTTCCTGCATTACTTCCTTTTTCGCCCGTTCCGCAGCCATCCGTCATCCCTCCACTGCCGTATCCTTATTTGCTTTATAAGTATTTCATGGTCCTTCCTGCTATTCACAGTGGAAATTCACAGGCTGCCTGACTTACTTACGACATTAGCCTTTCTGTAGCGTCTCAGTAACGTCGACACTAATCAATCGCTATATCTCAAAAGCTACCCTACGCTGCTGTTACTCTGATTTCCGCACACTTCACTGTCGGTGTATCCTCTCGCGCTGCTGTTGAAATTATTATTACCATTCAATTACCAATTTCACTGCCACTCACAGCGCCACTTTCACCACCACTCACAGTGCTACCTTCACTACCACTTACACCGCCTCTTCACTTTTGTAACTTGTGGAGAGCGTATCGACACCACAGGCCTTATTTTAATGTGACAACGCATACATTTGTCTATACTGCTAAAATAAGCGGACTGTAGTCCCTTCCTCTAACCAAACATCGACTTTCCGAGAAATAAAGCCTGTAAGATCCGTAAGCAACATAGACGGGCCAAAGTAACCGGTTTCAAATTTACAACAGCATGCCTCTGCCTTTGCCAAAACCTGCAATCGTTTAAGCAAGCAGTTGATCAATTTGTATGTGCCAGGTGGTCTAGTACCTACCTTGACCCATTCAAATTCCAGGGTATAAGTGCTTTAATTCCCCTCTAGCTTGCTTGGTTGTAAAGTGCCATTACACCGATTTCTGTCCCTGGTTTCGTGTCGCTTCCCACACAGTCACTTCTTGCTGGAGCCGTTCTAAGCAGCCAATTCGGCGATGCAAACACTAACGTACAGATGAAACTAGGTAGCGACTTTCCACTAACCCTGAAAAAGAGCAACCTGAGAACTTTAAGGTACTGTCCTGCTTTTCAATAGGTGAGCTTGGTTTATGGATTGTGGTCGGTTTTTCGCCTACGTATGCCTTATTTACCTTCACGGTAGCTCATTATGGTCGATTTTTCGACTACAATGGGTCTGTTTTCCTCCACAGCAAGACATTGTGGTCGATTTTTCGACTACAATGGGTCTATTTTCCTCCACGGCAAGACATTGTGGTCGATTTTTCGCCTACGTTTGCCCTATTTACCTTCACGGTAGCCCATTATAGTCGATTTTTCGCCTACAATAGGATTGATTAGCCTGACTGTGCTGTTTGTGGGCTTGTTCACGGGATAGGGATGTAGGTGCGGACTTCCCAGCCTTACTTGCAAATAGATGGTGCATAACTACAATTGGTGAGGTCAAGGTACTAGTTTCTAGTTTTTGTTCCCTTGTTCCCTTGTTACTTGTTCCTTTGATCCAGTTCTTATTCGTTGTTCCTTGTTTCTTGTTCCTTGTCCCTGTTTCCTAGCTTCTGTTCCTGTTCCCTTGTCCCAATTTCCTAGTTTCTCTCCCTATTCCCTTGTCTCTATTTCTATTCTCCACATCTCAGTGGTTTATTCACTTCATTTATATTAAAATAATATATCTTAAGATAAAAATAAAGGCCGACATGAAAGCTGAAGCTACATTTATGATCTATTGCTGTAATACGATCTATTGATGTATTTACAATCTATTGCTGCTTACACGATCTTTGTTACTTTTACGATCTATCGCAGCTTACTACGATCTTTGCTACTTTTACGATCTATTGCCGCTTACCCGATCTGCTACTACTTTTACGACCCATTGCTACTTCCATCTATCACGCATCTCGTTCACTGCTGCTTATTTGAGCATTTCTTGAGCATTGATTGCTCAGTTTATTATGCTCTATATAGCCAAAGCTACCTCCATTGTAGCATCGGCTATGGACAAATCAATGCTTTCCCTTTACAAAAAACGCTATAATTCCTTACAAATCCGTAAGCTTCTGCACTTCCCCCAAGCTATCTTATATCGGTCGCAACCGCCCAATTTCGCCAATCCCGGATTATTTGCGGTAAGCTTTGCTCTGCTGAACGTCCCTCCTTCTCAGCTAAGCAAAAAAGCCGGCCCCAAGGCCAGCTCTTCATCTTCAGTCAATGTATAATCTGCGGGACTTGTCCTGCATGCAGCCGCTTAGGCTGTTTCCAGTACAGGCAGCAGAATTTCGAATACTTTGCCGTGCTGCAGAATGGTCAAGCCGCGGGACTTGTCCTTCATCACTACGACTTCCGGCTTCTGGGACATCCGCTCCAGGTAATGCTCAGGTACATCGCCGGAGTGGCTGATTGTGATGCCTTCCACTTCCTGCTCTTCGTTCTCTTGCAGCGGGCTTTCCACCACACGGTCGAAAATATCGGAAAATGTCTCAAAATTATCGGTATACACAGAAATGCATTTCATCTCTATCCCATCCTCTTCTTCGTCTCTGACAATTTGCTTGTTCCCCGGCCCTCATTATTCTTTCTGATTACCGAGGTTTTCATACGTTTCTTGCCTTCGCGGCATACATCCAGCAGCGGACAAACCTGACATCCCGGATTTTGCGCTTTGCAATGATACCGTCCAAAAAAGATCAGCCGATGATGCGTCAGCGTCCACTCCTCGCGCGGAACGGCCTTCATCAGCTTCTTCTCCACCTCCAGCACGGAGTCATTCCATCCGGCCAGCGCGAGCCGTTTGGCAACACGCTCCACATGCGTATCCACCGCAATCGCCGGAACGCCAAAAGCGTTCGAAACCACCACATTAGCGGTCTTCCGGCCGACTCCCGGCAGGGTTACCAACTGATCGTGCGCCTGCGGCACCTCTCCCCCGTACTGTTCGATCAGAATTCGGCACAGGTTCTGAATGTGCTTGGCCTTGTTGCGGTAGAGTCCGATTCGGCGGATATCCCCCTCCAGCTCTTCCAGAGGAACGGAGATGTAATCGAGCGGAGTCTTGTATTTCTGGAACAGATTCTCGGTGACTTTGTTTACTGTCGCATCTGTACACTGCGCCGACAGCAGCACCGCAATGGTCAATTCAAAGGCGTTGCTGTGATTCAGCTCGCAGTGGGCTTCAGGAAACATGCCGCCGATGGTATCCAGGATGTGGCGAACCTCTGCGACCTTCATAGCGTTCCCTCCACGCAAGCCGGTTCACTGGCAGATTCAGATCAGCATTCAACCTTCTTCTGGTTCAAAAAAAACGTCTTGACGCAAGTCAGGCCTGCGTCAAGACGGTGTTTCACACGGAAGTCCACCAGTGCCGTTATTGTTTCACAATTTCAACCACAACATTGTTGTGAAGATACATTATAATATTATCATTTTCTTTCAAAGATTGCACGGATAATGTCGTGTCTCCTTGATGAATATATACATTTGGCGAAAGCGTGAACTGGTAATTCGTATCGCTGGCGCTGGAGCGTTTGGCCAGCAGCAGCGAAGAGCCGTCCATCTTCCAGAACACCTTGCTTTGCTGTGCAAATACCCGGATCGTTGTTGAACCATCAACATCCTTGCGGACTTCGACGCGGTCTGCTGTGGTCAGACTGCTGAGCGATGTTGCCGTAGCACCGTCGCGGACAATCTTAACAGCTGTTCCGACGCTCAATGTCTGGGTAGCGCCTGCATAGTCTTTAACCGTCAATGTACCCGCCGCCGCATCAACCGCTGTCACCGCACCGGCAGACACCTTTACCGCTTGAATCGAAGTAGGGTTGCTGCCGAGGAAATTAACATTGATATAATCTCCGGCTTTGAGGTCACTGAGCGTTATAGACTGGCCAGCTTCATTTAACAGCTTCACCGCCAGCGTATTGAACACGAAATTCCCTGCCGTTCCGGTAACAGTAAGCTGGTTGTTCGCTGCATTGACGGCCGTAATCTGCAATTGTGCGGACGAAACAGCCCGTACAATTGTAACGATTGACTGGTTCCCGCCAAGATAGGCTGTAACCTGGCTGCCGACCGGGATATCGCTGATGGTGGCTGTTTTTTTGCCGAACAGATCCACACTTTGCGGCAGCGGCAGCGTAAGCGACTGATTTCCGGCCAGCTTCAGCACAAAAGTATTGGTCGGAACACTGCTGGAAGTCAAGGTGCCGGTGTACTGAGTAGAAATCTCCACAAGCTGGGCCCGTTCTTCCAAGGCCGTCACATTCACCTTGCGTCCTTCAGTCAACCGGGTAGCAATCCCCTCAAGGGAGGGTGCCGCCACCCCGTCATACGCAAGCTTGGTATCCTTATCCAGCTGCACCAGATGCGCCTTGCCCGCGCTGTCCATGTAGGTCAGCATCAGTGTCTTGCTATTGTAAGACAGCACCGAAGCGCCTGTATGCTGTACTACTTTACGGGCAATGACTTCAATCCGGGTAACCTGATCGCTGCTGTTCAAGGTAAGCCGTACAGTGTCGCCGCTCTTCGCATCGGCCATCAGATCGTTGATCGTTGCACCGGTTATCTCGGGAATGACAACTGCCGGAAGATTAGCCAGCAGCTTAGCTTCACGGGTACCATCCGCTTTTTTGTAGACAAGACTGGAATTGGTAACTTCATTGAGCAGTCCTTCAACCACGCGCTCTGTACCGGAAGTAACATCCACCGAAAGAATCATATTATTCTTGATGGTATAGTTGACCGCTGCGCCTACCTTCAAATCGGAAGCCTGCAGGACCGAGGACTGTGCTTTGAAGATGGCGGCTCCATCCTCCCATTTGAACGTTTCACTGGTTCCTGAAGCGGTCTTGAAGGTCAGGCTCTTCGTGGCCAGATCAATGCTCTGGATTGTTCCCGCCGCTGTCTTGTTGACGATTCCGGAGGTGACCTGAACCTTGACCAGCTTGCGGTCTCCGCTGTAAGTCTCACGCTGCAGGGAAACCTTGCTGTCCGCTGCAATCGAGACCGGAGTAATTGTTGCACCGTTTACATCGACGAACACTGTATTGGCATCATAGACATATTGATCGTAGCCCGCTGGGGTATCCAGCCAGATAGTGCCTTGGGCGATTTTGGCAAAAGTGCCCTCCAGCGTCTCAAGCTGCACCGTCCCGTCCGTAACCTCGACGTACGCCGCATTATATGTCGCGCCGATGACGGTTACTTTGGTGTAAGGCTTAAGATCGCCCAGGCTAATTCTGGTTTCCGACGCACTGGTGAAATAAGCTGTTCCGGCACCCAGGTTAAATGTGGATTCAGCACCGTTATGGTAGACCTTCATCTGATTCCCCTGAAGGGAGCTGATGGTACCGCTGACCGTATTGTCATACACTATGCTATGCTGGGCTTCGGCACGGCTGAGGAAGGTCGCCAACTGGGCCCGCGTAACGGCTCCCTGGGGATCGAACCGGTTGCCGTCCAGACCGTTGGCCAGGCCAAGCTTCACGGCAGTGTTAATGTAACCGCGTTTGCTGGCAGATACTTTCGCGTCATCGGCGAAGCCGGTAGGCAATGTAGCCACTGAGGAGGCATCTGCAGTCTTACCCAGGCTGCGCACGAGCAGCTCAGCGACCCATTCACGGGAGGCCTTGCGTGTACCCCAGGCTGTCTTCAGGTTGCTCTCGGCCATTTCCGTCGACTTGTCGAGCAAGCCTTGCTGGAGAGCCAGTACAACATAAGGCTTGTAATAATTGGATACCTCGAAATTGGCCGGCAGCACCACATTGGTCGACGTATCCACGTTGCCGGTGAGCTTCATAAACCGCAGCGCCATCAGCACAGCTTCCTGCTGGGTTACGGAATCGCCCGGACGGAATAATCCGTTATTGCCGACGACAATGCCCTGGGCAGCGAGCTTGTAAATATGCTTCTCGGCCCAAAATCCGGTTTTGACATCGCTGAAGGCCCCGGCAGGCGCGGCCGTTGTAGTCGTCTGCGTGGACTGGGCAGTCTGTGAAGTCTGGGCGGCGGCCGCCGTATCCGCAAATGCCGCTCCGGCTCCGCCGAATACCATAGCTCCCGCCAGTGCGGCGGAAGCCACTTTAGAGGTGTAGGATTTTAGTGTGGGTTTAAGTTTCTTTTGACCGGACAAGCGGATTACCCCTCTCTGAGATACATAATAGTTAGGAAGTTCGGAAATTCAAAGATGTAATTAGGAGATATCCGGCCATTATAAGCCGCTGTTCTCTCGGGTCATCGGATGCTCGAGGTCAACATGCCCCATCAGGCTCTCGACTTGCTCCCCGTCAACCAGCAGCTCCACGCTCTGCACCTCAGTGAATTGGAACAGAGTCTGGGCAAGCGCGCTGATCGCCATCGCCTCACCACCCGCTCCAAGCTGGGCTTCCTGCGGCTTATGAATATCCATCGTGATTAGCCCGTCCTTGAACTCCAGTGATTTCAGCTCAATCTTGGACCACAACGGGACAAGGCTCTCTTGTCCGCTGTTCTGCAGCGCCTTGAAGGCCTCTGTATATTTCTCCGCCTGATCGGCAAAAGCTACAGTTGCTTCCGACGCAACCAGCTCCAGCTGCTCGGGATCGGTATAATACACTTTGATGCTTTCACTTTGCTTCTCCGGTACCGGGGCTTCGGTGGCCGCCGGGGCAGATGGCTCTGTTGAAGGCTGCACGGAAGGCTGCGCCGTTGCCGGTGCATTCCCGCTGCCGGTGTTGCCGGCGCTGCCGTTGCCCGCGTCGCTTCCTGCCGAGCCATTCACGACCGCCGGATCGGTTACTCCCGCATTCTCGGCCGGCGCCGCTGTCGGCTTCTCGCCGCAGCCTGCTATTACCAGCAGAAGAAGTGCGGCAATGCCTGCTTGCGTCAATTTTTTGTTCATGAACATTACCCCCTCTAGATGAATATAGGCAGGGCAGAGCCGCAAAGCCTGCTTATCCGGGTCTGCCGGATCAAAAGTTGACTTTGCGGCCCCGATCTGCCGCTTGGCTGCTGTTATAACCCGAAGTATTCCTTTATTCCGCTGACGATGCCTGCGGCTACCTTATTCTGCAGAGCCTCTGTAAAGAGGGCCGCCTCATCGCCTTTATTGCTCAGATAACCAGCCTCCAGCAATACAGCCGGCATTTTCGTCTCACGAATGACATGGAAATTGCCGTATCTGACGCCGCGGTCCTTGAGACCGGTTGCTTGCACCAGATATTTATGCATCACATTGGCCAAAGCCTTGCTTGCTTCCCGCTGGTAATACGTCTCCGTTCCGCTCGCCGCCGAGGACGAGTTTGCGTTGGCGTGTACAGAGATGAACATGTCGGCGTTAAGATTGTTGGCCATGGCCGCCCGGTCCTTGAGCTCGAGGAACGTATCGTCGCTGCGGGTCAGCACAACGTCGATATTGCTCTCTTTCTTCAGCAATTCCGCCGTCTTGAGGACGATTGCCAGATTGAAGTTCTTCTCGTATTTGCCTGTGACGCCTACGGCGCCGGAATCCTTCGCCCCGTGCCCTGCGTCCAGCACAACAAGCTTACGCCCGCTTGCACCCGGAAGTGTAGCTGTATCCTCCGTGCTCTGCGCATTAAGATCAACGATAACCAGCTTCGACGTGTCTCCGGTTACCTCCATGCTGTAATTCTTGGCATGATTCAAATCAATCACAAAGCGAACCGTATAAGGATCAGTGCTGAATAAGGAGTAACGCACTCCGGACACATCCGGATAATCTGTCACGGCCAGCTTGCCGTTCAGATTAGGGTCAAGCTCCTGGCCGCTTCCGAACAGATCAGAGAAGGTGGCTCCAGGCAGATCAATTACAATCCGCTCTGGCCCGCTCATCTTGGAGATCTTCGGTACGGACGATCCTTCCATAGCGATAATCAAGCGGTTCTCGCTGAAGCTGACGCCGTTAATCATTGTCAGTCCGCTTGTATTACCCGACGGCGGGGTGACCACGCCTGTCCCTCCGCTCCCGGAGCCGCTACCGGTGTTACTATCCGGGATCTGCGGGGTAATAAGTGTTACGATCTTCTGTGTGTTGTCCCAATCGACAGACAGGCCGAACTGCTCCGCAATGAAGCGCAGCGGCACCAGCGTCGTATCCGAGCGCAGCAGCGGAGCTACCGGCAGGATAACCGTTTTGTCGTCGACGGAGGCCGAGGTTTGATTCACAACCAGCTTCAGGCTTTTGCCCTGCTGTTCGATGGTGACCGTCTTGGTCGTCTGGTTCCAGTCCACCTTGTAGCCCAGATTCTCGGCAATCATTCGGAGAGGCACCATTACCGTACCGTTAACATTCTCCACCGGAGCGTTCTGGCCGGCAGTTATTTCTTTGCCGTCGAGAATGATCTTACTGGTTCCGGAGGCAGCTTGTCCGTGTTCCGGCAATACAATTACAAAGAGCAGCAGCAACAGGGTAAAAGCAAATTTCTTCATTCTTCACCTCAAAAATCTAGTATTCCGCCCGAGTTAGGCGTTCGTGATGATACAGCCACTGACAACCCTCGACATTGTATAGACGCCGCTTTTCCTTAAAAGTTGCGAATATCTTCCATGGTAACCGCCCTATGCCGGCAACGGCACAGCTGTCCTCTTCGTTACAGACCTAAATATTCTTTGATCCCGGCTGCCAGCTCCCGGGCCAGATTGTCCTGCAGAGCCTCGCTGTACATAGCCGCCTCATTTCCCGGATTGGTCAGATAACCCACTTCCAGCAGCACGGCCGGCATCGTCGTTTCCCGGGTCACATGAAGGCTTTTACTGCGGATTCCGTTATCCTTGAAGCCGGTTGCCGCCAGCAAATGCTTATGCAGCACTTCGGCCAACGGCAGGCTTGAACTGCGCGTATAGTAGGTTTCACTGCCATTGATCTTCTCGCGGTTAGGGTAATCCTTATCCAGCGAATTGCCGTGAACCGAGATGAAGAGATCGGCGCCGGCGGTCTCGGCAACCTTCACCCGGTCTTTGAGTCCGATCGTTGTGTCTGCCCCTCGCGTATATACAACATCAACCAATCCTTCCTGGGTTAACAGCGCCCCCAGTTTCATTACAACCGATAGGTTCATATCCTTTTCCCGTTTCCCTGTAAGGCTGGAGGCACCCGGATCTGTTCCGCCATGACCGGCATCCAGCACTACTATCGGCTTGGCACCGCCAATGACCGGAATGCCTGTACCGCTGTTCGGAAGAGCGTTAAGGTCGATGGTCACAAGGCCAGTGACATCATCCGTGGTTAACTGATAAGCCTGGCTGCCGACCGTCTGGATCACGAACCGGGCGGTCGGAGGACTGACGCTGAACATCGCATATCTGATTTCCGTTACCAGCGGATACCCGGACACATCCAGCTTGCCTTGCGGCGTGCCGCTCGCGGCTAGCATAGGAAGATTCTGCGCGAAATCCGCCGAGAAGCCCGCTCCCTGGAAGTCAACAACAATACGGTCAGGTCCCGTCAGCTTCTGGACGCTTGGCTTGATGCCGCCGGAAACGGCGATCATCAGGCGATTCTCGCTGAATACTGCGCCCATGACCGCCGGAAGAGCCGTGCCCTGCGTAGCCGGTGTAACTGTCGGTACCGGGGTGGCGGCCGGTGCAGGCGAAGCCGCGTCTGGAGCAGCTGTCGCCGCCGGCGCGGACGGACTAATAACAGGCAGAGGAGTCGCGGAGGGCAGCGGCGCTGCAGTAGGCTCGGGTACGGCTATTCCACCGCTTATGTATACCGTCTTATCCGTATTGTCCCAGCCAACCTTGAGACCGAATTGTTCGCTTACAAACCGGATCGGCACCAGCACCGTTCCTCCCGTTTGCTTCGGAGCGGCATTTAACTCCAGTGCCACGCCGTCGGCTTCGGCTTTCTTGCTCCCGACCGCCAGTTGAACTTTCTTTCCGTCCTGCTGCACAGTAACCGTACGTGACTGCTGTTCCCACAGGACCTCGAATCCCAGGTTCTCCACAACGACGCGGATCGGAATCATAACGCTTCCATTCACATTTTCAAGACTGATTCCCTTCGGCAGCGTCAGCTCCTTGCTGTCCATCACAATCTTTCCAGCGCCGCTTCCCGCAGCGGCAGCCTCGTGGCCGGCGAATGACAGTAGCAACAGCGGCAGCAGCAACAGGAATAGCACCCGTTGTCCGGCTCTCTTCATCCCTTTCCTCTCCTTCGGCACTTGATAGAATCATAGTTAACATATAGACGACAGAAATCTCCAAAAGTTGCCTGCTCCGGCAAGAATATCTCGATTATAGCAAAAAAACTTCTATTTCCGACACCGGAAATAGAAGTTTTGTGTAAATTTAATATACACTGCGGATCAGCTATTTCAGGCAAACAGCTTGGCTGCGTGCTGGTCCTCATAAGCAGAGATGGCATCGGCATGCTGCAGCGTCAGGCCAATGTCGTCAAGTCCGAGCAGCAGGAACTGGCGGCGGTGCTCGTCAAGCTCGAATTTGATCTCCAGACCGTATTCATCGCTGATCTTGTTGTTCTCCAGATCCACCGTCAACTGATAGCCTTCATGTGCTGCGGTGCGCTTGAACAGATCTTCAACCTGCTCTTCCGTCAGCTTGAGCGGCAGAATGCCGTTCTTGAAGCAGTTATTATAGAAGATATCGGCAAAAGAAGGCGCGATTACGGCCCGGAACCCGTAATCCATAATCGCCCACGGCGCATGCTCACGCGAGGAGCCGCAGCCGAAGTTGGCCCGCGAGATCAGCACAGAGGCGCCCTGATAGCGCGGTTTGTTCATCTCAAAAGCAGGGTTATCCTGACCCGCTTCATCAAAACGCCATTCATAGAACAGAAACTGGCCGAAGCCGGTCCGTTCAATCCGCTTCAAAAACTGCTTGGGGATGATCGCATCCGTATCCACATTAACCCGGTCCACCGGGGCAACAATTCCTGTTAATTTCTTAAAAGCTTCCATTGGTTATTCCTCCGATTCTCTCAAGGTTCTAGGCGTTGACGGCTTCCGTCTTGTAGTTCCAGTCGCGCACATCGGTGAAGCGGCCTTTGATGGCAGCGGCAGCGGCCATAGCCGGAGATACGAGATGCGTACGTCCGCCGCGTCCCTGACGGCCTTCAAAGTTGCGGTTGGAGGTCGATGCGCAGCGCTGACCCGGCTGCAGAACATCCGGATTCATTGCCAGACACATACTGCAGCCCGCTTCGCGCCATTCAAACCCGGCTTCCGTAAAGATCCGGTCAAGCCCTTCCTTCTCCGCCTGCAGCTTCACGCGTCCGGAGCCCGGTACCACGATGGCTGTGACTTTATCGGATACTTTATGCCCCTTCGCTACCTGGGCCGCTGCGCGCAAATCCTCGATCCGCCCGTTCGTACAGGAGCCGATGAAGACATAATCGATGTCGATTTCGGCCATCGGTGTACCCGGCTTGAGGTCCATATATTCCAGCGCCTTTTCGGCGGCTTTGCGTTCATTTTCGGTAGGCAGATCGGCCGGATTCGGCACGCTTGAGCTGATGTCGGTGCCCATGCCCGGGCTTGTTCCCCAGGTTACCTGCGGAATCAGTGTTTCTACATCGAATTCCACCACAGTGTCGTACTGTGCGCCTTCGTCGCTCACCAGCTGTTTCCAGGACTCTACGAATGCATCATAGGCCTCGCCTTGCGGCACATATTGCCGGCCGCGCAGGTAATTGAAGGTCGTCTCATCCGGTGCAATCAGGCCGGCTCTGGCTCCGCCCTCGATCGACATGTTGCACACGGTCATGCGCTCTTCCATCGACAGCTCGCGAATAGCCTCGCCTGTATACTCGATAACATAGCCGGTAGCAAAATCTGTACCGTACTTGGCGATAACGCCGAGAATCATATCCTTGGCGGTGACGCCGGGATTGCGTTTCCCGACGAAGCGGACCTCCATCGTCTTGGCTTTGGACTGCTGCAGGCACTGGGTAGCCAGTACATGCTCAACCTCACTTGTTCCGATACCGAAAGCCAGTGCGCCGAAGGCGCCGTGTGTAGAGGTATGGCTGTCGCCGCAGACAATCGTTTTACCCGGATGGGTCAAGCCGATTTCCGGTCCCATAACGTGGACAACGCCCTGGTCGATATCGTTCAGATCGAACAACCGCACGCCAAAGTCCTGGCAGTTCTTGGACAGCGTATCAATCTGCTGCTTGGAGATCGGATCGGTAATGTTATAGCGGTCTTTGGTCGGAACATTGTGATCCATTGTCGCAAAAGTCAATTCCGGACGGCGCACCTTGCGGCCGCTCAATCGCAGTCCCTCAAACGCCTGCGGCGAAGTGACCTCATGGACCAGGTGCAGGTCGATGTACAGAATGCTTGGTTTTCCTTCTTCCTGATGGATTACGTGATTGTCCCAGATTTTCTCAAACATAGTCTTGTTGCTCATTATTTTCACCTCATAGAATAGAATCGTTCACGGGAAGAGAGAGTGGAGTCTCCCTTGAATGCTCTAAATATAACATCGCCCCGTTTATAATTCCAAGATATGATATCTATAGCTCTGATAGGTGTGGCCTATAAGGTGGGTTGGGGTAGGCTGGTAAACGCCTTGCTACATAAGGGTTTATCAAAATCGTGTTTATGCTAGTTCGGGGTCTGTTGGGGACAGATACTAAACATTTCGTCCCCAATTTGTCCCCATGGGGACAATGACATTATTAGTGAAAGGAACAATGTCGATGTCCGAACAATCCATGACTCTTCAGCAATTCACTGACCTTTTTTTCGACCCAGAGCATCCTTCCCGCTGGCGTTCCTATGAGCGTCCGAAGTTGACGTCTCGGCGTGCCAAAGAAGTTGCGCAATGGTATCCCGTTAAAATCCCCTATGCCATCGCTGTAAGCCGATACGCAGATATCAAGCGCTGGGACAATGAGGATTCGGCTTATGGCCAGCCGGTCCTTTATATTCAGACACAGCCTGAATGCCGCCGAGGGGTGGGATACGATGCTTAGTGAACACATGAGGGAAACGGCCGATATCATTGCGGGCTACACCGTAGGCCGGCTGGTGGTGGATTTAGCGGCCGGATCGGTCAGCCTGCAGCATGACGACGGCAGCTTATTGCTGTTGAGAGACCAGCACCACATCGAAATACGTAACGGCGATCAGTACCAACATTTGACGGCCGACCAGGCGCTGGCGGCGGTGACTGCCGAAGGCTGGCCGGGATATGCGGGATTATACTGTAGAGTGAGGTTGAACAGTGAGGATTTGCAGGCAGGTAAACACGCATAAATTATGCGTATTTTATATTGACGCGTGTAATTTATGCGTGTATAATAAAGGTATAGAAAGGAGGTCATAGGAGGGGAAACAACGAACGGTGCACGAGGTGATTCAAGCCTTAAAGCAAGCCGGGTTTATCAAATCGCCGAATCACGGTAAAGGAACAAGACATCAGCGATACATAAACCCGCAAGACCCTACTAAATACGCCGACGTTGCTATTCACAGCATGGGCGATACATTAGCAAAGGGTACACTAAAAAGCATCGAACGGACTTCCGGGGTTACATTCTAACCCCGGCTGTTTCTCCACCTATGACCACCTGTGTATCAAAGGAGCGTGAAAATGTTGAAAACCCATTACATCTATCCTATCGTTGTTGAGCGTGCCGAAACGAATTTGAGTATGTACTTTCCCGACTTTCCCGGGACTGCCGTCACAGCTGTCGAGCTTACAGAGGGGTTATCGCGTGCCAAAGAGTTGTTGGCCTTTCGTGCACAAGAATTAGAGGAATCCGGACAGTCTTTGCCTGATCCTTCTGAGCCGGAACAGATCGAGCTTTATGACGCAAGCGATCGTATTGTCTTCGTTGAAGTCTATATGCCACCGTATCGGGATGCTGCAGCGAACAAGGCCGTAACGAAAAATTGCACCCTCCCGAAGTGGCTGCGCAATGCCGCAGACGAAGCCGGATTAAACTTCTCCCAGGTCTTGCAAACAGGTTTGAAGGACGCTCTCGGGCTCCAGGATAATAAGCAACGTATTTAATGGCATTCGATCTGTCTGCCTGATGATGGCCGGATGGAAACCGGCCGAAACCTACCGGCAGGCTGCCGGGATGGTCGCGGATATTCGCCATGAATTGGCCGGCCGGGCTGACCTTCATATATTTTGCATATATTATTTCATGGAAAAAAGCCTACCGATTATGTCAGTAGACCAATAAAAACGAATAACCACTTTAAAATATGTCCCATAACTTAAGGTTACTTGACTACCTTTTAGTAAAATAATCTGCCAGTAACTCTTTAACTAATATAATAAAACCAAGCGTCACAAAGATTATTCCAATTATAAAAGGGACCCCCAAGTTCAAACTATAGATTTCATAGCCAGACGCACCAAAAATTGCAAACCATATTTTTGTTCCAGTATAAGTGTCTATTGAAGGTAGAACGTTAGCTGCTAGGATAATAATAGTCAGACATGTGACCATCCCAGAAAATAAAAATATTGCTCCAATTAGTGTTTTTTTCATAAGTACCTCCTCCTTTTTAAATTATTGCACACTTGAAACAAAAATGTCCTCGAATTTTTGTTCGAGGACATTTTTTGTTGCTTTCTGTTAAACATTGGGGGCTGTAGTTGGAAATGTCGGAGTAGTCGCATTTAAATTTTTAGATTCATTCACTCTTGACCAGTACTCATTGGCTTTTGAAATCACAATAGTATTAGTTCCAGTTTTTGTATAATAATAATTATTCAAAGCCCCACCGGCCCATATTGTCAAGCAGTATTCTCCGGAGTAGTTATCATTTCTGTAATGGATGTATGGTCTAGTGCCCCAAACAGTCCAAGCAGGAATAGCAGCTCCTTGTGAAATTGAGGTTTGCTGTTCTGCTGAGCCACCTACAGTAAATCCAAATTTCTTTTTAATTTCATCAGAACCAGTCCAGTTTATGGTAAGGGAGACTTTTTGAGTTTTTGTATAGTTGATTGTAATCGGTACAGATGATCTATAGTTATCTTCAGAAAGCCATGTGGTGTTGTAGCGAACCATATAATTCTGGGAATCAAGATAAGGTCCTTTAGTCCAATCTTGCAAAACGACTTGCCCTTCGTAATAACTCATTGGAGAAATAAGAGAATCGCTTCCTTTTGTTGCTTCTGTTTCAATAATCTTGTTGAATATACCTTCAACGTTTGTGCCTGATTTATAAGACTTACTTAAGGATTCTTTTAATGCTTTCTTGTCCACGATCTTACCTGTAACTTCATCAATGCCATCTAAATCAACTTTCTCTACTCTAAGAAGCTTTTCTGAAGTAGGTGCTCCTTCATTGAAAACAATAGAAGACTCTAAGACATCTACAGTTTTTGGAGCACTAAGGACCTTTTCGGTGAATGGGTTACTGATCTTTACTTCTGCAGGCGAACTGTCCACACTTTCTTCAGCAGCATAAGCCGAACCACTAATTAACATCACAGAAGTAAACAACAAAAGCACGGTTTTTCTCATTACTTTCATTTAAATCCTCCTAAAATATGTATTGTGTTTCCATATAATTCTATAACTTTTTTTTACATTTGTAAATACCATTTCCTTATTTAATTAATTATTTTATTTTTTTATTTTGTGATTTTTTATACATATTTTTACTTGATTGTTGCGAAATCGACTTGAATGTCATGAAAAAGACAGAGCTGTAGTGTGTTAGGTAGTTCAGGCGCTTTAGGCAGAGAGTCGAAGCAGTTTGAGAATGTCGAAAAGAGGCTTCTTTTCCAGGGCTTGCTGATACACATAGACGATCATTTGCCCGAAATGCTCTTCTCGAATGCGGCGCACCACATCACCCAGCGTAAGATTTGGCGTCTGCTTCATCCACTCTTGCCGCTGACACTCCAAGAAGTTCTGCGTCAAGAACTGAATCGCCCAAAAGCGCTCAATGCCCTGAAGTGATAGCAATTGATAGTGGTCAAAGCCAAGCAGTTCCTTGAAGTATCGATACCCCGTCTCGATATTCCAGCGCACGTGATAGTACCTTTGGATGGTAACGAGATCCAGAGACAGATCCGTGCATAGGAGACAAACCTGCGGTTTGCTCGAAGCGGTGTATTCGTCCTTCCAGGACAAGAGCAGTTTGACATTTTCGATGTCACTCACCGGTCCCTCGTAAGGGTAGACCCAGTACCTCCCCTGATCCTCTACCATAACGGAGTGGAGGTCAGACTTGCGAATGTACTGCTGAGCAAAATCATCCAAAGGAAGGCTAATCCCTGCCGGACGAATCCGGCGATTAGTTTTGACGGCGGCAATGACATGAAATCCTTTGCGGTTACACGCGTTAACCACTTTTTCGCTGGTATACCAGCTATCCATGAGAACGTAGACCCGTTCATTTGTGGGAATGGGGAACGCCTCGACCATCTCTAACGCCAAATCATTTTTACTCTTAAAAGGTAGACGCTGAGCCTGGCAATACTTTTCGGAATAATAGGGCCGATAATCCCAGGCATATGAACCCTCTGCAGCAACCACATGTGTAGTGACCAGGCAGTGGCACCACACCGTTTTTCCGGCTTCGTGAGCATACTGAAAGCTGAGCCCCTCCATTTTGCGAGTCGACTTATCTTTCGTACAACACGTGTCGTCCACGATGAGAAACACGGGAGCACACGTATCGCCAGCTTTAGCCGAAATTCGTTTGATGATCCTTTCCATGCGTCGACGCTGCATGCGATTTACACACCACGGCGAATGATTCAGGAAATTCGTCGTGCTGCTTAAGTGACGATCGCCCTTGGCTGCATGCTGAATTTGAGTGATATTCTTCCGCCCGGCACAAAGAATAATGCCTTGACCGAGCGTAAACAAATGGCCCAGCTGCGGCTTTGACATCTGCAAATGGAGGGACAAAATGAACTTGACGATGGGCAGGTAGAGGGTTACCATATGAATGGGACATCTCCTTTATCTGGGAATTGTGGTTTGTGGTGAACAACAATTTCTCCAACAAAGCTGGATGTCCTTCTTCTGTCTGCCTATTCGATAAAAGCTCTACCCTTTTGACTTTAATTCCATTTGTTCGACAGCATGTTTTTTACAAGACTAAAGTAATTATTATAAATTTTTACACTTCATTAAGGAGGTGATGGAAGAGAGGACTAGCGCTTTGATCTAAGTAGAAGGGAGGAAAACAGGATGCCATCTTATGAGCACCGGGGAAAGAACTCATACCGCCTTACCGTGGAAACCGAAGCTGGCATAAACCAAAAGCGTGGCCGGGAACTAAAGACCGTCAAGGTGCCGGAGGGCCTTTCACCAAAGAAGCAGAAAGACTGGTTGGATGCGGAGTGGCACAAATTTAAAGCAGAGGTTGAAGCCGGCGCATATATCGCCCCAGAAAAAATGGTCTTCTCTGCATTCGTAGAGGAATGGAAGACCAAGCACGCCAAGGGCTTATATGCGGTGAAGACCGAGGAAATGAATGAATATCTGCTGGATAATCTCTTTCTCCCCCACCTGGGTCATTTCAAATTATATGATTTCAAAACAATGCATATTGTCAGCTTTATGAATAAGATTCCGTATCCGAAATTCAGAAAAAGCAAAAAGAAGAAGCCGCTTGCTCAATCAACAATGATATCTCTACATCGGCTATTGAAGAACATCTTTGAAGTAGCGGTTGCATGGAAAGTCATTACCTCTTCACCCATGGATGGACTGAAGTACCCAAAGCGCAAAAAAACTAAAGCGAATTGTTATAACAAGCAAGAAGCCCAGCAGTTGACGGTCCTACTTGATAAAGAACCCCTTGCTTTTAAGGTTATTATCGTTCTTGCAATCACTACTGGCTTACGCAGAGGAGAAATTGCCGGCCTTGAGTGGAGACACATTAATCTGGATAAGGGAACGATCACTATTGAGCAACAAATGGTTTACACCAAGAAGACTGGCCACACCATTACGGACCCTAAAACTCAAGACGCTAATCGCCTTGTCTCCATCCCTCAGCTTGTTGTGGACTTACTGAAGGAATTGCGAAAACAGAGTATTCGGGAGCGCGAAAAGTTAGGCAGCGAATGGAAAGGCGATGACCGTTTGCACGTCTTCACAACGGCGATAGGCTCACCCTATAGAGCAACCTATATTTCCAACCGATGGATTGAATTCATCAAGGATAGTGGATTGCGCTACATCAAATTTCATGAGTTACGACACACCAGTGCTTCATTGCTGATAAACAGCGGCGTTCATTCAAAAGTTGTATCTGATCGCCTTGGTCACTCAGACATTCGGATCACCATGAATACTTACGGCCACGTATTCGAAGAAGCTGAACATGCAGCTGCAGAAGTTTTCGATTCAATGCTTCGCACCAAAAGCAGCAAGTGATTTCCCGTCCCCAATATGTTCCCATTCATAAATACGACTACTCCAAACCCTTGATACACAAGGGGTTTGCCCTACATAATATCTATAGCTCTGATAGGTGTGGCCTATAAGGGGATGATGTGATTCCCTTTCACTCGACCAAATCCATATATTATAATATATTCTGTTATATGGTATATGAATGACGGATAGGAGGTGGATTATATGAGGCTCTTTTATAAATCTCTATTTTATGGATTTTCGTTCGCATTCATTATTTTTATCATTTCTTGGTTTGACCCAAAATTAGCTATAACCATTTCCGGTTTTTTGGGCGGCGGACTTTTAATACTTGCCATGATCTTCTCAGGATCACTAAACAGCGGTGACAGATTAAGGGCAAACTACAGCAGAGAAAGTAACGAAGAACGAAATGTGCGTTTTGAGGTCACCGGGACTTTTCTAAAGCTGGGAGTCCCCAGTTTAGCATTATGTATTCTTTTGTACTTTCTTTAACTTAAAAGCCAGACAAAGCCCCTTAACTCCACTCACAACGTTAACTCCTATGAGAAAACTCCAAGCCACCGAAATAAGCAGAGCTGCGATCTCTTAACCAGAGAAACGCAATTCTGCTTATTGTACATATTATGGTGGATGCCCTATTCTCCCTCAACCGTCGACAAAGACACCGTCAACCACGGCGCAAAGCCGCTGGACACCTCGCCCTTCGGGTTGTAAATGCGGAAAAGGTACGCGTCCCCGGCCTGATTCTTCCAGACCATATAGTCCGTCAAGTCTTCTGCGCCGCTGACCTGCAGGTAAAGCTCTGCGTAGCGCATAGGATGCTCAATCAGATCTCCGCTGTAATCCTGAGGTGTTCCGGCGGCAGACAGTTCTTCCTGGCCTTGCTGCTTCAATGCGGCGAGGTCATATCCGGAAGGCAGCGGTTCTATCTCCGCATAATATCCGGGATCTTCAGTCAATGAAAGCCGGCTTGCCGCCGCATCCAAGGTAAACCCGTCAAATACATACAGCGAATATCCATCACCTTGTGTAAGTGTGCCTGTTTGCGCTGGCACCCCTCCCTCTAAGGCATCAAAGGATTGCGTAGCAGGGCGGTTCCCCGTATGCGTTCCGCTTCCTTCAGGGCTTGCAGACGACCGCCCGCCGTTACCCTCCGGGCTGGCCGAAGCCTGTGCTCCTGTTTCTTCGGGAGTTTGCATCGGCTCAGGCGAAGCTGTAGCTTCAGTAACCGGAGTTGAGGCCGTAGCAGTGGCCGCAGGCCCCGTTTCGTTAACCGCATCATTGTTGCTGCACGCCCCCAGAATTAAGGCAGGCAGCAGAATGCAGGTTGCTGTTATCGGTAGCAGTGATTTCTTCATCGTCATAGACCTCCTTAGCTGAATATAGATCATTACCCATATTTCTGAACAAATATGTATGAAACTTCGGATAACCCGCCGTAACGCACTCTAATGTAAGCACGATACAAAAAGCGCTTCCCGTAGGCTATACTTATAAGTAACGTTTATTTACAAGGAGTGCCGCAATGGAATTCAGACAACTGCAGTACGCACTGCAAATCGCAGCGGAGCGCAACTTCTCGCGCGCCGCCGACAAACTGCATATCGCCCAGCCCTCGCTCAGCCAGCAGCTCTCGAAGCTGGAGAAGGAGCTGGGAGTTGTACTGTTTCAGCGTAACACCAGTTCCGTGGAGCTGACCTATGCCGGCCAGGTATTCGTCGAGAAGGCCGGGTCGATCCTGAGCGCTGTAGAACTGCTGCGCCAGGAGATGTCCGATATCTCGCAGCTGCGTACCGGCAGCGTGGTGGTCGGGAGCATGCCGATCACAGGTGCACATCTTCTCCCCCATGTGCTGCCCGTCTTCAAGCGCAAATATGCCGATGTGGAAATCACGCTGCTCGAAGATACGTCGATGAACCTGGAGAAGCTGACGGCAGGCGGCCAGACGGACCTCAGCCTGCTCTCGCTGCCGCTGGATATGCCTGCGCTGACCTATGAGGTGCTGGGGGAAGAACGGATCGACCTGGCTGTGCCCGCCGAGCATCCGCTCTCTGTAAGACAGTCCTCCGGCGAACGCACGAAGCTCGAGGAGTTGAAGGACGAGCCGTTCATCGTCCTCAAAGAAGGACAAGGCTTCCGGACCATGACGATGGAGCTCTGTCAGGCAGCGGGATTTGAACCGCGAATTGTGTTCGAGAGCAACAATATGGAGACGGTGCAGTCTCTGGTGGCCGCCGGTATGGGCGTCACGCTGGTGCCGCATTTTATCGCCCGCGCGCCCCGCAGCGAATTCGTTCCGGTCTATCTGCCGCTCGCGGAGCCTGTACCGAGCCGGACACTGGTCATCGCTTACCGGAAGGGACGGTATATGTCCAAGGCGGCAGAGGCTTTTATCGAGACGTTTAAGTCGGTAGTCGCCGGGCTGCAATAGCAGGCTGGCTGAATAAGGAGAGGCAGCAATCCTCTCCCTCCCACACAAAATGCCCTTACCGCTCTATTTAAGAGCCATAAGGGCATTTTGTGTTGATACAGCTTCTATTTTACCTCGGCTTCACGCCTCGTCCATTCCTACTTACGCAAATTATGCTGCGAAATCATCCGGTTCTGCTGGTCGGGCACACGGGCGGTATGCTCATCCACAGGACCCGGCGTCCGGCTATCCGGCGCTTCCTCTGCAACAAACTCACGGATCTTCTGACTTTGGAACTCCGCAGCTTCCGCAGAATTGAGCGCTTCCTCCGTTTGAATATCATCGGTATGCTTGCTCATTGGCTTCCACCTCCTGTCAACAGGGTATAAATACTTTACCCGTTCACAGGGCGGATAAACACCGCTAATTCCTTAACAACACCGCCCGCTCCGTATTTTCCAGTGCAACCATCCAATTATTGTTTTTCCTTTGCAATGCGCAAGTTTGCGTGTTATTCTATACAATAATTAAAGCGAGAGCTTACATAGAAACGTGATGACGGGACCAGTACGAAGGCGATGCGGCGTATCAGAGAGTAAATTCCACCGGCTGCGAGAATTTACCGCCTGCCCTTTCCGAAACCTATCCCCGAACGGCCGGCGACTTAAACCGGACAGCACGCCCCTGTTACCGGGCTTGAAGTTGGATGGCTCCAGGCCATTAATGAAGGTGGTACCGCGGAAGTGAAACTTTCGTCCTTTTTGCATATTGTTGCATAAAGGATGAAAGTTTTTTTATTTTACCAGAATAAAGGGGGAATTGCTGTGGAACGGCGAATCGTCGTTAAAATCGGCAGCAGCTCGTTGACCTCGCCGGTCGGCGGGCTGGATCGTGAAGCTGTACATTATTTTGCTGCCGAGTTATCGAATCTGCGCACTGCCGGTTATGAGGTGCTGCTCGTCACCTCCGGTGCTGTGGCCGCCGGATTTCGTGAAATCGGCTATGCCGAGCGGCCCAAGCTGCTGCATGAGAAGCAGGCTGCCGCTGCGGTCGGACAGGCGCTGCTTATGCAGGCCTACCGCGAGGCATTCGCCGGCTTCGGTATTGCCGCAGCACAGGTGCTGCTGACACGGGCTGATTTTCACAGCCGGAAACGGATGGGCAATGCCAGTATGGCTGTCGAAGAGCTGCTGAAGCAAGGCGCTGTGCCGATTATTAACGAGAATGACACGGTCTCTATAGATGAGCTG
The DNA here is from genome assembly GCF_008635795.1 of Paenibacillus tepidiphilus. GTDB lineage: Bacteria > Bacillota > Bacilli > Paenibacillales > Paenibacillaceae > Paenibacillus_AQ > Paenibacillus_AQ tepidiphilus. The sequence goes on along the minus strand of NZ_VWRQ01000018.1, from coordinate 29,727 downwards.
AAATTTGGCGACAACGATACACTGTCTGCGCTGGTAGCCAATCTGATCAAAGCCGACCGGCTGCTCATTCTGACAGATACCCCCGGACTCTATACCAAGGACCCCCGTTACCATGCCGATGCCGTGCACATTGCCTCCGTAGAGGAAATTACAGAACAGATCTACGCCTTGGCTGGCGGCGCCGGCACCGCCGTCGGTACAGGCGGGATGCGTTCCAAGCTCGATGCAGCCAAAATTGCCGTACGCGGCGGCATCTCTGTGTTCGTCGGCAAAGCGCAGAAGACCGGTGAATTGCTTGCAGCGGCTTCCGGCAGCGGGCGGGGTACCTATTTCAACACCAGGCTCTCCGCCCTGCCACGCAAGAAGCAGTGGCTGGGCTTTCTCTCCACCCCGCTTGGCTCGCTGACCGTCGATCCCGGAGCCGAGGAAGCTCTGCTGCACGGCGGCAAAAGCCTGCTGCCCGTTGGAGTCCGCAGTGCCCAAGGCCAATTCCGCAGCGGGGACGTGGTCGAGGTGCTGAATCGGGGCGGCGAGCTTCTGGGACGGGGAATTATTAATTATGACCACGAGCAGCTCAGTGAAATTTATGGACTGCCCAGCACCGAAGCGGCCCGAAAGATCGGCATTCCACACCGGCTGGAGGTTATCCACCGCGACGAATGGATTTCTTTGAAATCCTGATAAATCCCATCTAAATGGAGGTTGAATATTCTTATGAGCGAAGTTATTCAGAAAGCACAGCTTTCCGGCCAAGCCGCCATTGTCCTTAACCGCCTTAGCACCGCCCAGAAAGACGCAGCGCTGCTGGCTGCGGCAGACGCCCTCTTGGCGGGTACCGCAGCTATCATAGCAGCGAATGAAGAGGATTTACAGCGCGGACGGATAAACGGCACCTCGGAGTCCCTGCTCGACCGTCTGGCGCTTAACGAATCACGGATTGCCGGCATTGCCGAGGGCTTGCGGCAGATCGTGGACCTGCCCGATCCGGTCGGCGAAGTCCTGGATACGCTGGAGCGGCCCAACGGCATGCTAATCACGAAGAAGCGGGTTCCGCTGGGCGTGATCGGCATTATCTATGAAGCCCGTCCAAATGTCACCGTCGACGCCTTCGGCTTGTGTATTAAGACCGGCAATGCCGTTGTCCTGCGCGGCGGCTCTTCCGCCATCAGCTCCAACCGCAAAATTGTCGAGCTCATTCATGACGCTCTTGCCAAGTCTGACGTTCCGGCGGAGGCATTGCAGCTGATTGAAGATACCGACCGGCGCTCCGTGGATGAGATGCTGACAGCGAACGGGCTGCTGGATGTCGTCATTCCGCGCGGCGGCAGTGCGCTGATCCAGCATGTCGTCAAGAACGCTACCGTGCCTGTCATAGAGACGGGAGCCGGCATCTGCCATACGTATCTCGATGAATCTGCCGGTCTCCAGATGGCGCTGGCCATTGCCCTGAATGCCAAGGTTCAGCGCCCCTCCGTATGTAATTCAATGGAGACGCTGCTGGTGCATGAACGGTTTGCAGAACAGTATTTGCTTCAACTTGCCGAAGCCTTCCGGGAAGAAAAGGTGGAGCTTAGAGGCTGTGCACGGACCCAGGAGCTTATCTCCTGGGCGAAGGAAGCCACTGAGCAGGATTACGCTACCGAGTATAATGACTACATCCTTAATGTGAAAATTGTAGCTAATCTAGATGAAGCTATAGCGCACATTACCCGCTTCGGAACTAAGCATTCCGAATGTATAGTGACCACAAATGAACAGCATGCATCAATATTTTTACAAGAGGTGGATGCCGCAGCGGTCTACCACAATGTATCCACCCGCTTCACCGACGGATTTGAATTCGGCTTCGGGGCGGAGATTGGAATCAGTACCCAGAAGCTGCATGCCCGGGGACCGATGGGACTGCCGGCTTTAACATCCACCAAATATACGATCCAAGGTAACGGCCAAGTCCGGCCTTAACAGGGAGGTTATCAATTTGAATTTCTCGCCTTTGCAGAGTAATGAGAAGATCACATTTTATGGCGCAGGCTCGATGGCGGAAGCCATTGTCCGGGGAGTGATTGCCCGTCAAGTGGCGCAGCCGGTCCAAATTGCCATGTTCAACCGCAGCAACCAGGAACGGTTGGAATTTCTGTCCGGCAGCTATGGTGTGCGGACAGCCGCCGCGCAGGCAGACAAGGACGAAATGCTACGCGAGGCTTCTATCATCTGTCTGGCAATGAAGCCCAAGGATGCCGGTGAGGCGATTAGCCGGATGCGGCCGCTGGTATCCGATCATCAGCTGATCATTTCGTTTATTGCCGGCCTCTCGGTCGCCACGATCCAGCAGCTGCTGGGCCGGAACCTGCCCGTGGCCCGGGCGATGCCGAATACCTCCTCCTCCATCGGCCAGGGGATGACCGGCATTTCTTTCTCGCCGGAAGTAAGCGAGGAACAGCAGCGTACAACTGTCGCCTTCTTTGAATCGGTAGGTGCAGTAGCGGTGATAGAAGAGCAGCAGCAGGAGATCCTGACCGGAGTATCCGGATCGGGTCCGGCTTACATCTATTACATGATGGAAGCGATGATTGCAGCCGGCGTGGAGGGCGGATTGTCTCCTGAACAATCCCGTACTCTGACGGAGCAGACCGTGCTGGGTGCTGTCATGATGATGCGTGAAACGAAGGAAGACCCGGCGTTACTCCGCAAGGCTATTACCTCACCGAACGGATCTACCCAGGCGGCCATTCAAGTATTGTCCGACGGCAATTTTACGGAGCATGTCAAAGCCGCAGTGCTCCGGGCGGCAGAGCGTTCACGTGAGATGGGTGAAGAAGTCCGTAAGGCCCTCCAATAGATCAACTATATTGCAATAAAATATTAAGGCATTATCACTGCCGTCGCCATTGGCCACAGCTGTGATAATGCCTTTTTGTGTTACCAAAATAAACGGACCCCAGGCTTCGTTAATAGAAGCCTGGGGCCCGACTATGACACTACCGTCCGCCGGTGCGGAAGCGCTGGGTGTACGCTTTGGCGTCCTCCGCCGTCTTCACCCGGTTACGCGACCATTCCAGCAGAATCCGGTCGATGTAGCGGAAATGTACCTTGCCCGCGAATACCGACTCCTTCAAAGCGAGCAGGATCAGGTCCTCCGGATAGCGGTCCTGGTCCACCCAGCCGGAGATGGTCTCGCATTCCATCGGCGAGAGCGGACGGCCGAATTCCTTCTCGAAGATTCCGAACAGGCTGCGGCTCTCCTCCGGCTCAGCGCCTGCTGCCGCTGCGGCGGAATAATAGCCGTCGCTGCGGGCTCCTCCCGCCGGATTGCCGGCGGGAGAGCGGTCTCTCAGTCCACCCGGCGACGCCTCTGACTCAAGATCCGCCAGATAGGCGCCCAGCTTGCCATACAGTCCGGAGAAATTGTAGCGCTCATAGTGGATGCCCCGCAGATCGTCGATATCCTCGTCGATACTGAGGAAGCCATCCTTCATGAGCTTCTGCAGCTCCCCGGATATCGCAGCTGCGCTGCGGCCGGTAACGGCCTGCAGCTCCTCCAGCGAAGGAAAATCCACGGCTTCCACCTGCCGGAAGGCCAGCAGATGGATCAGCAGCATCGCTTCGCTGCCGGTAAGCCCCAGCTTGCGGTAATGCTTCAATAACGCATAGGGAATGACGGCCATTCCGTTCTCCAGGCCGAAAGACACGCCTTCGCCCCAGGTTGTCCATCTTTTGCCGTCCATAGAACTCCCCCTCAACACTGTTACGGGTAGAGACGGTACAGCGTACGAGGGAATGGAATGGTCTCACGCACATGGTCCAGTCCGCAGATCCAGGCCACTGTACGTTCCAGCCCCAGGCCGAAGCCGGAGTGCGGCACGGTTCCGTAGGTGCGCAGATCCATATACCATTTATAGGCGTCCATGGACAGATTGTGCTCCTCGAACCGCTGCTGCAGCAGCTCAGGATCATCAATACGCTGGGAACCCCCGATAATCTCCCCATAGCCCTCCGGCGCGATCATATCCGCACACAGCACGACCTCCGGACGGTTCGGGTCCGGTTTCATGTAGAAGGCTTTGAAGGACGCCGGATAATGGGTGATGAATACCGGCTTGTCATGCGCTTCGGCAATCGCCGTCTCATGCGGTGCTCCGAAATCATCGCCCCAAGTGAATTCATGACCGTTGTCGTTCAGGAATTTGACCGCTTCGTCATACGTAATGCGCGGGAACGGAGCCTTGATGTTCTCCAGCTTGGAAATATCGCGGCCGATCGTCTCCAGCTCCGCACGGCAGTTCTGCACGACGGACTGTACGATGAAGCTGATAAATTCCTCCTGCACACGCAAGCTCTCTTCGTGGTCGGTGAAGGCCATCTCCGGCTCGATCATCCAGAACTCGATCAAGTGACGGCGGGTCTTCGATTTCTCCGCACGGAAGGTCGGACCGAAGGAGTACACCCGGCCGAGCGCCATGGCAGCAGCTTCCATATAAAGCTGGCCGCTCTGTGTCAGATAGGCATCCTCGTCGAAATATTTGGTATGGAACAGGTTGGTTGTGCCTTCCGCCGACGTCGGGGTCAGAATCGGAGGGTCAACCTTGGTGAACCCGCTCTCGTTGAAGAACTGCTGAATCGCCCGGATAATTTCGGCGCGAATGACCAGAATTGCCCGCTGCTTGTTGGAGCGCAGCCAGAGATGGCGGTGATCCATCAAATAATCGATGCCGTGCTCCTTCGGGGTGATCGGATAATTCTCGGTAAGATGCAAAATTTCAATGCCGGTAACCGTCATTTCATAGCCGGACTGGCTACGGGGTTCTTCACGGATGATACCGGTCACATACAGTGAGCTTTCCTGGGTAAGGCTCTTGGCGGCTTCCCAGACTTCTTCCGGCACTTCGGATTTCACGACAACACCCTGGATATAGCCGGTGCCGTCCCGAAGCTGCAGGAACTGGATTTTGCCGCTGGAGCGTTTGTTGTTCACCCATGAACCGATGACAACCGTTTCCCCGACATGCTCATTCACGCGTTTGATTACAGTCTTGTTAGCCATGCCTACTTAATCTCTCCTCTGAATTTAGCCGTTAACTCCCTGCACAATACGATACGTATCGCGTGCAATCACAAGTTCTTCGTTCGTCGGTACAACCAGCACCTGTACCTTCGAATCGGCTGTAGAGATGCGGCGCGGATCGCCGGAGCGGACCTTGTTGGCTTCCACATCGAGCTGGATGCCCAGGAAGGTCAGCTGGTTCAGCACTTTCTCGCGCAGCAGCGATGCGTTCTCGCCGACACCGGCGGTAAATACAATAACATCGACGCCGTTCATGGCAGCCGCATAAGAACCGATATATTTGCGCAGGCGGTATTCATACATTTCAAAAGCAAGCGTGGAGTTAGGCTCGCCCTTTTCCGCACCATCAATAATATCACGCATGTCACTGCTTACGCCAGAGATAGCCAGAAGGCCGCTGTGTTTGTTGAGCATGGAGTTCACTTCGCCTACAGACAGCTCTTCCTTGTTCATCACATAAGGAACGACAGCCGGGTCAATGTCACCGCTGCGTGTACCCATCATCAGGCCTTCCAGCGGAGTCATCCCCATGGAGGTGTCCACGGAAACGCCGCCGTCAACAGCCGTTACGCTGGCGCCGTTGCCGATGTGGCAGGTGATAATCTTCAGGTCTTCGAGTGGACGGTCCAGATATTCGGCAGCAGCTTTGCTTACGAAATCATGGGAAGTACCGTGTGCGCCGTAACGGCGGACTTTATATTTGTTGTACAGCACGCGCGGAATAGCGTACATATAAGCCTTCTCAGGCATCGTCTGATGGAAGGCAGTATCAAATACGGCAACCTGCGGCACGCCCGGCATATTAATTTCCGTTGCAGTGATGCCCATAACGCCCGCCGGATTGTGCAGCGGAGCAAGGTCGAACAATTGGCGGATTTTGTGCTTCACTTCGCCTTCCACCAGTACGGATTCATTAAAGAATTCACCGCCATGTACGACACGATGTCCGACGGCGTTGATTTCTTCGATGGAGGCAATCACGCCGTGCTCGCTGTCGGTCAGACAGGCCAACACTTTGCGGATCGCTGTATTATGTTCCAGAATTTCGCTGACTTCAGTCACTTCCGGCTTGCCGGTTGGTTTGTGGGTCAGGATCGAGGAGTCCATCCCGATGCGCTCCACCAGGCCTTTGGCCAATACGGATTCGTCAGTCATATTGTAAAGCTGGTATTTGAGGGAAGAGCTCCCCGAGTTAATTACGAGTACATTCATATCCGGTCACCATCCTTGTCATACTTGAAGAAGCCTTCGCCAGATTTCGTTCCGAGCTGTCCTGCACGCACCATCTTCTTGAGAATGGTCGACGGACGGTATTTCAGCTCGCCGTACTCGCGGAACATATTCTCGAGGGCAGCCAGAACGGAGTCAAGGCCGAAACGGTCGGCCATCTCCAGCGGTCCATTCTGGAACTGGTAGCCGATACGCATAGCATCATCGATGTCTTCAGGCGAAGCAACGCCCTCCTGGAGCACATGCATAGCTTCGTTGATGAACAGGCAAATAAGGCGTGAAGTTACAAATCCCGGGGATTCGTAAATCATTACGCCTTTCTTCTCGACGATTTCGTCAACAAAGGCTTTGGTGTTCTCGAAGGTCGAATCGGAAGTCTTCAGGCCGCGTACGATTTCGACAAGGTCAACTTTACCTACAGGATGTATGAAATGCATGCCGATTACGCGTTCCGGGTACAGCGTCGAGCTGGCAAGCTCAGTCAAGCTAAGCGTCGACGTGTTGCTGGCCAGAATGATATGGTTCGGACACACCTGATCAAGCTGATTGAATACCTTTTGTTTTTCTTCTAAATCTTCAGTAATGGTTTCGATGACCATATCGCAGGAGCTCAGCTCGGCGAAATGTGTCACTTTCTGGATACGGCTGAGAATCAGCTTCTTCTCGGCTTGGGTAATCGCCCATTTCTCCAGTTGCTTGTCGAGACTGGTCTCGATCATTTCATAAGAATAGTCCAGTCTTTCTACGGTTTTCTCCACCAGCATAACATCCAGGCCCTTGGCTGCCAGCATTTCGGCAATCCCCTGACCCATTGTGCCACCGCCGATGACACCAATTTTCTTAAACTTCATAACAAAGTCTCCATCCTTTCGGTATCTATACCTTAGTATTGTACCTTTTCTGTCGAAAAAAATTAATAAGCCCGACATATAATAATATCTTAGCATGTCTCAAAAGTAAAAAAAAATAACCGGCATAAATATTTATGCCGGTAATTTTACACTGTCACGAAATTGACAACGAAATTGCTCTCCGGAAAGAACTTCTTCCTTCATTAAAATGTCAATGGAGTAATCAAATACATGCCGCTGATTTTCAAGCAGCTCCCGCGTGCGGATCATCAGCTCGTCCAGGATTTTGCTGTTCTCTTTCATCAGCTCTTCCGTCGTCACCATCTGCAGGTTAGCGATACCCAGCGAGGTCAATCCGGATTTCATCATCGTCTCTACGATATTCAGCGCCTGATCAAAGTCACCGCGCGAGCCGGTACTCCGTCCGCCATAGAAAATCTCTTCCGAAGCGGCTCCGCCGAGGGCGATCATGATTTGCTGCTCCAGGAAATCCTTGGTGTACAAATACTGCTCGGCTTGCGGATTGTGACGCACATACCCCAGAGCCTGTCCGCGAGGTGTCAGCGTTACCTGGCTGACGCTTCCCGGGCGCAGCAGTTCGGCCATAATCGCATGTCCAAGTTCATGTATGGCAACACGCTTCTTCTCTTCCTGATTGGTCTCACGGTCCGTCTTCTCGCCCATCATGACCTTGTCGATCGCCATCGACAAATGCCGCTGCTCCACCTGCGACAGATTCTCGCGCATCATGTAGATGGCGGCTTCGTTCATCACACTTTCAAGCTGGGCGCCGGAGAAGCCATAGGCTTCCTCCGCAATCTTGTCGATGTTTACATCCGGATGCAGCGGCTTATTCTTGGCGTGCAGCTCCAGAATCGACTTGCGGCCTTTCTTGTCCGGCATATCGACCTGAATATGGCGGTCGAAGCGGCCGGGGCGCAGCAGCGCCGAGTCCAGCATTTCCTTGCGGTTCGTTGCGGCGATGAGCAGAATACGCGGAGTATCGTTATTGTAAATGCCGTCCATTTCCGTCAGCAGCTGATTGAGCGTCTGATCGTATTCACGCTGCTGTCCGCCTTCGCGCTTGCCGCCGATCACATCAATTTCATCGATAAAAATAATCGCACTTTGCTTGTTCTCTTTCTGCGCACGGTTACGGGCATCCTTGAACAAATCACGGATACGGCCCGCGCCTACGCCGACGTACATCTCTACGAATTCACTGCCCGATGCGGCAACGAAGACAGAATTAGTGTAATGCGCTGCAGCCTTAGCCATCAGCGTCTTGCCGGTTCCCGGGGGCCCTGTCAGCAGAATACCCTTGAGCGGCCGGATACCGAATTTCTTGATTTCCTCATGACGGATCAGAAAGTCCAGCGCCTCGCGCAGCTCCTGCTTGGCATTGTCCTGGCCGCCGATTTCTTCAAAGGTCAGCTTGGCCGGACCGCTCTTCTTGCGCTTCTTGTCGGCACTTGCGCCTACCGCAAGCCCTCCGCGCATATGGGTAATTAACAGAAGTGCAGCAACCATTCCGGCTGCAATCACAAGTGGCAGAATGTTAATCCCGACAAAAGCCATAAATATAAGCAGCACCGGAGCAAATCCGATCAGCGCTTCCTTCCACCATTTAGGCATTGTTCCACACTCCAATCTTTGCCGGAACCCGCGGCAGAATGATAAACTTGCTGTCCGAACCGTTGCTCAGGCTGACGTAGACATTGTTGTCGTCAATTTCCGTTGTCGCCGTTATATCTTTATACTGGTCGTTCTGTCCCTTGAGACTGTCCAGCTTGGCCGGAATCAGCGTATATTTACCGCTCTCCATAGCCTCGGCCACCGAAAACATCGCCTGATCCCAATAACCGTCCAGCAGCTCGCTTGATTTCTGTTCGACATCCAGCTTCAGCGCCCGGCTGCCAATCGCCGACTTGCCTTCGGCAGACACATATTGCACCAGCTCACGCAATTTTGTACCTGGAGCCAAATCAAGTTTCAAAGTAACCTCGTTGCGGTTAATAGATATATGTGATTCCTGAACACCTTCATAATCCGACACAATTTGCTTCAGCGGCTCCTGCACTGCGTATTGACGGTAGACATACCAACCGCCGAATAGCAGCAGGGCAGATACAACAGACGTTAGCAGTACAGGCATAAGACGCAGCTTCAAGAAACGTCCTCCTCTCAAAATGAAAAACAAATATATATTTATTCTTTAAATTATAAACATGTTGGTAGACCGCTTAAGGACTGACATGTTCTTTAGCATGTCTCGGTACAAGTAGTAGTATATCATAGGTGTATATACGATTTGGTATAAAAGTGTGAAAATATTTAAAATTTTTTGATTCTAATTTCTGGCGGTTGCATTCTTTTCAGGGAGATGAATCGTTAGGTCGCAAAACCAGGAATATCGCTGAAATAAGAGCTATACGGTCCGGTCCGTTCGCAACAGCTCGGTCGGTTCATCTGCCCCAGTGTGTCTGGAGAAGTTCAGAATAACCGGGGAGTCCGGGGAGTCCGGGGAGTCCGGGGAGTCCGGGGAGTCCGGGGAGTCCGGGGAGTCCGGGGAGTCCGGGGAGTCCGGGGAGTCCGGGGGTTCCGGGGCCACTGTAAACTAAAAACGCCGGGCAGCGATCCTCCACTAAAGGGAGAATAACTGCTCGGCTAATTTATTGTTCTAAAGTTTGGCATTCAATGTTGTAAATACTACTTTGGGGACTGTCTCCTTGGATTGGTTTACCCTTCGACTGCTTGCGCCATCGCCTGGTGAATCTCACCCAGCATATAGCGGGCAAACCCTGTCAGCTCTTCTTCATCCACTGTTCTTCCGGCATCGTTCCCCGCATATCTGTCGAGAGCATACTGCACTAGCTCGTGATAGAGCACAGGCAAGGTATTAAGCCCCCATACCCCGCCTTCCTGCTTGGAGAGTACAACTCCGTCCCGCAAATATCCAAGCACCCGGCACAGATTCAAGGTGTAATACACCGGCTGCTTGGCAATCTCTTCTACTGCATTCTCAATATCCGATACAATCGACTGGACATACCACCCTTTATCTACAGGACTAAAAGCCTCTTTGGGCTCCGCACCGTACAGGGCAATCCCCCGATGATAGACGACCGTGAAATGTGCCGCCAGATCCGCGTCTCCAAATCCGCCGCAGATGTAATTCTCGTCTTCCTTGTACCTGGTAAGATGGCCATCGGAGAAATGAAACTCAAAGGGCGCCGGATGCTCGAATTCACGCAAATAACGGCTAAGTACAATGCTGAGCTCAATGCCGCGCGGTGTCGGTATGCTCTCATGCAGCAATACTACCCGCCGGGCGAGACGTTTCAGCACATCCGGACTCAGCGGATGGAAGACAACGATCAGCAAATCAATATCGCTTTGAGCCGGATGAAAGCTCCCCATAGCCAACGAGCCATGCAAATAAACGCCGACCAGATTATCAGCCAATTCCTCCTGAAACAGGCGTACCGACTCGTCTAAAACCGGTTGTATTTCCAAAATAACTCCTCCATTACCCCCAGCCTTCCGCAGAATCAGCCGGAGAGATTGTATATAGTTAATCTATCTGCTTTGATATAACTTTCCGCATCAAACTTTCTATAACATATCATCAGCCAGAGCGGAAATGAAGGACAAGAATAATTAAATCTAAATTATCCTTCTGCACAAACAGGCGGCCCATTGGGCCGCCTGTCACAGTGTAAATAGAGCTAGCTATTCGGCAAATCATACCCTTCCCCAATCTCCGAGCCGTCGGAGAACCGGAAGAAGCGGTAATAATACCGGCCGTCCTGCTCATAAAAGAGCTGCCAGGCGTACTCGCCGTTGAACACGCCCGGCAACAGACGCTTGATCTCGATTCCCGGGAGCCTCTCGGCAATAATGGCGCGGATCTGCTTCTCAGAGGTTCCGCTGTCCGTATTGGTGGCATAAATGTCATTGACGCCTCCGGCAGGCTGGCCGTCGCCGGTAAACCTTACCCAGACCATCATATCCGTACCCGCTTCATTCTTGCCCGTCATGACCCAGTAGATGGAGTTCTCGTCCCAGACCGACTTCTGCGATTTCGTGATCTCGGCCAGGCCCGCTTTCGACTTCGCGACTTCCTCGGCAGCGCTGCGCTCATTCCACTGGTCTTTCATAATATAGACATAGAACCGGCTGAGCCCGAGCACAATCAGCAAAAAGGCGGCAATCCCCAGCAGGATCCATTTCTTTCTTTTTCTCAAGTGCAGTTCCCTCTCCTTGAAAAATTTAACCCAAACAGCCACAGGCCGCACCCGGAAAAGATTACGCTAGACTATATGCCTATTCTCCGTCCATCAGCGCTTCAGCAGATTCTCAAAGGTCTCCTGTGCCTTGCGGCGGATTTCTTCCTCGTCAAGGGTGAGGCAGACCCTATCCTTGACCACCTGCTTGCCATCGACCCATACATGCTTAACATCGGCTGCATTCGCCGAATAGACGGCATGGGACAGCAGGTCCGTACGCGGCAGCAAATGCGGCTGATCAATATCTATGGCGATAAAATCCGCCTTCATGCCGGCAGCCAGGCGTCCGACTTTATCCAGGAACACGGATTCCGCTCCGTACTGTGTAGCCATGAGCAGCGCTTTCGGCGCAGGAACAGCAGTGGGATCGCCGCTAACCCCTTTGTGGATGAGGGCAGCCAGACGCATCTCCTCGAACATATCCAGGTTGTTGTTGCTTGCTGCCCCGTCGGTGCCCAGTGAGACCTTGACCCCTGCCTTCAGCAGCTCCGGTACCCGGGCTACTCCGCTGGCCAGCTTCAGGTTGCTGCCGGGATTGTGCGAAACGCCGACATTGTGGCGGGCCAGAATAGCGATTTCCTCATCATTCAGATGCACACCGTGCGCCACCAGGGAAGGACGTGTGAACATCCCCAGCTTCTCCAGATGGGCAACCGGCCGCAGACCGTAATCAGCGGCATTCTGCTCCACTTCATGACGCGTCTCCGACATGTGCGTGTGCATCGGCAGATCCAGATCATGCGCCGCCTGCACAAATTTCATGAAATAATCCGGAGGGCAGGTGTATGGGGCATGCGGCGAGATCATTGCGGTGATTCTGCCGTCAGCCTTACCGTGCCAATCACGGGCAAACTGGACGGCCTCCGCCAGCTTGGCGTTCTGCACATCCTCCGGACAGAGACCGATAACGCCGCGCATCAACACCGCCCGTATCCCGGAACGCTCCGTCACTTCCGCGACCCGGTCCATATGGTCGTACATATCCAGGAAGGTGGTCGTGCCGCCCTTCAGCATCTCCAGTACGGACAAGGCCGTCCCCCAGTATACATCGTCACCGGTAAATTTGGCTTCCATGGGCCACATCTTGTCCTGCAGCCACGACTGGAGCACCATATCATCGCCGTACCCGCGAAGGAGCGACATTGCCGCATGGCCATGTGTGTTGACAAGGCCCGGCATAAAGAGCAGTCTGCTGCCGTCTACCGAAACGGTTCCATCCGCAGGTTCGGGTCTCTCTTCCCCTATGTATGTGATCAGATCATTCTCAATCAGCATATATCCTTCCAGGACAGGCTTATCCCCGCCCGGGATCAGAAAACGTCCATTCTCAATTAAGGTTCTGTGGCTGTTCATCTGCCGCTTCTTCCTTTCCGTCACGCAAGTAGTAAGCCAGACTTTGAAGGTCTGTGGTGAAATCGGCGCCATGTACACGGATGTCCGACGGCGTCTTCAAAATAACAGGCGCAAAATTCAGGATGGCTTCAATTCCCGACGCGACGAGAATATCGGCAACATTCTGGGCTTCATGGTCAGGAACGGTAATAATCCCGATCCGGATACCCTGTTCACGGATAGTCCGCTCCAGTTCCTCCATGGGCTGTACAACCAAAGAGTTGATCTTCTGACCGATCTTGGGCGGGTACGAATCGAATACCGCCGTGATCTTCATGGTATCCTTCAAGTAAGCATTGTAATTGGACAAGGCATGTCCCAGATTACCGGCTCCCACCAGAGCCACGTTGATCTGCTGGTCCAGCTTCAGGATGTGGCGGATTTTTTCGATCAGATAAGAGACGTCGTAGCCGATGCCCTTTCTGCCGAAATCACCGAAGTATGCCAGGTCCTTACGGATTTGGGCCGGATTCAGATCGAGCTTCTGCCCCAGCTCCTGCGAAGAGACTGTCAGAATTTCACGCTTTTGAAGATCATTGAGGAACCGCAGGTACACAGGGAGCCTGCGTACAACGGCTTCAGATATTTTTTCCGATTTCATGTACTCTCCTCCTGATTATGTGATACAAGCTATAAGAATTCCGGAGGGCGTCCGGCTTATTGCAAACCGCTGACCGCCCTTACCGGATTTAGGTTAAGAACAGCATATTATAAGGCATATTCACACATTAGGGAGTTCACGAAACGCTGCCCTCGTCAAGCCACTCGGCAATCCGCGGAACCATCTGGTCCGTCAGCATATGCTCCATCTTAGGCCCTGGCAGTGAATATAAGAAATATTTGCCGTAATAGGATTCGATTACGCGAGTATCATAAACGATGACGATGCCCCGGTCCTGCGCCGTGCGCACCAGACGCCCAAAGCCCTGCTTGAAGCGGATCACCGCCTGCGGTACTGACAGCTTCATGAACGGGTTCTTCTTCTGCGCCTGCAGCAGCTCCGACTTGGCTTCCGCAAGCGGATGGTTCGGCGGCTGGAATGGCAGGCGAACGATGGCGAGACAGGTCAGCGCCTCTCCCGGGATGTCAACCCCCTCCCAGAAGCTGCTGGTTCCCAGCAGCACAGAAGCGCTGCTCTCCTGGAAGCGGCGGATCAGCTTGTTGCGGCTTCCGCCCTCTACCCCTTGGGCGAGCACGTTAATGTCCTGTGTGCTTAAAGCTTCCTTCAGCGGATCATACACCTGACGCAGCATCCGGTAGGATGTAAACAGCACCAGCATCCGGCCTCTCGTGACCACTGCGGCCTCGGCCAGTGAATGGACCAGCTTATCAACAAATCGCGCATCGCCAACGCTTCCCTTTACGCTGGGGAAGTCGCGCGGAATCACCAGCAGCGCCTGCTCCCGGTACCGGAACGGTGAAGGCAGCATGGCTGTCATCAGGCGTCCCTGCTCCTGCGCCTCGCCGAGCCCGAGATTGTCGATCATGAACTGGAAGGACTTATCGACGGACAAAGTCGCCGAGGTCAGCACCACGCTCCGCTTTTTATCGAAGAACAGATCCTTCAGCTGGGCACTGACATCAACGGGAACGGCATACATCTGCAGCGATTTGCCGCGGAAATTCCCGCTGCCCTCCATCCAGTACACGATGTTCTCATCTTCCAGACCCATAAAGAAATGGATCTGCTCACGGATCGACGCCAGGTCCTTGAACAAGCCCCCGATATCGGTTACAAGCGAGTCAGAGGACGATTCGCTCTCCGTCTCGCGCATTTCGCCGAGCATCTTGTCGCCTCTGCGGATAATCTCGCTCAGGGTCAAATGCAGCTTGCGCTCCAGCTCGGCCAGCTCATCCCATTCCTTAGGCTTGCGCCCGGGCAGAATGCGGGACACCAGCTGCCCGGCTTCCCCTGCAGCAGCATCGCTGCGCTCGGGGAGCAGGCCGTACAGCCTATCGCTGAGGCCGTCCCAAAGTTCCTTGACGGTTAACAGGTCCGGATAAATCCGGTCAATAACCGCACTCCATTCCGCGGCCTGCTCGCTGCCGGAGCTTTGCAATATTTGCCGCAGGGCGGGAAGCTGGCCGTTCCGGCTGTCTTTGTACAGGCGGGTAAGCGTGTGGGCTACAGTGAAATACTTCATCTGCATGCCGAGGTGCTTGCCGGCCACATCCTCCAGATGATGCGCCTCGTCGATGACCAGATGCTCGTAAGCTGGCAGCAGCTGGTGTCCGGCCTTCACATCCGAGAACAGCTTGGAGTGATTCGTGATAACCACATCGGCAATGCCGGCCTCATGCTTGGCCCGGTGATAGTAGCATTTGCGGAACCATGGACAGGCACGGCCCAGACAGGAGTCGGTGTCACTGGCCACAGTCTCCCAGAAATCGCCGCCGCGCCCGCCGAGGTTCAGCTCCTCATCGTCCCCGGAGGTGGTCTGGGTCAGCCAGACCAGCATCTGGGCGGCTGTCAGCGCCTCTTCCCGCGGCGAGATAAAGTCTTTATGATTAATTCTTTGTTCAAACTTGCGCAGACACAAATAGTGTCCTCTTCCCTTAAAGACCGCGGCCTTGAACGGGATGGCACGACGCTGGTCAAGAGGGGGACGTCGCGTTCCCGCAGCTGATCCTGAAGATTGATGGTATGCGTGCTGACCATTACCTTCTGTCCGGTCTTTACACTCTGATAGATCGCAGGCAGCAGGTACCCCAGCGATTTGCCGGTGCCCGTTCCCGCCTCAATCAACAGATGCTTGTCCTCCGAAAGCGCCGTCATCACCTCACCGATCATTATATCCTGGGCTTCACGGGTCTCATATTGCGGCAACGTGTCTTTAAGCCTGCGGGTAACTTCCGCTATATATTCCGTAAAGGATATATTCTCCAAAGGATTGCTGTCCCCTTCTTCCCGAGGGGGAAGAAGTTCGGTCCAATCCGAGACGGCCAGCGCAAGCTGCCGGTGAAACGTAAGCTCGCCTTCTGGCTGGAACGGCTCCAGCTCACGCTCGCGCTGCAGCCCGTCGAAGTACCAGGCCAGATCGCTGTCCTCGCCGGCGAA
Source organism: Paenibacillus tepidiphilus (assembly GCF_008635795.1). Lineage (GTDB taxonomy): Bacteria > Bacillota > Bacilli > Paenibacillales > Paenibacillaceae > Paenibacillus_AQ > Paenibacillus_AQ tepidiphilus. The sequence continues at coordinate 13,845 of NZ_VWRQ01000018.1, read as the reverse complement.
CAGCTCGGCCAGACGCTGGATTGTAATGAGCGGCAGGCTGTAGAGCTCCTCCAGACATTCCAGCAGAACGAGCGCCGTGGCGAGCGCATCGCTGTCCGCCTGATGCGGACGGTCATGCTGAAGCCCGAAATGGCTGCTGACTGCACCGAGCTGATAGGTGGTCAGCGATGGAAAGCATATTTTGAGAAAATCAATCGTATCCAGAATGCGGCCCTGAAACGGCAGGTAGCCGCAGCGGTCCAGCGCATTCTGCAGAAAATGAAAGTCAAACGCGACGTTGTGCCCCACCAGCACCACGTCGTCAAGGAGCGGTACGAGCTCCATCATCATATCGTCCAGTTCAGGCGCATCCTGTACCATCTCGTCGGTTATACCGGTAAGGCCTGTAATAAAAGGCGGAATCGGCGTTCCGGGCTTGACCAAGGAGCCATACACCCTGGAGATGGACCGGTCTTCCTCTATGATGGCAAGGCCAACCTGAATAATCTCACCCACAGATTGGGTTCCTGTCGTTTCAAAATCAAGCACGGCAAATTTCATGTTCCACTCTATTCCCTTTCACTTGAGACTCTTTATCAGCATAACAGAAGTTACGAAAAAAGGCGATGCACACCCCGGTGGAGCATGCATCGCTTGAAAATGGGCTATGATTACAACAGCGAAACAAGCTGATTGCTGAACTGTAGCTCGCCTTCGCCCCCGGCGCAGACCTCAAGGTTGAGATTCGGCTCCTTCAGGTTCGGATCGTGCATGAGCGAGAGGGCGAACAGCTCACGGGCTTCGCCGAACCGCTTCTGGGAAGCCCGGATACAGCCCAGCGCGTTAAGCAGCATGGCCTTAAGCTGACGCTCCCGGGTCAGACCCAGCATATGCTCCAGGTTCTGCCATGCTGACTCCGCGTTTCCATTCTGCAAATGGGCCATTCCCAGATACAGGCGGCCGGCGAGACTGTCGGGATACCGGGAGATCACTTCATTAAACTGCTCGATGCATTTGCTGTACATGAACAGCTTGTAGTACCCCTGTCCCCTGACAAAGCTGTCCATAGCCAGCTCCGGCGCCGCTTCCGGCTCCTGCGGCTTCTCCAGGCCTGGAGGGTCTGTGAAATCCGCGCTCTCGCGGAATGCGCTCAAGCGTTCCGCAAATGCGAGCCATTCGTCCATGATCTCATCGCTCAGCCTGTGCAGCATATTGTACTTGCATAACAGGTCATTCCGGCGGCTACCCTCGGAAGCCGGGAAATCGGCGGAGATTTCCAGCAGCATTTTGTTCATTTCAGCAAATAAATGTTGAAACACGGGAACTCCCTCCCCACTGAAAATGAAATCAGCATCGCTTGCCTGACTTCATTGTTCGCAGACGGGGGATAGTTCATCCCTGCCATTGATTGCTTGCCTGATGCCGCAAGGCTCAGGCAATGGTGGCATGGATCTCATGATCCGCCAGCTTGACCGGCTTGTTGCCTTCGTCCACAAACACGACGGTTGGCTTATGTCCGGCAAGCTCTTCCGACGAGAGCATGGCGTAGGAAATAATAATCACCGTATCCCCTGGCTGCACCAGGCGGGCGGCCGCTCCGTTGAGGCAAATCACTCCGCTGCCCCGCGGACCCGGAATGACATAGGTCTCCAGCCGGGAGCCGTTGTTGTTGTCGACGATCTGGACCTTTTCATTCTCAAGCAGGTCGGCGGCTTCCATCAGATCCTCATCAATTGTAATGCTGCCGACATAATTCAGGTTCGCTTCCGTCACCGTAGCGCGGTGAATCTTCGATTTCATCATATGTCTAAACAAGGGCGTGTACCTCCTTGGCTGTAAATACGTTATTGTCGATCAAGCGTGTTCTGCCGAACTTCACGGCAAGAGCGATTATAAGCTCTCCGTCCGCTTCCAGCAAGCGGGAGTTTCCTTCCAGCGGCTCCAGTGCCGGGAACGTCAGGATTTCCGCATAATCAATTACAGCGAGCGGGGAGGAGGAAATGACCGATTGCAGCATTGCTTTGGCTTCATTAACCGTCCGCACCTTGCCTTCCTCAAGAGCCGCGCGTACTTCGCGCAGGGAGCGTGAAAGCACCAGTGCCTGGCGGCGTTCCTCTTCGCTCAGATAAACGTTGCGCGAGCTGAGGGCAAGCCCGTCGTTCTCACGGACAATCGGACAGGCGACTATCTTCACATTCATATTGAGATCGGAGACCATCCGGCGCAGCACAGCCACCTGCTGGGCGTCCTTTAATCCAAAGTAGGCATAGTCCGGCTGCACGATGCCGAACAGCTTGCTGACCACCGTCGCCACCCCCTCGAAATGGCCGGGACGGGAAGCGCCGCACAGCCGATCGGTCAGCACCGAGACAGACACGGTGGTGCGAATCGCCTGCGGATACATCTCCTCGACGGAGGGCATAAATACGATGTCCGCGCCTTCGCGTTCCGCCAGGGCCAGGTCACGCGCTTCATCCCGCGGATAAGCGGCGAAATCCTCGTTCGGCCCGAACTGCAGCGGATTGACAAAAATACTCATCACTACGGTGCCGGACTGTTCGGCGGCGCGGCGCAGCAGGCTCGCGTGCCCCTCGTGTAAATAACCCATCGTCGGAACAAAGCCGATCGGTGTGTGGCCTCCGCCGCGCAAATATTCCAGCGCTTCGCGTAATTGCTCAATGGTTCTGATGACTCTCATTTTACTCCACTCCTTTTCCGGCGCCGCCGTACAGGTTGGCCAGCACGCTTTCATCTGCTTTAAACACATGCTCTTCCGCCGGGAAGCTGCGCTCCTTAACCTCGCGCACATAGCTGCTGATGCCCTCGCGGATCAGGCTGCCCACATCTGCATACGATTTGACGAACCGCTTCTCCCGGTAATTCGCGTCATAGCGCAGCACATCGTGGAAGACCAGCACCTGGCCGTCGCAATGCCGCCCGGCCCCGATTCCGATAGTCGGAATGGTAAGGGCCTTGGAAATTTCAGCGGCCACTTCTTCAGTGACCAGCTCCAGTACGACACCAAAGGCGCCGGCGGCTTCCAGCGCCTTGGCCTGCTCCAGCAGGCGCTCGGCATCCTTGGCATCTTTGCCCTGGATGCGGTAGCCGCCGATCATGTTGACCGATTGCGGCGTCAGGCCGATATGGCCGAGAACCGGCACGCCGGCGCCAACCACCGTCTTGACGGCTTCACAGATTTCCAGCCCGCCTTCCATCTTTACAGCGTGGGCCCGGCCTTCCTGCATCAGGCGGCGCACGCCGCGCAGCGTCTCGTCAATGCTTCCGTGATACGTCATGAACGGCATATCCGCCACGACGAACGTATTCGGTGCTCCGCGTACCACCGAGCGGGTGTGATAGACCATATCGTCAATCGTCACCGGCAGAGTGGTGTCGTATCCGAGCACCACATTGCCGAGTGAATCACCGACCAATATCATGTCGACACCGGCTTCCTCGGCCAGCATGGCCGAGGGATAATCATAGGCGGTCACCATGCTCAGCGGGACCCGGTCACCTTTCATTTTTTTCATTTTTACAATGTTGAGTGGCTGTTTGCTTCCCATTGCTCCCGTTCCCCTTTTCGTGTTAGTCTTTGCGCCAAAAATGCGCAAACAAAAAAACCCTTTAGCATGTCCGCTAAAAAGGTCCGAAGGGCAAAAAAGAGTCACTTGCGATCGTCCCTTCTGTCTCGGTCCTTACGGCTCAGAGCAGAATCCAACGTAACCGTCAATCCAGTTATGAAGGTAAAGCTGGCGAAGTACAGTTCGGTTCCCGATACCGTCTTCTGCCCTAGTATAACAAATTCAACGCTTAATTACACCACAAAAATGTGACAAGGCATGGAGGCCCTGTCACACAGTAATGCAATCATGAATCGGATTCGGTAAACGACAAACTGATAATTATCTTGAATATCTAGATGATCTTGATTTCTCCGGACAGCACGCTGACGATCTCTCCATCTTCATTCTGCAGCAGTAAAGCACCATTCTCGTCGAGTCCCACGGCCAGGCCTTCCCCCCGGTTCTCCGGTGTTCCGCACAGAATCCGCCGTCCCAGCGTCACCGAAAGCGACTGCCAGGCTTCGCGCACAGGTGCGAACCCCTCCCGCAGGTAGAGCCTGTACCAGGCTTCCAGTTCAGCCAGTACAGCTTCCGCCAGCCGCGTGCGGTCGACTTGCTTCCCGCTCTCAATCAGCAGAGAAGTGGCGACACTGCGCAGCTCCTCCGGGTAATCGTCTACAGCCAGATTCGCCGAGATGCCGATACCGGCGATGGCGTAATGCAATCCGCCTTCACGGAGAGCCGATTCCACCAGGATGCCGCAAATTTTGCGCCCGCCGGCCAGCAGATCGTTAGGCCACTTGATTCCGGCCTCCACTCCGGTCTCCCGGCGGATAGCCGTGCATACGGCCACGCCGGCAAGCAAGGTCAGCTGCGGGGTCGCCGCCAGCGGCAGCTCGGGCCGCAGCACGATGCTCATCCAGATGCCTTTGCCGGCCGGTGAGTGCCACTTGCGGCCCATCCGGCCCCGGCCGCCGGTCTGTTCTTCCGCCATGACGGTGGTGCCTTCAGGGGCATCGCATTCGGCGAGCTTCCTGGCTTCCTCTTGCGTGGAGAGTACGGTACCCAGCCGCCGGAGGCGTTCCGGCCACTCAGGTTCCTTGTACTCCAGGTGCAGGTGCGGCGTTGCCTCATTGCTCTTCATGTCCAACCATCCTTTGCGCTTGCTCCAGCAGTATTTGCGGGTCATTATCCAGCGTGCCCGCCGCCACCTCAAGCAGCAGACGCTTCAGCGCCTCGCCGACCCACGGCCCCGGCCGTTTCTCCAGCGCCGAGGCCAGCTCTCCGCCCGTCACCGCAAGCTCGGCCAGCGTATACACCGGCATAGCCGCGATCCAGGCGCGCAGGCATGCGGTGTCCGGCGGTGCGTATGCACTACCGGCTGCATCGCCGGGCTGCCCGGCCACGTCTGCGGCGGACTCAGCCGCAGACGCATCGGCCACCGCCAGCCACCCTTCGGCGGCTGCGCGGCCTATGCCCAGCACGGCGGCGATCCACCGCCGCCGCAGCTGCTCCGTGCCGCCCGGGCCCGGCGGCACCTCCGCCAGCGCCGCGTGCCACGCCTCGCGGGCGCGCAGCACCCCGGCGACGGCGCTGCGCGTCGCCCCCGGGAACGTCCATGCCCGCAGCAGCTCATCGGCCGAAGCGGCCGATTGCTCCAGGGCATGGAGCAGCAGCGCCCACCTGAGGTGGGCGCTCTGCAGTTCCCCGATCCCGGCCAGCTGGGCGGCGGCTGCCGCCAGCTCTGCGCCGGTCCAGGGGAACGGGGCTTTGCCGCGCGGCAGCAGGCCGCTGCGCGCAATCAGGGCCAGGCCGCGCCCCGGATGCGGCCCCTCCACGATGCGCTCGACTTCGGAGCGCATACGCTCCACTGCAATGTGCGCCAGCTTGTCCCGCTGGCGCAGCAGGCCGCGCCAGGTGTTCTTGGCGATGCGGAAATCCAGCACCGCCGCGAACCGCAGGCAGCGCAGCATGCGCAGCGCATCCTCGTCGAAGCGCTCCTCGGCAGCGCCGACACAGCGGACCAGCCGGCGCTGCAGATCCTCTGCCCCGCCGAACGGGTCCAGCAGCCGGCCGTCGATGCCGCAGCAGATCGCGTTGATGGTAAAGTCACGGCGGCGCAGGTCCTCCTTCACATCGCTCACGAAGGCGACATGCTCCGGCCGCCGGTGATCGGCGTAGCCGCTTTCCGTCCGGTATGTAGTCACTTCAAAGCTGAAGCCGCCCTGCAGCACCGTGACCGTTCCGTGGGCCAGACCGGTCGGCACACAACGCGGAAAAGCCTCCATAATCTCCTCCGGCAGCGCGGAAGTGGTCAGGTCGATATCATGCACCGGCCGGCCCAGCAGCTCGTCGCGGATACAGCCGCCCACGAAATAAGCTTCGCGGCCGCTGGCGGCCAGTACGGCCATCACCTGATCCCCGGCGGCGGCCATTCCGGCAGGCGCCATATTCCATTTCATATGAAGCCGCCCCTTTAACCCCGGATTTTGTCCAGCCCGAGGACCTTTTGACCGAGTACACGATAATAAATATCCTCATACTGGTTGGTGATCCGGTCCCGGCTGAAGCCTTCACAGGCACGCTCCAGACAGGCCTTGCGGAACTGTTCGGCCAGATGATCGTCCGACAGCAGCCGCACCGCGTGCTTGGCCATCGCAGCGGTATCGCCGATCGGAGCCAGGAAGCCGGTCTTGCCGTGCACAATCAGCTCCGGCATGCCTCCGGTTAGCGAGCCGATCGTCGGCACGCCGCAGGCCATCGCCTCCAGAGCCACGAGTCCGAAGCTTTCCTTCTCGGACGGGAGCAGCAGCAGATCGGCCAGGGAGATCACCTGGGCGATTTCATCCTGCTTGCCGAGGAAGCGCACCCGGTCCTCCAGGCCCAGCTCGCCGATCTTGGCCTGAATCTTCGGCAGCTCCGGTCCTTCGCCGACCAGGAGCAGCCGCGAAGGCACCTCACGGTTCACCCGGGCGAAGATGTCCACGACATCGCCGACCCGCTTGACCGGACGGAAATTGCTGATATGCATCAGGATTTTCTCGTGCGGAGCCGCAAAATCACCCCGCCAATCCGACACATCACGCGGATAATACACTCTTTTATCAATAAAATTATACGTCAGGTCAATATCCCGCGTAATATCAAGCGCCCGCCGCGTCTCCCGGATCAGATCCTCCGACACCGCAGTGACTGCGTCACTTTCGTTAATGCCCAGACGGATCAGGTCCTTAAGTGATTCATCCTGCCCCAGAACTGTGATATCGGTACCGTGGAGCGTGGTGACTACCTTGATATCGTTACCGAGCATCTGCTTCGCCAGATAAGCGCAGACGGCATGCGGCACCGCATAATGGACATGGAACAGATCCAGGTTCTGCATTTTGGCTACATGGGCCATCTTTGTTGCCAGGGCCAGATCGTACGGCGGATAGCGGAACACATAATAATCGTTGACCTCTACCTCATGATAAAAAATGTTCTTCTGAAACGTTCCGAGCCGGAACGGGATGCTGTGTGTAATGAAATGGACTTCATGGCCTTTCTCGGCCAGCAGTTTGCCAAGCTCTGTCGCCACAACGCCCGAGCCGCCGAGAGACGGATAACAGGTGATGCCGATTTTTAAGCGTTGCATAGCTCCGTCCCCTTACCTCTTACAAATTATTATTACTTCATGTAATGACATGAATTTATTATAGTGGTTCCTTACCCAATAATAAAGCGGTGGCAACACTCGTTCTGCCCAAGGAAGCAGGTTTACGGCAAGAGAAGAAGAAACGGCCGCTCATGTCCCATACTGGCTAAGCAACCGTTTCTCTCTATTCACTATTATTTTTCAAACAAATCGACCGTATGCGGCACCCGGCAGGCGAATGCTTCGGCAAAAGGAATCAGCTTCCGCTGCCCCAGGAGCATGTCCCGTGCCCGGACACGTTCGATATAGCCCTCATTGAGCGGCGTAGAGACGACATCTTCACCCGGCGCCTTCTCAAACTGCGAGCGGTAGCAGCCCAGCGACTGTTCCTTGGCGGCATACTGCTGCGTCACATCAACGATGAGATCCGTACGGCCCAGATCATTGATGAAGTAAAAATAAAGCAGCGGCGCAGCCACCGCCGGCAGCTCCGGCATATATTTGCGCAGCTTGCTGTTGAATACGGCTGCTTCCACCAGCTTGCTGGCGGCAATATGGTCGGGATGGCGATCCTCCCAGTATGGAGCGAAGACGATATCGGGGGCATAGCGGCGGATTTCTGCCGTCACTGCCGCCAGCTGCCGTTCGTCACCATACAGGCCGCGGTCCGGCAGACCGAGATTGCTCCGCATCGAGACTCCAAGCACCTCCGCAGCCGCCTGCGCCTCCTGCTTGCGCCGCTCCACCGTACCGTTGGAGGACATCTCGGCTTCTGTCAAATCACAGATTCCCACCTGCTTGCCCGCTGCCGTATGCTTGGCAATCGTTCCAGCCATGCCGATTTCGGCGTCGTCGGCATGTGCGCCGAACACCAGAATATCCAGCTTCATTGTGTATCAACACCCGGTTTGTATTTATGTACCAGCTCCCGCCAGCCGAAATCGCCGCGGTCAATGGCCTTTACGAGAATTTCCGCAGTAGCGATATTGGTAGCCACCGGAATCCCGTATACATCGCAGAGCCGCAGCAGAGCCGTAATGTCCGGTTCATGCGGCTGCGCCATCAGCGGATCGCGCAAAAATATAATCAGATCCAGCTCATCCTGCGCCACCATCGACCCGATCTGCTGATCCCCGCCCAGCGGTCCGGACATATAACGGTGAATGGTCAAGCTCGTGGCCTCCATAATCCGCTGTCCGGTTGTTCCAGTGGAATACAGCTCGTGTCCGTCGAATACATGTTCATAAGCCGTTACGAAATTAACCATTTCATCTTTCTTGCGGTCATGCGCGATAAAAGCAATTTGTAACATCCTGTTTCTCCCCCGTCTATTCTATAAAATGCTCGAAGCCGTAAATCAGCCCCGTATACCCCATAACCTTCTGGATTCCGAGCTTTACGCCCGGCATATATCCGGCGCGTTCATACGAATCATGCCTTATTTTGAGCGACTGGCCGAACCCTCCGAATACAACCTCCTCCTGGGCGAATACACCCGGCAGACGGACGCTGTGAATCCGGAAGCCATTGTAATAGCCGCCGCGTGCTCCTTCAATCACTTCTTCTTCTTCAGGGTTCCCCTGGCGCAGCTCTTCACGTGCCTCAGAAATCATCTCGGCCGTCTTGATCGCCGTCCCCGACGGCGCATCGAGCTTCTGGTCGCCGTGATATTCGATAATCTCCAGATGCGGGAAGTACTTGGCCGCCTGTGCAGCGAATTTCATCAGCAGAATCGCCCCGATGGAGAAATTGGGCGCAATGAGCCCGCCGATCCCCTGTTCCCGGCATTGCTTGTCCAGATCTTGAATTTGCTCCGGTGTAAAACCGGTTGTCCCGATCACCGGACGCACCCCGTATTTGACCGCCAGGGCAGTGTTGTCATAGGCAGACTGCGGGATGGTGAAATCAACCAGCACATCTCCGCCGCGCTCGCTCAAGGCTGCTTCCAGATCGGAGGTAACGGTAACTCCGCATTCTTCAAGCCCTACCAGCCGTCCGGCATCCATTCCGCCGGCGGAACGGTCTACCGCTGCCGCCAGCTCCAGGCTGTCGTCTTCCAGCACCAGCTTAACTACTTCCTTGCCCATTCTGCCTCCTGCACCGGAGACGATCACTCTGATCTTGTCGCTCACCTTGGTTCCTCCTCTATGTCCTGGTTCATACGTTATTGGATATATTTCTGCAATGACCGTTGCAGGTCTTTCATCAATTGCCGCAGTCCGGCATCATCGGGATGCAGTGCGATAACCTCTTTTAGGGCGGATATCGCCTGCAGATGCTCATTCATCCGGCTGTGCGCAATGGCAAGCCACACATAGGCGTCTCCATACAAAGGGTCCAGCACAATGGCCTCACGCAGCAAGGTAATCGGCCGATACGGATTATGCTTCCCCTCCTGCTCGTCTTCGAGCAGACGTTTAGCCTCCTGTACGAGCCGGAGCGCCTGCAAATGCTGCAGGTGCAGCCGGTATTCCGGCTTCTCCTCCAGCTTCACCGCCGCCAGTGCATGCTCAAGCGCCTTGTCGAGCATCCCGCTGCGGGCATAGGTGATGGAGCAGCGGTACCTGACTTCAGCATCGTCCGGGCTTGCCGCTATCGCCGCTTCGAAATACTTGATTGCTTCGGCAAAATCACTGCGCAGTATGGAGCGGTACGCCGCCTTGACGTATTCGTTCTGTTCGTTAGGATTCATCTGCACACCATCCCCACGGCTAAATTCCGTTAGTTTGGTACAGCATATGATAATGAAGCCTAATCGGTGTTTTTGGGTGTCCACCTGCCAGCGTCGCGTGTATTGAATTTATGCATTACCTTATTATGCGCTTCCGTCAGGTCGATGCCAAGGGAATTGGCAAAGCATACAGTAATGAAGAGAATATCACCCAATTCAAGCTCGATTGAATTTTCCGCTTCATCGGCTTTTTTCGGCTTCTCACCGAACCGGTGATTGACTTCGCGAGCGAGCTCTCCCACTTCCTCGGACATCCGGGCCATCATGGACAACGGGCCGAAGTATCCTTCTTTAAACTGCGAGATATATTCGTCGACTTCACGCTGAATATCGCCAAGACTTTTATCCATTTTTTGTGTTCTTCGCCCCCTGTGAGTTCTTGCCTTCTGTTTGCCCCTATGTTATCGTAAAGACGTTTTGAAGACAAATCTTTTTTGCAGACGGCGGCTTCGCCGGGCAAAACAATCTTCTTATATTCGGCCCATTCGGGGCACAGGTGAGGGATAACATGAATTCATCCAAACTGTTTAACAACGGCAAAGTTTTCGCCGCCATCCTGCTGGGTACAGCCGTTTATGCCTTCGGCCTGCTGTACTTCATTGTACCGAACCAGTTAATGGAGGGCGGAGTTACCGGGATTACCATTCTTTTAAACTATGCGTTCGATGTCCCGATCTTCCTATCCAATCTGGTGCTTAATCTTCCGCTTTTCCTGCTCGGCTGGAAAATGCTCGGGTCGAGACAAATTGCCTATACCGGTGTTGGCATCGGGTCACTGACCTTTTTTCTCTGGGTATTTGAGCAGCTGATCGCCTCCGGCTGGATTACGCCCTTTAGCACAGAGCATGACTTTATCCTGGCATCGCTCTATGCAGGGGTCACGCTTGGCCTCGGCCTTGGCATCGTCTTCCGTTTCGGCGGAACAACCGGCGGGATTGATATTGTAGCGAGAATCCTCGGCCGCAAATTTGGCTGGAGCATGGGCCAGGTTATTTTGGCCGCCGACTTCATTATTATCGGAGTCTCCCTGCTCTATATTCCCCGCGAAAAGATTTTGTACACCCTGGTCGCGGTATTCATCGCCTCCAAAATGATTGATTTCATTCAGGAGGGGGCGTACGCCGCCAAAGCCTTCACCATCATCAGTGACGAGGCGCCCAAGATCGCCGACCTCATTACCGTGGAGATGGAACGCGGAGTCACATTGATTCCGGCCATCGGCGCCTATTCCAAGCAGGCGAAGCATATGGTATATTGCATCGTCTCACGCCAGGAAATCCGCCGTCTGAGCCAGCTGGTCAAATCCGTCGATCCCCGGGCATTCGTTATTATCAGCGATGTCCACGACGTCCACGGCGAAGGCTTCCGGGAAGGCTAATTGTAGATGTTCCTTTAAAAAGCGTTGGCTGAATTTATGGCTGTCTTTTTGGGGGAAGAAGGCGGGGTGGGGCCTCGGCCCTTCGTGGCTCGTGGCTTGGCAACTCGCTGGTTTGGCAACTCGCTGGTTTGGCAGCTCAGCGCCTCTGTGGTTCGATGTCTCGGCAGTTTGTGGCCTGCAACTCTGCAGCTAGTTGTTCGATGTATCGACAGTTTGTGCCCTGGCAACTCCATGGTACAGCCGTCGGTCGCATGGTGGATCTGCAGCTCAACCGCTCGATGGCTTGGCAGCCCCTTGGCCTAGCAGCTCGGTGGCTCGACGGCTCATCAGAATTCACGGTCAATGGACATAACTGCATTCCGTACATCTATTTTCGAGTAAATATGCCGTTTATATGGAATAGCTGCACTCTATGCAACTAAAACTCCGTTAAAGCAGGGTGCAGCAGGAAATGAAGGTTTATAGTTGTACAAAAGAGACAATTTCATAATTCAATTTGTTAAATAGCAAGATTGGGCCAAAATCTAAGGTCATATTTTAAAAAAGATTAAGCGATTTGCTGGGAGGTTCTCAACTGCTGGTTCAACTTGTCTAACGCAAACTTACTCAAATTGTACGCTAGCGTACTGAGCTGGAAATCGACGCTTGCCCGGACACCACGGTGACGTGTGCGTTTCATCCCGAAATACTCTTTGAGATAGGCAAACACACGCTCCACTGCCGTACGCTTGTTGTACAGCGTGGTAAACCTTTCGCTGCCTCTCGCGGGATAGGTGTGCAAACGTAAATCCGTTTGTATGCGAATTTTAAACACTTTTTGGCAATCGGAACCGGAAAGCGCACAGCCTTTGCATTCGCTAGGCCGGGTGTACTTTAGGGTCTCATACTTGGCATCCCAGCTGTCGTAACGGTACGCATGCCCTTGAGTGCACACCGGAGTGTAATCCAGGTTCATTCCCGGTGGCGGATCCTTGTGGTGAATCAGGGGAATTGCAGGATAGGCGCCGAGCGAATGAATCAACTGGTAGATGGCCGCGCAGTCGTATCCTTTGTCGCCCAAGATATGCTTGACCTTAAGCCCAGGAAACTTCAGGAGTAGGCCTTTGAGAAGGACGACCGCCATACGCTGGTCATTTGGATTTGCCGAACTAAAGAGGCCGCTGAGGATATACTGACTATCCGTGTCGACAAGCAGATTCGCCTTGAACCCGTAATAGCTGGTCATTCGGCCCTTCGTATTTTTCTTGTCACAACGCGCGGCTTGCCGGGGCAACGCGGTCAGCAGTTCATCGTACGTGTAAGGCAACATCGCTTCAATGGTTTTTTGGAACGGTCCGAGACTTTGTTCATAGGCTTCCATTTCCTCGCGCCGACATTCCTTTTCCGCCTGGGAAGGACGACCTCGCTTGCTGTACCTGGGTTTCTTCAGCGGCTGGTTCACCGTCTTAGGCTCAGGCTCGGGATGTTCGAGCTGAAGTTGTTCGGCCACCGGAGCTTCGCTTTTCTTTTGCCCCCGGCGAGCCGCGCGGCGTTTGGAGGCCGATTCGCTAAATTGGCAATCCCACGCCTCGACCATGGAGGAATCGACAGCAAGATGAGTGCCGCGCACAAAGCCTTCTTCTAGGGCAGACGTTACTAGACGATCCTGAAGTTGTTCAAGCATTCCCGTTTGCTCTAGTGCATGAATCAAACGAGAATAGGAGGACTGGCTTGGAATTTTGTCCGAGCCCGTAAACCGGCACTGTGCTCGAAATTCGTTGCTATGAATCAGTCGCCGGACCAAGGCAGAGATAAACTCGATGTTCTCCATTTTGGCAATCAGCAGCGAGTAGATCATGGCAGGTACGTTTAATGTTTCAGGCCGTCCGCGATGGCTCTTTTTCCCCAGTGCGAACAGAACTGGAGCTACATTTAAGTGTTCAAAGATTTGGCTGTATTTATCTTCCGGACTCATTTGGAGCAATTCCTCAAAGGAAAACAGTTCTTCTTGTCGAATAGAATAGATAGGGATTACCTCTTTTCTTCTCGGGTGTTGGTTTCGTCGCCTATAACTTCGAGAATTTGGGGAGGTACTCCTTTTTCTATGCTCAAAAAAACCAGGTATAGCAAGGGTTTTGAATTATGAAATTGTCTCCAAAATGCAGCTATATACTCAATTGTGTAATTATTGAAGGGTTTAGTTGCAGAAAGTGCAACTAAGCCTTTTTTGAAATAAAGCTTATGTTCTACCAGATCAGGCCGGAAAGTGAATTCCTTAAAATGCTCGCCTTAGTTGCTGGCTGATCCCGGATTACTGATATTACCGCTGCCTGCGGCATAGCTTGCTAAAGCCAGCTCAACATAGTTGGAAAATCGCAACCTAATTTCGCCTATTTGATGATTTTTACAGGTCTAGTTGGAAAATTGACACTTAATATGGCTGTTTGTTGACCATTACGGTAGCGTCAAGAAGTTTGTGTAATAGAGTAAAAGTATTCTTCTGGGACATCGGTGAGATGGTTCTCTTGGTGGGGGAGGCCTCCCCCACCAAGAGTTATTCAGCAGACTGTGTAGGATA
>NZ_VWRQ01000017.1 GCF_008635795.1 Paenibacillus tepidiphilus | reverse complement strand
ATGGTCTTAGTGGTCAAACCCTCAGTCCCTCCACCCGCATAGCGGGTGGTTTTTTGTTTCGCGCGTTTCACGCACTCAACTGGCTAAAGCCATAACAAAAAAGCCGGCATCCGCCGGCTTGCTTCAATCTATTAGAGAATATACCGGGGTCCCCGCAGATGTACCTGAACGGCAGGTATGCAAAGGCTCCACTTTGTAAGGTTATTTTAAATCCAGGCACGGAGATTAACTTGCTTGATGAATTCCGCCTGGGACATATTCTCTTTGGATAAGGCCTCATTCTCTGCGGGCTCTTCCTCGCCGTTCATCAGCTGATGGAACAGCTTCTCGTTATGCGTCGACAACGCAAAATCGATCAACGCAGCTTGCGTCGCCTTCTCGGCTTCAGCTACCAGCAATTGCTCCTCCGCTTCAATGTCCTCTGCCGTGACATAGAAGTTCCGGTTGGCCTGAGGTACACGAATGACATAATCAAACGCATTGTCAGGATTGCGGTCGTAAGCAATCAGGTAGCCGTAGTCTCCGATGGGAAGACTCTGTTCAAAAGCATCCGCGACAATGACAATCTTCTCACCTAAACGCAGCATCGTCCTACCTCCTGACCAAATCTATCATCGTTCTGCTTGATTCAACAGTCTACTAGAAAAAACTAGACCTGTCCAGCAGCAGGAGGAACGTTCATTGAAATTTCGCAGGAAATTTCTGAAAATGCCGAAAGCGTTCATAGAAAAGAGATTTACAGCAAGTGAACGGAAACGAAAAGCTTCACTGATGAATGGCGCTGTTCTTAAAAAAAGGGGGTCGCGGGAACCCCTCACTTATAATGTTCCCCCCGCTTCTTGTGATCCGGAAGCACAACAAACAGCAAATAACAAATGGTAGGGCTTGGCGCACCGGTAAGACCCCATATTCCCCAGAACCAGGCTGCCCTTCCCTTATTTCTCTTCTGGGCATCCCGGAACAGACAGAAACCCTGTACCGCCAAAATGATCGCTACAACGACCCACAACCAGAGAGGGACCTCCCGCAGCTCGTTCATTCTTCCGCACCTTCTTTTCTTCTGGCCAGGCGTCTTGCCCCTAGTCCGAGCAGCACGGCAGAGGGAAAAGCAACCTGCAGCAGCAAGAAGACCACCGGCGCGTAGCCCAATACCGCCAAGAAAATACTGAGCAGCACCAGAGCCGCCATAATGAAGAGCAGCAGTTCCCTGCGCTGGCGTCTCTGTCTGCGAAGAAGCTCATCTGCTACAAAGCGTTCCATGTCAGCCACTGGCGGGTGGGAAATCTCATCGTACAGCTCATCCATACGTTCAAGCTCCATCTGCAGCTTGTGCAGCAGATTATCATCACCGGGCTTCGTCATCATCCCTCAGCTCCTTCCTCAGTTGGTCCAGTCCGGCGGCTACCCGCGATTTGACGGTGCCGGCCGGAACCTGCAGCATAGCTCCCGCTTCATCATAGCTGTAGCCGTAATAATGTTTAAGCAGCACTGCCATCCGCTGCGGCGTTGACAGCCGGGACAGCGCGTCAAGCACTTCACTCCACTCCAGGTTGCGGCTCTCGAACTGCCAGCGGATCGCCTGCCGGCCCTGCTCTTGTTCCTGCCACTGCGCCTCCAGCTTCCAGCGCCGTTTCCGGTCAATATATAGCCGGGTTGCAATCGTAATCAGCCAGGAGGAAAAGGCAGACGAGCCATTATAGGTGCCGATCCTTTCCATGCATCTGACCATCGTGTCCTGGGCCAGCTCCTCTGCCAGCGCCGGGTTCATCGTCGCCTTGACCAAATATTTGTACAGAAAAGGATAATGCTCCCGCAGCAGCGCGGCCAGCGCCGCAGTGTCCCCCTGCTGCGCCTGTCTAATCCTTCCCAGCGCAAGCTCGCTCATCATGCCCCTCCCTCCGGTCATTGGTAAATACATTTGTAATACGGTTATGTATATGGAATCGTTCAGTCGCGTCCGGTATTATTTTTCAAATTCCAAAGCTTGCGTCTCCATGGCTGAACCGACCGTCTGCCTTCCGGGTCGTTCCAGAACAGCGTACGTCTCGGAGCAGACTCAGCCCGCACATTAGCATTACTCTGTAAATGGCCTGCACTTGATCCTCGGACATGCTTATGGCCGTAATCCAGCCGGAACTTCAGGTCGCTTTCCATTCATCATTCCTCCAGCGGCAATCTGTATTCAGACAAAAAAAAGAACGCAAACCGGGATTAATCCGCAGTCTGCGTGCTTCGCGAGGTAAATGTTACATTTAATTAACGCTATTCTATCAACTTTGTAGTCTCTTGTCCACCTTAATTTAGCGGTTTCTGTCCGATAATGTCATTGCGCCGGGACATACGGATTATTACGCTTCTCAAAACCGATGGTTGTCCGCGGTCCATGGCCCGGATAGACCTTTACTTCCTCATCCAGCCGGTACAGCTTGCCGCGGATGGAATCAATCAGGTCACGCTCCCGCCCGCCGGGCAGATCGGTCCGCCCCACGCCCAACTTGAACAGGACGTCACCGGAGAACAGGTCGTTGCCGCACAGAAAGCTTACGCTGCCAGGGGAATGGCCGGGCGTATGCAGCACCTTGAAGCTGAGTCCCAGCAGCTGCAGCACTTGACCCTCAGCCAAATCATACTCCGCCGGGGCTGTACTGATCGGAGGCGAGGCATCCGGCCACATCAGGGAGCCGTTCAGCTTGGGGCTGCCCAGCCAGTCGCTCTCCAGAGTATGAATATATACGGGACATTGCTTGAGCTTGCGCAGCTCCTCCACTCCGCCGATATGGTCGAAATGGGCGTGAGTCAGCAGAATTGCCTCAATCTCTATATCCTGCACCGCGCGCAGCAGCGCTGCGGGATTCATGCCGGGATCGATGACAACCCCGCGCTTCGGATCGGCGCCGGTCAGTAAATAAGCGTTGGTCTGGAGCGGACCAAGGTTATAGGAACGTACATTCAGCATACGCTTAGAATCCGGAAATCAGGCTGCGCAGCTCGGCTGCAATTACAGCATGTGATTCCGTTCCTTCCCCATAGGCTTGTCCCATCGCCTTGCGCACTTCGGCAATCTTGCTATCGTAATCGGCGGCTTCCCGGTCCGGATTTTCCTGTTTGAAGGCAGTCATCAGCGTCTGTACATGCGCCGGTCTTGGGCCCCAGCGTCCAAGCACATAACCGCCGGTATCGGCGAAGATGACGACCGGAACCGAACGGCCGCCGCCTGTCAGGAAGTGATCCATCAGGTCCTGATGCTCTTCCAGAATCAGCACTTCGGTCTTAATGCCGGCTGTCTCCAGAATACGGAAGACCACCGGCACATTGCGGACCACATCGCCGCACCAGTCGGCAGCCAGAATCAGCACACGCAGATCGTCCCGGTGATTCAGACTTTCAAAAAATTCGCGGTCACTGTCGTTCTCCCAGGCAAACTTCTCGTACCAGCCCTCAAAAGCCTGCTGGTTCTTGGTCATGCTCTCCACGAATTGGCGCGGAGTCAGGCCTTGGCCAAATTTGGCGGCTACATTCTGCATTATGCTGCACTACCTTTCTTTTTGGATTTGTACCATTTGAATACAAAATAGACCACAATAAGGCCAATGGCGCCAAGGATGAGTTCATTGGTGTATTTGGCGGCAACTTCATCAATGGTCTCCCATCGGTCGCCAAGGGTATATCCAAGGTATACAAAAAGTGCGCTCCACGGAATAACAGCCAACGTGGTCAGCATTGTAAATTTGCCCAGCGGCATACGCGAGATTCCCGCCGGTACGGAAATGGCATGGCGGACCACCGGAATGAAACGGGCGGTAAATATAACACCGGTGCCGTATTTATTAAACCAGTCTTCCGCATGATCAATATGATGCTTCTTGATAAAAATATATTTTCCGTATCTCTCCAGCACCGGCCTGCCGCCATATCGACCAATCCAGTAAACGAAAATCTGGGCGATCACTCCGCCGATTGTACCAAAGAGGACCGCTCCGAAGAAATTGATATCGCCGTGCGAGACCAGAAAACCGCCGTATGCCAGCACAATTTCACTCGGTATTACCTCAATCATCAGTCCGATCATAATCCCGAAATAGCCCAGGCTCTGAATCCATTCAAACAGCTGCGAGACCAGATCAGAAAAAAAATGCACCTGCAGCTCCTCCTCCCGTTTAATGCGCCGTGCAGCAAATCTATGCTCAGGTGTTTGCGCCGGCGCTGCCCTACGCTCTATGTACCAGCTTATCCTAGACTATTCTAGCATACGCGGCCGTAATACATCTACTTGACGGATTTATGCGCAGGAGAGAATCCTTATGCCGCTGGGTGACCTACCGCAGGCAGATATATCCGGGAGCGGCCGGATGTAAACCGAAGACCACATCTCTTGTCCTGACCGGACCGGCACAGCTGTCCGCCCCGTTATTCTTCAGGTTTATATACATATACACCCGGGAGCTTGTCCAGACGCAGCTGAAGCGCCTCGGCCGGGCCGCCGGCGGCAAAGCGGCGGTCGTTATGCCGCTGCCCCTGACGGGCTACGGCTCCCGCCAGCAGCCGGTACTGCCGCAGCAATTCCCGGCCGGCAGAAGCGTCGGCCGCTGCCTCGGCGAAATCCTCCGCCGCCAGCTTACGTTCGCTCCGGGTCAAAAGGGCTGCGATAACCTCCTGCCATTTGGCGGCATTGTACCGGTCCAGCGCCAGCGCCTGCCGGATCTCTTGCAGCCCCCTCCCCGGGGTATTCCCCTGCAGGTATCTTCCGGCCACCTCCCATTGCAAGGCGGCGTTCACCGGCGAAGCCGCCAGTGCAGCCTGAAGCATGGGCACCCCCTCACTTGCCGGAAGCGTCCTGGACAAGGTCAGGACGATCATCGGGTCCAGCGGATTGCGCTCCCTGGCCTGCAGCAGCAGCGCCTGCCGGTGCTCCGGCTCTGTCGTCCGCAGTGCCTCCCGGTAGTCTCCGGCGGCCAGCAGCGCCCGCAGGGAACACAGCGCAAGCAGCAGACATAAACTGCAGGCACTCAGGGCAGCAATGAATGAGCCGTATTCCTTACGCAAGCTGCGCTCAGCCCGGATGGGGACGATCCCCCGGAACCCGGGCGGCTGACCCGCCTTGGGAGCCGGGATGTCCAGTATGTCAGGCGATGCCTGATAGCCCGGTGCAGCAGGAGGTACCACCGGCAAGTCTGCCTGAGCCATGACAACGCTTGGTCTGCCCGGCGCTGCCGGGAGGTGTTGTTCTGGAGGAACGGTTTGAGCGGGCGGCCTGCCGGCGCTGTCCCGCTGGTCGCCAGTTCCGATCCGCCCGGCGCGGGCCATTGCGGGCAGCATAAACAGCAGCAGCCAGATCAGCCCATAGCTCCAGTCGAAATCGACTGCCGCATGGAGCGCAATGACGAGCAGCGGGGCCAGGAGCCGCGGCCCGGCCTGCGCGCACAGCCACCCTGCGGCCAGCAGCATGAGCAGGGTCAGCGACAGCCCTGTGACCCCCAGGTTCAGCAGGGTGTCCAGGTAACCGCTGTGCACCTGGCTGCCCACATAGGGACGGGATTGCGCAGCCAGGTACAGGCTGCGCCAGCTCTCGCCCCCGCGCCCCAGCCAGGGTGCTTCCCCCGCGAGGCGCCAGGCGTCGCGGTACAGCAGCCCGCGAGCGCCGGCCGTCGGAGACGGCCCGCTGATCCGCTCGCGCACCTGCCACAGGGCGGCGGCGCCCGCAGCCGCCCAGCCTGCCACCGCCGCTGCCAGCACGGCGGCCCCGGCCCTGCCCGCCGCACGCTGCCGGCGGCGGCACAGCCACAGGCCGGCCAGCCACGCGGCGGCCCACAGCCCGGCCAGCAGCGCGAGGCCGGGCCAAGGCTCCGCCGCCAGCAGGGCCGCGGCCAGCTGGCGGTACAGCAGCGCCGCGGCCAGGAGCGGCGCTGCACCTGCGGCCAGCAGCGGCGCGAGCAGCCGCGGCTGCCGCAGCAGGGCGGCCGCGCAGGCGGCGGCCGCGGCCAGCCACGCGCCGCGCGACTCGCTGAGGAGCAGCGCGGCGGCATACGGGAACAGCGGCAGCAGGCGCAGCCGCAGTGCCGCCTCTGCCGGGGCTGCTCCCGGTAGCGTGGAGCGGCTCCGGCGTTTCCAGGCCGGCCCGGCTCCGCACCGGGCAGCCCAGCCCCTCACTGCTGCGCATCGCGATTTTATCGAGACGGCTTGCCCGTCTTCCGCTCTGGCCATGCCGCTCCCTGCTGCCGCTCCGCCTGCATCCGTCTCCGCTCCCCTGCTTTGCCCTATTCCGGCCAATCCGGGCGCCTCAGCAGCCCCACTTCCTCCATCCATCCTTGTCCGGCCGCTCTTCGCTGCCGCTCCGCCTGCATCCGTCCCCGCTTCCTTGCTTTGTCCTATTCCGGCCAATCCCCGCGCCTCAGCAGCTCTACTTCCTCCAGCCACCCTTGTCCGGCCTCTCTTCGCTGCCTCACCGCCTGCATCCACCGCGGCTGCGGCGGCGAACAGGCTCTCCAGCAGAAAGACGGCCATGACTGCGCCGAAGGCATTCGGGTATTCCAGCACGCCCGCCAGTCTGGCGCCTGTGGCGCTGACTGCCGGGGAGGCGCTGTAAGCAACGGCATATGGCAGATTCAGCCCCCCGCATACAGCCAGCAAGGCACTGACGCCAAGCAGCATGCCGGTCAGATTCCAGAGAAGCACAAGCAGGCGTCCTCCCCGTCTTGTCTGCGCACAACAGTATGCAATGACGGCAAAGCTGCCGTACAGCCCCCAGCGCAGCAGTTCATGCCAGGTACCTAGCAGTGACACCGGACTGCGGAACAGCTGCAGCGCATACATCAGCTGGAACAGGAACGGACAGCCGAGCAGAAAGAGCGTTGCCATCCTCAAGAAATTCCGCTCCGCCATCCGGATACATAACCGTTCAGGTGCTTTTAACATTGCACACGCCCAGCCTCCGCACCCTATAGCGCACAGCGCGAACCACACGGTGAGCAGCGGGTACATTTCTCCGCTAAAAAACAAGCCGCGCTGTAAACAGGCCGTAAGCATGGCCCCGAACAGCAGTCCGCCCCCTCCCGACTCTATCATCCGTTGCCGTCTCGCAGACCCTGCCAGCTCACACATCCGTATGCATATGCTCCTTTCCCAATCTCCTTCGACCTCACCTTCATTTATCTGCCTGCGTTACAATGCCAAACCGGCTGCCTCATAGATTTACAGCCTTCTTTCATAACTCTCTGCCTCATCCACTCCGTTATTCATAGCATTTCCAGATATGTCCTGAAACAACGATCGGCTCCATATAAGCAGAAACGGTTACCGTCGTGTTTAGGACGGTAACCGTTTCTGAGGGAAAGATAAGGATAAAGGATAGCATGAAGGTATACTTTCAAATTTAAAAAAAGCAGTACGCCTCCTGGTGGAAACGCACTGCAGATGGCGGTGCTTATCATGTTTATTATTCACTCCGGGTCGCCGGATGGCAAAAGATCGGCGCATACCCGCTCCAGATACGGCTTCGCACCCAGGAAATCACGGAATGCACTGTATTCCCGCCATTTGGCCGTCATGTCGCCGCCTGAGCTGCGCACGGCGCGGATCAGAATATTCTTGGGCGTATGCTCCATATCGATAAATTCAAGCAGCTGGCTGCGGTAACCCATCAGGTCGAGCAGCTTGGCGCGGATCGCATCGGTGGCCAGCGCCGAGAATCGCTCCTTCAAAATACCGTGCGACAGCAGCGGGCTCAGCAGCTCATTCTCGATTTGCCCGAATAGCTCATGCTGGCAGCACGGAACGGAAAGAATGACGGAGGCGCCCCAGCGGACCGCTTTTTCCAGCGCTGCATCCGTCGCTGTATCGCAAGCATGCAGCGTAACCACCATATCGACCTGGTCAAGCTCGTTGTAGTCCGCGATATCACCGACCAGAAAACGCAGCTTGTCATAGCCCAGCCTTGCGGCCAGCTCACTGCAGTGCGCAATGACATCGGCCTTTAGATCAAGTCCGACAATGTTCAGCTCTCTGGCTTCACGGACGGCCAGATAATGATAAAGCGCAAAGGTCAGATAGGATTTGCCGCAGCCAAAGTCGACAATGGTGAGCGGCCTGCCGGACGGCAGGTCACCGAGCACATCCTCCACCATCTCCAGGAAGCGGTTGATCTGGCGGAACTTGTCGTATTTCCTGGTCAGCACCTTGCCATCGGCATTCATAATTCCAAGCTCAACGAGGAAAGGAACCGGCTCCCCCTCATCCAGTACGTACTGTTTACGCCGGTTATGCGCCAGATTGGCTGCTTGCTGCTTGGTTGCTGACTTGGTCAGAATGGACACTTTATATTTCTTGCTGATCAGCACCTGATAATCGGCATCCACCGTACACAGCAAGGCCTGACGGAAGTTCTCCCTGAGCAGCGACATGATTTCTCCGGCAGCTTCTTCCGCCACCACATTGCGGTGCTCGACTTTCGGCCCTACGGTGTAGGCAAGCTGGTAATGAAGCCGTCCTCTCAGCTCTACGGGCTTGATCTGCACCTTCGTAAACGCCGCGCCGCCCTTGCTGCGCAGCTGGCTCAGGGTTGCCGTAATCAGTGTACGGTCTGCTATAATTTGTTCGATTAACGCATTCAGGGATTCCACAGGGTACATCTCGCTTTCAGTTCAGTATCTAAATTTTATTATATCGCAAAATAAACAGTCATGCCGGGTTAGCGCAGATTCGGGTCAACATGAAGCAAGCCGCTGACTACGGTAACGGCACCGCCGGTCAGGATAACCTCCTCCGGGCTTACTTGCAGACGCAGCATTCCTCCACGCGGCGAGGCCTGGTAAGCGGTCAATTCACTCCGTCCCAGACGCGCCGACCAATATGGGGCAAGGGCGGCATGTAGAGAGCCGGTCACCGGGTCTTCGTTCACTCCGATTCCCGGGGCGAAGAAGCGCGATACGAAGTCGATTCCCGTTGCCGCACTCTCCGCCGTGACCCCAACCGCCCTCGGCGCAAGCTCGGCAAGCCGGGCAACATCCGGAAGGAGGCCGCGCAGCAGGGCCTCATCCTCCAGCCGCACAAACACGTTATCGGCATAACGTACAGTATCCAGAACCTGGGCCTCTTCGATCCCCAGTGCTGCGGCAAGTCCCGCAATCGGCGGAGAGGCTGCAAGCTCATAAGGCGGAAAATAAAGCGTGATTCCCTCCGTCGTCTTCCTGGCCCGCAAGAGGCCGCTTCGCGTGTGGAATCTGGCTTCCGCCTGCGGGTCAAGCTGCCCGGATTCCCATAGCACATGGGCGCTTGCGAGCGTGGCATGGCCGCACAGATTAACCTCGACCGCCGGCGTGAACCAGCGCAGCCGGTAGCCATCCTGCTCCGGCCATACATAAGCGGTCTCCGACAGATTCATCTCCGCAGCCGTCCGGGCCATAAACTCTTCATCGGCAGGCTGCTGCAGCAGGCACACGGCCGCAGGATTGCCTGAGTAGGGCCGGGAGGCAAAGGCATCCACTATATAAATAGGCGTATTCATCACGGCTTCAGCTCCCCGTCCTGCACCGGCTGCTTCTCCTGGGCGAAATTCAGCCGGTCCCATTCTTCCTGGCCCTGCCGGACCTCTTCCAGCGGAAGACCGCCAAGCTCCAGCAGCTCCGGCGGCTGCTGCAGCAGCCGCCCGTACAGCTTACGTCCTTCATCCGCCACATTCTCACCCTGCTCCCGGAGCCTGTAGAGACTGTCTTCCGCTTTGGCATAACGGCCCAGCGACTCCATATAAGGCAGCAGCAGCCGCTCGGTCTTAACCGGAAGACTGTAGCCCTCCACCTCGCCGAGAAGGCCGTCTATCTCCGCTGTCATATCCAGCATTTCCCGGTCAGCGCCATGCAGATCGGCATACAGAAATAGATGCAGTGACCGCATCGACCGGAACAGGGCTTCATCAGCGTTACCCGCTGCCCGGTAAATATCGGCCTCTTCCTTCAGCAGCCGGGCCACGCCCTGCAGCTTGTCCGATTCAAGAACGTTGCCCAGACGAAACATATCGATAATGTCCTCTACGGACAGTGAATTTAACAGACGCGAATTCAGCCGGAAGTGCCGGCCCAGGAGTTCATCCACTTCCCACAAGGCTTCTGTCGTCTTCCGTTCCTGCTTCAGCGTCAGCACCTTGGCGATCATTGCCGTCATATCCTCAATCATCCGTACGATATAATCCCTTCGGAACATTGCCAAACTCCCCTTTCTCATTCGAGCCGGATCAGCAGTTGCAATGAAGTAAGCAGTGGCTATAAATCAGCTTGTCTAACCATCTTATACGATTCCCCGGTCCGGCGCCACTTGAGGGGGATACGCGATAGCCCGGGGAAGTCCTTCGTCGGTCCTTGATCGGTCCTTGGTTGGTCCTTGATCGGTCCTTGGTTGGTCCTTGGTTGGTCCTTGGTCGGTCCTTGGTCGGTCCTTGGTCGGTCCTTGGTCGGTCCTTGGTCGGTCCTTGATCGGTCCTTGGCTGATCCTTGGTTGGTCCTTGATCGGTCCTTGGACGGTCCTTGGTTGGTCCTTGATCGGTCCTTGGACGGTCCTTGGTTGGTCCTAGTACCTTGACCCATTCAAATTCCAGGGTATAAGTGCTTTAATTCCCCTCTAGCTTGCTCGGTTATAAAGTGCCTTTGCACCGATTTCTGAGCCTGGTTTCGTTACACATCCCACGCAGTCACTTCTTGCTGGAGCCGTACTAAGCAGCCAATTCGGCGATGCAAACACTAACGCACAGGTGAAGTTTGGTGGCGATTTTCCACTAACCCTGAACAAGAGCAACATGAGAACTTTAAGGTACTGTCCTGCTGTTCGTTAGGTGAGCTTGGTTTGTGAATTATGGTCGATTTTTCGCCTACGTTTGCCCAATTTTCCTTAACTGCAGCCCATTGTGGTCGGTTTTTCGACTACAATGGGTCTGTTTTCCTCCATGGCAAGACATTATGGTCGATTTTTCGCCTACGTTTGCCCTATTTACCTTCACGGTGGCCCATTATGGTCGATTTTTCCCCTACAATAGGATTGATTAGCCGGACTGCACTGTTGGTCGGCCTGTTCACGGAAAAGGGATGTAGGTGCGGACGTCTCCAGCCTTACTCGCAAATAGATGGTGCAAAGCAACAATTTGATGCGGTCAAGGTACTATTTTTCTCCTTGACCCAAAGCAGGCATTGTTCTATACTCTGTACATCCGATCTGGAATACAGATTGATCTGAAATACAAATCGTTAATGCTGTCCAAAAAAGGAGGTTCCCGAAATGACCAACCCGCCAGAATATCCGGTACCATCGGTTCCCACGGTTTCCCCTACACCGCCCGACAGATTTCCAGAAGCTCTTCAGATTACTCCGGAACAGGGCAAGCTGCTGGAGAGCGCGCTGCGAATCAAGATTATGCATACGCTATCGGCTGAGCCGCTGACCTCCAAGCAAGTAGCCGGGAAGCTGGGCAAAACCCCGGGTAATGTGCATTACCACATGATGAAGCTGCTCGAAGGCGGGCTTCTAGAACTGGTCCGTACCGATACGAGCGGCGGCATTGTCCAGAAGTTCTACCGCTCCGTGGCGACGCAGTTCCGCTCGGAACAATTAACCGGCTTTCATTTTGCGCCAGAGCATAAGGTTGAGCACTTTACGACCAGATTGATGCTGGCACCCGAAGAATTGGCTGATTTTCGCCGGGAAATGCTAGAATTGATCGTCTCCTGGGAATCGAAGGCCACCGACGGCGCAGAATATGGCCTGGAACTGGTCATCGGCCGTCTCTTCCCCGCTGATCCGTCCATAGATCCGGAGGTGAGCCCTTAAATGATTCCTGCCGCTTCCTCCAAACCGGAGAGGAGAAGTCCCCTGCGGGAATTCGCCGAGCCGTTCGCCAAGTCCAAGGCCTTCCCTTATTTGTGGCTGGGCCACATCATCTCCTTCCTCGGCAGCTCGGTGACTATGGTTATTCTTCCGGTGCTGGTGTACACTCTTACCGGCTCCACCGCTATCATGGGTATGGTTATGGCGGTCTATATGCTGCCCAATGTCATCATGCTGCCCATATCAGGCCATATCGTTGACCGCTATGACCGGGTCAAGATTATGATGACCGCCGATATCGCCCGCTTCGCGGTGATGGCGACCATTGCAGCGCTTGCTCTGTCGGATATACTGACCATTCCCATGCTGTACATTCTGATCGCTATGTACGGCCTCTTCGACGGGTTATTCCGCCCAGCCTATTCGGCAGTTCAGGCCTCCGTATTCACACCTGAAATCCGGGTAGCCGCCAACTCGCTTTCGCAGATGAGTCTGCAGACCATCCGTCTGGTCGGCCCCTCACTCGGCGGCCTGCTCATCACCCATCTCTCGGCCGGCTTCGGCTTTGGCCTTGATGCCCTTACATATCTTCTGTCGCTGATATGCCTGATCTATCTGCGCAAGGTGCTGTTATCCGCCGTCAGGACCGAAACATCGTCTCAGGCGGTCCCGGTCACCGCTCATTCGGACTGGAAAGCCGACTTTAAGGAAGGCATTTCCATATTGCGCAGCAACCCCTGGCTCTGGATCACCATTCTCGCCTTCTGCTTTGTCAACATCTGCTACTCGGGGATCAGCAGCATCCTGCTCCCGTGGCTGTTCAAGGTCCATCACGGCTGGGAGCCATATGTCTATGGGCTGGCCGTGACTTTCTCCGGCGTCGGGGCGATCCTGGCCGGATTAATCTATGGCATGAGGAAGAAATGGCGGCACCGCGGAATTATGGCTTACGGCGGAGCCCTTGTAAGCGGGGCTGCTTTGCTTCTGCTGCCGTTCGCCCCCGGCCCGGCCAGCGCTGTGGCGCTGTTCGCGCTGGAGGGATTCGGCCTGATGATCTTTGGGCTGATCTGGGAGATCAGCCTCCAGGATCTTGTGCCGAAGGAAGCCTTCGGGCGCGTAGCGAGTCTGGACCTGTTCGGGTCCTTCGCCCTGCTGCCGGTCGGATATATACTGGTGGGCTGGCTCGCCGACTGGATCGGGGGCATCCCGACCATCGCTATTTTCTCCGGCCTCGGCATGGCTTGCATCGCACTGGTACTGTGCGTTCCGGCGATCCGCAAGTTTCAGTAGCCCGAAGCAGCCGTAAACACAGCAAAGAGGCAGCATCCGCCGGTTGGCGGAATGCTGCCTCTTGCTTGCTCTGAATACCCCCGTCAGGAAATCATTTCCTGCTGGATTCAGCCACAAAATCCTTAATGATCTCGGATAGCCGTTCAGGCGCTTCAAACATACTCATGTGCCCCGCTCCGGCTATGGTTGCCTTTGTTACGTTGGCTTTATCGGAGGTAAAGGTCCGCTCGGCAGACACCACGCTATCCTCTGTACCGGCCACGAGCAGCACCGGCAGCGCCGTTGCCGAGATGACATCGCGGCGGTCCGGGCGTTCCCGCATGGCCAGCGCTGCGCCGATTGCGCCCTGCGGCGGCGTACGGTAGCCGATCTCCTTGGCCCGCACCAAGTGCTGCGGTGCGGCTCCCGGAGCGAACAGCGCAGGAATCAGGCCATCCACGAAAGCTGTGATACCTTCATTTTGAATGGTAGTCACACTCTTTAAGCGCTTCTCCCTCGCTTCCTCGCTGTCCGGATAGCCGGTGGAATGGATAAGCCCGAAGCCTTTCAGCCGGGAAGGATGCCGCTGGGCGAACGACAACGCAATATAGCCTCCCAGCGAGTGGCCGAGCAGATAACACTGCGGGATTTCAAGGTGCTCCAGCAAGGAAAGTACATCATCGGCCATCTGATCGATGCTATATGGCCCGAGTGGAGCATCCGATGCTCCATGCCCGCGCAAATCCGGAGTAATGACACGGCAGCCCCTGCTCAAGTAAGGGACAACCCGCTCCCAATAATCCGAGCTTCCGCAGAAGCCGTGGAGCAGCAGGATCACTTCCCCCTGGCCCTGATCGTTGTAACAAATATTGCTTCCTTCACAGCGGATACTTTCCATAGCGGTTACCTTCCTTCTATGTAGTGCTTATATGTGTATTATTAAGCCAAACGCCGTCTGGTTGAAACCATTTACAACGCCATGCCAAAGCCGCTGGCCGCGGCCTGCGCGATCTCCTGGGCCATCACCATAACGCGGTGGAGCGGCGTGGTCTGCAGGGTCCGGTAGGGACGCGGCCCATGCACGTCCACAATCGCCGCCAGGCTGTAGTTGCCCACTGCCGGCAGGGCCAGACCGACCGATTGCGCCGGATGCAGCGGCTCCTTCGCGGCGAAATAGCAGCCTAATGCGGCGGGCGGTCCCAAGCACGCATCGATAGCGATAATAATCTGCTCCGCCGGAATTCCGGCAATCCGCTCTGCAAGATTATTGGCGTCGCACGGTTCCGGCAGGGTGCCTACCACATTCGCAAAGCCCAGCTCGATCAGCCTGGTTCCGGTTAGCGGACCCAGTGCATCGCCGGTGGAACGGTCTGTTCCGATACACAGAAAGGTAATCTCACCTGCCGGGTGACTGGCCGCAATCTCTGCAAAGAAAGCGGTCAGTCCGTCGGCATTCATTTTGATCCGTTTTCTGCTCTCCTGTTCCCTGATCGCCAAATTCCCCCGCTCCTTTGCCTGTCGTCACAGCTGTCCGCTGATTGCCTTTAATTTACCATGCCATGCCCTATCCCTACAAATTTGTCCTGTAAAGTGCCGGCGGGTTCGAAGCTTATTTCTTTTACCGGCCAGTACGTGATAAAATGTGTGAATCAAAAGACAGAGAGGACGGGTTCGATCCATGGATTTGTCACAGCCCAGTCAAGCCAATGTAGAGTATATGATCGAAGGCATCAAGAGCAAGCTCAAGATGGCAAGCGCAGCGGCCATGCAAGCCTCCGCTTTCTCGGTGGATAATTATGAGGATCTGCTCGATATCTATGAGGTAGCCATGGGAAGCGATAAGCTCAGCATCTCGCAGGTGGAGGCGCTTGTGTCCGAGCTGGGCCGGCTGCGTAAATCATAGTTTTCCTTCAGAAAGACAGGAGGAGCCCGGCAGCCTGCGGTTCATCGCCACGATGTCCGCAGGTTCCGGGCTCCTGCTATGGTAACGGGTGCCGTAATCACGGCAGATCAATCAGTACCAGCTCAGCTTCGCCCTCGCTGCCGGTCCCTTTAAGCTTCATTCCGCTGCATCCGCGAATTCGTGCTGCATCGCCGGGCTGCAAATGAAATACGCCATCCTCACAAGAGAGCTCCAGGTTGCCGGAGATCAGGTACAGATGCGTACGCCGGTCCTCGCGCTGCTGGTACTGCAGCTCACGGTTCGACTCCAGCGCGGAAAGGTAGACCGTAACATCTTCATGCAGCGCAAGCGCCCCTTCGATATCGCTGCCGGAAGCTACCGGAAGCAGCGTATTGATTTTGAAATCGCGGGGGTAATACTTCGCGTCCCACTTGGGCGCAAGTCCCGGCCTGTCGGGCAGCAGCCACATCTGCAGGAACCGGGCCTGCTCGCCGGGTGAAGGATTGGTCTCGGAATGGTTGATGCCCGTACCGGCCGTCATCACCTGCACACTGCCTGCCTGCAGATCGGCATGGTTGCCCAGGTCATCCTGATGCTTCAGCACGCCTGAGATCACATAAGTGATAATCTCCAGATCATGATGCGGATGCTCATGCATCCCCTGCTCCGGCTTCAGTTCATTGTCATTGTGGGCGAGCAGCGCCCCGAAGTGCGCATTGCTGGGATCGTCGTAATCGGCAAAGGAAAAGCTGAACTCACTGTGGATCCAATCTCTATTCGATGTATGACGTTCCGCTGACGTAACGATTTTAATCATAGTTATTGCACCTCCAAAGATGTTTGGGCCTTTCCCCGTGATTACGGGAACCTTGCTCATCCATTCGTGATGGGATGGCGCTTGAATTATGTATTTCTTACCCTCTTCCTTTTGCTGTCAATCAGCCTCCAGGCGCCTGGCAATCCGTGGGCAGGAGCATGCCGGAGCCGCATTTGCCGCTTGCTTCTTCCGGCATCCGCATGATATGATGCAATCAAATTCAAAGGCAATGTAACCGTCAAGGTTCAACCTCGTCACAATGGGGTTGGGCCTTTTTTGCGTTCCCGTTGCCGTGAAAGGATGGAGTACAATCATGATTCAGAAGGATAGTGTGTATCACCGCATGGGCCAGAACTGGTCCTACGCTTATGACGAGGCCACGCTCCACATCAGGCTGAGAACGGGGCGCGGCAATGTCGCCCGGGTGGATCTGGTCCACGGCGACAAATACGGCTGGGACCACACGCATGGCGTACAGCCGATGGAGCTGCTGGCTTCCGACGCCCAGTATGATTACTGGCAGGCTGCGGTGCAGCCTAAGTACCGCAGGCTGGCGTACTATTTTGCGCTGCATAATGAAGATGAGGCTCTCTATTATCTTGAAAAAGGCTTCTTCGATGCTCCTCCGGCTATTATTTACGAGGGATTGTTCGACTTTCCCTTCCTGAACCGCGAGGACGTGCATCTGATGCCGGAATGGGTGAAGGATGCGGTGTTCTATCAAATCTTCCCGGAGCGGTTCGCGAATGGCGATCCTTCGCTCAGTCCGGAGAATGCCGAACCTTGGGGCGGGGTTCCTACTCCCCGTAATTTCTTCGGAGGCGATCTGCAGGGTGTGCTGGAGCACCTGGATTACCTGAACGCGCTTGGCATCAATGCAATTTATTTCACGCCGGTATTCGAAGCGACAACCAACCATAAGTACGATACGCGCGATTATTTCAAGGTTGACCCCCATTTCGGAACGAATGCTTCGCTGAAAAAGCTGGTGGATGCCTGCCATGAGCGGGGAATCCGTGTGCTGCTGGACGGTGTATTCAATCACTGCGGCTATACCTTCCCTCCCTATGTGGATGTGATGGAGAACGGCCAGGCTTCGAAGTATGCGAACTGGTTCCATGTCCGGGATTGGCCGCCTCGCGTCGAGGACGGTATCCCAACCTATGATACCTTCGCCTTCGAACCGATTATGCCTAAATTCAATACGGAGAATCCGGAAGTACGCGAGTACCTGCTCAGCGTCGGCCGCTACTGGATTCAGGAAGTCGGCATTGATGGCTGGCGGCTGGATGTGGCCAATGAGGTCTCGCATTCGTTCTGGAGAGAATTCCGCAAAGCGGTTAAGGAGAGCAATCCTGATGCTTTTATCGTCGGCGAAATCATGCATGATGCGTTGCCTTGGCTGACCGGGGACCAGTTTGATGCGGTGATGAATTATCCGCTGCTCAATCTGGCGCTGAATTTCTTTGCCCGCGGAACTACGGATTCTAAGCAATTCTCCGAAGCCATTTCGGGCATGCTGGCCCGTTATCCGCAGCAAATTACAGAATCCGCCTTCAATCTGCTCGATAGCCACGACACCGAGCGCTTCCTGACCCACTGCGGCGGAGATGTCCGGCGCCTCCGGCTTGCCCTGCTGTACCTCATGACTTTCCAGGGCACGCCTTGTATTTATTACGGGGACGAAATCGGAATGGAAGGCGCCTACGATCCGGATAACCGGCGGTGCATGGAATGGAATCCAGACCGGCAGGACCAGGAGCTGCTGGCCTTCTACCGCTGGGCCATCTCCTTGCGTAAGGCTTATCCCGCCCTGCGCGGCAGCCGGATCCGATTCCGCGAGCTTCCCGGCGAGCCCGCTCTTCTGGCCTATGACCGCTGGGACGAACAGGAGCATCTGCTTATTGTGATGAACAGCTCCGCTGCTCCGGTGAAAGGTGCTCTTCCGGCAGCGGAAGACGCAAGCGACTGGGTGGATGTGCAGTCAGGGGAACGTTGCAGCGTAAGCGGAGGAAAGCTCTCCTTCAGCCTTCCGGCATTCGGATTTATGGTACTGCGGCGCGAATAGCTCATCCATGCTCGATCAATCCCATTTACAGATGTTTGTAAAGTCCCGCAATTCATTATTTACGCATACTTTCAGCATATATAATCTTGTTCTCTGCTTCTGCCTCCGCCATTCTTTCCCATACTCTTTTACTGTTTCAGGCCATACGCCGAAGTTTATATACGAAGTAAGATACTTCAGGCTTTCCTGAAACCTGACAAGGCGGCGACCACGGGGAATACACCTAACCATTAGCCCATTCCCGGGGGGCCGCCGCCAGTCCGGGACTATAATATTCCATAAGGAGTGATTGGTGATGAATAAAGCAGAAACGGAACATCCGGTTGAAAGCAGCAACACTTTTCTAAAGGGTATTTTTATCGGAGGCTTGCTTGGCGCGGCTGCCGCTCTGTTGTTCGCACCTAAGCCCGGCAGTGAAATGCGCAGCGACCTGTCCGACAAGCTCTCACTGGCTACGGACAAGACGAAGGAAGTCGCCGGTGTCGTAACCGATAAGACCAAGACATTGGCTACTACGGTCAGCGAAAAGGCTACCGATCTGGCCAGCACCGTCTCGGCCAAGGCCTCCGATATCTTCAGCACGGTCAGCGACAGCAAACAGCAAATCGCTGCTACCTTGCAGGAGACCGGCAAAAAAATCGGCGACACCGTGAGCGAAACCTCCGGCGAAGTAGCAAGCGACGTCAAGGATGCATCCCAAGAGGTGGCTGACGAAGCCAAGGATGCTTCCAAAAAGGTAGCCGACGAAGCCAAGGACGCCAAGGACGAAGTAGCTTCCTCCTACAAAAGCTCCTACTAAGCGCTGACAGCGGCTTAAGTACAAATCAGAACCGGACAGCCAGCTCGCTGCAGCTGGCTGTCGCTATGAGGAGCGCCGCAGCAAGCGGCCCCCTCCTCCATTAAGGCCCGTATAAGGGGCTGCGGAAAGCGGGGACATCTTATGGGAGAAGCCGGCGGAACGAAAGGCAAGGCTTATGAAGTGGATGAGCATCCCTTCGAGCTGCGCCATGAAGTCAAACGTTTAAATGAACGGCTCGACAAAATAGCCGATTCTTTGGAAAAGTCCGAATTTAAAGACATTTTGGAGAATTATACGAATCCGAAGAAGCGGATTGTGACGAATCTGATAGCCGGTATATCACGGGGCCTCGGCCTTTCACTGGGCACCTTCGTCATTCTCGGTCTTCTGGGCTACATTCTCAGCCTCTTCCTGGATGTGCCGGTCATCGGGGAATATCTCGGGGAGATCAAGAAGTATATAGATGCCAACAGTTAAATAATGCTCATTCAAAGCGGTGTATGGTTTAATATACACCGCAATTTTGTATGTTGCTGCGCGCACAATAAAAGGACATACCCTTACGTCAGTTCAGGGCATGTCCTTTTATATACGGGAATAATTCAACATTAGTAGGAAGAGTTCGCCATAATCTGTTTGAGCTTCTCTGTCGCCCGCTTCTGAATACGGGAGACGCTCATTTGCGAGACACCGAGCTTCTGGGCGATGGCACGCTGCGACTGGCCGTCCTGGAACGCCAGCAGCAGCACCTGCTGTTCCTGCTCCTTCAACTGGCCCAGCGCCTGCTGAAGGTCCATCCGTTTCTCCACTGTCTCATAGTCATTGGCATCCGAGCTGATCAGCTCGCCGAGCGTAGCGCCGGTCTCCTCCTGGGAAAGCGGCGAATCAAGCGATACATAGTGATAGCATTCCCTGCCAGCCAATACCTCCACCGTTTCTTCAACGGACAGATCCAGGTATTCGGCGATTTCGTCCACCGCCGGTGAGCGCTCCAGCCGGATCGTAAGCTCATCGATGGCTTGCTGAACGAGCGCGCCCTTCTCCTTGATCCTTCTGGGCACCTGGATATACCAGGATTTATCGCGCAGGAAATTCTTCATATGTCCGATCATGCTCTTCATCGCATAAGGCTCAAACGGAATGCCCAGGCTGATGTCATACTGCTGCAGCAGCCGGATTAGCGCCATCTGGCCGACCTGATACAGGTCTTCGTAGAGATCCGGACGGTTACGGGCAATCTTGCCGGCAGCCATCTTGACCATCGGCTCATAGCGGTGAATCAGCTCTGTAGCGATGTCGTTATCTTTCGTTTGTTGATATTCCCATATTAGGCTTACTGCTTCATTCATGGACTCTGGGGGAGTCACTTTGTCGTTCATACTTTCTCCTCGCTGAAATTCAGACGTTTCGTCAATGTAACGACCGTCCCCTTGCCTGCTTCGCTCACTACGCTGACGTCATCCATGAGCGCCTGCATCAGGTAAAATCCCAGACCTCCTACCTGAACATCATTCAGCTCTTTGTCATGGAGCGTCAGCCGATTATCAGGCGTATCCAATCCGTCAAAGCTCTCCCCCTCGTCTTTGACCGTAATGGACAAGGCACCCGGACCGACCTCAAATATTACATCCACCAAACCGTCTTCCTGCCCGTAAGCATAAAGAACAGAGTTGTTACAAGCTTCGGATACAGCAACTTTCATGTCCTCAATATCTTCATAGGTGAAACCCATTTTCGAGGCAATACCATATAAATTAAGTCTTACAATATCGACATATTCTGCATTGGCGGGTAATTGTAGTATTACTTTTTGCACGTCATCACTCATCCTATTTCGATCCTTTCCTAGTGGGAATTCTCTTGGGGGGCAAAAAACTTGGAGATACCGGTCATATCAAACAGCTTCTGGATATGCCCCGGAACTTCCGTGACGGTGAATTTGACATCCATACCGTGTCTGGCTTTAAGTATCGAGAGCAGTATGCCAATACCGGTGCTGTCGATATATTTCAAATCCTTAAGGTTAATCACCAAATCAAGCCCTGTATCTCCCACGAGCGGTTCCATCACCAGACGAAAATCGGGGGCAACCGACAAATCGAGCTCCCCAATCAGGTAAACGGTGCATACATTGCCTTCTGTTTCGGTTTTTGCGTGGAACTTTTCGCTTTTATGAGTGTTCATAGACAATCTCTCCTGATTATATGTTTTCTTTACAAATACCCTCAAATGCTCCACGTTGAAACAAAAATCGCATGGAAAACTAAAGGTAATTCCTGGATTACGCTTCAAATGCGGTAGTCGTCCGTTCATCAGCGGGAATATCATGGCGTGAATACCTGGAAAGAATTTGCTTAATACTCCCCAGCTTCAGCGGTTTGCTGATATATCCATCCATCCCTGCTGCCATACAGCGGTTCTGGATACCCTCCATCACATTGGCCGTCATCGCGATAATTACTGCCTTCTCGCCGGCCGGGCTTCCGGCCCGGATGCGGGCGGTCGCGGCAAGTCCATCCATGACCGGCATCTGAAGATCCATGAAGATGAAATCATACGGTGACTGCGCAGCCATTTCGACAGCCTGGCTGCCGTCGTCTGCAACATCCGAGCTGTACCCGAGCTTGTCCAGCATGCTGACCATCAGCCGCTGATTGACCGGGTGGTCATCGACAATTAGCACACGTCTTGAAGCCGGCTGGGCTGCCTCCTTACCTGTATGCTCCTCATCGCAGCAGCTTCTTCCCAGTTCATCTTCCGGCAAAGCCGCCTGAATCGTAAAGACAAAGGTCGCCCCCTTCTCTGCCATGGCTTCCACACGGATTTCGCCGCCCATCATACCGACCAGCGACTTGCAGATAGCCAGACCCAGACCTGTCCCGCCATATTTGCGGTTCATCGAGGAATCAAGCTGAGAGAACGGCTTGAACAGCCTGTCGCATTTCTCCGGAGATATTCCGATCCCTGTATCCTTCACCGTAAACTCTATTTCCAGCTTATTACCGGCATATCCTACACCGGAAGCGACAAGATAGACACCGCCCTGGTTGGTAAACTTGACGGCGTTGGCCACCAGATTGATCAGCACCTGGCGCAGCCGGGCCATATCCCCGTAGATCAGTCTGGGGAGCTTGTGGTCAATGAAATAAGCCAGCTCCAGGTTCTTCTTGGCCGCTTCCACTGAGAAGAGGCTGAACACCTCCTGGATCGTCGTCTGCAGCTCAAACAGCTGCTCTTCCATTTCCATTTTGCCGGATTCCATCTTGGTGAAATCCAGAATATCATTGATGACAGCAATAAGCGTATCGGCGCTCTTGCGGATAATTTCCGTATATTCCTTCTGTTCGGGCGCCAGCTCCGTTTCCATCAGCAGGTCAATCATCCCGACCACGCCGTTCATCGGCGTGCGGATCTCATGGCTCATCATCGCCAAGAATTCGGTTTTGGCTTTGGCAGCGATCTCGGCCTCTTCCTTGGCCTTGACAAGCTCACCGTTAATCCGCTCCAGCTCCTGTGTTTTTTGCTGCAAAAGCATGGACTGCATCTGATGCTTCTTGTTCGTAAGATGCATGTGGACGAAGCCTTCAATCTTGGACTTCAGAATTTGCGGAATGAAAGGCTTCACCATATAATCAATTGCTCCGGCGGAATAGCCGGCGAACAGGTGCTCAGCCTCTTTGCTGTTGGCGGAAATGAAGATAATGGGGATATCCTTCGTCTTCTCCCTGGCCTTGATCAGCTTGGCGGTCTCAATCCCGTCCATACCGGGCATCTGAACGTCCAGTACGATCACAGCAAAATCATATTTCAGCAAGCAGCGTAATGCTTCTTCACCGGAATTGGCTTTCACCAGCTTGTAATGCTGGCTTTCCAAGACAGCTTCGAGCGCCAGCAAATTTTCAGGACGGTCGTCAACCAGCAGTATATGAATCGGTTCTTGAACCCCCATAGGCTCCCTCCTATCCCGCTAAATCCCATTACTTATTTTTTCGGTAGATTTTCTCCACCCTGTCCAGGGGTTCGTAGCTGTCGCTGTACCTGGTGAAATGAATCGACTCCTTGGAGCCAAGAACGAGTACGCCAAACCGGCTGAGACTCTCATAAAACAATCCATGCACATGGTCGCGCAGCTCGTCATTGAAATAGATCATCACATTGCGGCAGAAAATAACATTGAACTCATTAAACGAAGTATCCGTCGCCAGATTGTGCTCGGCGAAAATAATATTTTTACGCAGATACGGCTGCAGTATCACCGAATTGTATTTCGCTGTGTAATATTCCGAGAATGCCCCTGTGCCGCCGGCCTCGATATAATTCTTGGTGTACTGCTTCATCTTACCGAGCTCGTACACACCTTCCTTGGCCTGCTGCAGCGAACGTTCATTCATATCCGTGGCGTAAATACGGGCTTTATCGTATAGCCCCTCTTCATACAGCATGATGGCCATGGAATACACCTCTTCGCCGGTGGAGCAGCCCGCATGCCAGATGCGGATATAAGGGTACGTCCGCAGAATTGGAATGACCTTCTGACGGAAGGTCAGGAAGAGTCCCGGATCACGGAACATTTCCGTAACCGGAATGGACAGGCTGTAGACGAAACGTTCGAAGCAATCGCGGTCGTGCAGCACCTTTTCCTGCAGTGCAGAAATGGTCGGTACATTCTCGGCATGAACATGATGCCAGATCCGCCGCTTCAGGGAAGGCAAGGCATAATTTCGAAAATCATACCCGTACAGACGATGAACGCCGTTCAGCAGCAGCTCGATCTCGATCTGCTCCAGTTCCTGCTTATCCCCTGATTGAATGGGCTGCCCCTGATTTCCCCGTTCTATTGCAGTCATTGTCTTCTACTCCTTAATCCAAGTCGTTATTCCGTACACAAGATGTACCGCTGTATAGCTATTACCCCAAAATGACGGTTACGAATACAACCAAACCCGCATCAGAGAAAGAAGCTGGTCTGTACTGATCGGCTTCTTCATATAATCGGAGGCCCCGGCCTCAATACACTTGGAACGATCTTCCTTCATTGCCTTCGCCGTCAGCGCAATAATCGGCAGCTTCTGGTATTCCGGCATCTGCCGGATCAGCCGCATGGCCTCGTAGCCGTCCATTTCCGGCATCATCATATCCATTAGGATGAGATCGAAATCCTTGACTGTCTTCAGCATCTCCAGCGCTTCACGGCCGTTCTCGGCGAACTTCACTTCCATATGGTAGCCTTCAAGCACACTGGAAAGGGCAAATACATTGCGGATATCGTCATCGACCAGCAGTATCTTTTTGCCGTCGAACAGCTCTTCCTTATTGTGCAGCTTCTGCAGAATTTTACGCTTGTCCTCCGGCAAATTGGCTTCCACCCGGTGCAGGAACAACGTCGTTTCATCCAGCAGGCGCTCCGGCGAGCGGACATCTTTAATAATAATGGACTCTGCATATTTCCGCAGTCTCGTCTCTTCCTTGCTGTCGAGATCCTTGCCGGTATAAATGATGATCGGCAGATCATTCAGCTCCTCATCGTCCCGGATCTGATCCAGGAGCTCGAAGCCGTCCATATCACCCAGCATCAGGTCCAGCACCATACAATCGTATCTTTGCTTACGGAGCTCCGCAAGCGCCTCAACGCCTCCGGATACCGCCGTAATGATCACATCATCATGGCCGATCAGCTCCATAATGGAACGGCGCTGAATATCATCATCCTCAACAATAAGCAGGTGTTTGAGCGTGCTGTCCGTGTAGCCCTCGATCTGCGAGAATGCCCGCTCCAGTGCTTCTTTGGTGGAAGGCTTCCGCAGATAAGCCATCGCCCCCATCATCAGCCCCTGCTTCACTTCATCGTTGACGGAGATCACATGCACCGGAATATGCCGGGTCTCGGATTCTCCCTTCAGCTCCCGGAGAATAGCCCAGCCGTCCATCACCGGCAGCTGAATATCGAGAATGATGGCATCCGGAAGATAGGTCTTGGCCATCTGCAGGCCAATATCTCCCTGAAGCGCCACCAGTCCTTTAAATCCGCGCCCCCGGGCCATGCTGAGCAGAATCTTCGCAAAGCTCTCATCGTCCTCGACGATAAGCAGCACCTTGTCGTTAGGTCCCAGCTCCTCGCGGTCATCGTCAATCGGCGGCATCAGCGGCGCCGCCTCCGCATTCTTCACCGGAGAAGGCAGCAGCTCCTCCACCTGTTCGGCAATCGCAGCTGCTTGCTGAGCGGCTGCAGCCTCAACTACACCCGGAAGCAAGCTGTAATAGCCGTTCACCGGCAAATACAGCGTAAAGGTGCTTCCTTGTCCTTCGCTGGACTCCAGTGTAATAGCACCCCCCAGCAGCCGGGCCAGTTCACGGCTGATGGACAAGCCAAGGCCGGTGCCGCCATATTTGCGGCTGGTCGTGCCGTCCACCTGCTGGAAGGCTTCAAAGATTATTTCCCGCTTGTCTCTCGGAATACCGATTCCGGTATCCTTCACTGCTATAGCGATATATTCATACTCCCGGGGCAGATAAGCCGGCATCTTCTCCGGCTCTGCGTTGCTGATGTTAAACTCTATAAAGCCAGAGCTTGTGAACTTGAACGCATTGGAGAGCAGGTTGCGCAAAATCTGCTTCAGGCGGTGGCTGTCGGCATAGACCTGATTCGGCAGCGGTTCATCAAAGGTAAGACGCAGCGCCAGCCCCTTCTTCTGGGCCTGCGGCGCAAAGTTCTGTTTGACGAATGTCTTCAGCTCGGTCAGCGGAATTTCCTCATAGGTCAGCTCCATCTTGCCGGATTCCACCTTGGACAGATCGAGGATTTCATCGATCATCTTCAGTAGATCCGAACCCGACATATAGATCGTATGGGCGAACTCTACCTGTTTATCGGTCAGGTTACCCTCTTTGTTCTCCGTCAGCAGCTGGGACAGAATCAGCAGACTGTTCAGCGGCGTCCGCAGCTCATGGGACATATTCGCCAGGAACTCCGATTTGTATTTGCTTGTTACTGCAAGCTGGTGGGCTTGCTTTTCAAGCTGCCTCCGGGCCTCTTCGATCTCATCCCGTTTCTCCTCAACCTCCTGCACCTGTTCTTGCAGGGCCTGGGTCTTGGCCATCAGTTCAACATTAAAGTGCTCCAATTCACCCTGCTGCCGCTGCAGCAGCTCTTCGGAGCGCTTCAGTGCATCCGTCTGTTCTTCCAGATTCTCGTTGGAGCGGCGCAGCTCTTCCTGCTGCGTCTGCAGCTCTTCCGACTGTACCTGCAATTCTTCGGTGAGGGCCTGCGATTCGCGCAGGAGCTCCTCAACGGCCAATCTGCGGCTGATATTGTTCAGAATCACCCCTAGATTAACAGCCAGTTGATGGAACAGCTCACTCTGCAGCGAGGTGAACGGCTTGAAGGAAGCGAACTCCACTACACCCAGCAGTTCGTCTTCAAACATCAGCGGATGAATGGAAATATTGCCCGGACGGGAATTCCCAAGTCCCGAGGCAACCGAAATATAATCCTCGGGAGCATCGACCAGATGAATAGGCTTCATATCGATGGCACTTTGGCCGATAAGGCCTTGACCGAGACTGAAGCTCGGCTTCGGTTGATGCTCGCCCTCTTCGCCGGCATAGAAGGCACTTGCCGTCAGCAGGTTAGGGTTGCTGCTGTCCTTCAAATAAATGGCGCCATATTGCGCCTCAAGCACAGGAGCGAACTCG
This sequence comes from Paenibacillus tepidiphilus, assembly GCF_008635795.1. Classification (GTDB taxonomy): domain Bacteria; phylum Bacillota; class Bacilli; order Paenibacillales; family Paenibacillaceae; genus Paenibacillus_AQ; species Paenibacillus_AQ tepidiphilus. The sequence goes on along the minus strand of NZ_VWRQ01000017.1, from coordinate 136,856 downwards.
CTGATAAACGTATGCGTTACTTGATCCAGCGAATTCATCCCGCGCAACAGCTCAGTGACGCGGGCGACATTTGCATTCAGCCAAGCCTGATCGCTTTGCGCCTGGGCATAGGCCTTTTCCATTTCCTGCTTCTGCTCGATATCCTCGGCCATTTCTTTAAAGACGCGGGCGACATCGCCGATCTCATCCTTCGACGTCACCTTGATTCTGCGGATGGCCCGCATTTTACCGTTACCGAAGCTGGAAATCATCATCGACACCACATTCAGGCCGCGGGTTATGCTCGGGATTACCCACAGGATCACGCCAAGACCCATCAGCAGCCCGACAATCATAATTAAAGTTACCATCTGAATAGAACGGTCTGCTGCGGCCTGGGCTTTGGCGGTCTCGTCAGTCATCCGGAAGGCGTTATAATCGGACAGAGCGTTCAGACTGTCCAGCATTTCATTCTGGATGGCCTGGCCTTCCGTATTGCGGTAGGCATTGGCGTTCTGAAAATAACCTGCCATCAGCATGCTGACTGCCTTGTCCTGATATTTCATATAAGCGGTATAAGCCTTCTCGATCCGGTTGAGCATTTGCATCTCTTCGGCGGTGGTCAACGAGGTTTCAATCGTCTTGAGATGTCCCTCCGCCTTCAATACTTTGGAGTCGAGCTCACCCTTCTCCGCATCAACGGAGAGTGTGTCTGCATTGAGCATCAGCGTCGTCAGAATGCGTGCCATATCATTAACCTCGCCGCGCAATCCCGACGAAGCCCGGCCCTTGTTGTACCGCTCCTGATAGCTGTCAAGCTGGTCGTTCATATAATTAAGCCGATCGTAACCAATCAGAGTGAGCGCCAGCATAATCGCCAGCAGCGCACTAAAGCCGATCAGCAGCTTGGCTTTGATCTTCATTTCTTATACCGTTCCCTTCTTCAGCGAAATCCACACCAGGCACTTGTCGTCATCGCGCTCCATCGCAGGCTGCTCCTGGAAGAAGGCCTCGCGCATCGGCTCTTCCTGCCATTCATGGCTTCCGTTCAGATGGGAGACCATAAATTTCAGCTGTTCTTCCTGCCCGCCTTCTGCCATTTCCATCAAACCATCGGTATAGAGCACCAGATGGCCGTCTTCGCTAAAGGAAAGGCTCTGCGGCTGAATGTCAATCCGGTCAAACAGCCCGACAGGATGACAATTGCTCTCCAGCAGGACTGGCTCCTTGGCTTCACCCTGGAAGAAGAGTCCCGGCGGATGTCCCGCATTCACGTAATCAATCCGGCTTAACCGAGTGTCGATCACCATATAAATCGCTGTGAAATAATATTGGACCAGCTGCTTCTCAATATAAAGCTGGTTAAACCGCCGGTTCAGCTCCTGAATAACTTTCTCCGGCTCTACATAAGTGGTTACGGTATCCTTGAGCACAGAAGCGAGGAACATGCAGAACAATGAGGAGGAAATGCCATGACCCATCATATCCAGCAAAATAACGGCATACCTTCCGTCACCGAGCGGATACCAGGCGTACAGGTCACCGGCCAACTCAAACGAGGGCTGGTAAATCGCATGCACTTCAAAGTTCTGATCGGTAATCGGCAGACTGAGTACGGCGTTCTGAACCAGCGCGGCCAGACGCAGCTCGTCCTTAATCCGCTGATCGCGTTCATTGTGCCAATCCTTCTCACGCTTCAGACGGAGGGCCAGCCTTATACGGGCCATCAGCTCCACCTTATTAATTGGTTTCGTCACATAATCCGACGCGCCGGCATCCAAAGCTTCAGCCAGCTTCTTGGAGTCTCCGACAGCGGTAACCATAATAATGGGAATATCGCGCAGATGTTCATGCTGCTGAACGATCCGGCAGGCCTCAATCCCGTCCATTTCGGGCATCATCATATCCAGCAGAATCAGATCAATATCAATATGGGACGGGCGCTTTCCTTGTTCCTCCGTGCCTATCCCGAGCAATTTAAGCATTTCTTTGGCGGACGAGGCCGTCACAAAGTTACGGTAATTCTCCTTCTTCAAAATCTCACGGATGATGATTACATTGGTAGGATTATCATCTACGATTAAAATTCTCAAACATCTTCACCTCGCACATATAGTATCATTCCGTAAAATTCCGCAAAGCACTATCTCTATCATACGCTATTTAAAGAGCCTGTTTCCAACTCTAAAAAAGTAACATAACATGAAAGTTTTACCCCCACGACAAAATATCCCACTTATTGTATTTCATGAAATAATTATTCAACAAAGCAACCTCCAGCCCCACTGGACACAGTGGGGCTGGAGGTTACGCTATTGTGTATAGCTTCATCATGCTCTAGGAGTCATTATCTTGCCAGTCTACGCGTAATAACCAGCACTTTACCGGTATCCAGTTCCTTCTCATAAAAGTTCGCTTCAGCAGGACTGAACCCGAGAGAGGTAATCTTGAAGCGGAGCGCATTGCCGCGTGAACGGAACAAGTTGGCAATGGCGCCAAACAGCCCCTCTTCACTGAGATTGACTTCATTCACGTCCGCCGTATCGGCGATGCGGCTTTCACGACCGGAATCGTGACTGAGAACATAAATATCCTCTTTGTTAATGCCGCCGTCGCGCAGTCGGTTCACTTCCTCGATCGCCTGAATGCCGTTATCCACCAACTTGGCATGAGCCATTGTACCGACTGATTCCATGAAATCACGCTCCTTGTCATAAATAAGAAGACGCCCTAAAAAAGCGGCTGACTGTTTATTAACCCGAACATACCGTGTTGAAACAGATTATGAAGAATTGGCATCAAATAAATCGATGCCCTCCCATGTTCCGGTCACAGGGCTGCGGTAAATCTTCAGCGCAGCGCTTCCTCTTATATAGACATCTCCGTCCTCGGCGACAAAATCCGGAGCACCGAGCAGTTCACGGACATTGCCCTGCGCAGGGTTCAGGCGGACACCGCTTAGCACAAGCCCGTATTGTTCTGCCTGGGCAGGAGTCACATGAACATACAGCACCGCACCGCCGCATACACCGGCTGACATGTCGGCATATTGATATTCGAGGCATTCCTGCCAGGGATCGGGGGCGACATGCAGTGGCATCCCCTTCCGCTGCAGCAGTTCAGCTTCGGTTGCATACAAAGGCACTCCGGCCAGTGAATCGAAACGGCTGAGGTAAGCCTGCTCCTGATCTTGCCCCTGATTCAAGGCCAGAATCACCTCAGACTGCAGGGGCAGCAGGGCAGCCGGGGAATACTCCGGCCCGGCAGACGGGGTATTGAATGACGATAATAAGCCAAGTAGTAACCAGATGATATTCATCGCAGGTCGTCCCGCCTTTCAGTGGAGTTGCCCGCCTGCCGTGTACTTATCGGCGGAATTTCTGCCAGATGGCTGCTGCGGTATCTACGGTCTTAAGAACAGTGGCCACCTTGCTGGAAGATTTATTCTCGTTCACAGCCTTGTAAGAACTCAGCGTGCGCTCTTCCGCAGGCGTCAGTTCGTTATTATTAATCGAAACCGTATCAGCCTTCTCCTTCAATTCACGTGATTTGCGGAATTTCTCAATCACCGTTACGGATACTTGCTTCACGGTCAGCGTCAATTCGTTCATAACATCACCCAGATTCTTGACCGAGTCAACAATCGGATCGATTTTTTGTATTTTGCCCTGAACGTCAGCGGTAATATCATTGGCATGCCTAACGGTTGTCTTTACTTCATAGGTAAGCTCGTCGACAGTCTTCTGAACTTCCTGCAGAGTCTGGCTGACTTTATCGAGGGACACTTTCGCGGACTGTAAGGTCTTAATAAGGAAAAATACAAGGACGGCAAATGCAATGGCTACGAGTGCTACGCTAAGTTCAATAATCATTCGGATAACCCCTTCCACTTCATAAATGTCGGCGTGCTCTGCCTTGATAATGCATAGTTACCCGGAGGCTCCCGGGCCGAAACAATCTGTCAAGCGTCTGTAAGCCTATCTCTATCCCTCCTGTTTCATCAGTCATCAGGCCGTTTAAACATTGACTACACCACACACGGAAAGGATGACATAACATGTTAAGATGGTCCGTACTCCTGCTGGTTATTGCACTGATCGCCGGCATATTCGGTTTCTTTAATATCGTATCTGCGGCAGTGGGAATTGCCAAAGTATTATTCTTTGTCTTCCTGGTTCTCTTCGTCATTTCCCTCTTTACAGGACGCCGGGGAAGATCGATGTAGGGACCGGATAAGCAGATCAGCTTAAGCAAAAAAGGATTTCAGGCCCGGTGACTCTGGTTCAGAGTTACGCGGGCCTGTTCTATGAAGGCGGCCGGCAAAGCCTACTATATATATATTCATCCTGCAGAAAGTGTAGGCCTTTCCATGCTTAATGTCACAGCAAAGTAAACGGATGCAAATTTTTTTTGACTATTAGGCGTTACACCCGGTTTCACCCTATGCACTTTTGGTTTACATGCTTATTAGCGCAGCGCTTTATGGAAAAATCCACACACCCAAACCACTATTAGGAGGAATTATTCGATGAAGAAATTAGCCAGCCTCACCGTTGCATTAGGACTTATGGCTTCGATCGCCGCGACCGCCTCGGCAGCCGAAGTGACCACTGTCGACACCACCACAACCGTAACTGGAACCACTTATGTCGACCCGGCTGATCCTGTAATCACTCCTGCCGATATCAAGCCTGCGACTCCGCAAATTATTCTGACCCAGGCCACACCGTTCCACTTATCCACCAACAGCATGACGCCGGTAGGCTGGCTGGGCGCCCAAACCATTGATACCACAGGTGCTGTGGTAACCGATGTGTTCGGAAATGAATGGCGAGAAATTTATACATGGCTGGGCAAAGCCTGGATCAAGGTTCCTATGTCTGCCTATGTAATCACTCCATAAAAAAAGCCCCTCAAAGTATGTAGCCTTTGAAGCGCCAAACAACAGGAAAGGCTATCCCTGCAGTAGATTCGTCCACTGAAGGGATAGCCCCAACTAACATCCGCCTTAGTTCACCCGTCACAAACCCTCGCGAAACAATCGCTTCTTTGTTTCACTACTTCTATATTAGCGGATGACCGAACCTCCGTAAAGGAAACGGTTCATCCAAGAAGCGCTTAATTTATCTACTCTTACTCCGCCCGAAGATACGGAATACGTATGCAGAATCTGTCCGTCTCCCAAATACATGGCGACATGTGTGATTCTGGCCGTGGACTTGTTGATTCCGGCATAAGCCGAAGCCGAGCTCCCTTTATAATCCATAAAGAACATCAGATCTCCGCGTTTGAGAGCCGAGATATCGGTTACCGCCCTGCTGTTTTCCTTAACCCAGGTGCCTTGCTGCCGGGAATCGGCAGGCAGCTTCAGATTAGCCGCATCCATGAAAATCTGCCGGATAAAGTCCGAGCAGTCGAACGTGCTGGTATTGCTGCGGCTGGAACCGAACTCATAAGGAGTTCCCAGATAACCCATGCCTGCGGCAATGACTCTCTCAAGGACTGCAGATGAAGCCGGCGGCGTTGGCGCCGGAGTCGGTGTTGGTGCCGGCGTAGGTGTCGGTGTCGGCGCAGGTGCTGCACCTCCAACCGAAATGTACTGATCGGAAGAACTGGTGTAGCCGACTGTCCCTTGTGAGGTCTGCACCTTATACCAATAGCTATTGGTCTCTTCCAATATTACCACTTGATCCCCTTTGTTTAAATACCCCAGAACTTTTCCGCTGGTCGAAGGTGTCTCGCGCAGGCGGACCGAAGACTCGATCACTGCAGTCGGTGTAGCGGCAGGTGCCGCAGCAACGCTGATGTACTGGTCATCCGTGCTGGTATAACCCACTTCGCCCGACGCTGTTCTCACCTTGTACCAATAACTGTTCGTTTGTTCCAATATAACCACTTGGTCGCCTTGCTTCAGGTATTTGATTACACTGCCGCTTGTTGAAGGACTCGTGCGCAGACGAACCGAAGATTGAATGATTCCGGTTTGTGAAGCTGTTGCCGTAACCGACGACCCGGCTGTAGCCGCGAACGCCCGCTCCGGTGCGGACACTCCCAATGATACTGCAAGCGTTGCCGAGACCAGTAACGTTGCAGCCACTTGCTTGTAAGTTGTGATCATAGCGTTCCCCCGCTTACTATAGTGAGAAATCCAACAACGGCGCGCGCTACGATTGTTGCTTTCTGCCCTCATTATAGGGGTAGGCATGACTTTGGAGCATGCTCCAAATCTCACAAAAAAGCTTGCCAAGTTATGGCAAGCCCCGGGTCTATAGTCTTGAATTCTCCTTGGATTTGGTGGAAATTACAGCTAACTAGGATTTTCCCGGGCCTCCTTGGCCGATGGCTCCACATGTACCTGCACATTCATTATATTATGAAGCTTACCCATCCGCTCCTCAATTGAATCACTGATTCGATGACCCTCCATGACAGTAATTCCGGCATCCACCTCCACAACGACATCCACCAGGACGTGATTGCCGTGCACCCGGGCCTTCAAATCCTTGATCGCCTCCACCCCCGGCGTGCGTGCGATGGTGCTGCGCAGGTCCAGCAGCCGGTTCTCCTCAAAGCCGTCGGTCAGGCGGTAGGTTGAATCACGGAATATATCCCAGGCTGTCTTCATGATCAGCAGCCCGACAACGACTGCCGCCGCCGAGTCAATCCAGGGCAGGCCGAACTGCGCGCCGACAATGCCGACTGTGGCTCCAATGCTGACGAGCGCATCCGAGAAGTTATCCTTGGCAGCCGCCATTAACGCTGCGTTATTAATCCGCTGGGCCAGCCTTTTGTTATATACATAAACGCCGAGCATGGCAACCGCACATACCAGCGCTACAGCGGCAGACCGGATATCCGGCACCGCCTTGCCTCCCTCGAATAAGGAGCGCACCGCCTCCACAATCACCTGGATGCCAACCGTCGCCATAATGAATGAGGCCAGCAGCGCCGCCACCGTCTCGGCCCGGAAATGCCCGTACGGATGATCGGCATCAGGCGGCTTGCGCGAAATCCGCAGCCCGATCAGCACTGCGGTTGAGGCGACAATGTCGGTCAGATTATTGAAGCCGTCGGCAATCAGCGCACTGGAGGCAAACAGCGTACCGCTAATCAGCTTAAAGGCAGAGAGCACCAGATAAGCGGCGATGCTGATAACGGCTCCCCGCTCTCCCTTGCGTATATCCTCATAAATATCGCCCATTGGCACCAGCCTCCCTTAATGATCCCTATGTTTATGTTCCCGGCATGGGCAACCATTCCTTGAACTATTCTTGCCCTTGTAGCGGCATTTAAAAACCATTAGAATGAATTCTATAGGACTTGCTTCTTAAGGAGGTTAACACAATGAGCGAAAACAATGAACGGCCAAAGGTCAACCTGGCAGACGCTATCCGCCAGAAGCTGGAGCAGAAAAAGCAGAACTCCTCGGCGAAGCCGGGTGCGAATTTCCAGGCAGGCTCCGCCAAGCCGCTGAAGAGCCAAAACAACAAGAAGCCCAATAATCAGCGCCGCCGTACCGGCGGGTCTTAGGACCTGCGGCAGGGCACTGCTGCCCGGCCTGGAACGATAAACGGCTGCATCATTCCCATGGGATGATGCAGCCGTTTTTATATATTTTCGGGGGAATCGCTCCAGACCAAGGCCCCACTTTGTGGGGGGTGAAAATATCTTAGGGGTCCCCGCAAAGTACCTGAGTCTACTCCAGGTAAAGTGCCCCACTTTGTGGGGGGGGTAATATCTTAGGGGTCCCCGCAAAGTACCTGAGTCTACTCCAGGTCAAGGCCCCACTTTGTGGGGTTGTTTTACGCTTCCACAGGATACATGCGCTGGCGCATTTCTTTAATCTCCGGATTATCCAGGTATTCGTCGTAGCTCATGCTGCGGTCAATGACACCTGCCGGAGTAATCTCCACAATGCGGTTGGCAATGGTCTGGATGAACTGATGGTCATGCGAGGTGAACAGGATCGTGCCGTCGAAATCAATCAGCCCGTTGTTCAGCGCGGTAATGGACTCCAGATCCAGATGGTTTGTCGGCTCATCGAAGACCAGCACGTTGGCGCCGTTGAGCATCATTTTGGCCAGCATACAGCGGACCTTCTCGCCCCCGGACAGCACGCTTGCCTTCTTGAGCGCTTCTTCCCCGGAGAACAGCATACGGCCCAGGAAGCCGCGCAGGAACGTTTCGTCCTGATCCTTGGAGTATTGGCGCAGCCATTCCACCAGATTCATATCCACCCCGTCGAAATAACTGGAGTTATCCTTAGGGAAATAGGCCTGGGTCGTTGTAACGCCCCATGTATATTCACCGGCATCGGCTTCCTGTTCGCCCATAATGATCTCAAAGAGCATCGATTTCGGCTGGGAATAAGGTCCTACGAAAGCAATCTTGTCTCCCTTGTTCACGACCAGGCTGAATTCGTCCAGCAGCTTATCCCCGTCTACCGACTTGCTCAGGCCCGAAATGGTCAAGAGCTGTTTGCCGGCTTCACGCTCCGGCTTGAAGTTCAGGAACGGATATTTACGGTTGGAAGGACGGATGTCATCCAGCGTAATTTTGTCCAGTTGCTTCTTACGCGAGGTAGCCTGCTTCGACTTGGAAGCATTCGCCGAGAAACGCTGAATGAATGCTTGCAGCTCCTTGATCTTGTCTTCCTTCTTCTTGTTGGCATCGCGCTGCAGTGCCTGCGCGAGCTGGCTGGACTCATACCAGAAGTCGTAGTTGCCGACGTACATCTGGATTTTGCCGAAGTCGATGTCTGCGATATGGGTACATACTTTGTTCAGGAAGTGACGGTCATGGGATACCACAATAACAGTACCTTCATAATCCATCAGGAAGTTCTCCAGCCAGCCGATGGATTCCAGATCCAAGTGGTTGGTAGGTTCGTCAAGCAGCAGGTTGTTCGGGCGGCCGAACAGCGCCTGAGCCAGGAGCACACGTACCTTCTCATTGCCGCTCAGCTCAGCCATCTTCTTGTCATGCAGTTCACGCATAATTCCAAGGCCGATCAAGAGTGCAGCTGCATCCGGCTCCGCGTCCCAGCCGTTCAGCTCGGCGAATTCGCCTTCCAGCTCGCCGGCACGCAGGCCGTCTGCTTCGGAGAAGTCGCTCTTGGCATACAGGGCGTCCTTCTCTTTCATAATTTCATAGAGCCGGGTGTGACCCATGATTACAGTCTCCAGCACCTGATGCTCATCGTATTCGAAATGGTTCTGCTTCAGGACCGCCATACGTTCGCCCGGGGTCATATGCACGTCGCCCGTGTTGGCTTCAATCTCTCCGGACAGGATCTTCAGGAAGGTCGACTTGCCGGCGCCGTTGGCTCCGATCAGTCCATAGCAGTTGCCGGGTGTGAATTTTATGTTTACGTCCTCAAAAAGTGCGCGCTTTCCGTAGCGGAGTGTTACGCCGCTTGTACTAATCATTAAGCATTACCATCCTTTTCACATAGGGTTCCGGCTCATTATAGCATAAATCGGGCGACATTTGGCTGCTAAAACCATTCATTACCGCCTGCTTACGCGAAGCTTTCATTAAATTGCACTCACTTCTCCGCATAACGCTCTTCAGGGTGGACAATCAGCGTCTCCCCGTAGCCCAGCGCCCGTATCCGCTCTTCGGCGATTCCCGCCGCCACACGGGCCAGCTCCATCCGGTCCAGCGCCTCCCGCGCTGTATCATCGGCCAGCCGGAAGGTGCCGAAATGCATCGGTATCATCAGCTCGGCGCCGACATCCACGAACGCCTGCACCGCCTCTTCGGGATTGACATGCTGTGAGCTCATGAACCATTCGGGTTCATAGGCTCCGATCGGCATCAGCGCGATGTGGACCTTATAGCGGCTGCCGATTTCCTTAAAGCCCGGAAAGAATCCGCTGTCCCCGGCAAAATAAAGATTCGGCGGCAGCTTCCGCCTGCCGTCTTCTCCGGGCGGATGCTTGTCCGGATCAGCGGGCTCCAGCACAAAGCCGCCCCAATGGGAGGTGTTCGTATCGAACGGTGTCCGCCGCGTCCAATGCTGGGTCGGCACAAAGGACAGCTTCACCGGTCCGACCGTCAGCTCCTCCCACCACTTCATCTCCAGGCAGTTGCCGAAGCCCTTGCGCTGCATCTTCCGCTTCAGTCCGGCCGGAACAACAAGAGTCGTTCCTGTCCGGTACAGCTTGCGGACCGAATTCAGATGCAGATGGTCATAGTGGGAATGGGAGATGAGGATCAGGTCAATCGGCGGCACCTCGCGGATCGGAATGCCCGGCTCGCTGATGCGCTTCTCGAAGCCTAGCCGCCGCGCCCAGATCGGGTCCGTTATAATGTTGAGCCCTTCATATTGTATGAAAAAGGTGGAGTGGCCGATCCAGGTAATCGTCGTCTCCAGCCGGTTCCCGCCCAAGTATTCCAGCTGCGGCGGATGGTTCGGCACTCTATAGGTATAATCCTTCTTCTTGCGGCGGCGTTCCTCGCGCCACTGGCGAAGGTCCTTGAGCGTCTTGTCGGTGCTGACGTTGTCGATATTGTTGTAACGTAATCTGGCCATTTCCGGCACCTCTCCTTGAATATGCTATATAAACTGGAACAAAAACTGCCGAACAATCACAAGCTCCATTTATATAATACAAATTTTACCCTATTCTCTTCAGCCTTAAGCGGACCGACGCTACCGCCGCTTTGTGTTCTCTGCCGTAAATGATGTAAAATGCGGATATACAATCATTGTGATAAGAGTCGTTGACAAAGGGGGAAGCGAAACGTATGAAGATTACTTTTATTGAACCGACGCCAAGTCCAAATACGATGAAGCTTCATCTGGACGAAAGCCTGGAGCCCGGCATCCGCCGGACCTACACACCGGAAAGCCTGCGCAGCGCACCGGCCTGGGCGCGGGATATGCTGGGCATTCCCGGCGTGACCAGCATCTACCATGCGGCGGACTTTGCCGCTCTGGAGCGCAAGGGCAGCGCGGACTGGGCAGCCATTCTCCGCGAGGTGCAGGCCCGGTTCGGTGCGGAAGGCCTGAGCGCCGAAGTACAGGCTGGCGGAGACGAGACCTACGCCCACTTCGGCGAATCCCAGGTCTTCGTGCAGATGTTCCGCGGCATCCCGATGCAGATCCGCGTGAAGACCGGGGGCGCCGAAGAGCGCATTGCCCTCGCCGCCCGCTTCACGCAGGCGGTGACGGATGTGGCCAGCGCCGTGCTGATCAAGGAGCGCAAACTCACCGATTACGGCGTGCGCTATGGCGAGCCGGCCGAGATCGCGCGCGAGGTCGAGCAGGAGCTGGAAGCGGCGTATCCGCAGGAGCGCCTCGACTCCCTCGTGCAGCAGGCCATCGCGCACGGCACCAGCGGCGAGTTCGTCGAGCAGCGCCACAAGAAGGAGCGCTCCGAGCTGCTGCAGGACCTGAGCAGCGAGGATTGGCGCGTGCGCTACGCCGCGCTGGAGAACCTTGGCGCCGAGCCGGAGCTGCTGCCGCAGCTGCGGGCGGCGCTGCACGACCCCAAGCTGCAGATCCGCAGGCTTGCGGTCGTGTACCTGGGCGACCTGCGCACGCCGGAAGCGATGGAGCTGCTCTATGAGGCGATGTCTGACAGCGCTCCGGCCGTGCGGCGCACGGCCGGGGATACGCTGTCAGACATCGGCGATCCGGCAGCAACGCCGGTGATGACGCGCGCGCTGGGCGATGCCAGCAAGCTCGTCCGCTGGCGGGCGGCCCGCTTCCTGTACGAGGTCGGAACCGCCGAAGCCGAAGAGGCGCTCCGAGCTGCCGCCGACGATCCGGAATTCGAGGTCGGCCTGCAGGCCCGCATGGCCTTGGAGCGGATCGCCGCCGGCGAAGAAGCGGCCGGAACCGTCTGGCAGCAAATGTCCGAACGCCGGCGGACCTGACACCGATCTGCCGTATTTTGTTATTGCTTGGCCCGGTGCGTATGCATTATACTAATCCCTGTCTATGTTCATAATTGTATAAAGATAGCCTCATCATACCAAAGATGAGGTAGAGGTCGCGAATATGATAAGTACGCGCGGGGAGACGTCAAAGAGCCGTCGATGATCCGTGTGGAAAGGCATATTCGCCGAAGCCCGTGCCGCTGCTCCTACTCAAGCCGCACGGACTGGGGCCGTTGCCGAAAGGGACGGAACTGTCACGGGAGCGAAGTCCGGAGGCCGTAAGGCTGCCAGGGACCCGCCACCGTGTTGCGCTATCTTGACAGGGAGTATGATGCGGCAGCCGTATATTCAGGAACCGCAGCAGCCGTCTGCGGTTTTTTTGCGTTCACCGGCTTTCTACGCGCAGGCACTCCCGCTCATGAACAAATCCATGACAACCTACACAAAGGAGTGTCTTTAATCATGCAAGCACAGCAAGACAACGGTGCGCTAAGCTCCGGCGGCAACGGCGGCGGACCCACGCTGCGCAAAACCTTTAAGGCCCGCCATCTGACGATGATCGCCCTAGGCGGCTCCATCGGCACCGGGCTGTTCCTCGCCAGCGGCGGGGCCATTGCCTCTTCCGGTCCGGGCGGCGCGCTGCTGGCCTATCTGGCCGTCGGAATTATGGTGTATTTCCTCATGACCAGCCTGGGTGAAATGGCGACCTATATGCCTGATTCCGGTTCTTTCAGCACCTACGGTACCCGCTTTGTCAGCCCGGCCTTTGGCTTCGCCATCGGCTGGAACTTCTGGTACAACTGGGCGGTAACGATTGCCGCCGAGCTGGCCGCTGCTACCGTAATCATTAAATACTGGTTCCCGGACAGCAATTCCGCGCTCTGGAGTCTCCTCTTCCTGCTGCTGATGTTCGGACTGAACGTCCTGTCTTCCCGCGGTTACGGGGAGTCGGAATACTGGTTCGCGATCATCAAGATCGTCACGGTGATTATTTTTCTCGTGGTCGGCGTGCTGATGATCTTCGGCATTATGGGCGGCGAGGCTGTCGGTCTCAGCAACTTCCAGCTTGGCGGAAGCTCCTTCCATGGCGGCTTCTTCGCCTTCGTCGGCGTATTTATGGCTGCCGGCTTCTCCTTCCAGGGCACCGAGCTGGTCGGCGTAGCGGCGGGCGAGAGCGAGAATCCGCGCCGCAACGTACCGCGGGCGATCCGCCAGGTGTTCTGGCGCATCCTGATCTTCTACATTTTCGCGATCATTGTCATTGGCATGCTGATTCCGTATACCAACCCGGACCTGCTGCGGGGCGGCATCGACGATATCGGAGTTAGCCCGTTCACCATCATCTTTAATAAGGCCGGGCTTGCCTTCGCCGCCTCGGTCATGAATGCCGTCATCCTCAGCTCCGTGCTGTCTGCAGGCAACTCGGGCATGTACGCCGCTACCCGCGTGCTCTACGCGATGGCCAAGGACGGCATGGCTCCGCGCGCGCTCGGCAAGCTGAACAGCCGGGGCGTCCCGGTCGGGGCTCTGCTGGTCACTACTGCCGTCGGCATGCTCGCCTTCCTGGCCTCCTTCTTCGGCGACGGCGCCGTCTACAACTGGCTGCTCAACGCCTCCGGCATGTGCGGCTTCATTAATTGGCTCGGCATCGCCGTCTGCCATTACCGGTTCCGCCGCGCGTTCCTGAAGCAGGGCCATTCACTGGATGAGCTGCCTTACCGGGCCAGATGGTTCCCGTTTGGGCCTATCTTCGCCTTTGTGCTGTGCCTGATTGCCGTCCTCGGCCAGAACATGGGCGCGTTCAGCGGCGGTTCCATCGACTGGTATGGCGTACTCGTATCCTACGTTAGTCTGCCGCTGTTCCTGCTGATCTGGTTCGGCTACCGCTGGGTTAAGAAGACCAAGGTGGTGCCTCTCGATCAGTGCGATCTGAGCACGACGGAAGGTTAACCATTGTCCACAGGCAACCGTATTTAGAGACAATAAGGGGCTGCCCCCAAAGCCATGAAAGTGGCTATGGGACAGCTCCTTTTTTGTCGTTGCGGACGGTGAAATACGGGGCATACCTTCCCTGTCTTGTCCTTACTTCCGTTCTGTTTTCGCCTGGGTCCAGCCTTGCCTTACTTCTGCCTCCGTCCTTGCCCCTTTGCCCTTGTTCATTCCTTGTCCATACTTCCGTCTTGTACGGTCTGTTGCACAATCAATTCCGGAGAGTCAAGCTCACAAACTTGAATAAATCCACATTGCATAGGGTTTACAAGTCTTAGTCCATAATATCATTTACTTTTCAGAGTAATTATTTTACTATTAAAAGAAAACATTAGGTGGTGTATTGCCATGGAGGAGCTTCATCTTAACGCCAAGCTGCTGCGCAGCCGCGTGCCGAATCTAACAGCTGCGGCGAAAGCCGTCGGGCTGCGTCCGGCGACCGTATCTAACCTTTGTACAGGCAAGATTCCGCTGGGCCGTGCTGAAGTCCGGACGCTGGCTGCCCTGGCCATGCTGGCCGGCTGCACCATGGACGAGCTGGTCATTCGCGGCCCCAGGCTGGAGCTGCTGGAGACCGGCATCAAAGTATTGGATTTGCTCGCACCAATTGTTCGCGGGGGCATCGCCGGCGTTGTGGCCAGACCGATGACGGGACAAATGGTTATGCTGGCGGAGCTGATGATCCGGCTTCGCCGGAATGGTGCGCATACGGTGTTCTGGAAGCCTGCGATGGACGTTCCCGGGATCACCGACGTTGAGCAAGCGGCTATGGATGTTTGCGGGAGCAGTGATGACGTAATCCGGTGCCTTGAAAGGCTGGCTCCCAAGCAAGACGTTGTCCTTGGTGCGGACCGTGAAACGTCGATTTCGGGCGAGTTATTCGAGCTTCAAGAACGTGTAAAGTCGACTGGAGCAAAGTCTGTCACAATATTACTGGTCGATGCCAGAGGAAATGCCGCTGACGAGGATATTCCGTATGGTCCGCTGGATACCTATCTGAAGTTTGATACCGAGCTGTCGTCCCGCGACATGTATCCCGCTATTGATCCGGTCAGTTCGACGTCCGTATTGCTTGAAGGAGCCCAGCTTGAGCCCCTGCACATCCAGCTGCAGCAGGCCGCGAAGCGATTGCTGCGCCGCTATCGGGAGCTGCGTCCGATAGCGGCGGCGCAAGGTGCGGAAAGATTGCCGGAATCAGAGCTCCTGCTGTATCGCAGGGGGGAGCGGCTCGAGGCGTACTTGACGCAGCCTTTCTTCGTTGCCGCCTCTTATACGGGCAGACCCGGCTTGATTGTTCCGCTAGAATCACTGCTCGCGGATGTCCGGTCCATTTTGGCCGGGGACCTCGATCACACGGAGCCCGGTAAGCTGCTCTATACGGGTACAATCAGCGGAACTGTATCTAACAGAGGACAAGGAGACGGATTATAATGGATGTCCTTGCTGCAGACTGGAAGCTGACAGAGGATTTCAGTCAGGCTCCGGAGACCATTCTTGACGCAGCCTTCAACAGATACTCGGAGCGGTATCGCCTAGCGGAGCCTACCGTCCGCGCATTTGTCGAGGAAAGAGACCGGGAAGAGCGCATCCGGCGAGAGCTGGAAAGGGTCCGGAACCGGTTCATAAGCGCAGCGAAACCGCCACTTTACGGCCTGCCGATTGGCATCAAGGATTTGTTCCATACCGATGGCTTACCTACAGGTGCGGGCTCCGGACTACCTTCATCTGCATTGACAGCCCGCGAAGGCAGTTTGATTCAGAGACTTCGTGAACAAGGGGCATGGATCGCCGGCAAGACCGTAACAGAGGAGTTCGCGTACGCGGGACCGATTCCAACCCGGAATCCCACTGCACCGGATCGTACGCCGGGCGGTTCAAGTGCGGGCTCGGCCGCATGCGTCGCATCCGGCATGTGCCCTATAGCGGTCGGTACCCAAACACTGCGATCGGTGACAGCGCCTGCCTCCTTCTGCGGAGTTACAGGCTTCAAGCCCAGCTATGGCCGTATCCCGCTGGACGGCGTGATTTTACTGGCACCGTCGTTCGATACCGTGGGAATCTTCACTGCGGATGCCGCTTCATTGGCTTCGGTTGCGCCTCATGTCATTTCCGGCTGGGTGTCACCCCGGCAAGGAAGAAACCCGATTGAACCGGGTCGCAAGCCGGTGCTCGGTATCCCCAGCGGTATCTATATGAAGCTTATGAGTGACGGGGTTCGGTTAGCCTTCGAGAAGCAGGTAGCTGCGCTCATTCAAGCAGGGTATACGGTTCGCACAGTCGAAATGCCATGGGAGGACGAGTTCATTTATGGGGATGCCATGCTGTGTTTCGTTCAGGGTGAGATGGCCCAGGTACATGAGCCATGGTTCGCAGAACACAGGGAGCGTTATGGCGAGGCGGTCCGGCAAGCCATTCTGCAGGGAAGAACCATCATTGCCGAAGAGCTGGATCGCTATCGCAGAGGACAGCTCAGCTTGCGAGATGATCTGTCTGAAGCAAGGCGCGCACAAGGAATTGATCTCTGGATTTCTCCGGCCCAAGGAGATGTGGCTCCGCTTCATGGCGGGCGTACCGGCTTTACGGGCATGACCGCGATCTGGACATACGCCGGATTGCCGACAATCAGCCTCCCTGGAGGGCATGCAGAAGGATTGCCGCTTGGCTTCCAGTGCATTGCCGATTTCGGACAGGACGAAAGCCTGCTGCACCATGCTCAGCAAATAGCTCAACTATTGTAACGGAGCTACCAAGCGGCTGAGCCAAGATACTTCATAATAAGTTGAAGGACAACAGCGGCAGTCTAAGACTTATTCCCAAGTCTTGATCAGCCGTTGTTGTCCTAGGATGAATCACTCATTCCCTTAATTGTCCTATTCACAAGACGAACCTGGCCTCGGCTTCTCTCCTATTGCCAAGTAATATAAACCTTCAGATCGCCGGTATTGTCAAACGGGCTGCTGCTGTAGGAAAGCTGCTCCAGCCCAAGGCTGTACAGCTCCTGCAGCGCGCTCTTCAGCGTACTCTCGCCGCCCCGGTAGCGGAAGAGCAGCGATTGCTCACCGGCGGACATTGATTGCTGGACCAGCTGTTTGAGGCCGGCGGCGGAAGTAACGACCTGCTCTTCTTCGTACAGCCTGTAGTCGAGCTCCGTCTGAAGCTGCTGATATGCGGCGGCGCCCGCCCCGCCCCGGCTTACCAGATCTGCCAGCGTCTTGGCGTACAGCGTACCGGCCGCCGGATAAGGCTTGCTCCAGCTGTGGTCGCGGCGCATCTGGGCATCTGTCCGCATATAGTAGGCTGTGCTTATCTCTCCTTCAGCACCGTTAACAGGATCATCCCAGGTAGTATCGAGATGGTACCATGCACCTTCCAGCTGCACCAGGTTCCACGCGTGGGTCTGTGCGGCCTTCCCTTCCGCCCGGGCCGTTCCTTCCACAATCTTGTTCGGAATGCCTGCGCCGAGCAACAGCTTGTAGGTCAGCAAGGAATAGCCCTGGCATACGGCGCTGCCGCTGGAAAGCCCTTCATAAGCCGTATACTTGCGGTACGTATTGTCATATTCCAAATGAAGCACCACCCAGTCGTGGATAGCCTTAATCTTCTGATGATTGTTCATGCCGGGCGTAATAATCTGCTGCAGAATCTGCTTTACGCGCTGGTTGACGTAAGCGGTCTGCTGCTGCGTTTCCCGGTACTTCACCTTCACCGTTACATTCGCCGACCGGGAATTCCCCCGATATGAATAAGCATAATTGTCTACCGTATAGTACAGGTAAGGGTCACTTCCCATAGCTTTATCAATAGCGCTCTGTACCTGAGCCTTCAAGCCCGCCGTCTTGCCTTCGTACACAAAATCAATCGTCTCCCGGCGGTTCCCCATGGCAGCGGTCAGCTTCTGGGCCATTTCACTCACCGAACGAAGCTTTACAGCATCGGCAGCATAGGCCTGATCCCAGCCCCAGTAGAGCACGGGCGGCAACGCCCCGAACACCAGCATACTTCCAAGAACCGCCTTGAGCAGCGATCTCTTTCTTTTTCCCATAATTCCTTCGTGCCCCCTGCATCAATAATCGCCCGTAAGCAGATAGTGCCTGTTATAGTAGATGCCGCTAAGTCTCTCCGTACAACCTTTATCCCGCAACAATGCAGGCGTCAGCGCAGAACGAAGCAATCATCTATACCTTATTATCGGCTCGGCAAAAGATTCCTTACACTTTAATCCCCCGTGTAATAAGGATATTTCTTTCTACTTGCCGATCACTTGCAGCGGATCAGCACGGCAAACAGGCCAGCCGGTTATGCCCGGCTGGCCTGTACTGCATCTTCAGCTTTATGCGTTTACCGTTACGATGTACACCTCTCCCGCCTGAAGCTCAAGCGGTTGTTCTCCTGGCACTACGCTGCCGTCCGCCAGCAGCACCTTCAGTCCAAGGGCATAATTCAGGCGGCATACTCCGTCATGCGCGGCGGCAATCCGCGCGGTGACCAGCCGGCTTCCCTGCCACTCGATATCGACCGTAAGGCCGCCGCGGGCCTTGAGCCCTGTGACCTTGCCGTTCTTCCAGCCTGCAGGAAGCGCCGGAAGTAAGCAAAGCACGTCCAGATGGCTCTGCAGCAGCATCTCGGCGATCCCCGCCGCTGCCCCGAAATTGCCGTCGATCTGGAACGGCGGATGGGCATCGAACAGGTTCGGGTAGATCGAGCGGGTAAGCAGCGTACGGACAAAGCCGTAGGCGGCTTCTCCGTCCTTCAGCCGCGCATAGAGATTGATCAGCCAGGCGCAGCTCCAGCCGGTATGCCCGCCTCCAGAAGCAATGCGGTGCGCCAGTGAACGCCGGCTCGCTTCGAGCAGCTCCGGCGTTTCCAGCTCATTGATCAGTGTCCCCGGGTATAAGCCATACAGATGGGAGACATGGCGGTGACCGGGCTCGGACTCTGCGAATGGCTCACTCCACTCCAGCAGACGCCCGTCTGCACCGACCTGCAGCGGTGCCAGACGCGGGAGCGCCTCCTCCAGCAGCTGCCGGAACTCCGCATCGGCATCCAGCAGCGCAGCCGCTTCGATACAATGACCGAACAGCTCGCGGATTAAGGTCATATCCATCGCTGTGCCCGTGGATACACTGCAAGGTCTGCCTTCCGCATCCAGGAAGCGGTTCTCCGGCGAGGTCGACGGGCTGGTTACGAGCAGACCGTCTGCGTCCTCTACCAGCCAGTCGAGGGCAAACAAGGCCGCGCCTTTCATCAGCGGATAAGCCCTCTCTTCGAGGAAGGCCCGGTCCGGCGCATACAAATAATGCTCCCAGAGATGGCGGCTCAGCCACACGCCGCCCATCGGCCAGAACGCCCAGCTGGCATCTCCGCCCGACGGCACCGTGCTGCGCCACAGGTCCACATTGTGGTGGGCTACCCAGCCACGGGCACCGTAATGCACCCTGGCCGTGCGGGCTCCCGTCTCACTGGCCTCGCGGATGAAATCCATGAGCGGTTCGTGGCATTCATGCAGATTGGCGACCTCGGCCAGCCAATAGTTCATTTGGGTATTGATATTGGTCGTATAGTTGCTGTTCCATGGAGGGGTGACATGCTGATTCCAGATGCCCTGCAGATTGGCTGCCTGGGTCCCCGGGCGGGAGCTGGCGATCAGCAGATAACGTCCATACTGGAACAGCAGCGCCTCCAGCTGCGGGTCCTCCGCTCCAGCCTGGTAAGCAGTCAGCCGCTCGTCCGTCGGCAGCTCAGCCTTGTCCTGTCCGCCGAGATCAAGCGCAACGCGGCGGAACAGCTCCCGGTGATCGGCCATATGCCGCTCGCGGAGCTCTGCGTAAGGACGGGCTGCAGCCGCTGCCAGCCGCTGCCGGCAGTCAGCGGCAATGTC
The DNA here is from genome assembly GCF_008635795.1 of Paenibacillus tepidiphilus. GTDB lineage: Bacteria > Bacillota > Bacilli > Paenibacillales > Paenibacillaceae > Paenibacillus_AQ > Paenibacillus_AQ tepidiphilus. The sequence goes on along the minus strand of NZ_VWRQ01000017.1, from coordinate 117,121 downwards.
AGCAGTTCCGCCCGCCGGGACCTCCGCCAGATGGCTTGCCCGCTGCTTCATTTCCTTGTAATTGGTTCCAGAGGCAAGCAGCAGCAGCGCTTCGTCCGCACCGGAGATTACCAGCCTGCCGTCAGCGTACTCAACGCTTCCGCCGTTGGCTAACACTTGCAAGTGAAGCTCAAAACGCATACCCAAACCATCTTCGTACAATATTGCCCCCGGATGGTCCCGGTGATAATTATCGGCGATATGTGTCGGTGCGCAGCCTTTCAGCACCAAATATTCTCCATCAAATTCAGCCGAAGCCTTCAATTCGCTGCTGAGTGACAGTGCCGCCTGCAGACCGCCTTTGACCTCGCTGGCAAGCTTAACTACAGCAACATCATCGGGTACGCTGATAAAAGCTTCGCGGGTAAACCCGTCCGCCCCGCTCCGGTATGCCACTTTGGCGATTCCGCTGTCGAGGTCAAGCTCCCTCGTATATCCGCTGACGGCAGTGGCCTCCAGATGCTCGATGAACAGGTCCCCCAGCGGCATGTATGCCTGACAATTGACGCCAAGCATCTTGGCGTTAACTAATTCTTCAGCTTCCGCGTAGCGTCCCTCGGCCAGCATGGAGCGCACTCTGCCCAGATAGCGCAGCGCTTCATAATTATTGGTGTCGCGCGGAAATCCGGACCACAGTGTGTCTTCATTGAGCTGCAGCCGTTCCCGCTCCACTCCGCCAAACACCATGGCTCCCATATGCCCGTTGCCCAGGGGCAGTGCCTCTTCCCATTCCACCGCCGGCTGATTGTATTTTAATTTCCAGCTGTAGCCTGAAGTCTCTCCGCTCATCTTTCTGTCCTCCCTGAAGAGTGTCTTGTGAATACAGCAAAGGCCCTGACCGAGGTCGGGCCTTTGCATTTCTTTCATTCATTAGAACCGCTCCGAATCAACCCTTACAGGTCTTTTCCAGTCCAGAGTTCAACTCTCTGCTTCACGAGTCCAGTGTACTCGGCTTCCATGTCCTTAGCGCCGGCTTTGTCCAGCTCAGCCAGGAACGCATCATACACTTTGTCGAAATCTGCCGGTGCAGACAGGATTGCTTCTGGAATACGTTTGCGGATAATATCCTGTGTCTTCTGGTAGATTACTTGATATTGGCCGTCAGTAGGAGTCGGCATGTTGTACAGAGCGCCCCATTCCTTGGTTGGGAACGCATCTTCAGCCGGGAACAGATCCTTCCAGGTAGTTGCTTTATAAGCAGCAAGCGACTCTTTCTCAACATCAGAGTAGGAAGCTACGATTTCTTCCGGGAAGCTTGTAGTATAGTAGTTGCCGGTGGAATCCTTCACGCCGTCGCCATATTTAGCGCCGAATACGCCGTACAGGCCGATACCGGATTCTTTGGTGAAGTTGTTGACATCATTTACTTTTCTGTCTTTGATTTCGGCCGGCACTTCACGGACGCCATCAGCGTTTACGGTGTAATGCTTGCCTTCAATACCCCAGTTTCTGAGCACTTGACCTTCTTCGGAAGCCATCCAGTCCAGGAATTTGATGATGCGGACCGGATCTTTGGCTTCAGCCGAGATAGCCAGACCATAGCCGTCGATACCTGTTTGCTGGAAGGAATGATCTTGATATTCCTCAGACATGGTTACCGGGAAATGAGCATAAGTGTAGTCATGCTTGCCGGCGGATTTCAGAGCATTCTCAGCATCCTGGTATTCCCATTCCTGAGAAATCAGGCCCAGTACGCGGCCGCTTGCAATCTTGGCTTTGTATTGGTCATCCTTCTGTACGAAGGTGTCTTTGTCCAGGAGGCCTTGGGCATACAGACCGTTCAGCCAACGGAAATATTCTTTTTCTTCCGGACGTTTGTAGTGCAGCTGAGCTTCATAGTTTTCCGGATTGATGTAGTATTCACCGTCGTCCGGCAGGCCGGTTGAAATAAACGCTGGGTTAGTAACCGTAATCATAATCTTCCAGTCATCTGCATTCAGCGTCAGCGGAATGGTCGGCTGACCGTCGGTCTCAGGATGCAGAGCAACATAATCCTTAAGCGCCTTTTCGAAATCAGCTGTGGTGCGGATTTCCGGATAGCCCAGCTCTTTCAATACGCGGTGCTGGAGTTCAAAACCACCGGTAGCGTCAAAGCTCTGTTGATTTACACCGGCATTGGTTGGAATGGAGTAGATAGCCTGGTCTTCGTTGCTGTATTTCAGACGGTTCATGTTTTCGCTGAACAGCTTCTTCATGTTCGGCGCATGTTCCTCGATCAGGTCTGTCAGATCCAGGACCATTCCTGCATCAATCAGCTTGCCCAGGTTACCTTTGGCGAAAATAAGGTCAGGCATGTCAGCACTTGCCGCCATCAGAGAGATCTTGTCCTCTCCGCCGCCGCTGGCCACGTCATATTCCGCTTCAATAGTTACGCCTGTCTTCTCGGTAATGGCTTTACCGACGTCGTCCTGCATGTTGTTCCAATTCGGGCTGGTGTCAGCGCCGAAGAAGGTAATCGTCATCGGGCTTGTATCCTCGGCAGCGGCGTTGTTGCCGGCTGCTTCGCTACCTGTGTTGGTGCCTGTATTGCCGCTGTTCGCAGCATTGTTGGCCGCATTGTTATTGTTGCCGCCACATCCGGCGATCAGCATCGTGCTGAGAAGCATCAGTGTGAAGACTGTTTTTGTACTCTTGCGGTTCATTTGTTCTCCCCCTTGAATAATTGTGTAAAGCATCTATGCATAATCAGGAAGGTCCTGAGTATACCATTGTTAGCGCTTGCAAAACCACTACAACAAGAATTATTGTTCACTTACTTTTCGCATCTGCTTAAGCGGATTAGGGTGGGAACGCTGTCCCAATCCGAATGTGCCGGATCAGCAATGCGTTCCCATGCCTATTATAGCTTGATTGCTTAATAACAAACCTTACGCCTTAACCGCACCCAGAGTCATCCCGCTGACAAAGTATTTCTGCAAGAACGGGTATACGACGAGAATTGGTACTGTAACGACAATGGTAATAGCCATCTTGATTGATTCCGGTGATACCTGCGCCATCTGGTTAGCCAGGTCATTGGAGTTGGTCATGCCGCTACCCTGATTCGTTGTCGCGAGCACCTTCATCAGCTCGTATTGCAGCGTAGTCAGATGCGACTTGTTACCGTTATACAGATATGTTGTAAACCATTCATTCCATTGACCCACCGCCAGGAAGAGCGTGACTGTGGCCAGTACCGGCTTACAGAGCGGTAGAATAATCTTGTAGAAAATTTTGAAGTCATTGGCGCCGTCCAGCTTAGCTGATTCCTGCAGGGCAAACGGCAGACCATCCATGAAGGAACGGATGATGAATACGTTAAAGGCGGATACTGCACCCGGCAGAACGTAAATCCAGAAGGTGCCGATCAGGTTCAGGTCTCTCATCAGGATGTACGCCGGTACCATACCACCGGAGAAGTACATGGTCAGAATCAGGAAGTAAGAGAAGAGCTTTCTTGCTCTGAATTCCGGACGGCTGAGCGTGAACGCCAGCATCGAGGCGCTGATCAGTCCCAGCAGTGTACCGACTACTGTACGCATTACCGAAACTTTAAAGCCTTGAATCAGGCCGGTATAGCTGAAGATTCGTTTGTAATTATCCAGTGTCCATTCCCGCGGCCAGATGGTAATGCCGCCGCGGACGGTATCCGTAGAATCATTGAAGGAAATTGCCAGCACGTTCAAGAAGGGATAAAGCGTCACAATCATGACAATTCCCAGGAAGATGTACAGAAAGATATCAAATGCCCGTTCGGACTTTTTCAGTTCAAAAGCTTTAGCTGCCACTTTAGGACCCCTCCTTTACATAATGCTCTCTTTAGTAAGTTTCTTAGATACACCGTTGGCGATAAGCAGCAGGATGACACTGACCACTGAGGTGAACATACTGATTGCGGTACCATATGAGAACCGGGCAATTTTAATGCCGTAATTAAGCGCATACAAATCAAGTACTTCAGAGTAATCGGTTAACAGGCTGTTGGTGAGCTGGAACTGCTTCTCGAAGCCTGTCGAGACCATGTGGCCGATCGACATGATCAGCAGAACGGTGATGGTGGTACGGATACCCGGCAAGGTAATGTGGAACATCTGCTTAATTCTTCCGGCTCCGTCGACTTTAGCAGCTTCATACAGCTCTTTGTCGATACCGGTAATTGCCGCCAAATAGATGATGGCATTCCAGCCGGTTTCCTTCCAGAGATCCGATACCGTTACAATTCCCCAGAACATCTTCGGCTGGGCCATGAATTGAATCGGTTCATCAATAATGTTCAGCCACAGGAGAAGATCGTTGACACCCCCGCCTTCAATGGCGAGCATCTTGTAGACGAGGCCCCCGACAACTACCCAGGATACAAAGTGGGGCAGGTAGGATACCGTCTGTACGGTCCGTTTGAACAGGCTGCCCTTGAGTTCGTTGAGCAATACCGCGAACAGGATCGGTACGACAAACCCGAACACCAGTCCGAGCCCGCTCATCGCGAGCGTATTTCTTAGTACGAGATAGAAACGATCATCCGAAAACAGTTCTTTGAAGTTGTCCAGTCCGACCCATTTCTGTTCGCCGAAGGACTTGGCCGGCTTATAATTTTGAAATGCCATCGTCCATCCCCACAAGGGCAGGTAACTGAAGATGAATACCCAGATTACAAATGGAAGCGACATCAGATACAAGTACTTTTGTTGTACTACGCTTTTCCAAAATCCACTCTTCCGCTTTGTAGGTGGGGCGGGGGTTACGCTTTCATTTGCTGTAACACCGTTTTCCGTGAGCGCTTTCACGTTTAATATTCCCCCTTCTTTTTTATATTCATATCATACTCCACCCGATTATTTGCGGATACCCGACAGATTTTACTCAAAATCATATACAAATTTGACATTGCACGAATGCAGGCGGCTCAAGGGTTGAAATCGCTATCAGCAGGTATGGAAAATGAGATTGTCGTCCCGTGTCCGTCCTTGCTCTCAATGTTCAAACCGTGCTCGGCCCCGTAATACATCACCAGCCGCTGATGCACATTGCGCAGACCAATCCGGCTTTGCGGTTCTTCCTCCGCCTTATTGATTAGCTCGAGGATTTGGATCAGACGCTGCTCCTTGATTCCGATCCCGTCATCGCTCACCACGATCTGCAGCATATCTCCCGCATAAGTAATATCGACCATCACGTGGACCGTCCCCTCCTTGTTCTCCAGGCCATGGACTACAGAGTTCTCCACGAGCGGCTGGATAATCAGCGGCGGAAGCAGTACATCGGCGGCTCGCGGATCGAAATGTACCTCGTACATCAGACGGTCCTCATAGCGGAATTTCTGGATTTCCAGATAGGAACGGATCATCTCGATTTCTTCCTTCATCGGCGCTCGCTCGCGGCCGACCTCCAGATTCTTGCGCATCAGCTTGCCGAGCTGCCGGACGATATTGGCAATTTCCTTCTCTCCTTTGAGATGGGCGTTCATACGAATCGATTCCAGGGCATTGAACAGAAAATGCGGATGAATCTGACTCGCCATCATCTTCAGCTTGATTTCCCGCTGGGCGATTTCCAGCTTATTGTTACGCTCATTGCTCTCGATTACCTGCTCAATCAATTGATTAATGCTGCGCACCATATAATTGAACTGGCGTGACAGCTGACCGATCTCGTCTGTTCCGTCGATATGCGATACTACCTTCAGATTGCCGAGCGCGACCTGATTCAGCTGGCGGCTCAGCCGGAGCAGCCGGTTCGTGGTTAACAGGGAAATGATATATACCATTACCAGAGCCACCAGCAGCACCCCGCTGATGATGAGCAGACCCAGTGTCCCTACTTTGTTGGCACCGTCCAGAATGCTGCCGGTCTCGAACACCGAGATGACCTTCAGCTTGCTGACACTGGCAGCCGGCCTTACCTCATCGACGATGACATAGGAAGGTTCACCTTTGACATTGGTCCGGATGACATCCTTCGTCTCATTTTGCAAATCGATGTCAATGTCAATCTCCTCCTGTGTGGCACCCACCAGTTCGGGATTCTTCGCAGCTACGATCGTGCCCCACTCGTCCATTACAATCGTCTCGAATGGCTCCTGCACCAGCATGCCGTTAAGCTCATTCTGCACTACCTGCACCATCAGAACTCCGACTTTTCCGTACTCGTTGTAAGGCACCTGCCGGACCAGGCTCAGCTTGTTGATGGACGCCCGTTCGCTGGTCAGGAAGTTCTCATTGTCAGAGATATACATCCAGTAGATTCCGCTGCTCTCCATCGCTTTTTGATACCAATACCGGGATTTCAATTCATCCGTCAACGGAATAATGGACATATTATCAACCAGCGTCTCGTTCTCAATGTAGAAACGGATGTTGGAAATTTCCCGGTACTGGAGAATAAATTCCTGGAAATTCGTGAACTCCCGGTAAGCCTGGGTCAGCTCCAGAATATTGGAATACCTGGTGTTGGCAAGGACCTCCAGCTCATCGGAGAAATATAGCAAATCTGAAATGTCTGTAGGGACACGAAGCTTGCTGGCCAGCTGCGTCTTCACTTTCTCCACGTTGTTCGTGGCCTGCTCGATCGCCCGCTCCAGTGCAGCCTCCCGGAAATAGCTGGTCAGGATAATTCCGACGATCAACACCGGAATCATGACTACCACAATATAGAAGACAATCAGCTTGTTTTTGAACTTCATATTATTAATGATGTTATTGGTTAAGCGAATCAGCTTCTTCATGGAATCCCCCCTTTCTCAAGACCATTCCCCGCTATGCAAGGAAAACAGGCCATTCCCGTCCGCTGCATCCAAACGGGGAATAGCCTGTTTATCATAATCGCTGACAAATCCTTGCGCAAGGTTCAAAATAATCCACAACCGGGGCCATTACGCCGGGCGCAGACCCAGGTACTTTGCGGGGACCCTCAAATCACGCCTGCGTCAATTTAATTCTCTTTGCGGAAAGCGCTTGGCGACACGCCGACATACTTGCGGAACTTGGCGTTGAAGTAATCCGAGTTCATGTAACCAACCTTCTCCGCCACTTCGTAGACCTTCATGCCCTGGGCCAGAAACTGCTTGGCCTTCTCAATCCGGACCTTGTCCAGATACGTATTGAAATGCTCTCCTACCTGAAGCTTGAACATCTTGCCCAGATATGCGCTATTGTAATTAAAGAGTTCGGCGAGCGTACCCAGCTTCAGGTTCTCGTTATAACGCCGCTGAATGAGATCGGTAATCCGTTTGATCTCATCGCCTCTGCCGCCGCTGTTCAAATGTCGCGATAGCCTGGACAGATATTCCACCAGCTTGTTCTCAGCCTCCGTGAGATAGAAGCTGTTGAAAATTTCGGCCGCCGGGGAAGGATTACCATCCGTCCAGGCGCGGACTTCGGGATTCACCGCCTCCAGCCGGGCAATCGTCGTACTCAGCAGCCGGATCATGCTGTCCTTGATCACCGTCTCGTCGTGTTTGACCTCTACCGTCTGGCGGATAATCTCACCGATCAGTACAGGAATGGCCTCATCGCTCCCTGTCTCCACCGCAAGCAGCAGCTCCATCGCTGCGTCGCGCTCCGAATCGGCAGGCTCCTGAAGCTGGTCGGGCAGGTCTCCGCCCTCCTCCGCCTGATCGTAGAGCAGCGTATCCATCCGCGCAAAGAAGGCTTGGCTCAGCCGCTCGCGGGCAGCGGAGAACGAGACGGCGGCCTGCTGCGGGCGCTCCACAGCTCCGCCTGCCGCAGCGACGAAATCGATGTCCTCCCGGGAGATGACATCCTGCAGCTGCCGCCACATTGCCGTCCGGGCGGCCTCATCGCGCAGAGGTTTGTTCAGAAGAATACCCATATAGGGCGCAAGTGTAAAGAACAGCCCCTGCTCCTGGCCCAAACGCCGCTCGAGCAGCTGCTTAACGCGTTCCACCTTGTCTTCTTCTCCTTTGGCAACACGCTTCAGCTCCAGCAGCACCACTTCACAGCTGCGCTCCTCCAGCCCGAGTGCTTCGACCAGTTCATCGGCAGGCTCACCGCCCTCACGCGGCTGCAGCAGTTCGCGCAGCAGTGTCTCATTGCTGACGGCGGGAACCGCTCCATGAAGCCTGTCCAGCTGCTCCTTGCGGCTGATCGTCACCCGCAGCTCCTGCAGGTAGGAGAGCAGTTCCTCCTCGTCCACCGGCTTCAGCAGGTAGCCGTCAATATGGAGGGAAATCGCCCGCTTGGCATATTCGAAATCGGCGTAGCCGCTAAGGATCATAATATGACAGTCCGCCTTCTCCTTGCGCAGCTCATTGATCAGCTCAAGGCCGTCCATTCCCGGCATGCGGATATCGGCGATTACCAGCTTGGGAGCAAAGGTATGAAATTTCTCAAGCGCTTCGATTCCGTTCGCCGCCGTAGCCACGACGGTGTAACCCTGCTCTTCCCAAGGAATCAGGGTGCGAAGTCCTTCTCTCAGCTTGGGCTCGTCATCGACAATCAGCACTTTAATCATGTTGCATTCCCCCTTAATGCGCCAAATCCGGAGGAAATAGCTTCCTCCGGAAACATCGCGGTCATTCGGTTACTCGGCCAAGCAGCAGCGACTTGTTATTGGCGGTAAGCCGCCAGCTTGTCATTTAATCCACGCGTCTGGCCGTAGACCTCCTGGTAAATACTGAACAATCCGTCATAGACGGCCGCTTGCTCCGCGTTCGGCTTGAACACTTCGGCCGGACGGATGAAGGCTTCGGCACATTCGCCGAGAGAAGCGAACCAGCCGCTGCCGTACGCGGCCAGCATAGCCGCGCCCATAGCCGGCCCCTGCTCACTCTCCAGCTTCACAATGGAGGCGTTAAAGATATCCGCCTGCATCTGCAGCCAGGTCTCATTCTTCGCACCGCCGCCGATGGCGACAATCTCGTTGATCTCCTTGCCGGAATCGCGGACGATCTCGATGGATTCACGCAGCGAGAAGGTGATGCCTTCCAGTACGGAACGGGCAAAATGGCTCAGCGTATGCCCGGAATCCATACCGATAAAGCTGCCGCGGATATTCGCATCCGGATGCGGGGTGCGCTCGCCGGAAATATACGGCGTGAACAGCAAGCCGCCGCTGCCGGCGGGAATAGCGCCTACACCCTGCAGCAGCTCATCGAAGCTCTTGTCCGCTGCGAAGGTTTCCTTGAACCAGGTCAGGCTGTGGCCTGCGGCCAGAGTAACGCCCATAATATAGTAGGCATCCTTCTCGCCATGATTGAAGAAATGCACCTTGCCTTCCAGGTTGAGGTCCTTGTTGCTCTCATAGGACAGCACCACGCCGGAGGTGCCGATGCTGCACATTGTCCGGCCTTCGCCCAGAATCCCCGCGCCGAGCGCGCCGCAGGCATTATCCGCTCCGCCCGCGAATACCTTCGTCGAGGCCAGAAGGCCTGTCTCCCCGGCAATTTCCGGCAGCAGCGTTCCCGTCAGATCGAAGGATTCCACCAGCTTCGGACACAGCGCGAGCGGCAGATTGAAGGCTTCAGCAATCTCGGCGCTCCACTCTTTGGCAGCGACATCAAGCAGCAGGGTCCCTGCCGCATCGGAGTAATCCATCGCATAATCTCCGGTCAAGCGCAGACGCACATAATCCTTGGGCAGCAGGAACTGGTGGGCCTGTGCCAGCACCTCGGGTTCGTTCTCCTGCACCCACAGGATCTTAGGCAGCGTAAACCCTTCCAAAGCACGGTTGCGCGCAATGTCGATCAGCTTGCCGCCAAGCGTCTGTTCAATTCTGCGGCATTGTGCCGTTGTACGGGTATCATTCCATAGAATAGCCGGACGCAGCACCTTGCCTTCGCTGTCCACCAGCACAAGCCCGTGCATCTGGCCGGAGAAGCTGAGGCCATCCACCTGCGACGGGTCCACACCGGACTGCTCCATCAGGCGGCGCAGGCTGACCAGCGTTCCTTTTACCCAATCCTCAGGGTTCTGCTCGCTCCAGTTCGGCTGGGCGCGGCTAAGCGGATACGCTTCCGAATGTTCAAAAGCCACCTTGCCCTGCTGGTCCACCAGCACAGTCTTGACCGCACTGGTTCCAAGATCGACACCGATTACATAGTTCATGATAGAGCCTCCTAAAAGTTTTACGAGCTATACTTCAATGATTAATGCTTCGAGTAAAACTGACTTCGTAAGCGTTCGCTTTGTTTTACGAGCTTATACTTCAAATGATAATGCTTCGAGTAAAACTGACTTCGTAAGCGTTCGCTTTGTTTTACGAGCTATACTTCAATGATTAATGCTTCGAGTAAACCCGCGTTTATTTAAACTGTTGATATACCGGTTCTGTCGGCTCCCCTACAGATTATAGTCTATGCTGATACTATAACTGATTCCAGCCCCGCGCTAAAGTAGACTCCCAAAGAAAGGAGGAATATTTAATTCGATTTTTGCAACTTATTATCAGCAAATATCCCCATTCCAGGGAATTAGTTCGATTTCGTCCATTTAATCAGCCGGATTGAAGCGGATGTCAACAGAAATGCACTAATTAGTTAGACATTTTCCACTTAGATATTATCTTTCCGCGAAAATCATGGAATTAGTTCGATGTTTTCCACTTACTCCAAACAACAGGATGGCGATAGGCCAACGACCGTTCAATGGACTGGTAACCCGGCGGTTCAGTCATAATTAGCGGGTTCAAAGACATTGCCTACGCGCTGACACCGGCCGCTCATACTAATCCATAGAAAAAGGGCTGCCGAAGAATGCTTTCTTCAGCAACCCCCGTTGCATTAGCGGCCCGCACCCGGGCCGCATGTTGTCGCTAAATCCTATTCAGCCAGAATGTACTGGTTCAGAGTCGCTTTCAGCAGCTCTTGACGTCCGGATTGGTTAGGACGCGGATTCTGGTTGTTCAGAGCGTAGTCGGCCAGGGAAGCCAGCGTAGCTTTGCCGGATACGATGTCGGCGCCGATGCCTTCGCTGAAGCTGCTGTAACGCTTCTCGATAACATCTTCGAATACGCGGTCTTCGATCAGCTTGGCAGCCACTTTCAGGCCTTTGGCATAAGTGTCCATGCCGGCGATGTGCGCCAGGAACAGATCTTCCGGTTCGAAGGACGGACGGCGTACCTTGGCGTCGAAGTTAATGCCGCCTTTGCCCAGACCGTCGTTCTTCAGTACTTCATACAGAGTCAGGGTAGCATCATACAGGTTAACCGGGAACTCGTCGGTATCCCAGCCCAGCAGCGGATCGCCCTGGTTCGCGTCGAGCGAGCCCAGCATGCCGTTGATGCGGGCAACGCGCAGTTCATGCTCGAATGTGTGGCCGGCCAGTGTAGCATGGTTGGCTTCCAGGTTCAGCTTGAAGCTGTTCTCAAGGCCGTACTTCTGAAGGAACGCAATCGTTGTAGCAGCATCGAAGTCATATTGGTGCTTGGTAGGCTCTTTCGGCTTAGGCTCGATCAGGAACTGGGCGTCAAAGCCGATTTCCTTCGCGTAATCAACAGCCATGGAGAACAGGCGTGCAATGTTGTCCTGCTCCAGCTGCATGTCAGTGTTCATCAGGTTCTCGTAACCTTCACGGCCGCCCCAGAATACGTAGTTGGATGCGCCCAGACGTTTGCCGACTTCCAGACCCTTCTTCACTTGGGCAGCGGCATAAGCGTATACATCGGCATTGCAGGTAGAGCCTGCACCGTGCATGAAGCGCGGATTGGTGAACATGTTGGCCGTGTTCCACAGCAATTTCTTGCCGGAAGTCTTCATGCCCTGTTCGAGAATGTCAACGATGGTATCGATGTTCTTGTAGAATTCGCTGAGCGAAGCGCCTTCCGGAGCGATGTCCACATCATGGAAGCAGAAATATGGAAGGTCCATCTTGTCCATGAATTCAAAAGCGGCTTCCGCACGGGCCTTAGCCTTGTCCAGAGCGTCCAGCTTGTCCCAGCTGCGTACTGCGGTTTCAGCGCCGAACGGGTCGGAACCGCCGGCAGTAAGTGTATGCCAATATGCCATTGCAAACTTCAGGTGCTCTTCCATAGTTTTGCCGGCTACGATTTCTTTTGGATTGTAGAATTTGAATGCGTAAGGGTTGGTGGAACGGCTTCCCTCGTAAGAGATTTTTCCTACTGTTTCAAAATAAGCCATTATTAAAGTCCTCCTCGGTTTTGAGCTTTTGCCCGCAAGCGTTTACAGCATCATCTTAACACAACTTTCAGACTTTGTATATTGGTTAAACAAAGTTTTGGGCAAAATTTTTTCAGCCTCATTTAACGGCGCGTACTTACCGCCACCCACGGTCATAACGTGCCCTCGCACGGCTGTATCTATGCGTTCACCAAAGCCGGTCGGGCCGCCTTTCCTCTGATTCGCGGTTGCATTTTAATGCCTATCGCTCTAGACTAAATGGAATACTGTTTAATGAGAACGTTATCAATCAAAGGAAGTGTCTTGTGTGAAAGTTACGGGTGATCAGGCGCTGGTCAAAAAAATCAACAAATCGCTTGTGCTGCATACGATCCGCACCCACTCCCCGGTCTCGCGGGCCAAAGTATCCGAAATGACCGGTCTCAATAAGGCCACGGTCTCGAACCTGGTGGCCGAGCTTTGCGGCCAGGAGCTGGTCACGGAGGCAGGTCCGGGAGAATCCAGCGGCGGCCGCAAGCCGCTGATGCTGCATTTTAACCGCATGGCCGGTACCGTCGTCGGCCTGGAGCTGAGAATCCGGCAGCTGTCGGCCGTTCTGTGCGATCTCGGCGGACATATTTTGCAGGAGCTGGAAGCTCCGCTGGATAACCATGAGCTGCCTTATGTAGTGGAGCAGATGAAGAAGCTCATCGGGACGATGATCGCCGCTGCACCGCCTTCGCCGTATGGAATTGTCGGAATCGGAGTCGGAGTACCGGGAATGGTGGATGAGCACGGCGTGGTCCTGTTTGCACCCAACCTTGGCTGGGAAATGGTCGATCTGCGGGCCATCCTGGAGGAAGCCTTCGCCGTTCCGGTCACTATCGACAATGAAGCCAATGCCGGTGCGCAGGGCGAGCTTAATTTCGGCGCTGCGCGTGGCGTGCGCCATCTGCTGTATATCAGTGCAGGTTCAGGGATCGGTTCGGGGATTATTATCGGAGGAGAGCTGTACAAGGGGGCCCGTGGCTATGCCGGCGAAACCGGGCATATGACGATCGAATCGGGCGGCACGCCCTGCAGCTGCGGAAGCCGCGGCTGCTGGGAGCTATACGCCTCCGAACGGACCTATGACCAGCCCGGCCTGCCTCTGCCGGCCCGCACAACCCCCGAGCTGGTGCGCCATGCGCGCAGCGGCCAGGCCGATGCGCTGCGCCATTTTGACTCGATGGGCACCTATCTGGGGATTGGCGTGACGAATCTGATCAACAGCTTCAATCCGGAATTAATCGTTATCGGGGGCGCATTGTCCGAGGCCGAGCCCTGGCTGGGCGGTCCGCTGCGTGATGTAGTTGCCGAGCGTACGCTGCCTTACCATAAGCAGCAGCTGGAAATCACCTTTTCCAAGCTCGGCGGCAAGGGAACGATGATCGGCGCCGCATTTGCGGCGGTCATGCACTTTCTGGGCGATATCCGGGTAACCATATAGCAAATTGACGTAAAATTGCCGCATTTGGGACGCTGCACGCTGCTAAAAAGAGGTTACAATCCATTATAATAATGGATACAGAGTGTGACTTACATCACACAACTACCTCTTTTTTGGAAAGCGAGCGTGCGTCTATGGCCTTTCTGGATACATCGGATATTTCAACTCGCATGTTCATTACCATGCTGCTGCTGCTGCTCATTATCGCCCCGCTGATCAGCCTTGGCGTGCTCCGTCTGTTCCAGTCGAGGAAGAAATCGGGCATGATGCTGATTATCAGCGGCTTGGGCGTATATGCGCTGTTTCAGGTTGTAATGACCATTACTCATGTATAGCCGGCCTCGTATCAGCTGCCTGTCGCTTCGCGGGTTATCGCCAGCATGCACTCAAAACGCTCCACACCCGGATATTTCTCACCCAGGCTAACGACGGCAAATCCTGCACTCCGGTAAAAGCCGACGGCCTCACGATCCGTCTCGGCCCGCAGCGAAATCATCCCCGGGCAGCCTGCCAGCTCCTGGATGATGCTGCGGCCGATGCCTTTGCCGCGCCACCCGGGCTGAACGGCCAAATGCCTGATCTCCACCTCTCCCCTGACTTGGCTCACGCCCACAAGAGCGGCTAATTCTCCGGCAATGAACAGACCCAGCAGGCTTCCCGACTCCCCTGCAGCGTATTTCTCCAGTTCTGCTTCAACGCCCGTATCATCCGCCATCATGCACTCGGCCAGCAGCCGCTTCACCGTCTCACGATCCCAATAGTTTATTAATTGAATCAGCATACCAAGTCCCCCCTGCGGTAAATATATTAACGTTCGTACAGCCCTTTTATTTTACCGTTCCTTACGGAACACACACGACGAAAGAGACCGCCTCCTTCTAAGGAAGCGGCCGGCTGGTATCACGCCTAGTATACGTCCAGAGCTATTGCTGCAGAACAGCAAGTGCCTTGGCAAACTGCGTCTTGTTCATACCGACGATCCTGTAACCGCCGATCAGCGTTACGGGCACAGCGCGCATACCCATATCCCATACCTGCTGGGCGTAATCATCGTTCTGCTCAATATTGCGTTCCTCGAAGGCAATGCCCTTTTCACTCAAAAAGCTCTTGACCTGGCGGCAATGCGGGCAATTTGTTGAGGTGTACACAATCACATTCTCCATAGTGAACCTCCCATAACTCACTGAAATCCACAGCCTCACACCATCGAGCCAAGAGATCCGCTGGCTGTGACGGCCGGAGATGCACCGGATTCACATCTATTTTATCACCGGAACACCGTTTCACCAATTCAAAAGATTACATGATAACCGCGCTGTGCTCCAGGCTCTCAATATATTTCTCGGCGTCCATGGCCGCCATGCAGCCGCTGCCCGCAGCCGTAATAGCCTGTCTGTAGCGGGTATCCTGCACGTCGCCGCAGGCGAACACCCCTGGGATATTGGTCTCCGAGGTGCCCGGAGTCGTAACGATATAACCGTTCGCATCCGTCGTAATTTGCCCGCCCAGAAACGCGGTGTTGGGATGATGCCCAATCGCCACGAACACACCGCTGGCCGGAAGGATTTCTTCCTGTCCGGTGACATTGTTCAGTACCTTGAGTCCGCCTACTCCATTCTCGCCGGAAACAACCTCCAGCGGCGTACGGTCCAGCGCCCAGGCTACCTTCACATTGTCGCGAACCCGCTCCTGCATGATCTTGGAGCCGCGAAGCTCGGAACGGCGGTGCACCAGTGTCACCTTGGAAGCAAAACGGGTCAGGAAGCCGGCTTCCTCAAGCGCCGAATCTCCGCCGCCGACAACTACGATTTCCTTGCCGCGGAAGAAGAATCCGTCACAGGTTGCACAGGTGCTGACTCCGCGTCCGATGTTGTCCTGCTCGCCCGGAATACCCAGGTATTTGGCGGTAGCGCCGGTGGAAATGATCAGCGTATCCGTCACCAGCGGCTCGCTCTTGCCTTCCAGATACAGCTTATACGGCCGTTCTCCCAGCTCAACGCTCTTCACCCAGCCTGTCGTGAACTGCGCACCGAACCGTTCGGCCTGCTTGCGCATATTGTCCATCAGCTCAGGTCCCATAATGCCATCCGTGAATCCCGGGAAATTCTCGATCTCTGTAGTAGTGGTCAGCTGTCCGCCCGGCTGTGGGCCTTCGATAACAAGCGGATTGAGATTGGCGCGAGCCAGATATATGGCGGCTGTGAGTCCAGCCGGTCCAGTGCCTACAATAATGGATTTATACATGACCATATCCTCCTTGGAATGGACGGCTGATACGTCTGTTCTACAAATATAAGAGGTTATACATGCCGCAACAGAGTTGTTCTTATATTTAAGGCAGATGCCCTACCGTTCAGCAGCCGGCGCTCGAAGGCAACTGACTACTTTAAAATTATTATAATGTAGTATTCATTATGCTGACCTTGAACGATTCTGTCAATATGCCAGACTCGTTTGCGGAATATTTTTTGTTAACAATTAGATTTTGGGCAATCTAAATTCTTGTGGGTATCCACCCAGCAGTTCCAGACCTCAGTCATTGGCTGCAAAATAGGCCAGCCGGAAGTTCCGGACTGGCCTATTCGTATGAACCCTTAGCTTAGCGCAGCAATCTAAGTCCGTTAAGGATCACCAGAATGGTGCTGCCTTCATGGCCGACCACACCAAACGGAAGGGCAATGCCCTGCCAGAAATTCCCGATGAGCAGAGCAAAGATTACGCTCACGGCAAAAATCATGTTCTGCTTCACAATCCGCTGCGAGCGGCGGGCCAGGGCGACGGCAGAGGCAATCTCTTCGATATTGTCATTCATCAGCACAACATCGGCAATCTCCAGTGCCGCTCCGCTCCCCTTCATGCCCATTCCCATTCCGACGGTCGCCGTTGCCAGCGCCGGTGCGTCGTTTACGCCGTCGCCAACCATAATAACATGACCGTATTGCTCGCGCAGGCTGCGGACATGTTCTACCTTATCCTCCGGCAGCAGATCGGCAAAGACCAGATCCACACCTGTCTTCTGCGCAATGACATCGGCAGTCGCCTGGCGGTCGCCCGTCAGCATCGCCACCTTGAGGCCGAGCGCCTGCAGCCGGCGCACCGCTTCTTCCGCCTGCGGCCGCAGCGTATCCTGCAGGGCAATCATTCCCGCTACCCGGCTGCCGTCCAGCACCAGGGATACCGTCTTCCCCTCTGCCTCAAACCGCCGGCGCAGCTCTTTCCAGTACGCCAGCGTCTCTTCGTCATGCGTGAGGGCCAGCTCCGGGTCATCCAGCGGAGTCGATTTGCCAATGCGCCACAGCGTGCCGCCCACCCGGCCCTCCATTCCCCAGCCGGTCACAGACATACTGTCCTCGACCGGGTACAGCCCCGCAGCTTCCGCTTCAGCCAAGGCAACGACGGCCTCGGCCAGCGGATGGCGGGACAACGCCTCGATCGACGCGCTGACTGCCAGCAGTTCCTCACGGTTATAGCCTGCTCCAGCGATAAAATCAGTCACCTGCGGCACCCCTCCGGTCAATGTGCCGGTCTTGTCAAAGGCTACCACTGCCGTCTTCGCCATGTTCTCCAGATGCACGCCGCCTTTGAAGAGAATCCCCTTGCGGGCGCTCTTGGAGATAGCCGACAGCATCGCCGGCATAATCGACGATACAAGCGCACAAGGTGACGCGACTACCAGGAACACCATCGCTTTGTAGAACGTATCACTCCAGCTCCAATCCAGCACAAACGGCGGGAGGGCAATCAGCAGAACTGTTGCGGCCACCACCAGCCGGGCATAAATAGATTCCAGCCGTTTAATAAACCGCTGTGAATCGGGTACCTCAGTCTCCGCTTCGGCAACCATGCGGATGATCTTGGCGAACAGCGTATCCTCCGCCGAACGCGTCACTTCGATATGCAGCGGGCCTTCCCCGTTCACGGTACCGGCATAGACTTCGCTTCCCGGCGACTTCTCCACGGGCAGCGATTCACCGGTAATGGAGGCCTGATCCACCGCCGATTCGCCACGGTAGACCTTGCCGTCCGCCGGAATCAGTTCGCCCGGACGGACGAGCAGCAGATCACCGATCTGCAGAGAATCAATCGGCACCTCATTCATGCCGCCCTGCTCGATCCGCACAGCCGTCGCCGGCTTGAGTGCCATGAGCGACGAGATATCCTTCTTGCTGCGTTCCATCGTGTAGCTCTCCAGCGCCCCGCTGAGCGCGAAGATGAAGATCAGCATGGCCCCTTCATTCCAGTAGCCAATGGAAGCCGCCCCCAGCGCGGCCGCAATCATCAGCAGGTTGACGTCCAGATCGCGTTCCTGCAGTAATGTCTGCACGCCCTCCTTCGCCTTGATCCAGCCGCCCAGCGCATAGGATACCACGTAGAGAAGGATGGATATAGCCTCCGACCAGCCGCTGGTCAGCCAGGCTACCAGCATTAGCACACCGCTGCCGAGCGCCGCCTGCATTTCGGAATTGCCCAGCATCGCTACAGGGTCGAACCGCCGCGGCTTCGGAGCCTGGGGAGCTCCGGTCCCCCCGCGGGATGAGATAGACTTGGGAATCGATTTGGATGTCGCTTGCATATTGATCACCTTTCTCGTTGAGAATGAATTCCATTATTAAAGCCCTGAAAACGACACATGCTGCCCCGGCGGGTGCCGGGACAGCATGTTAAATGAGAATGATAATCATTGTTTCCATTGTCCAAAAGTATTTCCTTAATGCAACTTAGCTATAATATAACACTTTTCGGGCAAAAGTAAACCCTCATCTCAGTCTTTTTTTTGTGCATTGAACCGCCGCAGGTCTGCGCTTGGGTATGTTTAATTGTTGAGGTGGTTGATGAGGGTTGAAAGTCTGATTAGTGCTAGTGTGGGTTACTTGCATAGGTAGTATGGGATTTATGTGTTTATGCGTGATTAAAGCGTGGCAAGTAATTGGCTATTGAGTAACTCAAGAAAGGTATTCCTAAATTTAACATATTGTCATACCCTGGAGGCAAGCAGTGCAAACAAGCTGCCGGATATAGCTCCTACAGCGCAGAAAAGCAATGAGCAGCAGTGTCAATGTTGGTAGAGAAAAGTAGGCACGAACAAAGTTGGTGAGGACAAAAATGATGTTGGCCGGGAGACCAGATGACTACGGTGCGAGACGTGGAGTGGAACGTATTGCAGGTTGCTCGGAAAATTAATACCTTGACCAATTCAAATTCCAGGGTATAAGTGCTTTATTCCCTCTAGCTTGCTCGGTTATAAAGTGCCATTGCACCGATTGCTGTGCCTGGTTTCGTTTCACTTCCCACACAGTCACTTCTTGCTGGTGCCGTTCGATGCAGCCAATACGGCGATGCAAACACTAACGTACAGGTGAAATTAGGTAGCGATTTTCCACTAACCCTGAAAAAGAGCAACATGAGAACTTTAAGGTACTGTTCTGCTTTACGTTCGGTTCGCTTGGTTTGTGGATTATGGTCGATTTTTCGCCTACATTTGCCCTGTCTACCTTCTCTGCAGCCCATTATGGTCAGTTTTTCGACTACAATGGGTCTGTTTTCCTCTACGGCAAGACATTGTAGTCGGTTTTTCGACTACGTTTGCCTTATTTACCTTCACGTTAGCCCATTATGGTCGATTTTTCGCCTACAATAGGATTGATTAGCTGGACTGTGCTGTTGGTCGGCCTGTTCACGGGAAAGGGATGTAGGTGCGGACGTCTCCAAACCTTACTGGCAACTAGATGGTGCATAGCTTCAATTTGATGCGGTCAAGGTACTAGATAAGGACGGTGCGGAAACGTGGTGCGGAGCTGTCCCGTTTGTTGTAACGGACACCAGAAACCTTACTGTGCATCATATACACTGATAGCTCGTGGTTTTGTGAAGATAAGGGCTCTTCAGTACGTTACACTGACTTGTTGACGCTGGAATCAATAATAAGGCTCACTGTGTCCGTAACAACGCCCCTGATACTCCGGGACGATCAAGGAGTTAATAAGTCTACCTTGTAAATTACAGTATGTCACTGGAAAACCGCTTACTGGTAGTATGCGTAACAGGCACAGCTGTGAGTATATTGCGTAAGGAGAGCGAATGGCTGATACCGCGTGATGAAGGAAGCGCCATGTGCATATAGCGCCAGGTGTGCTTAGCACTAGGTACATATTGCGCTAGAGCAGTAAATTGCAACAGCCCATGGCTTCCGCAACAAAGCGCGGAGCCATGGGCTGGTTCATGTGTGAAGGGGTTGCCGGCCGGTTACTGCCAGCCCTCGGCGGCGTCGATATTCTCCTGGCGGGCCATCCAGGTCAGACAGGCCGCCCTCAGCAGCGCTTCAGTCCGCTGGTTAGCGCTGCAAAAGATCCCGTTAATGCCGATCAGGTACAGATCGGCAAGCGCTGTCGCCGCCGGTGCCCCCGCGGCGAACACGGCCGCCGCCGGCTTCACGCTCCGCACGGCGGCGAGAATCTCGCCCGCCGCCAGCGCGAAGCAGGCGGCGGCGGCTTCCGGCGCGGCCTCATCCGCCGCGCCGTCCAGCACGAGGAAATCGGCGGTGCGCGCGATTTCCCCGGCGGCGGCGAGCCGCACCTCCGGGGCGAGGAGCGCCCCGATGCGGCACGCCGCCGCAAAAGCGTGGCCGAGCGTCTGGTCGGCCACGTCCTCGATGAATTCGCGCACAGCCGCGAATTCACCGGCGCTGGCGGGGTATGGCGCCAGCAGGTCGGTGCGGCTGTCCCCGCCCAGCCGCAGATGCTCGGCCACGGCGGCGAACAGCGCGCCGAGCTGCGCATCCTGCAGCGCGGCCAGCCTGGCCGGGGCGGCCGCCAGCTCCGGCGGCTGGAGCAGCGTGACCGCCGCCCAGACGCCGTCGGCCGAGTCGAGCAGCGCGGCGGCGGCGGCCTGCAGGCGGTAGCAGATGCGCTGCAGCGTACGGGCCGCCTGCTCCTCGTCTTCGCAGGCCAGCCAGCTGCGGTAGATGCGCGCGGTTTCCGGTTCATGCAGCCAGGATTCGCTGCGGATCAGACTCGGACCGGCCGGATAAGCTCCGTCCTCTTCGCGAAGGGGCAGCACCTCTCCGGTGCACTCCCGCAGCACCAGAAACGCCGGGCCCTGGCCCGGCCGCCGGAAGTACGTCCGGGCTAGCGGTTCCGCCCGCCGTCCACGCTCTTCGGCAGCCAGGAACTCGGCGGCGGCGGAAGCTACAGAAGCCGCCTGGCTCATCTCCACACCGATTGCCCGATCGGCTGAACCGCTATATTGGAACAGGCGCTCCTCCTTGCTCCGATTATGATCCTGCTGACGTTCTCCCTTCATCTCGCACCCACCTTTTAGTTAAGATAGCAGCCGGTGTTCTCGCTCGCAGACCTGCCGCGCCGGTATACTGCTGCTTGCATGATAGATAAGCTGAACTTAGGCTTTCCATGCCTCGGGCAGGATGGTAGTACAGCAACCGACGGCCTTTCCGTCAAAGCCTCCGCTCCCATCCCTTCCATCACTTGGCCTCACTGCACAGTTATCTAGTTCACTATAAATAAATACGGGGTCATCCCGCATTTTATGCAAGCGGTGTCAAATCAGTATAAATTTGGCGCGTGCAGCTATGCAGAGCTGAAGCCGGTGCTGTTGTTGTTTTACAGGCATATGCGGAGAAGGCGCCGAATATTCGGCGGTCAGAGGGAAATCACGCTGCAGCTATGCAGACAATGGCAAAAAAGACTTCCGTCCGCCACCGCCATCAAGGGCAGTGTAACGGAACAGAAGTCTGTTCAGCGGTTAAATGAATTAGTGGAAAATCAGCTGAAGCTAAGCCCGCTGCTGGCTGGCCGCAATCGCCTGCTCCAGGTCATACAGAATGTCGTCGATAGACTCCGTGCCGATGGACAAGCGCAACAGCTCAGGAGTAACGCCGGCAGATGCCTGCTCTTCGGCATTCAACTGCTGATGCGTAGTACTGGCTGGATGAATAATCAGGGATTTCGAATCTCCGACATTGGCCAGATGGGAGAACAGCTTCACATTCTCGATCAGCTTGACGCCAGCCGCAGCGCCGCCTTTGATGCCGAAGGTAAGAATG
Organism: Paenibacillus tepidiphilus; assembly: GCF_008635795.1. GTDB lineage: Bacteria > Bacillota > Bacilli > Paenibacillales > Paenibacillaceae > Paenibacillus_AQ > Paenibacillus_AQ tepidiphilus. The sequence goes on along the minus strand of NZ_VWRQ01000017.1, from coordinate 95,485 downwards.
GCACCCTGGCCTTTAGGCAGATACTTCTGGGCCAGCTCATAAGAAGGATGACTCGGAAGGCCGGCATAGCTGACCCACTCCACCGCATCATGCGCTTCCAGGTACTGGGCTACCTTCAGTGCATTCTGGCTGTGGCGTTCCAGACGCAGATGCAGTGTCTCCAGCCCCTGCAGCAGCAGCCAGGAATTAAACGGCGAGATGGAGGCGCCCAGATCGCGCAGCAGCTGCACACGTGCCTTGATAATATATGCTATAGGTCCAACGGCATCGGTGTACACCACACCATGATAACTAGGGTCCGGCTCGGTCAGTCCGTGGAACTTCCCGCTGGCCTTCCAGTCGAATTTACCGCCATCCACAATGACTCCTCCGATAGAGGTGCCATGGCCGCCGATAAATTTGGTGGCGGAATGGACGACGATGTCTGCTCCGAATTCAATCGGCCGGAGCAGGTAAGGGCTCGGGAACGTATTGTCTACGATCAGCGGAATCCCATGCTCATGGGCAATGGCTGCGACAGCTTCAATGTCCAGCACGTTACCCTGTGGGTTGCCGATGGTTTCGGCGTACAGTGCTTTCGTCTTCGGTGTAATTGCACTGCGGAAATTCTCCGGATTGTCGGAATCCACAAAATTCACCTTGATGCCAAGCTTCGGCAGCGTAGTCGAGAACAGATTATAGGTTCCCCCGTACAAGCTGGAGGAAGAGACGATGTCGTCGCCCGCACCGGCAATGTTCAGAATTGCAAAAGAAATTGCTGCCGCTCCCGATGCCGTTGCCAGCGCCCCCGCTCCGCCTTCCAGAGCGGCAATCCGCTGCTCAAACACATCGGTCGTCGGATTCATCAGCCGGGTGTAGATGTTGCCGAACTCCTTGAGTGCGAACAAATTGGCGGCATGCTCGGCATCCCGGAAGCCGTAAGAGGTGGTCTGGTAAAGCGGTACGGCACGCGACAGCGTAGTGGGATCAATCTCTTGCCCGGCGTGAACAGCCAGGGTTTCAAAGGACAGCTTGCGGTCTTCGGACATCGGTATTCCTCCCCTGTAATTGAGAATGGCAATGTTTAACATCAATAATTGGTACTATTCTCTCACAATCCGTGTCATTTGAAAAGAAAAAAATCTCATTATTCCACTTTGTTTTATGGGATACAATTCCGCCAAGAGATTAACGGCATTATTCAGCAAAGGTAAGCGCATACAATTCTTGGACCTTCCTGTTATCATTCCCGTTGTCCGGGAGCATTTAACGAATAATAAACCAGGCCATCGGCGAGTTCGTCGCTCCGCTGAAACCCCAGTCCTTCAAGCACGCGCAGTGACCGTAAATTATCCGGTTCTACGGTTGCTTCAATCATGGCAAGGCCCATTTGCGCAAAACCGAAGGCGATCACAGCAGCCAGCGCTTCAGCCATCAGCCCCTGCCCCCAGTAAGCAGGTGATAAGTCATAGCCGAGCTCCGCTTTGGCCTCGGGTTCCCGTGTCCAGCAGTGAAATCCGCAGGTTCCCGTCAGTCTGCCTGTATCTTTAGCGAACAGTCCCCAGCGGCAGCCGGAATCGTCCAGATGAAATTGGATAATCTCCAGCGCATCCTCAAGGCTGTGACATGGCTCAATATCCATGAACCTTACAACCTCTTCGTCCGCAAAATGCCTCCACACCGCTTCCCCATCGGCCAGAGTCAGCATTCTTAGCTTTAGCCGCCGTGTCTCCAGCTCCGGAAAGGTAAGAGCCTCCATCGGTTGTCCCCTCTCTATACAGCCATATACATAAGATTCATGCTTCTAACCCAAACAGGGAAACAGCCTTCAGCCGTTCCCCTGCACATTGCCCCTGCCGCAGCAGGCCTTGCTGCAATTAATAGCCGCTTTCGTTCCGTTCGCCCTTGGCGATGGCTACGCCGCCGCTGGTGCCGATCCGGGTGGCTCCCGCTTCGACCATAATCTGTGCATCCTCGGCGCTGCGCACACCGCCGGAAGCCTTCACACCGATCTCAGGGCCAACTGCCGCACGCATTAATGCGATGTCTTCTTTGGTCGCTCCGCCGGTTGAGAAACCGGTAGAAGTCTTCACATAGTCCGCTCCAGCTTCCACCGCGAGCTTGCAGGCACGGGTCTTCTCCTCATCGGTCAACAGGCAGGTCTCAATAATGACCTTGGTCAGCGCCTTGCCGCGGGCTGCATCTACGACAGCGGCGATATCGCGCTTCACCAACGCGTCGTCTCCGTCCTTGAGTGCCCCGATATTAATGACCATATCTACTTCACCTGCACCGTTTGCAATTGCATTTGCTGTCTCGAAGGCTTTGGTCTCCGGCGTCGACGCTCCCAGCGGAAAGCCGATTACGGTGCACACCTTGACATCGGGTGTATCCTTCAGGACTTCATAGGCGACGGATACCCAGGCAGGGTTGACGCAGACCGAAGCAAACTTGTACGCTTTGGCTTCTTCTGCAAGCTTGATGATATCTTGTTTACGGGCATCCGCCTTCAGCAGCGTATGGTCGATGATCCCGGATAATGTAATTTGACTCATTGTTAATTCCTCCATGGTTGCGAATGTGCTCACTCGCTCTTAATCATACCAATAGCGGGCGGCTTTGGAAAGCCGGACAGGCGGTTTGCCGTATTTTACTCTCTATGCAGCTGAAGCGTAAGGGTATTTATTCCTATTTATTAAAATCCAAAATAAAAAGTGTAATACTGCAAAAAAATCCTTTTTTAAAAGTTTGAAACCCGGTATAATTACAGGCATGATATTCCATTATTTTCTTTAACTTATTTTTACACTAATAATTTATAAGGAGAGTTTACGCAGATGGGTAGTTTTAAATTCGCAACGGATACCGCCGCAAAATTATTGAATGTACAAGTAGAAGGCACTATGTCCGAGGAAGACGCAGGACGTTTTATTACGGAGTATAACGAAACGGTAAGCAAATTTCAGCCCACCGAATACGAAATCGACCTGGATTGCACCAAGCTGAACGTTTCTTCTCCCGATGTGCTGCCTATGCTGGAGCAATGCTACATCCTTTATAAGGAATCCGGATTCAAAAAGGTTATATTCACCATCGCCAAGAGCCCAGTTCTGAAAATGCAGCTGAGCCGCGTTGCCCGCACCACTAAACTGGAAAATTACGAAATCAGAGAAGTGTAGGTGAACTTATGGAGCAGACCGCAGAAAACATCCGCATCCGCAGCGCCGCTTATTATCATCCCGAGCATAGTGTAGGCAATGAATTTTACCTGGAACATTTCGCGAAGATCGGCAAGGATATCAAACGTTTTCTGGAAGTAATGGGCCGCGACAAGCGGTATATCGTTAACGGCGAAGGCGACAATGCGCTGACTATGGGCTTCAAAGCGGCGCAGAAGGTGCTGGAGTCGGCCGGCATGGTCAGCGAGCAGCTGGATATGATTGTATTCGCATCACAGACGCCGGAGTATACGTACCCAACCAACGCTTTGCTCCTACATAATCATCTGAAATGCAAGAACCGGACGGTCACCTTCGACTCCAACGCCAACTGCGCCGGAATGGTAACCGCCGTAGAGCAGGCCAGCCGTTATATGCAGGCCAACCCCGCTATCCGTTATGCGCTGGTGGTCGGAAGCGACTACAGCTCCATTAACTGCAACATCGACGATGAAATTACGTATCCCAACTTCGGGGATGCCGCCGCTGCGGTTATTCTGGAACGGAGCAGTGAACCCGGAGGTCTGCTGGATTCCCTGTATTTCACCGATTCCAGCGGCCATGCAGATATTGTATTCCCGGCTTGCGGCCTGTCGAACATTTACCGGGAGGGCACTACGCCGGAGCAGATGCGTATCCGCTGGACTCCGTTTGACGGCACGGTATGCGTCGATGCGGCGATCAACGATATGAAGGAGCTGCTGCGCCGCAACGGTCTTACCACGGATGACATTTCCGCCTTCTGCCTGTCGCAGTTCTCGCTGAAGAACATTGAGCTGATTCAGGAAGGCCTGGGCCTTGAGAGTAATGAGAAGTTCATTTATGTGGGCGATGAGTTCGGATATACGGCCACCAGCAGTCCGTTTATCGCTTTCCAGCGTGGCGTCGAATCAGGCAGAATTAACCGCGGCGACCACATTTTCTTCTGGTCCGTAGGGGCCGGGTGGCAGATTCCAACGATGCTGTATCAGTATTAATGTATTGAGGTCCACCTCATGCCAAAGACCCTGCTCTTTCAGAGCAGGGTCTTTTAACAACGATAATACTTAATTAGGAATGCCCTCCGGACATAGATAAGCCGATACGGGCCACCAGCCTGGCGCTTTCGGCATTCAGTCCTGTAATCTCGGCCTCCTTGCCGTATACAGCATACCTGGCGATCACCTTGCCCGCCGCCTCTACCGCTGACTGGTCCCACACATGGGAACCGCTGAAGTCGATGACGATCCGCTGTGGGTCACTTTCATAATTAAATTCCTGCACGAAATGGCTTGCCGTACCGAAGAACAGCGGGCCGGACACCTGATACCTCACCTCTGCGCCATCGGCGTCCGTACGGGAGGATACGCGGATAGCAGCCATTTTCCAGGCAAAGGACAACGCGCTTAGCAGCACTCCCAGCAATACGCCGATACCGAGGTTATCGGTGGCTACCACTGCAACGACCGTTACAATCATTACCAGCGCGTCGCTGAGCGGCACCCGTACCAGTGACTTCAGCGAGCCCCACTCAAAGGTGCTGATCGAGACCATGAACATGACGCCGACCAGCGCCCCCATCGGAATCTGCTTCACTATATCCCCGAGCAGCAGAATCAGGATCAGCAGAAATACGCCGGATACAAATGTGGACAGCCGGGTCCGTCCGCCTGATTTCATATTGACCATAGACTGGCCGATCATGGCACAGCCCGCCATGCCGCCGAAGAATCCGGTCACCATATTGGCAAGGCCCTGTCCCTTCGCTTCCCGGTTCTTGTCGCTTCCCGTACCGGTAATTTCATCAATCAGGGTAGCGGTCATAAGCGATTCCAGAAGTCCTACTACAGCCAGAGACAGCGAATACGGCAGAATAATCAGCAGTGTATCGAGCGTAAACGGAATTTGCGGCAGATGAAACGGCGGCAGTGAGGAAGTAATGCTGCCCATGTCACCAACGGTCTTGACATCCAGGTTCAGGACAATACTCAGCACGGAGACGATGATAATTGCCACCAGTGCAGACGGAACCGCCTTGGTGAAGCGCGGAACGGTATAAATGATCACTAGCGTCAGGGCCACCAAGGCATACATGACCCAGCTCTGCCCGCTGAAATGCGTCAGCTGCGCCATGAAGATAAGGATAGCCAACGCATTGACAAAGCCGGTCATCACCGGCTTCGGCAGGAAGGTGATGAATCTGCCAAGCTTCAGCATGCCCATCACAATCTGCAGAATTCCGGTTAGCACCGTGGCGGCGAACAAATACTCAATCCCATGCTCCGCTACCAGGCTGCCGACCAGCAGCGCCATGGCACCGGTAGCCGCCGAGATCATTCCCGGCCGGCCTCCGGCAAATGCCGTAACAATGGCTATCGTGAAGGAGGCATACAAGCCCACCATCGGACTCACGCCGGCCAGAATCGAGAAGGCGATCGCCTCGGGAATCAGGGCGATCGCTACAGTCATTCCCGAAAGAATATCGCTGCGCGTATTCGAGAACCAGCTGTTGTTATTTAATTGTAAGGGTTTCAAGCTGCAAGTTCCTCCTGTGCATATTAAGGTTAAACGGGCCATCCGGAATGGCCCTTGTCCGGTGCAACGCCAATGCTTCCCATTGTAACCGACAGCCTAACCTTTGCACAAAAGCGTAACCAGTTCATGTAAGCGTTTGTTTCTGCTGTATTCTCTATCATTCAGCGCAAACTGCGTAAATACACCGGGAAGCTATTCGCGGTACAAACCGGAAGCCTTCACTTCGCTGAAGAAGGTGTTGAACTCGTCGATGTTCAGCTGCTGTGCGGCATCGGAGAGCGCCGTGGCCGGATCGGGATGAACCTCCACCATGATGCCGTCCGCTCCGGCAGCCAGCGCCGCCTTGGCACAAGGGACCAGGATATCCTTGCGTCCGGTCGAGTGGGTGACGTCCACGAGCACTGGCAGATGACTCTCTTGCTTCAGAATCGGCACCGCAGAGATATCCAGCGTATTGCGCGTCCATTTCTCGTAGGTGCGGATGCCGCGCTCGATCAGCATGACCTGCGTATTGCCCCGCGACATGATGTACTCCGCCGCATGCAGGAATTCCTCCATCGTCGCCGCCAGACCACGCTTCAGCAGCACCGGCTTGTCCAGCTCCCCTGCCGCCTTGAGCAGCTCGAAGTTCTGCATGTTGCGGGCGCCGATCTGAATAATGTCCACATAATCGAGCGCCGGTTCCAGGTGAGCGGGATCGACGATCTCGCTGATCGTAAGCAGCCCGTATTCATCGGCTGCTTCACGCAGAATCCGCAGGCCGTCCATACCCAGCCCCTGGAAATCGTAAGGCGAAGTGCGGGGCTTGAAGGCCCCGCCGCGCATCACCTTAATGCCGGCCTGCTTCAGTGCGGCGGCAACGGTACGCGTCTGCTGCTCGCTCTCTACGGAGCACGGTCCCGCCACCATCAGCGAGGACAGCCCGCCCACCTTCACGCCCAGCGGCAGTTCGATGACTGTATCCTCCTTGTGGCTCTTGCGGCTGACGAGCAGGCTTTTCTTATGCTCGGCCGACTGCAGATCCAGCGATGCGGAGAAGATTTGTTTGAAGAGGGTGCGGATCGTTCCGCCGGTGAAAGGCCCCTGATTGCTCGCCACCAGCTTCTCCAGCATCTGCTTTTCCCGTTCCGGATCGAATTTCGGCACTCCCTGCTTCTCTTTAATGGCCCCGATTTGCTGGACCACCCGGGCGCGTTCGGAGATCAGCTCCAGCAGCTGCCCGTTGATTCCGTCCAGTTTCCCTCTAAGTTCATCCAATTCAACATTGCTCATTGCCTTCCACTCCCTTTTTCAATATTAATGTTATGAACGCAAAAAGGCCCTCGCCGCAAGGGACGAGGAGCCGTGGTACCACCCTAATTCAAACGGTCTTCACGGCTGCTGCAGCAGCCGGCAAGGTGCGGCGATGAACCGCCCTGTACAAATCCGTTCTTCTTATGCCTGTAACGCGGGCCGCGGGCCTCCCTACGCATGTCCTCAAAGCTCGGAGCACTTCAGGGGCCGACTACGAAGTGAACTTCGGCGCAAAACGTCTCATGTGGGTGCTCTCAGTCTCCGGCACGCCTTCCCTGTTAAGATCCGTCCTATGCGCTTACTCTCTTCGTCATCGTCTTTGCTTGGAATATTCCGGTACAGCCTGCTGAACCAGTTTCTGCTATCTTAATCAAAAAGCTCCCGAGATGCAAGGGAATATTGCGACGCATTAAAGTCTTGATGAAACACGCGGCCGGCATTAGTTAAAAAAACTTCCCGATCACCTGGCTCAGCACCTCACTGCGCAGCGGCTTGCTGATATATTCATCCATTCCGGCTTCCAGACACAGCTCCCGGTCTCCCTTGAGCGCATTGGCCGTTACAGCGATGATAACCGGCATCCGGTCAGGAGGCAGCGTCTCCCTGATTCTTCTGGTGGCCTCCAGGCCGCTCATGCCAGGCATCTGCACATCCATAAATACCAGATCATAAGCGCTGTCCGCAAGCTTCGCCAGCACCTGCAGGCCATCGGCCGCCACATCCACCTTATAGCCACGCTTCTCCAGAATTTTGCGCAGGACAAGCTGATTAATCTCATTGTCCTCGGCGACCAGCACCGACAGCGGGCGTCCCTGCACAGCTGTTCCCGAAGGCTCTCCCGTGCCTTCGGCGGCATGCTCCTCCAGACGCAGGTTCACCGTGAACACAAAGGTCGCTCCCGGCCCTTCTGCCCTGGTATCCAGGGTAATGCTTCCGCCCATCAGCTCGACAAGCTGCTTCGTAATGGCAAGACCAAGTCCGGTGCCTTCATGGCGGCGGCTCATAAACTGGTCGACTTGGAAGAACGGTTCAAACAGCCGCTCCCGGGCATCCTCCGGAATACCCACACCGGTATCCGCCACGGTAAATTCGAGCGTGACCCGCTCTTCCATTCTGGCTTCGGTCCGCACCTGAACCGTAACGCCGCCTGCATCAGTGAACTTGACAGCATTGCCGACCAGGTTAAAGAGAATCTGCTTCAACCGGTCCGCATCGCCAATGACCCGCTGCGGCACATTGGGTTCCACTTGGACTTTAATCGCAAGATGCTTCGCCTCGGCCTTAAGCAGCAGCAATTCTAAAGCAGAATCAATGCAGGTTCCCAGCACAAAGGATTCTTCGTGAAGCGCAGTTTTGCCGGCCTCATTCTTCGAGAAATCCAGAATATCATTGATGATATTCAGCAGCGTGTCGCCGCTCTGGCGGATGATTTCCAGGTACTCCCGCTGAACCGAGCCCGGCTCACTGGTCTCCAGCAGCAGGTCGGTCATGCCGAGAACGCCGTTCATTGGCGTGCGGATCTCATGGCTCATCATGGCCAGGAATTCGCTCTTCGCCCGGGTCGTGCTCTCGGCAGCCTCCTTGGCAATCAACAGCTTCTTCTGCTCGGTAATATCCTTGACGATGATGTAGAAACCCACCTTCGTCTTATTGATAATAATGGGCGCAATGGTGGTCAGAACCTCCACCGTATGGCCGTCCTTGTGCCAGATCGTGTCGATATTCTGTTCGTTGCAGTTATTATCCGGATTATCTTGCAGTACATCGTGCACATGATTTTCTCCGATAATCAGCCCTACGCTGGTACCGGCAAGCTCGGGAATCGTGTATCCGGTCAACTGGCAGGCCTGCTCATTGCCGTTGATGATTTTGCCCTCCAGATCAAGAGAAATGATGGCGTCGTGGTTATACTTCTTGAGCGAAGTATAGCGTTCCACCGTCTCCTGCAGCTTCTGCTCCACGATCATGCGTTCTGTTACATCACGCCCTACAGCCAATACTCCGCGGTAACGGCTTTCTTCAATTAAGCGCAGGGTAAATTCCAGCCACAAATACCTGCCGTCGGCATGCCGGACCCGCAGCTGCAGCCTTTGTTCCTGCATGACTTGCGGAAGCTCCAGCTTGGAGCTGTCATCAGGATGCACCAGTCCGTGGATTTCCCGGCCAATGAGCATGCCCGGATCATAGCCCAGCACCTCGGTCACTGACGGTGAACAGTAACGGCAAATGCCGTCCGGCGTTGCATAATACACAACATCTCTGATGTTGGCAACAATCAGCGGGTACAGCTCAGAAACTGGAACCCCGGGGACGCTTTGGTCCGCAAGTTCGGCCATATGCACGACATAATGGAGACCGGCTTCACTGGACGGGTCACGGACCAGCAGAACATGCAGCAGCACCGGGACCGGATCGCCGGTAGCGCTCGCCAGCCGGAGTCTGCACTCAAAAAACGGAATAGTTCCGTCCCGCAAAGCCGTTATGTTGTCTGTATAAAGCTGAATGGATTCGTCATGCACAAATTCCTTGAATTCCCGTCCGGTTAATTGCTGCTCCGTAAAGCCCAGCAGCCCGGTCACCGCCGGGTTGATGCTGCTCCATCTCTCGTCCATGGACAGAAAAGCCATTCCGACGTCTCCGGCCGCACCCCTATATTCAAAGCGGGAATAATTTTCCGCATACTGTTCGATCATAGATCCACCGCCTGTTTGTGGAATAAGCGTAATTGTCGTATTTCAAATCTTAATTATAAATATCTTGTATAAACGTAGCAAAGTCAAATGGAATTCTTAATTCAGTCTGTTGCAGGCCGCAGGCGCGAAACCGGCCATTAGACGGAGCACTCCCCAGTTCTCCTGTTATCTGATTTTATCCTCAATAAATACATGCGCTCTTCCGGCAAGCAGCGACTCCACCGCTTCCGCCAGCAGTCTCACCTGAAACGGCTTGGTGATATATCCGGCGAAGCCGCTTACCCTGGCCCGTTCCATATCCGCGTTCTGCGCAAAAGCACTGACTCCCAGCACCGGAATATGACGGGTCTCTTCCTTTGATCTGAGCACATTCATCGCCGCATACCCGTCCAAGCCGGGCAAGCCGATATCCAGCAGAATCAGATCCAGCGGCTCCCGCATGGCAATCCGTAATCCCAGTTCGGCCGTTTCGGCTTCAAGCAGCAACACAGCGGGCAAGTATTTTCTGAAAATATGCCGCATAAGCGTCATATTTACAGCGTCGTCTTCAATGTATAATACCGTCCGCCTGTATGCTTCCATCCGCCTCTCGCCTCCTCTAACTGTTAGTGCGAATATGCTTATCTTCGCGAAAAAGAAAAAGCCGAAGAAAGGGATATCCCCCTTCTTCGGCTCATGTTCGGCTCATTTGCATGTCCGACTCATTTCCGCCTTATATGATGTTGGTTAAAGAAAAGTATATGCAATCACGCTGGTATCCCGGTCAAAGTCCCAGTCCACATAAATGTCGGACAGCTCCTTGCCAAGCATTGGAGCAATGGTCGTTGTATCCTCCAGATAACGTTTCTCCATCTTGCGTTTGGTGGTCTTGAGCGTATTCTCATAGCCCAGATTAATTAGTTCCTTCTCCAGCGGAATAAGAATACCTTCGCGCTTAATAATCAAAGTGCGCGGTCCCAGCCACCAGGAATCAATAAATTCGGGCTCCTTCTGCACCTTGCGGCTCACATCGCTAATCTGGGTATGAACCTGATCCCTTCCGGCGTAATGGTCGACGCTGGTCTCCTCAGACTTGAGAAGCGCAACGATGATACCGGAAGCATTATGTATTCCCCAGTCATAAAAAAGTTCGCCAACCTCAATAGCCATATGTTCCTTCAGATATGCCGCCAGCTCCGGAAGCAGAGATTTCATCAGCAATTCCCTGGTATAGCGGAAAGCCTGCTCCTCCTCCTTGTTTAGCAGAAACCGTTCCACAGGTCCGATAAAATTACGGATATGCAGCGCTATGCACTGCTTCCCGATGGAAGCATGCACCGATTCGGGCCCCTTCCCGAAACGCTCTCTCAGCAGTCTGCCTGTGTAACTGGAAAGTTGGCTAGTAAGTTCAGTAGTGCTCATTCAATTTCCTCCAGCATTAATATTCTTTTGCCTGTCAGTATGGAGATTGGGGAGACGCTCCGCCTGCTGAAAAAACGGATCGTTCACTTTAGTATAATCGGATATTCCTGCCACGTACACATAAAAATTCAGCGTGATATGCGAAATGGGCTTTACCATAAAGAGAAATCTCTTTACCTGACGCTTCCGTCCGGCTGCACAATGAAACGGAGCCTCCGGACTGCCGCCAGTCCAGGCTCCGTTTCAGTATGTCCAGTGTTTGCCTATAGTTTGCGCTCGGATTCGGTAAATACTTCAAAAAACGGGGTCGTATCCCGTTCCGCCATAGAGTGCTCCACTCCCGGCGTCCAGCCGATTTCTGCCCGCCAGCTACCCAGCCGCCCGGAGTCAATCAACTCCTGTTCATTGACGGGTACAGCCGCGTCGCCGAACGGCGACACATACAAGGCATCAGCCGGGCAATACGCCTCGCACATGAAGCAGGTCTGGCAGTCCTCCAGGCGGGCAATCACGGGAAGCTTTCCGTCCATCTCGAACACATTCGTCGGGCATACCTTCACACACAGCTTGCAGCCGATGCAGCGGTCACTGCTCACAAGCTCGATCATATGGCCCTCCCTTCTGCCGGCAGCTGCAGCTCGCGGGCATGGGGTACACTTTCGGTGCGGATGCCGATCCTGACCGTGCCGGAGAGAATTAGCCGGTGCGTCTGCTGCGGATCAAGCTGCGGATACTCCGCGAGATGCGCTAGCCCGCGAGTCTCCCGGCGGGCTAGGGCGGCGGTATAGATCCAGCGGCCTGCCATCAGCAGTGCCGCCGCTTCCCTGGACTGCACGATTCCCTGCACCGTGGACGGAATCACGCCGCCCAGCTCGGGCAGCAGGCTATCCAGCCGCCGCAGGGCGGCACTGACGCCTGCCTCGCTGCGGAAGTAATTGGTCTCCAGCGGCAGGACCTCGCGCTGCACGGCCGCAATCAGCGGCTTCGCCTCCAGCCGGTGCGGCTTGTCGGCACCCGCCTGCAGACCATGCCGTCCCGCAGGTGCCAGCTCCCGGCTGTCCGCGTGGCGCGTCTGGGACAGCGCATAACGCGCCGCCCCCTCGCCCGCCCAGCTGCCGCTGCAGATTGCCCAGGAGGCGTTGTACGCCCCGCCGCCGGAGATCGCGCCGGTGACCTTCTCCCGCGAAGCGGCGTCCCCGGCCGCATACAGGCCGGGCACCGATGCGGCGCAGTCGGCCCCGGTCAGGCGCAGGCCGCCGGTGCCGCGCATCGTGCCTTCATAGCGCAGCGTCAGCGGGAACTTGTCCCGGAACGGGTCAATCCCCGCACGCTCCAGCGGCATGAAGAAGATCGGATGGGCGCGGCGGAGGAACTCGCGCTTCTCGGGCGTGTCGGCCAAGTCGAGCGAAGCATAGACCGGGCCCTTCACAAGCAGCTCGGGTATGCTGCCGAAGGTGCGGTCGCCGCGCAGGATCGGACGCCCTGCGCCGTCGTACAGCGTGGCCCAGGCCAGCATCCGCCCGCGCGTTACCGTGCCGCCTTCGAAGCTTGGCGCATACTGGCGGCTGAATTCCATGCCGGAAAGGTCTGCTCCGGTCTCGGCTGCCATCAGCAGCCCTTCGCCTGTCAGCACGTTACAGCCCAGACCCTTGCTCAGGAAGGCGCAGCCGCCGGTAGCGATTACCACGGCATTCGCCCGCACCTCCCACGTCTCGCCGGTAAGCCGGTTCACTCCGCGCGCCCCGCCTACGCCATGCCTGTCATGAAGCAGCTCCAGTGCGGGAGACTGATCCCATATCTTTACTCCGGCTTTGCGGACGACCCGCCGCATCAGCTTCATATATTCGGGCCCATGCAGATGGGTACGCAGCGGCCGGCCGGCTTCATCCCTGGGGAATGGATAGCCCCACTGCTCCACCAGCTCCAGATTCCGCTCCACCTGGTCAAGCACCCGGTGAATCCAGGCATTCTCCGACAGATAGCCTCCTGCCCGCAGCCTGGCCGCGACCGCCTGCTCCCGCAGCTTCGCCACCGGCGGGATGACCAGAAGCGTCGTTCCTCCCGGAGCGGTGGCTCCGCTTGTTCCGAGATAGCCTTTATCGGCGAGAATGACCTTCGCACCGTGCGAGGCCGCACTCCAGGCCGCCCAGGCACCGGCCGGACCGCCGCCGAGAACCAGCACATCTGCCGTTGTTTGCTGCCTTACTACCTGCTCCTGCAATGTATGCTGCGGCATTGCGCCTCCTCCTGTCTGCTCTTAGAAATGGAAGCCATCAACCGGGGATACCGTATACATGTGTAAAGCATACAGCGGCTATGCCTCCGTTACCCGGATAATAAGCTCTTAAATTAAGGCTCCTGCCGCACTCTGCCGCCAACGGACCCGAGCTGCGTGCGGAGGAATGCCACCGTCTCGGCCAGCGCTGTATCAAGCGCCGGTGTGGAGCCGGTGTAAGGCTCGGTTGTATTGAACGTGTGGTCTGCCCCGGCCACCGCAACATAGCGGTGCTGCGGCGCCTGCTCCCGGAAGAGCTGATTCTGCCGCAGCAGCTCCTCGCGGTCATTGTCGCCCTGGATAACCAGTGCCTTGGCCGACAACCCGCCGAGCGCCCGCTCCAGGTTGTAGCGCTCCCCACCCGCGGCGAGATCGGCCTGTATAGCCTGCTCCGGCAGGCTTGGGCTCTCGCCCGGCCCATAGGTGCGTACCGGCGGAGAACCGCCGTTCCAGACTGCCAGCGCCTTCACCTCCGGATGCTCCGCCGCGAAGACAATGACACTGCCTCCGGCGCGGCTGTGTCCGAGCAGCGCCAGCCGCTGGAGCCCGGCCCGCTCCGCCAGCGGCAGCCGTCCCTCCTGCAGGCTGTGCAGCAGCTCTTCCAGATCGAGCAGCTCGCGGCTTTGCGTCTGTGCCTCCGCCGCTTCCTGTTCGCTGAGCCCGGCTGCAGTGCGGGCCGCCACACGTGAGAAGTTGAAGCTGACGGTGTAGAACCCCGCGGCCGCCAGACGCCCGCTTGCCTCCGGCCAGAAGGCCCAGTCTTTATGGCCCCGGAATCCGTGGCTGATCAAGAGGACCGGCAGCGCCGTATCTCCCTGGGGAACCTTGATTTCCCCCTCCAGGTGCAGCCCGTTCTTAAGCGGAAGACGAAACCGTTCAATGACAAGCGTATTCTCCGCCATATTGACCTCCTTGGTTATGGATATCCCCTGCCCGGTGTCCACCCGGGCCTGCCGTCTGCACTGCTTCCATACTTTATGCCAGTGAATGCCGGTAATCTGTTTATTTAAGCTGCCAGTCGCTGATATTAAAATCCTTCTTGGCCAGCTTCTCCTGGACCAGAAACGCTTTGGTTCCCTCCAGCAGCTGAAATCCGTCATCCGTAAACGCGGTATCCTTAATGTCACTGATCGGGCTTACCTGCTTCGCCAGCTCAGGCGTGGTGTCCCCGATTTCGGCCAGGAACTCGTAATACTCCTCCTCATGCTGCTGTAAATCGGCCAGCGCCTTCTCACGGGCGGCATTCCATACCTCCGGGAAATCCGGGAATTTCTCCAGATACTCCTCTGACACTACCGTGACGCTGGAGCCCAACAGGTCCGGATGCGCCGAGGAATCATCCAGATGCGTATACCCCTGCTCGATCAGCTTCAAGGCTGGTACACCTGTGTTGGTCAAAGCGTCGACATCCCCGCGGGCCAGCGCTGCAGTGGCATCCGGAATCAGCATATGAACCAGCTTATAGTCCGTAACCCCCTCCTGCTGGAGCAAGCCGACAATGTAGCGGTGCATGAACGAACCCTTCTGAATGGCAATTGTCGCGCCCTGCAGATCCTTGAGGGTCTTCGGTCCGTCCTTCTTGCCGATCAGATAGCCGACCGTATGGGCTGAGGACTGCGTGATGAAGCGCGTCTTCGCCCCCGAGGCGTAGGCGATGATGGCCGGAGTGTCGCCCAGACTGCCGAAATCCAGGCGGCCGCTGATCAGCGATTCGGTCTGATCCGGCCCGTTCGGGAAGCCGGTCAGCTTCACCTCAGTGATCCCATGCTTCTTTAGCTCCTCCTGGATAATGCCTTTATGGAAGCCCCAGCCCTCGGCGCCTCCCGGCACATTGAGCTTATTGGAGCCGATAAAGCCGAAGTTCAGCACCGCGGGAACATCAGCGCCGGAGGCAGTAGAGGCATTGGAGGCGTTCCCCGCAGCTTCCGCTGTGTTTGCCCCGGCTGCGCTGTTCCCGGCTGTGTTGTTGCCGCAGGCCGAAAGCGTGAGCATCGCCAGAATGACGCTTGCAGCGAGCGTGAGCCGGGCACTTAGCCGGGTCCCTCTCCGCTTGACTTTACCTGCCGGAACTTCCTGAACGGTCTGCAATAGCTTCTTCATATCTGTAGTCTCCCCTTTGTCTTGTTGGTTAGAATCCGGCCCGGGCCGCAAGCTTAATCATATATTCATGGCTGGCGACCGGCTGGCGGCCTTTGCCCCAGCCGACCTTCTCGCGGTAGCCGCCGATCAGCCCCGACTGCTCAAGCTCAGCCTCCGTCACACCCGATACCGCTTCGGAATCCGGCGCGACATACAGCGCATCCGCCGGGCAGTACAATTCGCACATGAAGCAGGTCTGGCAATCATTCTGCCGGGCAATGACCGGAATATCCCCTTCGACGCGGTCAAAGACGTTCGTCGGGCAGACCGACACACACTGGTTGCACTCCACACATCTGGCGGCGCTGATCACTTCAATCACGAGAGCACCTCCTCCTTCGCCACCTCTTCCCGGCTGGTCCAGACCTCATCGAGTCCGCCGGTGATCAGGCGGTGATGCTGCCCGCTATCCGTAGCCTTATAATCCTCGCGCTTGTGCATGCCCCGCGTCTCTGTGCGGGCCAGCGCCGAATTGTACATCCAGCGCGCCGTTGCGGTCATGGCCTGCGCCTCGCGGGCCTTGACACCTTCGGGCGTAACCGTAATCTCTTGGCCGCGCTGCTCCTTCCAGAGATCGTCAAGCCGAGCCAGCGAAGATGTCAGTGTTGCGCCTGTGCGGAACAGATTGATATCGTACGGCTTGACCTCGGCCTGCACCGCCTCCGTATATTCGGCCGCGCGCACCGCCGCTCCCCGGGAGACCTCGCCCTCTGCCAGCGGCGAGACCGACAGGCCGGACGGCGTGCGCAGAGCGGAGCGGCCCCCCAGCGAGGCGGCGTAGGCTGCCGCACCTTCACCGGCGAAGGAGCCGGAGGACATCGCCCATGCGGCATTATGGCTGCCGCCGCCGGTGAAGCCGCCGCAGATCAGCTCGCGGGTAGCTGCGTCGCCTGCGGCGTATAAACCGGGTACTCCGGTGCCGCACTGCTCATCCGTAATCCGGATGCCGCCTGTTCCGCGCACCGTTCCCTCCAGCCGCAGCGTGACCGGGAATGCCTCTGTAAACGGGTCGATTCCCCGGCGGTCAAAGGGCAGGAAGAAGTTGGTCTGCCCGACCCGCAGCAGCGGCCGTATATCCTCCGGAGCCTGATCCAGCTTCGCGTAGACCTGACGCCCCGCCAGCAGATTGCGGGCGATGACCGAGCGCCCTCTCTTGGAGCCCGCTCCTTCCACTACACTGCCGTCCTCGTAGTAGAAGCTTGCATAGCTGTAATACGCCGTCTTCGTTACGGATGAGAAGGTCGGGCAAATGGCGTAGGCATTGGAGAACTCCATACCCGACAGGCTCGCTCCCGCTTCAGCCGCGAGCAGATAGCCGTCGCCGGTCAGCACATTGCACCCCAGCGCCCTGCTGAGGAAAGCGCAGCCGCCGGTGGCGATGACCACCGCTCCTGCCAGCACCCTCCAGGCCTCGCCGGTCTGCAGGCGCACCCCGGCCGCTCCCGCCACACCGTGCTCATCGGCCAGCAGCTCCAGAGCCGGGCTGTGATCCAGAATCTTCACGCCGGCCTTCTTGACCAGCTTCCGCATCAGCTTCATATACTCGGGCCCTTGCAGGCTGCGGCGGTATTGGTTGCCGTATTCATCCAGCGGAAAGGGATACCCGGAGACGCCCAGACGGTTCATATTGTCATAGGTGCGCTCCAGCACCCGGTTCATCCACCGGTGCTCGGCAAGCTGGCCGCCCATCTCATAGCGGCTGGCCTTGGCTTCTTCCCGCAGCCGGGCATCCGGCTGTACGTACCATACGCCTGTGCCGGACGGAGCCGTCGCACCGCTGGAGCCGCAGTAGCCTTTATCGGCCAATATTACTTTGGCCCCTCTGGCTGCGGCGCTGAGCGCCGCCCATGTTCCGGCGGGTCCTCCGCCCAGAATCAGTACATCCGCCGACAGATTCACGGCACCTTGCCGTAGCGTATTGCTCATTGTCAATTTCCCCCTTTATAGATGTTGGACTTAAGATTCTCTCCAGATAAAGCCGTCGAAGTGACTCCAGTAAAGTTATGGACTTACATCCGCTGTCCGCTGCCCGCTGCCGTTCCCCGGTTCCCGGGTGAATACCGCTAATGGCTGCAGTATTCGGTGGCAGCCAGCTCTTTATGGTTATGATGAACGAAGGGCTGCCGCAGTTCGCAGACTGTAGTTGGAAAATCGCCACTTAATTCTACCTAATTGGACGATAATCACAGACCTAGTTGGATATCCGCCACTTAATTCAGGTGAAAAATAGTAAATTCCTTAATATCGATCAATTTAAGTGGCGATAATCCAATTAGATTGCTGAAATCCGTAATACAGGCTGAAATAGTGTGCAAAAATCGATCTAGTTGGTCCGATTGAATGGCACCGCTTCTTATCCCTGGTAGCTGTCGCGCCAGTGCAGCGCTTTGCGCTCAATCAGGCGGAACAGGGAGTCGATCAGCTTGCCGACAACCGCAAAGATGACAATGCCGACGAAGATCACCGGCGTGTTGGAATTCTGCTTCGCTTCATTAATCAGGAAGCCCACGCCGGACTGGGAGCCGATCAACTCGGCAACAACCAGTCCGATCCAGGCTACGGCCATCGACAGCCGCAGGCCCAGCAGGATGCCGGGCAGCGCCGCCGGCAGCACCAGCCGCCGCAGCCGCTGCCACGGGCTGAAGCCAAGCACCCGTGCTACCTCGAACAGCTTGTTGTCCACGCCGCGTATGCCCATAAAGGTGTTGACATAGAGCGGGAAGAACGAGCCGCTCATGATGATGACAATCTTCGAGACCTCACCGAACCCGAACCAGAGAATAATCAGCGGCGCAATGGCCAGATGCGGAACGAGCCGCAGCACCTGGACTCCGGGGTCCAGCATATACTCCGCCCGCCGGAACAGCCCGGTCAGCGTTCCCAGCAAGAGCCCGAGCATCGCCCCGATCAGGAAGCCCAGACCCGCCCGGCCAATGCTTACCCCAAGGTGATGGGATAGCCCGCCGTGCACCGCGAGCTCGGTAAAGGCCGCGAGAATCGCAAGCGGCGTCGGCAGAAATTCCGGCGAGACTAAGCCGGTGCTCCCGGCCAGCTGCCAGACGGCTATGGCGGCGGCTGGCAGCAGTGCGCCGACCCACCAGTCGGAGCGGAGTGCGCCCCGCAGCGCCGTCCAGGCCGCCTTGGCCTGGGCGCGGCCGGGCGCCGCAGCGCTTCCGGCACTGCCCGGGCCCTTCTCTGCTCCTTTTGCAGCCTTAATAATGATGTCAGCTCCATCGGCCATAATGCTTCACTCCTCCTAACCCTGATAGCTGTCTTTCCAGCGCAGCAGACGCCGCTCCAGCAAGCGGACGGCTATGTCGCTGACAAGACCCGCCGCCGCAAAAACAATAATGCCTACGAAGACTACCGGCGTATCGGCAAACTGGCGGGCATCCGACATCATGTAGCCGATGCCCGAGGTGGATGCGATCAGTTCAGCGACGACCAGACCCAGCCAGGATAAGCCAAGCGAGAGACGGACACCCAGCATAATATTGGGCACCGCCGCAGGCAGCACCAGCCGGGCAATCTGCTGCCGGCGGCTGAAGCCAAGCACCCGCGCCACCTCAAACAGCTTGTTGTCCACGCCGCGGATACCCATAAAGGTATTGATATACAGCGGGAAGAAAGCGCCCTTGGCGATCAGCAGAACCTTGGATTCCTCCCCGATGCCGAACCAGAGAATAAAGAGCGGCACCACAGCCAGGCTGGGAATCATCCGGATCATCTGCAGCGTCGGGTCCAGCAGCTTCTCCGATTGCCTGAACAAGCCGACCATAAGGCCAAGCAGCAGGCCCAGACCTCCGCCAAGGAGAAAGCCGGTTAACGCCCGCACCGCGCTGACCTTGAAATGGCTCCATAAATCCCCGCTTGCGGCCAGCGAGATAAAGGACTCCGCGATGGTGTACGGTGTAGGAAACAGCATCTCCGAAATGATCCCGTAATGGCCCAGCGTCTGCCATGCAATCAGCAGCGCCGCCGGCAGCAGCAGCCCGTAGCCGGCAATCGCGGCCTTGCCCGGTTTCCCGGCGGTCCTTACCGTCAGGGTCTGATTGCTCATTCTTTCCAACCTCTTTTCTAAAATAATAAAATCTTATCGGATAACTCAGGTATAAAGCATTAGAAGCCCCTTGCATGTCTTCAGGCTTAGATCCCCGCTCCGTCAGTCAGCTCCAGCTCATCAACCTTCTCAAAGACATTCAGCACCTTCAGGCGCAATTCCTGAAAAGAAGAGGTCGTCTTCTTGCGCGGAAACGGCAGGTCGATCGGCACGATCTTGCGGATGCGCCCGGGACGCGGCTCCAGAATCACGACACGGGTCCCCAGGAAGACCGCTTCATCAATATCATGCGTCACGAAGATCATCGTCGTCCGGTTGCGGCGCCAAATGTCCAGCAGCACACTCTGCATATGAGCCCGGGTGAAGGCATCCAGCGCGCCGAACGGCTCGTCTAGCAGCAGGATACGCGGGTTGCGCAGGAGCGCCCGGGCAATCGCCACACGCTGGGCCATTCCGCCCGACAGCTCCCTTGGGTAAGACTTCTCGAAGCCCTGGAGCTTCACCAGTTCAATCAGCTCATCGACCTTGCGGCGGATCTCCGGCTTGCCGAGCGGCAGGTCGGAGGCGATATTCTTCTCCACAGTCAGCCATGGAAACAGCCGGTGCTCCTGAAAAATAAACCCCTTATCAATACCCGGCCCGCCAATCTCCGTCCCTTCCAGTGTAACTTTCCCGGAGTAGCCGGTATCGAGACCGGCCACTATGCGCAGCAGCGTGCTTTTGCCGCAGCCGCTCGGGCCGATCACCGTGATGAATTCTCCTTCTTGAACCTGCAGATCCACATCATGCAACGCCTGCACCTGGCCTGCGGCTGTGCCGAAGCTTTTGTTCAGTGCTGTAATGGACAGCAAAGCTTCTCCCATAAAGCTCTCCCCTCTCCTGGTTCCAGTTACGTTTGCCGCCGCATATACAAAAAAACAGAGGTATCCCCTGCGCAGGTTTGCGCATCCGGACACCTCTGTCTGAACAGTCGGCTGAATTAATTCAAAGTAATTCAATTATAATTTGTGTAATTAAAATATCATCTATTCTGGACCCTGTCAACAAAAAGACACAATTATTATGGACGTATTCTTATTTCATTTTTAGAACGGCCGGTTCCTTAAAGGCAGTCAACTGGCCTCTGCTCTCCACAATTATCATGCCGGCTTCCAGCCGGACAGGGCCATACGCTCTGCCGGAGGTCTTTAGCTGCAGCAGGGGCTTCCCGGAGATAAGGTCGACCGCTACTACCCGGCCATCGGTTCGGGCAATATACATGCCATGCCCCAGAAGATCAAAGCGGGCAATGCCGCCTCCGCCGTAATAGCTTACCAGCGACTGATTGGCCAGCTTAAGGCCATAGACGCTCTCCCCATCGGTAAACAGCACCCGTCCGTCATAAGGACCGGCGGCATAGCTCAGCTTCGCGCCCGATCCTTCGGGCGAGTAATATTTCGGCTTCACTGTGGCCGGATCGGCATCCAGCGGGTATCCGTAGACCTTCGGGCCCTCATTGATGTACAGATTGCCGCCGTCGGTCCAAGCCGTTCCTCCGCTTCCGCCGTCAACCTTCGGATCAATGCCCCGCGGGTTATACTCCGTCGTCTTCAGCACTTTGCCGGTCCTGGCATCCAGTGTATCCAGCGTGGTGAGCGGCAGCAGGTCAAACAGATTCGCTTTTCTCTGCGAGAGCAGCGTCCCGTCACTGCCTGCAACCGGCAGATAATGATCGGATAGCTCCCATAGATGCTTCCCGCTCTTGCGGTCGAAGGCATGCATAAGATCATAGGTATAGGCTCCGGATACCGAATTCTCGGCGAGGAGGATATCGCCCTGAATCTGCAGCGATGAATACAGAGGCTCACTGTAATTATCCTTCCACTCCAGCTTGCCGCTGCTTAGGCTGTATGCCAGGATATCGCCGTTCTGCACCAGCAGCTGCCCGCCCTCGGCCGTCAGTGCAGTCACCTCGGCTCCAGGTACCTTTACCCCCCACTTGCGCGCGCCGCTGGCCGCATGTACCGCCCAGACATTTCCCGCCGCCGAGCTTACATATACCGTACCGTCCTGATAGATCAGCGGCAGCTTAAGGCCGGTGCCGAACTTCCACACCGGCTTGCCGGACTGGGCATTCAGCGCGGTCAGCTGTCCTTGCCGGAGCAGAAATACCTTTCCATCGCCATGGGCAATCGAGCCGTTTAGATTTACTGTTGTTTCCTCCTGCCGGTCGATTACCGCAGTCCATGAAGCCTTCGCTTCCGGAAGCTCTGTATAGAGTCCCGTAAGATTCTCTCCCCTGTACGACGTATGCGGCTCGTAGACAGCGGCCGCGGCCACCCCCGTCGTCAGCAGCATGCTCATTCCCGCCGCGGCTAGGCAAGCGGAGCTGATCCGTTTTCTCCAGTCCATTTAATTTCCCTCCCATAATAGAATGTAAAACCAGATAAAAGACAACTATGAGTATATGCCTTTTGTGAACAAATTCAATAATATTCCATTTCATGATGGCTATAATAACGAGATTTACTCACATACTTACATTTTGTAAGTCGTTATGTTATAATACCGGCATACCTGTTTCAGTGGACATGCTTATTAAATGCACACTATATATTCTGCTATATAAGGAGTTTGGAATGATGAATAACGAGGTTCAACAAGAGGCTGTACCTGAGTTCGAGTTCGGCATCTATACGCTGGGCGATATTGTACAGGATTGTCATACCGGAGAGACCATCAGCCCCCGGCAGCGGCTGCAGGAGGTCATCGCGGCGGCGCAGCTCGCCGATGATGCGGGGCTGGATGTGTTCGGGGTGGGGGAGCATCACCGGCTCGATTTTGCCATTTCGGCGGTTCCGGTCGTTCTGGCTGCCATCGCCCAGACCACGAAGCGGATCAAGCTGACCAGCGCCACCACTGTGCTCAGCACCACCGATCCCGTCCGGGTCTTCGAGGACTTCGCCACGCTTGACCTGTTGTCCGGCGGACGGGCGGAGGTTATTGCCGGGCGGGGCGCCTTTCTTGAATCGTTCCCGCTGTTCGGCTACAAGATGGAAGATTATAAACAGCTGTTCGCCGAGAATCTTGAGCTGCTGCTGGAGCTGAACCGGCACGAGGTGATGAACTGGGAGGGGCGCTTCCGGCAGCCGCTGAAGAATGCCGAGATCGCCCCGCGCCCGCTGCAGCAGAAGCTGCCGCTGTGGGTTGGCGTCGGCGGTTCGCCGGACAGCGCCGAACGGGCCGGCAGCCTTGGCGTCGGCATGGCCATCGCCATTCTCAGCGGCAGCCCGGAGCCGTTCCGCAATCTGGCCGAGACCTACCGGAGGAGCGGAGCTGCGGCTGGACATGCACCGCAGGATCTTAAGATCGGCATTACCAGCCATGGCTATATCGCCAAGACTTCGCAGCAGGCGCTGGATGAATATTACCCGTACTACTACAGCTACCGGAATGCCATCAGCCCGTCGCGCGACCAGGTCTACCGTGTGGGCGCAGATGACTTCGCCCGGTTTGTCGCTCCTGACAACACGCTGGCGGTCGGCAGCCCGCAGCAGATCGTCGAGAAGATTCTGTACCAGCACGAGCTGTTCGGACATCACCGGTTCATGGTGCAGCTCGACATCGGCGGCTTGCCCTTCACCAAGGTTGCCGCTGCCATCGAATTACTTGCGGCCGAAGTCGCTCCGGCTGTCCGCAGGGAGCTGGCACAGAAGCGCTGAAGCTTAACCCGCACTCCGCATTCCTGACTTTCACAAAGCATCGCCTGTTAGGCTGTGTATTCCATGCTCGCTGCAGACGCTCCGCAGCGCGCGGTAGCTGTCCGTAAAGCCAAGCTGCCGCAGAATGAGCAGATACCGGTCCAGCTCGGCGGTGCTTTCTTGCTGTCCGAGACGAATCCGCGTGATCTCATAGTAGATGGAGGTCTCGATTTTGTCGTACAGCAGATGGGTTTTGTCGGCCAGCGGCAAGGCCTGCTGCAGAAAATACAGGCTCTGGGCGTAATCCCGCTCCCGCAGACAGATGATGGCGATATTCTGCATCAAATGCTGCTGGACGGTCCGGCTCTCGGGAAACGCGCGGTATTTGGCGAATTCAGCCACGCCCCTCCGGCCAAAGAAAGCGGCGTCGCCGCTGCTGAAGGTGAACAGGAAATTGTTCAGCAGCTTGAACTCATATAAATACCATTGCTCCACGCCGAGCAGATACGGCTTGATACTGGCAGCGATCTCGCTCAGCTCCGCCACCCGGTCACGCCGCCCGCGCCGAAGCAGCACGCTTTGGCCGAGCAGATACAGATGGTGGAACGCCTCGGTCCCCGTCTCCCGGTACAGCTTGAAGCACTCATGGCTGAGCGCCTTTACCCGGTCCAGATCATAGCGGTTACCGGCTTCTGCAAGATCGAGATGGAGGCTTCGCTTAACCGGCTCCACATAGTCACGGTGCAGGAACAGCAGCTCGTCCAGACTCATCTCCAGCTTATCCAGTAGCAGAATAAGCTTGTCGTACCCCGGCGAATACTCCCCGCCCTCGAACCGCGACAGGTTAGAGCGGCTCATTATTCCCGCTGCCAGCCCCGCCTGCTTCATTCCCTTCGATTTCCGCACCTGTCTGATCGTTGCTCCCAGATGCATTTGCTCTCACTCCTTTGCCCTATTTTGTGAGTATACAGCACATTTCCAGGATCTGTTTATGACATTATGCTACATTTCGATTGCAAAAGATCATTCTGGACCGGGGAGAAATGAAAGATGAAATGGCAAAGGTTAGGGAGTTTAAACGGCAAGGTATGGAATATTCTGATCGGCACCATCGTAACGCGGACGGCACTGTTCATGAGCACACCGTTTCTGGCCATGTATTTGAGCGATCATAAGCAGATATCCGTGCAGCTTACCGGTTACGTCCTGGGCATCAACCCGCTGGCCAATGTGCTGTTCAGCGGGTTCGGCGGCGCTCTGGCCGACCGGCTTCCGGCGCGGCGGACGCTCTCCGTTGTGCCTGTCTGCTGGGGAGTTGTATTCATTCTGTTCTTCTATGCGGACAGCTTCTGGCAATTTCTGCTGCTTAGCGGACTGAACGGGTTATGTTATGCGATCTTTGAGCCGGCCTCCAAAAAGCAGCTGTCCATCCATTCCCCGAAGGAGCAGCACCTTCTGGTGTTCAACCTGCGCTACGCGGCGATTAATATCGGCGCCTTCGCCGGACCGCTGCTGAGCCTGCTGCTGCGGATGGACCGAACGCTGCTGCCTTATGTGCTGCTTGGCGTGTCCTACATCCTGTACGGCTTATCGACAATGTACTTCTTTCGGGATCTCCCGGCTTCGCATGGACGCGGATTGCCAAGAGCCGCCGGTCATCCGCGGCGCTCAGCCTTCGCTGCAATTAGCGGAGACACCGTATTTCTTCTGCTGCTGGCCGGAACCGCCTGCTCCTTCTTCGGATACTCGCAGCTTAACGCAAGTGTTTCGCAATATGTATCGGGCAGCCCCGTCTTTACAAATGGGTTAGGCATATATTCCCTGCTGCTATCGGCCAACGCCGTCATTATTCTGGCCGCACAATATTTCGTGCTGGCATGGATGCAGGGCCGCAATCCCTTCACCATTCTTATCGCCGGCAATCTGCTTATCGGACTCAGCTTTCCGGCCTTCCTGCTCCCTTCCGCTTCGCTGGCGCCTTGGCTGTTCATCCTGCTCTTCAGCCTGGGGGAGCTGCTGCTCAGCGCCCGCTTCGACGCGTTGGTGAACGAGCTGGCACCGCCGGAAGACAAAGGGCTGTATTTCGGATGTGCGGAGAGCATTAAGGCGGGGACCATCCTTGGCCCTGTCTGCGGGACCTATTTGCTCTCACAATTCGGCCTCGGCTCCCCTCTGCCGGTATTCGGAATCCTGGGCGGCATTACCGTTGCCGGGAGCCTGCTCCTTGGCATGGCCAGACGTCGGCACGGCAAGCAGCAGCAGAAGCCGCAGCTTCCGGCGGCAGCGGCAGTCACCGATCAATAAAGCGGATTTCCCCAGAGAACCACGCCAAGCAATCCCGCAATTCGCAGATTACGCCAACCTGAATGCGGGATTTGCATCGCCTGTAAAGGCATTTTAAATTTTAAACAAACTTGTTTTCCGGCCGATAAATAGGGGTATAAACCTTTATCCTGCCGATGAAACGAGGTTATTCCATGAAACGCAAAATACATACTGCCCTACTGGCTGTCTGCCTGCTCACGGCCTCCACGCTGCCGCATGCCGCAACCGCTGCCGCATACACGGCCACCGTCAATGCCAGCTCGCTGAATGTGCGCAGCGAGCCGGCCAAGGATGCAGCGGTCACCGGCTCGCTGAAGCAAGGAGCCAGTGTGACCGTCACCGATGAAGCCTTCGGCTGGCTGAAGATCAGGGGTGGCGGGGTTTCCGGCTGGGTTGCCGGTTATTATCTCAAGAAGGCGGGCAACCCGGGCAGCGTTGCCACAGCCGTGCGCTCTTCCGGCACAGCTTCATCCGCAGCCCGCAGCGCCACTGTGACTGCAAGCTCCCTGCGCATCCGCAGCGGCCCCGGCACCTCGCATGAGGTCAAAGGGGCGCTGAAGGAAAGGGACACGGTAACGGTGCTGCGGAGCGAGGGCGGCTGGGCCCAGATCAGGACAGCTGCCGGCGAGACCGGCTGGGTGTCTGGCCAGTACATCACCGGCAGTGGCGGCTCCACCAGCACGGCAGCGGCAATCAAGAACGCGCCGACCCGCAGCGGCGGTATCCGCGGGAAGACGATTGTCGTCGATCCGGGCCATGGCGGCAGCGATCCCGGCATGCTCGGCACGAGCTATGACACGATGGAGAAGGATCTGACGCTGCAGACCTCTCTGTATCTTCGCGATTATCTGGCGGCCAAGGGCGCACAGGTCCGACTGACGCGAAGCGGGGATCAGAAGCCCTCACTGGCGCGGCGGGTGCAGATCGGCCGTGAGGCGGGAGCCGATGCTTTTGTCAGCGTCCATTATAACTCTTCGCCCAAGAATGTTTCGGGAACGCTGACCTTCTATTATTCGGAGGATGATGATCTGCGCCTGGCCCGCTCCATCGAGAACCGGCTGGGACAAGGCATCGGCCTGAAGAGCAACGGCCTCTCCTTCGGCAACTACCACATTCTGCGGGAGAACACACTGCCTGCCGTGCTGGTGGAGCTGGGCTTCTTAAGCAACCGCAGCGATGAGTCCATTGTGCGGAAAGCCGCTTACCAGAAACGGGCGGCCCAGGCAATCGCCGAAGGGCTGTCGGATTATTTTTCCAGATAAAATACCTTATTCTACGGCAATCGAATCGATTGCAATATCTCTGTTCTTGCTGAGATCTATGTATTCATCCTTGATGCGCACGAGCGGCGTCTCGATATTATGCGGGTTGAGATACACAATCTCTCCGACCCGTCCGTCGGTCAGCACCACAACCCGGCCAATCGAACGCTTTACGATATTGTCCAGAAAGACCGATACAATATGCGGATCGAGCACCCCGAAGCTGCCTCTGCGCATCTGATCGACGATCACATGGAAGGGCATCGCCTCGTGATAGGGGCGCCGTGAAGACATGGCATGAAAAATATCGGCGACGGCGATGATTTTGCTGAAAGGGTCGATCTGCTCCTCGGTCAGCCCCAGCGGATAACCTTTGCCGTCGTTGCGCTCATGATGCTGCAGTGCGGCAAGCGCCATACGCGAATTCGCCCCCACCGTCTCCTTCAGCATCTCGTAGCCGTAGATGGTATGCTTCTTGACCAATTCGTACTCCCCGGCGGTCAGCTTGTCCGGCTTCGTCAGCAGCTCGGCTGGCAGCTTCAATTTGCCGATATCATGAAGCGTGGCCGCAAGCGTCAACGCCGCAAGCTCCCCCTCCTCCATTCTCAGCCATCTGCCGATAAGCGCAGACAATACACCAACGCCGATATTGTGCTCATATGTATAATCATCCGTACCGCGGATTTCCTGAAACAAAGTGAAGATATCGGGGGTAAGCGCGATGTCCAGCACAGCGGGAACAACCTCTTTCCGGATATCCGCGAGCGGAACCTTATGGGTCAGCCTGAAGGATTCAAACAGCTCCTTGGCCATTCCTACGGCATAATTCACCTTCTGCCCGCAGTCCGGCTCCCTTTCCGCCGCATTCGCAAAAACGATGTCCAGCACGTTAATTCTCTGTTTGCGGATCAGCTCCAGATGCTCTTCATTCAAGGCGCTGCCCGCCGGAATTACCGTCACCCCGTATGCATTGTGCAAGTCATTTTTGATGATTCTACCCAGGTATCTGTCCATGACACACCCTCCCGATCAGCCGACTGTTATGTAAAAGTTTCCTTATGGTTATTATCGGCCGGAGTGGAGAAATTGTGAAATCATCGGAACAGGCGGTTCAGCCTCGCTTGTTTTTAACTGCTCCTATTGCAAAAAGGAAAGCGGAAAGGATGAACAGCCCCGCACCCAGGACAATTACAACTGAATCTCTGACTGTATTATAGGAATACCGGATTTCATACACTTTATTGTAGTTGGGATGGACAGCGGCTCTTGCTTCAACTTCAGTCTGAATCAGCAAGTTATCATATTGAGGGAAGCCTTCATTACCCAGCGTTGTAAAAATAATTGGCGCAGCGGAGCCTCCACCCTCTGTAATCAGTGTGTCTTTGATATGTCCGCGATCGATTTCTTGTTGTACAATCGACCTGATACCAGTTACATCCAGCTCTTCATTGCGATACAATTCAGACCACAACGCGTTATAGTAGGAAGTTCGCTCGTTGGAGTAGAACTGTCTTCCGCCCCAGACGGTGATTAGAAGTATTACCAAGACAGATAAACAAATCAGGGAAGCCTTCCAGTATATATTCCATTTACGCTTCATATGCCGGATTTCCATAGAACACCTCCATTTGCCTAAAAATAACACAGTGTATCTTGTTATGCGAGGTATAAATAAAAAAGAGCTGGCTGAACTACGCCAACTCATGCTGATAACTAAAACATCTCCACAATCAGGAACAGATTCAGCGACACGACCAGCGCCGAAATGACCCAGCCGAGCGCCGTGGTCACCTTGCGGTTAACCAGGCTACCCATTATCCGGCGGCTGCTTGTAAACATCACCAGCGGAATCAGGGCAAAGGCGATACCGAAGGAGAGAATGACCTGGCTCATCACCAAGGCACTTGTCGGATTTACGCCGAAGGCGATAATCGCCAGCGGCGGCACAATCGTAATGGCGCGTCTTACGTACAGATTAATTCTTTTATTAATGAAGCCTTGCATGACTACATCCCCGGCCATAGTACCTACCGATGAGCTGGAGAGCCCGGCGATCAAGAGACCCAGACCGAAAGCAATGGCCGTAACGGGTCCGGATAACTGGCGGAACTGTTCAAATGCGACATCCAGATCCTCTACCACCAGTCCGTTCTTGAAGAACAGCGCGGCAGAGACGATGACCATTGCCAGATTAACGGCACCGGCAATCAGCATAGCAATAACAATATCAACCATTTCCAGCTTAAATATCTTCCTCTTCTCGTTGTCGTCCCGGCCGACGATCCGGCTCTGTGTCAGGGAAGAGTGCAGATAAATGGCATGCGGCATCACGGTTGCGCCGAGAATCCCTGCGGCCAGCAGTACACTATCCACACCTTCAAACCGGGGTGTAACCATTCCGGCAGCAATGCTTCCGGCATCGGGATGCGCCACAATCACCTGAAAGGCAAAGGCCAGCACCACAATCAGCACCATGGCTGAGATGCCCGCTTCCAGCGAACGGTAGCCCCGGCGCTGCAGCTCCAGAATGGCGAATGACCCGACAGCTGTAATCAGCGCAGCCGGAAGCATCGGAATGCCGAATAATAAATACAGTCCCAGCGCCGCGCCGATAAATTCCGCCAAATCTGTAGCAATGATCACCAGCTCACTCTGTATCCACAGAAAGATGGAGGTTCCTTTAGAGAAATTCTCCCGCGCCACTTCAGGCAGATTCTTGCCTGTGGCGATACCCAGCTTGGCCGATAACGACTGGATCAGCACGGCCATTAAATTAGAAGCAACTATGACCCAAAGCAGCAGGTAACCGTATTTCGAGCCAGCCGTAATATTGGTGGCGAAATTCCCCGGATCGAGATAAGCTACCGAAGCGATGAATGCCGGACCCAGAAACGGCAGGAGGCGTTTCCAGCCCTTGACTTCACCGTTCAGCACCGCCTGTGCGGAAATTCGGTTGTTGCCGCCGTCCATAACCAGCGGCTGCTTCGCTCTTTGCTCCAGCATATCAATCCCTCCCCGTTCCAAAAGTTGTCTATATCCATCAAAGTTTCCTTTGGGCAACTTTCCTTCTGGTTTTATTATATTCCGATCAGCAGTGGTTGTAAATGAAATTTTCATGGAAGCCATTTTCATAAATCATTATAGATAATTATAACTCCGCCCGGCGTCCGGGAATCACTGAATACAAACACCCCGGCAGGTAGCGCGGGCCTGGCATAGCCGCACACACCCGCCGGGGTGCCGATAAGGTATTGGCGAATAATTCGCCGCGGGACTACTTCCGCGCCTTCCAGCCGTCCTTCAGCGGTACGATCCGGTGAAAGACCAGCAAGCCCGCTTCAGGCTCCTTGTCCGCCGTAAAGTAGCCCTGGCGCATGAACTGGAATTTGGACTCGGGCAACGCTGCCTGTGCGTACGGCTCCAGCAGGCAATGCTCCAGCACCGTCAGGGAGGATGGATTGAGCCGCTCGTTCCAGTCATCGCCGCCCTTGGCCGGTCCCCCTTCTTCCTTCAGCAGCGGCTCATACAGCCTCACCTCCGCCGCGACCGCCTGTGCCGCTGCCACCCAGTGCACCGTCCCTTTGACTTTGCGCCCGCTCGCGGGTCCGCCGCTTCGCGAATCGGGATCGTAGGTGCAGTGCAGCTCCAGGATTTCACCGGTCCCGGCATCCTTGATTACCTCATCACAGCGGATGATGTATGCCCCCTTGAGGCGTACCTCGCCGCCCGGACTCAGCCGCCGGAAGCCGGGGGACGGTTCTTCCATGAAGTCGTCTCGCTCTATATAGAGCTCCCGGGAGATCGGCACCTCCCTGGTACCGAGTGCGCTGTTCTCGCTGTTGTTATCCAGGGTAAGCAGCTCCGTTGCCCCTTCGCTGAAGTTGGTCAGCACAACCTTGAGCGGGCGAAGCACCGCCATAATACACGGGGCCGCCGCTTTCAGATCCTGCCGGAGGCAGTGCTCCAGCAGCGAGAAATCCACGGTCGACTGATTGCGGACCATGCCGATCTCCTGCACGAACCGGCGGATGCTCTCCGGCGTGAAGCCTCTGCGGCGGAGGCCGCGCAGCGTCGGCAGACGCGGATCATCCCAGCCGTCGACATAGCCTCCGGCCACCAGCTGGCGCAGATAGCGCTTGCTGGTAATGACCCCGGTCAGATTGACGCGGCCGAATTCCCTTTGCATCGGGGGCTCCGGGATCTCCAGCTCCTCCAGCACCCACTCATAGAGTGGCCGGTGGTCCCGGAATTCCAGCGAGCACAGGGAATGCGTGATGCCTTCAATGGCATCCTGGATAGGATGCGCAAAGTCGTACATCGGGTAGATACACCAGTCATCTCCGCTGCGGTAATGCCGGGCATGGATGATCCGGTACAGCACCGGGTCCCGCAGGTTGATGTTGGGCGAAGCCATATCGATCCTGGCCCGCAGCACTTTGGCGCCATTCGGGTACCTGCCTGCCCTCATCTCTCTGAAGAGCTGCAGATTCTCCTCAACGGAACGGTTACGGTAAGGGCTATCCTGTCCGGGCGCGGTCAGCGTGCCTCTGGCCGCCGTAAGCTCCTCGGCAGTCAGATCGCATACAAAGGCTTTGCCCTTGCGGATCAGCTTCTCGGCACAATTGTAAATCTCCCCGGAATAATCCGAGCCGTAATAAATATGGCCGCCGGGATTTGCCCCCAGCCATTCCATGTCTTCAAGGATCGCATTGACGTATTCCATATCCTCTTTGAGCGGATTCGTGTCGTCAAACCGCAAGTGAAACCGCCCCTTAAAAGCTTGAGCCAGCGTGTAATTCGTCAGTATGGCAAAGGCACTGCCGATATGAAGGTAACCGTTGGGTTCAGGAGGGAACCTGGTGCAGACCTCTCGGCTGAAGGTTCCGGCCTCCATATCCTCGCGAATCAGCCGCTCCATAAAATTCTCCGCCGGTGCTTCCGCAGAGGTGCCTCTATTCGTGTTCATATCCGCATTTGTACCAGTATCAGCGTTCATTATTCATTCCTCCCGGTTATATAGTCGTCACCGCGCAGCCCAGTCGCCGCATACAAAAAAAACCTCACCTCCAAGACATCTGTCTTGGGGACGAAGTTCTCGCGGTGCCACCCCAGGTTTATTAATATGTCGCCATATTAATCTCATCAAGTACGGCCTTGCCTGCCCGGCAAGGGTTATACTCTAGCTCTGTAACAGGAGCGCCTGTCGCACCATCCCCGGCTGATCAATACCCGGTTCCGGTCCGCCGCTCAGAGGCTTGGTTCAACAAAGTCTTCCCTGCCCCCTTTCAGCAACAGGGGCTCTCTGTGAAGGAATGCTTTATCTACTCTTCTCGTCATCGCGTTTGTGAATGAATTGGATTCAGAATACCAAATACGGCCTGTCCTTGTAAAGACCGGTCATAACATAGCCTGACATCAGAACAGCTTGAGTCCCAGATACAGACCAAGCAGGGTCAGGAACAGCGTAGGGACCGTCAGCACGACGCCTGTCTTAAAATAAGTGCCCCAGGAGATTTTCACGCCCTTGGAGGAGAGCACATGCAGCCACAGCAGCGTCGCCAGCGAGCCGATCGGCGTAATCTTCGGACCAAGATCCGAGCCGATAACATTGGCATAGATTAAGGCTTCCTTGATCAGTCCCGATGTATCCGCAGCATCAATTGCCAGCGCGCCGATCAGGACCGTCGGCAGATTGTTCATGACCGAAGAGATCACAGCGGCCAGAAAGCCCATCCCCATCGTAGCAGCGAACAGCCCCTGCCGTGCCGCCGCCTGAATCCATTCAGCCAGCACATCGGTCAGACCTGCATTGCGTAGTCCATATACGACGACGTACATACCGATGGAGAAGAACACAATGGCCCACGGGGCTCCCTTGACCACTTCCATCGTCTTCACCGCCGGGCTGCGTCTGGCCATCAGCAGGAAGCACAGTGCTACTACGCCGGCTACCAGAGATACCGGTATGTTCATGAACTCACTGATGAAATAGCCGGCGAGCAGCACCCCCAGTACCCACCAGGACAGCTTGAACATGCGCGGATCTGTGATTGCTTCGCGCGGCGCTTTCAGTCCGGAAGCGTCGAAACGGCCGGGAATGCTCCGGCGGAAATAAAGGTATAAGACCAGAAGGCTTGCTCCCAGAGAGAAGACGGTCGGCAGCAGCATATGTCCCGCATACTCCATAAAGCCGATGCCGAAGAAATCGGCGGACACGATATTGACCAGATTGCTGACGAGCAGCGGCAGCGAAGTGGTATCGGCGATGAACCCGCTGGCCATGATGAACGGAAATACCTTCCGTTCGTCAAAATCCAGCGCCCGCACCATTGCCAGCACAATCGGCGTGAGGATCAGCGCCGCTCCGTCATTGGCAAAGAAGGCGGACACAACCGCACCCAGCAGGATGACGTAGATAAACATCCGCACTCCGTTGCCCCGGGCTGCCGCAGCCATATGCAGCGCTGCCCATTCGAAGAAGCCGATCCGGTCGAGGATCAGCGAGATCAGAATGATCGCCACAAAGGCCAGTGTCGCATTCCAGACGATGCCGGTCACATCGAGCACATCCCTGAAGCTTACCGTACCGGCCAGCAGGGACAAGACCGCTCCGGCGCAGGCGGACCAGCCAATCGACAGCTTTCGCGGCTGCCAGATAACAAAGAACAAAGTAACAATAAAAATCAGACAAGCGATAAATACCACAGAATAGCCTCCCGCACGCTGCTGCACAATGACATGTACACAAACACTCCCAGTTTAAAATTATCTCTCTCAAGCTTTGATTACCGCTTTATGTAGACCTTTGAATTTCTTGAGCATAGTAACTGGCGCACTGTTCTGGACTCCCCGGTACTGTGTCCCTGGTTCTTTATTACAGCCATTTGGCCGTTGGTTTCATAGCAGCAAATAGCTGCCCAGTTGGAAAATCGAATTAGATGGCTGAAATCCATAAAACCGCCAAAATTAGTTTGCCAAAATCGACCTATTTGCGTTAGCGCCTGTGATCCGTTGACAGTTCATGCTCCCCCTTTAACCTCCACTCTTGTGTGCTGTTCTTTTATTCAAATTAAATAGTATGTTTCTATTATAAGAGAGTCTTCCGGCTTCACAATACTGCTTTTATTTCTTTACAGCATTTTTGGCAACTTCATTAATTATTTACCCGGTTAGGTACTAACGGCATTAACGGTGTCATAGATTGAAGCATAGGGAACAGAGCAGCATCCGCCCCGGGAGAGGAGATGCCGGTCCGAAGGAGCCAGTCCACTAGAGGAATGGAGGCCCGGACCGAGATGAGTACAGATCAGCTCATTGCCCTGCTCGTCCTTGTCATTATGATCGTGCAGCTGGCCGGCAAGAAAGGGAAGTTCTAAAGCATACACAGACAACGGCTGTATCGTCCTGCCCGGGACGGTACAGCCGTTTCTGTCTAGAAGTACGGGGCGGTCGATCTTTACGATTCTCAGGGCAAGGCTTCTCCTGGCACCTAATCGGTCCGCCTGCAGCCCGCTATTTGACAAAGATGCGTATCCGGCGGTCACCGGTACGGCTCATGACCCGGTAGCCTTCACCGGCAGGTGCCGGTACGGCAATGCCATCATCGTTCGGCCGGCAGTAGCCGCCCGGCTCGCAGGTCCCGTCGTCGCGGACCGGCAGCTTGCCGACAATGCCGACGGCCACCCACTCCTCCCGCTCCCGCCGCGGAATGTATTCCCGGGAGCCGTTCCATTCAGGATTCAACACCGGCTCATTCTTGATGAACGCCTCGCGTACTACATTTCCCAGCTCATCCCTTATCTCGGGCACCTCCACCTCCTGCATCTGGATCTGCCCCCATTCATCTGTGACAAATAGCTTATGCCAGCGCAGGTCGCTGGCATCGGCAAGAACTGCCGGCCGTGCGCTGATTACACCCAAAATATAGCCGTCGGCGGAAGTTGCCTTGCGGATCTTCTCACCTGCGTCATCAAAGGTAACGAAATAACCCGGCTCAATCGGACGCCCGTCCGCCGTCTCGAACATCTCGGCATAATCCGCAGCCGCCGGAGAGACGACGGTTCCGTCCAGATACAGGTTGCCCGTAGCCCCTTCAATGACTGCCGCATTCAGCGTCGGTCCAACGCCCAGGCCATTGGCGAGATGCCAGGAGTAGGCAAACCGGGTGGAACCGTTCTGCCCCATAATGTAGGCCCCCGGATGGTCGGCCAGTACCGTCGTGTTCTCGCCTGCGGCATGTGAATTCGCCGCCAGCGCCTGGGTCATGAATCCCTCGGCATGCGACGCCTGGCCGTCCGCCGTCGTATCTGCCCCTTCGGCATGGGCATAGGCGCCGCTGGCTAGAGTCCCTACGCCTTCGGCATGGGCGGAGATACCGCTCGCCGTCGTGTTCTGTCCTTCGGCGTGGGAGAAGTCGCCCAGCGCCAGCGGACCCGGCGAGCCGGTCACATCCGAGGTTCCCCCTTCGGCATGGGAAGCGAACCCCAAGGCGGTGGTGCCCACGCCTTCCGCATGGGAGCTGTCGCCGCCGGCAAAATTCGGCGCCATGTTCCCAAGCGGGTCCACGCCCCCGCCTTCGGCATGGGCGGCCCGTCCACTGACGGAGTTGCCTTCCCCTTCGGCATGGGCATTGGCTGCGGTTGTCTGAGTCGATGTATTGAAGCCCTCCGTGTGGGAACGTTCTCCCCAGGCCTGGGTGCCGCTGCCTTCCGCATGGGCCTCCGCGCCTGCAGCCACGGTCATCGAGCCTTCGGCATGGGAGCTTTCGCCCATTGCCTGTGTGGCGTAGCCCTCCGAGTGTGCCGCAATTCCGCTGGCTACCGTCGAGGTCCCTTCGGCATGCGCCGTGTCCGCACTGGCCTGGGTTAAATTCCCCTCGGCATGGGCGGCATTCCCGCTGGCCGTGCTGGCATTCCCCTCCGCATGCGAGGTCGCGCCGCTCGCCAGTGTCGAGTACCCCTCCGAATACGCGGCATCGCCGCTGCCCGTGGTATTCAGCCCTTGGGCATGTGCCGCGAATCCGCTTGCTGTATTACCGATTCCGCTTCCCATCTGATCACCGCTTTCTGTCCGTATTACAATATAACTATGTCCCCGGACAAACGGCAGCAACGGCAAAAGGGCCAAGTTGCCGAAATTGGTGCATTGTCCCACCGCTTGAAACTAATCGCAGGGTCATTGCGTCTGAAGTAAAGAGTATCCGCCGATCACGGTGTCTGTACGAACTACAAGGAGGAATCCGATGATGAAATGCCGTATTCTGCTTCCACTGCTTCTGTTGTTGTGTCTCACCCTGTCCGGATGCGCCCACAATAGGCAAGCTGTGCAGCTTCCGGAAGCCTCCGCCGGACAAACGGACTATTCTCAGCTTGATCTGGCGGAACGGTTTGAAGATTTGGGCGGACTTACGGCTGCTTCTCCGCTGATCGTCGAGGCTCTGCTGACCGAAAATTCATCTAAGGTGGCTTATGCAGGGGCGAATTTTATTATAAATGAGCTTACGGTAACGGATGTCATTAAAGGGAACGCTTCAGCCATGGGCCAGACGCTCCAACTCCTGGAGCTTGAATCCCTGAATATCAATCTGACCAAGACCAGCGACCGGTTCATTCTTTTTCTGGACCGTTATGAAGGCCCGGTGATTGAGGATGAAGCTTATGTGATCAGCGGTGTCTATCAGGGAAGGTTTGATATTGGCGAGGATGACAAGGTCCGGTATGCGGCTGGTGAACGTGGCGGCTTATCCACCTTCCAGGGACAGATTACTCCGGCCGGGGTGGAGGAATTCAAGGAACAGATTATACAGTCGTTTCGCTAGCAAGAAGGACAATCCAGCGGCACAAACGGGCCGTCAGCCATAATTCTCCGACAATCAGGGTAATTTAAGAATGGCTCCGTTGAGCGGAGTTTTTCTTTATAAACCCACTTACTAAAGTTGAGGTACAATAAAAAGTATAGTATACTGGATTCATGATCAAAGGAGGCGGTTAGCAATGACCCTTAACAATAAACAGCATCAAATGGAGATCGGTATCAGCACATTTCTGGAGACGACCCCTGACCCGGTAACCGGAAAAATCATGAGCCACGCCGAGCGGCTGCGCAACGCAGTGGAGGAGATTGTACTGGCCGACCAGGTCGGCCTCGATGTATACGGCATCGGTGAGCATCACCGGGCCGACTATGCCGGCAGCGCTCCGGCCATTGTGCTCGCCGCCGCAGCGGCCATGACGAAGCATATCCGCTTGACCAGCGCAGTAAGCGTGCTATCCTCAGATGACCCGGTGCGCGTATACCAGTCTTTTGCAACGATTGACGGTATCTCGAACGGGCGGGCGGAAATTATGGCCGGACGGGGCTCGTTCATCGAGTCCTTCCCGCTGTTCGGCTACAGCCTGGATGACTACGATGAGCTGTTCGAGGAGAAGCTGGAGCTGCTGCTCAAGATCCGCGCGTCGGAGAAGGTCAGCTGGTCCGGCGGACACCGCCCGGCCATTCCTAACCTTCCCGTATATCCGCGCGCGGTCCAGGACCCGCTGCCGGTGTGGATCGCCAGCGGCGGCAATCCCGAATCGGCAATCCGGGCCGGGATGCTGGGTCTGCCGATTGCCTTCGCCATTATCGGCGGCATGCCGGAGCGCTTCGCTCCGCTCGTGAACCTGTACAAGGAAGCCGCGGCCCGCGCCGGGCATAATCCCGATACGCTGCAGATCGCCACACATTCGCACGGCTTCATCGGCGAGACTACCGAACAGGCCGCCGACCTGTTCTTCCGTCCGACCATGGAGCAGATGAACGTCATCGGGCGCGAGCGCGGCTGGAATCAGCCGTATACCCGGGCCACCTATGACGATGCGCGCAGTCTGCGCGGCGCGCTGTATGTCGGCGACGCTGAATATGTCGCCGAGAAGATTCTGCTGCTGCGCAAGAATCTTGGCGTGACCCGCTTCTTCCTGCATATCAATGTCGGCACCATGCCGCACAGTGACATCTTGCGTGCCATTGAGCTGCTCGGCACCAAGGTCGCTCCGATGGTGCGCTCCGAGCTGGCCCGCGGGTAACTCCGCAGCGGCGCGGCAAGCCTGTTTCTTTCGCCGCGCGGCAGGTGTGGGCCGAAGCTTGCGCCAGCGGAGCATACCCGTACCTGCCACGCCGGTGCGGCAGGTGCAGGCTGCAGCTTGTGCCGGCGGGGCAAGCCTGTTTCTTTCGCTGGTGGGCAGGTGCAGGCCGTAGCTCAACTGGCCCGGTAAATCCACAGCCTTCTGCTTGCCCCCCTTTCCTTGCTGTGCTATTGCCGCCATTGCCGCTAGTGGCTATCCGCAGCCAGCTCTGTATAGTTATGATGAACGATACGCTGCCCTATTCGCAGACTGTAGTTGGATAATCGCCACTTAATTATACCTGTATGGAGGATAATCACAGGCTTAGTTGGATTTTCGCCATTTAATTTAGGTGAAAAACAGTAAATTCATCAATATCGACCAATTTAAGTGACGATAATCCAATTAGACGCCTGAAATCCGTGATACAGGCTGAATAATGTGCGAAAATCAAACTAATTGCAGTGAACGATTGAGTTTGGCTGAGGTTTACCTGAGGTCATTTTAATACCCCTTAACGTTTCTACATCCAGATTCTCCCGCCCAGAATCTCACCTACCGAATCCTCGCCAGAATCTCCTGCACTGGAATCTCCGAGAATACCTTATAAGTGTGTGCCCCAACTTCAGGTTCCAGCCGAATCCAGGGCGGTCTCTGTTCCATTCTTATAAATCCGGATGGCCGAATAATCCTTGGAGCCATTCAGCCGGTAGATTCGCATGTCACCCAGCCGTGTATCCGAATAATCGGATAAAGACCGTTCCTCCAGCTCGATATTCAGCGTCTCCTCCCGGACCTCAGCCGTAAGCTCTTCCAGATAGGAAGCCCCTTCCCCATTCACTGCGGATGAATAGTTGACGATCAAATATTGGCGTTCGCCTACCGGAGTATAGAGATACAATCCGTTATTGTCCCTGATTCTATCCACATAAAGCCGCGCGTCTTTATCCAGTTGCTGTAGCTGCACTTCTTTTACATAGGCATCTCCGCCCATGGCACAGCCCGATACTAAGACTCCAGCCAAAACTATCAAACATAGCCGTAAAGGCCAGATTGTCCATCGCATGAATATTGCCCCCTTATTTATAGAAGCGGAATTTCGTTCAACTGACACACTATATTCGCGGCGGATTCCGGTATATCCTCCACTACATCTGATCCCCCACTTCCAGAGAATAATATATCCGGGCACGCCAAAAACCCGCGCCACGCGCGGGTTAATCGTGCTCAATCATACTATGTCAGCATTAGGCTTCCAGCAATCTCCGTTTCAGCTCTGCCAGCTGCGCTTCACTCAGACCGATAGAGGACAGATACGCTTCCGCGCCGCCGTACCGGGCATGCAAATGTTCCAGCAGCATCTCCATATTCTCCGGAGCGCTGCCCATGAACGCATCATAGCCGGCACTGCGCATCTCTTCCGGCATCTCGGCCAGGAACTCTGCCATCAGCGGGGCCAGATTGATCTCCGTCTCGGCATAGTCCTGCACGATCAGCTCCTTCGGCACGCCCGCCAGGTCCAGCAGCAGCGAGGCGACCACACCGGTGCGGTCCTTCCCGGCTGCGCAGTGGAACAGTACGCTGCCGTCTCCGGCTTCAGCGATCAGCGTAAACACCCGGCCGAGCTGCGGACCGCATTCATCCAGCATATTCACATACATGTCGCCCAGGCAGCGGATGTCCGCTTCGATCGTCGTTGCCGGATTGATCAGACTGACATTGTAGTAGGCCAGTGCGGTTGAATCCGCGAATACATTGCGTTTCGCCAGACATTCATCATCATGGCGCAGATCAATCACCGTGCGCAGACCCTTGTCCAGCAAAAGCTCCTGGTCGCGTCCGGTCAGCCTGTGCAGGCCATCGGCACGGAAGAAGCGGCCGCGCTGTACCGTTGCCCCGCCTTCCGCCGGGTATCCCCCGATGTCTCTCACATTATAGGCACCTTCCAGCTTAAGCAACCGTTCAATACTGCCGTTCGTTGTTGTAGTCATGTATTCCGCCCGCCTTTGTTATTGGATTGATGTTGCTTCATTGGCCGTTTAAGCGGCCGGTTGACCTGCTACTCTCCCGCCGCCTGTGCATGCATCTCATGTTCTTTGCCCTGGTAAATATTATAGATCATTTCTTCAGTCAGTTCTTCCGGAGATCCGTCAAAAACTTTGGCTCCGCCCTTAATGCCCACGATCCGGGTGGCATATTTCTTCGCCACTTCCACCTGATGCAGGTTGACCAGGCAGGCGATGCCCCGCTCCCGGCAGTTCTCGTAGATCGTATCCATCACCACCGCCGACGATTTCGGGTCCAGCGAGGCAATCGGCTCATCGGCCAGGATCAGCTGCGGCTGCTGCATAATCGCCCGGCCGATGCCAACCCGCTGCTTCTGGCCGCCGGACAGCTCATCCGCACGCTTGAATACTTCATTCTCCAGGCCCACCTTGTGCAGCAGCGCAATGGCAGCCTGCTTATCCTCCTCACTGTAGCGGCTGAATACTCCGGCCAACGGGGACATGTACCCGAGCCGTCCATGCAGCACATTCTCCAGTACACTGGAGCGGTTCACCAGGTTGTAATGCTGAAAGATCATCCCGATCTGCGACCGCCAGCGGCGCAGGCTGCTCTTGCTTTTGCTGTTCATGGCCTCGCCGAGAAAAGCGACCGTTCCCTCTGTCGGCTCAATCAGCCGGTTGATGCAGCGCAGCAGCGTCGATTTGCCCGCTCCGCTGGGGCCGATGACGGCGATGAATTCGCCTGCTTCAACGGTCAGATCAATGCCTTTGAGCGCCAGTGTGCCGCCTGCATAACTTTTGACCAGACCTTCCACCTGCAAAATTGTAGTCATACTATCCCTCCTGCGATTAACGTCTGGCCAAACGGCTGCGGACGCGGTTTGATATCAGTTCAACGGCAAAGATCGTCACAAATACAATGATAATTCCCATCGCCAGATCGGCGAACTCATAATAGGAAATGTAGTCCTGAAGCAGCACACCGATCCCGCCGGCCCCTACCATCCCCAGCATCACCGTCTCGGCCACTTCCATTTCGAAGCGGAAGGAAATGATCGCCAGGAACGACAGCAGCAGGTTCGGCAGCAGCCCCTTGAACACAATCTGCAGCCAGGAAGCGCCAACGGCCCGCATAGCTTCAATGTTGTCATCGCCGGATTCTTCAATCTGGGCCGCGAACGACTTGATGAGGTAAGACGATGTCGGAAAGATTAGTCCGAGCACCCCGGCCATGGAGCCGAAGCCCATACTGGCCACCGCCAGCAGCACCCAAATGGTCGTCGGCACGGTACGGATGACCAGCAGGACTACGCGCAGTGCGCGTCCGGCCCATTTGAACGGCGTAATATTTTCCGCGATCAGAAAGGCAAGCAGGATGGAAATCACCACGCTGATGACCACCGTCAGAAAAGCAATAATGAGCGAGGTGACCATTCCGTCCAGCAGCGCCGGAAACGCGTGGAAGGAAATTGTCATTACTTTGGACATAATGTCCGGAAGTCCGGCAATCCCGCTGCGGAACTGCTCCCAGCTCAAATCGAGCAGGCTCAGGCAGACCAGGAACAGCACGGCCGCAGCTGCAAAGAACAGCCGGGTCTGGCGCTGGGTGCGGCGGTGTCCGATTCTGATTTTGCCGCCGGAGGTCTTCTGAACACCAGGTTGCGCCTGCTGCGGCGAATACGCCTGAAAAGAGGTTTGCTGCTGCATTAGAGAATCCGCTCCCTTATCCGTTGAGTCAGAAATTCCACGGCCAGGATCAGCACGATCAGGATCACAATAATCATGGAGGCTCTGCTGTACTGGAATAGATCCAGCGATTGCTTCAGATTGCTGCCGATGCCACCCGCCCCCACCAGACCGAGAATGGCCGAAGCGCGGATGTTAATCTCGAACATGAACAGCGTCCAGGAGAAGTAACCGGGCATAAACTGCGGGATAATCGCATGCTTGATAATCTGTCCGTACGTTGCGCCGCTGGCTTCCAGCGCTTCCGTCGCCTCCTTGTCCAGCTCTTCAATCGACTCGGCATAGACCCGGGCCAGAAAGCAGGTGCCGAACACCAGCAGGGAGAACAGGCCAGGCATGGCGCCCACTCCGAAGATGACGACCAGCAGCGAGGCCCACACCAGGAACGGAACGTTCCGAACAAAAGAGACGATGCCTCGCAGCACAATCCGCACTGCCGGATGCGGCGCAGTGTTCCGCGCCATCAGAAAGGCGATGACCAGCCCCAGCGCGGAAGAGATGAACGTGCCGACCACCGCAAAGATCAGTGTATCGAGCACCGGGCGGAGGTAACTGTCCATATTCGCAAAATTCGGCGGCAGGAAATCCGTAAAGAGAAAGTTCAGGAACAGCGGAATGCCGCTGATAAATTCGATCAGATCAAACTTCACATACCAGATGGAGAAGGCCAGCGCCCCCGCCAGCAAGGCGAGTGACACCATGTGTTTGGCTTTTTTTTGCCGCTGCTGAATGTGAGGTGTTACGACTTGGCTCATGCTTCCGGCCTCCCTTCCGTGTTCGTTATTTAAGCAGTTCCTCCGTGCTGAGGTTCAGCTTCTTGGCTACATCGCGGATATTGTCAAAATCGCTGTCGCTCACTTCCACGAACTTGGCGTCGGCCATGCCGAACAGATTCTCGAAATACTCCGGATTGTCGTAGCTCAGCAGGAAGTCCTTCACCTTCGTTTTGGTCTCTTCCGGAACCGTGG
The DNA here is from genome assembly GCF_008635795.1 of Paenibacillus tepidiphilus. Taxonomy (GTDB): domain Bacteria; phylum Bacillota; class Bacilli; order Paenibacillales; family Paenibacillaceae; genus Paenibacillus_AQ; species Paenibacillus_AQ tepidiphilus. The sequence goes on along the minus strand of NZ_VWRQ01000017.1, from coordinate 52,827 downwards.
AACGGATACCCATCGGTGTCGCATTCAGAGGACCGGATTCGGCAATCACTCGGTACGAGTCCTCTTCAATCAAGCCTTTGGCAGCCAGCATGGCCGGATACATCCCGGATACTCCTGCTGCGTCATACTGACCCTTCACTACCCCCAGAATAGCCGTGTCATGCTTGCCGGCGAACTGAATGCTGCTGAAGAAGCTCGTTTCCAGCTCTTCCGGATCAATACCCATCTCATCAACAATCATCGATTTCGGAAAAAGATGGCCGGTGGTCGATACTGGATCGACAAAGCCGATCGTTTTGCCCTTCAGCTCGGCAATGCTCTGAATCTCGGAGTCTTTCGGAACAATGATTACAGATGCCGGTGCATTCGCCATCGACGGCAGGCTGATGCCGACAATCGGCTCTACCTTGGCCCGGTCCACGGCAACGATATAAGAGAAGGGACCGAAGGTCGCCATATCGGCTTTGCCGTTCTTGATCGCTTCAATGGCGGCATTGTAGCTGGTTGCTTTATAGGATTCCACCGGCAGGCCGATTGCCTCCGACAGCGAATCCTCAAAGTCCTTGTTCAGCTTTGCGGCGCTGTCGTTCGACTCGCTGGGCAGATAGGCAATGACGAATTTGTCCATGGCTCCCGCCTTGTTCGTCCCGCATGCGGACAGTACGGTTACGGCGGTGAAGAGGAGCAGGAGCAGGCTAAGCGTTTTTTTCACGATCGATACCTCCAAGTAGTTGTAGATACTTCAAATTGATAATGAATACAACTAGAATACTACATATTTTTTGTAAACTCCGTATTAGCGGTTTCGGGTATTTCTGTAAAGGGGCGTTGATCTTCCGATGACATTCTTTTACACAAACTTAACTTTACGCTCTCTTCTCTTTCGTTCTATACTAGCGTCATGACTCATAGGAAAGGCTGAGAAGCGTTATGAAGGAATCCGGAAGGCTGATCGACACGGCCTATGCCTATCTAAGAAATCAAATCATTCAAGGTGAGATTCTGCCGGGAACGATGCTGTCGGAGAATGAAATTGCCCTGCAGCTCGGCGTCAGCCGGACGCCTGTGCGGATCGCCATCTCCCGCCTGGAATCGGAGGGCATTGTGCAATCGCTGCAGAAGCGGGGCGTTCTGGTCAAGGAGGTCTCTTACCATGAGGCAGCCGAGGTCGCCGAGACCACACTGGCGATGACGCTGTATGCCGTCTCGGTGATGGAGCGCGAGGGCTTCAAGGAGCTGGAGCAGCTCCGCGAACATTTCCGTCAGCAGCAGGAAGCGACCGACGCCGGGGACTATGTGGCCTATATCCACAAGGCGCTCGATTTCGACCGCTGCCTGCTCTCCTCGGTGCGCAACCGCAGCCTGCTGCAGATGCTGGAGACGCTGCAGAGCAAAATCGTCCTGATCGCCGTCATGAATTACCGCATGACCCCGCTGGAGCCGCATTTCAGCGCAACGCTGCTGAACGGCAGCATTCTCGAAGCGCTGGAGGCGCAGGACTATGCCAAGCTGCGGGAGGTTCTGCACACCGCCTCCCGGCGGATGCGCCAGAACCGGTCATTCTATTAAGGTGGGCGGAGAAAGCCCGGCCTGCAATCAAAAAGCTTCCTGTTCACCGTTTCGGTGAGGCAGGAAGCTTTTTATGTCCAGAATATAGCATTGTAATTAGGGAAGAGTTCCTGCTCCGGTTACTTCGAGAGCTCCGGTCGCTCCGTCATAGCCGGCAAACAACGATCTCCACAGGAGTCTCTTGGAACTCCTGCAGGATAATCTCCCGCACCTTGTCCCACTTCAGCTTATCCAGCCCGCAGCCGATTTCCGGCATGGCAATGCGGTGGATCGAATCTGGGTTAGCTCTGAAAAAAAGTCCGCCGCAAATCCGCCACCCATGCCTCCGGGACCTCCCACGGAATGAAGTGTCCGCCCCGCTCATGGGCGGTAATGTTGACGTGGTTGTACCAGGCGGCGCGGTCGCTGTCCAGAAAGTTCTGCACGCGCTGCTCCGTGGCCACCCCCGGCGGATTCTCGTAGCCGACAAAGGTTATTCCGGTCTTCGCCTCGATGACCGGCCAGCGGTCGTGGGCCGGCGTCCAGGGATAGCGGTTATTGTTCGAGTAAAGGCGCGTTGAAGTCTCGATTGAATTATTTACCCAGTAGATGGTTGCATGAGTCAGGAGGTCGTCTTTGCTGAAGACAGTCTCCAGATTGCCATGGTTATCGCTCCACCGCTCCCACCGTTCCAGCATCCAGGCGAGCATGCCGGCCGGCGAATCGCTTAGCCCGAAGGCAAGGGTGCCGGGGTCCAGGACATGGATCGCCAGATGCGAGGCGAACCGGCGGTCCAGCCGTAATATTCCTTCACGGATATGCGGGGGCAGCTGCTCCGGCAGCGGGCGGCCGCCGGAGAAATCCCAGGCCCGTTCGCCATTGAAGAAGCTGAGCTTCTGCGCGGAGCCGATATGGATGCCGTACAGCTCTGAGCCGTATTTATGGCCGAGCTGACCGCTCACCAGTGCGCCGACATCACACCCGCCTGCCGCGTATTTATCGTAACCGAGAATGTCCGTCATCAGGGTATGCCACAGATCGGCAATCTTCCAGAAATTCATGTCCGGTTGATCCGGCAGTGGGGCCGAGAAGCCAAATCCCGGCAGACAAGGCACTATGACCTCGAAAGCCTCCGCCGGATTGCCCCCATAAGCCCCTGGGTCCGCCAGCGCATCGATCACTTTGGACCAGTGCCAGAATGTCCACGGCCAGCCGTGGGACAGGATCAATGGCACCGGATTCGGCCCGACGCCCGGCTTGCGCATGAAATGCACGGACACCCCGTCCACCTGCACCTGATAATGCTCATACGCATTCATCGCCTGTTCCTCTTTGCGCCAGCCGAATTCATGAATCCAGTAATGGACAAGCTCCTCCACATAGCTGCGGCGGACACCGTAATATCCGTCTTCATTGCCGGCATCCAGCGGCCAGCGGGTATTCATTAACCGTGACTTCAGATTATCCAGAATGGACTGGGGCACGTGAATCGGGCTTGGCTCCAGCGGGAATTTCCGCGCTGCATTCATGGTCTCTCCTCCTTTGGTGCGAGAACAGCCTACGGCTGCTTCCCGTTGCCCAGCTCGGCCAGCCGCTGCAGGGCGGGAATAGCGGCGGCGATGCTCTGCTGCTGTTCCAGGCTCAGTCCGTCCACATACCTGCCGAGCCCGGCAATACGCTCATCCCGCCGGGACTCAATGACCTTGGCTCCCTCCGGGGTAATGTGCACCTGCACCACCCGGCCATCCTTAGGGTCGGCCCGGCGCTCCGCCAGCCCGTCCCGTTCGAGCCGGGTCACTAGCTGTGTGATCGCCGACTGCGTCACCTGCTCCGTAGCCGCAAGCTCCGTGAGCCGCAGCGGACTTTTAAGAGTCAGCGTATGCAGCACCGACAACGAGGTGAAGCTCATTTTGTCCACAGACGGCAGCCGGATCATAAATCTCGTCATTTGTTCAAGGGCCATAGCCAGTTCAGCAACATCTAATTCGTGATTGGGAAAGTTTTCTATAGTCATGAGCCAATTATATCAGTAACTTATATAAATTGCTAATATAATTTTCCGGCCTACTCCACCTTCTTGCGCAACCGTCACCCACCGTGATAGGCACGCTCTGTAGTATCAAACGAACTGGGAGCAATCGAGCAAAACAGCAGGAAATCTACGCAACGATGCCCGCGACGAGCGTTGCCGCCGGACCGGACGGCCCATCCGTCCGGCCCGCTTACACCGGTTCAATCAGAGATAACACAGCATCGACTGCTCAATCCAGTACACAAACTCTGCGCCCGGACTCAGCGGTTCATAGGTCTTCATCCGCAAATACAGGTCAATCCCGTCGGATACGTCATGCCACAGATCGGTAAAGACATAATCATACTGTCCTTTGGGCAGCTCCGCCTCCGCGAACGCAAAAGCATCCGCCTGAACCACCTTAATCTTATGGGCATTCCCGAATTGGGGCAGCACATGTTCGTTGAATAACTGAATGACATGGGGGTTGATCTCCACCACGGTTACGCTCTCCACCCGCTCCTGCTCGGACGCCATATAAGCGTAATAGCCAAGGCCCAGTCCAAAGGCAAGCACATGGCCATGCGCCTGCTCCACCGCTTCATGCATCGTCGCGATTTCATTGGGGGTTATGGTCATCCAGATTCGACCGTTCTCCAGAATCGCCGGGAACCGGAATTCCTCTGCAAAAAAACCGATCTGCGGAAGCTGCCTGCCCTCAGCCGTACGGAGAATATCGTTGCACACAAACCCTTCATACGGCTGGTAGGCTTCATATTTCAGTTCACTGCTGCCCACAGCTACCGGCGGAATCCGGATATTCCTGTAATATGGATTGTTGTAGTACACCTCCACATCGAGCTTATGAATCATCTGGCTGAAGTAACGGTTAAACAGCGCCTTGTCGGCCGGATCATCGGCAATATCCAGCCCGAAGGCTCCCGCCAGAATAACGGCAAAGGCATATTCCTCAGCCACGCCGTATTGCGTAATCTCCGCGATTTCCTCCGGCTTAATGAGGTCCGGGGCATCGTTCAGATAACGGCTCAGCCAGGCAAAGACCTTGTAATTGTCCGCCTGGACAGAACCATGTAGTGCTTGATTTTCCTCCATTAAATATCACCTATTCTTTTTCAAAACTGTCCACTTCGTGAATAGCATAACAACCAGCAGAACATTATATCCGTGAGTAAGATTAAACCTAAACACAGGAGATGACTTTATGGCCGATCATATTAGTGAAATCTGGCATGCAGATATGAAACAAAACGGGCTGATGCCTCTGATCAAAGATCTGAGCGAGCATGAAGCAATTCCGGAAGAAGGATATGTTGTCGTCGATATGAATCCTTTTCCAACCGGAAATCCGGAGCCCCGTGCCGATCAGCAAGTAAACGTTATTAAAAAAGTAGTTATTCCTGAACACAAGCTAATCTCCTATGATCTCTTTAAAACTCTCCACGATAATTACAACTGGCGCAGGAATCAGAATGATCCTACACCCCAAAAAGAATGGGACGAAATTCAGAATTTCCTGAAATTCGCCATAACAACAGCCCCAATGGAAATTGCCAGAGAATTCGCTGCAAGTAAAGGATATATATCCGGCTCCGCTTCCGATGAGGAATGGATAGATAAACTAACGGACTTATGGTTCGCTCAGTATGAAGGCAACAGCACCTCTCTTTTTGAGCATGTCTTCATTGGAGAAGAAGGTGGAACTAGCGGGCGGGACCGGGTGTTATCAGGGCATCATTTCTGGTATCACTATTATATTAATGACGGTCCGTTTGAAGTGACTACCTTTGAAGACAGCATCGCTTTCTTAAAGCATGTTGAAGTGGTCCGTTCAGAAGTAAGCAATCTCGCAGAAATCATCACCATTAAATACATTTATACCAAGAAGGATGGTTCAGGGGAATTAGATTTGCTTAAAACGCCTAAAGGCGGCTTCTTTGTCGGATTAAGCACCGAAGGTTTATTGGCCATGGGGACAGTGGCATTTTTGGAAGATGTAAACGATACGGATGTATATTTAAAATTTGATTTAAATGGTGAGCGATATAGCTTAACCGTATGGAGGACAAAGGATAACCATAAACACCCGCGCACCTTTTTTCCAGTCATCGAACAACCGGTTCCCGTCGGATAACGAACCTTCACAAAGCGTCCCCCCCCAGACACAACAGCAGCGGCAGACTTACATTACGGAAAATGTAGGACTGCCACTGTTTTTTTTGTCACAATCAAGACCCTACCCTCAGTAATCCCTTGTTCCCTTGTATTTGATACCCCAGGTCACTAAGTTTACTCTGTCACTCTGCATCGCCGAACCGGTACGTCCAGAAACGCTCCGTGCCGTAGCGGAGGCGGATTTCCTCAGCCGTCAGCTCGCGGTTTCCGACCAGCTCCGCCGCCTGAAATTGCGTGGCGTGGGCGCGGATCGACGCCATCTTCTCTTCAAGAAACGCAGTGACATCCATGGTCACATCCGGCTGGCCGATTACCTGCTCGCAGTTCACGGCGAACGCGCTGCAGTAGACAACCGGCCGTTCCGCTGCCGGAAGCTGGGCGACCGCCCGGATCACGGCGGCTCCGGTGGCATCATGATCGGGATGCACGCTGTACCCCGGATAGAAGGTGATGACCATCTGCGGCTTCAGCTCCTCCAGCAGTCCGGTAATCCGTGCTTCCAGCACCTGCGGGTCCTCGAATTCGACCATTTTATCGTGGAAGCCAAGCATTCTGAGGTCCCGGATACCAATGGCGCGGCAGGATGCCGCCAGTTCCTCCTTACGGATGGCCGGCAGGGTCACCCGGTTGGCAAACGGCGGAATCCCCATATTCCGGCCCATCTCCCCAAGCGTCAGACAGGCGTAGGTCACTTCCATACCGCCTGCGATGTACATCGCCAGCGTCCCTGCTGCTACAAAGGATTCATCGTCGGGATGGGGAAACACTGCCAGTATACGCTGGCGTTCAGTCGGTTTGCTGTTCATGGTTGTTTGTTCCTCTTCTCTCATTAGAAAGGTTCCCGTCCGAGCTGCAGGGCCACTATCAGCTTGCCCAGACTGTCGTGTCCGGCCAGGATTATACGTTCCTGCTCCGTTTCATCTACATGGGTCAGGCCTTCGGCATACACCCAGCCCTGCACGGTCTTCAGTCCGATCCGGTAGGGACCCGCTCCGGAAATGGAGCCTTGGGAATAGCGGATAACCGCATTGGTAATAAACGCTGACGCCGGGTGCCGGGTAGCATCCAGGTGGCTGGCATACGCACCTGAGGTTAGTTCGAGGTGTATGTACAGTTCCTGACCGGCGAGGCGGTCGATCCGGGTTTGAATGTCTTGGGGTTGTAGCGGCTGCATTGGCGCCCTCCTTACAATCAGGATAATATTGTTAATTCTATTAATAGTTCACAGGCTAATTAATTTGAAGCCTACACCGAAGTATAGCACAATCGCAGCAAAATCCGTTATCCCCAGGATACCGCCACGCCTCCCCTAAGTTAAACCCGCTGACTTCATTCATTGGCACAATGGCCTCGTATAGGACAGGTTTCCCTGATATGTTAGAGGAAATAATAAAGCCAGCGAATTCTGTATGCATTCCAGCGATTTTTTTCCATCATTCGCACCTGCTATAAAACTAGTCCGGCATACGTCTTACTAAGTGAAAGGGGGACGGCGGCAACATGGAGGAAGGAACACAGGTACCCGAGCTCTTCCAGCGCCTGTTCCGGGAGCATTACCCCGAGGTGGCGCGGAAGCTCTATGCATTGACCGGCGATTACGCGGCGGCGGAGGATCTGGCCCAGGAGGTATTCCTGCGGCTCTACCGGAATCCGCCGGAGCGGCTGGAGGCCGTCGGCGCCTGGCTGCACCGGGTACTGACCCGGATCGGCTACGACTATCTGCGCCAGCGCTCGTCAACGAAGACATTACTCGATAAGGAAACCGCCCGTCTCGCCGTTTGGTCGGAGGGCTCGGTCCCTTCGGGAGAGACGGAAGTTATCCGTGAATGGGAAAAAGATGTGATCCGCCGGGTGCTGCACAAGCTCTCGGACCGTGACCGGACCGCCCTCCTTCTACGGGAGGAAGGCTACAGCTACGAAGAAATTGCCCTCCGGCTGGAGGTCAACCCGAAGATTGTCGGCACCTTGCTGGCCCGGGCGGAGGCACGGCTGAAGAAGAAATATGGACAGGAGGAAGAGCGCGATGGCGGACGAAACGAAACAGACCGGCGGGGAGCCGGTTTTTGATGCAGAGCGGGCGTTGAAGCGGTTCGAGAGCCGCGCAGCCCGGGAGCCGGTTCCGGCGTTCTGGCAGCAGAATGCCGGAACGGATTCTACGGATCATATGAAGCCTGAAGCATTAAAGGATAATCACAACCATTATGACAAGGACGGTGTACATCAGATGAAACACAACGATAGCTTGGAAAGTGCGCATGGGCCGGGGTTCGCCCGTTCGGCCGGAAGCACAGAACTGGCCCATGCAGAGACCGCGGGCCGGACCTGGCGGACCGAACGGCCGGCCAGACGCCGGCTGCGGAGAGTGACGACAGGCGTTGCTGCTGTGGCTATTGCCGTAGGATTGTTCACCACTCCGCTGGGGAACCGGGTATTGGCCTCCATGCAGCATACCTTCCGCATCCAGCAAATGGTCGGTGTCGGAATTACAGCGGACGATATGACTGCAATTGCTGCGCTGCTGGAGAACGGCTCGCCTGAAGGAGACCGCAGCTTCAATCTGGCCCAATACGGCAGCCTGTCCTTCTCCGGCGGCGGCGAAACGCTGGATCTGAATTGGGACGAGGCGCAGGCGCGGATGGGCGGCACGCTGCTCCGGCTGGAGCACCCTACCGCTCCCGCCTTTCAGCCGGCCTCCAAGCTGACCTTCAACTTGAACGTGAAAGCCGTCAACCGGCTGCTGACCCGCTTCGGCAGCGATACCAACCTTCCAGCCGAAGCTGACGGGCAGCCAATCACGCTTGCGATCCCTGACGGCGTCGTCTCGGCGGGTACCTTGTCTGGCCACCCCGTCCGGCTGCTGCAATTCGGCAAGCCGGAGCTGACGGTGGGGAATGGCATTGATCCGGAAGCCGTCCGCGATGCGGTGCTCGGCCTGCCTGTACTGCCGGACAGCCTGCGGACCAAGCTGGCCGCCATCGGTGACTGGCAGAATACCCTGCCGGTTCCGGCAGTTGACGGCACGACCACCGTCATTAAGCTGAACGGTCATGATGCAGTTATGGCCGAGGGCGGCACGGAGCGCTTCCTGCTCTGGCTCGACGGAGAGCGGATGAGCCTCCTTAGCGGCAGCACGCAGGACTTCCCTGCGGAGTCCGATTTCCGGCAGGCTGCGGAGGTGCTGATCCGGCAATGATGATCGAGACGGCGGAATTGACCAAGACCTATAATGGCCGCGGCGGCTGCCGCGGCATCACCCTCCAGGTGCCGGAGGGCAGCATCTTCGGCCTGCTGGGTCCGAACGGTGCCGGCAAGAGCACCTTCGTTAAAATGCTGGCCGGCCTCCACCGCCCCGACTCGGGGCGGGCCACCGTTCTGGGGCAGCCGCTGGGCCGGCCGGAAGCACGGCAGAGGCTCGGGTATTTACCCGAGCTGTTCCGCTTTCAGGACTGGCTGACTCCGGTGGAGGTGCTCCGCTTCCACGGCCAGCTCGGCGGGCTGCGGCCGCAGGAGACGCGGACGCCAGCCTTCCGGGCCCGGGTCCGCGACACCCTGGAGCTCGTCGGCCTGGCCGAAGCCGCAGACCGCCGGGTCGGCGGCTTCTCCAAGGGCATGCAGCAGCGGCTCGGGCTTGCGGCGGCGCTGCTGCTGGAGCCCGAGCTCGTCATCCTGGACGAACCCGCCTCGGCACTTGACCCAATCGGCCGCTATGAGATCCGCAGCCTGCTGAAGCGGCTGCGGAGCAAGGGCGTCACGGTGTTCCTCAATACCCATCTGCTCGAGGATGTGGAAGAGCTGTGCGATGAAGCCGCCTTCCTGTACGGCGGCGAGCTGGTGGCGGCTGGTCCGCTGCAGCAGCTGCTCGGGAGCACAGACGGGGGCAGCGGCATCAATTGGCGCTTCCGGCTGGGCGGCTGGCTGCCGGAGACTTGGACGGAGCTCACCGGGGCTCTCCCCGGAACGCTCGCTTCCCTGCTGAACCTGGCCGAATCGGATAACCAGGGCAATGCGCTCATCGCCGCCCGCGTCACGGACCGGGAACAGGCCGGCTACCTCTGTTCCCTGTTCATCCGCAGCGGCCTGACGCTCTATGAATCCGGCCCTGAGCCGTACAGCCTGGAGGCGTGGTTCATCCGGATGGCGGAATCCCGCCAGGGAGGTGTCCGCCAGTGACCATGTACATCTCGGCCACCTTTAAGGAGCTGACCCGCAAACGGGTATTTCTGGTTACTTTGATTCTCACCGTGCTCTTCATGATTCTGTTCGCGCTCGGCGTCCGGGAGCTGGCCGGTGTTACCGGCCTAAGCCAAGCTTCTCCCGCCGAACGGATGCTGAACGGCATGGTGCTCATGGTGCTCGGGCTGTTCTTCGCCCAGCTGCTGACGGCCTTCTTCGTCTTCTTCTCCGCTATGGGCACCGTTACCGGCGAGCAGGAGAGCGGCCTGCTGCTGGCCGTCGCCGCCCGTTCCATTCCCCGCTGGAGGCTGTACCTCGCCAAATGGCTGGGTCATGCCGTCTGGATCACCGTGTATTGCGCGGCGCTGTTCCTGTCCCTTGTGTGGGCCATCCATAGCTTCGCCGGCCTTCCCATCCTGATCGGAGATCTGCTGCGGGGCCTTGTCTTGTTCATCTGGATGCCGCTGCTGCTGCTCACGCTCACCATGCTCGGCTCCGTATATTTGCCGATGCTGGGGAACGGAATCTGCTCCGCCCTGCTCTACGGGTTCGCCCTCTTCAGCGGACTGGTCGAAGGAATTTCCGTTTATGGCGGAGTCAACCCTGCGGTGGAGAAATTTGCTCTGGTAACCGGGCTGCTGCTGCCCACCGACTCCGTCTACCGCAGGAGTCTGTACGAGCTGGTAGGAGGAGCAGACTGGGCCGGGCTGGCGATATCGGATATGGGTCCTTTCTCCATATCGAATGTCCCCTCCAATGCCTTCCTCCTATATACTGTAGGATATGCAGCAATCATGCTCCTGCTCGGCTGCCGGGCGTTCAGCCGCAAGGATCTGTAGCCTGCGTCCCCTTCATTGCAACAGACCAAGCCTTATCCACCCGGATAAGGCTTGGTTAATGTACAGATTAGAACGCCTGCCCTATTTCGACTCCAGCAATAATGCCATTGTGTCATTCCCCGCAAGATAAGTCCCGCCGGCAACATCATTATAGAGAGAATGCAGAGTAAACCCCGCAGCCGCCAGCTCTTGCACAATCATCTCCCTCGAAAAAGCTTGATCCCAGATGTAGTAGGCATCCGTGTGCTGGCCGGTCACGATGACCGTGTGGTTCAGTGAGAGATACCCGTCATATTTCAGGCTTTGGGACAGCTCCAGATGGGCATCCGGACACCAGAAGCCGCCATGCGGATGCAGCGACCAGCGGCTGCCCTCCGTGAGGCCGGCGAACCGGTGCTCTGTGAACACATCCAGCAGCAGCCTTCCCCCTTTCTTCAAGCTTCTCCGGATATTCAGCAGCAGCTGCTTCCGGTCTTCCGGCCCCAGCGCCCCGTAATCACAGTAGATCAGGATTACCAAATCATATTGTCCCGCATCGTTCAGCTCCAGGTAATTGCCGTAGCGGTAATCGATGTCCAGTTGCTTGTTCCGCGCACTCTCTCTGGCATGCCGGATGGAATTCTCCGAGAAATCAATCCCGGTGACCCTAAAGCCGGCTTGCGCCAGCCGCTCGCAATACAGCCCCGGACCGCAGCCGTAATCCATAATTCGTGTATCACCGTCTTTCATAACCGCCCCTGTTATAAAGTCCGCCGAACGGTCAAGAAAATCCGGCTTCCGGCTGGCTGCCTCCGTCTCCGGATTCAGATGCGCCTCCAGCAAATGTCCTGCAATATACGGGTCCTGCCAAAACATCTTCTCCGAGCGTTTGAACCTCCCGGGCTGCTGCAAAAGTTGAAACCAATTGTCCAACATTCTTCATTCCTCCCAATATACTTTTTGAAATACCAAAAAGACCGCAGAGCAGTCGCTCTACGGTCTACACAGTGAAGCTATCCGGAGAGCAAACATCAATTTTGAGCACAACAAATAAGCATAGGTACATACTTATTTATTTCGCCTTCCATTGAATGTTAGCGCTCTCCAGTCACAGCAAAGCTCCTGAATATCAAACTTCTGCCGTGCCGAATCTCTTCACCCGGCTTTCATGTGGTTATACTGAAACTTTAACAGGGACTTCCTGTTATATCAAGCATCCAGCAGCAGCTTTTGAACCCGAAACCCTGCTCCCGGCAAAAAAAACCGTAGAGCTCCCGCTCTACGGCAATAATGCTATATGCTGCTACACTTTAAATGTACTGACAGTCTGATTCAGCTCTTCGGCCAGCTGGGCCAGGGACTGGGAGGTAGCTGCCGTCTCCTGGGTGGCGGCGGCGGTCTCTTCGCTGATGGCGGCAATCGATTCGATGGACTGTGTGACCATCGCGGTCTGCGCGGCTTGCTCTTCGCAGGCGGCCGCAATCATCGTTATTTTCTCGGAAGTATCATTCACCTGCTGCATAATCCGTTCGAAGGAGTCCTTCGTTTGTCTGGAATGGCTCACCCCTTCGGAGACAGTCCTTACGCTAATCCGTGTATTCTCCTGGATTTGGCGGATGAGCGCGGCAATTTGCTTGGTAGAGCCGACACTCCGCTCCGCAAGCCTGCGGACTTCAGCCGCCACTACGGCAAAGCCCCGGCCCTGCTCGCCCGCACGCGCGGCTTCAATTGCCGCATTAAGTGCCAGCAGATTGGTCTGCGCCGAGATTTCGTCGATTACTGCAATAATTTCGCCGATCTTCTCCGAATCTTCCTCCAGCAGCTTGATCTGTTCATTTACGTCATCCATGCTTTGCAGGGAAGCTTGAATAACCGTCCCGCCCTCCAGTGCTGTCGCTACCGTGTTCGCGGATATTTCAGCCGCTTCTTCCGCCCGGAGCGCCACGTCATTGACAGCGATGGACAGCTCCTTGAACAGCTCAGCGATGACCTGGGTATCCTCCGCCTGCTTCATGCCTCCGGCGGAGACATCGTCCGAGTTGGCAGAAATCTGCTGGCTGGACGCGGCCACATTGCCCGAGGCATCCACAATATGATCGATCATGCTCCGTAAATTCCTGACGGTCTCATTAACGGAGTCGCTAAGCTGACCGAGCTCGTCGCGGGAGTGATAATTAGCTTCGGCCGTTAGATCATGCTTGCGGACCCGGGCCATGACATCCTGCAAAATGCCGATCGGACCGGTAATCGTGCGGGCAATAATGAGCCCGATCAGTCCGCACAGCACCACAGCCAGCACCGTTATCGCTAACGTGAGAACATTCGAGCGGTCTGCACTTGCCTGGCTGTCTTCATAGAACGTCTTGGCATTCGCCTGCTGTTCGTCAACCATGGCTTCGATAGCCCCGATCATTTCCTGACGGATCGGCTTCAGCTGATCGGTATATACCCGGTACGCATCCTCCCGGTTTCCGGCGGCAAGGTAAGTATCGAAGCTCTTCTTCACTTCATTGTTCTGCGTGATCAGCGATTTAAAGCGTGAATACTGCTCCTGAACGCCCGCCGTCTTGGGAATGGCTTCGAATTCCTTCTGCGCGGCTATGTTCTCTGTGACACGGTCAGCGATTTGCTGAAGCAGCAGGTCGTTATTGGCAGGGGCTGAATCTATCAGCCGCTCCAGATTATAGGCATCGATTTGCGCATTGTTAAACAGGATTTGTTGTATGAACCCCGAGGCCAGCATCTCTTCCTCATACATTTTTTTGGACTTGGCGGTTACACCCTGCAGTGAGATATAACTTGATACGCCGATTGCGGCCATAAAGAGAACCGACAGGACCAGCAGGCATACCATTTTGGTGGAGACTTTCCAGTGACGAATGAACATAATGTGCCCTCCCAGGGTGCTGATGTCTTTCATTCATATTTATCGGCAGTCCATTCAAATTTTTGCATATAAAAATTCATGGATTCCGCAGAAAGTGCCGCCACGTTAAAAACGGCCGCCCTGATAGGACGACCGGTTGCGGTAAATGTCTATTTATATAGACGCTCTTGTGAATTATAACGTACCTGGGCCGCGCATCAACGCTTCCGGTAATACGGCAGTCTGCCGAGCGGCACTTCAATGTTCAGAACGGCCGGCCCCTCCACAACACTGCCGTCATCTCCGGCCCATGTCCCCTGCGGGAGGACAACCTGGCGTTCACGGCAGCCCTTCTCTACTACAGGAGCGACCAGTGTGGAGCTCCCCAGCATGAACTGGTCCTTGATGGTCTCCAGCCCTTCTTCGGGGAATTCATAAGCCATATGCCGCATTATCGGCTCGCCCGTCTGCGATGCGTGCCGGGCCAGCTCCAGAATCTCCGGACCGAACCGGGCATGCAGCCCGGCTGCTTCGATGCAATAGCCTAAATGCGTCTCATCCAGCACCCGCCACGGCGCCGCCGAGAACTGCATCATCGGAAACAGCGCCGAGCACTGGGCATAACGGACGAATAATTCCGGATCTATCTGTGCCGAAGTCAAGCTCCCGATCTCTCCTCCGCCGATCATGTCGGGACAGGTGTAGGCATAACCGAGCAGCCCCTGGGCCAGCCCATCGGGAATCAGCGCCCCCAGCCCGCCGGCACCCCATTGATGACCCTTGTCCTTAAGCCGCTGGACCAGCGGCTGGCCGGCGAGCTTCCAGCAGGCCCGGTATTCATTCAGCCTGTACTTCAGCCCGACTCTGGCCCACGCTTCGCTGTGCCCGCTGGGGGTTGCGGGGGTATAACCGAGATCATCCTCCGCATAGAACTCCGCATCCCCGGCATCCAGCTTGAAGCCGTCGATACCGTAGTCACGCTGCAGATCATCGAGCCGGTCCTGTATCCACTTCACAGCGCCGGGGTTCGTGCAATCCAGCACGGCGCTGTAGCCGTTCCACCATTTGCGGATGGCCGTCCGCCCGCTGTTATCCTTCAATAGCAGACCGGCAGGCTCGACCGTCCGGAACGTCCGGGAATCCGGGCTGATGAATGGGCACACCCACAGCATGACCTGAAACCCCATGGCATGAAGCTCCTCCAACATGCCCTTGGGGTCGGGAAACCTCCCGGAGTGAAACGTCCAGGTGCCGTAGGGCTCATGCCAGTTATCGTCAATCATGATTACGCCTGGAGGCATTCCGTGCTCCAGCACGCTCCGTGCATAGTCGATAACCTTCTCCTGAGTCGGCTCATACTGCAGCTCAATCCACAGGTTATACTGGGGTGCAGTAAACAGCAGCTCTTCGGGAATGCCCCCGTCAGGCGGGAAACAGGTGCGGGAAACCTGCTGAAACACCCCCTTTAAGCTCCCGTACCCCTCTCCTGTAAGCACTTCCCCGCCACCTACCGTAAGAGAGCCTTCCTCCAGCCGGAAATGAAAGGGCGCCTCGCTCCAAATGTATCTCCCTTTATTGGAAATCAGCAAGGGGGCAGCCTGATTGCCGTTATGATTGCTGTTCAAATCCGCCGCGAACAACGCTCGCCCGTAGGGCATATCCATTCCGTCGGCTGTCCGTCCGCCCCACCAGTACTCACCTTCAAGCAGCTCAAGCTTCATTGTCTGATCGTGTGTGGACATTATCATTCACTCCTTTATCTACCACGATCTTACCGCCATGGAGCCGCCCGGGACAATCTAAATGTTGTGCGCTATAATATAACAAAATTGACTTATTAACGAAAGGAGTGCGGCAGTTGACAGAGCATTCCTCCTATGCCTTTCGAAGTGATGATAAATCAATCTTGACACTGGATTCCATCGGCTGGCAATCGATCAGGAGCCCAGGCTACAGCTTCTCCGGGGATGCGCGTCCGGACTCTGGACATGTTATTTTTCAATACACAATCAGCGGTCTCGGGTATATGGAGGTGGATAACCGGACGGTCCCCTTGCCTCCAGGCACCGGCTTTCTGGTTAAGATTCCGAGCAAGCACAGATACTATTATCAGGAACGGCAGGAGCCCTGGGAGATTCTGTGGCTGAACCTCCGGGGAGATGAAGCGAACCGGATCTGGGATCTGGTCACGGAACGGGAAGGACCGGTCATTCACCGGGAGCCGGATTCGCCGGTAATTACCGGGCTGAGGGAGCTTCTCGATCACATCGCAACCGGGAAGACCACGGACAAATATCTGCTGTCGGCCATGGTGTATCAGTGGATGCTCTTGCTGGTGCAGACGAGCAGGGCGATCGGCAAAGACATCAGCGCCCATTCCACTACGGTGATCCAGCGGGCGAAACAATACCTGAAGGAGCATTACGCCCAGCCCCTCACCCTGGATATGCTCGCAGAGCACTGCGGGATCAATAAATACCACCTGTGCCGGCTGTTTCAGCGTTCCGAGCAGACCTCTCCCCTGGCCTATTTGCGCGACCGGCGGATTGAAGCGGCCCTCTCCCTGCTTCGGACCACCGAGCTTCCCGTCCAGGAGGTCGGCCGGAGGTGCGGCTTCGACAGTCCCAGCTACTTCGGCAAAGTATTCCAGCAGTACATGTCCATGACGCCCAAGGAATACCGGAAGAAGAAGCTGGAGTTCCCGTATCATGCGGTTTATTATGAGTAGGCTAGGGCAGCTGCATAGCAAAAAGAACACCCCAGGGTGTTCTCTTTCATTCCCCGGAAGTTCATCCGGGCATATCGAAATGCCTGCTTTAAGCTTAGTGAAGCGGCGGCAGTGCAGCTGCAGCCGGTGCGTAACTGTTCTGGATGAGCTGCATGTCCTGCTGGGCCAGCTGTGGTACTTGATAGTACCCCTGTTTATTCTGGTACAGCGAAATTTCGTAAGCCATCTCAATGCAGTTGGGGAGGGAATCGGCCAAAACCCGGCGCACCACCGGATTGGTGGATTCCAGAGCAGCCATGGTCTTAGCCGTTGCGCCGGATTTAACGGCACAAAGCATACTGGAGGAAATCACATCGTCGTTAATCGCTGCCGTTCCCTGAATCGGTTGCTTCGGAGGGCTTGGCTTCAGGCCATATGCAACGTCATTCCCTTGATTCATTTTATAGCTTTGCGTTGGCACGGAAGGATCTTGTCCTGTTTTAAAACATTCCAAGGTTGTGTTATACTCTGCTGTCATAAATTGCTTCTGACGGTCCAGGATGCCCCGTAGCTCAGGATCTTGCACATATTGGCTCAACATTGTATACGTGTTCAGTGTGTTTACAGCTCCCGTTAACACCTCATGAACATCAAGCACTTCGTGGGCCCCGTGGTTCAGCTGCGCCGGAATAGCGCCGGCTTCAATGTTTTGCTGCTGTTCAAATTGCATTTATTTAGCCTCCTAAGTCATCTCGTTGGAATTTGTGAACCTCGCCTGTGGCGTACAGGCCAAGTATATTGTCAATCTAAGATCGGCTAATTATTCAGTGGAGATACAAATTTGGATCAATTATGATATAGTCGCTTATACACGGCAGACTGAATATGGAGGAGAACAAGATGACAGATCAGATACTGTTGGGTGCGATTGAAGCGGGAGGCACCAAGTTTGTATGCGGGATAGGTTACGGTGACGGTACGATTGTCGACAGAGTCAGCTTTCCGACGACGACGCCGGAGGAGACGATGAAGCTGGTCGGGGACTATTTCCGCAGCAAAACGGTCGGGGCCATGGGGATCGGCTCCTTCGGTCCGATTAACCCGATTCCGGGAACTCCGGATTACGGCTGCATAACAACGACACCGAAGCCCCACTGGAGCGGGTTTAATCTGGTCGGCGCCGTGCGCCGGGAGCAGGATATTCCAGTCGGCTTCGACACCGATGTTAACGGGGCCGCCTTGGGTGAATTGCGGTGGGGCGCGGCGCAAGGACTGGACAACTGTCTGTATATTACGGTCGGTACGGGCATCGGCGCCGGGGCCGCTGTGAACGGCGGACTGGTCCATGGATTATCTCATCCGGAGATGGGTCATATTATTGTGCGGCGTCACCCCAAGGATACGTATGAGGGAACCTGCCCTTATCACCAGGATTGTCTGGAAGGATTGGCGGCCGGTCCGGCTATCGTCAAGCGCTGGGGAGTGGTGAACGGTGCTGATCTGCCTGATAGCCATCCGGCCTGGGAAATGGAGGCCTATTATCTGGCCCAGGCTCTGATGAACTATGTCCTGATCTTATCTCCGCAAAAAATAATCATGGGCGGCGGGGTAATGAAGCAGTCCCAGCTGTTCCCGCTGATTCAACAGAAGCTGCAGGACCTGCTGAACGGTTACGTCGCCCACCCGGCCCTGCAAGGCAGCATCGGCGATTACATCGTCCCGCCGAAGCTCGGGGACAATGCCGGTCTGGCCGGCGCGCTGGCGCTGGCTGATGCGGCATTGGCCGTGCGGAGCTAAGGGCGGCGGAACCCGATGGCTTCTTAGCTACAGCCCCCGGCACAAACAAAGCGCACTGGCTGATTCGCCAGTGCGCTTTGTTCTTGTCCATAGGATATAAGAGTTACTCAGGATGATAATCCGCGAACCCGGAAATCAGCAACCGTGATGTCATGCTGACGCTGTCGACCTTCCATACACCATCCGTAAATACGAGGGTGATGTTCCGGTCCTCGACGTATTGATCTTCTCCGGTCAGGCCATTTGCCAGGATAACGGATTGGGAAAGCACGGCAGAAGTCTTGCTAATATAAATAGGCGAAGATACCGGCGCTTCATAGGTGTCCACTGTACTCAAGCCTTTATTTTGAATAATGGATTTGATTAATCTATCGGTAAAATACGGCTTGAAGGTTGAATTTACGTTGTTTATCGACGATACATCTGCTGCCTGATTTAATTTGCCGGACAATACATTCAGGCGTGATTCTGTGATTTTTTGATGATCGGAGATCTGAACAGCAGGCTGCTCCATACCCACAACGAGTCCCTTGTCGCCCAATGTCACTGTAGCCTGTCTGGATTGCTGATTCCATGTCACATTTGCACCCAGCGATTGACTCACAAAACGCAGCGGAACATACGTCGCGCCTTTAATAACCTGTGTGGCAGCTTCCAGATCTACATATTCCCGCTGCGGTATGTTAGGGTTATCCGGCGCCGGTGGCTTCTCAATAATGACACGTTTAAAATTGGCGGCCAGCCAGATTGTCGTGTCTCCATTTTTTATTTTCACCACCTTGTCCGACTGAAACCATTGCAGACTCGCACCCAGATGCTCAGACACCGCGCGCAGCGGAACGAGCACCCGCCCGTTATCGATTTGGCCGTTGTTAATAAGAGCGGAATTCGCCACAGCCGCTGCAGCACTGGGCACTGATGTTGCAGGAAGCATAAGCAATGCTGCAGCCAGCAAGGAAATTGCCCATTTTCTGATCATACAATAACCTCCTCCTACTCAGAATTAGAAGCAGTTCTTCCCTCACCCCGCCTGACATGATGATACTACATATCGCGAAAAGTTAATCTTTGATTAATTCACTATGGATTACCGGTTTCTTGCGATGCTTCGTTGTTTGTTCAAAAGAATACGCGATGCGAATCAAAGCAGATTCCGTAAACGCCTTACCTGCAAAGGTAACGCCAAACGGTCTGCCGTTTGCTCCATACCCCGCTGGAACAGCAATGGACGGATAACCGGCTCTGGCACATATATCCGCCCCAAGATAAGCGGGAAACATGATTGCATCTAACTGATGACCATCTATCGCATAATCAATCCCTTTAGTCCGGGCCAGATGTAGATCCATAATAGATTGCTGGATGTAATCCTTATTCTTCAGGGGATTATTTAGACTCGCCCGGAATTCCAATGAATCTTGACCGTATTTCAGGGCTGCATCAGCATGTTGTTCATTCCAATCCAGGAGCTCAGACAAGGAATGGACCGGGAGATGTGCCGGAAGGCGCTGCAAATAATTATTCACTCCATGATTGAATTCAACATTCATCTTGTTCCACTGCCATGGCCCATGAAAGGAAGGAATGTCGATCCTTTCCACCACTTCAGCTCCTGCTTCCCGCAATGCGGAGACAGCCCGATGAAATAACTCCTGATGATATTCACCGGACTCCCTCATGTGCTCGGGCACATCATTGAAGATCCCGATCCTCGTTCCCTGCAGTCCATTCTTGTCCAAGCATGCGGTGTAATCCGGGAGAACAGGGTCATTCCGCCAGGTCGCCGGATCTTGCTCGTCCCTTCCCGCCAATGCGCCAAGCAGGACTGCCGCATCTGATACTGTTCTTGCCATCGGCCCTGCCGTATCTTGCGAATAAGAAAAGGGAATCACTCCTGAGCGGCTAATTAAGCCGACGGTCGGCTTGATTCCGACGATGGACATCTGGATGGCCGGACTTAGAATGGAAGCAGAGGTTTCTGTGCCTACCGCCGCCGCAGCAAAGCTCATTGCCACCGCAGCCGCCGAGCCCGTACTGGAGCCGCCAACGAAAAAATCGCCATAGGGATGCGCAACCTGACCTCCGTTGGAGCTATAACCTGCCCACATGGTCGAAGATACCCCGTTGGCCCATTCCGTCATATTCGTCTTCCCCAGGATAATGGCCCCCGCTTCTCTCAGCCGGTTGATCAGGAAAGCATCCTTCGTACTAACAT
This sequence comes from Paenibacillus tepidiphilus, assembly GCF_008635795.1. GTDB lineage: Bacteria > Bacillota > Bacilli > Paenibacillales > Paenibacillaceae > Paenibacillus_AQ > Paenibacillus_AQ tepidiphilus. The sequence continues at coordinate 32,499 of NZ_VWRQ01000017.1, read as the reverse complement.
GCTGCGCTAATGCCAAAGCTCCTGCACTGGTACGCATCCTGTCTCCGGTCTCGATATTATCCTTAACAAGAACCGGAATGCCGTGGAGAGGTCCCCTGCTCCCCTTGCGCTGACGTTCTAAATCTAGCGCTTCGGCGATGAAGATGGCGTCGGGGTTTATCTCCATGATCGAATTGATGTGAGGGCCATCCTGATCATAGGTTGCGATACGCGACAAATAACTGAACACCAAATCCTGCGCAGTCAGTTCACCTTGTTCCATCGCCTTTTGCAGCTCTAATATACCAGCTTCTTCAATATCCAAATTTATGAGATTAAAGATATCTTTCATATTGTTGTACACGCCCCATCAGAAGTTTTATATAGTTAACTGCTTCAATAATACAACATGGGCAGACCCTATGATCGGGATAAAACAACCATAAATAAACTGGACAGTCATGTCCGGGAGATCGACTAATCTGTGAATGGTAGTTTTTGGGTAGATATGTTATTAGAAAAATGATACGTTAACGGGGGATTTACAGCACGAATGTTCGTATTTATTAAACGCTATGGCAGCTCATATTCTTAATAATGGGAGATGGTACGGCATCGACAACAATTCGGGTTACAGAACAAACGTTATTGGCGCTGGCGAGGTTGGGAGCACTATCACGGTCGACATGGACAAGGAATCGATACATACAACAAACAGCCTCTTTTGGGATACCAAAGGTAATGAAGTCTTGGGCGCTACCGCACTTCCGCATTACGGAGCCTTTGTCTCCGAAGATAAATGCCAGCTATTTGGCGATGTCTCAGGGTATCTGTGCTCCCATGGAGCACTGAAATTATAGCCTTTTAAGCAGAGTAAGAGTATGATACGAAGCATTAAAAAGAGAGGGCGTCCGTAACCACCATCTCTTTATTTGTTTCGTCACTATACTAATCCAGCAACCCATGGACTTACACTGAGTAACTATGAAATTCTCAAAATTATGGATTCTTTTATTAGTTCGAATTGGTCGTTGGTTAATATTTTTTGATTTCTTAATTTATATAAATTTTTTATTTCTTCAGAGACATAGAATTCATCTCTATTTTTCTCCAATAGCTTTGTTATTTTTGAAATAATAAAGCCTATCAAAATTAGTTCTAGTAATTTCGCTGTAAGTATGTGGATTATTTGCACAGTTCTTAAATAATAGTTCACATTTATTAATTCTTGCAGTTTCCCAAGTGACCCCGACATCGGGAGCGAATAATTTATGCCAATTGAAAAATATAAGAAATCGTACATCTTTAATTTCAATTCACTATGATCAATCACGTTTACGTATTCAATCCAAAGATCATAAAACATTCCAAAAATAATGCTTGGTGTTACAAGCATTAAAATTAGCAAAAAAATCAATGCAACTCCCTGATATTTTGGATTAAGCCTATTGAATTCTTTGTCATTCTTTATAAATTTAGTAAGCTCTATCAGAACTACAACAACAAAAAATAAGATTTGAGCAGTTAATAAAACAACCATTGCTGTGAAAATCGTGATAAATACTCCTTCATTTTTTTCAATAAAAACAGATTGTGCATTCAGACCAAACAATAATAACACGTTTTGTAGTATCCAGTTTATTGGTGATGCTGAATAATAATAAAACAAAAAATTCTTCTTTATCTTAAAATAACATATGAAACTAGCTGAAACTAAAAGTAAGTAAATTGTAGAAAATAAACCAAAAAGCAGCCAAGACATTGGATACGTCCTCCTTATAAGCAATATTCTGAATTCGTCTACCGTCTTATTTTTCGTTTTTCATAGAAAGAGAAAGTTGCTTTAATTTAGGAGCAAAAATAAGCCGTCCTCAAATTGTAGGACGGCTCATGATGACTAATATAGTTCCAAACTTTCTTTACTGGTTCCATACTTTTTTATTACCAGACAAAACGTACCCTACAAGCTCTTCCCTTACTCCACCGTAACACTCTTCGCCAGGTTACGCGGTTTATCCACATCGTGACCCAGGGCCAGGGATGTGTAGTAAGCCAGCAATTGCAGCGTTACTACCGACAGGGTCGGTGTCAGCAGCGGCAGGGTCTTCGGAATGACGAAGGCCTGGTCAACGGATTTGAGCAGGTCGGTGACATGCTCTTCGTGGGTGATGGCGAGTACTTCTGCACCGCGTGCTTTCACTTCCTTGATGTTGCTGACCGTCTTCTCAAGAACAGCTTCCTGGGTCGCCAGTGCGATGACCGGGATGCCATCTTCGATCAGTGCCAGTGTACCGTGCTTCAGCTCACCCGCAGCGTAGGCTTCGGAATGAATATAGGAGATTTCCTTCAGCTTCAGCGAGCCTTCGGTAGCTACGGCATAGTCTACGCCGCGGCCGATGAAGAACAGATGCTTGTTGTCGGAAATTTGCTCAGCATAAGTCTTGATCGCGTCCTTCTGCGCCAGGATCGTTTCAACCTGCTCCGGCAGAGCCTGCATAGCAGCGAGAATATGAGCGACTTGTTCAGCAGTCTGTGTGCCGCGTACTTCCGCCAGATAGAGCGAGAACAGGGCCAGCGCGATCAGCTGCGAAGTGTACGCCTTGGTCGAGGCTACAGCAATTTCCGGTCCGGCCAGTGTTACGAGCACATCATTGGCTTCGCGGGCGATCGAGCTGCCTACCACGTTGGTGATAGCCAGTACGTGAGCACCGTTGGCTTGCGCTTCACGCAGTGCTGCCAGTGTATCGGCGGTTTCACCGGATTGGCTGACCACGATGACCAGCGTCTCAGGAGAAACGATTGGCGAACGGTAACGATATTCGGATGCAACATCATTTTCCACCGGAATACGTACGAGTGATTCGATCATTGTCCGTCCGACAAGACCCGCATGATAAGCGGTACCGCAAGCCACGATCTGGATATTGCGGATGTTCTTGATTTGCTCTTCCGTCAGGCTAAGCTCCGGCAGGATTACCTTGTTACCTTCCGCGTTAACACGGCCGAGCATGGTGTCGCGGTATGCTCTTGGCTGCTCATGGATTTCTTTCAGCATGAAATGCTCATAACCGGCTTTTTCCGCAGTCACAGCATCCCAATCGACAGTAATCATTTCCCGAGCAATAAAATTGCCTTCAATCGTCATCAGTTCGACAGCATCCCGTGTCAGTACAGCCATTTCGCCGTCGTTCAGGATGTATACGTTACGGGTATATTTCAACAATGCAGGAATATCGGAGCCGATAAAATTCTCGCCTTCCCCGATCCCGATAATCAGCGGGCTGGCTTGACGCACAGCTACGAGCTTATCCGGTTCATATTCCGTCAGAACGCCAAGGGCGAACGCGCCGCGCATGTAGGTGATCGCTTTCTGTACAGCCTTCACGATATCCCCTTCATACTCACGGGCGATCAGATGGGAAATAACCTCAGTATCCGTCTCGGAAGTGAAATGCGCTCCTCCGGCCATCAGTTCTTCTTTCAGCTCCAGATAGTTTTCGACAATGCCGTTATGCACGACCGAGAACTTCTGGCTGTTGTCGGTATGAGGATGGGAATTAGCGTCGGATGGTTTTCCGTGCGTCGCCCAGCGGGTATGCCCAATGCCGGCGCTGCCTGCAAGCGGGTGCTCTTCCAGCTTCGATTCCAGGTTAGCCAGACGTCCCTTAGCTTTAACCACCTGCAGGCCTTCCTGTGTAAATACAGCGATGCCAGCGGAGTCGTATCCACGATACTCCAGCTTCTTCAGGCCCTCTACCAAGATTCCCTGCGAATTCTGATTACCAATATATCCTACAATACCACACATAATAAATTCCTCCGTCCAATTATCGTATATGGGAGGCGTCAGGAAAGAAACGTGCCGTGCGGCATGTATATGAGAACAAGCTATTATTCAATTGTGCACTTTCGGGAGCAATAAAATAAATGTACTATGGCTAAACGTACCTTTGCATACACCGTTCATGAAATGCACAGTCTTCTTCTCTTGCCGAGGCAGAACCTTCCTTGATTCTGTCCTGATCGCGCATACCCATGAATGTTATGAAATGTGGCACCCACAGAAACGTTGTGTGCAGGGTCGCCCCCGCATTTTCCGGTTCTGTTTACGGCTCTGGTGCATCACCGGGAGGTCCCCGCCGAACATTCCGAACACCTCCACCTCGTCAGCTTGCTGCTGCCGTGATCCGTTCCTCCGGCCGCCTGTCGGCTGCTCCGGTCTCCCTTCTCCCCCGCGCTAGTGCAAGCTCTGGCGCTTATGTTGCTGGTCTAACCTCACAATCCCCGCTTTCCTTCTGAAATGACACTTAATCATTATATGCACCTGACATCATTTTGGCAATGCTGTAAAGCATGTATAGTCTTGAAATATTTCACTAAAATTTCAGCGGCAGGACATTTGACACGCAAATATCCGCTGCCGCTGAAAAGTTATTACTCCATTATTAAACCAATTGCTGCTGCACAACCTCAACAATTTGCCCCACATAAGCATCCAGTTCATCTTTGTCCGGACCTTCAGCCATAACCCGGATCAGCGGCTCGGTACCGGAAGGACGCACGAGCACACGGCCGTTGTCACCCAGCTTCGCTTCAACATCGCTGATTGCCGCTTCAATTGCCGGATTGTTCGGATAGTTGGTCTTATCCTGCACCCGTACATTGACCAGAACCTGAGGATACTTCGTCATCATCGACTTCAGCTCGCTCAGCTTCTTGCCGGAGGCCTTCATAGTGTCCACCAGTTGAATGGCGGTGAGAATACCGTCGCCGGTCGTGTTATAGTCGAGGAAAATCACATGTCCGGACTGCTCGCCGCCCAGATTAAAGCCGCCCCGGCGCATTTCTTCCATTACATAGCGGTCCCCGACCGCCGTTTTGGCTGTATTCAGCGACAATTTCTCGGCGGCCTTGTAGAAGCCGATGTTGCTCATCACTGTGGATACAACCGTTCCGTCCTTCAGCTTGCCGGCCCGGTTCATCGCTTCTCCGCAGATAAGCAGGATGAAATCGCCGTCCACTTCGTCGCCGTTCTCATCGATAGCAATCAGCCGGTCGGCATCTCCGTCAAATGCAAGGCCCAGGTCGGCGCCATGGCGCAGGACTTCCGCACGCAGCGTCTCCGGATGCGTCGAGCCGTAGCCGTCATTGATGTTAAGGCCATCGGGCTCCGCACCAATCGCAATAACCTCCGCACCAAGCTCTTGGAACAGCCGCGGTGCCAGTTCATAAGCCGCGCCATGCGCACAGTCCAGCACGATCTTCAGCCCCTCAAAGCTCTGGCCAATCGTTGTCTTCAAATACTCCAGATAGGCATATTTGGCCGCATCGTCGACTTTAACCGTTCCCAGTCCGGCGCCTACCGGGCGCGGCAGATCATCCTTCTCCGCATCCATCAGCTTCTCGATTTCAAGCTCCGTCTCATCCGTCAGCTTGAACCCATCCCCGCCAAAGAACTTAATGCCGTTATCTTCCACCGGATTATGCGAAGCGGAGATCATCACTCCCGCATCGGCCTTCAGCAGTCTTGTAATATATGCTACCGCAGGCGTTGTCACTACACCCAGGCGAATGACTTCAGCCCCAATCGACAACATCCCGGCTACGAGCGCCGATTCCAGCAGCGGTCCGGAAATCCGTGTATCCATACCGATTACGACTTTAGGCTTCTCCACGTTGCCAGCCAGCACATATCCTCCGCAGCGGCCGATACTATAAGCCATTTCTGCAGTCAATTCCCGGTTCGCGACCCCGCGCACACCATCTGTTCCAAAATACTTACCCATCTGATATCTCCTTTATTATGCCGCAATTAGCTTAATGAATGTTTCGTATAAAATATTCCGGTAGCCTTGCTCAGGTGTACGAATGAATAGACGCAACTTCCCATGGAAAGTTACGTTTCTCCGTTAGTGGCGGCATTCCCATTCTCTCCCCCAGAAGGTGAGCTGCTGGGTACAGCCGGTGCCTCCGAAGGCGTCGGGGAAACCACAGCCGCCCCCTCCCCGGTAGGAGAAGGCTCCGGCCCTATCTCATCTCCCGTAACCGGCTCCGCGCTTGGCTCCGGAGTACTTGTTGCTCCGCCCTGCGCCGGCGTGCTCTCAGGTGCAGTAGCGGGCGGCTGCAGTTCGACCGTGGCCGTAAGCGGCTCGGCAGCATCTACAAGGGAGATGAAGCGAGGCAGTGAGACCTGCAGGGAGACCTGATGCCCGCCAGCGGACAGACCGCCGACATCAGCCACAACGCTGATACTGTCCTTGTCCAGTTGATCGAGCAGCGTCGGCGCTCCCGATACCGTGAGGGTCAAGGTCTGGGCAGCCGGAGAGACAATACTCCCCGTCAGTCCGCTGCCGACCCCTTCCAGCCTGATAGGAATGCCCTCTACGGTCTTTTGTGTAATCTCTGCCGCCGAGATGGACACATTTACTTTGGCCGGTTCAATCCTTGCCGTTCCCTCTGGAGGCTTAAGCTCCACCTCCAGCTGTCGGGTCCCGGCGGCGTCCAGGGCACTTAAGTCAACCGTCGCCTCATAGGTCGACAAGGTCGCCAGTGTCTCTTCGGATCCGTAGACTGTCACAGTGTCTTGCTCGGGCGTTACCCGGGACAAGGTCAATGAGCCGGGCAGCTGGCCCGTAAAGCCGATGTCAAGCGGCAGGGTTTTGCTCGGCAGCGAAATCGGCAGCTCCACCGATACGGTAGACGGCTCAATCACTGCATTTTGGATTTCATTGCCGTCCTTGTCATAGGCGTGCAGCCGGAGCTTACGTTCCGTGAATGTATCTTTCTCCCCGTCCAGCTCAATCGTCCCCTCCACCTTCGCCACCGTCTCCAGTTCACTCGCCGGCAGAGTCACTTCAACCGTATCCGGAGAAACAATCGGTGTACCGAGCTGATAGCCCTCTGCAGGCTCGCCGTTCGTTACAATGGTAACCGGAAAAGCTTTTGTATTGCGCAGCTCAATATGCACATTCACTTCATTGGGATTCATATCTAACAATCTGACGCCGTTCGGGAGCTCATAGTGCAGCGGAAGCGTGGTGTCTCCCGGTTCTATGCCTTCCAGGTCGAGCATGACCTTGTAATCATCCGACAGCTTGAAATTAAGGTCCGAGTTTCTGCCCGCCACTTCCAGCTCGACGTAATCGACATCCTTCGTTAGCACATACTTCTCCTCATCGAAATTGATGACTTCGACCTTCACATTCTCAATGAATTTAGTCTGTGTGCTGACGGTGGTCTGGTTCACCGGCTCGTTATCCACATGAACAATCGTCCAAAGAATCACAGCGAAGACAAGGGCCAGAACTTTATTGAAGTTATTATTCTTCATCCACTTATCCATGGTGCTTGTCCCCCCTCCGTTTCCAGAAAGCGGAGCTCTTCTCCTTCAGCGATGCAGTAGGACTGAGTTCCTGATGGAGCTTGGAAATCAGCGATTCTTCCTTAATATCACGTACAATCTGTCCGTTGATGGCCAGCGAAATCTGACCGGTCTCTTCGGAGACCACCACAGACACCGAGTCCGCCACTTCGCTTATCCCGATCGCCGCGCGATGCCGGGTCCCCAGTTCTTTGCTGATGAAGGGATTCTCGGACAACGGCAGATAACAGGCTGCGGCGGCAATCTGTCCGTCCTGCATAATTAGCGCCCCGTCATGCAGCGGAGTATTCGGGATGAAGATATTGATCAGCAGCTCTGAGCTGACGGCTGAACCCATAGGTATGCCTGACTCGGTATATTCGTTGAGCCCGGTCTTCCGCTCAAACACAATTAATGCCCCTATTTTTCGCTGGGATAAATAATTCAGGGCCTTAATGACCTCGCCGATCAGCTTGCTCGTTTCTTCGTCATTCTCTGAGCCTCTTCCGAAAAAGCGCCCGCGCCCCAGCTGTTCCAGCCCTCTTCGCAGCTCCGGCTGAAAGATAATAAAGATCGCAAAGATCCCGAACGTATAAATCTGGTTCATGAGCCATTTTAGCGTATAAAGATCCAGCACCGTGCTCATCGCCCAGATAAACACCAGCACGAGGATACCTTTGAGGAGCTGTACAGCGCGTGTGCCCCGGACCATATTGAGCACCTTATAAATTATATAGCTAACGATCAAAATATCGATGATGTCTTTTATAGTTTCTTTCCAGGTCAAGTCGGTAAAATAACTCATTGCCTCAAACCCCCGTCTGATCGAATATGCTGGGTTTATGTAAAATGTCTGTAAGCTCCGTATTTATATCTAGGTTATAACGTTCACGCCCCGGTTGCAAGTTTGAAGGATGCCGATTTCAACGGTTCCCAACAATTGGACAACAAAAAAGCGCCATCTTTCCGGAAAAAGAGGCGCGTAGATGAGGTTTCCGCTTCAGCGGCATCCCTTGATTTAACGGTAGGCAACTTCGGAGAACATATTCGTCACTTTATACCAGATCCAGCTTAATGCTTGGTCTATTTTTTTGGCTTGCCCGGAAATATGGGCGGTTGAAGCCTGATAGAGAGAACCATCGATCACAGTGACGTTTCCGTTCACTTCCCCGTATACCTGCGTCTTGCCGTTCTCCACCGTCAAATCTCCGGCCACGGTAGTACCGGTGGGAACAATTACAGTATCGCCTTGAATGACGACTTGATCCAGATTAGTGCCCCTGACCACAAGCTGTTTATCCTGATTCCAGAACGTTACCGAGCTCATAAGCATCACCAGAATAAAAACGGAAGCAGCGGTTAACGCCGGATGCCGCTTAATCCAGGTAACAAAAGCCCGCTCTTTCTTGGTTGCCGGCAATGCACTCATAATCCGCCCCACAAGATCATCGGAGGTGACGGGGTTATGGTGCATGAGCGAGAACATCAGTATATCGGTTTGTTCCAGTTCCTTGAACTTTGCACGGCAATCCGGACAGGATAGAAGATGCTCCTTCAATTCCCTCTGCTGCAGTTCGGGCAAGTCGTCATCCAAGTAGTCATGCATCATAGAGACGGCCAGTTTGCATTCCATAGGAGCCAATCCTTTCGTGAGTGCTTATTTCGGGCGGCTTAGTGACTACCCCAAGGCAGATCATACGACCTGCTCTCCTTCATACGTCGCTGCCGGAAATATGTTTCAAATTAAATCTGCATTTTTTAAAGTTTCGGACCTAATTTTTTGCGCAAAAATTCACGTCCGCGGTGCACGCGGGTCTTGATCGTCGTCACCGGCATATCCAGCACATCGCTGATCTCCTGCAGCGACAAATCCTGCAAATAACGCAGAATCATCACCGACCGGTATTTGACCGGCAAGCTGTCGATCGCTTCATAAATCAGCGTCTGTGTCTCGGACAGCAGCAGTTCCGTCTCCGGTGTCACATTGTCGCTCGGAATCATGGAATACCCGTCAATACCTTCCTGGTCATTCATCTCCGCATCCAGTGAGTACGTCGGCCGCCGCTTGCGCAGCCTGTCGATACAGAGATTCGTGCCAATCCGGTAGATCCAGGTCGAGAACTTCTGCTTGTCATCGTAACGGTCTAAATTCCGGTACACGCGCAAAAAGGTTTCCTGCACGATGTCCTCCGCCTCATGGCGGTTGTTCAGCATCCGGTAAGCCAGATGATATATCTTGTCTTTATACAGTTCCACAAGCTCGGCAAATGCCCTTTGGTCGCCCTTTAAGGCGAGCTTCGTCAATCTGCCTTCCAAATTCTCCACCTGTTAACTCCCCCAGACTTGCCGCCCTTGGTACTTCGACTCTATAAATATCCACGGTACAAGCATATAAATCGTAAAACATGTGGGTGTAAAAATCAAGAAAAGGTTGTTAGGCTCGGGGTAGGAAAAATAGAGTCGGTTCTGTCGGCATTCCAAAGAATATTTGGACCTCCGGCCGCTGTTGTCTCCGGATTTCCTCAATATAACCGTTGTCCACGGTTGAAATCCGGAAGACAAAGGCGGATGCATTCGCTCCTCCAGTTCCAAAATTCTTCTCCATGCCTCTCTTCCGCCTCCAATCCCCTACTCCCTCGCTAACATTGGAATAGGGGCACTGGGTGAAGCGGCGTTACACTCGCCGGCTTCACCCCTTGTTTTGGATTGAAGAAGCTAGATTAGCTTCTTCACCCGGTTGATTCCCCGCCTTCTTCTGCGGCGGGGGGAAGCGGCTACGCCGGCTTCTAACTGACAAACCCCACCACCTTCCCCGCCTCCTCTGCGGCGGGGGAAGCGGCTGCGCCGGCTTCTAACTGACAAACCCCACCACCTTCCCCGCCTCCTCTGCGGCGGGTGGAAGCGGCTGCGCCGGCTTCTTAACTGCAAAACCCATACCTTCCCCGCCTCCTCTGCGGCGGGCGGGGAAGCGGCTGCGCCGGCTTCTTAACTGCAAAACCCATACCTTCCCCCGCCCTCCCCAGCGGCGGGAGAAGCGGCTGCGCCGGCTTCCTAATAAAAAAATCCCCGCCACACCCTCTTAAAGGCGTGGCGGGGATTGATGTATCAACATCTACGGCATCAGCCGGTGTTCCGGAGGCCGGAGGCAATGCCGTTGATGGTGAGCAGCACCTCACGCAGCAGCTCGGCGTCGTCGCCCTCGGCCTCGCGCAGCGCGCGAAGCTCGGCGAGCAGCTGCACCTGCAGATAGCTGAGCGGGTCGACGTAAGGATTGCGCAGACGGATCGACTCCTGGATCACCGGAACATTGTCGAGAATATCCTGCTGGCCGGTGATCTTGAGGATCAGCTCCGAGGTCAGCTTGAACTCGGCTTCGATCTCACCGAAGATGCGGGTGCGGGCTTCCTCGTTCTTGCCCATGGACGCATACTCCCTGGCGATGACGAGGTCAGCCTTGGCAATTGCCATCTGCAGCGTATCGATTAATGTCGTGAAGAAGGAGAACTCTGCATACATATTTTGCAGGACCTTCAGGTTCTCTTCCTTCCCGTCGTAGAAGCTCTGGAGGCCGGTTCCAGCAGCGTACCACGCCGGCAGCAGATTACGGCTCTGCGTCCAGGCGAAGACCCAAGGGATCGCCCGCAGATCCTCAAAGCGGTCGCTGTTCTTTCGCTTGGAAGGACGCGAGCCGATATTCAGCTCGCCCACTTCCGGCAGCGGGGTCGACTCCTTGAAGTAAGCGAAGAAGTCCGGATCGCGGAAAATCAGATCCTGATATTTCTTCAGCGATACTTCGGAAATCCGTGAGACGATCTCTTCCCATTTATCCTCATAGAGATTGGCTTGCGGCAAGCGGGCATTGATCGCAGCTGTGACCAGCGCAGAGGTCGCCTGCTCCAGACTGCGGTAGGCGATTCCCTTCATCGAGTAGCGCGAAGAGATAACCTCACCCTGCTCGGTGATCTTGATGCCGCCACCGATGGTGGAAGCCGGCTGGGCCAGGATGCTGCGGTTCAGAGGCATGCCGCCGCGGCCAAGGGCACCGCCGCGGCCATGGAAGAATTTCAGGCGGATGTCGAATTTCTCGGCCATGGCTGTAAGTTCTTTCAGGGCAACGCGGAGCTCGTAGTTCGCAGTCACCACACCGCCGTCTTTATTACTGTCGGAATACCCGAGCATAATCTCTTGCTGATCATTCATAGCCCGTACTGCCTCGCGGTAGATCGGCAGCTTCAGCAGTCGCTCCATAATTTGCGGAGCATCATGCAAATCATCGATGGTCTCGAACAATGGCACTGCCTGCAGGGTGCAGACGACGGTACCGTCATTATCCTTGCGGAACAGGCCGACTTCCTTCGAGAATACCATCACTTCCAGAATATCGCTGGCCGCCTCTGCCATACTGATCAGGTAGCTGGTGATGCACTGCTTGCCGTATTCCTCTTGCAGTGTATACACCGTGCGGTATACCGCCAGACATTCCTCTGTGCTCTCACTGTACCGCTGGTACGGGGAGGTAAGCGGACGCGGATCGTTCAGCAGCTGCTCCAAGAGGGCAATCTTCTCATCTTCCGGCATCTGGCCGTAGTTCTCGGCAATATTCATTTTCGCCAAAATCTCGCTCATCGCATTCTCATGCTCTTTGCTGTGCTGGCGAATATCCAGCGTCGCTGTGTGGAAGCCGAACAGCTCTACCTGGCGGATCAGCTTCTTAATATAAGTATCCGCTACATAATCGGCATAGTGATGCCGCAGGCTGCGGTCGATAATATTCAAGTCCTTGATGAAATCCTCTGGTGACGCGTAGCGTTCCGGTGTGCCTTTTTTCTCATCATCGAGCACGTAATGGGTCTTGGCAATCATATAGGCTAATTTAATCCGGTAAGGCTCGTTGTCGTTATGCCACGATTTGGCCTTCTCCAGATTAATCATTTCGCGGTCGCTCTCAATGGATTGCAGCAGTTCAGGGGTCACGTTGACAATGCTGGTACTGAAGCTCAAATACTGCATCAGCTCCCGCATAATCCGCTGGTATTCACGAATAGCCAGCTTGCGCTGCAGCCGCAGCGTCTGCTCTGTAACCGAGGCTGTCACTGACGGATTACCGTCGCGGTCACCGCCGATCCAGGAACCAAAACGCAGATAGGTCGGTACATGCCAATGCTGGCCCGGATAATATTTGTTAAGACATCGTTCCAATTCTTGATATACATCCGGCAGCACCTGGAACAACGTTTCGTGGAAATAGTACATTCCGTTACGCACTTCATCGAGCACCGTCGGCTTACGGTCACGCAGTTCGTCTGTCTGCCAGAGCGTGATTACCTCATTCAGCAGCTTCTCGCGCAATTGCTCGCGTTCCCGGAAGGTTAAAGTAGGGTTATCCAGTTCCATGACGTCATCGGAAATCCGCTTATGAATATCAAGAATCGCACGGCGCATGGCCTCTGTCGGATGAGCGGTCATTACCAGCTCCAGAGACATCGTATTCATGATTTCATGGACATCCGCAGGTGAGAAATCACGCTCACGCAGCTCCTGAATGGCACTTTCAATCGAACCGGGCTGCACCGTCTCGCCAGCCGACCGTTCATAGTCGCGCTTACGGCGCACACGGTGATTCTGCTCGGCAATGTTCACCAGCTGAAAATAAATTGCGAATGCACGGATGACCTGATGCCGGTTCTCCGCATCCAGTGAGTTAATCATTTCTTTGAAATCATTGTGCAGTTCAGGCAAAAACAGTGAGCGCAGCGATTTGCTCGTCTCGCGGATCTTCTCCACGATCTCCAGCAGCTCGTTGCCGCCCTGGTGAACCAGGACTTCGCCCAAAATATTCCCCAGGAACCGTACGTCCCGCCGCAGCAGATTGTTGGAGTTGCTTTTGCTAACGGTAGTCGTAAGTTCAGTCATGCTGCTCCCCCCATTTCTTCCGGATCAATGTTCATGAACATTGTCTAAGTCGAAGCTTCCCATAGCATACAATAAACCGGCGGCAGCAGCTAAGGGTTTATTGCGCTGTAAAGCGTCGCAGTAACTACGATTATACACCATTCAGGCTTTTTATGCAGTCATAAATCACAGAGCAGCATTTCTTCTTATTCATAATGTGATCCGCCGGACAATGATTTAAACCAGGGCAAGCTCCCATGTGTTGATAGAATTATACATGCAAAGCTGCGTTTTGGGAATTGGGGTTTGAAAAAACAAAAAAAGCCTGCTCTTTCGAGCAGGCTCTATCTCTGAATCCCTGTCATTCCTTCGTATTTCCGATCCGATTATTGAAAGCAAGCTCGAACAGACCGGTTGCCGACAATCCGGCGAGCCCTCCCGACCATAGGCGGAGCGTCAGATCCAGCTCGGTAAAAGGGTATGCCACCGCACCAATCAGCAATCCCACGCCAAGACCAATAAAAGGAATTATGTTGCGCGGAAGATTAATATTATTCTTGATTAACTGTACGAGTGCAAGAATCACTACCGAGAGCGCTGAAGCAAACGCCAGCACATTGTCAAAATTTTCATTACTCATTGTCCGTTGACCTCCTTAACAGCAGAAGCAATTGTAACCGTACGGCTTGTCTGATCATAGCCCACTGTCATTCCCAGCGCTTCCGCAACTGCCCTTACCGGCACATAAGTTACACCCTTGTCTATAAAACCATCGGCAATCCTGACGCCGTTGACGTTCACGGTTGCACTAATATCTTTATTCAATGCGGTAGCCTCCTTCTTCTGAAGCAGTCTCTGGACCGCTTCTACCGCCGCCCCCACAGGCTTTGCCCCACCCCGCAGTTCGCTGATCGTTAATCCAAAGCTCATCTGTAAATGGGGATAATCTTTAAAGCTGCTCCAGTCGCCGCCCCATTCAAAGCCAAGTTCCTTGGCTTGCCGGGCAACCTCCTGCCAATCTGAAGTGCCGTCCCCGTCGCCATCGCGCTTCATATCCCATGATGCACTCGAACCGCCGGGCAGAAGCAGCGCGAAATCAACCGCCAGCCCGTAATTGTGATAGCTGTAGCCGCCGCGGGCATTGGTGACAATCGCGCCGGGCTTGGTTCTCCCCTGAGCGTACAATGCATTCTGCTCCGCCACGGTGCGCAGCCCCTGAGTAATCAGGATCGGCACGCCTTCAGCGTAACATCGCTCGATGAGCAGTTCAGTGGCTGTCAGTACCGTCGGATGCAGGCCGGTGAGGCGGGAGCCGGATCTACTTTTTACCTGAGCCAGTGTCAGCATCTGCTAAGCTCCTCCCAAAAAAACATATCCAATAATGACGAAGATCGTCCCGCCGAGCACGTACTTCAGCAAATCCATCCAGAACTTGCGCTCTGCCGCGGTATCCTTTCCCGTCTGCTGCAGCAGCGAAAAAATTTTGTTCTCCAGACTGTCTATTTTTCCAATGATTGATGAATATTGAACCTTCATTTCAATGGTGGTTTCCTTGAGCTGTGTCAGACTTTCTTCGTGGCGCCGGACATTCTCCTCCAGCACCTTCAGCCGCTTATCCGCAGCCAGCGCTTCCCCGGAGAGCCGTACGAACTCGTTCTTCATCGAAGTCAGCCCGTGCTCCATGTCCTCTATGCGCTTCTCCAAATCGTTTACACCTCCGGTCCCCCCTTGCATCACATACTCCCCGCTGGACACCCCAAGGCCCCCTCTCTCTATATACTTTAGGTAAAAAGAACCCCCCGGCTACAACCGGGGGCAAAATAAAAACGCCTCAGGGGCGCTAATTACACATTTTGCGTTATTGCTAAAAGTCTGTTCAACTCTTCGGAGGTAATATATTTCGGATAATAGCTCTTAAGTTTCTCCTCTGTAACTTTACCCATAGTCCACATATTAAGCAGAAAAAGATACATATCTGTCAGTCGCCTCCGTTCCGTTGTTATCATAGCCCCAAATCAAGCAGCGCCAAAATGGCAGCTTCAGTGGCTTCAGTCCGTTGCTCAAGCACCGCAAATTGCTCAGACAGGGACTTTTGATAAGCCTGCTCACCCTGTTCACTTGAAGGAAAAGGCTCATAGCAAAATTCAAGCTCCCCGGTTTCCGTATTAACTCGATAGGAGGTTGCATTTAAGAAGTCTTGAGCATACTGTCGATACTCTAGCTCAATCAATCCGACGGTATCTGGAACGCGCTCAGCCAGCACCTTGAAATATGAGAAGTCCTCCTCCCGAGTGGTAGGAGCAACATTCCCCGATTTCTCACCTGTGTTTAAAATAACTTTCCCCGTATCCTTCTCGTAATATATTTTCATGCCAATCTCCATGGCCAGTCTCCCCTTTATCCGAATACGTAATAGTTATAGGTTCCTGAAAGCGTCACATAATCCGGTAAATATAATGACAGCGAGTTGCTGGCGAGGTAATCCGGCTTCCAGGCATTATTCCATACATAACCGTATCTGACGTAAATATTTATCCCCAGGTCAGGCTGATAAATGCCATAGTCATCCGTACCGTCCGCTTTACGGGCTATCGCCGTTCTGGGAGCAAATCCAAGATTTCCGATAAAGACATCCTCAAATACCCCTTGAACGGTATGATAACCTGAAGCATATCGCTTGCCTTCGATTAAGCTGCCGATTACTCCAAATATATTAACACCATTGCGGATATTGCTTGAAATGAAGTCCGGATCTTGAATAGCCACCGAAGCAAGTCCGTTACCAAAGCCGCTATTGGTAACATAAGCCCCAGTCGGAAAGCCTACTGCCATTCTGCCGTTGCCCTCATAATTTATAGTCCCCGACAATTGATCGTTCGCTCTACTAGGAAGGGCTCCAGCAACTCCCGCAATTGTTGTTCCAGCTACAACACTGGCTGCCGGTACACTGACTCCAGCTATCGTAATTGCTGAAGAATAAAAGCCTGCTGGCTTAGTCTGGGCCGAGGAAGTAGGAGTTACCGTACCGCCAGCCCCATTATTGGCCATTGTTCCTGTTATCAATCCTGATTCTGTTCCAATGGTCTTGCCAGCTAGTACATCGGATGCCGCTGCTGTTCCATACTCCCCCCCTTCACCCTGTAAGATAAAAGCCGTTCCGTCATAGACCAGCGTGTATACCCCGCCGAGTGCCAATGTCGGATTATTGCCGTTTGGCTTTTTGATGCTTTTGGTTCCCAGGCTGTTAAGGTTGAGCGTAACTGATCCAGCTACAGCAACATGGACTTTGATGGTTACCCGTAGGCCTGCTGACAGTGCTGTAAGAGCTGGACTTATGCTGGCCGTCAGAGCCGCATTCGTTCCAGCGGTTACGGCATAAGGTGGAGCCTGTACGGCAGCTGTTAAATCAGGCTCAGTCACTAATTTAATCCAGCTTGACCATGTCCCGGTTTCTGATCTGCTGCGATATTTCTGATTATTGCCCAATACTTGCGTAGCCACTTGTTTAACATACCCCGAATTATTCACCGTCACATCCAATATTGCCCATGCGAAGCCCGGCCCGTTAGAATGACTTGCTTCCGCTCCTAATAAATATGAACCGGGTGTGGTAGCATTATTAAGATTAGAAGGTGCTGTATCCCGCTGCATGAGGGTCTTAGCGGCGTGGGTAGAGTCCAGAAGTTCGCGCCATTCGCCCCATGCGTTCTGGTTAAATAAACCATGGCGGTACTTTATCGAGTCATCGTTGTTGTAAGGGTAGAAGTACTGAGTAACACCCGATTCTGCCGCTGTATGACCTTTCATCGTCACTACTGTGCCATAGCTTCTAGGCCATCCAGCCACATTATTAACGAAGAATATTGTGGTGGTTTTTCCGGTATAGGTGCTTGGAAGGTCTGTGGGCGCTTTTAAGTTCTGGTCCTTATACGTCTGTACCTCCCGCCATTCGCTCCATACCCCATTGTAGCGGCGGCGGGTGAACTCCCACAATCCCACTGTGCTAAGCCCCGAAGCCCTCTGAATCACGTAGTTTTCACCGTTTGAAGCGCCTGAATGCGTCTGTACCATGATGTGCCACCAAAGAGATGAATGTTCCCCTACAGGTGGAACATTAACTAGTTGGGTACCATCGTAAAAACCTGCCAGTGTCACAGTGTTTAGGTCTGTGTTATCATCCAGCCTGCGGTTCCTACCGCTGTCCTGCGTAAGGCTGTATTTCTGCACTTGGTCAGGTATGGCACTGAGCGCAACATCCCCGTTCGTATCAAGGCCCGCAAACAATGTCCAAGCAGGTAACGTACCCGTGCCTCCAGCATTCGACGGCGTACCCCCACGCACTGCCCACGATATGCTACCCCGAGATGGCACAAACATCTGTGTTACCACGGTTGACAAGCGGGACACAATCAGCATGCCGTAGTCTGTATTCAGGCCTGCGGGGACGTTTACGTGTCCTGTTCCCAAACGATAAAACCCGGAAGTGATAATCGTATCCAAGTCGGTACCGTTTGCGAGCTGCACAGGTGCCGTCATCTGCGCTCCAATAAGCGTCTGAACGAACGCCGTGGTTGCCAACTGTGTGTTGTTCACGGTGGACGCCGGTGTCGGAGCCGTTGGTATGCCTGTGAAGGCCGGACTTGCTAAATCAGCTTTCGTGGTAGGGTTAAAATTACCTTGGTTCCATAGTGTCAACCATGTGGCTGATGCTATCGAAGATACGGTGCCTGTTCGATATGCTATATTAGCGTTATTATAAGGAATTACTATCTGCGCATACGTATCGTAATTCCCACCACGGACCACAAGTAGCTGCCCATAAGCATAAGTACCGGGGCCATTAGTGAAATCCCCGCCGGCCCCCAGTCTATACATGCCGGGAGTAAGAAACGTGTTAAAGTCCCCCGCACCTAAAAATCCCAATCGTAAGGCACTGTCCATTACATATGCAGTCGTGGCAATCTGTTCCGTATCAGTCCCCTTGGCAGCGGTTGGTGCCGTAGGTGTACCTGTAAATGCCGGAGAAGCCAGCAGTGCATAGTCATCGGCTGCCACCCCGCCCAATGACACCGCGTTAATTCCTGCACCATTGAAGGTAAAATCACCAATGGGAAAATAGTCGGTTCCTTCTACAGAACTCAGTGAGTTATTTATTTCCACATTGATAACTGTGCTGGTTTGGTTATTGTAGTAATCAACGGCAAAAATCCCGAAGTTTGTAGCTCCGTTAAACTCAATGTCCCGCAGCTCAGCGTCTGCGATGTAAATGTCAAGTCCGCCATACTTTACGCCTTTATAGGTAAACGTGCATGGCCGGAACCTGCCCGCACCTACACCCATGCGTAAGGCTGTATAGTTCATCGCATTTGAATTGTAGTGCTTTTCGCATGCCACCAGAGCCGTAACTTGTCCACTTAATCCATTATAGCGGTGCATAGTGAGCAGACCATTACTATATGAACTGGCCGCGGCATCGGTATTTGTGACATCGCACAGCGCGACTACCGTACGGCGGTACGATGTGTTCTGCCCTTGTCCTGTTAGCACTATCCGCTTTGTCGCGTTGGTGTTTACAAATGCAGTGTTTGCCAATTGTGTGCTAACTGTACCTGCCACCACTGTCGGAGCTGTAGGCGTCCCCGTAAACGCCGGGGAAACCAGCGGAGCTTTCCCACTCCACACCGCCTTCTCCGCATCTGTCGCAAAGCGGTGGCTGGCATCCTCCACCACCTCCGATGCGTTGATCGCCCCCCAGGCTGCGCTCCCCGCTGTTGCCCCGGCTTTCAACACCTTGGTATTGTTTGTGGTTCCGGTGGCAGGGACATGCTGGTTACCATCGCCTGCAGGGTGTGTATAGTTATTTGCTCCCGTAGCCACTCCGTCCAGCTTGGTCTTGTCGGCGGCGGACATCAACCCGGCAGCGGATGAGGTTGCGGCCGTAGTGGAAGCTTTGCCGTTCCAGGCGCTGCGCTCGGCAGCTGTAACATGCTTGACCGCATCGGCGGTGTGATCTTGCACGCCTTTGACCGCTGTGTCTATAAGATCCATATTGCTGTTCAGATCCGCAATATCAACATAATCGCTTCCATCCGGCTTCTTCAGCTTCAGATTATTTGTTGTCTTCATGGCTCCTCCTCCTATTCATATACTCTCAGATCGTCCCATGTACGGTCATGTGCACTTGCCCAGGTCAGCGGCTTAAGGGAATCCCACCATGTATACGTATACTCAAAGCTGTAATCCAGGTGGGCCGGTTTGATCTCTTCAATGCTCTGAATCAGCCCGGCCATATTAGCCGGAATACCCAGCGTTCCTACAAAATGAACAATAAAGCTGTATTCTCCGGGTACCTCCACCACTTCCACTTCCCCGCCCGAGAACGCTGAAGCCGTTCGCTGGATCATCTCAGGCGTCGTTGTGCCGCTCCCCCGAAGCTTCGCCTTAATTATTTCCCGGCGGGTGACATCGGATTTGCTTAAGTCCGTCGTCAGCCCAAGTACCTTCTCCCAACGGGACAGGCCCCATGTCGCCGATTCTACGTTCTTCTGCGATCCGCTGTCGGCAATACTATAAGCTAATTGTCCACACTCTGTACCGGCACTGGCCTGCAGCATCTCCATTTCCGGAACGCCCTCATAATACTCGGGCAGGTATTCAAGTAGATCAATTCTCTCCGGATATCCCATAAGCTACACCTCCAGCGTCGCACCGGTGAACAGCGGCACTTCCGTCTCACCCAGAGTGACATTTCCCGTCTTGCCGTTCAGCAAAAGATTGCTGTAGTCCACTACACCATCGGTACTCAGCAGCAGCGAGCCGATGACCGACGAACTGATATAGCTCCTGTCAAAAGCCTTCTCAAGGCGGTATGTCTCCAGCTTTGCCGCGAACGCATCAATCACCGGTTGCAGCGAATATCCCGCTGCCAGACTGACTTTCGCGGCAACGCCGATACTTTTCCCGATCGCCGCTGCAACCGTAACTACCGCTCCCACCGGCGCCTGTCCTTCACCCTGTCCCGGGAGCGGATCGATATGCTTCTGCACCTGCTCTACCAGAACTGGGGTGGCAGGCCGCATATCGGCATCAACTATAACCACCTTCACCGTCTTCGGGCCGTTCCAGAGCGGAAACACCCTTGCTCCGCCAACGCCGCTGATCTGCTGCGCCCACTCCATATAATGATACTTATTGCCGCTGGTTGAAGGGCGACGTGCTGCAGCATAGTAACGCTGACGCAAGGATTCGTCGTCCTCGGCATCGGTGCCCGGAACCAGCAGCTCCCTCAGCTCCCCACGGGCCAGACCTGCAATATAATCAATGGGCAGCAGGGCACCGAGAGTCTGGTTCCCTTCATCTCCGGCCATCTCGCAGACCATCCGGTAATTTCCGGGGGAGAGCTTCTCAGCTGCAGTGAAATTGATTAACTCCCGCGAGAACCGGCTCCCCAGGGGAATATCCAGTAATTCACCTGCGTTGTTGTAGAAAACGCCCCGAAGCTGGGCCTTACCCGCCGGAGCCCGGGTCACACCGCTCCAGGCAATACTCCGCTCCAGATATTCCCCGCTTGCCGTATCCGCAAAATACAAATTGTTGTTAATCTCCAGTTCGATATACATTTGCGCCATCTCTGCCGCTGCCGGAGCCAGCGCATCGTAGATAATGCTGCCTTCGCGCTTGTCGATGCCTTCCGGAACCCGGGACAGCATCCGTTCCAGTAATGCTTCATAAGTCTGGTCCTCATACATCGCCGCTCATCTCCTTTCTGAGCTCAAAGTTGCCGTAGCGGGTGACCACCAAACAACTAAAGCTGACATTGTCTCCGCTGAATTCGATCCCGCTGTCTTCCAGCCTCTCTATCCGGTCATCCTGCAGCAGCGCCTCGGTGACCACTCTGCGCAGCTCAGCTCTGGCCAGCAGCCGGTCCTTTCCCAGCACCAGGCGCCATTCTGTTCCATAATCCGCACTGTATATGAGGTGCTCGTAACGCCAGGTCTGCAGAATCTTGGCAGCGGCTTGCTTTACAGCCTCAAGCCCATCCACTCGTCCCACTAGACGTTTGCGTTCCCAGTCCATCCGGTAGGTAAGGCTAGGCGCCATAGAACCGGATGCGGCTGCATTCTCCAAGGAGGCGGTGATGGGTCCCAATCTTCCTATAACCGGAATCATGACGGCACCAGCCGATCCAGGACAATGTAGCTTTGTCCGCCTTGCATCCGGGCCAGCAGTACCCGGTCGCCGGGCTCAAGCCCTCGTCGAAGCAGAACTTCGCTGTCACCCACTTTAACTTTGCACTCCATAATGGCTTCAGGCAGGACCAATGCCGGACCCGACAGTACAAACCGTTGATCCACCTGGATCTCCAGAGGTTCATTCCCGACCACCGTGCCAAACGAAAAAGCCACCGGATTCGTATTGGCTACGGCTCCGAGGCTCGCTTTTTTGATAATATCCAGCATCTATTTACACCACCTTAATATCCAGAGACATGGTATGCTCTCCGCCTGTAATCTTATGGCTACACTGATCGACCAGGAATACCTGTGTGTCAAAATCCTCAAGCAGCACATAGATGAAGCTCCCTGCTCGGACCCGGATATCCCCGATCGCCTGCACAGACAAGCTAAGCTTCTCCCGGTTATGCAGCTTAAGCAAATTTGCAGCCTTCTCCTGAATCTGTGCAGCATTGGCCTTATCGTCAGCCTTCTGATACAGCTGCAGCAGACCCCAGCGGGCCACGTTCTCCTGATCCGTCACCGGGAAGAACTCTCGTTTACCTGTCTCCTCGTTATCCTTGTACAGAAAAATCGTGTTGTACGTGTCGTCGTCGATACTTTTTTTGAGTGAGTAATCGTACAGCAAATGCCCCGCTCCCAAAATGATATTCAGCAGCATTGCCTGTGGCTTGCGCAACGTCAGCTTGCCGAAATCGTCATAGAAAGCCAGCAGTTGGCCGTTAAACTGCAGCTCGCTGCCAATCGCTCCCATGATGATATCCAGCAGCTTCTTATTGTCCTCAATCAGAGAGGGAATCTTATACCCGGCAGAATCGAGCACTCCGGTCTGGAGCCCATAATCCTTAGCGATCTTGGTGATTAACTCACTGGCCGTCACATTCTGCAGCACATAGCTGCCGTTCCCGAGTAAATAGCGGACTTGATCGTATGCAGTTAGCTTTATCTCTTGGCTTGCCCCGGTATCCAGGCTGAACACAAACCCGTAGAATACGTTGACATTGTCTCTGCGGAACTGCAGGATATCCCCGTTGTGGATTGCAAACTTCGGATGCTGATAGATCCCGCTGTTCACCAGCGTCAGCTCCAGGGCGGCGGGCTTCCCGCTGCGGGAGGTCTTCCATGAGATGTCGGTGGCAATGCCGGAGATGTCCCATATCAGCCCGTCCTTATTTTTGAGTAAAAGCTCCATCCGTCTCGCCTCCTACGACAGCTTAATGACCCGTCCGATTTGCAGCCTGTTTAGCTCACTGTCAGGGATACCGTTCAGCTTCTGGAGAGTTTTGTACTTGCTGCCGTCGCCAAGTTCTTTGAGGGCAACACGCCACAGAGTATCCCCCGCCTTGAGAGTGTAGGTGGCCGCTGCCTTCTTATCACTGTCCCGCTTCTGCTGCGGCTTGGCTTCACCCCCGACGACCTTCACAGGCGCTGCCTGATAGAAGACATATTTTTTCAAACCGAGCGTGTATTCGATATCCCCGGTATTGCCCGCGCTGAGCTTCCAGGCGAAATTCTCAATACTGACGGCCATATTGATGCCGAAATCCCCGGCCACAGACTGCGCCGCCTTCTGGCGGGCTAAATTTAGCCATCCCGGCTCCTGCTCGCTTTTTGCCGCTGTATCTGCGTCTGCCTTAAGCCCTGTGAACACGAAACGGACCGGCCTGCGGCTGTTCATCCATTTCTTGATCAGCTCCACGTAATCGAAGGGCCGTAGCAATTTGTCGGTTGGTGTATTCCCTGCTACCACAAACGGGTACCACTGAGACGGAAACATACTCTCAATAGTAATCTCCGTCAGCTTGGGATAGGCGATGGCATTGATTTCGCCAAGGTCGATAACTGTATAGCTTTTGCCGTCTCCCGACTCCTTAATCTCCAGTATTTCAGGATTGACCGGAAGCCGGATCACCTCCTCAGCATTATTGAAGCTCAGAAAAAAACCGTACTCCTCCGTCATTTACGTGTACACCCCCTGGGCCGTAGAGACGAACGCTTCCTGCAGCTTGTCGTTGATCTTGGCAATAATACTGTCGATGTCCCCGGCATTATTGATATTACCGGTTGTTACCTGCACCGTCGGCGTCAGCTCCACAAAATTCTGTATCGCCTGTATTTCCGCCAGCTCGCGCAGCATTTTCAGATCATCCGCTGAGATGTCCACGGCTTCGTTGATTTCACCGACCTCGTTGACCCTGTTGACGTTGTTGAGGTTGCTGTATTGATTGGCTAACAGAGTGGTCGAATTACCGGCGACTTTCGGGGCCGCAGGTTTTGCGGTGCCAGGCAGATTTGCCCCGGCAGAAGTGTTGGTTAGCCCTTTTATTTTGTCTGTGGCTGCTTTCCCCTTGTCCATGAAATTATCCATGAAGTCGCTGCCCTTTTGCTTATAATTATTATAGCTGTCGCCCAGATTCACATAATTCTGCAGTGGGGTTTGGCGCAGAACCGGCGGCTCAGGCTTATTATCTTCCAGCCCCTGCCTCATTTGATTTAAGGCATCGCTGGCCGCATGGGGAGTTTTCGGTTCAACCATATCCACTTTAATATTGCCGATCCCCAGCTTATCAAAGAACGGGATCTTACTCATCGCGTCAATCATAGCCTTGAATCTGCCAAGCACCCAGTTAATTGCCTCTGCCATAACCTTCATAAACCCACCGGCAAACCCTTCAGCCCCTAAAGCCAGGCTGTAAAGGATGTTCAACCCCCTGGAGGCCAGATCATGTAAAGAATCTCTCACATTATAAACAGCATTATTAAAAGCATTGATGATGCCATCGCAAACAAGGTAGAACATGTTGCTTATCCAGATTCCTATGTTCTGAACTACAGCCACAAGGACGCCGAAAGCCCCCACTATAGCACCTACAACCTCAGAGGCCGAAACACCCAGCTTTTGAAGAATCATTAATAGTACAGCAATCACCGCAATAACCAGCAAGATAGGCCAATTGGCCGCCAGCCAAGCCGCAGCCAGCATATACACCTGAACAATCATTGCCGCCAAATAGACAATGGCTATCGCCTCCAGAATCGGCTTAATGAATGACCAATTTTCTTGTATAATACCGGCCAGCCATAGCAAGCCATCCACGACCATGCCTATCGTATTGGCAATAACAAGGAACCCGTTTGCCATGGCATCAATTAGAGGCGCCAATTGTCCGGAAGTCAGTGCGGTGTTGATGGTATCCATTACGGGCCGGAGGGCTCCCATTGCCTTTGCTCCAATTTGCCCCAGAGCTTTATCGATGTTCTCGTTCATTGTATTCCAATTTTTTTTATCCTCGTCCGTTGCCGCTTCGGTTACCGCTTTTTCTCCAAAGGATTTGATCGCATTGAAGGGTTTGGCGATATCGGCCGTTTTCAGAAAATTCATAACCTTGGAATCCTTTTTTGGTGCAGCTTGAGAGACCTGCCCCGAAGGAGCCGTTGTATTACTGTTTAAGTTCGACGCAGGATTGGCTGGTGCGTTGCCTTGAGCTCGCTTTTTCGTTTCAGCGTCCCTGCCGCCCTCAGAACTCTTTAAGTTCCCTGTATCAAATAGGGGAGCCATGGCTTTTTCACCTAAAGACTTAACTTTATTAAATAGTCTGAGGATTTGATCCATCATATAATCTTTTGGAGGTCTGTCATCTTTAACATCAGATGATTGTCGGCTTGGAGTTTTCTTGCTTTTTGACTCCGCCGGACTCGCTGAATCCTTCTTCTTTTTTGCGTTTTGACTGTTGGAGTCCGTAGCCTTCTCTGTCGTTTCCTTATTCGTTTCCTTATTCGTCTCCTGAGTCGTATTGGTTTCAGAGACCGCAGGTTTCGAGTCAGTGTTGATATTGTTTCTGTTTGACTTCTCCGTGTTGGCGAGCGCCTTTTTACCGAGAGTTTCAGTAGTTTGAAAATTGTCCGGCTTGTTCTCCTTGTTTCCTTTCCCTTCTTTAAGCCCCTTCCACCAATTTACTTTTGTGGCCTTCTCCTCTTCTTTCTTAGAGGCTTCGGTAGCAGGAGCAGTACTTATTATTCGCAATGCCAACTGTTGGAATTGAATAGCCTTCTGATCCTGCTGCACAACAATTATTTTCGTGCTGTCGGATGGCTCTGGTATCTTATGAAACCCTTCAACTAACGTCTCATTTATGTCTTCCAGATTTTGAATTATCCTGCTTGACAGAATACTATTTTGTCCATTGGCCTGTTTAAGCAAAGTCTGAATATTCCCCAAAAAACGATTGGCTGACTCCGTCTGTCCATTACTCTTTTTGACTTGTTTGCCGATCACATTCCACACCAACAGCGATTTCCGGGACAGCTTCAATGATGCATCCTGTGCCATTCCTTCACCCCCTTCATCTCTTCTTCCCCTTGCTCCGCGCACGCTCACGCTTCTCCTTGTCCACCCGGACCGAGATCATGGCGTAAATGGCCGCCCGCTCGCGTACGGAGAGCTTCATCAGCTCATGCGGCAGGATATGCAGCTCGTGGAGGGCGTAGTAGGCCAGGTTGGCCTCACCGTCGCCCTCGTTGATCAGTTTTTTACTTCGTCTACCAGCTCGTTCATATCCGTATCAAAACCGTTCAGCGCCTGCACCCGCTCGCCAAGCGAAGCAAATTCGCCGGGCAGCAGCATTTTACGCAGCAGCGCTTCTGCTCCCATCACGCCATACGAGCGCTGCAGCTCGCTGTTCTTCAGATCGGGATAGACCACACTGGCGGTCATCAGCTTGGCCATATACTCATTCGGGTCAATCTCCGACGTATAGGTGCCGTTCTTGCCCTTAATCTTGCGGGTAGCGCCTTTCCGGCATTCCTGATTCTCCTCTTCAGTCATGCTGCGCAGTTGCCAAGGCGCCGGGTTGCCCTCTTTATCCTTGAAGCGGTGCGAAACCACGAATTCCTCGGTAGTGTCACTGGCAGCATTTTGCGCAAAAAACAAGCTTAAATCACTCATATACATCCTCCTAATATAATTGGAATGGTTGTGATAACATGAGAAGAGACCCTCCGTATATCTACGCCCGGGTCTCTCATCTCACCTTACGCCTATCGCCTTTGTTCTACTCGTTTATTGACCGAGACTGGACGGGGCAGCGAACGACTGCTGGAGCTCTACATCCTCGAAGGTAAAGCTCACTTCTTCCTCCAGCGCCTCCGATTCGGTATCCAGCGAAGCCATGATTACACTGTCCAGATTGACATGCTTCAGCATGACGCGCTGCGCGCCAACCGAGGAGGAAGGATCTTCATTGGTAACGACAATGTCGAAGTATTGATCGACCCCGGTCTTCATATACTCCAGCATCAGCTGGCGGAACCGGCTCGTCATATAAAAAATCGTCATTGTGCCGCTGCCCGACCAACCTGTCGCTTTATGCTGCACCCCGCGGCGGCCCAGTGTCTTCACTTCCGCCTTCTGCTTCTCCACCGTCGCTTCCAGCGTTTTTACATAGAACATCTCTTCCGTCTGATTATTGATCGTTGCATAAGCGCGGCCCTCCTGGCCGGACAGCGTATCGCTAGCCTTCAAAAATGCCATCTTAAACCACCTTCACTTTCATATATACTTTTTCTACGGAATCGACCGGCTTCACAGCCACTTCCAGTACGATACTGTCACTGTCCGCACCGGCGACGACGGTAATGTCCTTCTGCGCATCGAAGCTTTCAATGGCCCCCAGGTTCTGCAGATCGTTCATATACGACACACACTGGGACCAGAACAGCCCCCGGCCATCGTCATTATTGGCAACTTTGCCAATAAAGTAGCTTTCAAAGATCCGCTTCATATCCCCGGCAATGCTATCCAGCACGCGCAGCACCCGGTTTTTGGAGAAGGCTTTGCCCTTGGTCGGAGAATAAGTCGTAAAGGTGTTAATATCCTGCTCCACCACCGCACGGCCGCCGCTGTACGTAAAGAGCAGCTCCCCGCGGTTCAGCTTGTCCACCGTCTCCGAATGGCTGAAGCGAACATCGGCATCCACCGCATCGTCATAGGCCTGATAAGTCAGCGATTCGTTAACAGCGGCCGCAGCCGTCGCACCGGCTACCCAGGCTACCGCATTCGTCTTATCGACGAGCGTACCGTCCGCCAGTACTACCCCGTTCGCCACACTGATGACGCCCTCATGCCCGGCTGCAGCATAATCGGACAATACCGCCTGAACCTTCTTGCCTTCGGTTTCACGAAGCCGCTTCACATAAGCCACATACAGTGACTTCAGCGAATTGTCTGTGGACACAAGGCCTACCGTCTGGAAATCCTGTACCTCCAGCAGCGTCAGGAACTTGCTGTGCTCGGCAGCCGTCGCAGTGCCATTGGCCCCGCCGGCTAGCGGAATGCCTGCACTCAGTGCAAGAGGAACGCCATCGCTCTCCGCAAAATGCACATAGTCGTTTGGAGCCAGTGCCCCGGCATCAGCCACGCTTTGGTTGTCCACTTCAACGCCGTCCAGCAGGGTGCGGACATCGAACAGAGCGCTATCGTCCACATTCTTCTCGATGACCACCTTCAGGTCATTGCCGCGTTCGCCGCCGTAAAGCGCTGTAGTCTGCAAGCCGCTGCCCGTACCCTGTGCCTTTACTCCTTCATTCAGACGGTACAGCAGCAGGGTGCCTGCACGTTTCAGTGCTTCGCGTACCGGCTGCAGCGCCGGAGTCGTCAGATCATATCCGAGCTGCTTCTGCATATCGTCTTGGGGCGTGAGCTTCAGAAGCGAACCGCTTGGTCCCCATGGCAGGGCAAGCGCCAGTGCCGTTACCCCGCGATCTCCCATTTTGCCAACAGGACTTCCTGTTCCAGTTACGTTTACATATACACCCGGCCGCACCTTGTTTTGTGTTGTCCAAATTCCACCAGCCATTAGATAACCTCCTTATTTAGAAAAAGCTCCAGTACTTCCTTTGCCTCATCCAGCGTGTAGCTTCCGTCTTCCTCCAGCATTGCGTTCAGTACATCCTTTTCCGCAAGCTTAAATTGGGTGGAGCGAATTAATTGCTGTTTGCAATAACGGTCCATGCTCATTTCAGCCGTTCTCCTCCAATCATCTGTCTCATCATCTCCGGCTCCGCCAGGGTTTGGTTCAGGTAGAGCATATAATCCACCGTAAAAAGCGGACCTTTGCCTTCCGTCCCCGCTTCCCACGCTTGCCGAACAACCCGGTACGCCGAATTCCCCGGCTCACTGCCGCTCAAAGCTTCACATAAACCATCCGCCATGTTTTCACTTTGAAGCGCTTCTCCCTGCTCGAAACGTATTCCAAAGCGGTAAACCGCCATATACCTGCCTTCCCGTTGCCGGTCATAGGTAGCCGAGATCAGCTCCAGCACGAAATGGGGCGTTTGCGCATTTTCGCCGGCAAATACGGGAATCTCCGGGTAAGCCCGCTTAAGCGCATCCGAAATGTGTTCCCGCAGCTGTTGTACAGGCATTCTATCCATCCTTTCATACGTTGAACTTTACAGGCTGCTCTCTCTCCTCCTTGTCTCTAAGAAATCAAAAAGGATACGCTCTCTGCAGTAGAGAGCATATCCTTCTTTCAGGTTGGCAGATTAGCACAGGAGCTTGTAATTGCAACTGTTGCTTCATTTGCCATGATATAATCATACCCCCTTTATTTCCGCATAGAGACGGAACACCGGCGGAGCTTGGGAGAATCTTGAGACGAAAACCGCCGGTTTTGCAGCGGCTCGCCGACAGAGTAACAATGGATGTCTTCGTTCACCTCTTCATCAAAAAAGCCGCATCATCTGCGGATGCAGATAACACGGCTGCCATGCTTGATAAATTGTCCTTTCGTATTCACTGCCTAACGCTGAGATTTATCTTTGATCAAAGCCTCCAGGGACATCAGCCCCAAGTCCGTCAGCGCCAGTGCCATTTTGTAAAAAGCCTTTGACCTAATCTTCACATAGGTATCCTTGCTGACCGGCGGATCAAACACGTGATTGTAAATGGTGTAATCATACATTTCATCTCTGCGCATATACCGCTCACGCACCAGCTGCTGTTCCCTCTTGTCCAGCCTGTCCACTACGGAATCAATAGCTTCGCAGTATCCTCTTCTGGCTGCAGGCACATCCACATTATATGAGGCAATCGATGCCGTCTGATCGGATACCGCATGTGTTGGACCATGAAATCTTTCATTGTAAGAGTAAGTAGTTGCAGCTTCTCTTGCCTCAAAAGTAACGGTCTTGTAAATACGGTACCGTTCAAGCATGTTTTCTATAGTAACCTGGGTACGACGTCGGTCGAGTTCGGGCAATGAGGATAATTTAATCATTAAATACACTCCCTTGGTTTAAGTTAAATGAGATCAGATGCGGAAGTCTTTGCAGAAATGTGGTACAATCCTTAGTGTTCTCATGTTGTTCGCATTTTTTTATAATATACCACTTTCTGCCTGTGGCGTAAAACGCAGGAGTAAGCCATTTTAGGAGCATAATCCCCGATTACCAACCTTTTTCTTGTCTTTTGGCAATTTAATGCTCGATATCTTTACCTTTTGACAAAAGTGTTTTATATTATTACCATTAGGTAATAAGCTCAAAAGGAGTGGTGGTCGATGACGGCATTTGGAGAGTATATGAAGCAGCTCCGGGAACAGCAGGGCCTGACCATTAATCAGGTTGCTGGTAGAGCTGGAATTAGCGGATCGCAAATATCAAGAATTGAGAACGGGTTAAGAGGCGTGCCCAAGCCCGCAACCTTAAGAAAGCTTGCAGATGCGCTGGAGAGCTCTTATGAGGCACTGATGGAACGGGCCGGGCATCTTGAGGAGCATGCAGGGCATAGTGAGTCCCATATTCCAGAATGGGCTACAAGTAAGGATAAGCGGGATTTCCGCACGATGCTGGAGGATGATGGAGAATTGATGTTCGACGGTATTCCGCTTAATCAAGAGGACAAGCAGCGGATTAAGGATGTATTAACCGGACTCTTCTGGGAGGCCAAACAGATGAATAAACGAAAGAAACCCGGTGATGATTCCAGTCAATAACCGTATTGCATATACATTACACTAACTGCCCGCAGGTGAACAATATGGATGAGTTAATCAACAAGCTGATTATAAAATATAAAACGAGCGACCCTTTTGAGTTAGCCGCAGCGCTTGGCATTCATATTCGTTTTTGCGATTTGGGCGAAGGAACCAAAGGTTTATACTACCGGATATTACGAAGACGGTTTATTGTGATTCACCAGGGGCTTTCGGCAGAGTGGCAGCGATTTGTCTGCGCCCATGAACTGGGTCATGACCGGCTGCATAAATGGATGAACCGCTTTTTCCTGGAGGAGAATTCTTTCTTTGCACCCGGCAAGATGGAGCGGCAGGCCAATCTCTTTGCATTGAAACTGTTGTCCGCAGGCTACGTACCCGAAGAGGATGAATCTCTTAAAGTTTATTTCCAGCGTATCGGAATACCACCTGAAATGCGCTTTTTTTTGGAAGAATAATCGAACATAGGTTCTCTATATCTCACTTATTACATTCCAGTACAACAAAAAAACTCTTACCGAAGTAAGAGTTTCTTGCAGTCCGCAGACTATTGGATCGGGATGACACGATTTGAACATGCGACCCCCTGGTCCCAAACCAGGTGCTCTACCAAGCTGAGCTACATCCCGTTATAAAATTATATGGAGCGGGTGATGGGAATCGAACCCACGCTATCAGCTTGGAAGGCTGAAGTTCTACCATTGAACTACACCCGCACAGATGTAAAATCGGGATGACACGATTTGAACATGCGACCCCCTGGTCCCAAACCAGGTGCTCTACCAAGCTGAGCTACATCCCGATAAAATATAATGGCGCGCCCTGAGAGATTCGAACTCCCGACCTTTTGATTCGTAGTCAAACGCTCTATCCAGCTGAGCTAAGGGCGCAAAATATGGAGCGGACGACGGGAATCGAACCCGCGACCCTCGCCTTGGCAAGGCGATGCTCTACCGCTGAGCCACGTCCGCAAATATAAATGGTGCGCGTGGAGGGACTTGAACCCCCACGTCAAAGACGCTAGATCCTAAGTCTAGTGCGTCTGCCAATTCCGCCACACGCGCATATTCAATAAAAGTGAGCCATGAAGGACTCGAACCTTCGACACCCTGATTAAAAGTCAGGTGCTCTACCGACTGAGCTAATGGCTCGCACTTGGCAGGGGATATAGGATTCGAACCTATGATGACGGAGTCAGAGTCCGTTGCCTTACCGCTTGGCTAATCCCCTAGGGCGAACACCAATAGAGTGTCCAAAATCACATTAAAGCTAAAGATGATTATGGTGGAGGCTGAGGGGTTCGAACCCCCGACCCTCTGCTTGTAAGGCAGATGCTCTCCCAGCTGAGCTAAGCCTCCATATGTAAGGTTGTCCTCAAAGCAAAATGATAACCTTTAAATAAAGATTGGTGACCCGTATGGGATTCGAACCCATGTTACCTCCGTGAAAGGGAGGTGTCTTAACCCCTTGACCAACGGGCCTTACAAGATGGAGCTCTCAACCGGATTCGAACCGGTGACCTCTTCCTTACCATGGAAGCACTCTACCTGCTGAGCTATGAGAGCATGGCTCCCCGAACAGGACTCGAACCTGTGACAACTCGATTAACAGTCGAGTGCTCTACCAACTGAGCTATCAGGGAATATTATATAGTTCCGCTTGGCGGCGTCCTACTCTCCCAGGACCCTTCGGTCCAAGTACCATCGGCGCTGGAGGGCTTAACGGTCGTGTTCGGGATGGGTACGCGTGGAACCCCTCCGCCATCGCCACCAAACGGCAGGCTTGATCGCCTGAAAACTGGATCGAAACGAATTTGTGTTTGCCCTTCATCTCTTCGGGGCCCCCGGAAAGTATTCGGAATCCGCTTCGTCAGCCTCTTCTTCACTTTTTGGGGTAGTTTTTGGATAAGCCCTCGACCGATTAGTATTGGTCAGCTCCATGCATTGCTGCACTTCCACCTCCAACCTATCTACCTCGTCGTCTTCAAGGGGTCTTACATACTGGGAAATCTCATCTTGAGGGGGGCTTCACGCTTAGATGC
>NZ_VWRQ01000016.1 GCF_008635795.1 Paenibacillus tepidiphilus | reverse complement strand
TCCCTACTGCTGCCTCCCGTAGGAGTCTGGGCCGTGTCTCAGTCCCAGTGTGGCCGTTCACCCTCTCAGGTCGGCTACGCATCGTCGCCTTGGTGGGCCGTTACCCCACCAACTAGCTAATGCGCCGCAGGCCCATCCCTTAGTGACAGATTGCTCCGCCTTTCATTCTCCCGCCATGCAGCAGAAGAAATTATCCGGTATTAGCTACCGTTTCCGGTAGTTATCCCAGTCCAAGGGGCAGGTTGCCTACGTGTTACTCACCCGTCCGCCGCTAAGCTAATCAGGAGCAAGCTCCCTCATAACTCCGCTCGACTTGCATGTATTAGGCACGCCGCCAGCGTTCGTCCTGAGCCAGGATCAAACTCTCCAATAAGGTATTGAAAGAGCGATAGCTCATTTTGAAACTGACGAGAATAAATTCTCATTTTTGGAATCACCGAGGTGATTTCCGATACTCACTCGTTGTTCAGTTTTCAAAGATCAACCTTCGTAATCTTTCATGGCCGTTTAGCGACCAGAATTAGATTATATCTCATTTCTTTCGGTGTGGCAAGAACTATTTTTTTCCTTAAGTTCTTCCTTCTGAATCGAAACTTCGTTTCATCCAAACCGCTTCAATGCGGCCGGAATAATAATATATCACGTATTCAAATTATGATGCAAGCTATAAATATTACCATCCGTCGTTTTATTTATTTCAACGACCGGACAGTTAATATATCATGTTGCTCAACAATTGTGCAATATATAAGTTTTTCCATAACAAACCTTGTTTCATTCATGATTGATCTTCTGTGTTTCCACGTGTTGCTGATTTCAATTCTATTTGATTGTACTATCCATCTTCAAGCGATTCGCTTATATCGTCTTAGGTCTCATGAAAATCGTCCGATACAATTGCTTTAAAATAGCTCTCCCTAAAAGGCATGTCACTTATATGTTCTCGAGCGTATTTTAGTTTCCCTTCAATTGTAAGCTTCTTCATCACTATCAAAGAAAAGCTTCTCCTTTATTCATAAATTATTTAGCATCCTAAACAAATCATTTGCCGGAGCACTCTCTCAACAATTAAACAATAATAAGGATGACATCCTCATTGCTTCAAATGCTCCTCCTTCTCATCAATTTAACCTGAAGAATTCACGGTACCAGTTTCCCTATCTTCATAATGTATACTTTTCCATAAAAATAACCTATAGGAATAAGACACTGAGGCCTCATTTCCTACAGGTTATTATCTCTAAGCCCTTTATTTATCGCTTCGCCTTATAAAATTCATGATACCGCTTCATGAGCGACCTTTTCTCCATGCGCGACCACATAACTGCGGCTAATCCCCAGCTCCTTTCGTCTCCCTCTATGACAATATCGCTCTCGGAGCCAACTGTAGACGCACCATGTAGATTTATAGCTTTGACTCTGTTGACTCAACAGCATATTTTTGGCAACACTCAAGTTATTTATAGTTATTATATTATTAAAACTGACTCTTCCAAACATTTAGAAAATTCATTATTTTAAACAATTTAATAAATCCATCATTAAATCTTGATCAGATATTTTTATTGAATTGCACTTGTCAATAATTTTGTGTATTAAGCGGTTATCATAAGTAAGATTATATTTTATAGCCAAATTTCGTAATATAATTGAATTTTTAATTATCACATCATTTCTTTCCTTCAATTCGAGAATTACTTTATTATCAAAAATATTTAATTTAAATAAATAACCCAAGCGAATCCTCATCATGACCTTCTGATCATATATTATATGAAAAGGCCTTAAGTCAAGTTTATTCTCCTTGCAAAAAACATCAATAATATAATCATAAAAATTTAAGCCATATAAATTATCTCTATTATAACTTGCACATGAAAATTCAAACTTCTTTAAACTATCTCTGCAATTTATATAATCCTCAATAAACGTTTTCAATAGATTAATATTGAAAATATAATTAAAATCTTGATATTTATAAAGATTGATTAGATAATCAATGCCCTCAATACTTTTATTAATCTCTTCATAGCTTGCTGTTTCCCTTACATATTTACCGTTATCATAAAAATCTGAAATATATATCAATTCTTTTTCGTTATCAAAACCATATATAAATGTTGTATGTATAAAATGTTCTTTTTCGAAACTCAAGGAACATCTTAAGTAGAAATTGTCAAGGCACGCATCTAAATAATATCCCTGGTTTATTTGATATTCTATATAATCTGTAAATTTAACAAAATGTGCTGTAGTTTGGTTGTTTCTTAACCAGCCAAAAAATGGACAAGAGTACCCAGGAATAATGTAATTATCTGTATCCGCCTGTTCATAAAAATCTGCCCGTGTCATAGGATGATATGGCCTAATTGTTAATTGTAAATATCGATCGCATAGCCAGGGGAGTACTTTATCCTCATTTACCCATAAAAAAGACAATATGTTAGCGATATGTGGGAATGATGTTATTGGAGGATATGTAACTGGGAGAATAGTTTTCATAGTCTACTTCCTTTACTTAAGAGTAGTCATCCTAAAATTAATATCGCAATAACAAAGCGCTCAATGTTTTTCCTGAAAAATAGGGGCTCCTCCAAATAATAAAAATCGTGAATATTTCATCTTGCACATCCCCCAAAACTGAAAACAACAACTATAACAAAGTTTCAGCATCATCCTTTTCTAGATTTATTTTTTTACCTGATAAGCTTCGTGTTCTTGCAAATCCTGATATAAACGCAAGGCTAAACTTACAAATCAGTAATATAGTACCACAAGAATGTCAAGACATATTGTCGAATCATGGATATGATTGCATTTATTTCATCCTATCAACTACCTCTTGGCGAGATAGATATATATTGTTCTTTAGTTTATTACTAAAAAAAACGAGGATTCTCCTTTAATTTGAGAGTATTAAGTTCCTAAAGTCCAATGCTATAATCCGGGCTAGAAGGAGGTGAGTGTCTAGCAAATATGTAAGCGCTTTATAACAAAACTCGCTGAAGGAGATGTATTAATGAGGAAATCGTTTAAGCAGGTTGTTTCCGGGTTACTCGCAACGGCCTTGCTTCTTCCGATCGGCTTGATGGCTCCGGCAGTCAACGCAGCAGATCTGGCGGCAGCTAACTCGAAAACTGTATATCAGGAAACATTTAAGGATGTACAATCGCTAAATGACGACACAGATATAACCCAATCAGGCAGTCCAAACCTGACGATTGTAAATGGCAAGACGTTTGATGGAAATAGCGATGGAGCAGCTTTATATGTAAATACCCGCTCCAATCAATGGGATGGCGTAGATATCGCCTTCGGAGATATGGGCTTGAAAGTTGGCCAGGAGTATACTGTAACCGCTTCCGTATATGTTGATGATAATGCTAACCCGCCAGCAGCCGGCAAAGCCGTCCTGGAAGTTGTAAGCAATAAAGGTTCAACGGACCCTGACAAAAAAGAGAGTTACACCGGAATCGGCTCCTCTGATTTCAAAGCGGGGCAAGGCATCACACTATCCGCCGCTCTTTCCGTTACCAGTGTTGAGCACACAGCGCTGCGAATCAAGTCTGATGATGCAGGTAACAAGGTTCCCTTCTACATTGGAGAAATCACTGTCACCCAGGCAGAAGCACCTGCCCAGACTACTGAAGTCCTTAATCAAAGTTTTGAGGACGGAAACACCGGTGGTTGGAGTAAGCTGGGTTGGGGATCCAACGGTATCACTTCGGTCGTTGACGAACTAGCCTCCCATGGCACGAAATCATTAAAGTTTTCCAATCGGGCCGATGAAAAAGCAGTTCCTGCTCTCGTGCTGACTGACAAGATGAAATCCGACCGTAAGTACGACATTTCCCTTAAGGTTAGACTCGGTTCAGGTGAAGGCATTTTCCATCTTGGTTCCAAGATTGATTCCGATTTAGCAACCAACAAGTATCCTTGGATCATCGGCGACCATAAAGTAAACGCTTCAGATTGGACGTTATTTGAAACGAAAGGCTATGAAATTCCATCTCAAACCAAGGAAGTCATTATTTTTGTTGAACCATCGGGCAATACTTTGACCTCGGACATATACATTGATGAAGTCATCATCACCGATGTGACCCCTGGCCAAACCTCACCGGAGGTTGTAGATAAGACAGGCATCTCTGCAGACTTTGAGAATGGCTTAGATGGCTTCGTTCCCCGGAATGGCAAAGAAACTGTGAAGCTTTCCCCAGATGCTAACCATACGCCTAACGGAAAACAAGGCTTGATTGTTACTACTACTGCACAATATGATGCAGCCTTAGTTAGTGCTACCGGAAAAATGGCAAAGAATCACGAATATGAGCTGTCAGCTTGGGTGAAAATGGCGCCTGGTGAAGCGCCTACAACGCTTCGCATTAGTGTTCAGTATGCTGACAGCGGTTTTGCGAACGTTTCACAAAATGCAACCGTTACCAATTCAGAATGGGTAGAGCTCAAAGGCAAATATACACTCACCACTACTCCAACGGTACTCAATGCTTATATTGAGACAGCAAACGACGACGGCGGCAATCGTACCTTCTACTTAGATGACTTTGTTCTGAAATATTTGGGGCCAGTAGCTGCGGCACCTCCAATTCAAGAAAATCTCCCTAACCTCAAAGACCTTTATAAGGATGAATTCCTGATCGGTAACATTGTTAACCCGGCTACCTTTGACGAGACCAGACTCAAGCTTCTGACGAAGCACCACAATGTCGTTACGTTCGAGAATGATATGAAGCCGGATTATGCTTATGATACCAACAGACAATTTGATTTCACCGCAGAAGATGCTCTGGTTAAACGGGTACAGGACGCAAACCTGGACCTTGTCGGTCACGTACTTGTCTGGCATGCACAGTCACCTTCATGGCTGCATACCGCTGCTGATGGTAAACCATTGAGTCGCGAAGAAGCTCTGGTTAATCTGAGAACACATGTCAAAACCGTAGTAGAGCACTTCGGTGACCAAGTCATTTCCTGGGACGTTGTCAACGAAGCCATGAACGACAACCCGGCTAACCCGACAGACTGGAAGAATGCTCTCCGCAATTCCGGCTGGTTACAGGCTATTGGCCCTGACTTCATTGAGGAAGCATTCCTTGCGGCAAAGGAAGTCATTGACAGTAACGGCTGGGATATCAAGCTTTACTATAACGATTACAACGATGACAACCAGAATAAATCTACAGCCATCTACAGCATGGTGAAAGAAATCAATGAGAAGTACGCCGCAGCTCATCCGGGTAAAAAGCTCATTGACGGAATCGGCATGCAGTCCCACTACAATTTGGGTACTAGACTGGACAATGTAAAATCGTCGCTCGAGCGTTTCATTTCTTTGGGTGTAGAAATCAGTGTTACAGAATTGGATATCATGGCAGGCACCAACTCTACAATCACAGCAAAAGAAGCGAAGCAGCAGGCATATCTATTTGCCCAATTGATGGATCTCTACAAGAAGAACAGCGAGCATATTGCGCGTGTCACCTACTGGGGATTAAATGACAGCACCAGTTGGAGAGCCGAGCAGAATCCAACCTTGTTCGACAAGGATTTTCAAGCAAAAGAGGCGTTCTACGCGGTCACTGACCCTGAAAAGTTCATAGCGGAAAACCCGCCGAAAGAGCTTGAATACAAGCAATCCAGCGCTTATTATGGAACACCTGCAATCGACGGCTCCGTAGACAGCGTATGGAGCAACGCTCCTGAAATGAAACTGGAGACGAAGCAAATCGCCTGGTCAGGCGCTACTGGAACCGCCAAAGCACTCTGGGATGACAACAATCTGTATGTGTTGGTGCAAGTCAAAGACGATAAGCTCGATAAATCCAACCCGAATGCCTGGGAGCAGGATTCCGTCGAAGTGTTCGTCGATGAAAACAATGGGAAAACCTCTTCTTTCCAAGACGATGATGGGCAATATAGAGTGAATTTCGAGAACGCGGCTTCCTTTAATCCTGAGGAAATTGCTGCAGGCTTCGAATCAAAAGTCTCTGTTTCCGGTACCAACTACACGGTTGAAATGAAAATCCCTTTCAAAAAAGCTAAACCTGCGAACAACGCCAAAATTGGCTTCGACGCGCAAATCAATGATGCTAAAGACGGCAGCCGGATCAGTGCAAACGCATGGAACGATGCATCCGGTCAAGGATACCAAGACCCTTCCGTATTCGGAGAATTAACTCTGACTGGCAAACCTTCTCCAGGCAATAACAATGGCGGAGACAGCGGCGGAACCGGTACTCCGCCATCTGGCACGGTCCAGAATAACAACGGTGTGGTATCCATTCAGCCTGCTGTAAAATTCGAGAACGGAACAGCTACAGCAACCGTTTCGAGCGCCAGCCTGAATAAAGCGATCGACCAGACTTCTCCAGGTGCGAATGGCAAAAAACAGGTTGCAATCGAGATACCGAAGCAAGTAAATGCGCAATCCTATGTAGTACAATTGCCTGCTTCACACCTGCAAAGCAACAGCAATATCGAGTTTATACTTAAGACGGACAATGCTGAACTTATTATTCCGTCGAATATGCTGTCTAATATGACAGGGCAAGCAGATCAAGTATCCATTCAGATGAACAAAATCCCGGGGGATAGCTTGAATACAGAAGTTCGCGGAAAAGTGGGCAGCCGTCCGATTATCGAACTTAGTGTAAAAGCCGGCGACAAAGTTATTGCTTGGAATAACCCTGCGGCCCCTGTAACAGTATCCATTCCGTATACAGCTGCGGCACAGGAGCTTGCCAATGCAGATCAAATCGTGATCCTAACCATTGACAGCCAAGGGCAGGCAACAGCTGTACCAAGCGGACGCTATGATGCGAAGAGCGGTTCGGTTGTATTCAAAACAACTCATTTCAGCACCTATGCTGTAGCCTACGTAACCCCTTCCTTTACTGACATGCAAAATATACAGTGGGCGAAACAAGCCGTTGAAGCAATGGCTGCACGCGGCGTAATCACGGGAATCTCTGAGGATAGCTTCGCACCCGCGGCTTCTATCACGAGAGCAGACTTTATTACCTTGCTTGTCAGAGCGCTTGAATTGAAAGGTTCCAGCACGAATGCGGCTACCTTCAGTGATGTACAGCCTACGGCTTACTATGCGCAAGCTGTAGCTATTGCACGGGAGCTCGGAATTGCATCAGGATTTGAGGACAATACCTTCAAACCGGGCAGCAGCATTACCCGTCAAGATATGATGGTTCTTACAGCAAAAGCCCTGAAAGCAGCCGGTAAGCCATCTGCCGGAAGCGGAAATCTGGCTTCTTATTCCGATGCAGCAAGCCTTTCCACTTACGCCATAGACAGTGCAGCTTTCCTTATAGGAAGCGGAATCGTCAATGGCAAGAACGATAAAATTGCACCAGCCGATTCATTGACCCGCGCTGAAGCAGCAATGATTCTTTATCGGATCTGGAAGATGTAGAAATGAAATATTAAACAGCTGATACAAAAGACTGCCTCCGTCATAAGCAGACGGAGGCAGTTTCTCTTTACATATAACAATCTCCCGCTGAGTCCGCTCTTCAGCGCCGGTATCGAGCCCGAACCGTCCAACAACGAATTCCTTCACCCGGTCATCCAATATTTGCTTGGTTTCTTTGGGTTACCACTAATCCTTATCAGTGTCTTTATTTTGAACAAAGTTCGAGAGATTTTGAGTTTCTAAACAAAAAAATAAATAACCTGCAGGATCGAGACATTTAATGTCTCATTCCTGCAAGCAAATGTCCTACTCACCGCTTCGCCTTATAAAACTCATGATAAAGCTTCATCAGCGCCCTTTTCTCAATCCGCGACACGTAGCTCCGCGAAATCCCCAGTTCCTTCGCAATCTCTCGCTGCGTCCGCTCCTCTCCGCCGGTGTCCAGGCCGAAGCGGCCGATCACCACCTCTTTTTCCCGGTCATCGAGGATATCAAGGTTGCGGTAAATCTTGCTCTTCTCGATCTTCAGATCGACTTCCTTTATGACATCATCCGTCTCGGAGCCAAGGATATCGATCAGGGTAATTTCATTACCTTCCTTGTCTGTCCCAATCGGATCGTGGAGAGACACGTCTTTCCGGGTTTTTTTTAGGCTGCGTAAATGCATCAGGATTTCGTTTTCGATACATCGGGCCGCGAAAGTGGCGAGCTTCGTGCCCTTGTTCGGGCGATAGCTCTCGATCGCCTTGATCAGCCCGATGGTGCCGATGGAGATGAGGTCCTCCATGTCTTCGCCGGTGTTGTCGAATTTTTTGACTATGTGCGCGACTAAGCGGAGATTATGCTCAATCAGCAAATTACGGGCTTTGGCATCCCCCTCAGCCATCAGCTCTAAGTATTTGCTTTCATCTTGTTCGGACAGAGGCTGGGGAAAAGCATTGTTTCTGACATACGATACGAGCAGCGTAAGCTCCTTGATTAACAACGCAATGGTGCTAATGATTCCCGGCAATTGGCGACACCTCCCGCACATGTACAATGAAACCGGCCAGTAATGAGAACTACGGGTTCATGGTCCTTTTATTGTATGTAGGCGATCGCCCTGAAGTGCTTGGACGCCGGAAATAGGTACAAACCCATGAGGTTTTTATCCTCTGCTCCCAGGCAACACAAATCCCCGGCAGCCCTCCACAACTCGTGGAACGGCTCGCCGGGGATATGTTTATCTATACAGCTGTTCAGCTATACGCAAGCTGTTCCGGATTAACGGAACTGGCCTGCATCAATAGCGGCTTGCTTTTCGTCGAGAATTTCCTGATAGCCTGCATCCAGGAAGGTCTGCTTGGCTTCCTGATAAGTAGCGTCGAATTCAGCTTCCGGAGCCAGTACAGTCTTCACGTACAGATCCTGGAACAGGGAGTTCAGGTCGGCTTTGTACTCGTTGACCTTCTCCAGCACGGTAGTGAACATGGCGTCAGGTGTACGGAATTCAGCGGTCTCATTGTAGTACTTCACCATATCATCAGCCAGATATTCATAGCCCGCCGGTGACCAGTTGCGCAGGTTGGCTTTGAGTGTCTTGTCGGCATCCGGATACTGTGCAATCTCCGTTACGAGTGCCCAGTAGTCTTTGTTGTTGTTCAGGGCCAGGACAGACTCGCCTTTATAGTCAGGGTTCTTAACAGCGATGCCTTCTGCATCAAGCGTGTAGTTCTCGCCTTCCACACCGTTCTGGAATTTGAACAGGTTCTCCGGCTGGCTCAGCCATTCGAGGTACATCCATACCGCAGCGCGCTCTTCGGCAGAAGTCTCATAGTTGATGCCCATGATGAAGCCAAACGGCCAGTAGGCGCGTCCTTGCGGCTTGTTGCCTTCCGGAACCAGAGCGTAAGGAGGCATTACGGCAAATTCAGCATCCGGATTGTTAGCCAGTGTTGCTGCGAAGACATCTGTATTGTTGGTCAGATAGAATCCGTAGTTGCCTGTTTTGCCGGCGACGAACTCTGCCTTGATCTTGTTGTCATCGCTGCGCAGATAGAATTCTTTATCCACAATGCCGTTGTTGTACTGATAGTTCAGGTTGCGCAGGAAGCGTTCGGAATCTGCAGTGGTGAAATCGGCAACGCTTAGATCGGAGTAAAGTGCACGGTACTCCGCATCAATAGGCCATTCACGGAAAGCATACGTATAGTTGAAGCTGTCTTTGATCAGGTTGCCGCCGGTTACACCGAGTCCGGCTTCCTTCCATTTCAGCAGCATTTCATTATACTTCTCCAGGGAAGTCAGGTCTTCCATCTTCATGCCGACCTTCTCCACCCAGTCTTTACGGATGATGTTCACGAAATTATCCGCTTCCGGACGTGCAGCAAAGAAGAAGATGTTCTCATCGTCGACCGTACCGTACTGCTTGATCGTTTCACCCATATTTGCCCAGTAAGTTGGAGCATAATTTTCTATTTCTGCATAGTTAAGCGGCTGCATAACATCTTCACCGTAATAAGTAAGCGCTTGAGGCATGTCGTAGTGGAAAATAATATCCGGTGCCTTATGCGACGCCAGCAGCTGCTCATAGTCCGTCACTTCGCTGGTGCGGGTAATCGGCACATAGTTGACTTCGATGTTGTATTTGTCCCCGAATTCGGACTGCACCCAGCGGGTGTAATAGTTGTCGGTTACATTCCAGCCCTCGAACGCACGCTCATAGACCGGAATATCAATCTTCACCTTCTCTTTGAAGCCCTGCGAATAATCGGCGAAGCCGCCTTCAGCCGTCTGGTTGTTGTTTGCTGCAGGCGTGTTCGAATTTGCCGCCTCTTTATTGTTGTTGCCGCCGGAGCATCCGGCCAGCATGCCGGCCGTCATGACCGAGGCCATCATTAATGAAACAAAACCCTTTTTGTTCATTGTAATTCCCCCATTTTTTTAATTTTCGGAGATAGTAATGCTGCTTGCAGAACCTGGACTATTCTTTGACTGCCCCGAGCATTACGCCCTGAACAAAGTATTTCTGGACGAATGGATAGATGCAGAGAATAGGCAGAGTGGCAAATACGACAACGGATGCTTTTAATACCTCAGGGTTACTCAGTTGAACTGTGGTGGCTTCCATCTGGAAGCTTTCCGTCGCCTGGATAACCAGGTAATACAGCTTAAGCTGCAGCGGCCGAAGCTCGGTCGCATGCTTGATATAGAACAAGGCATCCTGATAAGCATTCCAGCGGCCAACCGCGTAGAAGAGCGACAGGGTGGCGATAATCGGTTTGGAGAGCGGAATAACGATGCTCCACAGAATCCGGAAATGTCCTGCGCCGTCAATGCGTGCAGATTCTTCC
Organism: Paenibacillus tepidiphilus; assembly: GCF_008635795.1. Taxonomy (GTDB): domain Bacteria; phylum Bacillota; class Bacilli; order Paenibacillales; family Paenibacillaceae; genus Paenibacillus_AQ; species Paenibacillus_AQ tepidiphilus. The sequence goes on along the minus strand of NZ_VWRQ01000016.1, from coordinate 153,484 downwards.
AGACTCACCGGAATACTGCTTGTCAGTGAAGTCTTCATAATCAGCAGGTTAAAGACACTGAACGAGAGCGGCAGAACGAGTGACCATATGGTATCGAGCAGCCCTAGATTGTTAATGTTCATATAGTCCGGGATGATCCCGCCACTGAAGTACATCGTGAACAGGAAGATAAAGGTGATGACTCTCCGGCCCTTGAACTGCGCTCTGGACAACGGATAAGCTGCACAGATGGTCAGAATCATACCCAGAATGGTGAACAGCACGGTCACGATAACTGATACGTAGAGCGAACGGAGAATACTGGCATCCGCAAAAATTTTCTTATAGGCTTCAATCGTAAAGCCTTCCGGCCACAGAAACACCTTATTGGCGATAACAAAGGAGTCCGAGCTTAATGATTTCGCCACGACATGCAGGAAGGGCAGCAAGCAAATCAGCGAGAATATCACAATAACAATGCGGATCAGCAATTCCCAAATATCCGGACGATTCTTACTTAATGCGGCAGAGTTGCCGGTTGATGCTTTCATGGTTTCGCTCCTTTCTAAAGTATTCCATCCTCGCCGAGCTTTTTAGCCACGCGATCCGCCGTTATTACAAGAATTATACCGATAACGGATTGGAATAACCCCACCGCCGTCGCCCGGCTAAAGTTGCCGGATTCAATCCCCCAGCGGTATACCAGAACCGGTATGGTCGTTGTAAATTCTGTAGTGGCTTTGTTCTGCAAGGCATAGATACGTTCGAAGGAGCCCTCCATGATTTTGCCCAGGTTCATAATCAGCAGCGTGACAATCGTCGCACGGATCGAAGGCAGCGTAATATTCCATACCTTTCTCCAGCGTCCGGCTCCGTCTACGGTGGCCGCTTCATATAGTTCAGGGTTGATACCGCTCATAGCTGCCAGATAGATAATCGTTCCCCAGCCCATACTGTTCCACACGCCGATGGCCAGATAACTGATCAGCCAGTTGGTATCCTCTTGAAGGAACGGTATCCTGTTGCCGCCCATTAATTCAATGACATTATTGACTACACCGCTTCCTTCACTAAGAAGCTGGTAGGCAATCGCCCCGATAATGACCCAGGACAAGAAGTGCGGCAGATACAGCAGGGTTTGATTCGCTCGTTTGAATTTGACACTCTTAACTTCATTCAGCATCAAGGCCAGGATGATTGGCATCGTGAAGCTGAATATGAGATCAAGAACGTTGAGCAGCAGCGTATTGCGGATTGCCCGGGTGAAATCAGGCTTGGAGAAAATCTCCTGAAACATTTGGAACCCGACCCATTCGCTGCCCCAGAAGCCTCTGGCAATTTTGTAATCCTTAAAAGCGATTACAAGTCCGGTCATCGGCAAGTATTTGAATACGATTACAAAAGCCAGCGGAATAGCTACCAGCAAATACAGTTGCCAGTCCCGCTTTAAAAAGTACAGTGGCCCCTCTTGCTTTCTTAATAGAGCATTGTGATTGGTCTTTGAAGCGTTTGCAACTTTCATAATCTCACCTCCTACACCACTAAGTTTCTCGGTGCCGATTGCGTCAACCGGCTTGAGTTCTATGCTATCCGGAGTGGGAGATTTTGAAAACCATGAGTAATGCTGCTCTCTATCAAAACTGACAAGAATGCGGTTTCATAGGCTTTTTAAGCAACTCAATGATCATTTCTGATAGGTGAAAACGTTTTATTTAATAGTTAAGCACTACCGCAGCCCGGTCATGAGCAGATCTAAGCATTCTTACTCTTGGCTGTTTTGTAACCACTCGGGGGCATCCCCTCATATTTGCGGAAGAAGCGGTTAAAGCTCTGCACATTATAATAACCAACCTCGGCGGCAATTTGTTTAATCGTCAGATCGGTATCCAGCAGCAGTTCCTTGGCTTTCTCAATACGCAGCTGATTGAGGTAATCAATCATGCTTTTTCCGGTCAGCTCATATACGACCTTACGCATATAAGAGTAGCTGATGCCAAATTCCTGGGACATATCCTTGAGCACAATTTCCTCTCGGTAATGATCCTTCAGATATTGAATGATTCGTTCGCCATGATTGATCTCGGTGGTGCTATGATCCAGATTCTGCACAATTTCCCGGAAAATATTGCGCAGGTACTCCTCCAGCTCATCCAGCGTATCCATTCCGGCCAAAATGGTGTATATATCGCCTTTGCCCATAATCATTCTGCCAGTGGCAATGTGGTTCTCGCGCAGATGCTTAATGGTCGCCCCCATCAGCTGATGATAAATAAACATAATATTATCGTAGGAAATATTCTTCTCCACGCTGATCAGGCAGCGGATCGTCTCAAGCTCCTTATAAATTCCGTCCAGATCACCGGCATCGAGAAAGTTCAGAATCCGCCGCTCGTTGCTCTCAGTATCGATATATTTACGGCTGTGCTCTTCTTCATCCCGCCAGTACATAATGCTTCCCGCACCATTGATAATCCGCTGTTTGATTAATTCCATGGCTTCGAACAGCCGCTCGGCAACCATTTCAGGTGCATCCGCCACATCGCTGACTCCAATGGTGACTGTGTGTTCAAGGAGTGCATAAGACTCATCCCGGATTTTTTCCAGCGCCTGATGAATCAGCTCATGCTTATCTTCCTGCTCCTCCTGGACAAAATTCAGCACAATGACCATACAACCGTCGGTATGGTAGACAGAATGGGCTATAATTCCCTCTGGAAAGAGACTTTCGTATTTCGTGTTCAGCAGATACCGGTGATAGCTGCGTGTTTCCACATTGGTATTGCCGACATATCTTCTGTACTGGTCAATGGAGACAACAACAACTCTGTAATACATCTCCGGAAACATCTCTGCTAGCCGGGGCGGAATCTCCCCGCGCAGCAGACGGTGCACAGCAAAGCTCCGGGTATCCTGTTCGCGCTCCTGCAGCAGCTGGAACAAGCCTTCCTCTTCTTCCTGCATCCGTTTAAACGCTGAGTTCAGGAAGGCAAGCTCATTTTTACCCGCCACGTCCAAGTTGCTCTTTGAACGTATCGTCTGCACCAGCTGCCGGAGCGGTCTGGACAGCCAGGTCGCAAGAATAACAGCGAGTACAGTTCCCAGCAGAATAATGGCTCCGGTAAGCAAAATAATGTTCCCCTGCATTTCCCTGGATTCGCTCATCAGCTCATCCATCGAGCTCCAGCTGACATTCCACCAGCCGGACAATGCCGAGCGGCTCCAAGCGTAGACCATCCGTTTGCCGTCCAGCTCATGGAATACATAGCCCTCATCTGCTCCCTGGGTCAGCAATTCCTTGACGTAGGGCAGCTTAAAGCCGTCCGTAAGCAGCAGCGACTTGTCACTGTATGAAATCACTTTACCGTCCGGGCCCAAAAGCAGGGACCTGCTGTCCGCAACCTCTGCGGTATCCAAATATTTACCGACCTGACTCTCTTCCATATTAACAACGATTAATCCGCTTGTCGGAGACGAAAGGCGGTTCAGCGGATAGACATAGGATACGACATGCTCACCCGTCTCCAGCATGCGGGGGACCCATACCCCGCTGATCCCTCTCTGGTCGGCGAGCGCCTCCGTGGTCCATTCGATGGGCTCATACCGTTCCAGCGTAGTGACCCCATTATTTGTAGAAATGACATAATCCGAATCATTCAGATAAAAGTATGAGGAATTGACGCCATCCACCCGGCGGTTCAGGTTCCTCAGCTCATCCAGTACAGACAGAGCCTTGCTGACATTGTTGTAGCTGGAGTTCAGTTCGTTGTAGGTCTCGAAGCTGCGGATGCTTTCGAACACATTGGTTGCCGCCAGACGCGCTGTATCCTGCGCGAGGTTTGCAAGCGCATTCTCATTTAACTTGCGGTTGGCGTTCAGTCCGGCCAGCGAGGACTCTCCGATCGCCTTCTCCGAGTTCTCAATGATCTGCGCACCGCTGTACCACGTCAGAATGGCAGTCGGTATGGCCATGATACAGAACAGGATCAAGGCCAGCTGTAGCATCATCGGTATTTTCTTCATGGTTCTCCCCCTATTGTCTCTGTAAACGTTACCAACATAAACAGAGAAGCCGCGCACGCAGCGGGCTTCTCTAGGAATAACCTTCAAAAATCACTGAAGAGTAACTTGCTGCGCGTGTTGTGTGTATCTATGAAAGTGTAGGTCTATATATGTTGAACCTCTGAAATTCACATAAGCTTTGGTCGTACTGCGGGGAATGTTTGGACTTTCGGCCGCTGTTGTCCCCAGATTTCATAATTCAAACCGCTTTTAGCGGTTGAAATCCGGTGACAAAGGCGGACGCTATCGCTCCTGCAGTTCCAAACTCCCCCTCCGCACTCCCATCTTTTTGTGTGGTTCTTCTGTTCAACTTATATAGGTTGAGGGAATGTTCGGGACGGCCCATCGTCCGCCCCCGCTTGTTGTTATAATAACATAAATTATAGTTGTCAGTCCTGTCATTTGCTCACATTTTGTCGAACATCGCATGTAATGCCTCACAACCCTGTGCGGCGGGAATAAAGGATTCACCACAGTGTCACAGGAGCAAGAACATTTATGTAGTAAATTTTTCCTAGAGCTGCTAGACTGTAATCTGTCATTTATTATCAGTTTGTTAGATTCGGAGGAAAATATGAAAACAGCCAAATGGATCGTCGTGCTAATGATCCCTTTTCTGCTGGCCGGCTGCGTCTCACAAGGAAAGTATGATGCACTGGAGAAGGAGAAGGCCGATCTTTCCGCCAAACTTGCCACAGCAACGGCGGATCTGGACAGCACAAAGAAGAAGGCGGAGGAACAGGCCGCGCAATTAGCCGAGCTTACTCAACTACGTACTGAAAACGAGCAGCTAAAAGAGAATCTGGACTTGTACCGGAAGGAAGCAAGCCCGGCTGCGGCAGACACAAGCAATTATAATACAACAGCCGAGGAGGAATACATCAGCAACCTGATTGAGGTGTATGACTTCCAGGCCAAGTATTACGATTCGCTCCTGGACGGCAAGGTGCCGGGCGTCACCTTCAAAATCAAAAATAAAGGAAACAAGAGTCTCGGGGAAATTGAGTTGACCGTATATTTCAAGGATGCGAATGGCAACAACATCGCCGAGGAGAGCTATACCCCGGTAAACGAGATGGATTTCGATTATCCGGAACTGAAGCCGAACTATACGTTCCAGCTCGATAACGACCGGTTTTATACTGCCAAAACGGTGCCAAAGGAATGGAAAGCAGGCGCAGCCGAAATTAAAGTGACCTCTATCAAGTTCAAAGACGAATAACGATCAGACTGCCATTAATACACTGGGGGATTTTATAATGAAGAAAACATTGGCGCTGCTGCTCACAGCGCTCCTGCTTGTAACGGGAGTATTCTTGCCATATGGAACGGGACAGGCAGCAGCCGCAAAGGCACCCGTTTACACAGAGCTGGCGACTTTTATCGACGGAAAGCTTCAAACTTCACCTGTCAAATCACTGCTTGCGAACGGCTCCACCTATATTCCGGTAAAGCTCGCACAGCAGATCCCGGGAATCACCGCCGACACTTCGGCAGGTGTCACCTTAACCGGCGGCAAGGGAGCCGCCAAGCTGGATGCAACCAATTCGATCCTCTACAAGAACTCGAATTATGTGTCCTTCAAGACACTGCTGAAGATCGGTAATCTGGAAGGCAAATACGCGTCAAGCGCTGAAGCGATATTCTTGTGGACGACCGAAGAAGGCAAGACCAAGAGCAACGCTACACTGTCCAGCATCAGCAAGCTGCCGGGAACGATGGGCCTTGCCGTAGGGAAGAAGGTATATGTGTTCGGCTTCCCGGATTACAGCTGGGTTCTTGATGTGGACTATGACGGAGGGTCCACCATGGTGTTTACACTTCAGCATATGGACGGCACCATCTGGACGCTGGATGATCCGGTGTATGGTACAGAGTCTCTTTATACGGATGCTTACCTGCAAGGCCTGAAGAGCACTTATTACGGCCTCACGGCTTGGGTCAACAATTCGATTATTGAAGACAGCCCGTTCACGAACATGGAGAAGGTAACCCTTCTCAACGTGTTGCCGGATCCGGATCACAGTGCTGTGAAAGTTCAGGTTCGCCGGGCCAACGGCGAGGAATTTTATATGACAACCGATCCAGAGGGCGATATTGAAGAAGAGATCGACCAGTACTTCTATTTCAAGAATCCCCGGACCGTATATAAAATCAGCGACAAGATGTGGAAAGCGATTCAGGAGGAGCGCGTCGTGGTAGGAATGAGCTTTGAGGAAGTATACTTTGCCTGGGGCGAGCCGGACCGCACCAACGATTCACTGGGCCTCGTTGTGTACGGCAATACCTATTTGTACTTCCGGAATGACAAGCTGGCTACTATTCTGTAAAGAATGAAGGGCATGTCCCAAAATAGTTGTTGACACTGCCTTGGACAGCTCACCGGGAAGAAATGCATATAGAATAACCAGAGCAGCGGCTCTCCGGTCAATGGAGGACCGCTGTTTTGCTCTTTTCGACTACCGCAGATTGCTTTAGCAGATTGTGGGCAAGGGTTCGGTCATATGTCCCAGCCAAGGGCTGATTCGTCAAGCGTTGAGTTACTACGAGTACTCTAGATAAAAATGGGAAATAGAGGCCGCTGAGTCCGTTAAAGTACGTATCGGCGGGTTTTTATCTCCGGAACTTTAAATGAGGCCCTCCGCAGCATGCTACTCCATTTTTCTTGCAATTAGATGGCTAAACACCGCAATCTCCCTGTACGGGCTTCGACTGCCCAATCCGAACTCCAGATCCTTCATCTGTTCATGCCAAGCTTCATCCTGCTTAAGCTCATTGTCCGTGATATATCCGTATACATTATGTATGCCGTAATGCCCGGTGACCTCATACCCCGCCTCCCGCAGCCATTCTGTCAGCCGGTCACAGGAATACACCGTGATATCCGTGCCGATAATGCCGCTGTACTCTTTGCCACTGTCCATACCGGCCAGTGCTTCAGCCGGTTGCTTAAGCACAACGGCTCTCTTCAGCACCTTGGCCGCCGGATTGTGGGCGATCAGGGACAAGTAGCCTCCGGCTTCCTGACAGCTGCCGATCAAGCGGATAAAGGCTGCCGGGTCATCCACATACTCCAGAATGTTATGGCTGAAGATCCAGTCGTAAGTCTCTAGCTCTTCTGCCGCCGCTTCCAGGGATGCGTTAATATAGCGGACGGACTGCCCACCCGCCGCAGCATGCTCCAGCAGGTCCGCCGTTGGTTCAAGGCCCGTTACCCGGTGCCCCCGTCTACTGTACTCATTGCTGGAAATCCCGAACCCGCAGCCTGCATCGAGCAAGGTCCCCCCCGTGTCATTCATTACTTCGTCAATCTGGTGCCACGCCGTCTCGTAGAACAGGCGCCCCCAGGGCATCCGGGTGTAATGTAAATAAGCTGCCTGTGAATTGGAAAATGCGGCGATACGGTCCATGCTATTCAGCCCTTTCTTCTCTGCTTTCAAGATACTTCCAGTATAAGGCTAATGCTGAACCGTACCAGGGATTCATATCACCAAAGAATGGACAGATGTGACTATTCAGCCCAATCTGCTAAATCTACTCTATGTTCACACCCGTCATTCCAACCGGCTGCTTCCGCTTGCCGAACAGGTTCCACATGCTCCAGACCGAAATCCGGTTCATCTTCGAGACCGCTTCGACAATGGGTATATCCATCGGGCAGACCTCCTGGCAGGCCAACGATTTAGAGCAGCCTTCGTAGACCCGCTTGGTGTACTGCTTCTTGTAGGCTTTGTTCTCGCTCATTAAAGTCAGGTTAAGCGCCGACATCGCCGTCGGCATGCCTGTGAAGGCCTCGCCCAGGCTATAATTCGCGCAGGCCTCCAGACAGCTGCCGCACATCAGGCACTGCGATACTTCATATTGCAGCGGCAGATTGACGGGACGGACCTTGGCCGGGGCTTCCAGCCACAACTTCATCTCCTTCATCGCCTCGAACATCTCACTGCGGTCCACGACTAGATCGCAAACAACCGGGAATTTGCTGAGCGCCTGAATGCGGATCTCGGGCTGCTCCTGCACCAGCTCATCGCAGAACATCTGGCAGGACAAGCCCGGCCGGTCATTGACCACCATGGCGCAGGCTCCGCATAGCCCCTGCTCACAGCTGCATTCCCACTCAATGGGGCGCTCGCCCCCTTTCGCGGAAGCCGCTATGTCCCCGTTGATGGCATCGATCATTGTTGCGACGGACACATGCCTTTCTCCGCTATATTCAAAGCTCTGCCAGTACGGCTCTTTATCGGCATTCTCCTGCCGCCTGATGTTCACTTTGATACTCACTGCCCACCGGCCCCTCTCTTTGGTAGCATGACATTCTGAATTTGTATGGCATTAGTGAACGTATTCACCATTATCCAAAATCCACCGCAATCCCGCCGCCCGCAACCCGTGCATTGGTCGGCTTCTTGAACTGGCGGTCGTTCTTCTCGCTGTAATCGGTACGCTGGTGTGCGCCACGGCTCTCCTTGCGCTCCAGTGCGCTCTCCACCATCGCCTTGGCCAGCAGCAGATTGGCATACAGCGTGCGGTCCTCGTAATAACTGTAGGGATGCCGCGCCTCCGCAGCACGCTGCTCCAGCTCAGCAATCCGCTTGCGGGCAGCCAGCAGCTCCCGTTCCTTGCGGTAAATGCCCATGGACCCGTACATCAGGCTGGACAGCTCGCGGCGGACTGCCGTGTAATCGGACAGCGGCGAAGGCGCCGTCCCCTTCCAGCGCTCCAGTTCGCCCGCCGCAGCCGCAAGTGCTCTACGTCCGGCTACATCCGCCACTGCACTGCCGATCCCGGTTACCGCCCCGGCGCTTTGCGCCGCTACCACTCCGCCGCACACTGCGCCAAGCAGCGAATTGCCGCCCAGCCGGTTCGCGCCGTGATACTGGGCCGAGCATTCGCCCGCAGCGAACAGCCTGGCGATATTCGTCCGGTGGTGCTTATCCGTCTTGATGCCGCCCATGAAGTAGTGAATACCCGGGGCAACCGGAATGGGCTCTTCATACGGATTAAGGTTCAGATACGTCCGGCAAATACTGACTACCTCATCCAGCTGCGAATCAATGACCGCCTTCGGCAAATGGGAAATATCCAGATACACCGTCTGTCCGCCGTTAATCCCAAGCTTCAGCTCATTGCAGACCTTGTAGATGCTCTGGCTGACGACATCCCGAGGCATCAGTGCACCGCGTTCCGGATACCACTCCTCCATAAAGTACCAGGGCTGCCCGTCCCTTAACACATATAGTCTGCCGCCCACGCCGCGGGCCGCCTCTGTAATGAGCATCTGCTTCGTAGCGGTATGAACAGTGGTCGGATGATACTGGATCATCTCCAGATTGGCGAACTCCACACCTTGCGACAGCAGGGCTCCGGCGGCATAACCGTCATTGAGGCGGGAGCCCGTTGTATGGCCGAAGACCCCGTTGGGTCCGCCCACCGCCATAATGACGGCATCCGCCGTAATGCTGCGCAGAGCCTGGGTGCGCTCCTCGATGATGACGGCGCCGGCGCACTGCGCCCCTTCCAGGATCAAGGAATGGAAGCGCCAGCCGGTCAGCCGCTCGATCGTGCCGTCTGCTTCATATTTGCGGCAGCCGGCAATCACCGCCGCCATAATCTGCTTGCCGGTGCGCGCGCCGGCATAAGCCGTGCGCTTCTTCTTTTGCCCGCCGAAATTCCGCAGGTCGACCCGGCCCGCTTCGTCCCGGGTGAAGTTCACACCGAGCTCCGCCAGCCAGTGGACAAGCTCCGGGGCCATCCGCACCAGATTGTCGGCTGCCTCGGGATCATTCAGATAACTTCCGCCCTGCATCGTGTCCACAAAATGCTGCTCAACCGAGTCATCCTCGCCCTTCGTATTCAGAGCGGCGTTGATGCCGCCCATAGCCATAACAGACTGGGAGCGCTCGGCATACGCGGGCGAGACCAGCGTTACCGCAGCCCCCTGCATCGCCAGCTTCAAAGCAGCCGTCAACCCGGACAGCCCGCTGCCGAGGATTACAATCTTGTTCATGAAATGTTAACACTCCTCTCGTTGTTCGTTTCCCTTCAGGCCTCCGGATTACGCTGTCCAGAATACGATCTGGGATACCATGTAGACCACCAGAATCAAACCCAGAACAATGTGCGTGCGGCGCATCAGCTTCGGATAATTCTCGCGCTTCTTGACCGCTCCCATCGAGATGAAGTGCTTCGGTACACTGACCGCCATATGCAGGCCGACGATCAGTACGAAGCCGAACTCCACCGCCACATAAAGGATGCTGAAGAGCGTGCCCTGAAACGTCTGGGATTTATCCAGCTCGATGACGAGGATGTGAAACAACAGAAAGATGCCGGTAAAGATGCCGGAAGCCGACTGGAGAACCAGGCTCATGTTGAGCTGCGGATACTGCTTGGCCTTCTTGTCCCGTTGACGGTTCTTCACCATCAGCGTGAGTGCGAATACCATATGGATCGACATCGTGATCGACAGAACGCCGCCGATAGTCATATGAATAAAGCTGTAAGGCATCAGTCCAAGGTAATAAATGCAGGCCACAATTAAATGGGCCAGAAACAGCACCGTGCTGAGTGCGCCGAAGATGGCGACGATTTTCTTCATAATGCCGACTCCTTAGTGAGTGAGAATTGAGCCCTAGCCGCTCTCCCTGTCGATATGCACAATGATTTCATGCAGCGATAGCTGCTGCAGCCTTACCGGGACCGGCCGGCCGGTACAGACCGCCAGCTTGTATTGCTCCCGGATGTGGCAGCGCTGAAAGTAAGGGGAGACGCTGTCCTTGGCGTTAAGCGTAACGGAGGGCCCGTCGATGCTGAAGTAAAAAGAATTGAGCGGCATGTAAAGCCCCACTCCGAGATATTTGACATAGCTCTCTTTCAAGGTCCAGAAATCATACAGAGCGTTCATCCGCTGGCCGAACTCGCGTGAGAGAATATAGCTGTACTCCCGGATATGAAAAAATTGCTCCGCCAGCACCATGTCGATATTCTGCACCTGCTCCACGTCGATTCCGATGGCCTGGCGGTCCAGGCCGCAGGCAACCAGGCTGCCGGAATGCGAGACATTGTAATGCAAGTCCCCGTCCCCCTGCACAAAAGGCTTGCCGTAGGGGTTCCGGCCGATTTCAATATCCCGCATCCGCATGCCGGTGCGCTTCGCAATCATATACCGTGACAGCGCCTCGCCGTAGACGGTCCTGCGGCGGTCGGCCTCGCGTACATATTGTTCCGCCTCTTCCCGCTTGCCGGGAGCGCAGGCCCCAAGAAGCTTCTCATACAGGTCTCCGCCGGTCTCTTCATTAATATCCATATAGTAAACATCAATCATCAGCCGCTTTCCGTCCTTTAGCCGTGATGTCAGGCAAGATTGCGGAATTTCTTCTCGCGCTTGCTCGTAATCCAGATGGCGGCCAGGAGAATGACCACCGCCATGACGCCCAGCAGAACCGTCTTGCCCGAGATGCTGGCCAGGCTCATCCCCTGCTGCAAATCCAGAATGCAGGCCATCGCCCAACGGGCAGGCGAGATGTAGGAGATCGCATTGATCACCTTCGGGAACAGCTCCACCTGAATGAAGCAGCCGCCGAGAATGACAATCAGCAGATTGGCGAAATTGGAGATCATCGAGGCCGCATCCGCCTCTTCCGTAATCGACACATAGAAGGTGCCCAGCGCTACAGCGACCATGGCCGTCAGGAACAGAATCAGGAACAGCACGCCGGGCTGGATGCCGATGGAGGTATCCGTCAAATATTCCATGCCGAGCACGGCCACCAGAATCTGAAAAGCGGCGATGCCCAGATTGCACAGCACGTTGGACAAGTAATACATCCACACCTTGGCCGGGGTCAGGAAAATGCGCGCGTAAACATTGCGTTCCCTGTCCGTGTTGATGACATTGGCGATCATTGATGAATTAAAGAAGACGAACAGGATCAGGAAGCCGACAAATATATTCGAGTTGTTATACTCCGTATACAAATCATTAAGAGAAGTCTTCTCGACATATTCCGAAGTCGCAATATAATTGTCTACCGAATTCTCGAATACCCCGGGGTCGCCGGACGAGACCTTGCCCAGGTTGCGCAGGTTCAGCAGATGATTCTTGAGAATGGCCTGCAGCAGCGTGTAGACATTCTGCTCCTCGTTGCCGATGACGCGGATCTTCTCAATCTCGTTGCCGAGCAGCCCTTGCTGGAAACCTCCTTCAATGACCAGGGCTACGTTGATCTTGTTGCTCTGGAAGCCTGCCTCTACTTCATCCTCATTCATATAAAAGACTTCAATGCCCTCCAGCCCGCCGACGATCTGCGTAATGGCTTCGGAAGCCCGGCTCTTATCGCTGTCGGCGATACCGACATTGACGAAGCTGCTGGAGTAGCTGACGACCTGGCTGGCAATCAGCAGCACGATAATAGGCGCGATTGTCATCAGCACGAAGGATATCGGCTTGTGCAGAATGGAGATTCTGAGATTATTTTTGATCAGTGCCACAAAAGCTTTCATGCCTTCAGCTCCTCCCTCTTGTCCTTGACGATGATCACCAGCAGGCACAGCACCGTCAGCAAAGCGAAGGCGGCCGCACTTAAGATCAGCACCCCGTTGTCATCTGCGTAAATGCTGCGGAAGATGCCGATATTGGCCCAGCGCAGCGGTGACACAAGCAGCACCTTGGCGAAGGTACCTTCCATATCATAAGGAAACGGCGTATAGGAGCCGCCCAGGAACGAGAAGATCGGAATAATGAGCACCGAGAGCAGCACATCGACCTTGCCGCGGGTCTTCAGCAGCTTGGCAATCAGCATCCCGAGCGCAGCGTTGAAGATGGCGAAGAGCACAATGTACAGATACATCAGCGGCGGGTAAGCGCCCCAGTTCACATCGAGATAGGTGATCGAGAATATAAATGCCGGAATGAATACAACAAGGCCAATCAGCGAGTAAGCGATCAATGAAGCCGCATAATACTTGCCACGGCTCAGGCCGGTCAGCATGATCCGGTCCTTCACCTTCGTCCGCTTATCCGTGAACAGGTCTCCGAGCGGAATCAGCATCAGATACAGCACCATCAGCGTCAGCTCCGCCACACCATAATAATCGTAGGAGCTCAGTGCATTCTCGGAAGGGATCATCTCTACCGCCACCTCATAATTGGCGTTGTCCGTCCCGATCAGCTGCAGCGCGTTCTCCCCGTCGATTTTATAGGCTTCCTTGACCGTCTGGATACTGCAGGCGACGCTGCGGAACAAGGCGACGACCCGGGCCGTATTCAGCGGCTCCGACTCATTGCCGTACACCTGCATCCTGTCTTTATTCATGTGCACGAATACTTTCTTGTTCACGCGGGCCTCCCGCTTGCCGTCCTCAACCGTATCCGTGTAGTTGATCCGGATACCGTAATCCTCTTCAATCGACACCGAAGCCGAGCTCAGCGCATCCAGCACCTCGGCGGAAATACCCTCGGACTGATTGAGCAGCGCGACATCGACCATCGTCAGATTGGATTTATCGGAGAAGGCCCCGCTCAGAATCGAACCGATCAGCACCATCAGGAAGATGGGGAATATGAGCAGAAACAGAAACCACTTGGGATTGCGGATCTGATTGCGGATAATTTTCTTGATTATCTGAAACATAGGATCGCCCTTTCCGGTTAACTTCTGCGTCAGTCGCGCAGTTTGCGGCCTGTCAAGGTCAGGAAGACGGTTTCCAGTGTGACATCCCGGAAGCCGATATCGCGGACCTTCACCTGTCTGCTGCTGACATATTCCATGATCGCATGCAGGTTGTCGACTTCCTTCAGCGACTCTACCTGAACCTCGTTGTCTCCGATCTCAACATTGACGACTCCTTCAATCTGGGCCAGCTCCTCCTTGCTCAGCTCAAAAGCATTGTCCACGGTGAAATGCAGCGATTTCTTGTCGTCGATCAGCGCCGTCAGCTCCTTCTTGGTGCCGGAGGCGATCACCTGGCCCTGGTCGATAATGGCGATGCGGTTGCAGAGCGTCTCGACTTCTTCCATGTAGTGGGTGGTGTACACGACAGTGACCCCCTTCTCGTTGAGGCGCTGCACCGATTTCAGGATATGATTGCGCGACTGCGGGTCGATCCCGACCGTAGGCTCATCCATAATGATGAGCTGCGGGTTATGTACCAGAGCGGCGGCGATATTCAGCCGTCTCAGCATCCCGCCGGAGAAGGTCTTCGCCTTCTTGCGCCGCACATCGCTGAGGCCGGTGAATTCCAGCGCCTCGTCGATCCCGCTCTCCAGCTCCTTGCCCCGCAGACCGTACAGCTCGCCGAAGAATTTGACGTTCTCGTAAGCGGTGAAATTATCGTAGAGGGCGATGTTCTGCGGAACAAAGCCCAGCTTGCTCTTCTCCGCATCCGCTTGTTTGCCAAACAGCTTGACTGAACCCGAAGTTGCGTGCAGCAAGCCACAGACCAGATTGATCGTGGTGCTTTTACCTGCGCCGTTCGGTCCGAGAAGACCGAAGACCTCGCCCTGCTCGATGGACAGGCTTAGCCCGTTCACGGCGGTATGGTCGCCGAATTTTTTTACCAGATTGTCGATTTCAATAACCTTCATCCTTCACCCTCCGCTCTTATATTGCGACTTACGAATGGGCCCTGCCTGTCAGCTGTGCCCTGCTAATGTCGATCAGCTTGTTGCGAAGATGGAACAGAACTACCTGAGGATGATCGGCGAAATAAAAATGTCCGCCCTGGAACAGCGTCAGCGTAAAGTTCCCTTCCGTGTACGCCCTCCACCCTTCCAGCTCCTCTCTGGTCGCAATGCTGTCCCTGTTACCGCCGTATATTTCAAATGAAACCGGCACCGTTTGCGCATCGTCCGGGTTATAGGTCTCACACAGTTTCATATCTTGTCTGAAGGTAGGGAGAATGAGCTGCAGAAATTCCCTGTTCTGAATCAAGGCATCCGGAATGCCGCCCAGGCCGATAATCGTATCGATGAAATCGTCGTTGCTCTTCAGATACAATTTGTCGCCGGCGTCGGCAGTCAGGCTCTCGGTGAACTTGTCCATGTAACACGGAGCCTTCATGCTGGAAATAATAACCATTTCCGGGAGACGCATACCCCGCTGATGGAGCTTCTGAACCAGCTCGTAGGCGAGCAGTCCGCCCATGCTGTGCCCGAACAGGACATAAGGCAAGTCGGTATAAGCTGCGATTTCATCGGCCAGTACCTCCGTCAAGGCCTCCGCCCGGTCGAACGCCGGTTCCGCAAGTCTTGCGCCCCTGCCGGGAAGCCGCACCAGGGCAAGCTCAACATCGCCCGGCAGCTCCTCTTCCCAGTGCAGATAAGTGGACACATCGCCTCCCGCCGGAGGGAGCATGAACAATCGTAGGGTAATTGCGGATTTGTCCGCTGTCCGTTTAAAGAAAAACCAGGGCTTGACCTCTTGTCTCATCGTTTCCTCCATTTTGCCTGAATTAGGGTCTGCCTCCCGGGGTGAACCGGCCGCATACTGCTCCAATGAAAGCTTGGCCGGCCACCCGAAGGGAAGCGGTTGTCACCCGAAGTCTCCTTGACTTTTGAATAAATTTAAAATATTTACATTCAATAAAATGACGAGGCCCTTATGCCGAATATTTCTCGAGACGCTCCGGCTCCAGCAGCGTGGGAATTGAAGCTTCAAAGGCTGCTTTATTCTTCTTCATATCGAAGAACATCCAAATGTGGTACACCGCACCGGCAATGCCGCCCAGCAGCGCGGTAATCTGCATGACGGTCATTTGGCCGCCCTCGAAGTAGATGATAGTATCCGTCATCGCGAACACCATGGTCAGCACCAGATCCAGCCCGACAAGGATGCCGAGAATATTCAGCTTGCGGGAGAAGATGCCGCTGTCCTTGGCCAGCAGCGAGGTGACGAGATACCATAAGCCGAAGCCGCCGAACATCCACAGGAAATCGGGATCGACCGGGAAGGCTGCAACCTCAAGCGCTGTCCGGTACATTTCGTTGCCGCTGGAATACAGAGTCATGACCTTCATGATAAAAATTTCGCGCATCCACTCGATGCAGAGCATGGCCGCGCCGCCATAGCCGAGAATGGTCACCCAGCGGTACAGTCCTTCCCATTTATAGCTCTTGGTGCGCACAACGCTAACTGCTGTATTGATCCAGTACAGAGACAAGAAGCCGATGACGACAAAGATATAACGCCAGAAATGCGGAATGAACGGATGGGCGGCAATTTGCTCATAGAATTCCGTTCCGCGGTATTTCTCCGCCGGGTCGAGCGGCATCAGAATGCCGATACCTGTATAGAGCAGGCCTATAATCAGGGACACCCACATTCCGCCGGTATAAATACTCATTTTCTTCGCCTTGACCACATCAAGCCTTTCCTTCATCTTCGTTCCTCCTAAATTCAATATGAGTATAACGCGGGCCCTGCCATGTTCTCAGTGATTTAATTGAAAATATTGGGTTTCTACAAAATAATCGAGATATTTTCTAAAAATCTCCGCTTCTACTGGCGGACAAGCGATTCCGGTACCCTGCAATCCTCTGTCACGGTTGGCGGTATCATAGACCACTTCCACGTCCCATTCGCCCATATCCTCCGGGATGAAGGGCAGCATGGCCTTGACGGTGTTCATCTCCGGATGGTTCGCGGCCCTCTCCACCAGCTCGTCCTTCCAGCGGTCATAAGACATCTTCTCCACCTGGAACCCGTAGCTGCTCATCCATTCGTAGACCTGCTGCAGGTTGTTCATTCCGTTGCCCGTGATATGGAAATTCGTGTTCCGGGACGATTCCTGCACCGACAGCGCCACAATGGAGCGGCTGACATAGTCGACGGGAATAAATTCGATGTTGACGTTCTCTTCGAACAGAATCCCGGCCTCCACACAGCATTTGATCATCAGCCACATAATGTCCTTCGTCTGGCAGGCACCGCTCACGCTGGAGCCGGAAATGCGCCCCACCCGGTAGATGCTTACGGGAATGCCGCGCTGCTTGGCGATGGCAAGAATCTGCTCGGCCACCCATTTGCTCTGCTGATAACCGAGCACCAGCACCTCGTCATCCGTCGGGACGTCATCCTCATAAGCAACGAAGCCGTGCCCGTGTGACAGATTCGAGAAGACATAATGGGTGGAGACGTAATGCACCGGCTTCAGCCGTCCAGCCGCCGCCAGCCGCAGGATTTCCTGCGTTCCCTGAACATTGACATCCTTGATCATCCGGTACGGCTCCAGGAAGTTGGTGATGGCTCCGGCATGGTAAATTACGTCGATTGTAACTGCCAGGCGGTTAAACTGCTGAAGCCCCAACCCCAGCAGCGGCCGGGAGAGGTCACCTGCCACGATATCAATCCGCTCGTTATAGGCCTCGTTCCAGAGCCCGTATTGCCGCATATTGGCGACCGCCTTGGCCCGGCCGTCCTGAACCGATGCCGCGCGCACCAGAAGTACAATCCGGTAGTCGGTCACTTCCAGCAGCTCCTGCAGCAGGAAGGCGCCCAGGAAGCCGGTGCCGCCTGTGAGCAGCGCGGTCTGCAGGGCCGGGGCGGTGCCGGACGCTCCGTATACACCACCGCTCTCGGCGACATGGCCGAACTGCTGGCCGGTGGATACGGCGCTGCTCCCGGCGACATGGCCGGGCTGCAGACCGGTGGATACGGCGCTGCTCCCGGCGACATGGCCGGGCTGCAGACCGGTGAATACGGCGCTGCTCCCGGCGGCTTGTACGTACTCCCGCGGCTGGCCAATTAACGCAGTCCCCGTTCCGGCATTGGGGGATGCCGCTATTCCGGTAATGCTCTCGTCAAGCCACACCTCGCTGCGCAGGAATTCCCGGGTCTTGTAGCGGAAATTGCTGACCGCAGATTCGTTCAGTTCCTCCTTGTCCTGCTCAGCGCGGATGGCGTCGATATAGAGCGCCATCTGCTCCACAGAGGAATTGTCGAAGAAGATGCGCACCGGCAGCTTGATGCCGAAGGCATTCTTGAACTTCACGATTAACTGGGCGGCCATCAGCGAGGTGCCGCCGAGACCGAAGAAGTTATCCAGTACGCCTACCTGGTCCAGGTTCAGAATGTCGGCCCACAGGCCGGCAATGCTTCGCTCCGTGTCGGTCCGCGGCTCGATATAATCGGCCTGCAGGCCCACCCTTGTCCGGGCCTTGGACTGGAATATAGCCTGCATGATTTCAGCGACCGGCGGAGTGCTGCTGCGCAGAGCTTCCAGCTGTTCCCGGCCGGCTGGGTCCAGACGGTTCCACCTGCCGGCGATGAACGCGTACGGGTCGAAGCCAACCGCAGTCGGTTCTGCTACCTTAGCCACGGCCTTGGCCGCTTCCTTCGGCAGCAGTGCTTCGTCCGCATATTCTGCAAGCAGCCTGCAGTCGACCACCGCCGTTTCTCCGGCCAGGATCTGCGGCAGTCCGGTGCGGGTAAGCTTCGCGAGGAACCGGGCGGCCATTTCATTGCGGCCGTTCGGCTCATAACGCAGCTTCACCTGACCGTACCCGGCGGCCTGCAGCGTCTCGGCCAGCTGCTTGACCAGAATGTACTCGGCATTCTTCCCGAGTACCCGGCAGTTCAGCAGCAGATTGTCTACGGTGAAGCCGGCTTGGCTGAACGTGCCGATCACCGCGCCGGCAATGCCGTAGTCCCCGAAACGGTCCGCCACCTTGACGGCATAGACCGCTGCATTCTGCTCTTCCATAAGCGTAAGCAGGTCTGCGGAAGAGAACGTCCGCCCGGTCAGATTGAAATCCTTCGTGCCATGCAGCAAATGCTCGAGGCTGCCGGCCTGAGCTGCGTCCGCCGGACGCAGCGATACCTCCAGCGCAATGGATTGCAGGAATTGCTCCAGATTCACCTCTCCCGGGGCATCCTCCTCTGCGTGCCCTGCGCCCGCATCCTCATAGAACTCCGCACCGTCCGGAATGAAATCCAGTACGCCGGAGGCTTCAACGGTCTGCATCCACAGCGCCGGATCCTCCGGCAACCGCACCTGGCTGCCTTCCGCAAGCCCCAGCTCCCTGGTGTCGAGCACAACGATCTGCTCCCGCACCAGGCCATATTGCTTCTCCAGCCGGTTCATAGCTTCTGCGATTGAACCGCATTCTGCGCAAATATATGTAAAATCCTCCTGCCCCGGCAGCACGCTGTCCTGCGCCAGAATCCGCTGCACCTGCGCAGTGCCGGACTTCGTGCAGAGCGCCAGCTCCGCGCCCCAGGCCCGCAGCTCCTGCAGGTACGCATGGAACATCCGGTAGGCGTCGTCGTCGGCGAGCAGCTGCCCGTCGATCTCCTGCAGCATCCCCGCCGGACCTTGCTCTGCCTGCTCCTCCGGCTCCTCATCCGATTCGCACAGCAGCACACCGGCGTCCAGCAGCAGGACACGTCGCTCCGTCCGCCGGCTAAGCGCGATCAGCCGGCGGAATTGTCCCGCAGCCTCTTTGAAGATGCGGTTAACATACGGAATCTTCGCAAAGGCGTACATGCCCATATTAGCGCTGCGCTCTGCGCCGTAGCGGCGGATGATGTCTTCCGCATCGGCCAGTAAGACCCCTGGAACGGAGCGCAGCCGCTCCAGCATATAAGCCCGCAGCAGCAGCGAGGTCTCCATCGCCCCGCGGGCCACCTGGTAATCTCCGGCGCCGAGCGGCCGGTTCTCCAGCATGGCCGGAAGCATGAAGATCACCTGCATATCCAGCCGCTGTTTGGCATACAGCACAGCGTCCAGCAGCATGGAGATCTCCTGCTTGCAGCGGGTCAGGCTCCCGGGGCGGTAGAAATCCCTGGTGCTCAGAATATCCTCCAGCCGCGTCCAGACCAGCAGTACCTCAGGCTGTTTGCGGTACAGGGCACTCTCTTCGTCCATGCACTGGGAGATGATCTGATTGTATGGACCCGTGCTGATCCGCAGCGGTATCCCGGCTTCCTGCAGCTCGCCCGCCAGAAAAGTCTCCAACAAATTGGCCGTAAAGCTGGCCAATACAACAATCTCCTGCGTATTGCCGCTCAATATCCTTCCTCCTTCTTCCGCTTCTGTAATCGGGCAGTGCCTGCTTTAGGCCGGAAGAGCAGCCCCGAAATGCTCCAGCCGTTCCTTCAGCCGGGTCAGGAAGGCTACCGCATAGAAGCCGTTGACCACTCTGTGGTCATAGGCCAGCCCCAGATGCAGATAGCTCCGCTCGCTAACCTCCCCGTCCTTCAGTGCCAGCTCCTTCATTACACCGCCCACGGAGAGCATCCCGGTCTGGCCCGGCAGAATGATGGGCAGCACGCTTACGACATCCGGACTGGTGTTCAGGCTGACAGTGATGCAGCCGTCCGCCAGATCCTTCCCTTCGAAGCTGCCGCGCAGCGCCTTGTACTTGTATTCCGCCATAACTTCGGTTACACGCTCGATGCTGGCGAGATCCGCCTGGCGGATGACCGGAATATAGAGCCCCGTTCCAGCATCCAGCGTCACGCCGACATTGACCTCGGCCGCCGGAACGAAGGTCTCCTCATCCCGCAGGCTTCCGTACAGGAACGGGAACTCGTCCCGCAGCTCCGCCAGCAGGCCCGGCAGCACCTCGCCGAAGCCGACGAATTCATCCAGCCTGGCTCCCAGCTCCCGCATGCCGGCCAGCGCCTGGTCGCAGTACACCTTCATGAGCAGGAACGCCCGCGGGATCGTCTGGTACGATGCGGTCACCGTTCGGGCGACCTGCTTCTGATTCTTGGACAGCGGCATATGCTCCGGCGCCGCAAGCTCCCGCTGTTCCAGCAGTCCGGCCAGATCGCTGAGCTTGATCACCTTCTTGTTCAGGGAGGACAGCTCCTCCGCCGTGAACTGGTGAAGCTCTGCGAATGCTTTGGCCTGGTTGGAGAGCGTATACAGCGAAGCTGCGGACAGTACAGCGGCTTCGGCAGCGGCTGATTCGGCAGCCGCCGTTTCCTTGAACGCGTGCAGCTCCTCCAGGCTGGCGAAGATCAGGGCCAGCGTCTCACCGGTCTTCAATTCACTTTGCGCCTTGGCCAGCGGGTAGAAATAACCTGCCTCCTCAGCCTCGACATCAATGACCGCCTTGGAGGTCTCCAGGGTTGCCAGCAGATCTCCCGCCTTGACGGCGGTCTCCGCCGGGCAATGGATGTCCTGGACCGTACACTCCCCGTCATTGGCATTCAATTGCGGTATAATGACCTTTTGCACATGGAATCCCCCTTCACCGTACGGGCTGCGGCTTCATCAGCTCCCGCACGTTCTCAATGATATCCCGCTCTTCGATCAGCACATGCTGCTCATGATGAACCGAAGCCGGGATAATGCTGGTCTTCGAATGAAGCAGCCGGATGTCGCCGCCGCTTCCTCCAAGAAGATGAGGATACAATTGGACAGCCACTCCTTCGCCCCAGCTGCCTCCGCAGGTTCCTTCTTCGACAATCAGAATCCTGCCGGCCTGCACCGCATCCTCCAGAATGTCCTCGATCCTGCAAGGATACAGCTTTGAAGGAACGGCGATCTTGACCTCAATTTCATCTTCCAGGATCAGCTTCTCGGCAGCAGCCACGCACATGGCGGCCAGTCCGCCCGGACAAAGAATCAGCACCTCTGCCGCAGCCGTTTCCTCGATGGCGGCCAGCGCCCAGTTGTTCTCCTCCCCCTTCCAGGTGAAGCCGAACAGCTCACTGACGGTGCCATTCCTGTACATGTAATGGGAATAAATCATCTTTTCCTCGAAGAACATGCACGGCTGCTTCTCCTCCAGCATCCGCCGCAGCACGGCGTAATTATCGTGGAACGGAGACAGCTCGTAGACGCTCAGATTGGGAATGCCCATGAAATATTTCTGCATGCTCTGGCTGTGCGTCGCCCCGTAGCCCCGGTATCCGCCGTTGGCGCATCTGACGATCATCGGGAGCTCCAGCCTTCTGCCATACATCGTGACGGATTTGGAGGCGAAATTCAGCAAGGGATCAAACGCCAGCGCCGTGAAGTCGGAGAACATCATGTCCACGACCGGCTTTAGTCCCATCAGCGACATGCCGCTGGCCATGTTGACGAAGCCCTCCTCGCTGATTGGCGTGGCCAGCACACGCTCCGGGTATTCGGCAGACAGGCCCTTCGTAATCTTGAAGGCGCCGCCGTAAGGCTCATTCACATCCTCGCCGAGCACAATTACAGCTTCGTCCTCGGCCATCAGGCGGCGGAGGGCGCCGCGCAGATTGTCATTGATCCGCTCCTTGTCAGACATCGCTCCATACCGCCTCCTCTCTGCCCATGACATCATCCCGCAGTGACCGCATCCGCCCCCGGACCGCCTGCTCCAGCTCCAGAAACCGCTGGCCGCCGGCCGCCTTCATCCGGTTGTACCAATAGCGTTCCTGTACAGCCGCCAGCTCCTCAGCGGTGCGGGTGTCATCCCCTTTGCTGTGCGAAGCCACCCGGTCGGTGATAAACTCCAGCACCAGAGGCTTGCATGTCTTGCGTGCCTGAAGAATGCTCTCACCCACCTGTACCCGGACCGTTCCCGGGTCCCGGCTCTCAACGCGCATATAGTCAATGCCGAAGCCCCGCACACGGCCTTCGATGCTGCCGGCCATAGCACAGCTTTGCGGCGTGGACAAGGCGATGCCGTTATTCTCGACCACAATGATCAGCGGCAGCTGCCACAGGCCGGCGAAATTCAGGGCTTCATAAACACAGCCCCGGCCGAAGGTCCCTTCTCCGATGTACACGAATACAGCCTGCTCCTGCTTCTTATGCTTGTAGCTCCAGGCGATGCCGGCGCCCACCGCGATGCCTTCCGCTTGGACTCCTGTGGACAGGAACCGCTCCCGGTGGATATGCTGGCTGCCGCCGACGCCGCCGCATACGGCGCCCCGCCGGCCCGTCACTTCCGCCAGCAGTCCTTCAGCATCCTGATAGCGGGCCAGATAATGCCCGTGTCCACGGTGGTTGCTGACGACGTAATCCCCGTCAGTGATGAACGGATTTAAGGCAACCGGGATATACTCCTGCCCGATGCAGGTATGGGCGGTCCCTTTAATCAGCCCCTCCGCGAACAGCTCCAGCACCGTCAGCTCATATTCACGGATCAATAGCATGAGCTCCAGATCCTCATCGCTGGCCGCTTCGAACGGCAGTGCCTCCGCCATAGCCTTACTCAAAGGCTTCATCCCCCGTCCCTTTGCCCCTGAGGATCTGTTCGAAGGCGGCGTAGCTTCTGAGGCTCTTCATTTCCTTCATCGTGAACTTGATCTGGTACGCTTCCTCAACGCTTGTGATTAGCTCCACCTGCTTCAGGCTGGTCCATTCCGGCGCATTCTGCGGAGACAATTGTCCGTCGATTTCTCCCGCCGGAAGCTTCAGCACCTCCGCAACAATCTGCTTCAGTCTCATTTCCTCCGCCACCTCTTTCATGATCAGGAGGAAGCCTGCAGGCTCCGCTCCAGCATATTCAGGGCCAGCTCAGTACCCAGCGCGGTAAAATACTCCCGCAAGTAGGGGACATGTCCTTCCTCGTCCCCCAAGCCGTCGTTATACTCCGCCAGCCCGTATTTACGGGCAATGTCTTCGCCCTGCAGCACGGTGATATAGCGATTGCCGGCTGCCTTGCCTTCAATCTGCGCTTCCAGCCGGCCCACCTGCGCGCTAAGCTCCGGGTGGCCAAGCACCCGCGCAGAGGCCGGACACAGCACCAGCAGCAGCCGGGAACGGTGCTTGTTCACATGGCCGAGCAGACTGGAAATGAACCGGCCGGTATTCTCGGCAAGTACGGCCTCCAGACGCTGCGGCTGGAAGTCCATTCCCTGTATCCAGTCCTCCAGCCGCAGCAGCACAATTCCGATGCCGCCGCGCCGCTGCGCCAAGAGACTGCTCCCGTCGATCAGCTGCTGGAATACCTGGCTGTATGGCGCGAATTGCAGCTTCACGGGAACCGCAAATTGATCCATCCAATACTCCAGCGCTTCGGCGACCGGCTCGGATTCGAAAGAGGATACGAGGGTCAGTGCAAGCTTCTTGGGACTCAGCAGGCCGACCAGCTCTCCGATGCTGCGTTCCGGACCCGCAACAACACTCTCCAGGAGCAGCCGGAAATCCTCGATCATCCGGAGAATGGTCTCCCGGCTGAACAAATCGGTATTGTACTCGAAGCCGGCAGATATCCCCTCCCGCATTACTGTGGCATACAGCGAGAGATCGAATTGTGCCGTCTCTGCCGTGACCGGGATGACCTCGACGCTAATGCCGGGAATCGCCACATTCAGCATCGACTCCTCGGTCTGGACATACAGCACCTGGAAGAGCGGCGAATGCTGCATCTGCCGCGGCAAATTCAGGCCGCTCACCACCCGCTCAAAGGGAATCTCCGCATGGTTGAACGCCTCGATGCAGCTCCCCTTCACTTCCTCCAGCAGTCCGGCGAAGCTCATCGCATGCTCCAGCCGGCTGCGGATGACCACCGTGTTAATAAACAAGCCAATCAGCTTCTCCAGCTCCACCCGGCTCCGTCCCGCCACCGGCGTTCCGATGCATACCGTGTCATCCAGGCTGTAAGCATGCAGCAGCAGAGTCAGCACGGACAGCATAAGATGATAGACCGAGCTTTTATACCGCAGGGCGGTCTCGTTAATGGCTTGCGCCGTCTCCCGCTCAATGACGAAGTATTCCGTCCTGCCGCGGTAGGTCTGGACATCGCCGCGTCTGTAGTCATAGGGCAGTGAAATACAGGCCGGGACAGCCTGCAGCTTGCGCAGCCAGTAGTCCAGCTGAGCATCCAGCTCGCCGCTCTCAATCCGCTTGCGCTGCCATTCGGAATAATCGGCATACTGCACGGGAAGCGGACGGATATCCGCCTCCCCCTGCAGCAGTCCGGTGTAGACTTCGGCAATTTCCTGCATGATGACGCCGAAGGACCAGCCGTCGCAGACAATATGGTGCAGCGAGAGTGTCAGCACCACTTCTTCCTCCGACAGCCGGATCATCCGGAAGCGCCATAACGGTCCTACCGTCAAATCAAACGGCCGTCTGGCGATTTCGCGGTTGATCTCCTGGATTTTGTCCCGCTGCTCTCCGCTGTCGTAAGCCTGCAGGTCAGTCAGTTCAACCTGAAACCGCTCATAAGGCTTGAACATCTGGGAAGGAACATAGTCTACAGTATTGAATACCGTGCGGAGACTTTCATGCTTCTCCACCATCCGGTTGAGCGCTTCCTCCAGCAGATCGGTCCGCACCGCACCCTTGAGCAGATAGGATTGCGGAACATTGAATACACCGCCGTTCATCAATTGCTCCATGAACCATTGCCGCTGCTGGGAATAGGACTGGCTGAGGCTGCCCGCAGTCCGGTCAGCCCGCTCAATCGCCTGGCTCTGGGTCTGCTTCTGTCCCTTGGACTTGGCCATCAGCTCCAGCAGCTGTTCTCTGGATAAGGCTTTGATTTTCTCCTTTGTGTTCTCCATCATACGGCTCCTTACGGCTCTTTTATTTCATAAGCTCCTTCAGACGTTTGCGCTTCTCGCGCATGGCTTCCTTCCCGCTCTGCGCCTGCTCGCTGACCGCCGCCACCTCGGCGAAGCTGCCGGACGCCTCCTCCAGCACCTCGCACAGGCTGCGGATGGTCGGATATTTGAACATATCCACCACGGTCAGGCTGGTGCCGAAGCTTTCCCTGATCTGATAGTAGACCTGAAGGACCAGCAGCGAGTGGCCTCCGATATCGAAGAAATTATCGTTGACGCCGATATTGCCTGCGCCCAGAACGGCTTCCCAGATCTGCTTGACCTTCTTTTCCTTGTCGCTCGCGGCATCGGCATATTCAGTCAGCACATTCCGCCGGTTATTCTCCGGCTCGGGCAGCGCCTTGAGATCCAGCTTGCCGCTCGGCAGCAGCGGCATCTGCTCCAGTACAATAAAATGGGCAGGGATCATATAATCCTGCAGCGACTGCCGGACATGCTCGCGGAGGAGCGGAACGTACTCCCGGTTGTTTTTCCATTCCAGCGGATTGGTGAAGTAGAGGCTCTTGTCTCCGCTGAACCGCAGCATATGCGGCACCTCATAATGATAATAAGAGCTCTCGCCTGTGAATCTGTCCTTGCGCAGCAGCAGCAGCTGATAGTCGCCGTTCGCGGTATGACCGTTCCACAGCGGAAGGATGGCATAATCCCCACTATCTTCCGGGGCGCCGATCCATTGGAACAGCTCGTAGGTCTCCTCTCCGGTCCCGCGCCGATTCTTCAACCTGAAGGCTTCCGTATGGGCGGCGGATTCTGCTTCCAGTCGGGCTTTCAGCTCGCCCACAGTAGAGCCGTCCACCGCCGACGCCAGCAGTGCCTCCGCCCGGTTCTCGTATGCCAGCCGTTCAAGCGGGATGTGGTCGAGGAGGATTGCTTCATCATTGCGTCCTTTAAGAAGCTCCGGCAATCCGTATTCCGTCCCAAGCTCCCGGACGTCCAGCCGGACCAGGCTCTCCAGGCGGCGGGCTTCTCCGGTACCGATAACGACCTGATAGCGGAATCTGCTCATTTCATTGCCGTACCGGGTCTTTTTGGGCAGGACGGCAACATGGCGCACCCGCTCCTCGGTCTCCTTGAGACTAAGGAAATATTTAGAATCCACAAGCAGCTCGTTCTCATCGGCAACCGCAGTGCGGATTCGCTCCTGCAGCCCGGATATCGTCAGCTCATCCGAAGCTTTATAAAGCTCAACCGAAGTATGATAGCTCTGCAGCAAGGCCAGCGAGCGCACATCCCCGATAAACAGATGTCCGTCCGGGCTCAGCATACCGAGCAGGTTCTGCATCACCCGGTGCAAATAGTCGCCGTTCGGGAAATATTGAATGACCGAGTTGACGATAATGGTGTCGAACCGTTCCTCCTGCAATTCGTCCAGCTCGTCCGCCGCCTTCTGATAGAGCCGCACGTTCATCGCGTCATCGAGATGGCTTTCGATATAATCGAGGCCCACCCGGGACAGATCGACGCCGACATACTCCTCGCAGAGCGGGGCAATTTTGAACAGAATCATCCCGGTACCGCAGCCGACCTCCAGTACTTTCCGCGGCTTCAGCTCCTTGATGACATCCACGGAATCAGCCAGCCACTCCTCCATTTCCGCATGCGGAATGCTCTCGCCGGTATAGCTGCTGTTCCAGCTGACCGTATTCAGGCTGAAATCCCGGACCTCTTCCTCCTTGTTGTAGGCATGGTCGAAGACCGTCTCCCAGCGGTTCACCTGCTCTTTGCCGCCTTCCTCTGCGGCCTGCAGCTGGTAATGCTCCTCGCGGACAATGTAGGACACGATCCGCACATCATCTCCGCTTTCCCGGGCCAGCACCACGTTGTCCCTGACGGAAGGATGGCTCTGGATCACCTTCTCGATCTCGCCCAGCTCGACCCGCAGCCCTCTGATCTTGACCTGGTTGTCCGCCCGTCCGATAAAGCTGATGTTGCCGTCCGGGAGCAGCGTAACGATATCTCCGGTCTTGTACATCCGGGCGTTGGCGTATTTGCTGAACGGATTCGGGATGAACCGCTCTGCGGTTAACTCCTCCCGTTGGTAGTAGCCCCGGGCCAGATTGACGCCGGCGATGTACAGCTCCCCGCTCACGTTGTACGGCACGGGATTCATGAACCGGTCGAGCACGTACAGCTGCACATTGGCAATCGGCCGGCCAATCGGCACAATCTCCTTGTCCAGCGGCTCGCTGCAATCATAGTGGGACACTTCAACCGACGCTTCGGTCGGCCCGTACAGGTTGTGCATCTCCGCGTTCAATGTAGCGAAGAACTGCTCCTTGAGCCGGTAAGGCAAGGCCTCGCCGCTGCAGAAGACCTTCTTCAGACTGCCTGCCTGTCCCACGCCCGGGTGGTCCAGGAACAGCTTCAGAATGGACGGGACAAAGTGGCAGAAGGTAATCCCTTCATCCCGGATGACCTCAATCAGATAATCGACATCCTTATGCCCCTCTGGCCTTGCAATGACGAGGCAAGCGCCGGCGGTCGGCGCCCAGAAGATTTCGCTGCAGGACACATCGAAGGAGAATGGCGTCTTCTGCAGCTGCCGGTCGCCTTGCTGCATCCCGAACTTCCGCTGGCCCCACTGGATGCGGTTGCGGATGCCGCTGTGTACATTGACCGTACCCTTCGGCTTCCCGGTCGATCCGGAGGTATAGATCATATAAGCCGCATCCTGCCCGTCAACCTTGACGTCCGGGTTCTGGACGCTGTACAGCGCCAACTGCTCCTTATCCCGCAGATCAACCACCGTAATTCCTTCCGGCAGATTAACCTCCCCGGCGCAGGCCAGGACCAGCTTGACCTGTGAATCCTCAAGCACATAATCGACCCGTTCGCGCGGGTAAGTCGGGTCAATCGGTACATAGGCGGCCCCCGCCTTCAGAATGCCGTAGATGGCCGCGACCATCTCGATGGAGCGCTCCGCATAGACGCCCACGAAGTTCTCCCGCCCGATGCCCTGGGCCAGCAAATAGTGGGCAATCCGGTTCACCTGTTCATTCAGCTCCCGGTATGTCAGGCTGTTGCCTTCGAAGCTTACCGCCGGCGCATCCGGCCGCAGGGCCGCTTGCGCCTCGAAGCTTTCATGAATGAATAGGCCGGAGGTCAAAGACTCTTCCGTAGCATTCATGCCGTACAGGACTTCCTGAATCTCATGCTTGTCCATGAAGGTGAACTGCTTGACGTTCTGGGAAGGGTCACTGCACAGGCTGACCAGAATATTCTCCAGATGGCGCATCATCCGCGCCACCGTCTCCCGCTTGTAAATATCCGTGTTGTATTCGCACAGTGCATAGACCCCGTCCTCCAGCTCACGCATGGAGATCCAGAAATCGAACATCGCCGAATGGTTATCCGTCTCAATCCGGGAAATCTTCAGGCCCGGCAGCTGGAAATCCGGCAGCTCCTCGTTCTGCAAGGCGAACATCACCTGGAACAGCGGGTTGCGGCTGAGATCCCGTTCAAGGTCAAGCTCATCCACCAGCATCTCAAACGGCATATCCTGAGCGTCGTAGGATTCCAGCGCCGTCGCCTTGACCCGTTCAATCAGCTCCAGGAAGGAGAGATCGCCGGACAGATCACTCCGCAGCACCAGCGTGTTCACGAAGAACCCGATCGTATGCTCCGTCTCCTTGCGGGTCCGGTTCGCAATCGGCGTACCGATGGCGATATCATCCTGCCCGGTATACCGGGCCAGCAGCACATTGACGGCGGCCAGATAGATCATGAACGGCGTCGCTCCGGTCGTCTCTGCCAATTGGCCGACGCTTCGCATCAGCTCCGGGCTATAGTTGAAGAATTCCTTGCGCCCGTTGTAGGTCTGAATCTTCGGACGGTCGTAATCCGCCGGAATATCCAGGGTGGCCACATCCTGCAGCTTGTTCTTCCAATAGTCGAACTGGCGCTGCTTGACCTCCCCGGTGAACCAGCCCCGCTGCCAGGCAGCATAATCCGCGTATTGCCATTCCACCCGCGGCAGGCTATGCGGTCTTTGCTCCGCCAGCGCCTCATACAGCTGGACAAATTCCTCTACGAACACGCCCATCGACCAGCCGTCCGAGACAATATGATGCATCGTGAGGAAGATGATGTGCTCCTGCTCGGCGAACTTCAAGAGCCGGCAGCGGAGCAGCGGTCCATGCTCAAAGTCAAACCCTGCAGCCACCTCGCCATCCGCCAGCTTCTGCAGCAGCGCTTCCCGTTCCTCCGGCAGCACCGCAGTCAAATCCTGAATAGGAATCTCGACCTCACGGGCCTCATGCAGAATTTGCAGCACCTGTCCTTCCACATTGGCGAAGGTCGTCCGCAGCCCGTCGTGGCGCTTGACGATCTCGGTCACGGCCTGCCGCAGGCAGTCCACATTCAGCTTGCCCTCCAGCCTCACGGCTTCAAGGATGTTGTAAAAAGCACTCTCCTCATCATATTGGCGCAGGAACCATAATCTCTGCTGGGCATAGGATACCGGAATTCCCCGGCGCTTCTCTTCCTCGCCGAGCACTGCGACAGCCTCCTCGCCGACTGGCCCGGCCAGCTCCGCCAGCCGGCCGTCAATCACCCCGGCCAGCTCGCCGATCGTCGGATAATAGAACAGGTCATTGATGGCGAAGGGAACCTCATAGGCTTTTTTGATCCGTGAAACGACCTGCGTCGCCCGCAGGGAATGCCCGCCAAGCTCAAAGAAGTTATCGCCCGTGCCGATCCGCCGGATGCCCAGCACCTCGGACCAGATATCATGAATCACTTGCTCCGTCTCGCTGGCTGCCGCCGAATACCCTGCCTCCTCGTCGCTGTCCAGCGCACCGCTGCCGGAATCCGCCGAATAGACCTTTACCGTGCTAACGGCGCCGTAATCGTCGATCAGGCGGGCATTTTCCAGACGAAGCCCGCTTACCGGACCTTCCTGAAGCGAGATGGCCAGCGTTTCCGCCGCATACAGCTTCTCGGCGATCCGCGGCTTCATCTGCCGGTTATGCTCATCAATTCCGGCATAAATCAAGGCCCCGTCCATCCGGAGGGCCGCTTCGAACAGCAGCAGCCCGTCTTGCTCGCCGATGACATGCTGGCCGATGGATTCGCTCAGGATATTGATCGACTGCAGATTGCCCGCCGTCATCCCGATGTTGTCCCACATCGTCCAGGAGATACACTTGACCGGATAGCCCTCTACCTCGGCCGCATGCTGACAGAACATTTCCAGGAAGCTGTTGGCGGCAGAGTAAGCACTGAAGGTCGCGCTGCCCAGAAAGGAGGTTACCGAGGAAAAAGCGATCATGACCGCGTCTTTTCGCTCCTCAATGATCCGGAACAGGTTCTGTGTTCCATATACCTTCGCATCGAACTCTTCGGCAAAAGCCTCCCTGTCACCGGCGGCAATCCAGTACTTGTCGCGGTCATCCAGATGCCGCTGATAGCTGGAGTTCCCGGCCAGGTGAAGAATGCCGTCAACGGCAGCGCCGATCCGCTCTTCGTAAGCTCCGATTGCCGCCTGCAAAGCGGCAAGATCACAGACATCGGCCGGTGTATAGCTAACGCCCGCACCCAGTCCGGCAAGCTCGCGGTAACTCCGCACCCTGGCATCGTCCTCCGCAAGCAGGTCCAGCTCACTGCGGCCGACAATCAGCAGCTGGGCTGCATAATCCTCTATCAGCTTGCGGCAGATGACCGTGCCGATGCCGCCGAGTCCGCCCGTGACGACATAGTGTCCGCCCTGCTTAAGCTTCACGTTCGACTCGCCCGGCTGCAGCGGCAAATGCTTCAGCAATCCCGCCATCCGCCGGCCCCCCCGGTAGCTGATCTCCCGGCTGCCGGTCTCCCCGTGGCGGATTTCTTCCAGCACACACCGGGCATCCTGGAGCAGATCGCTTCCTTCCAGGTCCACCAGCGTACCGGCGAGACCTGTATTCTCCATCCGCAGCGCAGCCATGAAGCCGATCAGAGATGCATTGTACGCGTGCGTCTCTTTCCCGCTTACTCCCTGGTACACGTTCGAAGCACCCACAACCAGATGCGTAGAAGCGCATAATCCATGCTTCTCCAGAGCCTGAACCAGCGTCAGCAGGCTGTACACGCCGCGCTGGCTCTGTCCCGCAAGCTCCATCCGCCCGGAGGACGCCGGCTCATAGCCGGCCAGATACAGCATATGTCTGGGGGTCCACCCAATCTCGCGCAAATGAGTAAACAGGGCATCGCAGCCGGCCGGACTTGTATAATCGCAGCCAATATCGCCGGAGCTCTCCAGGCTGAACCTCTCCGCGCGGGTAACAGTGATCACCCGGCCCATGGCCTCCTGCCCGGTCAGGCCGGCGAACTCCCGCGCCAATCCGGCATCGTCGGCGAACACAAGGAACGTGGCCGCAGACAAGTCCTGCGGTTCATGCCGGAAGCCGAGCGGCTGCCAGACTCTGCCGAAGGTCCAGGGCTTCACGGTGTTGATATCTCTCAGCAGTTCAACTTGCCGCAATACGGGATCATACTTGCCTTCCAGCAGTGAATCGCGGAGCAGGATGCGCTGGATTTTGCCGATGGCCGTTTTGGGAATATCCTTTTTGGGCAGAGGCACGATGTATTCAATGACCACGCCGATTTTAGCTGTGATGGCCCGCTGCATCTCTTTCATCACCTTGCGGAGCTGCGGAGCATCCATGGAGGACGGATGAAAGAAGACGGCCAATTGTTCCGTCTGCGCACCGGCCGGTTTGACGGTGACCGCAGCGGTATAAGAGACCTCCACCCCGCTGATTTCCTCCAGCACGGCTTCAATGTCGGAGTTGTTGTAATTGACCCCATTGATGATGATGATATCCTTGGCTCTGCCGGTGATGGTCAGGCCGCGGTCCGAAATCATCCCGAGATCGCCCGTATCGAACCAGCCGTCCCGCGTAAATGCTTCCGCATTGGCTTTGGCATTGTTATAGTAGCCGGGTGTAACGGCCAGGCCCCTGATCTGGAACCGCCCTTCCGTATAGAGCGGCAACAGCTCGTCCTGCGCATCCACCACCCGCACCATATGCCCGCCCAGCGGATAACCGACAGACACCCGGGTGTCCTCAGGCTTCACCAGCCCATCTGCAAAATCGCGGGAATAGATGATCCCGGAGCACGTCTCGGACATCCCGAAGCAGGGCTTCATCGCCGCTTTGTCCAGTCCGTACGGCTGCATTAACTCAATGAATTTGAGCGCGGTTCTGGCGACAACCACTTCACCGCCGTTGGTGATCACCCGGAGCCGGGAGAGATCAAGCTGCAGCGACTTCAGTTCATGCTCATGGCTGTTGATCAGGTTATAGGCGAAGTTCGGCGCCCAGGTGTTGGTGACCCGGTATTCGCTCATAATCGTCAGCCAGCGCAGCGGCGATTCCAGAATATAATTGACCGGCGCGAGAATCTCGTTGCAGTGCAGATAGACGTCCCGGACATTGCACATCACTGTGCCGCCGACATGATCCATCGGCATCCAGTTGAAGGTGACCTCCTCCGGTCCGAAGCCGTTGCCGCTCACGCCAGCGATGGTCCGGCAGATCAGGTTGCGGTGCGACTGCATCACCGCTTTGGGCATGCCGGTGCTGCCCGAGGTCAGCAGCAGCAGCGCGAGGTCATCCGGCTTCACCTCGTAAGCCGCATGGCCCGGGTTCAAGGCCGGACTGCTGCGCAGCGCTTCGGCAGCGAATACGTTCAGTTCATCGGCTTCGCCCAGCACGGCGGGCACGCCGCGTACACCGGACGCAAGCCGAGCGTCTGTAACGATGACAGGCCGTTCAAGCATCTTCCAGGCGTTGTACAGCTTGCGCACAGCCGCATTGTCATCGTGATAGGAAGCGGCCACCGTCACGGGAACCCCGATCAATCCGCCCAGCATACAAGCCCAGAAGGTGGTGACATAATTTCGGTTGTCGTCCATCTGGTAGATGACCTTGTCGCCCGGCTTTAGACCCTCTAAACTCAGTCCGGCCAGGATAGCCTGCGCTTCTTCATAAATCTGGCGGTATGGTGCAAAGGTTACGCTTCCGTCATACCCGATAAAGCGGATGCCATATCCTTCGGGAGCGTGCCCGGCCGCACGCTTGATGTAGTGCCCCAGATCAAATACCGTATCCTCCGGGATCGCCAGCTCTTCCCCGGAGATAAGCGACAGCGCGCGCTCATTATCGCCGCTCTCCCATTGCCCGCCCATTTCCGTGTTCTGTATGTTCCCTGCTTGGCCGCTGCCCTTGCCGATGAAGGAATAGTGCTCCGCGAGTTCGGAGATATGCACCTTGTCCCGGTGCGGCTTAACGGCTCTGCGGACAAAACGTGCAGACAGGGAGGCTTCCCCCGCAGCCGTCTCTGTACTCAGCATGCTGCTCCAGCGCCCGAGCAGGTTGTCATTAATGACCTCCAGCTTCAGCAGCTCACCGAGCTTGACCGGTCCGCTTGCAGAATAGGGAATCGCCGACACATGGACGAGATCGGCCAGACCGGTGCAGGTCTCCATGCTGATGTCCAGCCACTCTGCAGTCCGGTTCAGCAGGGCGCTTCTAACCGTCTGAGACCTGTCTTCATAACCGGTCTGCACATCTCCCAGACCGTCAGTCACAGGCTCCACAT
Organism: Paenibacillus tepidiphilus; assembly: GCF_008635795.1. Taxonomy (GTDB): domain Bacteria; phylum Bacillota; class Bacilli; order Paenibacillales; family Paenibacillaceae; genus Paenibacillus_AQ; species Paenibacillus_AQ tepidiphilus. Next base: position 119,369 of record NZ_VWRQ01000016.1, on the reverse strand, counting down.
AATACATGACCAGCCGGGAATCGCCCTCCAGGTTGTAGCGGTGGACCAGCTTTATATCCTCCGCCAGCCCGTCTTCCAGCAGCTGCTGCTCCAGCCTGGTCAGGTCCCGGTCGCTTGCGCCGATTCTCATGCTCGTACTGAGCGTTTCATGGATTTGCAGCGTGCCATCCTGGCGGAGCCGCCCAATATATCCGGTGTCCTGCGCCTCATCCGCTGACGCTTGAACGATCCTGCCGTAGAATCCGTCCGGCAGCGCATGTCCTTCCGTATCTACAATCCGGATGCTCCGGAAATCAGCCGCTGCCAGGTCGCTGCAAGGCTCATTGCGGAGATTCACCACCGCAGTCGCAACTCTATAAACCTCCGCCGATTCTTCTATTAGCGTTACGGCTTGTACAGGCTCAAGAAGCTTATGAATGATTTCCTGAAGCAGCACCAGGTAGCTCTGCTGGAACTGCCCGATGAGCTCGTCGCTGAAGCAGGCGGAATTGTAGACGGTCTCTACGCAGATGCCGTCATCCGGCTTGATGACCCAGGCGAGCGGATAATTGATTTCTTCGCGCAGCTCCAGACCGGTAATGCTGAAATCCGTAATATTCTTATAGGCCTCCGCATTGGCATAGTTCTCGTATACAAACAGACTCTGGAACAGTTGCGGGAGATTGCAGGCACTGCCGATGTCAGCCAGCGAGATGTATTCGTGGCGGCTGCGGCTGACCTGCGCCTCTCTCAGCTGCTCCAGACCATCCAGAAGTGTTACATCGCGCTTCAGCCGGACCCGGACAGGAACCGTGTTTATGAACAGTCCCACTGCTTCTTCAATCCCCGGAATATCCATAGGTCTTCCAGATACTGTCGTGCCGTAGACTACATCGTCCGTTCCGCTATATTTGCCGATCAGCAGGGCGTAGGCCAGATTGTAAATCTGGAAGGAGGTCAAGCCATGCTGTTTGGCCGCCGCCTCGATGTCTGCGTACAGTCCGGCGGACAGCCGCAGCGATTGCTTCCGGTTCTCTCCGCCCTGCTCACCGGGCAGCTCCTCCGTAAGCTGGATCACTTCTTCAAAGCCTTCCAGCTGCTCCTTCCAGTACCTCAGCGTCGCCCGGTGATCCTGCTTCTGCACCCACTGGATGTAGGCTTTGAACGATTGCCGGTTATCCGCAGCCGGAGTCCGGCCTTCGCGGAGTTCCTTGTACTGCTCCAGCATCTTGCCCAGCACCAGCGGCAGCGACCAGCCATCCATCACAATATGATGGAAGCTCCAGACGAAATAACTGCTGCTGTCCGTAATCCGGATCAGGGCAAACCGCATCAGCGGCGCTTCGCCGAGATCAAAGCCGAGACTCCGGTCATTCTCCAAAAAGCTCCGGTAGGACCGCTCCTGCTCCTCCGGCGGCAGATGGCGCCAGTCGTACTGGATATACCGGCAGCCGCATTCCTTAAGCACCACCTGCATCGGCTTTTTGAGCCCTTCCCACATGAAGGCGGTGCGCAGTGCCGGATTGCCGTCAATGACGCGCTGCCAGGCCTGCCAGAAGCAATCGGCGTGAAGCTCTCCGTTCAATATGCAGGAAAACTGCTCAAGATACATGCTGGCACTTGCGCTTTTCAGGCTGTGGAACAGCATGCCTTCCTGCATCGTCGATAATCCGTATATATCTGAAACATTCCCCTTATTCATCTTGTTCCCTCCGGCCTTCAGTTGAACTTCGCCAAAATCATATCCAGATCTTCCATATCCACACCCAAGAAATCAGCGGCGGAAAGGCCGTCGTCCCCGGAATTCAGGCAGTAGTCTACAGCTTCAAGCAGAATCCGCATGAAATCACCGGTCTCCCGGGCAGTCTGCTCTGCCGAGTGCAAAATGCGGTTGTATACCCACTCGAAGGTCAGCTTGCTCTCCAGTACATACGCGTTGACTTCCAGCAGACTGACTCGCCCGTTGCCTGCTCCGCGGGTATGCAGCGTCTCGCCGCCCAATACCCGGAAGCCGGCACCCTTCAGCCGCTCATTGTCAAGAACGCCCATATAGTTGAAGATCACCGGGACCGTTCCCGGAGGGTAATCGCCGAGCAAATACTCGAACTTGCGTTTTCGGGCATCGGCCAAAGCGTCCTTGACTCTTTTGAGCGCAACGCCCAGATCCCCCGGCGGACCCTCCGGCACAATTAACGGATACCACTCGGTGAACCAGCCTGCCGTCCGCGACAGATCTACCTCATCAATCAGCAGATCCCGGCCATGGCTCTCCGTAAAAATAACCTGCCCACCGCCCCGCTTGCGCAGATGCACGGCCAAAGCGGCCATCATCAGCTCGTCGGGCTTGATGCTGAAATGCTTCGGCACCTCCTGAAGCAGCCTGGAGGTGTCCTCGCAGGATAAAGTGAATACCGCGGAAGCAGCCTGCTCTTCGCAGTTAGGCTGCTTCGGGCATTCCAGGATGGCGCGGGCCACTGCCGGATACTCCCGTTTCCATTCGTTCGTCTTCACTGCAGCTTCAAAGCTTCCGGCGTAGGCTGCGGCTGCGGTGCTCCAGGCGGGGAAGGACGCCGTTTTGCGGCGCGGCATCACTTCATCTCCCGCCAGCAGCGTCCGGTAGAAGACGAACAGGTCTTCAATGATGATCCGCAGCGATACCGCATCGCAGACGAGGTGATGTGCGGTCAGTACCAGCCTCTCCCGCGCACCGGGGCTCTGTACCAGCAGCCCCTTGAACACAATGCCTGCTTCAAGGCTCAGCGACTTCTGCAGATCTATGACCGCCTGCGGGAACAGCTTATTATTCAGGCCTTCAACACCTTCCGGAAGTTCCACTGCCTCCAGCCGCCGCATGACAGCCATCGGCAGAATTTCGGCGTAGGGCTTGCCATCCTTGCCATCCTTGCCTTCCTTGCCGTCCTCTCCGGCCCGCATCCGGGTCCGCAGCACGTCATGCTGACGGCACACTTCATTTAGGGCGGCATCGAGTATATCCGGATTACAAGGCTCCTCAAGCTCAAGGCAGACGGACTGGTTCCAGTGGTTGTACTCCGCAAAGCTATTGCCGAAGAACCAGCGCTGAATCGGCGTCAATGGATAGACGCCCGCAATCTCGCCCTGCTCGGAATCCTGCGTCCCGGTCTTCCCGGCATGCAGCGCCATCCGCTCGATACACTTGTCCTCGTAGAAAGACTTAAGCTCGATCTTCAGGCCCTCTCCGGCGGCTCTGGCAATGACCTGCATGCTGATGATGGAGTCTCCGCCGATTTCAAAGAAGGGGTCCTTCACGCTTACCTTCTCCAGGCCAAGCAGTTCGCTCCATATGCGGGCCAGCTTGCGTTCGTTCTCGGTCGTCGGCTCCGCATACCCGCTGCCCGGCTCCAGCTTCCGGGCGCCTGCCGCCAGCCTGGCGGTGTCGGTCTTGCCGCTCAGATTCAGCGGAATGGAATCGACTATATAGTAGCTGGCCGGAATCATGTAGGCCGGCAGCGTCTCGGCCAGGTGCGCCTTGAGCTCCTGAATCGTCACTGCGCTGTCTGTCACCAGATAAGCTGCAAGCGTTGCATTGCCATTGGCATCACTCTGCGCCAGAACAACAGAGTCATTAACCTTGTTATATGAAATCAGCTTACTTTCAATTTCACCCAGCTCAATCCGGTGTCCCCGGATCTTGACCTGCCCGTCCATACGGCCGGTAAAAGCAATATTCCCGTCCTCCAGCCAGCTGGCATAGTCACCGGTGCGGTACAGCCTCCCCGGTCCAAACGGGTTGCCGGTAAATCTCTCCGCCGTCAGCTCCGGACGGTTCATATAGCCCCGGGCCAGACCTACGCCTGCTACGCACAGCTCGCCGACCATTCCGGTGCCGCACAAGGTTTCGCCGTCCATAATATAGATTTGTGTATTGCGGATCGGTCTGCCGATCGGAATCTTATCCGGGACGGCGGAGGTCCGGTCATAGAACCAGTCTGAGGCGCAGACCGTCGTCTCCGACGGGCCATAGGCATTGTAGTAGCTGAGCCCTTCACCCAATCGCTCCACCATAGCGGCGCTTGCTTCCGAGCCGGCTGTAATCAGCAGCCTGAACCCCAGCTTCCGGCCCGCGACTTCATTCCAGAACGGCGGCGGCAGCGTAGCAACAGTGACCCCATGTCTCCGCACCTCCTGCTCGAACCGGTCTGGATCGAGCGCCGTTTCCTTGGTTATAATGCAGAGCTGCGCTCCCGTCAGCAGCCCCATCACCAGCTCCCATACCGAAGCATCGAACACCAGATTGGCGAACTGCAGCACAACATCGTCCCCGGTAATTCCGTACTCTTCGGCAAAATAATCCCGCAAGTTCGCGATGCCAGTATGCTCCACCATCACACCCTTCGGCTGCCCGGTCGTCCCTGAGGTGTAAATAAGATAGGCAAGATTGTCCGGCGTGCTGTGTTCCTCCGGATTCTCGGCAGACTCCGCCAGAATCACCGGATCATCGATGGCTACGGCTGGAATCTCTATCCCTTCCGGAACCGCCGGATCATTGCCGGCTCCCGCCCTGGCACTGGCCGCAATTTCATCCGGAACCGCCGGATCGCCGGTCTCTACGGCTTGAGCCGCGGTCCCCACCGGGCTGCTCCCCGCCGCCGCTGTAATAATCAGTGCGGCTCCGCTGTCGGCCAGCATATACTTGATGCGCTCCGGCGGATAACTCCGGTCCAGCGCCATAAACGCGCCGCCTGCCTTGGTCACGCCAAGCACGGCAATGAGCGCGGCAATGGACTTGTCCAGCAGGATGCCGACAATAGATTCGGGACCAATGCCGCTTTTCCTTAAATAATGGGCCAGCCGGTTGCTTCGGCGGTTGAGTTCTCCGTAAGTGATGCTCTCTTCCCCGCAGACGGCAGCCGGCTCTTCGCTTCGGCGGGCAGCCTGCGCTTCGAACAGGCTCTTCAGGGTCTCCGGCCGGTAGCCGCTTACCGGAGAGTTGAACCGGTGCAGGATCTGCTCCTTCTCTGCAGACGTAATCATCTCTACCGCCCGTACCGGCAGATCGGCATCCTTGGCAATGACTTCAAGAATCTGCAGATAATAGTCTCTAAGACTCTCCATGCGGTGGCGCGAGAACTTGCCTGACTTGTATTCTATCCAGGCACTTAGCCCCTCCGCCGTATCGTTGATCTCCAGCGCCAGATCCACCTTGGCGGTCTTCAGATCCAGCTCGGCAAAATCAATGCCGAAATGAGGCAGCGCAATATCCTTCAGCGCGTCGCTCTCATAGCTGAATACGACCTGATAGACCGGTGTCGAGTACAGGTCCCGTTCTACCTGCAGCTCCTCGACAATGCGGTCGAACGGAATATTCTGATGCGCCAGCGCCGCCAGCACATGGGCCTGCTCTGCTTGAATGTACTGAAACAGTGTCTGCTCCTCACCAAGCTTGCTGCGTACCGGCAGCATGTTCAGGAAGCAGCCCACGATGCCCTGCCATTCCGCTTCATTTCTCCCGGCCACAGGCACTCCGACAATGACATCATCCTGGCGTACAACCTTGTGCAGCATAATCTTGAGCGCACTCAGGTACAGCACAAACGGCGTCACGCCCTGCCGTTTCGCGGCGGCCTCCAGCCGCTGCTTGAGTCCCCGGCCGACAGCGAATTCTACGCGGTCACCACGGTACTCCAGCCCTGTTCCCGCAGGATAATCCGCCGGAATGGCACAGGTCATATTGCTGCCGGCCAGATGCTCCTGCCAGAACCGCAGCTCCTGATCGAAATCGCCGCCCGTGATCCGCTGATTCATATGCACCGCATAATCGTAATATTGAAGGTCCGCGTCACCTGGCGGTACACTGCTGCGCCCCGAGGCCAGACGTTCATAGGATTCCAGCATTTCTTTGATCAGAATACCGCTGGAGTATCCGTCGGATACCATATGATGCCAGACAATTTGTCCGATCCACTCGCCGGGTCCAAACTTGTATACAATCAGCCGGATCAGCCGTCCGGCGGACAGAACGAACGGCCGGAGCCCTTCTTCAATCATCATCGCCCGGAATTCTCCGGAGGCTATGGATAGCCCGGTAGCTTCGCAATCGTAGAACGAATAGCTCTCTTCGCCGGAGTCATCGGTCAATTCCGCCTGAAGCGCTCCCTGCACCTCCGTAAATCTGGAGCGCAGCGCCTCATGGCGGGTAATCAGCTGCTGAAAGGCGGCCTTCAGCAGCTCCGGCTGCAGTTTTCCCTGAAAATGCACATACCCGGACAGATTATAAGCAGTGGACTGGTCGTAGAGCTGCTCTACGTACCAGAACTTTTTCTGCATAAACGTGCAGGGTAACGAAGTCATCCCGGCGGCTCTTTTCCGGGGCTTGGCCAATTCCCGTTCCTGCAAAAGGGCCTTTCTTTTCTGCTCCTGCTGTGCCTTCAGCAGATTGTCCAGCAGCAGCCTTTTGGATTCCGACAACGCCTGGACCCGGGTCGTCAGGTCCTCCTTCTCATGGTCACGCATGGCAGCACACCTCGGTATCAGAACATTTTTTCATGATTATAAGCTTCGGCTTCAGTCCGCGATCATGCTTAAATCCAGACTGGCCGACAGCGCTTCGAGCACAAGCTCGGACACATCCTTCACCGTCGGCGCCTCCATAAACTGCTGCAGCTGCAGCTCCGTTCCGTACAGCTCCTTGATTCGGAGAATGACCTGTGTAATCATCAGCGAGTGGCCTCCGAGCTCGAAGAAATTGTCGTGAATGCCGATCGGCGTAATTCCCATAATCTCCTGCAGCAGCTCCGCAATACTCTCTTCAATGGCATCGGTCGGCGCAGCGTAATCGACGGACAGGTCCGGGCGGTTGTAGTTCGTCTCCTGGGCGGCCCCGGCTTCCGCTATGAAGCTGGAAGTCTCCTCGATCCGTTCCTCCACCGTCCGTTTGCTGCCCGGCATAATCCAGTGGCGTTTCTTCTCGAAGGGGTACGCGGGAAGCGGCACTCTGAACAATACCTCTTCCGCGTAATAATTGGACCAGTTCAGCTCCAGGCCGTTCACCCAGATTTTGCGCACAAAATCCAGCATGAACCTGTTATCGTCTCCCGTATGGTTAACGTCGCGCAGCACCTGGTACAGCTGACAGTCCCCGTAGCCCTGCAGGTTATCCTGCATGAATACCGACAGGGTCTTGCCCGGACCCACCTCGATATAATGCTTGTAGTCCAGGCGGGCAAGCTGGATGGCGGCATCCTTGAACCGGACGGTGCCGGTCATATGCCGGACCCAGTAATTCACATCGGTGGCTTCCTCCGGCTTCAGCCATTCCCCGGTCACATTAGACATCATCGGCAGAGAGGGCGGGTTCAGCCGGACCGTCTTCAGCACGGCAGTCATCGCTTCCACGGCATCGCGCATCATATAGGAATGAAATGCGTGCGAGGTGTGCAGAATCCGGCAATCCGCCTGGTCCTGCACCTGCTCCATCACTTTCTGCAGGGCTTCGCGTTCTCCGGCCAGCACGATCCGCCGCTCCGCATTGACGAGTGCAAGCGAGACTTTGTCGCCGACGTAGGCCATCGCCTCTTGCTCTGTCATATTTACATAGAGCATATCGCCTCTGGGCATAGACTGAATGATTCTGCCGCGCAGCAGCACAACCTTCAGCGCATCCTCCAGGGAGAACACCCCGGCCAGACAAGCGGCCGTGTACTCTCCGATGCTGTGGCCCAGCATGGCTTTGGGGAATATCCCCCAGTGCAGCAGCTGCTTCGCCAGGCAATATTCCACCGCAAAGACAGCGATTTGGGTATGCTGCGTCTCCGCCAGGCGCTCACCGCTCCCGGCAAGCTCCGGATCTGCAAACAGAATATCGCGCAACTCATAGTCATACTGCTGCTTGAGAATGGACAAGCACTTATCCATTTCCCGGCGGAATACGGATTTCGTCCGGTAGAGCTCCTTGGCCATACCGGGATATTGCGCCCCTTGGCCCGGGAACAGGAAGACCGTCTCCTTGACATGCTCCTTCGCGTTTCTGGTGCCGGGCAGACCCTTCTCCAGCTTCGCCATCAGCTCTTCTCTGCTGGTACAGACCAGCCCCCCGCGGTAAGCAAACCGCTTGCGGCCGATATTCAGGGTGTACAGCACATTGCGGAAGTCTTCATCTTCGTGGGTCCGCAGATGCTGCAGCAAATCTGCTGCCTTTTGCTCATAAGCGGCCTGGCTCCGGGCCGACAGCAGCAGCAGATGGGCATCCTCATTACTCCGGGTTTCCCGGGTTTCGACAGCTTCCTCCAGCACGACATGCACATTGGTGCCTCCGATGCCGAACGAGCTGACACCCGCCCGTCTTACCCCGCATTCCGGCTCCCAGCCGGTCAATGCCGTGTTCACATAGAACGGCGAATCTTTCAGCTCAATATTGGGATTAAGCTCGCTGAAATTGATGGAAGGCACCAGCTGCTTGTGCTGGAGCATCAGAGCCGTCTTGATCAGGCCGGCCGCACCGGCCGCGGCATCAAGATGTCCGATGTTGGCTTTCACCGCACCCAGCGCGCAAAAGCCGGTCTTGTCGGTCGCCTTGCGGAACGCTTCGGTCAGCGCCTGCACCTCAATCGGGTCGCCCATCGGCGTTGCCGTTCCATGAGCCTCGATATAGGTGATCGTCTCCTCCTCGACCTCGCTGAGCACCTGCGCGCTCTTGATCGCATTGCGTTCCCCCTTGACGCTCGGGGCGGAATAGCCGACCTTATCGGCCCCGTCGTTGTTGAAGGCCGCCCCTTTGATAACAGCGACAATGTGGTCTCTGTCGGCCACCGCGTCCTCCAGTCTTTTCAGCAGGACCATTCCCACCCCGCTGCCTGCCAGAGTGCCTGTGCCGTTCTTGTCGAACGGGCGGCAGTGCCCGTCCTGCGCCAAGACCTCACCCTGCAAATATAAGTATCCGGTCTCCTGCGGGACTTCCAGCGTGCAGCCCCCGGCAATAGCCATATCGCACTGATAATTGAGCAGCGACTGGCAGGCCAGGGTTACCGCCGTCAGTGAAGTCGAGCAGGCTGTCTGCACATTCAGGCTCGGGCCCTTCAGATTCAATTTGTAGGAGATCATCGTTGAAGCGAAATTGACGTCGTTACCCAGCCAGATCTGTCTGATCTCCGGCGTAGCGTCCAAATCCATGGCAGACATAATATTCTTGAGCAGATACTTGCTGGTGCCCGAGCCAACGTAAGCGCCGATGCTGCCGCCGAAGGTCTCGGGGTTATAGCCTGCGCTTTCCAGGAGCCGCCAGGCGCTCTCCAGCAGCAGCCGCTGCTGCGGGTCCATCAGCGCCGCTTCGCGCGGCGTGAACCCGAAGAAGCCGGCATCGAACTGCTCAATCCCCTTAATGGCGAAGCCCTGCTTCACATAATCGGGATGATGGATCAAGGATTCAGGCACACCGGCCGCCAGCAGCTCCTCGTCCGTGTAATAGGTCAGCGCCTCTACCCCGCCGCACAGGTTGTTCCAGAACTGTGCCACATTGTCTGCACCGGGAACCCGGCAATCCATGCCGATGATGGCGATGTCCAGATCCCGCAGCTCACTACCTTCTGAAATTCTCATTTTCTCTGATCCTTCCCCTCTTATTCGGCGAGCAGCAGGGCTGCCTCTTCCTCGGTCATGTTCTCCAGCCGCTGCAGCAGATCTTCCAGCTCCTCGGCAGATTCCGGAACCACCAGAGCTGAGATATCACCCCAGTACTTCCGGGCCAGCCCGGAAATGCTGGTACCGCCCAATATATCGACAATGGAAATGTTGATTCCGGCCTTCTTGCTGATCTGATTGCGGATTTCCGTCGCAATGATCGAATCGACGCCCACAGCGCTGACCGGCTCGTCCAGGTCCAGACTCTCCTTCTGCGCATGTACTGTATCAGCAATAATGCCGGCGAAGAAATCCTCGACCATGCCCAGTTGCTCCTCCTCACCGGCGGCCCCGGCCAGCATGGCGAACAAATCAACGTCTGCGGCATCGCTGACCGTATCCTTGCTCTCCAGTGCCAAATGGTTGTACAGCGCCGGCTTGCCCGGATAATTCTGCAGCGCCAGCGGCCAGTCCGCCTCGCCGATTACGATATGGCACGGCTTCTGCCCGAATACCCGTTCCAGCGCCTGCATGCCGCTGATCGCATAGATCGGATTCATCCCCCGTTGGTACTTGTAATGGTCGATCAGATTATGCTCCTTCACCATGCCCACGCCCCATGGTCCCCAGCCGAGGCTCAGCGCTGGCAATCCCTTGCTGCGGCGGTAGTAAGCGAGTGTATCCAGGAACGAGTTGCCCGCCGCATAATTCACCTGACCGACCGCAGTAACTACCGAGCCGGTAGAAGAATACATCAGGAAGAAATCGAGATCGGCATCCTCGAACACTTTGCTGAGCGTCCAGGCGCCTTTGGCCTTTGTATCGAACACTTCGTTAAACTCATGCTCTTGCATCTGCATCATCAGCCGGTCTTTAACAACACCGGCAATATGGACAATCCCTCCGACCGGCATTGCTTCTTCCGCCTGCAGATCTGCAGCCAGCTTCCGTACAGCCGCCTCATCGGCAATATCGAGCGCGGCCATCCGCACCGTGCATCCGCCCCGCTCCAACTCGCGGATAAATTGCACACCTTCATACAGGCTGTGCCCCGGCTCAATCCGCCCTCTGCCGGCCTTATCCGGATATGGCGTGCGGCCGATCAGCACGAAATGCCGTGCGCCCTTCTCCGCCATCCATCTGACCGTAATCTGCCCCAGCGATCCCATGGCTCCGGTCACGAGATAGATTTTGTTGCCGTGCAGCTGGACCGGAACATTACCATCCAGGCCGTAAATATGCTCCAGCCGTGCAACATACCGGATACCGTTCCGGTAGGCAAGCTGATCTTCCCGGCTGTAATTGGCCAGGTCCTGCACCAGCAGTTCCAATGCCTCCCGGCCGCCGTCGATGTCAATGCTTGCCCCCCAGCTCCCTGCACATTCGCTGTGGCTGATGACTCTGCACATTCCGATTGCCGCACCCTGCAGCACATCCGCCGGTTCATCCGGCAGGACGCTGACCGCCCCGCGGGTGACCATCCAGGCCCGGTACTTCCGGCCATGCTCATTCAGCGTATTAAGCAGGTAGCGGATACTGTGCAGCGCCTTGGGCTTGGCTGCTTCAATATCGTCTGCATCCATATCGTCCCTGCTGCGGAGATCCAGGCTCCACAGATGAAGCACGCCGTATTCGGTGTCTTTATCCATCTGTCCGATGATCTTCAGGTAATCCTCCGGGTCGCTGCCGTGAATGATACTGCCTGCATCCCTTGCCTCCACAGCTTGATCATCGCGGTAGAACAGCGTACATTCATGTCCCGCAGCTGTCAGTCTGGCGGCAACCTCGTTACCGGTGCCGGAAGCATCGCACAGGATAATCCAGTTCCGGTAGTCGGTCCGGGCCGCAAGCAGCGGCTCGTCGTCCGGCTGCTCCTGCGCCTTCCAGCCGATTCCGTAGAACCATTCATTCAGGGCCTTCTCGCCGAGTACCGCCTGCTCTTCACCCCGCTCCATTGCCCTCGCTACGAAGTTATCCACTTCGGCTACCGTGTTCCCCGAGGCATCGAGAATGAGGATATCCCCGGCGATCAGTTCTGCACTGGACTCCTTAATCGACGAGTGCACATACAGCCTGCCTTCGGGTCTGCCGAATACCCGGACCGCATCGATGGTATCGGGCAGCTTGATATCTGCCCTTCCATACTGCCTCAGCTCGTCGAACTGGTTGGCGAGGAACGACTGGAAGGCTGCATCGAGCAGCACCGGATGCAGGATGCAGTCCTCATCCTGCACTCCCAGCTCTTCCGGGAGACACAGCTCGGCCAGCACTTCCCCGTCCTTGATCCACACTTCCTTCAGGCCCTGGAACATCGGCCCGTAGTTGAAATTCATCCGCTCAAGTAGTTGATAGCACTCCTCCTTCGGCAGATGCTCCCGGGCTGCAGCCTTGAAGGCTCCGATATCGCCCAGCTTGCGGGTCCTGCCGCTCTGTCCGCGGACGAACTCGGCGTGGAAATTATCGGCTGCGGCGGCTGTCTCGCTTCCCTCAGCCGCATTGCCGATTCGGACGGTGCCATGCTCCGGATCGTAGCTGATATTTATCCGTGCCACGTGATTCTCGTCCAGGAACAGGGCCTTTTTGAAGCGGATATGCTGTACTGCGTAAATATCGTCAAGCGCTAATTTTGAAAAATGGCGTATCATTTGGAAAGAAGCCTCGATATAGTGCGCTCCTGCCAGCAATGCCTTGCCATTTACGCAATGATCCTTAACGAATGGAAGCACATAGTCATTGATTTCTGCCTCCCACAGCGGTACGAAGCTGTTCTTACGGTATCCAAGGAAGCGGTGCTCCTTCTGTCCGAGCCGTCTTTTCTGATACTCAGCCGATTCCTTCCAGAAGCGTTCATGCTCCCAGTAGTAGTGAGGCAGCTTAACATACTTGAAGCTTCCCTGATAGACCCGGGACCAGTCGGTTTCCACCCCGGCACAGAGCAATTCAGCGTACGTTCTGTACAATGTGGACACTTCAGGCTCACTCCGGCGCAGCGATGGTGAGATCAGAACCTCCTTGTCCAGCTCAAAGGCCAGCTCTTTAACGGAATTCGCCAGTACGGGATGCGGCCCGACTTCGACAAAGTTGACAATTCCCGCTTCCAGAATTTGCTCCATGGCCTTAGCAAAGTACACGGAGCCGGACACATTCTGCCACCAATATTCATTGTTCAGTTCCGGGCCTTCCGCGAGCTGTCCGTTCGCCGTGGTATACAGCGTGATATCACTGGCCTTGGGCTGAATATCAGCCAGCGCCTCCAGCAGATCGTCCTTGATTTCGTTCATAAATACGCTGTGATAAGGTACCGTCACACGCAGGAACTTGTTGAATACGCCATCGTTGTCAAGCTGCTCATGAATGGCGGTCAGACAAGTCATGTCACCCGATAACGTCACACTTGTATTACTGTTGATTGCAGCAATCGATACCCGGTCCTCGTCTCCGGCAATGAGTTCTTCCGCCTGCCGCTGGGTCAGTCCGACGGCCAGCATTCCGCCTTTGCCGGTCAGTCTCTGCTGCAGCATGCTGCGGTAGTAGGAGATTCTCACTGCATCTTCGAAGCTGTAGACACCTGCCGCGTACAGGCCTGCCACTTCGCCGACACTGTGCCCGATAATCAGGTCCGGAGTAATTCCCATGCTCTGCCACATCTCGTACAATGCCACCTGAACCGCAAAGTTCATCGGCTGGGCTACCTCGGTAAATTGCATCCGCGACTTGTCTTCATCAGTCAGAAACTCATCAAGCAGCGACCAATCCAGGTATTTGGAGAATTCAGCGTGGCAGCGCTCTACCACACCGCGGAACACACGGTTGTTATGGTACAGCTCACGGCCCATCGCATACCACTGCGGACCCATTCCGGTGAATATGAATGCCAGACGCTTGTCCTTTCCTTCATGGCCGAGCACCACATTGACCACTGGCTTACTTTGATTGAAATCGGCCAGACTCTGCCGCAGTTCCTCGACACTATGCCCGTATACTGCGAGCGATCTCGCGAACTTGTCGCGTCTGAACAATGCCGAATGACAGATGTCGGAGAGATGTTCCTCTGTCGTACCCAGGAAATCCTCATATCGCCGGGCCAGTCCCATGAGGGATTCTTCCGACTTGGCTGACAGAGTCAGCACCTGCGGCAGCTCCTCATTCACCTTGCCGCTGTACACCATTTGGTTCGTGACACCCTGCAGAATAACATGCGCATTCGTTCCCCCGAAGCCAAAGGAATTGACGCCGATTAACGCCGGTTTATGGTCATTCGGCCAGTCTTCGTTCTGAAGTGGAATTCTCAGCTTCATCTTCTGCAAATCAATCGCCGGATTCAGCTCTTTCATTCCGATATGCGGCACAATTTCCCTGCGGTCCAGCGTGCGGACTGCCTTAATCATGGATGCTACGCCGGAGGCAGCTTCCAAATGTCCGATGTTCGGCTTCACCGAAGCGATGACACAGCGGTTCTCCTCACTGCGGTTCTCACCGAAGAATCCGCCTACAGCGTCTACCTCTATCGGATCACCGAGTGCCGTTCCTGTTCCGTGCAGCTCGACATACTGCACATCCTCCGCTGCGATTCCCGCCCTTGCATATACCTCTTCCAGCAGCTGACGCTGCGAATCGCCGTTTGGCACTGTAATTCCATTTGTTTTGCCGTCCTGGTTGACTAGGCTGTCCCGGATTACAGCATAGATATAGTCCCCATCCTTAAGTGCCTGCTCCAGATTCTTCAGGACGAGAATCCCCCCGCCCTCACCGCGCACGTAGCCGTTGGCCTCAGCATCGAAGGTTTTGCATTTCCCGTCTTCCGACAAGAATCCTCCTTTGGATTCCGCCACATAATACTCCGGTGCATAAATAAGCTCGATCCCGCCCGCCAGCGCCATTTCACATTCACCGCTCTGCAGACTACGGCAGGCCTCATGAACAGACACCAGTGAGGACGAGCAGGCTGTATCTATCGACAAGGACGGGCCGGTGAAATTGTATATGTACGAAATTCTGTTCGACAGCATCGTCATCATACTGCCCACGGCCGCATGGGTTCCGATCTGGGAGCTGTCTGCAAACTGCAAAATCTTGTAATCCAGCGTAAACCCGCCGATAAATACTCCCGTCTTCGAGCCGCTCAGGCTGGCAGGCCTGATCCCTGCATCCTCCAGCGCTTCCCACACAATCTCCAGCATCTGCCGCTGCTGCGGGTCGATCTGGTCCGCCTCCCGGGCATTGATACCGAAGAATTTGGCATCGAATTTATCAAAATGATCGATAAACCCTCCGGATTTGGAATGGCTTTTTCCCTTGACCTGCTTATTCGGATGATAAAATTCCTCCAGGCTCCACCGGTCTGCCGGAACTTCGGTAATCGCATCCTTGCCCGCTTTCAGCAGCTCCCAGAACTGGTCTGCATTATTTGCGCTTCCCGGGAACCTGCACCCCATCCCTACAATCGCTACAAGCTTGTCTGAACTGTTAACCATAGCCCATACCTCTCCCTTGTGAACTATTATGATTGTTATATGAAGTTAGTTGAATCTTAACAATATATTTCCCACTGTAATTCCTGATTGTGTAAATTACGCATTAAATATTCAACTAAGAGATGTGAATGGAAATTCTTTACGCACAAAAAGACAAATTATGATACATGCGTTGACTGCATAGCTGAAATAAGTGAGTTCCTTACTGGAATTTGGAGGCTGTTTCACCTTGGAACAGATAAAAGGGTAGAATGATAGGATAGAACGAGGATATAGAGTTATTCCAAAATATGACATATTACAGCTCCTGAAATAGGTTTGTGAGAACAGAAAGCATGGTAAATATGAAGCATATTCTAGGGAAGCAGGTTAAAAATACCATACGAAAAAAAATAATCATGTACCATTTATCACAGAAAAATCTATATATATACGATCCATAACATTGTTAACAATTGATGGGATATGCCTTAATAAAGCCCATAATAGATTCAGAGTGTAAATAATTGCAAATGTTTGTCGAACAACAACGAAGGTTATAGCGAACTATGCAGAACTACAGCATAAAGAGACTCCTCAGGAGTCCCTTTACTGGTCCGCCAGCACTATATTAACTTCCATGTTTACAAGTTAAAATTTTTTATTAAACGCTTACAACTCTGTGATAGCACCCAGCACCATATTATTAAAATAGTCGGCATACATGTTTTTGAAGGGCTTCTGGTGATCCAGCTCCACAGACAGATGAACTGTCACCGTCTCATAGACAGGATCTACACAGAGGAATGGTCCTGCAGCTCCCCAGTGGGAATAAGCCTCCGGTGAGAACAGATCGCCGCCGTCGCGCTTGTTTCCGTTGATGGCCCAGCCGTACCCCCAGTAGGCCTCCGGAAAAATTTCATCCCGGTATGCGGAGGATACCCCGGGAATCTGGTTGCGGGTCATCTCCTTGACCGACACTGGCGAAAGCAGCCGGGTCCCGTTATGCTCCCCGCCGTTCAGGAACAGTTGGCCGAATACGGCCAAATCCCGCGCGGTGGAATAGGCGCCTCCGCCCGCCGATACCGAGTTCAGCTGATACTCGCTCTCCACCCACTCTGCACAGGCCGCCTCCGGGGACCGTCTGACGACCCGGTGCCGGAGCTCCGGAGGAACGCGATAGTATGTATCGGACATGCCAAGCGGCCCAAACAGGGCCTCTTCCATATACTGCTCATAGGCTTGTCCGCTGACACGCCGGATGATCTCGCCGAGCACTTCATAGCCGTATCCGCAATAGGACATCACCGTGCCGGGCTGGGCGCTCAGCGGCGCATCGTATCCTCCCCAGAGATAATCGTGGTTATCCGGGTCCTGGCCCGGAGCGCAGGGAGGCCATTCCACTCCGTTCTCCTGCTTCATCTTGCGGTGCTTGTAGAGCGTGTCCTGATCCAGGCCAGAGGTATGCGTCAGTAAATGATGAATGCGGACCGCCGCTTTGCCCTCCCCGGTGAACTCGGGAATATAGTCGCAGACCGGCCGGTTCAGTCCCAGCTTTCCTTGCTCTGCCAGCATCATGATGCCTGTAGCTGTAAACAGCTTCGTAATCGAACAGAGCGGATATAACGCACCGGTGGTCAATGCCGCCGCATCCGGCTCGGGCCCGATAACTCCGTCGGCCTGGTGAACAAGCACCGTCCCCCTTCTTGCTGCGAAGACAACCTGCGCGGGGGTTATTCCGTCCCTGACCATTTGCGCCGCAGCTTCTCCAATCCGCCGGACACCGGCGGGTGATACTCCTGCTTGTTCCAGTTCAATGAATGACAGTGAATTCAACTGTGATCACCTCGTGATTTTATTTACAACAATATTAAATATTTCACATATATATTGAATATTCCTGCTTTGTGCGCAAAAAAAAGAGAGCTGCTCCCGGCACCTCTCTTGCTATTTTGTCCATAGATGATTCATCCCGTCAGACTCAGCTTCCGGCCGCACTTGCCCAGCTCACCGTTAAATGTCCGGCGGCGAAGACCGCCGCAGCGAGCCCCAGCGGCAGCGAATGCCCCCAAATGGCGGCAAACAGCAAGGCACACACCGGAAAGACGGCAAGCGGAATCGGAACGCTCAGGAACGGATTGGTTAAATCCGCTGCATACTGTCCATTGACAATATAACGGACCCAGATGATGTAATACAGCAGCAGACATATCACCGTCAGCACCGCCCAAACATCAATCGGCCGGCCGGAGAAATTGGACTTTGTAAACAAGATCAGCACCAGCAGAATTGCCATTTGTCCAATACGCTCCATGTAGATAAACACCGCATGCACAGACGGTTCCGTCGCCATTCCCCCCTTAGGCGGAAATAAGGAAAAGAACACCATGCTGGGCAGCAAAATCAGAATGCACATGATCAGGCCTATCGGGGAGAACTCCGGCTTCATAGCGTACCTGCCTTTCCCAATCACTGAATAATGAACCGTATCCATATTTTAACTTGGATTCAAAACATTATAGCATAACCTCCGTCAAATAGAAGCGAGATTTCTCCCCTGCCCAACCATGGCGGACAAGAGCCAAGAAAGCCTTATATATAAAAAAGACCCCGCGCGGGGTCTTCACTCGACGATTACTCCTGGAACTGCGCCGCCGGACCAAAGGTTGCCCCGCAGTTCGGACAGAAACGGACATCCGAATCTACGGTGGTGCCGCAGTTTCGGCATTGCTTGGCATCGCCCAACTCGGCGATTTGCTGCAGATTGGTATCGATTTCGGCCTGCAGGATCAGTACACGCTCCATATGGCCGGCATACTCCGACCTCTCCAGCGGCACATTCTGCAGCGTTGTTTCGAACAGCAGCTTACCCATTGCCTGATACAGCTTGTCGATTTCATTTTGCTTGCCGTTATTCTGCAATTTCAACCGGTTGATTTCTACGACGGACTTCGCTTTGTTCCCGGCCTCGGAGACACCGGCTTTAAATTTGTCAAAAAAGCTCATGGGCAGCCCTCCAGTATTATGATGTTCCTAAAGACTCGGCCTACCTAAGGTTAATTCGACAAAAAATGCTGTTTTCCTGCCAAACACCTCCTGCGTTTAAGCGGCGCTTAAGAATATATATTAGTCCGCAGACCTCATATAGACCACTTTGTGGACAGGGATACGGTAAATCGCCGGGCGGCGGCCGTCTTTCTCCTTCGCTTCTGCAGCCACCACATATCGGAGTCCGATCCGCTTAATCTGCAATCCTTCCAGCATTTCACCGTTCTGTAGCTTGATATTAACATCCGCAGGAGCCTCGTCTCTGTCCGCATACAGCCTCAACACCATGGATACATACTGGCCGCCGAAGACAAAGAACAGCAAGGCCATGATGCCCAGCAGCGTGAAAAAAGCGCGCGGCTCCTGCTCATAAACATAATAGGCGATTTCATAATTCCTCGTCATATTCACGTTAAAGGAGCCCACCAAATGCTCCATCAGCATCGTCCCGAACAGCAGGAAGAAGCCGGCCCCCAGCACCAAATGGATCGCAATCCAGCCGTACCGGTAAGTGCTCAGCAGTCTGGGCATCCAGGCCCCGGCGGCAAAGGCGGCCAGAATGAGCACCAGATGGAGCGCCAGCAGCAGCGGGCTGTTCCAGGGACGCAAGCCATTTAGCAGCAAGCCTAAGAGCAGCACAAACAGCAGCAAGGAAGCCAGAATACCCAGTATGGTCACTCTCCAGCTGCGGACGGTCAGCCGTACCGCGGCAGCGGGGACGAGATAATTGGCCGCGATCAGCACCAGCAGCAGTACACTGAGCCAAATCACGATATTCGAGACAGGAAGTAAATGAAGATAACGCACGGACATCCATCCTTCAAATTTTTACCTGTATTGTAGCATAGCCCTTTTGCTTATTAATGTAATATTTCAGATATGGAGTTAACGCAAAAGAGGCCCTAAGCTCCTACTGAGCCAGCGCCTCTTCTGTAATCATGCGGATGTCCACCGGGGAAAGCGTCTCTTCATTCACCATATCCGGCAGAATCTCCGTCAGGAAATAGTCCACGCATTTCAAATCGATATGCTTTATTTTGACCAGCGCATTGCGGTACATTACGACAAATTCCTTCTCCGTGTTCCCTCTTTGCAATTCGGCAAATGCCTCATATACCTGATCCAGCTTGTCGGCGACCTCAAGAATACGCCCTTCCACCGACTCATCCTTGCCTTCCCTTAATTGCTGGTAAAAGATCTCCTTCAGCTCATCCGGTATATGCTCCTTGATGAAGTTATCGACCATGCCCTCCTCCACCTGTTGAATCAGGGAACGGAGCTGCAGCGAAGAATGCTTGACCGGAGTCTTGATATCGCCGATAAAAATCTCTCCGTAGTCATGGCTGCTTGTAATCTCGTAGAGCTTTTTCCAATCGATGGCGGTACCGTGCCGTTCCTCAATGTCGGCCAAGGTTTTGGCATACTGCACAACCTTCCAGGAATGCGCTGCAACACTATGCTCTTCAAATTTGAAGCGCCCGGGACAGCGGATAATCCGTTCCAGATCGCTGAGTGAGCGAAAATATTTGTGAATCCCCATGCGGCAACTCCCCCTTCATAGAAGTGTTTATTTCATCGGCGCGGGCTAAAGCCTGATATGGCAGAAAGAGAGATACCTTCACTATACCCCCCGATTGTAAAATGCAAATGCCCCAGGATGACATTCTATGTAAAAATCGTCCCGCCGCATCGTCCATCCCCGCCTTTCTGCCGGACTCATCCCCGCCTCAGGTCGGGATGCAAGAACCGTCCGCAGGCCGTTTTGCCGAGCCGCTCCCGGGGATACAATGTAACCATGAGATACGGAAATGCAACTGATATGAGAGGATGAGATGCAAATGAAAAAATTGTACCGTTCGGAAAGAGATAAAAAGATCACCGGTTTATGCGGAGGACTCGCCCGCTGGCTGAACATCGATGCCTCGATCATCCGGCTGGTCGCCGTTGCCGCCGTGCTGCTCAGCTTCGGTTCTGTGCTGCTCTTCTATATTCTGGGCAGTCTGATCGTCCCCAAAGAAACCTATGGCGGCTTCAATGACCCCTTCGACCCTTACAGTACCTATTAATCCGAATATAAAGAAGCCGGAAGCCGGGAGTACCACAATTAATTAATCCTAAAGGAGAAATGACCATGCGTAATCAATCGGGTATTCTGCAAAGACTTGCCACACTGACAAAGGCTGCTATCCATGAAGGACTGAATAAACTGGAGGATCCTATTCTCCTGACCGGGCAATACCTGCGTGATCTGGAGGAGAAAATCGAATCCGCCGAGAACAAGCAGCGGCAGCTGCAGGCTTCAGCCAGCGTACTGGAACGGCGCATCGCCGAATATCAGGTGCAGGCTGAGACAAGCGAAGCTGGAGCGGTGAAAGCAATGTCCGAGGGGAACGAAGCCGCTGCCAGAACAGCGGTGCTGGCGAAGCTGCAGTATACGGAGAGCGCGCAGGAAGCCGCTGCCAACCTGGAGCGCACCCGACAGACGCTGACCGCACTGGAAGCGGATCTTGCGAATGCCAAGGAAGAGCATGTGCGCCTGAAAGCAAAGCGGGCTGAACTGGCGGAGCGGGCACGTAAAGCGGAAGAAGCCGTTAAAGCATCCTCCCGGAGCGCGTCTAGCGTCACTTATCCCGGAACACATGCGCCAGTCATCAACGCAGGAGCGGCCTCCCGCGGCTTCGAGCGGATGGAGGACAAGATCAGCGAGTGGGAAGCCCAGGCTGAGCGGACCGGGACATCCGTCTCTCCCGCCCTAGATCCTGCACTGCACAGCGCCGTAGACGCCGAGCTGGCACGTCTGCGCAGCAAAGCCGGCAACTGAGCTTCCGCAAACCTGCTGTAATCGTTCATAAATAAAAAAAGGATACTATCCCTTGAAAAAGGGTGGTATCCTTTTCTTATCTATACAATTACAGGAGAATCTATTAAAGGAGCTTTACAGCCAATGGACTTTACAGCAATAGACTTTGAGACTGCCAATGCCAGCCGCTCCAGCGCCTGCTCTCTGGGCCTTGTCCAGGTCAGGGGCGGCATCATCACAAGGGAGCATGTCTGGCTGATCGACCCGCAGCAGCATTTCTCAGGAATGAACATCGCCATTCACGGCATCACACCGGCAATGGTGAAGGGCCAGCCTACGTTCCGGGAGCTCTGGCCTGTGCTGGCGCCGCTGCTGATGGATGAGATCGTCATCGCCCACAATGCCGCTTTCGACATGAGCGTGCTGCGGTACTGCCTGGATGAAGCGGCGATCGGATATCCTTCCTTCCAATATATGTGTACCTACCTGCTGGGCAAAAAAATGCTGAGTGAGCTGCCCTCCCATAAATTAAATGTGCTCTCCGGGCATTTCGGCATTTCCCTCCGGCACCATGACGCCCTGGAGGATGCCCGGGCCGCGGCCTCGATCCTCCTGAAGCTGATGGAGCGGGAGTCACACACCCAGCCGCTGCAGCTGGCGCAGCACCAGGGTTATCTGCCCGGAACGATGTACGCAGGCGGCTACACGCCGTTCAAAGCTGCACCGAAGCCGAAGGAGAAGCGGCCCAAGGCTAAAGCTTCGTCCGGTAAACCGCCTTATTCTCCAATCCACGGATAAACGGCGTCCATTCCTCGGTCTCCGGCGTTGAATCCAGCGCGTCTTCGACCATTTGCAGCTTCGCGTCCATCGCATCGATATGATGCAGCGCTACGGCCTCGGCCGTCTGCGGCTGGACCGGACTGCCCCATTCCCCCAAATTATGATGCGACAACACCAGGTGCTGCAGGTTCAGCACCTTTTCTGATTCCAGAGGAATTCCGCAGCGGATCGCCGCTTCCGTAATCCAGTTCGCAGCCAGCGAAATATGGCCGATCAGCTTGCCTTGCACGCTGTAATCGGACACAATGCCGAACTCGGAGATCATCTCCTCGGGCTTGGCAATATCATGCAGAATAATGCCCGCTTTCATCAGATCGGGATTCAGGAACGGGCGCTGTCTGCACAGGAATTCGCCAATCTCCAGCATCCGTGCCATATGATAGGCCAGTCCGGCAAAATAAGCATGGTGATGCGTCTTCGCCGCCGGATAATGCATCAGCTTATCCTCCACCTTGCCGATACAGAAATCCACGATCGCGGAGATGTCGCTGTCCACGATGCTGGCCGCCGCCGCCTTGATCGTATGGACAAGATCAACCGGGCGGATCGGCGCCGAACGGATATAATCCGTAAGCGAGACACCGTCCGCGTCACTCGCCAGGCGGATTTTGGTGATTTTGACCTGCAGCTTCTCGCGGTATAAATGAGCGATGCCCCGTACCTTGACCAGTGCCATCGGGAAAAAGGTCTCCTTGTCGGCTGTGCTCACATCCCAGAATTTCGCGCTGAGCTGTCCGCTGGAGTCACCCAGCACAATATCGAAATAATCCTTTGGAGGATTGCCGTTCGTCTGCTTGATCGCCAGCTCTCGTAATAAATAAAAGCCGGTAAATTCATCCTGCGGAGAAAGCTGTTTAATAAGTGTCATGTAGGAGCCTCCTATTTACGGTCAGGCCTGCTGCCTGTGCTGTATATATTAAACTTTAGACATCCACCTCGAAAACCCTTCTAATTACTATACGATAGCTTTCGCAAGTTATGTCTGATGTGTCTTCCGCGAGAAAACACCCTACCATTACTGGGGACCTCGGAGATGCTTTGACAGTATAAAAAGAGGGATATCCCCCGGGCAGAATATTCTGCCGGAAGATACCCCTGAACGGAAAGAACTATTATTTGCCTGCGGATTCCAGTGCAGCCTTGATCGCTTCCACCGCTTTGGCGGAAATGCTCTTCACATCCGCGCTGTCGCCGAATGCCGCCGGTCTATAGCCGTACTTATGCAGACCGTAGCCGTTCGAAGTCGTTTCGATTTCCGTCTTAACCGCCTTCTCGGCAGCCGTCAGCTGCGAGTAGGTCTTCACTTTGCCATCTCTGTCCAGATAGTACACAACCATGTTCACCGGCTCACCGTACTTCACGTTAACCATAACGTTGACCGACTTGTCAGTGCTGACTCCAATGAAGATTCCGTCAAAATATGCATCTTTATCGGCTTCAGAAATTTCAGCCTTGCCGTAAGCTCTGTCCACGGCTGCCTTCAAAGCATCGCTGCTGCTGGTAGCTCCGGATACGGCATCCACCTGCTGCACGCCTTCTCTGGTGCCTGCAGCCATGAAGCTGGCTGTCAGCTGCGGAATGGCTTTAACTACTTCTGCATAGGCAGACTTCCCTCTGTCAACCATATCCATTCCGACACGGAACAGATCAACCTTAACAATCTTGCCGTTGCGCAGCGTTACGTCGGCTCTGTTCGTGCCTTTGTCGTAGGCGTCGCCGAAGGCGGTGAAGGTTCCGTCTTTATAAGCGCCTTGCACTTTGGATGCATTGGTCAGGGCATCGGTCAGAGCCGCTTTGGCAGCGGCGGACACGGCTTCCTGGCCGGCAACGTCTGCTGCCTGCACGCCTTTTGCCAGCAGGCCTTGCGTCAGTTGTTCAACCAGGGTCTTCTGCTCTGCTGTCAGCTTGTCGTCGGCGATCAGCTTGCCGTCCGCTCCGAACAGGCTCAGCTTGATGCCGGTAACTTGATCGGCAGCAATGTCCACGAGAAGCATCACTTTAGACTGGTTATCCACACCCATGAATTTGCCTTCGAAATACTGTCCGGCGGATTTTACTTTCAGCGCTTTCTCATAAGCTCTTTCCACTGCCTGGTTCCAGCCGTGGCTGCTTTCGGTAGCCCCGGAAATGCCGTCTACCGTTTCTTCATAATTCGCGATATATGAACCGTTGACCAGCAGCTTCGCTGTCATTGGCGCATTGGCTTTAACTACATCGGCATAGGCGGTTGCGCCTCTGTCGATCAGGTTGTTGCCCAGTCTGTACAGCTTCACATCCACCAGCTTGCCGTTGCGGATAATGATGTCCGCTCTCTCTACGCCAACGCTTCTGGCAGTGCCATAGGAGGAGTAGAAGCCGTCAATGTAAGCGGAAGTGTTGTTGATGCTGGCGTTTTGCTCGGCATCCCAGAAGGCGTTGATCGCGGCTTTGGTTTCGAGCTCGAAGCCTGTTACAGGCAGCGCTTCCGTACCATGCGCAAGAAGTGCCGGCGTGATGGCTGCAACAAATGCGGTTTGCTCCGCAGTGTAGGTCTTCTCGTCGACAAAGTCGCCGTTTGCCGTTAACGGATACACCTTCACCGCTGTCAGGGCAGCGCCGTCATAGCTGTTGAACACGGCGTATTTGCCTTCAGGGTCAACGCCCATGTGGTCGCCCGGGAAATAAAGGGCATCAGCCGGTTTCTCGGCCAGCGCTCTCTGGAACGCCCGGTCTACCGACAGCTTCCAGCCGTTGCTGGTGCGGGTTGCACCGGATACGGCATCCACTGCAGCAGCGCCGTCTCTGGTCTTGCCGAGAAGTCTGTCCTTCATCAGCTCGTAAGCTTTCCAGATGCCGCTGTAGTTATCGCGGGCATTTCGGTCGATCAGCTTCGGACTGGTTCTGAGCAGCTCGATATCGGCGATCTTGCCGTCTTTAATGGTTACCTTCGCGCCTTCGGTGCCTTTGGAATAGGCATTGCCGTAAGCCGTGTAAACCCCGTCTTTATATACGCTCTCTTTAACGGTCACAGGTTTCGCAGTCGGTTTGGCGGTTGCTGCCGGCTTGGCAGTGGCAGCCGGCTTAGCGGTTGCCTTCGGCGTTGCAGCCGGCTTGGCGGTTGCCTTCGGCGTTGCAGCCGGCTTGGCGGTTGCCTTCGGCGTTGCGGCCGGTTTGGCGGTTGCCTTCGGTGTGGCAGCAGGCTTGGCTGTCGCTTTCGGCGTCGGCTTCGCAGTCGGTTTGGCGGTTGCCTTCGGAGTCGCCGCCGGTTTGGCTGTCGCTGCCGGTGCTTCCTCCGAAGCGGCCGACACTGCATCGACTTTCAAATGAAGCGATGGTGCGTTAATTGTGTACGCAAATGGCGCAAGCAGCAAGGCCGCGCTGACAGTCAAAGTGATTAATTTTTTCAATGCGTATTCTCCTTTACCGTATCCCCAGTAGTATGTAGCTCTTTAAACTGATCTTGCATGCAGTCGCTGCTAATTCTTATGAGGCAACTCCCGTTTCCTCATGAAGATGTTCAACTCCCCCTTTCCGTTCCTGCGCGACCCTTCCCCGTTCCCCAGTAGAGCTAATGGATTTTGATTGGATAAAAGGTGAAAGAATTCACATAAAAAGGTGAATAAATTCACAAAAGTAGAGGACGTTAGTCTATTCGCGGCAATTTCTGGATTGATGGTATCAAAATCGTAATATTATTATCTGTATATAAAATCACATACCCTATAAGAAACATCACTTTTGGGCGGTTTACCTCAAAAAAATATTTGTATCAGCTCGTTCCTCCTCATGTTTTCGCCTGCGTATCCTTCTCGTGTGATTCCAGACACTGTGAGGAAAGGAAGATTCATGATATTTTATAACGATGTCATGATTAGCAAAGGAGCCATTTGTGGATGAAACAACCGCCTATCGGAGTCATACTCGCCCAAATCGGAACCCCGGCAGCCCCTGACGCCAAGGAAGTTCGCCCCTATCTGCGGAGATTTCTCTCTGACCGGCGAATCATTGATTATCCGCCGCTGCTGTGGCAGCCGCTGCTGCGCGGCATTGTTCTGCGCGTCCGGCCCCGCCGCTCCGCCAGATTATATGAACAAATCTGGCTGCCTGAAGGCTCACCGCTGCTGCATCATTCCCGCACCCAGCAGGCCGGCCTGCAGCACCTGCTCGGCAGCCGGTATCAGGTGGAGCTGGGACTAGCCTACAGCGAGCCGGACATGGCCGCGGCGATGAACCGGCTGGAGGCCGCCGGAGCGACGCGGATTATTGTTGTGCCGTTGTTCCCGCAGTACTCGTCCACCACGACAGCCTCGGTCTATGACGCCGCCAGCTTCGCTGCGCTGGGACGCCGCTCGGCGCGGGGGCCGGTCAGCAAGCGATTTGTGCCGGCACTGCGCTTCGTGGATGCCTATTACCGGGCTCCGGGCTATATCGCCGCCCTGAAAGCGCATCTGCTCCGCTGTCTTGAGGGACTCGAAGAAGAGCCGGATCATATCGTGCTGAGCTTTCACGGCATCCCCCGCCGCTATGCGCAGACGGGCGACCCTTACCCGGGCCAGTGCGAGGAGACCTGCCGCCTGCTGGCGGAAGCCATGGACTGGCGGGAAGACCAGTGGAGCCTCACCTACCAATCGCGGTTCGGACGTGAAGAATGGCTCGGCCCCTCTACGGAGGAAGTGTTGAAGGGACTTCACGGACGCGGAATCCGGAGACCGCTGATCTTCTCTCCAGGGCTTGTAACGGATTGCCTTGAGACCCTGCATGAGCTAGCCGTGGAAGGCCGTGAGCATTTCGCTGCCGGCGGCGGCAACGCCGGACAATTACACGCTGCCCCGTGTCTGAATGCGGGCGCCGAGTGGCTGGACTTTCTCGCCCGGCTTGTAGCAGTGAACGCTCAGGGCTGGCTCGAAGACTAAGCCGGGGCACCTGATGAGGACTGTTATAACGTACTACTACGGACGGCTCCTGGAAGATATAATTTCTAATCTCTTAACAAAAAACCGCCTGTCCACACACAACAGTGGACAAGGCGGTTTATATTTCACAGGCTTTTTCCTGCTCACAGGCGTGATTATGCAGTCAATTGCTTATATTTAGCAGTCAATTCCTCGAACCATTGGCGGTCCTGAAGAGTCAAGGCCAGATCAATCAGCTCGGCAATTTCGCCCGGCTGGAGATCAGGCGTATCATTGAAGTGCACCTCGGCCGTCGCGCTAGCTGCTCCATTCGCCCCTTCTGCGAAATCGTAGGAGAACGTCAGCTTAATGTCACTCTCCAGGAACTCGTTGCGGAGAAAATAAAGCACCTCGCACATCAGAACCGGTCTGACATGATTTTCGAATACGCAATCCATTACTTTAGCCCAGTATTGCTGGTTGCTGAGATGCAGCTTGTCATTGGTCAACAGATACTGTTCACCCTGAAAATCGTTGACGAATCTCAGCTCCAGCGGTTCCATTTTGAATATCCCGGTGATCTGCTTCATCGTAATGTCCACAATGGTCTTTGTGTCGAGTCTTATCATCTCATCCACCCCGTTCCTCATATTTGGTCTTTCTATTATTTGCCCGTAAATTATCCTGTTAGACGAGTATTAATGAATTTAACAGTATTATCGTCTATTTCAGAAGGTTTGTTAATGTTTTTTATTAAAATTTTATAAAATTCCGTTTCAAATTGTGATGAATTGGTTAATATTATGCCCATTATGTCAAAACTGTAACCTTTTCAGCATATTTCGGCAGGAAAGCAGCCGGTTTTGTGTGGAAATGCTTGAGGAATCAAGGGAGCTAACCCTGTGGACTGAAGGGGGAAATGACAAATACAATGGGGAACCATATGCGGCTGAAGGATTTTTTTTTAAACATTTAATGATCTTTCACCGGGCATCGGCGTCTTTGCCAACCATAAAGGCCGGATCGTCTATCAGGAGTCGTGGGTAAATGAAGCTATACAGAATCCCGTCCGCATAATAAAGAGTGCCTCCAAGCCGCAACGGCCGAAGGCACTCTTCTTGAATCGTTATAAGCTGCGCCAAATGGTGGGATGCCGGCCAGGCAGCTCAGGCGGAGCGGGCAACTCAGACGGATCTACTATTCAGGCAAATAAGGAAACCAGCTCAATGCCTCCGGCGGAGATCCGCACCAGTCCCTTGTCGGAGATGCGCAAGGCCGGAATGACGGCCAGCGCGAGCAATGACAAGGTCATAAAGGCGTAGTTAAGCGTACAGCCGGCGTCATAGAGTGCCTTGCTGACCGCAGCCGATTGGGCGGCCGCCACCTCGAACGGCTCGGCGGACATCAGCCCGGCGATGGCCAGCGGGAACAGCACCGTGCCGGAGCCGGTGAGGACAGCAACCCCGCCCTGCGCCGTCGCGACAGCTCCCGCCGCCCGGGCCATCAGCTCATCGTCGTTGCCGATAACCAGCACATTGTGGCTGTCATGGGCCACGGTCATGGCAATCGCGGCCGGCTCGCGGAAGCCGATGCCTTCCACTACACCGACAGATTTGTTGCCGGTGGCTTTGTGCCGCTCGAAGACGGCGATTTTGCTCAAGGTGCCCTCAACCACAAGCCGGCCCTCCCGGACCGGCAGCTCCAGAATCAGTTCCTCGGTATCGACATGATTCTCGATGACTTTGATGACGCGGGTGGCTACCGTACCGGAGTCCACGGGAGCAGGAATGATAAAATCCGCAGCGGTCGGCAGCTCACGCAAATGCACGGAGGCCAGCACTTCCTGCGGATACGTATAGGCCGGAAGCTCTGCCGTCATCTGGCCGTTCTCGGCTACGACCACACCTGCGGCAATGGTCATCGCCACTTGGACATCGGCCAGGTTCCCGTCCAGCAGAATGATATCGGCACAGGAGCCTGGCGTAATCGAACCGATGTCGCGGGCGACGCCAAAGCGCTCCGCCGTGTTGATCGTCGCCATCTGGAAGGCCGTCACCGGCTTCACGCCCTGGGCAATGGCATGGCGCACCACGAAGTCCATATGGCCTTCGTCGCGCAGCGATTCCGAGCTGCGGTCGTCGGTCACCAGCAGCATCCGGCGCGTATCCAGGCCATGCTCGGTATGGGCCGTAATCGTCTTGGCCACATCGTGCCAGGCGGAGCCGCGGCGCATCTTGGCATACATGCCGAGCCGTACGCGCTCCATGACATCCTCGGCCGTCACACATTCATGGTCGCCCGTTACACCTGCGGCAGCATAGACCGGCAGGCGCCAATCGTCGGCCGGCCAGGTGAAATGCCCATCCACATAGCGGCCGGCACGCAGCGTCGCCTGAATTTCGCCCAGCATCTTCTCGTCGCCGTACACAACGCCCGGGAAATTCATCACTTCGCCGAGTGCGATAACATCCTCGCCCCAGGTATAGGCCTCGGCCACTTCCTCGGGTCCGATGGACGCGCCGGTCGTCTCGATGTCCGGACCGGCCGAAGGCACGCAGGAAGCCACCTGCATGTAAGCGGCGAGCGGTGTGCCGCGCATCTCTTCCAGCATCAGCCGGATTCCCTTGAGCCCGAATACATTCGCGATCTCATGCGCGTCGAAGAACCCGCCGGTCGTGCCCAGCGGCAGCACGGCGCGGGCGAACTCGCTGACCGTCAGCTGCGTGCTCTCAATGTGGCAGTGCCCGTCAAGCAGACCGGGCGCAATATAACGGCCCGCCGCGTCGATGACCCGGGTGTCCTCCCCGATTGTGTGGGACACATCCTTTCCGACATAGGCAATACGTTCGCCTTGAACCGCAACCGACATGCCCTCCAGAATTTCGCCGGACACTACATTAACCAGTTTCCCCCCGGTGATGACCAGCGTTGCCGGCAGATCGCCGCGCGCAGTGGCGACCAGCGCCGGCACGCAGTCGGACAGCGGTTTTCTTGCAAACTTCATGAATCCCACTCCCCTCGCAGTATCGTGTATAGCTTGTGCGGCAAGATGGCCCGGATAGCTTTGCGTCAGGAATCCTTCATAAGCCGGCCAACCGGCTTGTTACATCCGGGATGCCTGCAGTCGGCACTTTATATTCCTATTTTTTATGGCCGCATATTTAAGAAAAACGGCCCCGCCCCGCAGGGCGCCAGCCGTCTCTCGTTGAACACTGCCGGATTGCCGCCTTCTCCGGATAACACTGGCCTTCCAGCCGCTCCGCTGACTGCCGCATTAACAGCGATTATCTAACGTTTTGCTCATATACGTCAAGTGCAGCCTGCACGCCGGGCCCGCACGGCAGCTTGCAGCCTTGCCGCAGCAGCACCGCTTCAAGCGCCCCGAGCAGGCGCAGCACATTATTCTCGCGGCAGCTGTAGCCCATTGTGCCGATGCGCCAGATTTTGCCTTTGAGCGGACCGAAGGAGCTGGCAATCTCAATGCCGAAATGCTGCAGCAGCATCGTCCGCACCGCTTCACCGTCGATGCCTTCCGGAATCAGTACACAGGTGACCACCGTCAGCTTGCTGGCCGGATCGCCGTACAGCTGCAGCCCCATGGCCGTGAGCCCGGCCACCAGCGCCCGTTCATGCAGTGCGTGTCTTGCATGACGCGCCTCCAGCCCCTCCTCCAGCACCAGCCGCAGGCCTTCGCGCAGCGCATACAGCATGGAGGTCATCTCCGTATGGTGATTAAGACGCTGCGGGCTCCAGTAATCCTGAAGCATTCCGAGATCCAGATAATTGCTGCGCACCACTGGCAGCTCATGAGCTGTATCTTCGGTGCGAAGCCCGCGTTCCACTTGCTTACGCTTCAGCAGCTTTGCCTCGGCCCGGGCATTATAAGTCACAGGTGCCATCCCGGATGGAATAGAGAGACATTTCTGCGTCCCGCCGACCACCGCGTCCAGCATCCAGGCATCCGTCTTCACCGGCACACCGCCTATGGTTGCTACGGCATCGACAATCAAGAGAGCATCAGCTTCCCGGCAAGCCCTGCCGATCTCCGCCAGCGGCTGCACCCGGCCTGTAGAGGTCTCGCCGTGAACAATGGCCACCACATCAGGCTGTACGTTCCTGATCGCGGCAATTACCTCTTCCGGGTCAAAAATGCCGCCCCAGGCCGTCTCAATCGTGAACACCTCGGCGCCGCAGCGCTCGGCAATTTCATGCAGCAAATGGCCGAAGCGGCCAAAGATCGGGACCAGCACCCGGTCGCCCGGGGCAATCAGGCTGACCATCAGCGCCTCAATGCCTGAACGCGAGGTTCCATCCACCGGATAAGCCCACTGATTCTCCGTCACGAACAGCTTACGCAGCATCGCCATGGTTTCATTCATAATATCGGTGAATTCAGGATCAAACTGCCCAAGCACCGGAAAAGACATCGCCCGCAGCACACGCGGATCAACCTCTACCGGCCCCGGGGTCATAATGCACCGCAAGGACGGCGACAAATCTTCGTACCGCTTCATGAATCATCTCTCCCTACAGGTTCAGTTCTACAGATAAGCAAGTTCGTATAATAGCGCGGTCAAAATATTCAGTCCGGCCGCCAGCTCCTCCGGCGAGCTGTATTCCTCCGGGGCATGGCTGACGCCGCCCCGGCTCGGCACAAAGAGCATGGCCGCCGGGCAGCGCGGCGCGAACAGCTGGGCATCATGTCCCGCCCCGCTGACCATGCGGTGGTGGGTAAGGCCCTGCTCGCTGCAGAGCTGCTCCAGGCGCTCGGCCAGTTCCCGGTCCATCGGGGCCGGAGCCGTGGCCAGCGTCTCCTCCAGCGCGAACGTCAGCCCGCGCCGCCGGGCAATTCCGCCACAGGCCGCTGCAGCAGCCTGACAGAACTGCTCCAGCATCCCGGCCTCGCTGTGCCGGATATCCAGGGTGAACCGTACTTCGCCCGGGATGACATTCGGTGTGCCGGGATAGGTCTCAAGCCGGCCGGCCGTGGCTACCAGCGGGTCGCCGGCGTCCTGCGCGGCGCGCTCCAGCCACAGCAGCATCTCCGCCGCTCCGGCCAGCGCGTCGCGCCGCAGGCCCATCGGCGTCGTGCCGGCATGATTGGCAGCGCCCCCGACGCGGGCGGTATACCGGCGCTGACCGGCGATGGCCTGCACCACGCCGATTTGCTGCGCTGCCCGTTCCAGCACGATGCCCTGCTCAATGTGCAGCTCCACGTAAGCGCCGATATCCTCCCGCAGCGCCGCAGCTCCGGAAGCGGGATAACCGCAGGCGGCCATCGCCGCCCGCAGCGTCATGCCGTCACGGTCGGCACAGTCCGCCGCTTCACCGCCGTCATAATGTCCCGTGACATGGCCCGATCCCCAAAATGTCAGCGGAAAGCGGCTTCCCTCCTCCTCGCAGAAGGAGACAGCCTCCAGCGTCCGCCGCGGCTGGCCGCAGGTCTCCCGCAGATACCCAAGCGCGGTAATCGCGGCAGCTACACCATAGGCGCCGTCATATTTACCGCCGTGGACGACAGTATCTATATGCGATCCGGTCAAGATTACTTTATCATGCGCTTCTCTGCCGGGTAACCTGCCATAGACATTCCCCACTCCATCCATCCTGGTCTCCAGGCCGGCCGCAGCCATCTTCTCCTGCAGAAAATGCTGGGCCCCCTTCCACTCCGGCGTGTACAGCAGCCGGGTCACCCCGGGGCCGGGAGCGCTGAAGACCGCCAGTTCCTCGAGCAGCAAGAGCATTTCCGTAGCCGGAGCCTGCAGCTTCACCTTGCTCATAACACCGGCTGCCCTTCGCGCAGCTGCAGCCATTGTCCGCCGCTTCCGTCCAGAATGCCGTCTTCGGCGGTATAGATAAGCTTGCCGCGGCTGATCGTCGCCGTCACCTTGCAGGATAAGGTCAAGCCGGTATATGGACTGTGTTTATGGCGGTAGAGCAAATCTTCTGCCTCTAAGGTATACGAATAGTCCGGATGGAGCAGCACCAGGTCGGCATCAAGTCCGGGGGAGATTGCGCCTTTGCGCCGGTCCAGCCCGAAGCGCCGCGCCGGCTGCTCCGCCAGCAGCGCCGCAATCCGGGTGACCGGAAGCCCGCGCTTACGGACGCCTTCGTGGAACAGCAGCTCCAGACTGCTCTGGGCGCCGGAGATGCCGCCCCAGGCCTCCATGAAGCTGAGGCCGTCCGCCAGCTTCAGCTCGCTCGGACACGGGGAGTGATCGGATGCGACGAAGTCGATTTTGCCTGCCGCCAGCACCTCCCACAGCTTCTCCTGCTCCGCCTTGCTGCGCAGCGGAGGCGCGCATTTGGCCACCGGACCCAGCTCTGCCATGCTGTCCTCAGTCAGCAGCAAATAATGCGGGCAGGTCTCCGCCGTCACATCAAGGCCGCGCAGCCTGGCGGCATGAATCCGCTCGATGGCCTCCGCCGTGCTGATATGCACGAAATGCAGGCGGCAGCCGGTCCGTTCCGCATAGAACAGCGCCCGCTCCACCGCCTCAAGCTCAGCTTCCGGCGGGCGCGAGGCGGCGAAATCCCGCGCGCCGTTCTTCCCGCTGCGCACTGCTTCAGCCGCAAGCGCTGCGGTCATTGCTTCGCTCTCGGCATGCAGGGCGAGGATGCCTCCGAAGGAGGCGATCCGCTTCATCCCTTGATACAGGGTATCGTCATCCACTTCCCGAAACCGTCCTTCTCCCTCCCCGCCGGGGTTTGAGATGAAGGCTTTGAAGCCGATGACACCAGCGGATGCCAGTGCCTCCAGATCGTCCAGATTCCCGGGCACGAGCCCGCCCCACAGCGTATAATCCACGGCCGATTGCCCGGACGCCGCCGCGCTCTTGAGCTCCAGCGCCGCCAGATTCACCGTCGGCGGATTCCCGTTCAGCGGCATATCCGCATAACAGGTGCAGCCGCCGGCCGCAAGCGCCGCCGAACCGCTGCGGAAGCCTTCCCAATGGCCCATGGCCGGTTCATTGAAGTGGACATGCATATCGATCATGCCCGGAAGCACATAGTGTCCGGCTGCATCGATGACGCGGGCAGCCCCCTCTTCCGAAAGCGATGGTTCAAGTGCGGCAATGACGCCGCCGCGCACGCCGATGTCCAGCCTCCGCACTTCACCGGGGAGCACCACATCCCCATTTTTGACAATAAGCTCGTATGAATCCCTCATAGCTCCGCCACCTCCGCCCTTCCACTATTCTTCGTGCTTACTTCCTTCACAAGCCTTCAGCTTCCGCGGTATGTGCTGTACCCGCCCGGAGCCACCAGCAGCGGAACATGATAATGCGCCCCGGAATCCGTAATATGGAAGCGGATCGGTATTTCATCTAGAAACAAGCCCCCGTCTCCGCCGGTCACCCCACCGCACCCGCTGGCGCGAAAATAATCGCCTGCCTGAAACAGCAGTTCATATGCACCCGGTACAACCGCTTCGCCTTCAAGCAGCGGCTGGTCGAGTCTTCCATCGCTGTTGGTCACCGCTGTGAGAAGCAGGCGGCTTGCACCGCCGGAGACGCTCCATAGCTGGACCGCCATACCCGCTGCGGGTATGCCCCGCGCCAAATCCAGCACATGGGTGGTCAGACACCCGCTCATGGCCGGACTCCCTGAATGCTATGGATGAAGCAGCCGTCTGCACTCTGCAGGCCGGCTTCCGCCCTGATCGCGGAGTAACCGGCAGCAGTCAAGGGCCGGGCGATTCCGCCGCTCATCCAGATTGACAGTGCTTGCCCATAATGATTTGCTCGTATGAGCATATCCGGCACCTCCTGTTCTTTTTGTCAAAAATTATGTTGAAGCTTGCGCAAAATTCGTTAATCCTCCCTGACCAAGTCGAACAACCGGAAACGGGTAATCCGGCCGATCTCGGTCAATGCCTGCTCCCGCTCCACTTCATAGGAATGGTTCACTCTTGTGCCGATGGCGGCGATAATATCGTCCTTGGTCTTGCCCCGTACGGCAAGGATAAAGGGAAAGCCGAATTTCCGAGTATACTCTGAATTCATCTCCGTCAGGTACGCGAACTCCTCCGGCGTCAGCCGGTCCAGCCCGGCTCCCTGCTGCTCCGCCGCCGACAGCGGCGTCACCTGCATACGGGTGGCCAGATCGGGATGTGCCCGCAGCAGCTCGGTGATCCGGCTCTCCTCTGCACCGCGCGCCGTATCCAGCATCATCCGGTGCAGCTGCTCCACCGACTCCGCAGGCAAAAGCGCATAAGTGCCTCTGGCAACCCACGGCGAATGCTCGAAGATTCCGCCAAGCGCCGCTGTAAACTGGTCTTCACTCATGGTGTTGAGTTCTTTTAGAGCAATGGTTTGATCACTTGCCGTCATGGCGACACCCCGCTTTCAATCGCTTTGTTTACTGCGCGCATAATGCCACCGTATCCGGTACAGCGGCAAATATTGCCCGATAACGCCTCTTCAATATCTTCCTGGGCCGGCGATGGATTCTCCCGCAGCAGACCGACAACCGAGATGACCATCCCCGGTGTACAATAGCCGCACTGAAAGCCGCCTTCCTCCAGAAAAGCGCGCTGCACCGGATGCAGTCCCGCTTCGCCAAGACCCTCTATAGTCGTAATCTCGGCGCCCCCGCACTGGTAAGCCATGGTGAGGCAGGCGTTAACCGGTCGGCCATCCACCAGCACCATGCAGGCCCCGCAGCGGCCGATCTCGCAGGAGCGCTTCGTGCCGGTCAGCTCCAGATCCTCGCGCAGGATGCTGAGCAGTCGCCGCCCCGGCGGAACCTCCAGGGAGAGTGCTCTGCCGTTGACAGTGCAGTTCAAGGTATACAGGGGCCCGGCAGGAATGTCTGCGCCCGCCATTTCGCCCATTTCTTCAAGCCTGAAGTTATCCGGCATAGCTTCCCACCGCCTTCTGTGTAGTAAAAAATGTCTCCTGCAGCAGCTCCGGCTCGACCGGCAGCTTGTTAACCCGTTTGCGGACCGCCTGGAAGATCGCGGCGGCCACAGCCGGTGCCAGATGCACGGAGCCGATCTCCCCGATGCCGCGGGGACCGTAGGTGTCATGCTCCGGCAGATCCTCGATTGCCTCCACCTGGATACGGCCGTTCATATCAATGAGCGTGGGCACCAGATAGGTATCCATATTCTTGGTAACATAAGCACCGCCCGTCATGACGGCATCCTCTGACAAGGTGAAGCCTACTGCCATGCTGCTGCCGCCTTCAATCTGCCCCAGGTAGCCCTGGGGATTGGCGACCGGGCCGGCGGCGACAGCATGGTACTGGTCGGTAATGCGCACCCGCCCGGTGAGCAGATTCAGCTCTACCCGCACAGCGATGGCAGAGTAGGTATAGAGGAAATGTGCGCCTACTCTCTGCAGCGGTGTAGTCGGATATTGAAATTTCGTCTCGCAGACCAGCGGCTCCTTCAGTCCGCGCGCCAGCTGAGCGTAGGAGATGAGCAGGCTGCAGCCCTTCCAAACGCCGCCGCACCCGAGCTTCAGCTCCCCGGCTGGTTCACCGGTAGTCGCTGCCGCCGTCTCCAGCAGCTGTGCCGTGAACTCCGGCCGCAGCCGCTGCAGTGCCATCCACATCATGCTGGTGGAGCGCGAAGCAGTGCTGGAGCCGCTGTCCGGCACGACATCCGTATCGCCGATAATGATCCGCAGGTCGTCTCCGGCGAAGCCGAACTGCTCGACCAGCATCTGCTCCATCGTGGCGATCAGTCCCTGGCCGAATTCCTCATAGCCGAAGACGGCTTCAATCTTGCCGTCCAGCGCCAGGCTTAGCCGCCCTCCGGCCGGATCAGGGATGCCGTAGCCAAGACCTGCACCGTGCATGGCCAGTGCAGCGCCGGTGCCGGTGACGATCCAGGGGGGCAACTGCCCCTCCGGCTGGCTGTCGCTGCCCTCACCCTCGCAGCCGCCATCCTCCGCCGCCCGCAGCAGCGGGGATGCCTTCAGCGCCTCCCAGACCTGGACTGCTCCATGGGTCTGGGCGATTGGCTGGCCCAGCGGCCCGGGGTCGCCGTACTGCCGCAGATTGCGGCGGCGCAGCTCCCACGGGTCCAGCCCCAGCTGCTGGGCCAGGCGGTCCACCTGCCCCTCCAGGGCAAAGATCGCCTGGTTGCCGCCGAACCCGCGGAACTCGCCGGATACGCCGTTATTGGTGTAAACGGCGAAGCCCTCCACCTCCACATGGGGGATGCGGTAGGGGCCGATGACATGCTCGGTGGCGAAATTCAGCACTTCGGCGCCAAGCGTGGCGTAAGCTCCGGTGTCGGAGATGATCCGCACCCGGTGGGCCACGATCTGCCCCTCGCTGTCGCAGCCCGTCTTCATCGTGATCTTCATCGGATGGCGCTTCAGCCCGGCACGCACCGACTCATAGCGTGAGTTGTGCAGCCGCACCGGCCGCCGCGTCCGCAGGGCCAGAAGCGCCCCGTATGGCTGAACGTTCAGCTCATCCTTGCCGCCGAAGGAGCCGCCGATGGGACTGGAGACCACGCGGATGTCCTCCTCGGGCAGCGCCAGAATGCGCGAGAGCTGCCTGCGGTCCATCAGCCCATGCTGGGTGGCTGAATATACGGTAAGCCGGCCATTGCTCTCCGGGATAAACAGACCGCCTTCCGTTTCCATATAGGTATGCATTTGGCGGGGAGTGAAGTAAGTTTCCTCCACCACATGCGCGCATGCCCCAAAGGCCTCATCGGGATCGCCCCGGCGGTACTCCGTGTGATGCAGCACATTCCCTTCCTCATGCAGCAGGATCGCTTCCGGCTTCATCGCCTCCTCGGCGTCCTCCAGCAGCGGCAGCGGCTCGTATTCCACCTGGATCAGCGACAAGGCGTATTCGGCGATGGCATCGTTCTCGGCTGCGACGGCGGCGATGGCATCACCGGTATAGCGCACACGGTCATAGCAGAACACCGGCTGATGCGGCAGAGCGATGCCGAAGCCGTTCAGGCCCGGCACATCCTCATGGGTAATCACCGCATGTACACCCGGCACCGCCAGCGCCGCTTCGGTACAGATGGACAGAATGCGGGCATGGGCCTGCTGAGCGCGCAGCACCCGTCCGGTCAGCATCCCTTCGGCAGCCATGTCGGTCAAATATTGCAGCTTGCCGGATACTTTATCCTGGCCGTCAGGCCGTATCCGCCAGCGGCTGCCGCTCGACTCCTTGTTCAGCAGCATGTTCCCCACTCCTCCGCTAAAATTCTTAATAATTAGAATTGAAGTATTTTTAG
The DNA here is from genome assembly GCF_008635795.1 of Paenibacillus tepidiphilus. Classification (GTDB taxonomy): domain Bacteria; phylum Bacillota; class Bacilli; order Paenibacillales; family Paenibacillaceae; genus Paenibacillus_AQ; species Paenibacillus_AQ tepidiphilus. The sequence continues at coordinate 81,569 of NZ_VWRQ01000016.1, read as the reverse complement.
ATAAAAAAAGTCCATTCGCTGTATTCAACCCATCTCCTTCTCTGTGCACTGCCTGAATGCCTTTGCCGGTGTCGATGTGCGAACTACATAAAATGGACGTTGGTTTATCATGAATTCCGATGTGAAGCAGTGAGCTTTCTTTACGGGCAGTTATGACCGGGCCTTCAGCTCCAGCGTCTGCCACAGCTCGGAAACGATCAGATTTCCGGCTGTTTTCTTCTTGTATTGCTCGCCCGCGAACGGATCGTCATAGCTGGCAAAACCGTGCTCCACCGCCTCATAGACGGCGCCCAGCAGGCTGCGCGACAGCTCTGCGCCCTCCAGCAGCGCTTCGGCGGCGGCCAGGCGCTGCGGGCGGCCGGAGCCGCCACCGGCCGCAAGCCGCACCCGCCGCAGTGTCCGGGCGGCGGCATCCCAATCCGCCGTCACCGCTATGGTGACCAGCGATGCCGTAAAGGCCTCCCGGCGGCCTACCTTGCGGAAGACCGCCAGACGGGAGCCGCCGCTGCCCTGATCCAGCGGCAGCCTTACGCCGGCGACAAGCTCCGCCGGCGGTATAGCCCCGCTCCAGCGCCGCTCCAGCCACGCTTCCACAGGCTGCACTCTCAGCAGGTTGCCGTCATAGACGGCAAGCTCCGCATCGTGCACCAGCAGCGCCGGCAGAATATCGCCGTAGCCGGAAGCGATGTTGCCGCCCAGCGTTGCGAGATTGCGCACCGCCGGTGCGGCAATCTGCCGTGCGGCTTCCGCCGCAGCCGGGCCGGCAGAGGCCAGGGCCCCGCTGCGGCGGCAGGCAGTCAGCGTAACCAGCGAACCTATAGTGAGATAGTCATCATCCCGGGTGACATCTTCCATCCCCGCGATGTTCCGCAGGTCGATCAGCACCTGCGGCACTGCGGCTGTTCCGGCCTCCCACTGCGTCCTCAGCAGAGTTCCTCCGGAGACATAGACCGCTTGCTCAGCGCAGGCGGACTTCAGCTCCCAGGCCTCGCGGAGACTCCGGGGCTGGCGCAGCGCCGGTGAGAATAACGGCTCATCCTGTAAAGCTCCCACAAGTCTCAGCTCCTCTCATGTGTCAGAACCGCTGCTCGCGGATATACGGCGTACCCAGCGATTCCGGCGTGCCCGAAGGCTTGTTGCGGTTGCGGTACCCGAGATACATCAGCACCAGAATGGTTACGATATATGGAATCATCTTGAGAAAGTACGGCGGAATCGCGCTGCCCAGCAGCTGAATCCGGAAGCCGAGCGAGTCCAGCGCTCCGAAGAAATAGGCGCAGAACAAAGCGCGCAGCGGATTCCATCTGGCGAAGATCACCAGCCCGACGGCGATCCACCCCCGGCCGGCAGTCAGGCCTTCATTCCAGGTCGGTGCATAGGCCAGCACCATATCGGCTCCGGCAAGGCCGATCAATGCGGCACCTGCGGTCACATAGCTGTAGCGGATCATCTGGACGCGGATGCCCATAACGTCGGCAGTGGCAGGATTGTCTCCGACCGCCTTCAAATGCAGTCCCCATGAGGTATGGTGGATCAGCAGATGCAGCGCCGCCACAAGCAGCAGGCTGAACCAGGTCAGAACATCGAGCCTGCCGAAAATATCCCCGATCACCGGGATCGATTTCACCCAGCCCAGATCCAGCTTCGGCGAGGTGCCCGGAAGCGGCAGGCCGCTGATGGATTTGCCCAGGTAGGCGCTCAGTCCGCTGCCGAACAGCGTCATCGCCAGCCCGGACATGGTCTGGTTGGCGCGGAGGGTGACGGTAAGAAACGAATGAATGATGCCGAGCAGCGCGGTGACGGCCAATGTGGCCAGCAGGGCAAGCAGCAGGCTGCCGCTGCGGATATATACGATGCAGGTCGTAACGGCGCCCATGAGCATCAGCCCTTCCGCGCCTAGCTGGATAATGCCTGCCCGTTCATTGAGGATACCGCCCAAGGTAGCCAGCAGCAGCGGGGTTCCGGCGGAGATCGCGGCAATCAATAACTGTGTAGTGAAATCCATAAGTTAAACTCCCTTCCGCAAGACGAAGCTTGCTATGCGCTCCGCCGGATGCGGAACCGGTGAATCATTTCGCCCGCAATCAGGAAGAACAGAATTGCCCCCTGCAGCAGCTCCGAGATGGACGAAGGCAAGCCGATGGTCTGCACGCTGTAGCCGCCGACGATGAGGCCCCCGAAAAGAACGGAGGTGACAATCAGTCCGAGCGGATTCAGCTTGGCAAGCCAGGCAACGATAATTGCAGTGTAGCCGTAGCCCGGAGATATCCCCTGCATCAGCTTGTGCGTGACCCCGGACACCTCCGCCATTCCGGCAATTCCGGCCAGCCCGCCGCTGATCAGCATGACGATAATAATGTGGCGTTTGATATGAATCCCCGCGTATTTGGCTGCGTTCGGGTTCGCACCGATCAGACGCAGCTCGTAGCCCCAGCGGGTGAACTTGATGAGCAGAAAATAAATCAGTACGGCAACCAGACCGAAAACAAGACCGATATGGAGCCGTGTCGTTCCCAGCACAGGCAGCGACTGCGCCGCCGTGAACATCGGCGAGCCCGGGAAATTGAAGCCCTGCGGATCTTTCCAGGGGCCGAACACCACGTAGTCCAGCGCCAGCAGCGCCACATAATTCAGCATCAGGGACGTTATCAGCTCGTTGACGCCGAAATGCGTGCGCGGAATGGCGGTCATGAGTCCCCAAAGCGCACCGGCAGCTATTCCGAACACCAGCATCAGCGAGATTGCCCAGAACGACGGCAGATCAGGAAAATAGATCGTCACCGCCGTAGCCGCCATCGCTCCGACGGTCAATTGGCCTTCGGCGCCGATATTCCAGACGGAAATCCGGTAGGCCACGGCGATGCCGAGTCCGCACAGGAGCAGCGGAATGGCTTTGACGAGCGTTTCCGTGAACCCGTAGGAGGTACCGAAGGCTCCGCGGAACATCTTCTCGTAGACTGTGACCGGGTTCATCCCGTTGGCGGCGATAAACACGGCGCACAGGAGGAGCGCCAGGATAACTGACAGGACCGGGGACCACCATGGCGACCGGTTCCGGCTGGAGTCATACTCCAGCCGCAGGGAGAAACGTTTTCCGGATTTATCCGGTACAGCGGTGGATTCCAGCACGGCGCTGCTGCTCATATTCTTGGGGCTCATACTGCATTTTCCTCTCTATGCCTGATTCCGGCCATCATCAGCCCGATTTCTTCCCTGTCGGCATGCTCATGATCGGTCTCCCCGATAATGGAACCGCCGTAAATGACCAGAATCCGGTCGGACAGCTGCAGCAGCTCATCCAGATCCTCCGAAATCAGCAGCACCCCGCTGCCCGATCCGCGCAGCTCCATCAGCAGCTCGTGGACACCGGCGGTGGCGCCGACATCAAGTCCCTGCGTCGGATGAACGGCTACCATCAGCTTTGGCCGATGGCTGACCTCACGGGCGAACAGCAGCTTCTGCTGATTGCCGCCCGAGAGCTGCTGCACCGGCGTATCGAGCTCCGGCGTCTTGACATTGAAGCGCTGCACCAGCTCCTGCGACCAGGAACGGTTCTTGGCGGCTTTCAGAATGCCGAACCGGGAATGCTCGCTGCTGCGGTAAGACTTGAACAGCAGATTGTCTACCGAGCCGAGCCGTCCGGCCAGGCCGCTCTTCATGCGGTTCTCAGGCACATGGGAGATGCCGGCGTCGATTGCGCCGCGGACCGAAGCGGTCTTGACCGGCTTGCCGTCAAAGACAATCTCGCCGCTCTTCCAGGCTCTAAGCCCGGTAAGAACTTCGGCCAGCTCCTTCTGACCATTGCCGGCCACGCCGGCAATGCCGACAATCTCTCCGGCGCGCACACTCAGCGACAGGCCTTCCAGCGCCTTGCGCCCATGGTCGGCGGTCACTTCCAAATGGTTAACGGTGAGCAGCGGCTTACCCTGGACCGCTTCCCGTTCCTGGCGGGTGATGATTACCTCACGGCCGACCATCAGGCGGGCCAGCTCCAGCTCGCCCGTCTTGGCCGTGTCCAGCGTGGCAATCATCTTCCCTTTGCGCATGACGGATATACGGTCTGAGGAAGCCATCACTTCCTTCATTTTATGCGTGGTCATAATGACCGTCTTGCCTGCCTTCTTCATCACCCGCAGCGTTTCAAAGAGCTGCTCCACTTCCCCCGGCGTCAGCACCGAGGTCGGCTCGTCAAGAATGATGATATCGGCGCCGCGGTACAGCGTCTTGACGATCTCCACACGCTGCTGCTCACCGACGGATAGCTGCCAGATCGGCCGGTCCACCGGAACATGCAGCCCGAACCGCTCGCCCAGCGCCTCGATTTCAGCATGTTTGTTTTTAATCCATTTGCTGCCCCGCCAGAAAGACGACTTTTCGCCAAGCACGATGTTCTCCGCTGCCGTGAGAGTCTGCACCAGCCGGAAGTTCTGGAAGACCATTCCGACGCCAAGCATGGCCGCATCCTTCGGAGAGCGGATTTTGGCTGTCTGGCCGTGAATGAGAATCTCCCCCTCATCCGCCCGGTATACACCCGACAGCATGCTCATGACAGTGCTTTTTCCTGCTCCGTTCTCACCAAGCAGCGCGTGAATCTCACCCGCATTTGCCGAAAAATCGACTTGATCGCTGGCTGTTACCGAACCAAATCTCTTCACAATCCCGCGCATTTCAACTGAATGGTTCTGCATGATGGGACGCTCCTTTCCTTATACTTGTAGTACGGGTGGGGAAGATTCCGCCCGGAACCCACCCCACCCATAGACAATGGCTGTATATTGGATCAATAGTAATCGGCTGAATGTTCTGAACGATAACCTGTTACTTAGGAATAGTGCCTTCTACGCCTTTAGCCAGCCAGTTCATCGAAAGCACCTCTTCAAGCGTCAGCGTCTGGCCTTCCTGCACCACGACATTGCCCTGGTTGTCGGAGATCGGACCGGTGAATACATTTAAATCCCCGCTGATAATCTTCGCTTTGGCGTCTTCCACCAGCTGTCTTACATCCTCCGGCACCTTGTTGCCGAACGGCGCCAGAGCAACCATGCCGTCCGCCATATCACCGGAATACTGCTCGCTCTTCCATGTGCCGTCCATCACCGATTTAACGGCCTTCACGTAGTAAGGGCCCCAGTTCCATACCGGATTGGTCAGATAATTGTCCGGAGCGTATTTGCTCATATCGGAGTCATTGCCGCCCGCGAATGCGCCGCGTTCCTTGGCCGCTTCCAGCGTTGCCGGAGAATCCTGATAGGCCAGCAGTACGTCTGCGCCCTTATCCAGCAAGCTGATTGCCGCCTGGCGCTCGGTAGCCGGATCGTACCAGGTGTTCGTCCAGACCACATCGACCTTGATGTCCGGATTGACGCTTTGCGCTCCCAGTGTAAAGGCATTGAGGTTATAAATAACTTCACTGATCGGGAAGGCGCCGACATACCCCAGATGGTTCTTCGTGGTCATCTTGCCCGCCGCAATCCCGGAAAGATAGCTGGCCTGATAGTTTTTGCCGAAATAGGTTCCCATGTTCTCCGCTGTTTTGTAGCCGGAAGCATGCAGGAACTTCACATTCGGAAACTTCTGCGCCACATTTAAAGTGAAATCCATATATCCGAAACTTGTTGCAAACACGATATCATGCGATTGGGCAAGCTCGGTGATGATCCGTTCGGCATCGGCGCTTTCCGGAACGTTCTCCACAAAATCCGCTTTGATACCCAGCTCCTGTTCCATGTACAGACGGCCCTGATCATGCTGATAAGTATAACCGCCGTCGCCCGGAGGCCCGATGTAGACGAAAGCAACCTTAGGCGCTTCCGCTGCCGGTTCGGCCGATGCCGCCGGTTCCGTCGCTGCCGCTGCGTTCCCCGTTGCCGGTGCTTCTGTCGCATTGGCTGCGGAGTTGTTAGCCGCGTTGTTGCTGCCGCAGCCTGCCAGAACTACCGCCAGCAGAAACATAACTACAAAGCTGAACGAAAATGCCTGACCCCTTTTTTTCATAATTCTCCTCCTCCAGGAAATCTCTTTATCATGGCTGGACCATGATTATCTATACTATACTGAGACACAGTGCTGACGTAAATTTATATAACATAGCTTTGTGCCAGTTCCTAAGAAGGTTCGGGTTTTTTGTGCCTAGTGCACTAGAACGCCTAAAATTAAGCTTAAAATAAGGGATAATTCCTAACATTAATTTGTAATTTGTTTATTAATGTTAACTTTTTTCACTGCGGCGCAGGCTCCACTCGCGGCTGATCGCCCTGAACTCCGTAAACGTATCGGCGTCCATGAAGCTGCGGGCCGAATCTGCCTCCAGCACAGTTCCTTTATATTCACCTGAACGCAGAAGGATTGCTGCGCCCTGGTCCCCGTTCAGCTCCTGCAGCGCAGTGAACATCGAGCGGGAAAAGAGCGCCGGCGGCATGGCCACGCCTTCATTGGCACTCGCCACATAGTCAAGCTCCGGACTCCGTTTATACGTGTCTATCAGACGATTCACCATATGCCTGCTGATAAAAGGCTGATCGGCCAGCGCCACAACCACGGCATCCGGCTGCAGGGGCAGGATGGCATTAAGACCGCAGCGCAGTGAAAAGGACAGCCCCAAATGGGCCGTAAGACAGGTCTCTGTACGTCTGGAGCCGCCTGCCGCTACCGGCGGCAGCCAAGCCAGATTGTCGTCGGCCCGGACTACAACAATGAGCGGGGCAAGCGCGCAGCGTTCCAGCTCACTGAGCGCGACGCTCCCGAGCGCGACCTCCTCCGAGAGCTTCAGCGACACTTTGGAGACGCCCATGCGCCTGCTCTGACCGGCGGCCAGATATATGCCGGCTATCTTCATCAGACTCCACTCCTTTCGGCAGCTTCAGGGATGTTGCACGTTTGATTTGAATTAACTCGGCGACAATGCTGACGGCAATCTCCTCCGGCCCCTCCGCTCCAATCGGCAGACCGACCGGAGCATGCAGCGAGGCCGGACGGTCTATGCCTTCGAGCAGCTGCGTTATGCGCGCCTTGGAGCCAATAATCCCGATATACCGCGGCTCAGCGGACAGCACGTCCAGCAGGAACTGGCGGTCCCGCTGCGTCTGGTGGCTGAGAATCAGTACATAATCCGCCGGAGTGATACGCAGGCGGGCCGCTGCTTCCTGCGGCGGGCAGACCACCTGTTCAGCGTCCGGCAAATGCCTGAGCAGCGGACTTCCCTCGCGCCAGTCGGCGACCGCAAGGCGGAAGCCGCCGCTTTGCGCCAGCTCCGCCACCGGCAGCGCATCCAGTCCGCCGCCGAACAGAATCAGCCGCGGCTTTGGAACGAAATGGGTGCGGAACGGCACAAGCGGTGCAGCCAAGGACGGCCATTCTGCCGCTTCCGCCGCTCCGGGTGCCTGCGCGCATTCAGCCGGTCCCACCGGTCCCCACGTACCGCTCTGCAGCTTATCTCCCTTGAATGGCTCAAGCCTATAGTCGTATCCCTTACCGCCTGCGGCTTCGCGGCTGAGCGTCAGGCTGGCTCCCTGCTCCAAGCGCATATGGATATCCTGCAGCAGCCGCCGCAATTCTCCTTGAACCGGCTCAAGCACCACCGTGATCGTACCTCCGCAGCCCACCGCTTCGCCCCAGGAGAAATCATCGGGCGAAGTCATATCATATTCAATCAACACCGGTAATCCGCTCTCCCATATTTCCTCCGTACGCAGCTCCAGATCGCTTTCCAGGCAACCCGGACTCAGACTGCCCAGTCGACCTCCCGGGTAGAAGAGCATAGCCGCACCCGGTTTGCGGTAGGAATGCCCTTTCGCCGCTATCAGCGTTGCCAGTACGGCGGGAGCCCCGTTCTCATAGACATGCCGCACAATATCCTGTGTACTCATGAAGCTCCCCTCCTTATTCTCGCTGTCTCCCTTCCGCACAAAGCCTCGAATATTATTTATTCGCGCTCCAGCATGCCGCGGAAGATAAATACCAGCTTCAGCCGCATGAGATCATCGATTTTCTTGAAGTCGACCTCCAGCAGCTCGCTGAGCTTCTCAATCCGGTAAGTTGCGGTATTGCGGTGGATGAACAATTTTTTGGCAGTTTCATTGACATGGCCGTCATTCTGCAAATAGACCTCCAGCGTGTGCAGCATCTCCCGGACATACTCCGGCTCCCGGCTGAGCAGTCCGCGCAGCATGCCATTGCAGTATTTCTCCATCGTCTCCGGCGGAATCTGCTCCAGCATCAGATGGAGCTCAAGCTGCCGATAATGCACCACCTGCCCGCAGCCCTTCCGGCGCCGGGTCAGGGCCATACACTCCTTCACTTCGCCAAAAGCCTCTTTCAGGCCCTCGGCTCTCGCCTTAACGCCGCTGACCGCCGCTCTGGGGTAGCAGCCCTTATCCAGTTGCAAACGTTCAAAGCAGCGGCCGACAATATCGCCGAACCTCTCCGGCCCGGGCGTCCCTGCCGGATACAGCGACAGCAGCCCCTCTTCCATAAGAATATGCACGGCCTGCAGACCGCCTAGCTCCGGCGCCTCCAGCAGCTCTTCCTTGATCCGCAGCAGCTCTGCCTGCCGCGCCTCTCCGCTTGCCGCCGTGTCGGTCAGCATGACGAGGAACGGCGAACGGAGCAGCGGAATCTCCAGCCGCTGCGCGGCCTGGGCCAATTCTCCGCAGGTGATTCCTCCGCTAAGGCAGCGCCGCAGCAAGGAACTGAATTCCCGCTGTCCGGCATGCTCGAAATAATCCTCAAATCCGGCATGAATATGATAAGAAATCAGTTCAGCCCCCTGGACGAACAGACTTTCCTCTACAGGGAGCAGCATAGGATCAATAGAGCTGTACAGCAAGTAGCCCGAACACTTCTCGCCCTGGAGCAGCGGAATCCGGTAGCCCGTCTTATTCCCGCAGCGGACACGCTGATTCCGGTTCTGCCACGGCCATCCTTCCAGCAGCTCGCCGCCGGAATACTCCGTGTTGTTATAGATGACATCCCCGCGGGTGCTGATTACCGCCAGCTTACAGCCGATCACTTCGGAGACCGCCTCGAACAGCGGGCGGCTGTGGCCGGAACGGAGGGCGAAGCGCATCAGCTTGCGCTGCTTCTCCAGCATGCTCTGAAGCATGCTGGTGCTACGCGTCAGTTCGGCACGGAACAAGCCGTTCATCTGGTCGGAGAACGTGAATTCAAAGGGCAGCTCGATCAGTGGAAAATTCAGCGTCTCCGCCTCGGCGACCAACTGCTCCGGCACCGCATCCCAGAAGCGGCCCAGCTTGATCCCCAGTGCGGCGGAGCCCCGCCGGTCCAGCTTGCGGAGCAGATCAGAGGCACCCTCCAGGTTATCCTTGATCAAGTAAGCAGTCGTCAGCAGCATTTCCCCTTCTTTGATCCAATCCGAAATATCCGGGGCATCCATCACATTGATCGATTTGACGATCCGGTGCTTCCCCTTGGAGCCGGCAATCAGCCTGGCCTCGGACAGCGGATAAATCGACAGCGCTTCTTCCACGGTAAGATGCATGAGCCGCCCCCCTTTATATACATATTTATATAGTTAGCTCGAACCATATGTTACTTTATGTAACATTATAGTTAAAATGAACGGTATTGGGAAGGGGGATGTGGAAAAATCGCCGTATCATGTGATCAAACATTACATAAGTCACAAAAAATTAACTTTACCGTATTTCAACCGCTGCAAACCGGTTGACTCTGGCGAATTATTCGGTAAAAGAGCGTTCTGTCCAAACCCAAATAACCCCCTGTATTCCACATATGACTGTGAAGTACAGGGGGCTTTGGCCCGGCCGCTACATCCGCATTCGGGCCACCCAGGTGAGCAGCCGCAGATCCTCACCGGGTCCGGCAATAACAGACAAGCCCAGCGGATGTCCGGCAGGGCCGCCCACCGGCAGGGTTACCTGGGGCAACCCAGCCAGGCCGGCGATGCAGCTGAGCATCATCGCGCCGCTGCGGTCGCGTTCCAGCTGCTCCAGATCGCCGCCCCGGCGCGGCGCGGCGCCCGGAACGGTGGGAATGACCAGGAAGCAGCCGGGGCCCAGCAGCCGCTTAAGACGCAGGGCAATGTCTGAGCGCATGGCCTGCGCCCTGCTATGGTCCTGCGCCGCCAGGCTTTCCGCCCATGCCAGGCGGGCGGCAATATCCGGCCCGAAGACCGGCCGCTCCCGGGTAATCCAGGCCCCGTGAGTGGCCCAGATTTCTGCGCCCTGCAGCTCGCGGAACGTATCCATCCAGGCCCGCAGCCCTTCCGGGGCGACGGATGTTTCCACGGACCGTCCCGCTCCGCCCTGCAGCTTCCGCAGGCCGGGCTCCAGGCAGCCGGCAATCTCCGGCTTCAGCAAGGACCAGGCCTCGTCCGCGATATATAACGTATCTATCTCCGGCGACAGGCTATCGCCGCCCTCGCCGGGTATCCGGCCTGAGTCCCTATGCTCCAGCAGCACGCGGCCCACCCGCAGCAGCAGCTCTGCGTTACCCGCCATCCAGCCGACCGTATCAAAGCCGGGCGCGAGCGGAATAACGCCGTCCAAGGCTACGGAGCCATGTGTCGGACGAAAGCCGTAAACGCCGCAGTAGGCCGAAGGCACGCGGACCGAGCCGCCCGTATCGGTGCCCAGTGCGAAGTCGGCAAGACCGGCGGCCACCGCCACCGCCGAGCCGCTGGAGGAGCCGCCCGGAATATGTCCCTCCGCACGCGGATTGACCGGTGTGCCGTAGTGGATATTCTCGCCGCCCAGGCTGTACATCAGCTCGTCGGTATGGGTCGCCCCCCGCAAGGCTGCCCCGGCCTGCAGCAGCCGGGCCACCGCCGCCGCATGCTCCCGTGCCGGCGCATGGCTGCGCAGCCAGTCGGGATTCCCGGCGGAGGATGCGTGTCCCGCGACGGCGAACACATCCTTGACCGCAAAGGTTAGCCCATCCAGTTCCCCGCTTCCCGCCGCAGGAACCTGCAAATCAGGAGCCATGTAAGCACCATATCTATTGTAAGTGTCCATCCTGTCTTCCTCCCTCTCTTTGACGGCCCTTATCCGCCCCGCACATGGTGATCACCATCCGATCGCCGCACCGTCGCAGCGCGGATCGGTTCCGCCGCTGACCGTGCCGTCCCTGCCGATGGCAATGGCATGGGCATGCCCCATAATGCCGTCGTAGGCCCGGACAGGCCGGACCAGATGTCCCGCTTCCGCCAGCGCCGTCAGGACCTGCCGCCCGGCCCGGCGCTCTACCTTCAGCTCCTGCGTCGGTTCGCCCCAGGTCCGCCCCCAGACGAACCGCGGCTCGCTGACCGCCCTCTGCGGGTCCATGCCGTAATGCAGCATCCGGGTCAGCAGCAGTGTCTGTGTCTGAGGCTGCCCTTCCCCGCCCTGGGTACCATACAAATAGACGGGCTTACCATCCCGGCAGGCCATCGCCGGCATGAGCGTGTGGAAGGTGCGCTTATGCGGCTCCAGAGTATTGACATGCCCGGGATCGAGGGAGAAGAACGAGCCTCTGTTCTGCAGCAGAATCCCTGTATCCCCGGCAACAACACCTGATCCAAATTCGAAATACAGGCTCTGGATGAAGGAGACCGCGTTGCCGTCTCCGTCGACCACCGCAGCATAGGCAGTGTCCCGGCCCACCGGCTCACTCCCCAGCACGGCAGCGCTTGCGGGCGATATGGCTGCCGCCAATTCGGCGGCGTAAGCCTTATCCAGCAGCCGCTCCAGCGGCACTGCTGTGAAATCGGGATCGCTCAGCACACGGTCGCGGTCGCGGAAGCTAAGCTTCAGCGCCTCGGTAAGCAGGTGATAATATTCATAGGAGCCATGTTCAATGGAAGCGAAATCGAAGCGCTCCAGCAGGTTCAGCGTCATCAGCGCCGCAAAGCCCTGGGAGTTGGGCGGCGCCTGGTACACCCGCAGCCCGTGGTAATCGGTGAAGACCGGCTCTGTCCATTCTCCGTGATGGTCCTCGAAATCCTCGCGGGTCAGATAGCCGCCTTCCGCCAGCATGAAGCGGCTGATCTCCTCCGCAATCGGCCCCTTGTAGAAGGCGTCGCGTCCGCCTTCCGCCAAGTGCCGCAGCGTGCGGGCCAGCTGCGGCTGAGAGAACCGCTGCCCGGTCTGCGGAACCGCGCCGCCGGGCAGATAGATCCCTGCCGCCGCAGGCGCCAGCGCCGCGCCGGCCAAGAGGCTGCCGGCGCGCTGGTCCGGCGACAGCGGGAACCCCCCGGAGGCATAGCCGATCGCCGGCTCCAGCACCTCCGCCAGAGACAGGCGGCCGTAGCGCTCCAGCACGGCCGCCCAGCTGTCCGCCATTCCCGGCACGGTAATGGCGCTGCGGATGCCCCGGTGAGGGATGGCCCCCTCACCGGCATAGCTGTCCCGGCGGACGGCGTAGGCCGAGCGTCCGCTGCCGTTGTAGACCTGTACGCGCGCTTCCCCCGCGTCGTACGTCAGCCAGAACGCATCGCCGCCGAGCCCGGTCATATGCGGATACACCACGGCCAGCGTGGCGCTGACGGCCACCGCCGCATCAAAGGCGTTGCCGCCCGCCGCCAGAATCCGGGCCCCGGCCGACGAGGCCAGATAATGCGGGCTCACTACCATTGTCTTGGTGCCAATTACCGGTCCGTTTGTCATGACACGAATGGCTCCTTCCCTTAATCCGATTAGTGCCATTTAACTGCACCGGGAAATTCCCTGTCAATCGCGGGAGCCGCTATGAGCAAAAACGCGCCTGATTTTTGTGAGTCATGCACAAAGATTAAGCCGGCCGGTTCCCCCCGTATGGTACCCCGGCTTCAGAATGCATAAAATGGACTCAAAAACCGGGAACTGATCCATCCTATGGAGTAAAGAGAATGGTGTAAAGTCAAAGGAGGTCCGACTTGAAGAACACAAACAATCCTTATGTACAGCTAACCCTGTCCATGGTCCGTACCGGGATCCTCGGCTACGGCGGCGGGCCGTCGGTCATCCCCCTGATCCGTCACGATGCCGTCGCCCGCTACAGCTGGCTGACCGACGAAGAATTCGGAGAGACGCTGGCCATCGCCAACGCTTTGCCCGGACCCATTGCCACCAAGATGGCGGCTTATCTGGGGTATCGGCTCAAAGGCGTCAAGGGCGCATTGCTCTCCGTACTGGCGCATATCCTGCCGAGCTGCGTCGCCATGCTGCTGCTGCTCTCGGCGGTTCACTATTTAGCCGGCTCCAAGGTCGTCGCCGGTATGATTGCCGCCGTCTCGCCCGTCATCGCCGTGATGCTCGGCATTATGGCCTATGAATTTGCCCAGAAAGCGTTCAAGGGGCTTGGCATCGCCGCCGGCATTGCCTTCCTTGCGCTCGCACTGCTGCTGCTGGAAGTGCTGCATGTCCATCCGGCCATAGTGATTGTCCTCTTCCTGGGGTACGGCGCTGTGCATTACCGTATTCTCGCGAAACGCAACAAAGGGGGAACCGCCTGATGGAATGGCTTGAGCTGCTTTACGGCTTTTTCATGGCCAATGTGCTGGGCTACGGCGGCGGTCCCTCCTCCATCCCGCTGATGTATGAGGAAATTGTCCCGCACTACGGCTGGCTGAACGATGAAGAGTTCTCCAATATGCTGGCACTGGGCAACGCCTTACCCGGACCGATTGCCACCAAAATCGCCGCCTATGTCGGCTATGACGTTCTGGGCTGGCTCGGCTTTACTGTCGCCCTGCTCGCTACGGTTCTGCCTTCCGCCGCCGCGCTGATCGTTCTGCTGAATGTGCTGCAGAAATACAAGCAGTCTCCGGTAGTTAAAGGCATGACACTGCTGGTGCAGCCGGTCATCGCCATTATGATGGCTGTACTGACCTTTCAGATGGCCAAGAGTCCGGCCGAATCCATCGGGATCGTTCAGACGCTGGTTATTGCCGCAATCGCATTCGTGGCGATGCAAAAGCTTAAGCTGCATCCTGCATTAGTGATCGTCGCCGCTTTTGTATATGGCGGGCTGGTCCTGCGTTATACCGTATAGCGGGGCACCGGGAGCGGCACCCGCCCGGTGGCCCTCCCCACTGCGGAGCAAGGCCGCCCGGTTTCTCACTCATTCGTATCTCCGGTAAGTTCGTTTACTTTCTCTCTTGCTAAATTCCGGAATATTGGGTACACTAGCAATAACTTTGTGCAGAGGAGGTGTGGGAGAAATGGATCGCAATGTGACCAACAGTATTGGAAGCCGGCTGGTAAATATCATGTCCGGCATCGTTCATGCAAATGCCAACAACGGGAGAAGTCTGTCCATTTACATGAACCCAATACGAACACAACATTGTGAAATGCCTATTCTGCCTGCACCCGGACGGATGTAAGATCCTGACTGAAGTGTATCAAGGCCGCGGGGAATTTCCCTGCGGCCTTTTTGTGTCCGGTTCACCGGCACGGGCCGCGCGGAGGGCATTCTAAAAGGAGAATCCCTATGATTATTTCATGCCAGCATATTCAGAAATACCACGGCGCCCAGCTGGTGCTGAGCGACGTGACCTTCGAGATCCGCCAAGGCGAGATGATCGGCCTGATCGGCCGCAACGGCTGCGGCAAGACCACGCTGCTGCATCTGCTGAGCGGTGAAGACCAGCCGGATCAGGGCCAAATTGCCATCCGCAAAGGCAGCACCGTCGGACTGCTCGCACAGATCCAGGATGCGGATGCCGGCGAGAGTGTATATGCCGTGCTGCAGCGCAGCTTCGCAGAGCCGCTCGGGTGGCAGCGGCGGATGCGGGAGCTGGAGAGCGAAATGGCCGCTCTTGATCCGGCAGCGGATGAAGCTGCCTGGAACCGTCAGCTGCGGGAGTACGGCGCCCTGCAGGAGCAGTTCGAACGCGCCGGCGGCTATGAAATCGAAGCTGCCATCCAGCGTGTAGCCTCCGGCCTCGGCATTCCTCCCGCCCAATTCGGACGCGGGTTCGCTTCGCTCTCGGGCGGCGAGAAGACCAAGGTTGCGCTTGCTGCGCTGCTGCTGCGCGCCCCCGACATCCTGCTGCTCGACGAGCCGACCAATCATCTCGATATGGAAGCCATCGAATGGCTGGAGTCGTTCCTGCAGACCTACAGCGGGACCGTGCTGGTCATCTCGCATGACCGCTATTTCCTTGATGCGGTAGTGAACAAGGTCATCGAAATCGAAGATGGCGAAGCCGTCACTTATCATACGAATTACAGCGGCTATCAGACCGAGAAGGAAGCCCGGCTGCTGCGGCAGTTCGCCGATTACCAGGAGCAGCAGAAGAAAATCAAACAGATGCAGGAAAGCATCAAACGGCTCATTGAATGGGGCAACCGCTCCAATCCGCCGAACCCCTCCTTCCACCGCCGGGCCGCTTCGATGCAGAAGGCGCTGGACCGGATGGAGAAGGTCAAGCGGCCGGTGCTGGAGCGCAAAGCGATGGACCTGCAGCTAAAGCAGGAGGACCGCTCCGGCAATCAGGCGCTTGTTCTCGATGCAGTCGGCAAAGCCTACGGCGGGCGGACGCTCTTCTCGGAAGCGAGCGGGGTGCTGCGCTACGGCGAGACCGCCGCGCTGATCGGCGGCAACGGCGCCGGCAAGAGCACGCTGCTGCGGATCATCCTCGGCCTGGAGGCGCCGGATACCGGAAGCTGCACGCTGGGCTCACGCACTGCTCCGGGCTATCTTGCGCAGGAGGCCGTGCCGGAGGACGGCAGCCTCACCGTGCTGCGCTTCTTCCGCGAGCAGGCAGGCCTGGAGGAAGGCGAGGCCCGCGGCCGGCTGGCCCGCTTCCTCTTCTACGGCGGCGATGTGTTCAAGAGCATCGCTTCACTCTCCGGCGGGGAATGGACCCGCCTGCGGTTCGCCGTGCTGATGCACCGCCGCCCGAACCTGCTGATCCTGGATGAGCCGACCAACCATCTGGATATCGACTCCCGCGAGGCGCTCGAAGAGGCGCTGGAGGAATATCCCGGCACCGTTCTGGCCGTGTCGCATGACCGTTATTTCATCAACCGCTGCTTCGGCAAGCTGTGGACCCTGGCGGACAGCCGGTTCAGCGTATTTAGCGGCAACTATGAATATTACAAAGAGAAGCAGCGCGAGCGGGCTGCAGCAGCGGCCCTGGCTGCGGACAGCAGCGGCTCCGGCTCCACCCGCCCTCAAGAGGCGGGCGTATCCCGTCAGGCCGCCGCTGACGGCGGAGGGGCCCCGGCGCGCACAGGCTCTGCTGCCCGCAAGGGAGGCTCCGCCGCAGACTGGGAGCAGCGCATCGCTGCCGCAGAAACGGCGCTGGCCGGCATCGACGCGGCAATGCTGGAGCCGTCGCTGGCCAGCGACGCCGGACGCCTGGCCGGGCTGCAGCAGGAGCGGGAGACCGCGCAGGCCGAGCTGGACCGGCTGTATGCCGAATGGCTGGAAGCATCGGAAGCACTGTGATTATTGGGCAGGGAAATGACAAGAGGAGAGACTACAATGGACAAACAAGCAGAGATTGCTGCTTACTGGAACAGTTATGTGAAAGAGCATCCGGACACGGCGGATAAATACGACAGTGCCTGGGCCTTCGGCGACAGCCCGCGGCTCGCAGATGAGCTGCTGGCGCTCGTGCTTGCCGGCACCAAGACGGGAACAGCTTCCAACTACGAGCTGTACGCCTTACGGGAGCTGGTGGTCCCCTTCGCAGGGGGCCATTCGGTCCTGCTCGACGGAGAAGGCGTGCCCCGGGCGATTATAGAGACGGTGAGAGTCGACATTGTTCCATTTGACGAGGTTAGTGCAGAGTTCGCTTACAGTGAGGGCGAGGATAACCGCTCTCTGGAATCGTGGCGTTATAACCACGAGCTGTATTTTACCCGCGAGAACAAAGCCTACGGCCGATCCTTCGACCCGCACATGCCGGTCGTCTGCGAGACTTTCCGGGTAGTCGATGTGCGCGGACAAAGTGAATAAAAGCTTCCCAAAAATGATAAAATTCTCTAATACCCAAAAAGGCTGCTTCTTCATCCCGAAGAGGCAGCCTTTACTCATCATCCATATATAGTTCGCGTGAAGCAGCTCCAATTAACGCCAAATGCCCATAATCCAGCCGATGACCGAAATCCAAAGCGGGATGCTGATCAGGATACCCCAGACCAATCCGGCGGCGATATTGCCTTCTGCAGGACGTTCGACCTTCTCCTGCTGCAACGGAAGTCTTAATTCTTCTTGTTCCATGCGATCCCCTCCTAAATTTCTTATCGTCAGCGTAGAGGAAAAAATGTAGACCGCCTGACCCAAAAAGTTGCGCGTCTCACCCTAAATTAGAGCTACAGGATCAGCGGCCATGGTTTGGAAATGCTTTCATAAATATCATTAACCAATTTTTGTCTTAAATAAAACGAAACCGCTTAATTCATATATAGTATGCCGCAAGCTAGTCCAAGATAACCGGCTTTTCGGGATTCCGCAGGAATTCAAACATCGTCCGCAGCTGCTCCGGCGTGTTGCGCTCCTCGGACAGCTCAGGCAGTTCATTCTCGGCAAAAAAAGCGACGCCGCTCGTCTCCACGCCCTCCGCCGCACTGCCGCCGACAATCCGGCACTCGATGAACATCTTATATACATGATACGGTTCGGGCGGATGCTGATGAAATTTCTTGTCCAGTACCGCAAGCAGACGCACGGCCTCCGCTTGAAAGCCTGACTCCTCGGCTATTTCCTTAACCGCCACCTCGCTCGGAGACAGGCCGATATCGGCCCAGCCGCCGGGCAGTGCCCATTTGCCGTCGAGCTTTTCACGCACCAGCAGAATTTTATTTTCCTGAAAAATCACGCCGCGGATATCCGTCTTCGGTGTACAGTAGCCGTCGTCACCCGCAAAGGCCAGCCGGATCTTCTCTTTGCTCTCAAAGGTGTAATTGGCCATAATATCCACGCTTAGCCCGCGCAGCGCCTCATAACGCTCAATATCGTACACATCCCTGGCATACGCGAGCCCCGTCTGGGCAATGGCCTGAATCTCCTTGGCCCAGGTCAACCATTTCTGTTCCATCAGCGCTCAACCTCCTTGAATTCGGCAAACCGGTTCATGTTATCGGCACAGCATCAAATGGCGCGAGAATGAGCCCTTCCAGGCTATGCAGCGGTCAATTATTTCAAATCCTGCTCTCTGGATCATCTCGTCCACTGCTTCAATCGCCACAATCAGCACCCGGTCGGCAATCCGGCGGGTATGATAAAGAATAGCAAACTGCTCCTCCGGGGTAATGCTGGAATACAAATTATAAGGCATGTCCACGATCGCCACATCATAATGCTCCTGGATGTCGGCAATATCGCCCAGGGTTACCTCGGCAGTAAATCCGAAATGGGCGATGTTCGCCCGCGCCCCGGTAGCGATCTGGGGATTGATGTCCCGCCCAACGATGTCGATGCCCATAGACAGTGCCTCAATCATCACGGTTCCGATGCCGCAGCAGGGATCAATGGCTCTAACCCCCTGCGGGTCGGGAACAGCCATATTAACCGCCGCCCGGGCAACGCGCGTGCCAAGCGCAATGGAGTAGCTGCGGGGCTTCTGCATCTGGCGGAACCAGGTGGCGTCGTTCTTGTGATAGGTTCCGAAGTACCAGCGTCCGCCCAGCGTCACAATCCCGTATACGATTTCCGGCCGCTTTACATCCGCCGCGCCTTCAATGCGCAGTCCGATCTCGCGCTCAATGGCTCTGCGTTCATCATATTCGATTTTGGCGGCTCGCGGCAGATCATTGGTCTTTACGAAGATGACCTTGAATGTTCTGTCGCCCACATTAATCTGTTCAGTCTGTATGTATATTTCCTCCAGGCTTTCGGCGGTGTACATTACGTCAATCCGTTCCTTGATAAACGGGCTGCGGCTGGCATCCACCTTGCGTGTGCTGGCAAAAATATCGGGCGGTATCTCCCGGCCGAACAAGCAGCGCAGCTCCATCGCGCATAACGACGCTTCATCCCCTGTAGTGGCATAGGTGTAAATAAATTGATCTGTTGACACGTATATTCGCTCCAATTCACCCGCTTTCCCCAAGCGGCATATTCCTCTGTCAAGCATCAAGTCTATCATGCCCCGCCGTCCTCAATCAACAATCGTACAGCATAGCGCGTATTTCCGGCTGCTTTCGGCATCTGCAGTGCCCACAGGTATTATTTTGAACCGCAGCGTGTTCTCCAGTATAATGAACAAGAGCAACACTCCAAGGAGGTACATATTACGATGTCTTATGAAACTTATTTCCAGACTGAGCGCGAGGCTCAGCTGAACGAATTGAAGGAATGGCTGGCAATCCCGAGTATTTCTGCCCTGTCCGCACACAAGGAAGATGTCCGCTCCGCTGCGGGCTGGTTGATGGACGCGCTGAAGCGCGCCGGTCTCGAGAATATCGAGCTTTTCCCAACTGCGGGTCATCCCGTGGTCTATGCAGACTACCTGCATGCCCCCGGCAAGCCGACTGTGCTTGTCTACGGCCACTATGATGTACAGCCGGTAGATCCGCTGAATCTGTGGACCACGCCTCCATTCGAGCCGGAGATCCGTGATGACAAGCTGTACGCGCGTGGCGCTACGGACGACAAAGGCCAGGTCTTCATGCATATCAAGGCGCTGGAAGCCATCCTCAAGCAGGAAGGCACGCTGCCGGTGAATGTCAAGCTATGCATCGAAGGGGAAGAAGAGATCGGCAGCGTGCATCTGCCCGCTTTCCTTGAACAGTATAAGGACAAGCTGGCGGCGGATGCCGTGCTCGTCTCCGATACAGCGCTGCTGGAGCGCGGGCGCCCGGCACTCTGCACCGGCCTGCGCGGACTCTGCTCGCTGGAGGTCAGCGTAACTACCGCTACCACCGACCTGCATTCCGGTTCTTACGGCGGCGCTGTGCCGAACGCACTGCATGCCCTTGTGTCTCTGCTCAGCTCGCTGCATGACGACAAAGGCCGTGTGTCTGTAGACGGCTTCTATGAGGGTGTACCCGAGCTTTCGCCGCTTCTGCGCGAGGAATTCGCCAAGCAGGGCATCGATGAAGAGAAGATCAAAGCGAAGCTTGGCCTGGATTCCCTGTACGGCGAAGAAGGCTATAGCTTCGTGGAACGCGTCGGGGCCCGCCCGACGCTGGAGCTGAACGGCGTCTACGGCGGCTTCCAGGGGGAAGGCAGCAAGACGGTCATTCCAAAGGAAGCCCATGCCAAGATCACCTGCCGCCTCGTCGGCGACCAGGACCCGCAGCAGGTGCTGGATGCTATTGAGGCCCATCTGAATGCCAATATTCAGACTGGCGCAAGAGTGCATGTGAAGCAGATGGAGAAGGCGCGCGCCTTCAATTGTGATCCGACCGATCCGATGCTGCAAAAGGCGGCCGATGCCTTCGGCAAGGTATATGGCACCCGCGCACTCTTCACGAAGGATGGCGGTTCGATTCCGATCATGGAAAGCTTCTCGCGCATCCTGCAGGCGCCGGTCGTATTGATGGGCTTTGGTCTGGATGACGAGAACCTGCACGCACCTGACGAGCACTTCAATCTTGAGAATTTCGACAAGGGACTGCTGACGATTGTCGAGTTCCTGAAGATGGTGTAAGTTCAAAATACAGCCGCACAACAAACAGGCGGAGCCCCAGGTGATACGGGAGCTCCGCCTGTTCTTTATACTGAATCTGCCCAAGCCAGTGAAATAGGCAGACACACTGACCATCCGCGAATTCACACATACATTAGTGTAGAAGCTCGCAAAGGAGGAATTGAAATGAGTGAATGTTATCCTTCGTTCGCCTTCACTTCAACCACTGTCATTCTTGTACTCTACATTCTCCTGGTCATCGTCTTAGCAACATTCTAGGCCAAGGGAATAACAATCCGGGATAGCCTGCCGATAACGGCAGGCTATATCTTGTCAGGTATAGAGCAGAGTGATAACCAGCAGCTCATACAGCACCAGAGTAAGGATCATCTCATCCTGTCCCCAAGACGGGCTGCCGAACAATCCGCGGCCTCCGCCATGCGGCGGCCGTACAGCCAGCTTCAAGAGCCCCTTCTCGCAGCCGACAATTCTTCCAATCACTACCTGACTGTCCACCGTTTCAATCTTGACATACTGATTCTTGTACTTGTGGCAAATTTGCTGCATTTGATGCCGGATATTCTTGATATAATTCGCGGACTGTGCATCCGCCTGATACAGAACCTGCTCATGGTAAGTAGCCGGGTAGTAGCTCATCCTTGGCTCGCCTCCGTTTTAGTAGTTCCCTTCAGCGTATGCACAACCGGCTGCAGTGTGTTTGCCCAAGCAAGGACTTTTAGCTAAACGCAAAAAAATCCTTGAGCCCAAGGATTTCAACATTTACATATGGAGCGGGTGATGGGAATCGAACCCACGCTATTAGCTTGGAAGGCTAAAGTTCTACCATTGAACTACACCCGCAATGAACAATAATAACTGTAAGCAAGAATTATTTTAACACCGTATTTACCAAAAATCAACCCTTCGCCAGACCCGCCGAGCTTCTCAAAGCCCCAGCCTTAGCACCTGCTTTAGAAAAGAACGCTCGAATTCCGCAGCCTGCAGCGGTTTGCCGAACAGATATCCCTGCGCTTCATGACACTGCTGCTCGCGCAGAAATTGCAGCTGCTCCTTGTTCTCCACGCCTTCGGCCGTTACCTTCAGCTTCAAGTGATGCGCCATAGAGGTAATGGTCGAGACAATGGCTGCATTGTTGCTGTCCTCCATAACCTCGGCGACAAAGGAGCGGTCAATCTTCAAGCGGTCGATCGGCATATTCTTGAGATAATGCAGGGAGCTGTAGCCTGTACCGAAATCGTCGATGCTGATAAATACACCCAGGCCCTTGAGACGGTTCAACTGCTCAAAAGCTGTCTCTTTGTCCAGCGTCATGCTCTCGGTGATCTCCAGATCCACATAACGCGGGTCCAGTCCGATATCCTGAAGAATGGCTGCGATCTTCCCGGAAAGGTTCGGCTGCAGGAACTGGCGCATCGACAGATTGATTGAGACACAGATCGGCCGGTAGCCCGCCGTCTGCCACTGCTTGTTCTGCCGGCAAGCTGTCCGCAGCACCCATTCCCCGATGGGCACAATCAGCCCGCTCTCCTCGGCAACAGGAATGAATTCCACGGGCGATACCTGGCCCCGCTTGGGATGATTCCAGCGCAGCAACGCCTCCATGCCGACGATCTCTTCCGTAGCAAGCTGCACCTGCGGCTGATAGACCAGGTAGAATTCGTCCCGTTCCAGCGCCCGCCGCAGATCGTTCTCCAGCTTGAGTCTTTCCTTCGCTTTCATCTGCATAGCCGGAATGTAGCGCCGGATTTCTACGCCCTGCTCCTTGGCGTTATGTACTGCCGTATCCGCATTCTGAATGAGCTGCTCTGCCGTTTCCCCGTCACCCGGGAAGATGCTTACTCCCAGACTGAGCGAGATATGGTATTCGCCCGATTCCAGGCTTACCGGCGATTCGAACAGGCGCTGCAGCTCCGCGGACCGGAGCATACAGCTCTCTGCTCCGCTGCGGCCGGTCATCAGGAACGCGAACTCATCCGCCCCCATGCTGAATAATTCCTCACCCGCCTGAACTTCTTCACCTATCCGGAGCGCTACCCGCTGCAGCAGCTCGTCTCCGGCAAAATGTCCAAGCGAATCATTGATATTCTTGAAATGATTAATATTCATAATCGCCAGCGCCGAGAACGCGCCTGTCTTGTCTTTCCCGCCGCCTTGCACCATCAGCTCTTCGACACGCTGCATCAGCCGGCGCCGGTTCGGCAGGCCGGTCAGATCATCATGATAGGCCAAATAGTTGATCCGGGCTTCCGCCAGACGGCTCTCATGAAACGGTTCCTCAATGGTCAGGCGGTACACCCCGGTAAGCATCAGATAATAGGCAACTCCGCTACAGAACATTCCCAGCAGATTGTCCAGTTCCCCGACGCTGAACAGATTCATAAAGAACACCTGGCCCAGCGCGAAAAAGATCAAGGCACGGATAATGATCAAGAGAGATGCCGATTTCTCAATCCTTCCGGGATACACGATGATAGCTACGCTGAGCAGATAGATGAACAGCACCGCCATATCGACAATATGCTTGAACGTACTTGCCCACGTATAGTCCGGGCCGCCGGGCAGCACATTTTCACCGAAGAGCAGCACCGCCAAGAAGAGAGTGATCACCAGCAGGGAAATGCTTATGGCTCTCTTTTTACCTTTGACCGATACCGGTTCGTCTTCTCTGCTGAAGATAAACAGAATGCCCAGACTGCTGGCCAGACGGGAGACCGTCAGCACCCACAGCGATTGCTCGGAATTGATGTAAGAAGCGATGTACGAGATTCCGGTAAAGCTTAACGTATGCAGGAAGTCAAATATACATACTCCCAAAAACAGCGCGGAAGTGAACAATCGGGCTTTGGATAATTTGTCGGAAAAGAACAGCCAGCCCTGGGCAAAAATCGCAAAGCTGAACGCAATGTTGCAGCAGCCCGCAATCAGATATAACGCAAGCAGTAACTCCTCGTTCTGGATATTGCCCAGCGGGGTGCGGAAAATCTGAATCAGCAGGAACAGCGCCGCCCCGATGATTGCCGCATGAATAGTCTTTCTCTCTTCTTGTCTCATAGGTCCCTCACACGAAAAATAATATCTATATCAGCGAATGGATATATTTATGTCCTATGTATAAATATCGGCTTGTCCGCTCTTTAAAGTTACATTCAATTCATTATAAAAGAAAAGCACCTTACCCCGAAGCGGGGAAGATGCTTGGCTGCCGATGAAGGCGGTTATTTTTCACCAAAGTTAACTTCAGGTGTGGTGAGCTTGTCGTAAAAGGCCACGGCCTGATCCTTCTCCGCCGAAGCGCGCAGTGCCATTGCCGACCGCGGATGTTCATCCAGCGTCCCGGTGATCATGTAAGGAATGATATATCCCCACTCTTCCTTCTCCCGCAGGGGAATCATCAGCTGCTCCAGGATATCCAGCACAGGACGAAGTGTATACTTCGTATTCTTCAGATGGGTAACCAGCAGTTCAGTCGGACAGTTGCCGGCGGCACGTCCCATTCCGTAGCAGGAGGCATCCAGCAGTTCTACGCCAAGCTCCGATGCGACCAATGTATTGGAGAAGGCGAGCTGCAGATTGTTGTGCGTATGCACGCCCAATCTTTTGTTCGGCAGATGGGTCTTAAATTTGTCTACGAGATATTTGATGTCATTATGATCAAGGCTTCCGTAGGAATCGACGATATATACCACGTCTACTACACTCTCACGGATCAGATCGAATGCCTCCAGCAGTTCATTCTCCATAACATTGGAGAGCGCCATAATATTGATGGTCGTTTCATAACCGCGGTCATGGAAGGTCTGCACCAGCTGCAGCGCCTTATCGACATCCTTGCTGTAGCAGGCAACGCGGATCAGATCGAGCATACTTTCGCTCCGGGGAAGAATGTCATTCTCATCGACGCGTCCGATATCCACCAGGGCCGACAGCTTCGTATGGCCTTTCTCCGGAATGACCTTCCGCAGGAAGTCATCGTTCAGGAAGCGCCATGGACCAGCCCCTTCTGCGCCTTTCAGCAGTTTGGGGGAATTTTTGTAGCCGATTTCCATATAATCAATACCGGCCTCATTCAGACCGGCATACAGCTTCTGCACGAATTCAATACTGAAATCCCAGTTGTTTACAAGTCCTCCGTCACGAATGGTGCAGTCCACAATTTTGCTCTGATTGATCTTCACGATACGTCTCCCTTCAGCGTTCCTGCTTAGCTCTGCCGCACAGATTTACTATGCGAACATTATCGTACAATCATACTTTAGACGTGAATATATTGTAAAGAAATCATTGGCGAAAGCTCAGTAAGCGTCTTCATTCCCTTGAAATACCTGGATTAGCTGTAAATACACATTAATATTTGCAAAGTCCGGGGAACTCATGACAAAGATCACGGAAGAGCCCTGTGAAAAATGCTACATTACAAGAAACTATTGAGATTGATTCTCAGTCTCTTTCGGAGGGATAATCATATGGCTTCCACTTCCTGCTCCTTGCTGCATCTAAAGCCGGGCTCAAGCTGCTCCATTTCCAAGATAGAAGGAATGAACCCCATTTTGCGGCGCCGCCTGGCCGATCTGGGAGTATCCGAAGGCGTTGTGGTCCGTTTGAAAGGAAAAGGCCCGTTCCTTGGTCCTATCACCCTGGAATGCAACGGCCAGCTCTTCGCCATCCGCCGGAAGGAAGCTTCACGGATCGAGGTGCAGGTGTCATGAGCTCCATTGCACTTGTCGGCAACCCCAATACCGGAA
Organism: Paenibacillus tepidiphilus; assembly: GCF_008635795.1. GTDB lineage: Bacteria > Bacillota > Bacilli > Paenibacillales > Paenibacillaceae > Paenibacillus_AQ > Paenibacillus_AQ tepidiphilus. The sequence continues at coordinate 56,285 of NZ_VWRQ01000016.1, read as the reverse complement.
AGACCTCGTTATTTAACACATTAACCTCTTCCTATGAATATGTGGGGAATTGGGCGGGCGTAACGGTCGAGAAGAAGGTCGGCAGTCTCAAGAACGGCGCCGGCAAGCTGATTGACCTGCCCGGTATCTACTCGCTGCATCCCCTCTCCCGTGATGAAGGGGTCGCCGCCCAGTATCTGGTCGAGGAGACGCCTGAGGCGCTGATCAATATCGTCGATGCTTCCCAGCTCGAACGGAACCTGCTGCTCACCCTGCAGCTTCTCGAATACGGCAAGCCGATGCTGCTAGGCCTTAATATGGTCGATGTGGCGAATGCGCGCGGCATTCACGTCAGCCCGGAGGCGCTGGAGTCCCGGCTCGGCATCAAGGTCTTGCCGCTGGTAGCCAGAACCGGCAAGGGCAGCGCTCAGGTGCTGAGCGTGCTGCAGCAGACCTCGGACATCCCGGCGGTGAACTTCAAGCTTGATTACGGCGAGTTGACCGAGGAAGCCATTGCTTCCATTGAGAAGGAGCTCCGTTCTGTGCAGGGCTTGCCCAATCACCGCTGGCTGGCGCTGCAGCTGATGGAACAGAATCCGGTTGTGCTGGAGCTGCTGAGCAAGCGGATGGATACCAGCCGGCTGCTTGTGATCTGCGACAACTGCCAGAGTGCCTTGCAGAGCCGCAAGCTTGCCCTGACACTCCCGCAATGGATCCGCTCCACACGCATGGATTACATCCGTTCGCTGTGTCAGGCGGCCATCGATACCTCTTCGCTTAAGCCGCATAATTTAACAGAGCGGCTGGATGCGGTCCTGACCCACCGCTACCTGGGGCTTCCGCTGTTCATCTTCTTTATGTACGTCATGTTTAAGACAACCTTCGAATGGGTCGGTGCACCCTTATCCGATTTACTCGACGGGTTTATTGCCGGACCGCTCAGTGACGGCGCGAACTCCCTGCTGAATACGATCGGCGCTTCCGGCTTCACGCATGCACTCATTATCGACGGCATTATTGGCGGTGTCGGCGGAGTACTGGTCTTCGTTCCGCAGATCTTTATTCTGTTCCTGATGATCTCCTTCCTGGAGGATTCCGGTTATATGGCGCGTGTCTGCCTGCTGATGGACAGCACAATGGAGCGGATGGGACTGAACGGCAAGGCGTTTATACCGTTCATCATCGGCTTCGGGTGTAACGTTCCGGCGATAATGGCCGCGCGGAGTATCGAGCAGCCTAAAGACCGGATGCTGACCACCTTGCTGCTGCCGCTGATGTCCTGCTCGGCGCGTCTCCCGGTATATCTGCTGTTCGCCGCCGTGTTCTTCCCGCAGCGGCAGGCCGTGGCAGTACTGTCCATGTATGTGCTCGGTGTTGTGTTTGCGCTTATTCTCTGCAAATTGTTCTCCAAGCATCTGTTTAAGAATGAGTCTTCCGTCTTTATCATCGAATTGCCTCCGTACCGGATGCCGCAGTTCAAGACGCTTGGCCGCAGCACCTGGGAGAAGAGCAAAGGCTTCCTGCGTAAGGCAGGAACCATTATTCTCGCCGGCTCGGTAATTATCTGGCTGATGACCTACGCCGGTCCCGGCGGTCTGGACGTCGCCATGGACGACAGCTTCCTGGCCAAATTCGGCGGACTGATCGCTCCGCTGCTTGCACCGCTAGGCTTTGGAACATGGCAGGCCGGCTCTACACTGGTCCCCGGCTTCCTGGCTAAAGAGGTGGTCGTCTCGACCATGAACATCATTTACCATGCTCCGGATGCTGCGGGCCTGGAGAGTCAAATTTCCCAGGTGTTTACTCCATTAAGCTCCATCAGCTTTATGGCCTTTATCCTGCTCTATATCCCTTGCCTGGCCACGGTGGGTGTCATTAAGAAAGAAACCGCCTCCTGGAAATGGACGCTCTTCTCCATGGGTTATTCCCTGGTGCTTGCCTACATCGTCTCCCTGCTTATTTTCCAGGGTGGACGCTTGCTCGGCTGGTCGTAAGTTCTGCTGAACGGGATATCTATTATGAAAGCGGGGATTGGCAATGCTTGTGAATATCATCATTGTAGGGGCTGTGTTCGGTTATTCCGGCTGGATGATTTACCGCCACGTGCAGAAGGGTAAGGAAGGCGCCTGCGCCGGCTGCGACAAGAGCAAAAGCTGTGCTGCAGCTTCGCTTGACTCGCCGCTTTCCTGCTGCAGCACCGGAGCCTCCGACAACAATCTGCAGGCTTAAAGGTATAAATGGATATAATTCGCAAGGTTTAAATCCCTCTGGAGCGGGTATGTTTGTTGTAAGCAACTACAGCAAGCAAACTCATCTAGGAGGGATTTTACATGAATACCAAGAAGACTTTGTTTACCACTGTAGCCCTGGGTGCCGCCTATTTACTCAAGAACAAAGGAACACGCGATAAGCTTATTAACAGTGTGCAGTCCTTCACCAATCAGGTCAAAGCCAAAAAGTCCGGTAGCACCCTGTAGCCCGTCCTGCCGGGTTCTACCCGCAGCAATAAAGCCTGAGCTCTCCGCGGGATGCGGAGAGCTCAGGCTTTATAACTGTCTGCCGCCCTTATTGGATCAGCGGGAGCGTAATGATAAATCGGGTGCCCTCATTCAGCCGGCTGCTTACCGATATGCAGCCTCCATGATTCTTGATAATCCGGTCACTGACCGACAGACCGAGTCCTGTTCCATTCTCCTTCGTTGTGAAGAATGGCTTAAACAACCTGTCCAACGTGCAGATATCCATACCTTTTCCATTATCCGAAATGAAGATGCGGACTTCCGCTCCTTCCCGCCGGGCCCCGATTTCGATACGCCCGGACAGATCGTCGACGCGCTCCGAGATCGCTTCCATTGCATTGCGGATCATATTCAGCACCACTTGCTTCATTTGCTTAATATCGCCGGAAATCATCATATCTTCATGAAGCGGGTGAAGATTGATCTGGGTGCCCTTCATCAATGCTTCACTTTCGGCGAGCAGTACAACCTCTTTCAACAATGCAGAGATAGGGATCATGGCTACTTGGGGAACCGACGGCTTGGAAGAAGACAGAAACTCATGAATAATATCGTTAGCCCGGTCAATTTCAGCAAGGATAATCTTGGCATATTCTTCCTTGCCAAGCTGGTGGAGGTAGGGGTTCAGCAGTTGGATAAAGCCGCGGATCGCCGTCAGCGGATTGCGGATTTCATGGGCGATGGATGCGGACAGCTTGCCGAGCATAGCCAGACTGTCGTTCTGGTAGGCGGTCTGTTCAATCAGCTTAAAATCGGAAATCTCCTTCACCGTAAACAAATAATTGCCTCTCATCTGCTCTCCGCAGAACAAGGAAATACGCCAGTAACGGCCGTATTCATCCATAAACTCATAGCTCTGCTTTCCTTTGAGCACCAATTCACGGTAGCTGCGCAGCAGGTGCTTCTTCTTGAAACGGCCCAATTGGAGGTTCGATAACAGATTGGCCATGGTGCAGCCAAGTAAGGAATGGCGCGTCAGTTCAAGCATCCCGTACATCTGCCTGTTGACAAATGTAAGAATGCCGTCCTCATCAAAAAGCATAATTCCGCTGTCAATGTGCTGTAGCACATCCTCATATGTAGTATCCATGGACCCAGAATGAAACATTCTTTCCGGCAGAAGCAGGCTTTCCTGATATTGGCTGATCACGATACGATGTTCCCCCTTTACCGCTATTGGACTCAGACACTTAAGCGACATCAAATTACTATGTATTTGAGTATATGACGAAGCCGCCAGAACATTCGGAGATCGTATTATTTAATCCAACCGTTTCATCTATATTCCAATCATATCCAAGAGGAGAAGACAACGCAATCGGAGAAACTGTCGAATAGCAAAATTATTGATAAAAATGATTCTTAAGACACATTAAATATCATGTCATATTGATGGGCTTGAAACACCTGCAAAAATTGACTACCCAGTCATGAAAAAACCTGTAAAAATCCCGTCATCTCGGGATTTGTTTCAGATTGTTACAGAGCAAAAAATTGCACCATAGAAAAAAGCCCCCGCAGCTGCGAAGGCTTCCTTCAGGAGCAATTTATTCGTTTGTACTTCATCTTGCCAGCCCCGCTGCCCTATGCTTTTTGCTGGAGACGAAGACGGCGCTGGCTCATTACGGCGAGCCGTTTCTTCAGCTCGCGTTCCCATTTGGTATCCCCGATTTGCTTGGCCACGGCCAGCAAGTCCAGGGAAAGGTCGATCTGGCTGCGTACAATAGCCAGCGGATCCTCGCTTTCCAGATTCACAACGTTCTCGAAAATGGCTTCGTCATCCTCCATCACGTAGTCCTGAAAATCCACATCCGTCACACCGTCGCCATGAGCATATTCCGCGAGAATCTCATACTCGTTCTCTACCTTATAATGGACCTCCACCCGGTGGCATACCGGACAAAACAGCAGGGGAACATTATGGACTTGCGTGCGATAATGCTTTAGGGTTCCCTTAGTTCCAACCATACTCGCTCCACAGCAAAAGCTCATTAACGTTCACCCTCCCTGAAGTGTAGACACTTGTTTTCTTATTATTGTATTACAATTGCGCCACAGAGATTCCTTATTCCCATAGCCTTATGCAGACTTCACGCACCCAAATTCAGCTTTAGGATAACTCCCGGCAGTTTGGTGCAAAAAACCCCCTCGCCGTTATTTACCCGGAAGGAGGTTTCATTAGTCTATCAAAGAACTCGGGCGAAGACAAATGTAATTACAGGTTTCTGTCTCCCGGTTGCCAGTTCATGGCACACAGCCCGCCGGATTGCAAAGCTTGCAGTACACGCAGCGTCTCATCAACGCTTCGTCCGATATCATTATGGTTAACAACCTCATACTTCAGTTCCCCATCGGGATCGATAATGAACAGTCCCCGCAGGGCCACACCCTCTTCTTCGATCAGTACCCCATAATCGCTGGCTACCTTCTTCGTAATATCCGATGCCAACGGAAAATTCACCGGGCCAAGACCGTTCATATCCTTCGGCAGGCTGATCCAGGCCTTATGGCTGTGCACTGAATCGACGCTGACGCCAAGGATCTCGGTATCCAGCTCTGCGAACTCGGCAGCCGAGTCGCTGAGTGCGGTAATCTCCGTAGGACATACATAAGTGAAATCCAGAGGATAAAAGAATAAGACCAGCCATTTACCGCGATAGTCGGACAAGCTTCTGCGGCCAAATTCCTGGCCGTTGCCGGTTATAACCTCCATGGAGAAATCCGGGGCCTGCTTGCCTACCAAACGTTCCGCCATCCAAACAATCCTCCTTATGAATATGTAAAGCCAAAACCATCACATGCACGCCAAGCAAAGTGTATGCTCTTCCTGTAACAAGGATCATATAAGCATGTCTACCAGCTGTTGACAAAATGGTAGCACCCCGCAAATCTAAAGTCAATATTGCACTTATTACTTAATTATAATAATTATAAATTAAGTAAGTTTTTGTGAAGATTTAGGCTTTTCCGCTTCAATTCAGGAGGATTAGGTTTAAATTATGCTTTACGGATTGCAGCTACAATCAGATCGCCCATAGCGGAGGTGCTGATCGCTTGGCTCTTGTCTACGGCAATATCGCCAGTACGGTGTCCGGCATCGAGAACCTCAGCCACAGCGGCTTCAATGGCGGATGCAGCCTCTTCGTAGCCAAACGTCAGGCGGAACATGAGCGCCAGGGACAGGATCGTAGCGATCGGGTTAGCCAGGCCCTGGCCGGCGATATCGGGAGCGGAGCCGTGTACCGGTTCGTACAGGCCATAGCTGCCTTCGCCCAGCGACGCCGAGGCCAGCATGCCGATGGAGCCGGTCAGCATCGCTGCTTCATCGCTCAGAATGTCGCCGAACATATTCTCGGTCACAATGACATCGAAGCTGGACGGACGGCGCAGCAGCTGCATCGCGCAGTTGTCGACCAGCACATGCTCCAGCTCCACCTGCGGATATTCCGGGGCTACCCGGTTAACGACCTCACGCCAGAGACGGGAGGTTTCCAGCACATTGGCTTTGTCTACACTGGCAAGCTTGTTGCGGCGTTTGCCGGCAATTTCAAAAGCCTGGCGTACAATACGCTCCACTTCCACTACATTATATACACAGGTATCTACCGCTTCTTCGCCCTGCTCTCCCTGCCGGCGCAGCTTATCCCCGAAATAGATGCCGCCTGTCAATTCACGCACCACCATCAGGTCTGTGCCTTCCAGCACTTCCGGCTTCAGTGTGGACGCATCCTTCAAACAATCGAATACAACGGCTGGACGCAGATTGGAGAACAGGCCCAGCGCTTTGCGGATGCCAAGGAGTCCGGTCTCCGGACGCAGCTCCTTCGGATTGTTGTCCCACTTTGGACCCCCGACGGCGCCGAGCAGCACGGCATCGGCACTGCGGCAAATACGGAGTGTATCTTCCGGCAGCGGTGTTCCCCGCTCATCAATGGCGATTCCGCCGAAAAGGGCATGCTCCGTTTCAAACTTGTAGCCGAACACTTCCTCTGTCTTTTTCAGTACTTTTTCCGCTTCGGCCACCACTTCAGGTCCAATTCCGTCCCCGGCAATAACGGCGATCTTTTTCACTTCGCTCATGTTAGTCACTCCCCATTAGTTTTGCTGTCTTAACAGCTGGATTAGCAGGCATAGTTCTTCTGTATACTGTTGTATCACAAGCCCGGCCAAAGGACAAAGATATAGATTCTATGGAAGTGATAGGTATTGCCTATAGGTTAGATTTGCTCTTGATTTGCAGGTTGTTTACAATAAATAAGTATACAGCTTGTTGGTCATCATCCATATGAAGCGAGGAGTGATTGCGCAGTGCAGTTTACAAAGCTTGGCAAATCGGGTCTGAAGGTCAGCCGCCTGTGTCTGGGCACCATGAATTTCGGTCCGATTACGGACGAGAAGGAAGCTTTCCGCATTATGGACGCCGCGCTGGATGCCGGCATCAATTTTTTTGATACCGCAAACATTTACGGCTGGGGCGAGAATTCCGGCCTCACAGAGACGATTATCGGCCGCTGGTTCAAGCAGGGCGGCGGGCGGCGCGAGAAGACCGTGCTCGCCACCAAAGTCTACGGAGCAATGAGCGACAAACTGGACGGCCCCAACGATGAGGCAGGCCTGTCCTCTTATATTATCCGCCGCCATTTGGAAGGCTCGCTGCAGCGTCTGCAGACCGACCATATTGAGCTGTACCAGATGCATCATATTGACCGCAATGTTTCCTGGGACGAGCTGTGGGGAGCTTTTGAGCTGGCGGTCAGCCAAGGCAAGATCGGCTATGTCGGCTCCAGCAACTTCGCCGGCTGGGATATCGCCGTGGCCCAACTGGAAGCCAAAGCCCGCGGGTTCCTCGGCCTGGTATCGGAGCAACACAAGTACAGCCTGACTTGCCGTCTGCCGGAGCTTGAAGTGCTCCCCGCGGCGCAAAGCCTCGGTCTGGGTGTAATTCCCTGGAGCCCGCTGGACGGCGGACTGCTCGGCCGCAATGCCCTCAAGAAAATTGAAGGCTCGCGCAGCGGCGGCAACGCGGAGCGTATCGAGCAGCACAAGGCCCAGCTTGAAGCCTTCGCCGAGCTCAGCCGTGAGCTGGGCGAACCGCAGGACAACATCGCCCTTGCCTGGCTGATTGCCAATCCGGCGGTAACCGCACCGATTATAGGTCCTCGTACGCTGGAGCAGTTCGAAAGCGCACTGCGCAGCCTGGAAATCGTGCTCGACGAGTCCGTGCTGAAGCGGCTGGACGAAATCTTCCCCGGACCGGGCGGTGCCGCTCCGAAAGCATACGCCTGGTAAGCGGTTCTCCCTAAATAAATACTGGAACATAACAGGAGCCGCTTTGCGCATGGGGTTATGCGCAAAGCGGCTCCTTGCCTGTTATTCGGCGGTATCCACCGTTATCGATCCGTTGCTGGTGGACAGCTTCACCTCATGGGTACCATCGCCCAGTGTGGCTGTTCCGTCATCCTTGCCGTCACCATTGTAGCTCCAGCCGATATTGCCCTTAAGCGAACCGTTGCTGGTCCCCGCTTCAATCTTCGCATCGGCCACGGCCGGAAGGCTGACCGTTATTTTACCGTTGCTTGTAGAGAGCTTCCAGCTCCCGGTTACCGCTGAGTTAACCGTGATCCGGCCGTTGCTGCTTTTGGCTGCAAGCGGTCCGTCAATATTGTCCACCTCAATGACGCCGTTGGAGCTCCTGATGTCGACCTCGCCCTGCACATTCTGCACCGTCATCGTACCATTGCTGGTATGCGCTTCTACTCCTCCGGCGATGTCGTGGATATCCAGCTTTCCGTTGCTGGTGTCCGCCTTCAGGCCGGAATCCAGATTCCATGCTTCAATGGTACCGTCACTGGTTTCAATCTCAACGGCCAGATTACGCGGCAGCGTAATCTCCAGATACGGCGACTTCGTCGTAATGCCAAAGTGAATATTCGACAGCCAGTTATTGTCTCCCTCTTGCTCCATTGTCAGGGTATCGCCTTCGGCAACGACCCGCCACTCGTGAGCCAGTCTGCCGGCGGCCTCTTCTTCGGAGTCACCGGTTAGTTCCAGCTTACCCTCGTAATCCAGGGTGTTGCCGTCTCCCCCGGTAACCTTGACCTTGCCGTTTGGCAAATCTATTTTCACCGTCTGGATGCCGTTCAGATTATCCACAGTTCCCTGCACAGGCACGAGATGCGAATTGCCGAGAATTCCTGCCAGAGAACCCCCGGCAAGCAGTGTTTGGCCTCCGCTGGCCAGCACCAGTACTATGATCAGGATGATCGCCCAGGCACTGACACGGGTCCTGGTCTCCGATTTAATCAGCAGCCGCAGCAGCATCTCCACTCCGAACAGAATCAGCAGCCCGGGCCACAGGTAGCCCAGCAGATCGTAGGATACGTAATCGAACTGGGCCAGCACCACAAGTACACCTACCGCAATGCAGCCAAGTGCGGCAGTGAAGCTGCCAACCTTCCATCTCCCCATCCGTCCATTCCCCATTTCCCTAAACTTTTGTATTATTCCGCAGCAATCTGAACCCGTAGCCGATCAGAGCCAGCGCCAGCAGAATCGTCCCGATGTTCATATCAACGAGCACGCGCCACAGCCATGGAAAAACATTGATCACCATCAGCAGGAAGCCGGCAATCACGCAGCCGATGCCTACCCAGACTGGGCTGACCTCGTCCTGGGGATAAGCGGGCATTGGCGGAACTCCCATGCTCCAAGGCGCGCCATAAGCATCGGGATGAAACATCATCCGTTCATGCTCCTCTGCCTGCAGCTTCATCCAGGCAGCCTTCTGCAGCGCATCGAACAACTGGTAGAACCAGAGCGCAGCCAGGGCAAACGGAAATATCGTCGGCATGGAAGGGATGAAGATGATGCACAGTATGGCTCCGATCATATACTGGAGGCCCAGCTTTTTTAAGCCAAGATACATGTGCCCGAGGCCCGGAATCCAGGCCAGGAAAAAGGTAAGCCAGCGTTTTTTCTTGATCATATTTATCCTCCTAAAAGTTTTGCGAAAAATTTCGCTTCTTTGAATTCACATTGCAGCAAAACTGGCTTCGGAAGCATACGCTTTGTTTTGCGAAAAATTTCGCTTCTTTGAATTCACATTGCAGCAAAACTGGCTTCGGAAGCATACGCTTTGTTTTGCGGAAGTTTCGCTTATTTGTCTGTTGGTGGTGTGTTAGAAAGCCATGCGCTGACCGAGCTGGACATGTGGCCGTTGATCTCGCTGATGCCATAGGCAAAGTTCTCGAAAATACCAAGCTGCACCAGTATCAGGGTTAAGCCGACTGCCAGACAGTAATGCATCCAGGCTGTGCGCGGAGCAGTACGCCGTCTGACCGCCGTCTGCGGCAGGCTGCGTTCTCTGCGGTCATTCTCCAGCCGCTCAATTTCCGACATGACCGTGTTTGTTATATCGGGGTATTCCGGCAGGCCCTGCTCTGCAAAAGCACTGCCCTTCCCCTCCCAGATGGACGCCAGCTCCATGGTCTCTTCCAGCCACTGTGCGCATGCCGGGCAGGTGTCGATGTGCAGACGGAGCTGCATCTCCAAATCCGGAGACAACTGGCCGTCAATATAATGCGGCATCCATTCTTGTACTGTTGCACATTTCATCGCCATTCCTCCCCGAGTTTACGCATCATTTGTCTGGCCCTGTAAAGCTGGGATTCCACCGTTTTGACTGAAATTCCTTTTTGCTCTGCAATCTCCTGATAGGAATGGTGCTGAAAATAATACAACTGCACAACCGACCGGTACGGCTCTGCGAGATTGTTCAAATTCCGGTCCAATTCCTGCGAGGTCTCCTTACGGAGCGTCTCCTGTTCAGGCGTATGCGGTGAGACAACATCGTTCTCCGTATAGTCGGCCGCTGTACGGTGCCGCCATTCCCTGTCATTGGCCCGTTTCCAGTCAAGACAGGTCCGATAGGCAATCCGGTACAGCCAGGTGGAGAAGGAGGACTGTCCTCTGAAGGAAGGGAGCGCCTTGTAGGCTTTGATGAATACCTCCTGGGCCATATCCTTGGCCGATTCGGCTTCGCCCGTAATTTTGAAACATACTCTATAGACCATGCCTTGATAACGGTTGACCAGATGTCCAAAAGCCTGACGCTGGCCATCCAGCACGGCGGCAATCCATTCTGCCTCTTCCAGTGTGCTCCCCTCCTTCAGTTACATTACGTTAGACGCCGGACCGATCTGCCCCCCTGCAGATTTTGAAAAATATTTTTCACCTGTTTCACGATGTACACCTATCGTAACAAATCCAGGCACAAAAAAGCAGCCGGAGCAGCGGATTTCTCCGTGCCCCGGCTGCTGCCGTCTGCTGACAGCTACATCTGCGCATGCGCGCGCCGTGTATAGGTCTTGCGCTTCTCCAGCAGCTTGTTGAGCGCATCCAGATAAGCTCTTGCACTGGCCTCCAGTATGTCCGTGCTCAGACCGCGTCCTTGCGCAGCAACCTCGCCCTGCGAAAGTACAACATGGACTTCGCCCTGAGCATCCTTACCGCGGCTGACCGCCTGGATGGAGTAATCGCCCAGCGTAACTTCCTCTCCGGTCGCTCTATCAATCGCATTATAAATCGCGTCGACCGAGCCATTGCCTTCTGCTTCTGCCACAATCGGTTCCGGCTGCGGCCCGTTGATGACTACCTTGGCCGTTGGTGTGGCCTCATTGCCATAAGTAACAAAAATGGTCTTCAGGCTGAAGACCTCCGGCGTATCGATCAGCTTCGCCTCAAGCAGCGCCAGAATATCCTCATCGGATACTTCCTTCTTCTTGTCCGCCAGCTCCTTGAACCGGCTGAACGCTTCATTCAGCTCTTCTTCGTCAAGCTCATAGCCAAGATCGGCGAGCTTGTCGCGGAAGGCGTGACGGCCGGAATGCTTGCCGAGCACCAGCTTGCTTTCCTTAAGACCAATCGTCTCGGGAGTCATAATCTCATAGGTCGTCTTCTCTTTCAGCATGCCATCCTGGTGGATTCCCGACTCATGCGCAAACGCATTGGCGCCGACGATTGCCTTATTGCCCGGAACGACCATCCCGGTCAGCTTGCTGACCAGACGGCTGGTACGGGAAATTTCCGAAAGGACGAGCGAGGTCTTCGCGCCGAAGAATTCGCTGCGCGTCTCCAGAGCCATCGCCACCTCTTCAATCGCCGTGTTGCCGGCGCGTTCCCCAATACCGTTAATGGTGCCTTCAATCTGATCGGCGCCGTTCTGAATTGCGGCCAGCGTATTGGCGGTGGCCATGCCCAGGTCGTTGTGACAGTGGGCGCTGAGCTGGACCTTCTCAATATCCGGTACGGTTTCTTTGACGAACTTGAATATCGCACCGTATTCCGCCGGATTCAGGTAACCCACCGTATCGGGGATATTCACTACATTCGCCCCTTCACGGATAGCCATCGCCACCATCTCGGCCAGAAAATCGCGTTCTGTACGTCCCGCATCCTCCAGCGAGAATTCCAGCTTCGCAAAATATTTCTTGGCATAGCGGATCGCGGCCTGTGCCGTTTCCAGCACCTGCGCCTTCTCCATCCGCAGCTTATACTGGCGGTGAATCGGTGAAGTCGCCAGGAAGAGATGGATGCATGGATCGGCAGCTCCCTGCAGCGCTTCCCGAACCGCATCAATATCACTTTCTCTGGAGCGGGACAAGCCGATGACGGTCACATTCTTAACCGCCCGCGCCACCGCATTGACTGAGGCCAAGTCACCGGGCGAAGCCGCCGGAAAGCCGGCTTCCATCCGGTCAATGCCCAGCTTCTCGAGCTGATAGGCGATTTCCACTTTCTCGCGGGTGTTCAGATTGACGCCCGGCGATTGCTCCCCGTCACGCAGCGTCGTATCGAACACATAAATCTTGCGCATTCCCGAGCACCTCCTAAAGTTGTGCTTAAACCCTAAATGCGGCCCGCGTTGCCGCGGCCGCATCCAGAGTCATCAATATAAAGCCTGTAGCTTAAGTATATGAGCCTACTTCTTGCTCCAGTGCATCATTTCACGCAATTGACTGCCAACCACTTCAATCGGATGAGCGGCTTCGTTGCGGCGGGTTGCTGTCAGGAAGGCGCGTCCGGACTGGTTCTCAAGGATAAAGTCACGGGCAAATTTGCCCTGCTGGATATCGCTGAGTACAGCTTTCATTGCTTTCTTCGTTTCGTCAGTTACAACACGCGGGCCGGTAACGTAGTCGCCGTATTCAGCAGTGTTGCTGATCGAATCGCGCATTGTGGCCAGACCTCCTTCATAGATCAGGTCCACGATCAGCTTCAGCTCATGCAGACACTCGAAGTATGCCATCTCCGGAGCATAGCCTGCTTCAGTCAGGGTCTCAAAGCCGGCTTTGATCAATGCCGATACCCCGCCGCACAGTACAGCCTGTTCGCCGAACAGGTCGGTTTCGGTTTCTTCACGGAAGGAGGTTTCGATAACCCCGGCGCGTGTACAGCCGATACCTTTTGCATAAGCGAGTCCGATCGCTTTGGCATTGCCCGTTGCATCTTGCTCGATGGCAATCAGACCGGGAACGCCGAAGCCTTCTACATAAGTACGGCGTACCATGTGGCCCGGCGACTTCGGAGCCACCAGCAGCACGTCGGCATCCTTAGGAGCGACAATCTGGCCGAAGTGTACGTTAAAGCCGTGGGAGAACATCAGCGCTGCGCCGCTTTTGAGGTTCGGTTCGATCTCGTTCTTATATACGGAGGCCTGTGTTTCGTCTGGCATCAGGATTTGCACTACATCCGCGCGGGATACCGCTTCGGCGACCGGCAGCACTTCAAAGCCGTCGTTCTTGGCAGTTTCAAAGGATTTGCCTTCGCGCAAGCCGATAATGACCTGAAGACCGCTGTCGCGCAGGTTTTGCGCCTGGGCATGTCCCTGGCTGCCGTACCCGATTACCGCAATTGTCTTACCTTTTAATACGCTGAGCTCTGCATCCTGTTCATAGTACGTTGTAACTGCCATTGTCAATATCCTCCTTTAATTTGGACCCATCGTAAAGAGCGGGTGCTTCAAAAGCAAGCTGCTGGCTGTGCTTCTCAAGCCCCCGCCCTTTAGCGGGGTATAAAATATACCTTAAATGAATTAAAGCAAACAAGCAGCAATTCGTTAAAGCTGTAAATTATAACAATCAGGCATTGCCGCGGATCATTGCCGTTACTCCAGTACGTGACAGCTCTTTAATTCCGTACGGCTTCAGCAGTTCGATCATGGCGTCGATCTTGGTCGTATCGCCTACGACCTGCACCAGCAGGCTGGTTGAACCGATATCGACCACCGAAGCGCGGAAGGTTTCCACAACGCCCATAATCTCCGGGCGCTCCGCCGGGTCGGCCTTGACCTTGATCAAGGCAAGCTCACGGGCCACCATCGGCTTGGCACCAAGATCTACGACTTTGATGACGTCGATCAGCTTATAGAGCTGCTTCTCAATCTGCTCCAGTGTGTGCTGGTCGCCCAGTGTCACGATGACCATCCGCGACAGCCCGGTTTCCTCGGACTGCCCGACGGTAATGCTCTCGATATTAAAGCCGCGGCGGCCGAACAGGCCTGCCACCCGCTGCAGCACACCGGGCTGGTCATTCACAAGCACGGAAATCGTATGTCTCATCACGGTCATTCATCCCCCATAAGCATTTGATCAATCGTCGAGCCCTGCGTTACCATCGGGTAGACATTCTCATCTTTGTTAACGACGAATTCTACCAGAACAGGACCAGGGGTCTCCAGCGCTTCCTTCCACACTGCACCGGCCTCTTCCTTGTTCGTCGCCCGCAGGCCCTTGACGCCGTAGGCTTCAGCCAGCTTGACGAAATCAGGACTTCCCGCCAGATCCGTATAGCTGTAACGCTTCTCGTAGATCAAATTCTGCCACTGCCGGACCATGCCGAGCACTTGATTATTGATGACCACAATCTTAACTGGAATATTGTGTATGGCGCAAATGGCCAGCTCCTGGGAGCACATCTGCATACCACCGTCGCCGTTAATGGAGACTACCAGCCGCTCGGGTTCAGCCATCTGTGCGCCGATCGCCGAAGGGAAACCGAAGCCCATTGTGCCCAGGCCTCCGGAGGTGATCCAGGAGCGCGGATGATTGAACTTGTAATATTGGGCCGCCCACATCTGGTGCTGCCCGACATCCGTTGTCACAATCGCTTCACCCTTGGTGGTATCGTTAATCATTTCAATGACCCATTGCGGCTTGAGTTCCTCCGTAGAATCATTGTACCGCAGCGGATAGTCAAGCTTCCACTGGGCGATTTGCGTTCTCCAGGCATCGGCGTTCGCCGCGCGGGTCAAATCGGGAAGAAGCATTTCCAGCACTGTCTTCACATCTCCGACAATCGGAATGTCAGGTGTGACATTCTTGCCGATTTCCGCCGGATCAATGTCGATATGGACGATCTTGGCCTTCGGTGCGAAGCCGTCCAGCTTCCCGGTCACCCGGTCGTCGAAGCGTGCTCCGATATTGATAAGCAGGTCGCATTGCTGAATAGCATTGTTGGCAGTGTAGGTGCCGTGCATCCCCGGCATGCCCATCCACAGCTCGTGGCCGCTCGGGAAACAGCCCAGTCCCAGCAAGGTTGTCGTAATCGGAATTTCCGTACGCTTCACGAATTCGAACATTTCTTCATGCGCTCCGGAGTAGATAACGCCGCCGCCGGCGATAATGATCGGCCGCTCTGCCGCATTGATGGCGCGGATCAGCTTGTCGAGCTGCAGCTTGTTCGGAACGGTGCGCGGGTTGTAGCCGCGCAGGTTCACACCCTGATGCTGCGGTGGGGAGAACAAGGTTTTGGCTGCCGATACATCCTTCGGAATATCGATCAGTACCGGTCCCTTACGGCCGGTATTGGCAATGTGGAACGCCTCATGAATGATGCGCGGCAGATCCTCGACATCGCGAACCAGATAGCTGTGCTTCGTAATCGGCATGGTGATTCCGGTGATGTCTGCTTCCTGGAAGGCATCGGTGCCGATCAGGCTGGAGAAGACATTGCCGGTGATGACTACCAGCGGCACGGAATCCATAAATGCCGTGGCGATTCCCGTGACCAGATTCGTGGCCCCCGGACCCGATGTCGCGATACATACACCCGGCTTACCGCTTGCTCTGGCGTAACCGTCTGCGGCATGAATCGCTCCCTGCTCATGTCTGGTCAGGATATGCTTGAAATCGGTAAAGCTGTGGAGCGCATCGTAAATGTAAAGCACCGCTCCGCCGGGATAGCCGAATACAGTATCCACACCTTCCAGCACCAGACTGCGCAGCAGAATCTCCGACCCGGTAATCACCTCGGGATTCTTCCATTTCTCACGTAACTCTTCTGTAGACCGCACTTCTGAATTTGGCGCGCTCATCAGTATTCCTCCCTTCGCTGGTTAACATCCATTATGCAAATGACGGGCCGGCTTTTATCCTAAGGCTTATCCTGAGTTTCTATACAAAGCTCAAGCGACATAACAACAAAAAAACCTTCCGCCACCCACGCGCAGAAAATGACAGCGCGTGAGGGACGAAAGGTTGATCTTCCGTGGTACCACCCATGTTTGCGTTGTATCTCGCGATACAACGCCTTATCAGGTACAAAAATCCATCGATGTAGGCAGGGCCCAAATCTTTATACCTGAAGTCCGTAACGCGGACTACACGATTCCCCCTAATAATTCCATCACTCTTGCCGGTGGACCTTTCAGGGAAACAGCTCCGAGGTGAGCTCGTATATAAGGGATTATGGTGGAGGTTTCAGCATGCCCTCGCACTCTCTGGTCAAAAGAGCCCTTAAAACTTCGTCCTCTTCATTGCCGATGTAAGTATGTTTCGTTAAATGTTTAGACACATTATATGATTCCTCACACGGTTAGTCAATACCCATATTTTCTGAAAAGACACATATTGTTCGCAGCTGCTTGCCGGAACGCCCACACCCGGCTGGGCATATGATGTACGACAATGTGTGGAAAGGGGGCGCTCCATGATCCGCTACCGCAGACCCAAACAGGATGACACCGTCATTCTTGATCTGATTGAGAAGCAGCTTGTTCCGCTGTCGCATCTTCCCCAGACCGTAATCAATCAGGTACGCAAAGATCTCCCCCGCCGTCTGAGCCAAGGGGTCACTCTGGTGGCCTGTCCGGATTACGAAAGCGATCCGCTCGGATTCGTTCACTTCATGCTGCACGGCGATTTGCTGTATATTGATATGCTGGCCATCGCTCCTGCGGCGCGGCGCAAGCGTTGGGGAAATATGCTGATGGACCGGGCGGAGAGGTTTGCACTATCACGCGGCTGCCGAAGAGCCAAGGTTGCCGTAGATGTCGGCAATTCTGCCGGTATTTCCTTTTATCAAAAATTGGGCTACAGCGTAGCCCGTTATCAGCCGCAAAATTATTGCTATGAGTATGAAAAGCAATTTGATCTTTAAGTCTTTGTCTTTTCTCTCTGCAATTTAAAAGAATCCGGGAGGCGGATATGGAGGAACGCCGGGTCCGTAACCGCCGGGTCCGTAAGGACCATAAGGCACCGGGCCGGGGCCGTAACCGCCAGGTCCGTAGGGACCGTATGCGTATGGGGCTGTACCGACAGCCAGTAAGTCAAACAGCACCAGCGGAATCAGTGCTTTGGTTTGCACTTTTTTACCGGATACCCGCTGCAATACCAGACGGTTTCCCGAGACACGGACCAGTTTGCCCGTTACTTTCGAGCCGTCTTTTTTCACGGCAACAATCTGTTTGCCCACCAGCTTTAACACCTGCTTTTTTGTGACCGGGGTTGCCATGTTATCCCTCCTATACTTGAGATGGGTCTAGCTGTATCATCGTTGCTCAGGTTCGAAATCAGTCTATGCGCCTGAAGTGATATCGGCCTGTTCACCCGCCCGGTCTTCTGCCGCTTCGAGCATGCTGCCAAAAAAAAACCGCCTGTCCGGAGCTACCGGACAGGCGGTTAGATGTATGCACTGTAACGAATTAGTCGAATTCGTTTTAACGTTTTCCCGGGTCGTACGGTTCACCGAGCGCTTTCGGTGCCGAAGAACGGCCGACCGCGCTCACCAGTACGATGATGGTCAACACATAAGGAATCATAAAGATGAATTCCTGCGGGATATTCTGCGACCACTCAAACAACTGCACATAGTTGCGGATCGCCTGGGAGAAGCCGAAGAAGACAGCTGCACCGAACGCGCCAACCGGATTCCATTTCCCGAAGATCATCGCCGCAATGGCGATAAAGCCTTGCCCGGAGATCGTATTATGTGCAAATGTACCAGTGGTTGTGAGCGTGATGGTTGCCCCGCCGAGACCAGCCAGAAGGCCGCTCAGCATAACCCCGATATACCGCATCCGTTTAACGTTGACGCCCAGTGTGTCAGCTGCGCTCGGATGCTCGCCGACTGCACGCAAGCGCAGTCCGAATGGAGTCTTAAACAGGATGAAATAAATCACGATAACCAGGACGATGACCAGATAGGTCGTCGGATAAGAGTTAAAGATCCCTTCGCCGATGACTGGAATATCCGATAGGCCGGGGATTTTAATCTTTCTGAAGCCGTCAATCAGCGGAGATTCACCTGCTCCTTCGAAGAGCAGCTTAACCATGTACAGGGTGCTGCCCGCAGCAAGGAAGTTAATCACGGTACCGCTGATCGTCTGGTCCGCCTTGAAGGTGATCGAAGCTACCGCATGGATAAGGGAGCCAAGCACACCGACAACCATGGCGCAGAGCATACCCACCCAGGGAGCCCAAGCGCCCATTCCGGCATCCTGTGCATAGTAACCGCCGACAGCGGCTGCAAAGGCACCGAACATCATCAAACCTTCCAGTCCAATGTTGACTACACCGGAACGTTCAGAGAAGATGCCGCCAAGTGCGGCAAATATAAGCGCTGTGGAAAAAACAAGCGTTGTGTTCAGCAACTGTCCTAACGTCTGCAGATCCATCTATGACACCTTCTCTTTCTTGCGCTTGAAGTAAAACGGCTTCAGCACCCAGCGCACAATTCCTTGGGCTGCGATAAAGAATATGATCGAGCCGATAACGATACGGATCAACTCCGGCGGAACATCCGCGCCGAAGCTCATTCCTGCCGAACCGTAAGTCAGCATGCCGTACAGAATGGCTGCCAGAATGACGCCGAACGGATGCGTTAACCCGAGCAGCGCTACGGCGATCCCGTCAAAGCCGTAGCCCGGAGAAGCCGCGAAGATGGACTGATAGTGAAATACGCCCAGCACTTCGCCGGCGCCGGCCAAGCCGGCAAACACGCCGCTGATGAACATGGCCTTGATAACATTTCGGCCAACGTTCATTCCCGCATACTCAGCCGCATGGGGATTGAAGCCGACTGCACGCATTTCGTATCCCTGTTTAGTCTTCCACAGGTACACATAGAAGAATACTGCAGCCACAAGCGCCAGCACAGTGCCCCAGTGGACGCGTGCATTATCGAACAGCGAGTTCAGGAAGGTCATCGACATGGAAGCCGGATTGTCCACTGAACGGTTCTGGCCCTGCAGAAGCAGGAAATTCTTGATGATATAGTTGGATAAATAAAGCGCGATCCAGTTCAGCATAATGGTGGTGATTACTTCATTAATGCCACGTTTGGCTTTGAGGAAGCCGGCAAAGCCAGCCCACAGGCCACCGGCTAACCCGGCGGCAATAACCGCCAGCGGAACCAGCAAATAAGTCGGTGTACCGGCTAGCTTGATGCCTACAATAGAAGCGGCTGTCATCCCGATCAGCACTTGTCCGTCCGCACCGATATTAAACATCCCGGAGCGGAAAGCAAAGGCGACCGCGAGGCCAGTAAACATCAGCGGAGTCATCTCACGGATAGCCTCACCGAAGTCATAGGGGCTGCCGAATACGCGCTTGAACAGCGCAGAATATGCCGCAATCGGATCGTAACCGCCGATCAGCATAACGACGGCGCCGACCAGAAAGCCCATAATAACGGCCACAATCGGCACAACATAGGTGTCCGTCGCGAAGATTTTTTTCAGTCTATGCACCCGCATTTCCTCCCCGTTTCAAGCTTCCCGCCATCATCAAGCCAAGCTCCTGGTCATTGGTATCCTGCGGGTATACTTCACCGACAATTTGCCCTTCGTAGATAACGGCGATTCTGTCGGAGACGTTCATAATTTCATCGAGTTCAAAGGAAATCAGCAGCACGGCCTTGCCCTGGTCACGCTGGGCAATCAGCTGCTTCTGCACAAATTCGATTGCCCCGACATCAAGCCCGCGGGTAGGCTGGGCGGCAATGAGCAGAACCGGATCTTTGTCTATTTCCCGCGCAATAATCGCTTTTTGTTGATTACCGCCGGATAAAGAGCGCGCCTTGTTCTCAATCGATGGTGTACGGACGTCAAATTCCGCCACCAATTTCTCGGCATGCTGGTCAATGACATCGCGCTTCAAGAAGCCGTTTTGATTAAACGGCCGCTTGTAATAGGTTTCAAGCACCATATTTTCACTAACAGTGAAATCAAGCACCAAGCCATGCTTGTGCCGGTCTTCCGGAATATGTGATACGTTCATCTCGGATATCTTGCGCGGCGCCCAGTTGGCGATTTCCTGACCCGATACCTTGATGGAACCGGAATCAATCTTGCGCAGTCCGGTAATCGCCTGGATCAGTTCACTTTGTCCGTTGCCGTCGACTCCTGCTATTCCAAGAATCTCCCCAGCCTTCACTTCGAAGCTGAGACCATTTAGCACATTGACGCCTTCCTTGCTCTTACTGTTAACATTGTCCAGCTTCAGCACAGCTTCCCGCACTTGCGGCGGCTGCTTGTCCACCTTGAAGGTTACCCCGCGTCCAACCATCTTCTCGGCCAGCTCGTTCGGGTTCGTTCCGGCCGTCTGCACGGTATCGATCACTTTGCCACGGCGGATAATTGTCACGCGGTCGGAAATCTCCATGATTTCCTTAAGCTTATGCGTAATCAGAATAATGGACTTGCCTTCGGCGACAAGCCGTTTCATAATCGCCATCAATTCGGTAATCTCTTGCGGGGTCAGTACGGCGGTCGGCTCATCAAATATAAGAATATCCGCACCACGGTACAGCGTCTTCATAATTTCCACGCGCTGCTGCATGCCTACCGAAATGTCATGAATGCGGGCATTCGGATTAACCTGCAAGCCATATTGCTCGGAAAGCTTACGGACCTGTTCCGCCGCGGATTTATAGTCGATTTTAACTCCTTTTTTCGGCTCCATGCCAAGAACAATGTTCTCGGTTACCGTAAAAGGATCCACAAGTTTAAAATGCTGGTGAACCATTCCGATGCCAAGTTCAATAGCCTTGTTGGGGCTATCGATAATAACCGGTTTCCCGTTGATTTCAATACTGCCTTCGTCAGGCTGATAAAGTCCGAATACAATATTCATCAAGGTCGATTTGCCCGCTCCGTTTTCGCCGAGCAGTGCATGAATCTCCCCTTTTTGCAGTGTCAGACTGATGGAGTCGTTCGCGACGATACCGGGAAAACGTTTTGTGATTTGCTTCAACTCTACGACAGGAGCCGCAGCACTCATGGAATCACCCTCATCACAGAATATAGATTATAGCTATGCAGGAACTGCTGGGCCGTCCCGTATTTCACGGCAGCGTTCGGAGAAGTCTTATTAAATACCTGTATAGACACGGATGCACCGCCCCTTGCAGGGCGGCACCGCTGTCATCACCTTACACCTGTTGACAAGGAACAAGGCCGGCTCTTAAACCGGCCTTGTCTTTGTTAGCGAAAGAACAAGCATAGGTAGCAATATTATTCGGCCGGAACTGTAACTTCTCCGGAAATGATCTTTTGCTTGAATTCTTCAACCTTAGCGAGGATTTCTTCAGTAACATTGGCTTTGGAAGTCTCAGGCAGACCTACACCGTTGTCTTTCAAGCTCAGGACAGTAGTAGTACCGCCTTGGAATGTACCGTCAACCACTTGCTGGGATACTTTCTTAACCGCTTCGTCAACGCGTTTGATCATGGAAGTCAGGGTTACATCGTCGCCAAATTCCAGGGATTGGTCTTTGTCTACACCGATTACCCAAACTTTAGTGCCGCCGGCATCGTTGCGGGATTTCGCTTCATTGAATACGCCATTGCCTGTTGCGCCTGCAGCAGGGAAGATAATGTCGTTGCCTTCGCCGTACAGGGTAGCTGCCATCGACTTACCGATATCCGGTTTGTCGTATGCGCCGGCATAAGTGATTTTCACTTCAGCATCAGGGTTAACAGCTGCTACGCCAGCCTTGAAGCCAACTTCAAAGCGCTTGATAACCGGGCTTTCCATACCGCCGATGAAAGCGACTTTGTTGGTCTTTGTGGTCAAACCTGCAACCACGCCCACCAGGAAGGAGCCTTCGTTCTCGGCAAAAGTTACGGATTCTACGTTAGGAGCTTCAACAACGCTGTCGATGATAGCCAGCTTGGCATCCGGATTGGCCAGTGCGACTTCCTTCAGAGCGTCGCCAAGGTCAAAGCCGATACCCCAAGTCAGATCGTAGCCGCCTTTAACGAACTGGTTAAGGTTAGGTACATAGTCTGCATTGGATTTACTTTGCAGGTATTTGATTTCCGCTCCGGCTTCTTTCTCAATAGCCTGCAGCGCTTCCCAAGCGGATTGGTTAAACGATTTGTCGTTAACGCCGCCTACGTCAGTTACCAGACCGATCTTGGCATCGGATTTAGGAGCTTCTGTCGGAGCTTCTGTTGCTGGTGCATTGGTTGCCGTTCCGGCGTTGGAACCTTCAGTTGCATTGTTGCCGGAATTTGCCGTGTTATTGTTGTTTCCGCAGCCTGCCAGAATGACAGTGAAAACAAGCATCATCACGAGCGACAGCTTGTAGACTTTCTTCATTGATCGAAATCCCCCTTCGAAAATTGGCTGTCTTTGTTATCTGCTTGGACATACCATTAGTTCAGATTATAACTGTTCAAATCCTTAAAATCCAGACAGAAATAACCCTGGGTCAATAAATCTTTGCACTTTTTTGCAAGTAAACGCTTCCTCTGCCACAATGATGACAGATGTATGTGAAGTAGATGTTACGAACACTCCAAAAAGCTGCGACGGGAATCAGCTCCTGCCAATTAGTATTGCACAGCAAGAGCTTTTCTATTATCATGATTGTTTACATAATGCATGAAAGGTGAGTACGGAAACATGGATGAACTTAATTCCCAGCAAGCAGCTACCGCTTTCAAATATTGCCGCGAATCGCGCGTATTTAAGACCGGCCGCGTCTTCCCTAATGATG
This sequence comes from Paenibacillus tepidiphilus, assembly GCF_008635795.1. GTDB lineage: Bacteria > Bacillota > Bacilli > Paenibacillales > Paenibacillaceae > Paenibacillus_AQ > Paenibacillus_AQ tepidiphilus. The sequence continues at coordinate 33,508 of NZ_VWRQ01000016.1, read as the reverse complement.
TTAACAATCACAAAACACTGTTCGGCGGCAAGCTGATGAGCACCATAGACGAGGTAGCCTCCATCTCCGCTATGCGCCATTGCCGTACCAACGTCGTGACAGCATCGACCGATTCCGTCGATTTCCTGCTGCCTATCCGTCCCTCGGATTCTGTCTGCTTCGAGTCCTTCGTCTCCTGGACCGGACGCACAAGCATTGAGGTGTTCGTCAAGATTATCGCCGAGAATCTGTATACAGGTGTCCGTTCGGTAGCAGCCACGTCCTTCCTGACCTTCGTAGCTGTCCATGAAGACGGCACTCCAGCACCCGTGCCGGGCGTTCTTCCCGAGACCGAAGAAGAGAAGCTGGTCAGCGAACTCGCCGCGGAGCGCTCCGAGCTGCGCAAGGTCCGGCGGACCAGCAGCAAGAAACTCGCCGCCCAGCTAAGCACCACGAAGTACTGGGAAGGCCTGTAACGCTTTAGCGGAACAGAATCACCGCACAAAAAAGCACCGTCGCACGGGAATCCGTGGAGGCGGTGCTTTTCGATTTATGCTGACGCTTAAGCGTTGATCTTTTCTTTGGCTACTACAGCCAGAGAGTTGAACGCGTTCAGGTCGTTAACGGCCAGATCGGCCAGCATTTTGCGGTTCACTTCTACGCCAGCCAGCTTCAGGCCGTGTACAAGCTTGCTGTAGGACAGACCGTTCTGACGTGCAGCGGCGTTGATACGTACGATCCACAGCTTGCGGAAGTTACGCTTAGTTTGACGACGGTCGCGGTATGCGTATACCATCGACTTCATTACTTGCTCGTTAGCTGTTTTGAAAATGCGGTGTTTCGAACCGAAGTAACCTTTAGCCAGCTTCAATACTTTTTTATGTCTACGACGAACTACAAATCCGCCTTTAACTCTTGCCATATTAATAAACCTCCCAAAAATGTGTGATCAAACTATTTCAAGTTAGCAAGTCCTTGTTTCAAACGTCTTACGTCACCGGCAGCCATAACCGGGTTGCCGTTCAGTACGCGCTTGGCGCGTTTGGACTTGTGGGACAGCAAGTGGTTTTTGTGGGCTTTGTAACGCAGAACTTTACCGGATCCGGTAATCTTGAAGCGGCCTTTCAGGCTGCTGTGTGTTTTCATCTTAGGCATGGTGTTTCCTCCTTGAATATTATGCGGTGTCCGTCCGCCGGAAAGCGGCCGGTCCCGGAACTTATTGCGGCTTAGGAGCCAGGATCATAATCATGCTGCGGCCTTCCAGCTTGGGCTGGCGCTCTACAACTGAAATATCAGCCACTTCGTTCTTGACACGTTCCAGAATCTTCTGGCCGATGTTGGCATGGGTGATCTCACGTCCGCGGAAACGTACGGAGCACTTCACCTTATCGCCTTCGTTCAAGAACTTGATCACATTGCGGAACTTGGTCTGATAATCATGTTCCTCAATGTTAGCGCGGAACCAGACTTCCTTAAGGTCAACGACCTTCTGATTCTTGCGCGCTTCTTTTTCTTTCTTCTGCGTTTCATAACGGAACTTGCCGTAATCCATGATGCGGCACACTGGCGGTTTCGCCTGCGGCGCTACATTGACTAAATCCAGATTAAGATCGATCGCCATCTGCAACGCCTCGCGGATCGGCTTGATTCCGATTTGCTCGCCTTCCGCTCCAACCAACCGAACCTCTTTGGCACGAATTTCATCATTGATCATATGTTCCTTACTAATAACTCTCCACCTCCAGATCTTCTAGGGCAATATACGGTTCTCCATAAAAAAGGGGTGCCGGTACACACCCGACACCCCGTTTGATCAACGTTCATGAACTTAAAAGTCTCATAAAGCATTGAGATCAAAACCAGCCGGCATAAAAGCCAGTCAGGTGAGAAGCCGGTGCTTCTGCTTGAATCCCTATGTTTTGCATACTTGAATAATATACAACATGCTGCCGGATGAGTCAATAGCTCACAACATTTTTTTCGGAAAATTATACTTGCTTGCTCTGTACCTCTTCAAGCCGCACTACGCGCGTATGCTTGGTATGGCTCCATTGCTTGTTGTTCTGCGTGAAGAACGCATAGAACGTAATGGGATACCAGGAGAGCAGGTAGACTGGAAAGGCCAGCAGATACAGGTAGACCTTCTTGAATCTGACCTTCTCCAGCGCCATAGCGAGCAGGAAGGTCAGTACATTCGCCCCGATGGCAAAGAAGCTGAGCCACACAGGCAGATGCCCATAAATGTTCGCGATGTTCGGTCCATCCAATAATGCGCTGTCTACCCACATCACCGCCGTCATCAGAAACGTCAGGAGTACAATATATACATTGGCCCCATATAGCGCCAGATCGAATTTGGTAAGACTCCGCTCCTTGATGCTTTGCCAGATGAGCGGGAAGAAATAGCGGCGGGCGACCGTAAAGTGGCCCTGCATCCAGCGCAGTCGCTGTCTCGAGGAAGCCTTGAAGGTCAGCGGCTTCTCATCGAACACCTTGGCATCATAATTGAAGCGCGGATATACGCCCTTGGATGCGCTGCGCATCGTAAACTCCAGATCCTCGACCAGACTCGTCGCCCCCCAGCCCATCTCTTTGAGCAGTTGGGTCTCGAAGCACATTCCGGTCCCTCCAAGGAAGTTGGCCATATTCAGGTTGTAGCGCGACAGCTGCCACAGCCGGTTAATGTACCAGTAGGATACGCCGTAAGCGGCCGTAATCCAGGAATCCTCCGGATTCTTGGTGTCGATGTAGCCCTGAATCACACGTGCACCCGAGCACAGGTCGTTGTTCATTTCCCGCAAAAATTCGGTATGCGCCAGATTGTCGGCGTCGAACATGACCACCGCGTCATACTGGCGCGGCATCGCCCACAATTCCTTCAGCATCCACTCAATGGCATAGCCTTTTCCCCGGAGATTCTGGTTCGTGCGCACACAGGCATTCATGCCGTGCTCCCGGACGATGCGCGCTGTATTATCCGTGCAGTTGTCGCAGATAACAAAAACATCATACAGCTCTTTCGGATAATTAAGCTGCTTCAGATTCTCCATTAATGCCCCGACAACCTCTTCCTCATTGTGCGCTGCAACCAGCACGGCAAAGGACTTTTGCGGCGCAAAGTGCTGCTTGTTCTTTTTCCGGTGCAGTCCAAACAGCGAAAAACAGAACTGATAGACTGCGATTGCGGCCAAAATGACCTGCAGTGTGACAAATAACGTGTCCGTCATGATGGTTCATGCCCCCTTTTCACTCCTGGATGTGGTTGATCTTTTCTCTCTCTGGTTAAAAACGTTCTCTGACCCTTTTTACTTCGTTCCTTACCATAGACCAAGAGTTCCCCTTTTACTGGCAGACGCAACGTTTTTTATTTATGCCGCTTAAAAGTTGAGTATTCCATTTTTTGCATTTACCTTTATACTCTTATACCTTTAAACGGGTTCCGGCTGCTTGAATCATTGTACGGTGAAGGGGCATCTTAAGTCAAAACAGGCATTTTCCGCTTCAGGGGAGCTTTTCCTTGAAATGGACTGCCCTATAAAAGTATGATAAAGACAGCTTAGCGGCGCTGTATCTTTAGCTGCCAAACGACCTGACATCAATAGCCGGACTAGCGGAGGGACAAGATATGATACGGATTTTCAGAAAACTGCATGCCTGGGAACAGCGCCTGTTTCAATGGATAAACGGACGGCTGCACCACCCTTTTTTGAACTTCTGGCTCTTCTATCTTACCCATTTAGGCGGAGCTACAAGCACGATTTCCATCAATGGATTAATTTGGGTATTCTCTCCCCAGCCGCTCCGAACCGTGGGCTTGCAGGCCCTTGTGGCCTTGGCGGTCAGCCACCTGCCGGTCGCCGTCGCCAAGAAGCTGTATCCGCGGATGCGGCCCTACCTGGCCCTGCCCGGAACCAACACCTTTCATAACCCGCTCAAGGATCATTCGTTTCCTTCGGGACACACTACAGCCATCTTCGCCTCAACGGTCCCCTATATGGCCGCTTATCCCGGCCTGGCCGTTATCCTGCTGCCGCTGGCGGCAACCGTCGGGTTCTCGCGGATTTATCTTGGTCTGCACTACCCCTCCGACGTGCTGGCCGGGGCGGTCATCGGGACAGGCGTAGCAGCGGGTACCATTGCTTTCTGGGCCTAAGCTGCTCCATGGCGGCAAGCGAATACCATTTCGGGAACAGGTGAATCATACATTGCGCAAAAAAAGAGTGTTATTGCTGTCGGAAGGCTTCGGCGCAGGGCATACGCAGGCGGCATACGCCCTGTCGAGCAGCCTGCGCAAATTATCACCGCATATTCAAACCAGGGTCCTTGAGCTCGGGAGCTTTCTGAATCCCAAGATGGCCCCTTACATTGTGTCGGCTTACCGGAAGACAGTCACCTCACAGCCCAGGCTAATGGGGTATGTGTACCGGCACCAGAAATCATTTAACCGTCTTACCACGCTTGCCTTGCATCGGATATTTTATACGCACACCCAAAACATTGTGAGGCAGCTAAGGCCCGATATTATCGTCTGTACGCATTTTATTCCAAGCGCCGTGGTTTCCCGCCTGAAACGGCTGGACCCCGGCCTGAAGGTTCCGCTCGTAACAGTGATTACCGACTATGATGCCCACGCCAGCTGGATCAGCCCCGAGGTGGACCGCTATCTGGTCTCTACCCAGGAAGTGAAGACGAAGCTGCGCCAGCGCAGCGTACCCGGCGGCAAAATTCAGGTGACCGGCATGCCGGTGCACCCCAGCTTCTGGGAGCATCCGGGCAGGGAAGAGATTCTGGAGCAATTCGCGCTCCGCGATCTGCCGACTGTGCTTGTCATGGGCGGCGGCTGGGGCCTGATGAACGACGAGGTCGTGAACGAGGCGCTCCTTAGTTGGCGCGACCGGGTGCAGTTAGTCTTTTGTCTTGGCCGCAACGACGAGCTTCTGGCTGAAATGCGGCGCGACGCCCGCTACAACCACCAAAACATCTCTTTGATCGGCTTCACCCGCGAGGTGGACCGGCTCATGGAGATTTCCGATCTGCTGGTCACCAAGCCCGGCGGTATGACCTGCAGCGAAGGCCTCGCCAAAGGCGTGCCTATGCTCTTCTATCATCCTCTGCCGGGTCAGGAGGAAGAGAACTGCCGGTATTTTACCGCCGCGGGATTCGGCGAGCCGATTACATCGCTTGAGGTCGTCGATAACTGGATGAAGCGCCTGCTGTATAACTATGACGATGTCCGGACCAAGCGCAAGCGGCACCTTGAGGCCATCGGCCGGTACCATCCGATGCAAAGCGCCCAGAGCATTATTGATATGCTGGAATAAGCAGAGCAAGAACCGGTTAGGGATAGTCTGCGGTTCCGGAAGCAGGTTTCCTCCAACTTAAATAAAAATAAGCAGAGCAGCGATTCTCCGGTTAGGGAGGATCGCTGCTCTGCTTATTGGTATAAGTCCGTTACGTCCCGAAATCATTGCAAAAACTTGAAATAGCAGCACCTGAGTCCTTTAGCGGAAAGACCCTGGGATTATCCCCTTAAACGCCGAAGAAGCTGCCCAAATCAGCCATTTCTTGGCTTCGGGGGCAGCTCCTGGGCGGAAAGACTAGAGGCGGTATTTATCCAGACGCGTGGCCTGATAGTTCCGCAGCGCTTCCTCTCCGACAATGGCCTCGCAGCGGTGGATGTTAACCCCTTGATTATAGAACTTCGTCTCGTATTCGGTCATGACATGTTCCTCATTAACAACCCCATCCGTATGCAGGTCCAGCGAAATATTCTTCATCTGCAGGCCGAAATCGGCAAAGGCGTTCAGCGAAAATTCAAACAGACTGCGCGAATCCGTCTTCAGGTGAATCTCACCCAGCGGACTGAGCAGTCCGCGGTACTTATCAAGAAAACGCGGATGCGTCAGGCGGCGGCGCGCATGCTTCGCCTTGGGCCAGGGGTCACTGAAGTTCAAATATATACGTTCCAGTTCTCCCGGCGCGAACACTTCCTCCGCATAATCGATATTCGCCAGCGCCACCTTAAGGTTGGGCGGGGTTGTCTGCCCCTCCGGCTCCCAAACCGCACGCGCTTTCTCGGCTGCACGTCGGACCAGTTCGTCGTACATATCGACACCGATAAAATTGATCTCGGGATATTTATAGCTCATCCGGCTGATAAACTGCCCTTTGCCCATGCCGAACTCCACATGGATCGGATGATCGTTGCCGAACACCTCCGACCACTGCCCCTTGAGGCTGCGCGGGTCCAGCACCACAAGGTCCAGCTGCTGTTCCAGGCTTTCACGTATTCCTTTTCTTCCGCGTAAACGCATTTAGGTATTCCTCCGCTTGTCTCTTTGTCCAAATCACACATTCACTTGCAATATTGTGCCGAACTTATCCGCAAAAGTAAAGCAATTTACGGCAAAAATCAAAATAATCCGGCAGCGAAACGCCTTCGGCTGCCACTTTTGCAGGATACCCGTTAAATCTCAGGTAAATGATGTAAATAAAGAAATTCTCCGGCACGGAGATGCCGGAGAATTTCTGGTGTTGTATTTGGAATTGGGGTCCATGTATTCAACGTCTATAGTCTACCTTGCCGGGGTGTTAAAATCAAATTTCTTCTCGAATGCGTTTCTGATCTTGCGCTGCGCTTCGATCTTGATCTTATGGTTGCCGTTAAACTCCACGCCGGTCAGCGCGAGCGCTTCGTCGGGGGTAAGCTGGACATCAATAGGACCCTTCTCTGGATATGCTGTTTGAGAATTCATCGTGATCACCTCTTGTTAATTAGTATGGACGGGACGACACGAAAGTATGAATTCAATATATAGGGAAAATCGGCTGGTACGTGGCTTTTTTTACAATTTAAATATAACACAACGTGTAAGTAATTTCAAGTGAAAACGGCTTAATTTTCGCCTGTTTTTTTCCAGTTTCGGGTCCGTGCGGTTACGCTGTTCGCTGTTTTTTGATACAATAGGTAGGTTAAAAGGAACCTGCGGAATGCCCTCGAAGCGGGTGCCGCCGATTTCTGCCAGAATATAAGGATTATGCCGGGTGAAATTCAGCGGGTAGCCCCATAAAATAAACGTTCTTATATCAGGAAAGGAGCTTGCAACAATGACTTTACTTCAGAACTCCTCTCCGCTGCTGTGGGGGGACAAACGGTTTCATACCTGGAATTACGAAATGCATGAGCACATGGACACCAAGGTGTTCAAAGTCATGCTCGACGCTGGCTTCACCTGCCCGAACCGCGACGGATCAATCGCCAAAGGCGGCTGCACGTTCTGCAGCGCCCGGGGCTCCGGCGACTTCGCCGGCAGCCGCCGCGACGACCTGGTGACCCAGTTCAACAAGGTGCGTGACCGCCAGCATCTCAAATGGCCGAATGCCAAATATATCGGCTACTTCCAGGCCTATACCAATACTTATGCACCGGTGGAGGAACTGCGCGAATATTATGAGGTTATTTTGGAGCAGCCGGGCGTGGTCGGCCTGTCTATCGCCACCCGTCCCGATTGCCTGCCGGATGATGTCGTTGAATATTTGGCCGAGCTGAATCAGCGTACGTATCTGTGGGTGGAAATGGGCCTGCAGACGATTCATGAGTCCACCTCCCAGCTGATTAACCGGGCCCATGATACGCAGTGCTACCTGGAAGCGGTCGCGAAGCTGCGCCGCCACGGCATCCGCGTGTGCACCCACATTATTCACGGGCTGCCGCAGGAGACGCATGAAATGATGCTCGAGACCGTATCGGCCGTCGCCAATATGGACGTGCAGGGCATCAAGATTCATCTGCTGCATCTGATGCGCAAGACGCCGATGGTGAAGCAGTACGAGGCCGGACTGCTGCGCTTCCTGGAGCAGGACGAATATGTGAAGCTGATTGCCGATTCACTGGAGATTCTGCCGCCGGAGATGATTGTGCACCGTCTGACCGGCGATGCCCCGCGTGACCTGCTCGTCGGGCCGATGTGGAGCCTTAAGAAATGGGAAGTGCTCAACGCCATCGACGCCGAGCTCGTTGCACGGGACACCTGGCAGGGTAAATACTGGAGGAAGGGCTGATGGGCTTCATCTCGGTCTTGAGCTTTGCCCATAAATTGACCGCCGAGCGCCTCAGTGCCGGCGGCCGTGCCATTGACGCCACCGTCGGCACCGGGGCCGACACGCTGGCGCTGGCCCGGCTGGCCGGACCGCGCGGCGCGGTCTGCGGCTTCGACATCCAGCCGGCGGCGCTGCGCCTGGCCGAAGAGCGCCTGCGCCTGGCGCGCGAGGAAGCGCCCGCGGCGCTGGCGCCCGTGACGCTGCTGGCGCGCAGCCACGCAGCGCTGCTGGAATCCGTTCCGGCCGATTGGCCCGGAACGGTGTCAGCGGTGATGTTCAATCTCGGCTATCTGCCTGCGGCAGATGCCGACAAGAGCATCATCACCGAGCCCGAAAGCACGCTGGCCGCGCTGGATGGCGCGCTGTCCGTGCTCCGCCCCGGCGGCATCATCACCGCGGTGCTGTATCCGGGCCATCCCGGCGGCGAACGCGAAGCCGCCGCCGTGGAAGCCTGGGCGGCTGCACTGCCGCAGCAGACGGCCCAAAGCATCGTCTACCGCCAGCTGCAGCGTGCGGACGCTCCGTATGTAATTGCGGTTGAAAAGAAAAAATAATGTTTGGGAGAGGAAGATGCTGTAATGACGAAACCATATCCTTTAAAATTTCAACCCGAGTTTAAAGAGCGTGTCTGGGGCGGACGCGCACTGGAGAAATTCGGCCTCGATCTGCCCGAAGGCCACATCGGCGAAGGCTGGATGATCGCCGACCATCCGAACGGTACTTCCTCGGTCGTCAACGGTGAGCTGGCCGGCCAGGGCCTGGATCAGATCCGCGAGCAGTTCGGGCACGAATGGTTCGGCAGCAAGGGAATTTCCGAAGCCGGTGGCCGCTTCCCGCTTCTGATCAAGCTGCTGGACTGCAATGACAACCTGTCCGTTCAGGTTCATCCGACCGATGATTACGCCGGCCTCCCCAAAGGCGAGCTGGGCAAGACCGAAATGTGGTATGTGCTGGATGCCAAGCCCGGCGCCAAAATCATCTACGGCCTCAAGGAAGGCGTAACGCGGGACACCCTTCGGGAAGCACTGGAGAACGGAACGGTTATGGATTCGCTCCAGGAAGTGACCGTACAGGCGGGAGACACGTTTTATATTCCGGCCGGCACTGTTCATGCGCTGTGCGCCGGCGTAGTGGTGGCCGAAATCCAGCAGAACTCGGATACTACATACCGCATTTACGATTATGACCGCCCGGGTCTGGACGGCAAGCCGCGTGAGCTGCACATTGAAGATTCGTTGAACGTAACGGCCTATGAAGGCGCCGGAGCGACTTCCATGAAGACAGACGGTGCGGTTCCCGGAGAGTGGCTGCAGATCGCCTCTTCTCCTTATTTTATCGTGGAAAAAGGGCTGGTGAACGGCGAATGGAAGCTCGCCACCACCCCGGAGAGCTTCACGATTCTGGTCATCTGCGAAGGCAACGGCCATCTGACCTGGGAAGGCGGCACCCAGCCTTATGCCGCAGGCGAATGTTATCTGGTACCTGCAACGCTCGGGGAATATGCCATTGAAGGTCATTCCACCGTGCTTCGTTCTTATTTGCCGTAAGGCTTATTCCTATTCGGTCCTGCGGGTATGCAGATTCGTGTGCTTTCATATGCTACTCATGGCAGTAATATTCTAAGGCTTCAGGAGGACGGGCGATGCAGGAGACCAGCTTTGTGATGAGCGATCCCATTGGCGTGCGGATTCATGTCTATGAATGGCTGCCGGAACCGGACGCGCCGGTGCGCGGCATCGTGCAGATTGCACACGGGATGTGCGAGACGGCAGCGCGGTATGCCCGTTTTGCAGGGGCGCTTACTGCGGCCGGCTACGCCGTCTATGCCAATGACCACCGCGGCCACGGCAAGACGGCCGGTCAGGTCAGTCTGCTTGGCGACGCCGGAGAAGACGGCTTCTACTGGATGCGGCGGAACATGCTGCAGCTCGCCGAAACTGCCCGTGCCCGGCATGAAGGGCTGCCGATCTTCCTGTTCGCACATAGCATGGGCTCCTTTCTCGCCCAGAAGCTGATGTGCGAGGAAGACGGCCGCGTGTATGCAGGCTACATTCTCAGCGGCACCAACGGTCCGCGCGGCATGCTGAAGACAGGCGAAGCGCTGGCTTCGCTCCAGCTGAAGCTGCGCGGTGAGCTGCACCGCAGTGTGTTATTAAATGCCCTTGTATTCGGTGCATATAACCGCTCCGTGTCTCCGGTCCGCACCGCCTTCGACTGGCTCAGCAATGATCCCGAAGAGGTTGACCGTTTTATTGCCGATCCCTTCTGCGGCGCAATCTGTACCACCCGTTTCTTCCGGGATTTCTTCCGGCTGCTGCAGGATATCCATACCTCGGAAACCCTGCTTGCCCTCTGCAAGGATAAGCCGGTCTATCTCTTCTCGGGCGCCAAAGATCCTGTAGGCATGAACGGCCAGGGCGTACTGCGTCTGGCCGAGATCTACAAGAAGCACGGCGCTGGCGACGTGGAATACCGGCTGTACCCGGAAGGCAGACATGAGATGCTGAACGAAGTCAACCGTGATGAGGTGACCGCCGATGTGCTCGACTGGCTGGTACGCCACCTGCCGGCCGAGTCTCTGCTCTCAGGGGTAAGCGAGGGCGGCCGGAGCTGACCATTGGTGCCATCCGTGTTCCGCAAGAGCGCATAACAAAATCCGCAGCCGGCATGCCCTTGAGAGGCAGCGCGGGCTGCGGATTTTTTTGCGGACTGGGCGGACTCCATGCCGCTATTTCGCGTTAATCAATCTTTTTATCTGCGTCGAGCACAGAGGAGTTTGAATTCAACGCGCTGCTCCTACCGGAGTCCAAGGCTCCACTTTCAGCTCCGGCCACAGCCGCTGCCATTTGTCCGTTTTGTTCCGGTAAACCTCTTCCGTCACCAGCGCTTTGTTAGCCCTCAGCTCCATTGCAAAGAGATCCCCCAGGCCGAAGGGCGCATAGATATGCCACTCATCCTCCCCCGACCACCGCACACCCAGGGAAGTAACCGTTGTCGGCCAGCTGTCGATGGCGGCTTCCAGAGACGTGTAAGGGGCCAGGCGGACCCCAAATTTCCTCTCGTACCATAGATGGACGCGGGCCTGATTCTTCAAATCGACCGGTAGAGGAGCATCGGCAAAAAGCTTGCGCCCCCGGGCAATCATCCGGTCCTCCGCTTCATAGCTTAAATCTTCCCCGTCATAGTAAATGATATCGATGTCTCCGATTCCGTAGTCCGGCTGCCGCCCGGAAAGGCCGTTCCATACGGTCTGTACAAGACAGCCTGCCCCGATGTAATACGGATATGGCTCCAATTCACGGACAAGGCGGAATACCTCCATCAGCAGCGGACTCTGCCTAAAATGTCCAATCAGACGGCGGCGCAACGCCTCCTCTTGATCCATGTATCCTTGAGGACCCGGAAGAGGCTCATCCTGCAGCGGATATTGCATAATTCTCTGCTGCCCCTTCATACCGCTTCGCCGCAAGCCGTAATCCCGGAAGCCTGCGCGCGCATAAAGCGCAAGCGCGACGTCATTCCGTTCATTCACTGCCAGCACAATCTCGCGCACGGCAGGCAGCAGGTTACGGACAAAGCAGGGCAGCAGCGCCAGCCCCGCCCTGGCGATTCCTTGACCCTGACTGGCCTGATCCACGAGAAAGGCACGCAGCAGCACTGTTTCCGGCCACTTGGCATAGAAAGACGCAATGTCCTCGCCCGTATGCAGAACAAAGAAGCCCACCGGCTGCTCTCCCGCCAGAATGACTACCGGAATTTTACCTGCGTTGCTCAGCGCTTCATCCAGCGTCTCCTCCGGCATTCCGGTAAACTTCGCCTGCTCCGCAGGCAAGCGGAAGGCCAGCAGGTCTTCCCGGTATTTCTCCTCGAATCCTGCCAACCTAACCGGAAGCTTGCCGCCCATACTCCTGTGACTCCCTTCTATATCGGCAGCGCAACGTATTGCGCCTGCTGATTCTCCTCTTGCTGGTACAGCACCACCAGCAGCGTCCGACCTGCGGCGGAATCCGGATCAAATTGCGCCCGGTCTGCATCTGTTGGCGAAGTATCCGCCTCAGATGAAATAGCTATGCCTCCGCCAGCTTCAACTAGCGCTTCCGCCCCGGCTGTGGCGCCACCTGCCTCGGCCCGCGCTTCCGGCTCGAACCCGGCAGCGCCTGCCCCGGCGGTCAACCCGCTGATGGACGCCAGCACCGGCTCCAGCCGGAACGGCAGCACCTCCAGCATGACGAACTTCTGCAGCTCGCGTTCGCTGTAGCCGGCTGCGGCCAGCTTGGCCGAGACCAGCTCCGGCCGGTCGGCAATTTGCTTCATATGCTTGGACCAGTCGCCCTTGTCCAGCACGTAGTCCCACCAGATTTTGCGCGGCTTGAATTTATGCTGCAGGAAATAATCCAGCTTCATCAGCCCGGTGACAATGTCCATGGACGGCGTCCCCCGGTCCGTGAGAAAAGCCAGCAGCCGCGTAAACAGGTCCTCCAACTGGTGGCCGATCTTTTGCCAGCCTTGGACTTCCCAGTAGTCCCCGAATTCCTGGAAGAAGTCAAACGGCGAGGTGAACACATGCCGGATCAAGTATTTGACGGTATGATCCAGCCGGTGGCTGTTCCAGTATTTCTCCAGCACATCCTCCAGCCGCTTCAGCCGGATAATATCGGAGAACGGCATTACATGGCTGCTGAGAATCTCATAGGGCGCATGCTCCATGTAGGTGTAATCGTATTTGGCCGCCTGGGCCCGGAGGCCGGTGCCGCGCAGCATTTTTAAGAAGCCCAGCTGCAGCTCCTCCGGCTCCATCACAAACACATCATTAAAAGTCTTGCGGAAGGTGGCGTAATCCTCCATCGGCAGCCCGGCGATCAAATCGAGATGCTGGTCAATGTTGCCGCTCGCCTTGATCTTCATCACGGTGCGGGACAGCTTGACGAAATTCTGGCGGCGCTTGACGAGCTCGTTCGTCACATCGTTGGTCGACTGCACGCCGATCTCGAAACGGAAGATGCCGGGAGGGGCATTCTCCGCCAGAAAATCCAGCACTTCGGGACGCATAATATCCGCCGTAATCTCAAACTGAAAAATACAGCCCTGATGGTTGTCAATCAGGAACTGGAACATCTCCATCGCGTAATTGCGGTTGATATTGAAGGTGCGGTCAAGGAACTTAATCACCTTGGCCCCGCCTTCGATCAGGTAGAGCAAATCGGACTTCACCCGCTCAATATCATAATAGCGTACGCCCACTTCAATGCTGGAGAGGCAGAACTGGCAGTTGAACGGGCACCCCCGGCTGGTCTCAAAATAAACGATCCGTTTGCCGAGATCCGGCAGGTCCTCGGGAAAACGGTGCGGCGTAGGCAGCGTGTTGAGATCGCTTTTGGGACGGGGCGGGTTGACGATGACTTCGCCGTCCTTGCGGTAAGCGGCACCGAACACATAATGGAACCTGCGCTCATCCCGCAGCTCCTGCAGCAGATGGTGGAAGGTCTCCTCCCCGTCGCCGCAGACAATGAAATCAACGCCCGGCTCACGCTTCATGAAGGCCAGCGGCTCATAAGAGACCTCAGGTCCGCCCAGCACAATTGCCACTTCCGGCAGCACCTGCTTCAGAATGCCGACCAGCTTGAGGGTCTCTTCGATATTCCATATATAACAGGAGAAGCCGATGACATCCGGCCGCTTCTGGAACAGGTCCGACACGATGTTCATCACGGGATCTTTGATGGTGTACTCCGCCAGCACGATGTCCGGAAACTCTTGCTCGCTGTACGCCTTCAGAAGACGGATGGCCAGCGAGGTGTGGATGTACTTGGCGTTTAAGGTGGCCAGGATGATCTTCATGTGTGGTTTAACCCTCTTTACAGTTCATTTTGAAAAAAATCGAGAAACGGCTTGCCGTATTTCCGGTATTTGACCTCACCAACGCCCTTTACCTTCAGCATCTCCGCTTCGGTCTGCGGGCAAACGACGCTCATCTCGCGCAGGGTGGCATCGTTAAAAATAATATACGACGGCACATGCTCGCGCCCCGCCAGCTCGCGGCGGATCAGCCGCAGCTGCTCGAAGACCGTCTCGTTGACCGCCGACGGCGAATAATCGCGGCTGCGGCTGCGGTCCCGCCCGCCGGAGGCTCCGCCCCGCGCGGGACGGACAACGCGCTGATGCACCTCGCGCTGGCCGCGCAGCACCTCGGCGGCCAGCGGCTGCAGCCGCACGACCGGGTACTGGCCTTCGGAGAGGGCCAGGTAGCCTTCCGAGATCAGCACGTTGATGACCTCGGTGATCTCCTTCTCGGTGCGGCCGGACATTGCGCCGTGCGTCGGCAGTGATTCGAAGCCGTACTGCAGCACCTTCTGGTTGCGCGAGCCCTTCAGCACCGAGGCCACCAGCGCGATGCCAAAGCGCTCGCGCATGCGGTGGATGCAGGAGAAGATCTTCTGTGCATCCACGGTGATGTCAATCAGCTCACGCTCATCAGTGCAGGAGCTGCAAATACCGCAGGTATCATCGCCATGCGCCTCGCCGAAATACTCCAGCTGCGCAATCCGCAGACAGCGGGTTGTATAGCAGTAATCGATCATCTGCTGCAGCTTGCGGTATTCGTTCGCTTTACGCTCCGTATCCTGCGGGTTCTGCTCGATCAGGAACTTCTGGGTCATAATATCCTGCGCACTGAACAGCAGGATACATTCGCTCGGCTCGCCGTCACGTCCGGCGCGCCCGGCCTCCTGTACATAAGCCTCCATGTTCTTCGGCATATTGTAATGGATGACATACCGGACGTTCGACTTGTCGATCCCCATGCCGAAGGCGTTGGTCGCGACCATCACGCGGATGTCGTCATACAGAAACCCTTCCTGGCTCTCGGCCCGCTCCTGGTCGCTCATTCCGGCGTGGTAACGCCCGGCGGCGACGCCGCTGGCCTGCAGCCGCTGGTACAGATCGTCGACCTCTTTGCGGGTCGCCGCATAGATGATGCCCGGCTGATGGGCATGCGAGGCCGTGTACTCAAGCACGTACTCGCGTTTGTTCTCGCCGCGCAGCACGGACATCGCCAGGTTGTCCCGGCCGAGTCCGGTCATGAAGACGCCCGGCTCCCGCAGGCGCAGCAGCCGGATCATGTCGTCCATGACCTCCGGCGTCGCCGTGGCCGTAAAGGCCGCGAGGATCGGCCGCTGCGGCAGCTCCTCGACGAACGGCGCCACCGCCAGGTAGCTGGTGCGGAAATCATGGCCCCACTGCGACACGCAGTGCGCCTCGTCCACCGCCACGCAGGAGATGGATAGGCCCGCCATTTCCAGCCGGAACCAGTCCAGCTCCAGCCGTTCCGGCGCGACATAGAGCAGCTTCAGCTCGCCGCGGCGCGCGGCGCGGATGCGTTCATTCACTTCTTTGCCGCTAAGTGTACTGTTTATATAGGCCGCAGGAATACCGGCCGTTGTGAGCGCGTCTACCTGATCCTTCATCAGGGAAATCAGCGGCGACACGACCAGCGTCAGCCCCGGCAGCAGCAGTGCCGGAACCTGGTAGCAGATCGATTTCCCGCCGCCCGTAGGCATGATGCCCAGCGTATCTTGGCCCTCCAGCAGGTTTTGCACGATCTTCTTCTGGCCTTCGCGGAAGTCCGGATAACCGTAGTACCGCTGCAGCTCCGCCTGCGCCTGTTCCATGGTAGGTGCTTGAATGTTCATATCGATCATAACTCCTTAAGACTGTCTGTCTTTAGTTTACCGGGCATCGCGAAGCTCGGCAACCGCCCGAACGCAAAAACCCCGCACAAATGTTTGCCATCGGCCCTAGTCTGGCATCCACCCGCAGATGTATCGGACGGTTACCTGCCGCTTGATCTGCCTCTATAAAGCTCATTCAGGCTTAACCCGAATACGGTCATCCTGCAGACATAGACCATTTACGGAGGTGACCGCCTGGGCGGGCGCTCCCGATAGTTTTTTTGGCGTGTGCATGGTATATTGAGGAGTACAATTCTACAGGACGGAGAATGCTTAACATGGATAACAAACGCAATTCGAATAAAGGCGACAAACGGGGCGCCAAGCCCGGACAAGCCGCCAGACCGAAGAAGCTGCCCAATAAACCTCCATATAAAAAAACCGGCAAGCCGCAGGCCGGCCCCGGTCGCAGACCCGCCCCGGCTCCGGTAAGAACCTATCCGGTCACCGAGCCGGCTGAGCTGCTTCCATTTCTGCTGAATGTCATGGGCAGCCGCGGACGCAATTCGGTCAAGTCCATTCTCGCTCGTGGACAGGTCTCGGTGAACGGTCAATCCGTGACCCGGCACAACTATCCGCTGCAGCCCGGTCAGACGGTCGCCATTAACCAGGAGAAGACGGCACCGGCCAAGGAACTCCATGGCCTGAGCATCATTCATGAGGATGACGACATCATCGTGATCCAGAAAGAGGCCGGACTGCTCTCCATCTCCGCCGGGGATGACAATGAGCCGACAGCGTACCGCCAGCTGATGGAGCATGTACGTCTCAGTAATCCGAAAGCCCGTATCTTTGTCGTACACCGGCTGGACCGGGATACCTCCGGGCTCATGATGTTCGCCAAGAGCGAGGCCATCCAGCAGGCGCTGCAGACGACCTGGAAGGACAGCGTCAAGGAACGCGTCTATGTCGCTCTGGTCGAAGGCTCCGTGAAGAAGACCGAGGGAACGGTCAGCTCCTGGCTGAAGGAAACCTCTACGCTGAAGATGTACTCCAGCCCTCATGAAGGCGATGGACAGCATGCAGTCACCCATTATAAGCTGCTGCAAGGCAACCGCCATTTCTCGCTGCTGGAAGTGCGGCTGGAGACCGGACGCAAGAACCAGATCCGCGTCCATATGTCAGACATCGGCCACCCGATTGCCGGAGATAAGAAATACGGTGCAACCACCAAGAGTGTGGGGCGTCTCGGGCTGCATGCGCGTGTGTTATCCTTTGTTCATCCGGTCAGCGGAGAGCTACTGACGTTCACCAGTGAAATCCCCCGTACCTTCCTGAAGTACACCGCTCCCGCTAGCGAGTAGACATTCCGGATTGTCTCCGCAGACAAGACCGTTGCCCTACCGGGACGTTATGAATAGCCTTGAATTACTCGCCGGAACAGACATCTCCCCGAATAGGGGGATGTCTGTTTTGGCCTATTGGCATATATAATATATAAGTTGAATTTAAGATTAGCCTGAATAAGGCCGGAAAGTGAATTAAAGTTATGGACTTCATACGCTGCCCATTCCCGATCTCCAGATGAATACCGCTAGTTGCTGTTGAGTTCGCTGGCAGCAGGCTCTGTCCGGCTCTGTTTAGGTATGATGGACATAGGCACCCCCTATCCAACAAGGATAAATGTATTTCGTACAACTATTTGTTAGATATGCACCCATCTTTGAAGGATAGATGTACTTTGTGCAACTAAAATCAGCATATGGGGATCAAACTGCCTTAAAGCAAGAAAATAGATGTACGAAATACAACTATAGCCGGGAAACGGCCTGTTTAGGTGGATATAGTTGTACAAACTGCAATTAGCAGCGGGTAGTGAGGTCATTAAGAGCAATAGCTGCTGTCGCCTTTAGTCATGGGTGCTCTTGGCCTTCCTCATCTATCTTATTGATTTGACCTGTGTGGAGGATAATCACGATCTGCATTTCAGTAGCTTAAAACGATGACAGCCCGTGCTCCGCCTATCAGCTTTTACTGCGGAAAGCCATCAGTCGGAGGCCGGAACCGCAACAAGCGGTATAAATCAAGAAATCTACGGACGGGAAGCGACCGGAAGTCCAAAGGTTTTCTTGCGTCATGGCTAATCCCAACACGAAAATCTTTAGTTCAATCTATATAGAAGAAACCGCTATCATCTCTGCCATAACCTCATGCTGCGGCATTTCCAGCACCGGTATGCCGGATCGGCGAAAGCAGAAATTTCTCTAAAATTTTCTATTACCGGGTGAAACCAAGCTCAGGGTCCCGGCGTATCAGAATTATTATCCATAAGGAGGAGTTCACAGAAATGTCCATGTTCAAAAGAATGCTCGCGAGCGCCGGCATCGGCGCCGCCGAAGTCAATCTCATGCTCCATCAGGACACGGTGCAGGCAGGAGATACACTCAGCGGAATCGTCCGCATTCAGGGCGGACGCGTCGACCAGAAGGTTGATGATGTCTACGCCTTCGTCAAGACCCGTTATATCCGGGAGCACAATGACTCCAAGAGCAACGTGGAAGCAACGATCGCGAAGTTTCTGCTTGCTTCCGGATTCATCGTGGAAGCGGAGAAGGCCTACGAATTCCCCGTATCCTTCCGCCTGCCTGTGGTCACACCGGTGACGATGGGCCGTACACCTGTATGGATACAGACCGGGCTTGACATTAAGGAAGCCGTTGATCCGAAAGACGAGGATTACCTTCAGGTGCTGCCTCATCCGCACGCTGCAGTGGTACTGGACGCAGTCACCCAGCTCGGCTTCCGGCTTCGCGAGGTCAGCTGTGAACATGCTCCTCATTACGGTAAAAGAAACGGCCTATCGTTCGTGCAGGAATTCGAGTTCGCCCCTTCGAGCGAATTCCGCGGACGGCTCGACGAGCTGGAGATTATGTTCTACCCCGATGAGCACGGCGTAGAGCTCCTGCTGCAAATCGACCGCAGAGCCCGCGGACTCTCCGGGTTGTTCGCCGAAGCGATGGATACCGACGAGAGCTTCGTGCGGCTGCGGTTCGACCGCAACCAGCTTGAGGCCGGCACAGCATATATTGCCGAGCAGCTCGCCGGAACGATCCGCAGATACGCGTAATTCAAGCGTCTACGTCGGCTTGCAGTTGCTTGAAGCGCTCCTCCTTAGTTGGCTTCCACAAACGCCACAAGCCCCTCCGCGCCGGAGGGGCTTTAAGCTTTTATCCAGATCGGATGCTCCTGGTGTTAGTGGGCGCTATCTCTGCCGAGGCCATGCTCGGTGAATGCAGTATATAACGATACGATGGTTCCCATACGCCAAAATCACCTTCTCCTGCATTGAATCGCTCCTTAATGAGGGGTTATCATTGCTTCCAATATATCGGAAGCGACAGGCATTTCCCCTTCGCTCGGGACGCATGGTACAATGAGAATTGAAGCTTACATTGATACATGGAACAGGAAGGTGCCGCTTTTGTTTCATCCGACGGTATTTGAGAATTTAAAAATCTCGCTGGAGAACCAAATCTACGACTACGATAATCTCGACGGGATCCTTGAGGTCACCGGCCGTACCGATGTGCTGGATCTGGCAGTGTTCTCACGTGAATTCACCCTGTCCTTCAGACTGAATGGTGCGGACAAAGTGACTGCGGAAATCGTGCTTCTGGCCTCAGTGAAGGACCTGGGGGACGAAATTCTGGAGGTAGAGGGCAGCCAGCCCGGCTGCAAGCTGCTGCTGCGCTTTTATAAGAAGATTAGCGATGCTGCTGTACAATGTCCGGCAATTGAAGCCGTTCTGGGCAAATATTGGGGTTCGGAGATACAGCCCAAACAAATCTTAAGCTTCCATTATGGCGGCGAAGCCATGTACGACAACTGCATTACGCTTCCTTTCGGACGACAAATCAACGAGGCGCAGATGGAGGATTTACCGGAGCTTCTGGAGAATCTGCTGCAATGCGCCGGAGAACTGGAGAATGTGTAACGATGAAAGTAACGGAATCGATATTAAGTTTCATGCCGCCCGCCAAGGACAACCGCTGGTTTCAATGGTACCTGATTTATGCGCTGATCATTACGGTCATTCTGTCGGTGTACCGGTTTCTGGTGCTTGGAGCAGAGTTTGACCTTGCACTGCTGGGGCGTTTCGCCCTGCTTGCGCTCGCCTTCTCGGGAATCGTCCATATCTGCGGCTGGTTCGGCGGCAAATGGGTCTGGCTGATTACCACGGCCGGGCTGATTGTCGGGTTCTACACGATGTTCCGTTATTCGGGCCGGAATATGTCCGGATGGGAGGATCTCGCCAGCTTCCTGGCGTTTATGATGTTTGCCGCCGGAAGCTTCGTACTCGGACTGATCGTAGAAGGCGTACGCTGGCTGCTTCAGCGGATGCGCGGGGTGTAGCAGAACAGCAGCAGAGTTACCCTATGGTTACACCTCAGGAATTTATTGAAGAATAGTCTCCTGAACTGCTGCATAACACAAGTTAACGGGAGGGTTCCATGAGCGAGGATTTTTATTGTGACGAAGTGCTAAACGGCAAAACCAAGGTTAACACAGTCCTGGAAACTGAAAATGTACTGGCCTATCATCACACCCGGCCTTTTTATCCGGTACATATTGTCGCCATTCCCAAAAAGCATATCTCTTCACTGCTCACCCTTGAAGCAAGCGACAATGAACTCCTGCTGGAGCTGATCGGAGTCATCAAACAGGTAGCCGCACAAGTCACCGAGCAATACGGCTCTTGCCGCATATCGACGAACCTGGGCAATTATCAGGATTCCAAACATCTGCACTGGCATATTGCCTATGGAGATCCGCTCAGATAAGCGCAACTTTGTCGTCTGGTGACCGGAGCACCCGCTCTTAGTCCGGGTTGGGTGGCTCAGGGCGGTAGCCAACATCTTAAGATTGATGCATTAATCGCATCCGAGTTGTCATTCATCTATTAGCAAGATTACAGACAAAAGCCTCTCCGTTCGGCTCGGCCGACGGAGAGGCTTTAGGTCTGTGGCGCGATTCCGGCCAGAATCTGATAGCAGCTAGCGTTACGGACACCAGTGGACCTTATTGGGCAGAAATCAGCCTCATCCGCTTCGGTACGAGTACCGGGAGCGGCCAGTTACCTGCCGGCGGCCGCCATCAGCCAGGCAACTGGCATCAGATGCTGCAGGAGCCGTCGTCGCAGCCTTCACCGCCGGCGGTATCTGCCTTTGGCTGGCCAACCACCTGTAAGGACGGGGCTTGCTGTTCTTCCGCCCAGACGGTGTCCAGCACCTCGGAGAAGACCGGGCCGGGCTGAGCGCCGGAAATTGCATATTTGTTGTTAAAGACAAAGAACGGTACGCCGGTGACATTCAGGCTCTGCGCCGCGGCAATATCGCCGTGCACCTCATCGGCGTATTTGCCGCTGTCCAGCACGGCCAGCACCTCAGCTGAGTCAAGGCCAAGCTCTGCAGCCAGCGAGAGCAGCACCTGCCGGTCTCCGAGATTCACGCCGTCAGTGAAGTAGGCGCGAAGCAGCCGCTCCGACATCTCCGTCGCTTTACCCACCGTTTTGGCATAATGGCTCAGCCGGTGCGCATCGAAGGTATTGGTAGAAACAATCTGATCAAAGTTGAATTCCAGTCCCACACTTTGGGCCTGCTCCGCAAGCTGGGCGTTCATTGCCTTGGCTTTGTCGCGGGTCATGCCATATTTGGCGGCCAGCATATCATGAATGTCCCGTGTCTCATCCGTGCGTGCCGACGGGTCAAGCTGGAAGCTGCGGAATACGACCTCCACCTGATCACGTCCGGCAAACTGGCTCAAGGCGTGCTCCAGCCGTCTTTTTCCAATATAACAGAACGGGCAGGCATAATCGGACCATACATCTATACGCATAATAGTTCCTCCTAAATAATAAACGAATTTAAGTCACTTACTATTATATAGTTATAAACTGAAAATTACAATCAATCCGAACGATAAGCTGGACATAGAAAAGGCACCCCCAGACTTAAGCATGTC
This sequence comes from Paenibacillus tepidiphilus, assembly GCF_008635795.1. GTDB lineage: Bacteria > Bacillota > Bacilli > Paenibacillales > Paenibacillaceae > Paenibacillus_AQ > Paenibacillus_AQ tepidiphilus. Next base: position 11,741 of record NZ_VWRQ01000016.1, on the reverse strand, counting down.
CGGAGCTGCCGCTAAAAATGTAACTCGGCCAGGGTACTAGCCAATCATCTGTGGGCTAACCATATTTATGGTCATCTGACGGCATCCAATATATCTACAGACAATAACTTGCCGTTCACCTTGGATTCTTGGACAAGGATCGTAATCGGCCCAGCCGGAAAAGGTACCTCCACCCGGTACACAGCAGTATTGTCGTCGCTTTGATCCGCTAGTTCTGCAGATCCGTAAGCGCCTTGAATGCCGGCGTTGCTCAGCAGCTCGAGGGTCCTCTCCAAGCCGGCACCTTGGTACCGCCCACGCAAGTCGTCTGTCCACGTATCGGCATTCCAATCGGGCGCAGACACTTGAACACCGCTTTCCCGCATCGTCCGCAGCAGCTCGGCCACCATCCGCCCGTCACCTTCCTGCATGGCACAGGCCAGCGCCAGATAAGCCCGGTTAAGCGTCGTAATATAATTGGTATTATTCTTGGCTTCGAGCAGTTCAAATACATTCTCCTGGCTATGTTCAGCAGTGAACCAATACATGCGGAAATCATCCGGATTCATCTGGCTGGTCAGGGGAATCAGATACCGGCCGTCCTCGGAGGCCCGGAATACCGGAGCCGACTCGAACCGTGACGGATATTGCAGTACATAGATGTGGGTGCCGTCGCCGCTGACCATCATCTCGAAGGACAAAGGCTCACGCGGCTCTTCCCCTCCCGGCAGAATCGCAGCCGAGCCGCCCATGCTGGAATAGTAGACGCTGCCGTCACGGGCCGTCTCCCGGACAAGCCGGTACATGATCCGATTCTTATGCAGGACTTCCGTTGCACCGGAATGCATAACGTTATAATCCTCTCTCACTTTCCACGTGATATCCGCGATCCCCTGCAATTCGCGGGGCTTCCGCTCCCCGGACAAATCCGGCAGCGTAACAGCCAGGCTGTACGGGGCGGCCTCCCACTCATAAGCGGTATACATCTGATCCGACGCGTAGAACACATCCGAGAAATTCGCGTGATAGGAGACGCCGGGAAGTTGCTCTGTACTGCCGGAAGCAAAGATGCTTAAATGCCTTCCGGTAGCACCATAGATCCCGGCCGTAATCAGCAGAGGTACAAGCACCACCAGCAGCGCTCTGGCTCCCCGGCGTGGACGGACTTCTGTAAAAGGCATACCCGGAACCTTTTCCCCGTCCCGGCGCAGCTTCTCTGTCAGCTTCTTCAGCAGCTCGCTAAGTACCCAAGTCCCGGCACTCACATAGATAAGCAGCGGCACCGCGTATCCCCAGGGAGCCGGCAGCGGCCGGAATATGCTGGCCAGGAAGGTAATCAGCAGTGCCAGAATGGTCAGCGGGAGCAATGAGCTGAAGTAGCGTCTGAGCAGGCGCGAGGCTTTGGCCAGCGCTTCTGTTAACGTAATATTTTGCAGCACAATCAGGTATGGGGTCAGTGAATAGAGCATGAGTACAACCATCAGGGCAAGTCCCAGCGGGAAAAAGAAAGCAGACAGGAATACAGTCACCCACCCGAATACTGTGACCAGGAACGACCAGGCGATCATATCGATAAAATACTTCTTGCCGCACGCGATCAGCGGGACAGCCTTGCCTTTCAAAGCCCAGCCCTTCAGACCGCCAAGGTACATCCCCCGCACAAAGCTCTGCAGGACCGCCACCGCAACCGAAATTACAATGGTGAGCAGTTCAATTCCCGCTCCGGGCTGAAGATAGGTATAGGGGACTTTCAAGTCCGTCAGCGAAGGCATATACAGCGGAATTGTAATATGAAAAAAGTATTGCCCCTCCGTACCCGCTGCCGCCGCCTGGGCATACGGATAAATGGAGAAGCCATAATAAATCCCCAGGCCAAGAACTACCGTAATGAACACTTCAAACGCCAATACCAGAACCATTAAACGTATGTATGCCATGCTTACCTCCCTTGCTGCTGGACCAATGCGTTCTCTATAACCATTTGACAAAAGGTGTATACGACAGCTTCACCCGATTCTCTTCTGCCCAGCGCTCGATTTCCTTGATGTCACGGTCCTCCTCTTCCGCAAAGCGGAAGCTCAGCGGCACGGGAACGATTCTCCTTCCGACAGGTTTGATTCCGACCACAGGCCTGAAATAACCTGAAATCAGCAGCACTTTTACCTCGTCTGCCTGAACGGTACGTCCGTTTAGTGAAATCTGTTTGTTGTCTATCTGCAGCACTGTCGGTGCTTGTAATGCCCTGTACACCACCGCCACCAGTATAATCATGTAGAGTACAAAGACCGCAAGCCAAAAAACAAACGAAAATACACTCTCTGCACGCTGCAATATTCCGACCGTAATCCATACATAAACCAGTCCGTTGATAGCCACCACTATAACTGTTCCGATTCCTGAGGGATTTCTAATGGCAAACGTAGCCATGCTCATCTCACGCCCCCTTCGTCACCACCTTACCATATATATACAAAATAATCATTCTGCGGATTAAGTCTGCTTTAATCAGATTGAATTACAGCGATTCTGCAAAAAAGTAAACCAAAGTGGTATATACGTTTCAAGTGAACAACAAGTACACTTAAGGTAATAAAGAGACTTCGGATGATCAGGAAGGCGGGCAAGCACCGCGCTTTTAGAAAGGAGCCAACCCGGCATGCATGATGTGTCGATTGTCATTCCCACCCGCAACCGCGTACAGGACCTTACGCTATGCATCGAATCCATCGCCAGGCAGACCGAGCTGGAGGACGTCTCCATCGAGCTGCTGATTGTTGATGACGGCGATATTGAGGCCAGCAAGCTCGATTATTTCCGTAAAGTGCTGGACGGCATGCCCGATGCCGAACTGAAGTATTACCGCAAGACAAGACCGGGCGTCTGGCTGTCGCGCTATGAAGCGCTGGAGCTGGTCGACGGCGAGATTCTGCTCACCTTCGACGATGACGCCGAGCTGGATGATCCGCTATATATCCGGCGGATGCTGGATACTTACGCTTCCGATCCGGCGATCGTCGGCGTCGGCGGCATCGCCAAGGGCCTCTCCAGCAGCCGGTCCGGCAAGCTGCTCGGGCGCCTGACCTGTCAGATGTCCGCTTCCCCCGGACGGTTGTCGGCCAGCACGCTGGCCGGCTCACTGCTGCTGTGGGGCGAGACGGAGCAGACATTCGAGACGGATTTCTTCCACGGCTGCAACATGTCCTTCAAGCGCTCGGCGCTGCAGGATATGAAGCCTTATCCGTGGATGACCAGCTACGCGGTGGCCGATGATATCTACATGTGCCATCTGGCCAGCAGATACGGCAAGCTCGTAATCAATCCCGAGATGAAGATTACCCATCATGAATCGCCAAGCTCGCGCGATAAGGCCGGACGGGTGGCGCGGGCAACCGCCGTCAACCATTACTACCTGCTCAATCTGCGCAAGGCTTCCGTGAAGAACTATGCCGCACTGCTGTGGACGCTGAGCTATTTAACCGTCAAATTCACGCTGAAGCGCAACTTCAACGCCGTGAACGGCTATGTCAGCGGCATCCTGTTCGTACTTAATCCCCGCAAGAACAAATATAGCGAGTATATGCTGGATTAACCTCCGTGATTTCCCCGCAACCGAAGAAGACGGTCCGCCTCCGGCGGCCGTCTTCTTCGGTTGGTTTAGCAATGGATCATCCCGCTCCTGCTCAGGACATTTTATGGATCATACGGTACAAATCATTCAGCGCACGCTGAAGATCCGCGACATCCTGGTTATCCAGCCCCTCCAGCTTCGATCTGATGGACTCAAACAATGTTCCCTGCAGTTCCTGAAGCTTGGACACCCCAGTCTCCGTTATATGGATATTAATGATTCTGCGGTCCTTGGCAGCGTACTCCCGCCGCACATCGCCGGTTTTACAGAGCTTCTCGATAATCGGCGTCAGCTGCGGCTTGGCAATTTGAATTTCCTGCGCAAGCTCCGTCATCGTGGCAGAACCCTTCTCCGTTAATATCGTCAGCACATGGATGACCAGCGGACTGACAATATGTCTTGTTCTCTGTTCATGCGGGCGGATCAGCTTGCGGTCAATCACTGTCAGTAGGGAAGCCAGCCCGTGCGCAGCCTTATTTCGTTCCTGATCTTCCACTCTCGCCCCACCCTTTCCCTTAAAATAGATCTGTTGACAAGCTGTGACCTGTTCATTATGCTATTATAGTTAATAATTGTGAACTATTAAATAAACAAATAATTATGGGGGCACGAAAGCTTTGAACGAACAGGAAACCATGGAAATTCAACCGGCATCGAAACAGAAATATCTCGGCTCAACAGGGATTATTGCTTTTATCGCCCTGATGAACATGTTCATTCCGCTCTCGACCGACTTGTATTTACCGGCGCTGCCGAAGATGAGTCAGTATTTTCAGAGCAACCCGGCAGTTACCAATCTTACCTTGAGTGTGTTCTTCATCTTCTATGCGGCGGGAATTCTCTTATGGGGGCCGCTCAGCGACAAGTACGGCCGCAAGCCGATCCTGATGGCGGGAAATGTGATTTATATTCTCAGCACCATTGCTTGCGCACTCTCCACCAATGTGTACATTCTGATTATAACCCGGGCGATTCAGGGGATCGGGGCCGGCGCAGTTACAACCGTATCGGTAGCCATGGTCAAAGACTGCTTTGCGGGGAAAAAGCGGGAAAGCATCCTTGCCGTCATCCAGTCGATTTCCGGCATTGCTCCCATGATTGCTCCGATTATCGGTGCATTCATCCTGACCTTCTCCTCCTGGAGAGGCTCATTCTGGACACTCGCCGCCATCGGCATCCTCAATTTGATATTGACCCTGCTCTACCAGGAATCGCTGACTGAGGCCGACAGGTATAAAGGAACCCTGCTGGGCTCCATGGGACGGCTGCTCGTGGTGGCACGTAACCGCAGCTTCTTCTACCCGGCAATTATTTTTTCGCTGCTGGCTCTGCCCTTTATGGGCTATATTGCGGTCTCTTCCTACATTTATGTTGATTATTTCGGACTCAGCGAGCAGGTATACAGCTACTTCTTCGCAGCCAACGCGCTCGTCTCTATTCTGGGGCCGTTCCTGTACGTCCGCTTCTTCAGCAAGATGAACAAAAAGATTCTGGCCACAGCCTGCTTCGCAGTCGCGGCAGTCAGCGGTTTGCTGGTCATGACCATCGGCAGACACTCTCCCGCACTCTTCCTGCTGTCGTTCGTCTGGATGTCACTGGCCTTCACGGCGACCCGTCCATTCAGCATGAGTCTGCTGTTCCGGCAGCAGCAAGGGGATACCGGCTCGGTCTCCTCGATTATCAACACGATGACAACCGTCCTTGGCAGCATCGGGATGGCAGTCGCTTCCGTGCCTTGGGGCAACATTGTCACCGGACTGGGTGTCCTGATCGTTGCCATGGGACTTATCTCCGTAATCGGATGGCTCGCCTTCCTGCGTTCGAGCATTCCTTGCGTGGGTGTCAAAGACCCGGCATAAGCACTGCTGTATCCAGAGATATACAAATAAACTCGCAGAAGCCTGTTCACGCATCGCTCCGCCTGGAGTGGGACTCCCTGTCCAAGGATGATGATGTGCATACAGGATTCTGCGAGCTTTTTTTATGAGAGCTCCCCGTCACTAACCGCAGCCACATCCTGCATCAGCAGGCCGCCAGATATAAACAGCACCATATGCTCTTTAATAACCGCCTTATCAAGCGGCTCATGGGTACGGTTCCACTCCGTGGTAAGCGCCAGATACATCCGTAGCATCATGAACGCCGCCACACTGGAATCACAGGGCTTGACTTCACCTTCGGCAATGGCGCGGTCGATCTGCTGCTGCAGGTAATCCAGGGCGTAGCTCTCAATCCGCTTGACCCCCTCGAGCGCCTGGGCGGTTCCGATGTCCCGGACCTCCTGCGCCAGCTTGACGAACAGCTCATGGTCGGAACGGAAATCGAGTATGGAATCCAGCAGATTCAGCATTTTCTCGGTGAACGAGCGGTCCTCCTGCGCTACCCGGCTCATGATGGCCATCTGCTCCCGGGAAGCCTGGTCCAGAATCTCGGCGAACAGCTCTTCTTTGGTTTTGAAAAAAGTATAGATCGTCCCTTTGCCCACATTGGCGATCTTGGAGACAAGCTCCATCGTTGTCGCTTTGTATCCGAACTGGACAAAGGATTGTGTGGCCGCCTGCAAAATCAGCGACCTGCGGTCGATTGCCATAGCCGAAGCTCCTTTCCTGGCCGACAGTCAAAATTGGGTTGACTGAATTCTAATTTTAGTCAACCAGTCAACCGGTCATACCCCAATTTAACATGTCCCTACCGGAAAGACAACTTTGCGCCAAGGAGGGAAATGCTGCTGAATGTGCCGCCGGATATGCTTTTCCCGTGAAATGTCACCAAATCAGTATCCATGGCTGTTCGTTCTGGGGTATTATAGTAAGGATGTAATCACGAAACTACTTGATGGATGGTGGAACGTATTGAAAAACAAAAAAATGGCGCTCATCCTGGCGGCAGCGGTTGTCCTTATTATTGCTGCGGTCATTGTTATTTGGCAGCTTACCGGCAAAGAGGACAGCGGCAGCGGTAACGCATCAAGCGGGGAGACCGCCGGAAGTGCTGAAGTCGGCAAAGAGAGCGGCGTGAAGTCGCTGGCACAGACTTTTTACATTTACGATACCGTCGTTAATATCAAAATTATCGGTGACACCGCCGAGCAGCAGAATATGGACGACATCGCAGCCATGCTGGAGCGGATGGACCTGGAGTTCAGCCGCACCAAGGAGAACGGTGAAGTCTATGCCATCAACCAGGCCGCAGGCAAGGAGGCTGTCGCCGTCTCCGACGAGACGCTCGACCTGATCAAGCAGTCGATCAAATACGGCGAAGAGATGGACGGGCTGTTCGATGTGACGATCGGACCATTGGTCGATCTGTGGAACATCGGCAGCGGCGGGGAAAGCGTCCCTGCCCAGGCTGACATCGACCAGGCCAAAAGCATGACCAACTACAAGGATATTATCATTGACGAAGCCGCGAAGACCGTCATGCTGGCCAAGGAAGGCATGATCATGGACCTCGGCGGGATCGGCAAAGGCTACGCCGCCGACCGGATCGCCGATTACCTGAAGGAGCAGGGGCTGAACAGCGCCATGATCAATCTCGGCGGCAGCAGCATCATTGCGCTGGGCACCAAGCCGGGCGAGGTTCCGTGGAACATCGGCCTGCAGGACCCGGACAAGAGCCGCGGCACCCAGCTCGGCACGATCAAGATCGCCGATGAAGTCATCGACGCCTCCGGCGTGTACGAGCGCTACTTCATCCAGGATGGCGTGCGGTACCACCACATTCTGGACCCGCGCACAGGCTTCCCTGCGCAGAACGGCCTGAAGAGCATTACCATCATGAGCCCGAACGCCACGGATGCGGATGCCCTCTCCACCGGTGTGTTCCTGATGGGGCTCGAAGACGGCATCAAATACCTGGAGTCCCTCCCGGAGAAGGTTGATGCCTTCTTCATCACCGACGACAACAAGATTTACGCCACCTCGGGCATCAAGGACCGGCTGGTGCTGACCGATCCGACTTACAGCTTTGCGGAGCTGCCGTAAGTCGGGTCTGAAATGAACCATGTATAGATAAGGGCAACCCCCAAGCTGGAACCTGCAGCTTGGGGGTTGCCCTTGTTATGGAATAGCTCTAGAGCAACGATACCTTCCCGGATCAGAGCCCGCACGCAACCCGCGCTATTCACTGCCGCCGTGCTGACTAGCTACTCTGGAGCTTAGTTGTATTTTGTACATCGCTCTGTACATCGCTGACTAGCTCACTCTGGAGCTTACTGTATTCTGTACACCGCTAAATAGCTCACTTTGGAGCTTAGTTGTTTTTCTGTACACCACTGACTAGCTCACTCTGGAGCTTAGTTGTTTTTCTGTACATCGCTGACTAGCTACTCTGGAGCTTACTGTATTCTGTACACCGCTAAATAGCTCACTTTGGAGCTTAGTTATTTTTCTGTACATCGCTCTGTACACCACTGACTAGCTCACTCTGCAGCTTAGTTGTTTTTCTGTACATCGCTCTGTACACCACTGACTAGCTCACTCTGCAGCTTAGTTGTATTCTGTACATCTAAACGCAGCTGTTTCGCCTCCATTTAGGCTTTAGTTGTATTTCATACAACTAAAATTACGGAAACTCGCATTTTTTGCCTATAACTGAAAATATAGTTGTACGAAATACATCTATAAGTAGTTTTAACCAAAAACCGGGCGATTTAGTTGTACGGAATACACTTATTCTCCCTCAAACCAGTGGCAGCCCACCGAACTCGCGGTAATCCCTGAATACATGGCTGGGCGTATGCCCCGTGTTGCCCGGCTCGCGGCCGCGCGGATTATACCAGCACACCTGCCAGCCGGCCGAAAGCGCGCCGACAACATCATTCGCCCAGGTATCTCCCACGTATAGCGAGTGCTCCGGGAGCGTACCGGTAACGCGATTCACATGGGCGAAGATCGCCGGGTCCGGCTTCGCCAGTCCGACGGCGTCCGAGATAAAGATCATGTCCGGCGGAATCAGCTTGTCTACGCCAAGCCCGCGGAGCTTGTTCATTTGATGGTCTTTCGGACCGTTTGTGATCACGCCGACCTTATGTCCCAGGGAGATCAGCCGACGGATCAGCTCCTCGACCCCATCGATAAAGCCGATGTCGTATTGCCGTCCAATATACGATGCCTGGATTTGTTCCGCCTCGCCCCGGGTAAGCATTATGCCGAATTCGGCAAAAGCCAGCTCCAGCCGCCGCACCCGGGTCTCCTCCAGCTCCAGCTCACCGTTTAAATATTTCGGCCACAGCACATCGCTGTGATGCCGCACCCTGTAGAACAGCTCTTCGTCATCCAGATGTTTACCCTCCTGCCCCAGTACCTCGCGCACTGCCTCCCGAAACGGCACCAGATGGTCGTATAGTGTATCATCCAGATCAAAAAATACCGCCAGCTTCACGCCGCTGTCGTCAAAGCCGTGGTTGCTGTCCTTACCGCCATGGTTGCCATTATTGCCATTACCACCATTACCACCATTACCACCATTACCGCCATTGTTGCCATTACCACCATTACCACCATTACCGCCATTGTTGCCATTGTTGCCATTGCTGCCTCTATTGCCGTTAGTCACATCCATGCTCCTTACTTGTTCAGCTCAGTAGAATAAATCATACGTCACAAATTCCTCGTCGCGGACATATCCGTTCGCTTCATAAAGCCGCTGGGCGCCGGTATTGTCCGTCATCGTCGTCAAGGTGAGTCCCTTCGTCCCCGTCTCTCTGGCGAACGCCTCGACCCGCTGCAGCAGCAGTGTTCCGATTCCCTGGCCGCGCTGCTCCTCCGCTACGAACAGATCATTGAGAATCCAGAGCTTCTCCAGCGTCACCGAAGAGAATGAGGGATACAAATGGGCAAGCCCCACCGCACGCTTCTCCGGCCCTTCGCCTGTTACAGCGAGGAAGAGAACCGATTCCCCGGCTTCCAGCCGCTGCCGCAGAAACCGCTCTGCTCCCGGCACATCCGAACCCTGCTTGTAATACCTCCGATAAGCATCAAACAATGGAACAGCCTGCTCCACCGCTTCCGAAAATACCTGCTCCACCTGATAGGTCAGCATCACTAACACCCCTACACTTTCCGGCAACCGCCTTTTTCCTCTATTCTAGCGATACAGGCTGGCGCCGGACATGGAGTAAATGCCGTTTCTTTTATATAATTGCACCGCACCCGGACCCGTTCTACTCCCTGGAGTCATAAAAGACATGGCGGGCGCTGACCTTGCCCTGCTCAATGTCCATCAATCCGATGGAATAGCGTTTCTCGCGGCGCTTGTCGGTGGCTGAGCCCGGATTGAACAGCAGAATCCCGTTCTCCTTGCGCACCAATGGCTGATGCGAATGGCCGAACAGAATGCAGTCCACCGCCTCTCCTTCAAAAGCCAGCAGCGCATTGCCGTCCGTGCCCTTGCGGGAATACGGCGTATGGCCGTGAATCATGCCGATGCGGGCGCCCTCCAGCGTCAGCAGCTTGCGCTCACCGAACCTGCGGATGATTTCCGCACCGTCGTTGTTCCCGGCAATACCTTCCACCGGTGCAAGCTGCGCCAGCAGCTCGTACACCTCCAGCGACACCCAGTCGCCCAGATGGAGGATCAGGTCCACATCGCGGAATTCAGCCAGCAGCGCCTGCGGCAATCCTCTGGCGGCGCTTGACATATGTGTATCCGAAACTATTCCAATCTTCATCTGCTTCAGCTCCTGTTCTGTATCCTTTGCGGTATAGAATGCGTCAATTCCAAGCATTTAGACCATTGTACGATTATACGGGAAGAGGAGGCAAGTTTTGGACAGCACACAAAGGGAGCTTTCCGGCTCCCTTGTTCCCTATACGTCGGGCAATGAGTACCACCGAGATCCGGCCGGCACAACTGTTCTACTGACTAGGTAAAAAAACCGATGGACGCCGGAGTCTCCCGCATCCACTCCTGCTTGCGTCCTTTATCCAACTCGCCGCGCATGCCCCTGACCAGCGTCTCCACATCCGCTGTTCCGCTGTCATGCCATTCCAGTGCAGCTGACACATACAGCTCGCCAAGCTGGCTCAGCGAGAAGCCGTCCGTCAGTCTTGCGGCCAGGCTTACTCCCTGCTCTCCGGAAAAAGCTGTGAATCCACGCAGGCGCAAATACTTCAGCCGCAGCTCTTCAGCGGGCAGCTTGATTTCATAAGACCGGTCGAATCGGCCCGCGCGGTTCATCAGACCCGGATCGATTTTATCCGGATAGTTGGTGGTGCCGATCAGGAATATGCCCTCCTTCGAGGTCGCCCCGTCCAGCGTATTCAGAAAGAACGACCGGACCTCCTGTGGCATGGAGTCAATATCCTCGATCACCAGCACCATCGGGGCCAGGCGGACAGCCGCCTCGAATACATCTTTTACCGATTCGCTGCCCGTATACTCCGTGATCTGCCAGTACACCACAGGCCCCGGCACACTGCCTGCAATGGATTTGACGAGCGTCGTCTTGCCGTTGCCCGGATGGCCGTAGAGCAGAATCCCCCGTTTATAGGGAATATCATATTTATTGTAGAAGCTGCGGTCGGCAGCAAAGAATTGATCGAGCGAGCGGTAAATCTCTTTTTTGACAGACGACTCCAGCACTACCTCATCCCGGCCTACCCTGCGGGTAATCGGCTCATCCTCACGGAAGAGGCCATGGCGTCTATCCGTAAATACGGTGATCTTGCGGATATTCTGTTCCCGCTGACGCCGGCGTACATTGCCGAGAAAGGTCTTCAACTGTTCATCCGAGACCGCAAACACAAAATCCTGAAATTGAATGCTGCCCTGCTGGAACACTGGCACTCGCGCTAGCGCTACCCCCATAGCCGGGTAGGCCAGCACATTGTTGCGTACCGATAGGTGGATATTGTACTCCGGCAGTTCCTTGTCATCTTCGTATTTAAAGGTGCGGTCCTCCAGCAGATCGAATATCCGTCCCACGTGCTCGACCTCGGAGCTGCCGCTACGGACATCCTCCTCCAGCAGCGACCAGTATTCACTGTTCGGATCGTCACTGGCATACAGCGCATAACTTACCCCGTACCTGGAATATAACTAGAGTAAAGGACTGGTGTATAGTCAGCCCCTCCTCATCAAACCGTACGTGAGGTTTTCCCTCATACGGCTTTCCGATGTTCGTCACTCCTGG
>NZ_VWRQ01000015.1 GCF_008635795.1 Paenibacillus tepidiphilus | reverse complement strand
TTTCTTGGTGGACTTCAACAATCCCGAGAATACCCTACTTTTTTGTTGCCTGACTAGGCCCCAAATCTTGGTACACAACTTATTTTACGCCATCTAAATACATCAAGATCGCTCGAATTAAGTTGCGATAATCCAATTAGATTGCTGAAACCCGTGAAAAAGGTAAAATTAGTGTGCGATTATCGAACTATCTGCTATGAACGTTTGAATTAAAGATGAGGATTGGCCTTGGCTGCGACGAAAGGTTGGACATCCGGCCTCCATGCGGCCCTAAAGCTTTTATCTGGCAGGCTCCAAAAAAACCTTATAGCATACATCATGGGCTACCGTACTCTGTCTGTTGGGATCAGCGTCATAATTGTAATCGGCCGGGTCTGTGTTAAAGGCATATAACACATTGGTCACCAGATAGAGCTTGCTATTCCATAGCAGCAGCTCGCCTGTTCTCGGAATAAAGGGCAATGCAACAAGATCGGCATGTTCAGCGCGCGGATTCTCATTTAATACAATCGCCAGTTCAACAACTTTCAATCCCATTTCCCCACCTCAATCCCTCGGCGATTACTGCCAAGCTTTTGAGGAAAATTCTACCTGACTTAATCGAGAATAACAACTCAACTCATTAGTCTCATTTCTGCCCGGTGCAAGTATGCGTATGCCCCCATATGCATATACAATGGTTCTCGGCCCGGTCCGCACCTCCACTACAACCCGCGGAACATCCTTTCCCCGCGGGTCCGGATCACCCTGTACATCCCGCCGCATACCGCCAGCAGCACCAGCCCAATCGCTGCCAGAAGCAGATTGCCGTCCACCCCCGGCAGCAGTAGCGCCGCCGCAAACGGGATGACCAGACTGATGAAGCCGATCAGCATCGCGACAATAACCGCCGCGCTCTGCTTGATCGCCGTCACCTCACTGGTCCACTCCAGATTGGGCAGCTTGAGGTTAACCAGCACCCCCAGCATGGCCGAATAGCAGGCATAGATGGCCGGAATCGCCAGCAGCAGCAGGCTCTCCACCCATCCGGTGCGCAGGGATACATTCAGCAGCCCCCAGCTGACAATCAGGACCGGCAAGGTGACGGTGAGATTCACCGCGATTTTGCTCATCAGGATGGTGCGCGCCGGAACGGGCGAGCTTTGGAGAATCCACAGATTCTTGCCTTCCATAGATATTGAACTGGACGTTGTGCAGCTTAAAGCGACGAAGAGCGAAACCACCAGCGGGGCCAGTGTATTCAGATAATCGGCGAGCTGCGGGACATCCACTAGCTGTCCCAACTGATCCGCACTGACGAACAGCAGTGCCACCGCCATCACCAGCAGCATAATCATCCCTATGCCCGTGTTCATAACGTAAATCGAAGAGCTGAAATACCGGCGCAGCTCCTTGCCGTATAAGGCCCGGAAGGGAGTCGAGGTCTTCAGTGATTTCATCCGGTATTTGCCGCCAGTACGAGATGTGTTCAGCCCGGTATGAATCGCCTTGAATCTGCTGCCCAGCACATAAGTAAACAGCAGGAACGCCATCAGCGATATGCCTACAAATAACAGCAGGGAGCCCGCCTTGTACGAGCAGACAGCTTCCACATACATGGACGCCAGCGGATACAGCCGGAACACCGAATCGGCCAGCTGCGCCCCCATATCCGCCAGCGCCTGCACCTGCTCATTGTTATTGATCCCGAACGACCCGGCCATCAGCGCAATAACAAAAGCAATGGTCAGCACAAGCTGAACCGTCCGGCTCCCTCTGAACCGCGAAGCGGCCCAGCTGATGAGCGCACCAACCACCGTAGCGCCAATGATCGGCACCAGCGGGATGCACAGCAGCGTAAGAAGAAAGAACGGATAGTATAAGAAGCCCGGATTCACTCGCATGGCGTACACCACACCGGCCGGAACCATCACCAGCAGCGTGAAAAATATATTCAGCGCATACAGCTGCAGCACCCTGCTCGCCACCACGGTACTGGTCTTGACCGGCAGCGACATCACCAGATCATAATCCTTGAAGCCGAACAACACGCCGCCGGCCTTGTACACCGTTGTGAAGAACCCGATCAGTGAAGTGACAGCCATCATCAGCGCGAGTAGCAGATCCACCCGTCCTATTGCTTCGAGGGTCTGCGCCAGCATGTAGCTGTAGCCGAAAGAGAAGGCCGCCAGCATCACCACACAGAGCAGAACCGCCGCGCCCAGCAGCAGCAGATTGTTCCGTTCCTTCCGTTCCCGCGTGTGCAGCGCTTTATTAAGGCCGAAGGAGGACAGCAGCTGAATTCTAGTCAATCTCCAGATATTAATCATGCTTGATCAGCTCCAGGAACACTTCTTCGAGACTGTTGTCGCCAGTAACCTCTTCGGTTCTGCCGTGGGTGACCAGCTTGCCCCCTTTGATAATCGCGATCTTATTACACAGCTTCTCGGCTACATCCAGTACATGGGTGGAGAAGAAAATCGCGCTCCCGCCCCGGCACAGCTCAGCCATCACCGTCTTCAGTGTGTGCGCAGCCTGCGGGTCCAGTCCCACAAACGGCTCATCCAGCACCAGCAGCTTCGGCTGATGGATCAGCGCCGAGATGATCGCCAGCTTCTGCTTCATCCCGTGTGAATAGGAGGAGATCAGATCCCCAAAGCTGGCCGTAATCTGAAAGTCGTCGCCGTATTTCTGAATCCGGGCCTCGCGGTCGGGCTTGGAGACGCCGAAGAGATCAGCAATGAAATTGAGATACTGAATACCGGTCAGGTGGTCGTACAGATCCGGGTTGTCGGGAATGTAGGCGGTCACCTTTTTGCAGGCTACAGGGTCTTTCTTGATGGAAATGCCGTCAATTTGAATGTCGCCCTCTTCGAAATCCAGCACCCCCACCACAGCCCGGATTGTTGTCGTCTTCCCTGCCCCGTTATGCCCGATGAAGCCGTAAATATCCCCCTGCTCGACTGTCAGATTGAGATCGTCTACCGCCTTCTTGCCGCCCTTATAGCTCTTGGAATAATGTCTGATGCTGAGGATTTCCTTCATCCCGTTCACGCCCCTTTCGATACCGTAACAGCAACGGGCTCCCTGCCCGTCTTTCGAATATATAGATAATACGGATACCTGCCAAAGATCGTTCATTGGGGCTGGAACTTTTTTTACAGAGTGGGATTTGGTATATTTAGGGGTAAGTCGAGGTGATTGGTTCATGAGAAAATATAACTGGTCCGCATTCCTGTCCGTGCTTGTCCTGTACGCCGCAATAGGCTACTCCCTGTATGCCCGGTGGAATGACCAATGGAGAATAGCCCCTCCGGTCTACGTGCTGCTGATTCTTGCGGTCATCGTGCTGATTGCAGCCATTCGGGGCTTCCGGGATAAGTCCTCTTGGTTCGCCAAATTCAGAAGCTGGTTCTCCACAGTCCTATCCACGGTTCTCGTGGGCATTCTCTCTCTGGTTCTGCTGTTAACAGCCGTGTTCTCGGGTGCCAAAGAACATCTGACCACCGTCCACTCCCCGGATGCGAAGTACACAATTAACTTCTATGCTACAGACTCGGGGGCAATGGGCTCCTTCGGAGTGGTAGGGGAATTAAAGGGCCCGCTCTGGTTGAAGAAAAACATTTACTACGAGGACAAAGCCAACCAGGTAGAAACGCATTGGGAAAATAACCACACCCTCCTCATCAACGGGCATTCGCTGAATGTGGCGGAAAGGCGCGCATTAATTGTTCAATAGTTACTATTCTTTTTCAGATAATAATCATCAAAAGGTATAACCCTCTTATCCTCAATTCTGGAGAAATGGTTATCCTCTAAGGCTTGAATTCTTGGGATATCGTCTTTGGGGGCCTTTGTAATAATATGTTCTATACCAAAATCTATGTATAAATGATCCGTTGCCATTCCCAGTATCTCTGAGAAGATTGCCTGAATTTCAAGGCTTGAAATGATGTCCATTCGCAGAATACCGGTTTGGCAGATACCATCCAGAAACCTTGTTGTATTAGGGATAGGCGCTAATTCAATCGTTCCAATGATTCTATTCAGCGGCTTGTAACTTACAGACCACCGGATAAAGAATCCCTCGTCAAATTCCTGGTTCCATCCCCTAATCCCTTGTCTGACAATATCTATATTGTGACAATCCCATTCGCCGCCGCAATTATCATTATTCATATGACCTTTGGTAATCGGGTCGGAATAACACTCAAACAGTTCCTTCGCATCTTCTTCTTTAACTCTGGTAAATACGAAATGATCACTTTCATATCTTGGACAGCTCTCAAATGGATTCATATCCAATAATTCACCTTCCAATATCAATATGTAATTTATTCCTCAACACAAACAAGTGTTCTTATTCAGTATTATAGAACGTTCGCTTGCTTCTTTCAATCAAAATATATCTATAAAAAGAACCCGCCAGCACCTCCTGGCGGGTCTACATGTATTCGGCCATAATCTCCTCGATCTGATAAGGCGTGACTCCCCGGTCCACTGCGAATACGGTATCGGCATGGGTCCCGGATTCCGCAAGCTGCCCGCGGGCCTTGGCATGCAGCAGGAACAGGTCGTACAGGTCCGGCTTCCGCAGCGATGACATCGCTTTGCCGATCAGGACCATGCCCTTCTGATTGCCCTCCACATTGTTGTAGTAGTGCGGGTACTTCGTCAGAGACAGGTCAGTCCAGATGACGGTGCGCTCCACCAGGTCCAGAATCACGGGAATGGCGATTTGCGTATCGGCGGTGACATCGATCTTGTTCGCTACCGTCTTCGGCTCGAAGATCTCCCCGGAGCCCGGCTTCTTCCGCATCATCCAGCCCGCGAAGCACTCCGGCAGATTGCAGTACGGCTGCTCCGTGAAGGAATGCAGCGAAGCCACCACATACCTTCCCCCATAATCCACGATCGACGGGATATGCAGGTCGATGAACTCGCAGGCCCCATGCGGCGCCGACACGATATCCCCGCTATGGGCCGCCAAATATTGCGACGAGCGCAGGTTGGTGTAGGAGATATGCTCGACATACTGCCAGTTATGGTCGTACATCACCGCAGACAGGTCAATATCTACGCGGCCTGTAGGCACGCCGTCAACCACACCTTCTTTCCACCAGTTGAAAAAGCGGACCGTATCACCCTCGCCCATGGGAATTCGGCTGCCCCGGACCAGCGTATGCAGCGCCTTGCTGGCCGACCGCTGCGAGAACGGCACATGATAGTTCTTCAGCCGTTCATCGATGTACACTTTCCCCAAAGGCGGAAGCGCCGAGAAGCGCTCAATCAGCGCCCGCTCGCATACATCCACGATGCCCTGACAGGCTGTTTCATTAATTGCCGACAGCGTATCGGGGATGGCAAAGGCTTTGGCAACGTTGCCCTTCGGGAAGAATACCCGCAGCTCCTGCGGCTCCCGCCGCCGCGCAAAATGGTTCTTCACCTGCAGCAGCACCGGCGTAGCCACCTGCTCTGCCACCTCGCCGAAGGCGAGCACCACATATTCCTCGTCTTCCGCCGAGCGCAGCAGATGATCCAGCCTCCGCGCGAACTCGCCCGGGCGCTCCATCAACAGGTCCATGGCCTCCCATACCTGTTTGTACTGGAGGGCCAGCTCCACTTTGCCATTAAAGGTCGTAAACGGTTTATTATTGCGTAGGATATCAAAAGCCTCTGCACAGCGCATATACCGCGCCTGATACTCCGCAGGATGCAGGATTTCGCCCAGGCGAATCCAGCGGTCCTTGTAGCGCAGCATATCCCCGGTGATGGCCGGGCACTGCTCCAGCAGTCCGAGCAGCAGCCGGCGCTCGCGCCGCTTGAACTTGCGGAAGCGCGTGGCCGCCGCTAGACTGACATCGCCGTCCGACCAGGCTACCGCCAGGCGCAGCACATCCGTCGCCGTCTTGAAATACCGTCCGATGACTGCAAGTCCAGCCTTGTCATGCTTAATCAGTGACCCGGCGATGAATGCCGCGTTCTCCTTAAATGGAATCTCAGGCGGCAGCAGCTCTTCCAGCTCTTCCGGGTCCATCGCCGCAATCACGGCGTCAATGTCATCTTGATCTGTAGCTGAGATTGAGCCTTTGGCCGCCATCAGCTGCGAGATCAGCGTGCAGAATTCCGCCCGGCTTCCCAGGTCGATTACTTTCAGCTTCACTTGATCCTCGGACGGCTCTCTTTCCGGCCAGTTCTGCTCCGGAACATCCAAAGTCATATAATGATAAATCGCGTTCAAATACAGAATGGCCTCGTCTTCCAGCATGACCTGCTCCGGGAACCCCGGATACATCAGCGCATACTTCACATGCGCTCCGACCCGCACCCGCAGATCAGCGATCAGTTGCTGATGCAGCGCTTCGAACTTCTCGCGCGGCAGTTCGCGCACCGCGCGGAGCAATGCCGGCGAGAGCATGAAGCCCAGCGCCTCGATGTTCCGCAGCGCCGCCGCTACATAGCCATCCGGGAGCCGGCCGGCTGATTCTGCCTGACCAACTATAATCTTGCTCGCTCTTCGCACATAAATGGAATTCATGTTCATAGTAAAGTGTCCAGGAAAGCCGTATCCCTAATGATTTAAATTCAAGTAAAAGGAAGGAATACGATAGCCTGGACGCCTCCTCTCTGAAGTAAACACCTTCAGGAAAGCTGCGGCCCTAATAGCCAGTTTGAGTAGAAGGAAGGACCGCAATAGCCTGAAGGATGGTTTTATTTTGCCACATGGGGTGGAGGGCCAACAGGGCGAAAGTATTACGACGGCGGAAGAATCTGCCTAAATATTGAAATCACCTCCCCCGTATGTTACACTGGCGCTGACTATACGCGAAGGAGCTGAAGAGAATAATGTAGGATTTCTTGCTGATGGTTAAAGGATGTAGCGGGCTATTGGTGCTGCGCGGATTCTTTAATACGTCCCGGCAAGAAGGTTACTTTATTCTCCTCACTCATGAAATATACCCTTAACCGGCCCGGCAACGGGTCCGTGTTTGCTGTAGGGAATGAGCTGCGGGAAAGGTAACTTTCTTGCGGCTCATTTTGTTTTGCATACAGGAGGTGTATTGCTTTATGTCATTGATTCAAGTAACCAACCTGACCTTTGCCTATGACGGCAGCTATGACAATATCTTCGAGAACGTCAGCTTTCAGCTCGACAGCAATTGGAAGCTCGGCTTCACCGGGCGCAACGGCCGGGGCAAGACCACATTCATGAACCTGCTGCTCGGCAAATACGAATACGGCGGAACGATTTCCACGGATGTAAGCTTCGATTATTTCCCTTTTCCCGTGGAGAACAAGGAGAATATGACCCTCGACATCGTCGCCGACATTTACCCGGACTACGAGTATTGGCGGCTCCAGCGCGAGCTGTCGCTCCTTAAGGTGGACGAAGACGTGCTGTACCGCCCGTTTGCGTCACTGTCCAGCGGCGAACAGACCAAGGTGCTACTGGCTGCCCTGTTCCTGAAGGAGAACAGCTTCCTGTTGATCGACGAGCCGACCAACCACCTGGACCTCCATGCCCGGAGACTGGTCAGCGAATACCTGAGCCAGAAGCGCGGCTTCATCCTGGTGTCGCATGACCGGGCGTTTCTTGACCGCTGCGCCGACCATATTTTGTCGATCAATAAGACGAGTATCGAGATTCAGAAAGGCAACTTCTCCGACTGGTGGGAGAACAAGGAGCGGCGCGACAATCTGGAGCTGGCCCAGAACGAGCATCTGAAGAAGGACATCAAGCGGCTGTCCGAAGCGGCGGGGCGCACGAGTAACTGGTCGGACGCGGTCGAGAAGTCGAAGAACGGCACCCGCAACTCCGGCTCGAAGCTCGACAAGGGCTATGTCGGCCACAAGGCCGCGAAGATGATGCAGCGCTCCAAATCCATCGAGCAGCGCCAGCAATCCGCCATCGACGAGAAATCCGGGCTGCTGAAGAACATCGAGAGCGCGGAAAGCCTGAAGATCTCGCAGCTCCCCTACCACAAACAGCAGATGGTCGAGCTGGACGGCGTGTCCATCCATTACGGCGAGCGGACCGTCACGCAGGGCGTGAGCTTCGCCATCAACCAAGGCGACCGCATCGCTCTCTCCGGTCCGAACGGCTCCGGCAAATCCAGCCTGCTGAAGCTGATCTGCGGCGAGGACATTCCATACTCCGGTACGCTCCGCATCGGCAGCCAGCTGCACATCTCTTATGTCTCCCAGGACACCTCGCACCTGCAAGGCAGCCTGACGGATTACGCCCAGAGCAGCGGTATTGACGAGAGCCTGTTCAAATCGATTCTGCGCAAGCTCGACTTCTCGCGCCTGCAGTTTGAGAAGGACATCGCTTCCTTTAGCGGCGGCCAGAAGAAAAAGGTCCTGATCGCGAAGAGCCTCTGCGAGCCCGCCCACCTGCATATCTGGGACGAACCGCTCAACTTCATCGACGTCATCTCCCGCATGCAGATCGAAGAGCTGCTGCTCGCCCACTCCCCGACCATCCTGTTCGTGGAGCATGACAGCGAGTTCTGCCGGAATATTGCGAGTAAGGTGGTAGAGCTGGAGGGGTGAGGGTAATGGAGGAGGATTGAAATGCTCACAGAGCTTGAGGTTGTAGATGATGGGGT
Organism: Paenibacillus tepidiphilus; assembly: GCF_008635795.1. Lineage (GTDB taxonomy): Bacteria > Bacillota > Bacilli > Paenibacillales > Paenibacillaceae > Paenibacillus_AQ > Paenibacillus_AQ tepidiphilus. Next base: position 185,217 of record NZ_VWRQ01000015.1, on the reverse strand, counting down.
GGACCGCCTCGAGGAGGCTCTGGCGGTTCACGGAAAGCATGCGGGGAGAATGCCGAGGTCATACTTGTAAGTCATACTTGTCAGGTCATTCTCTCCGCCATTTCTCATTATTGTCTATAAGCTCCTGAAGCCGGACCGGAGCATAATGATTGATGTCCACACCGGCATTCAGCATCCGGGTATTGCCCTGGTAGTAACGAAAGGCATCCCCTTCACGGGTATTGTGGATATGGCCGAAGATATGCAGGCTGTTCCGGTGGAAGCCGGGCCACTCCGCCAGCGGATAATGGCATAGGACGAGATATTTTCCCTCATCGGTTAATTCCTTGATATGACTGATGCTTTCAAAAAAATGATGGTGCTCCTCGGGCTTCAGCCACTTATCATGGTTGCCCAGTATTAAATGCTTGCTCCCCTTCAATTGCGATAAATAATAGCCTGCTGTAAACCTTGAGCGGTATATCAAATCACCGATAATATACACCTCGTCCTCATCGGTTACTCTCTCGTTCCAGGCGTCAATCATGGCCTGATCCATAGCCTCAACGGTTGCGAACGGGCGCTTCGTCATATGGATGATGTTCGCATGTCCGAAATGCGGATCGGCAATGTAATAACGTTGCATAGGGTACTCTCCTTTATATCTCTTTTATCCCGCCTCACCGGATAGCAGCCGACTGAATTTGTCGCTCAAGGATGAGCGTGTATCATAGTGCAGAGCAAGGCCACCCTCTCCGTTGCCCAGCTCCAGATCATCCTCCGAGTTAATAGCATTGAGAATTTCAGCCAAAGCTTCAGCCAGATCCGGGTAAGACTCTACATAAAAGGCTTCATCATTAAAGCCCAAAGTCTCCTCCGCATCCCTCCAGTAATCCGATCCCAGACGAATCAGCTGTATGTCACGGGTAAGTGGTGTCTCCAGCACCGCAAAGGCCACCGCTCTTTCTTCCCCTTGCAGCACAAAATACTCCCTATTCCCCACAGCGATCAGCTTCTCACAATCCTCATCCCAAATTGAGTCCTCGACGTTATCCGGTACGGCCTCATTCGCCTGCTCCAGCCGGTCAAGCAGCTCAAAGATTTCCTTCATTACATTGGTCACATTCACGCCAGCGTTACCTCCTTCCGTACTCACCGATTGCTTGGCTGGTTTGCGCTTACTCTTCTTCAAAAGTCCGACTTGAGCCTTGATCCTGGCCAGTTCCTCGTCCATCTGCCGGATGGCGATCTCCCTTTTGTTCAGATCATGGAATAATCCCTTGGTGTTGCTTTCTATCCCCTTCTTAAGAAGCGCACAAGCTTCCTCAAAAGCCTGCATGGCCTTCGTGCCGCGCGCAAAATCCTCCAGATCCCGGTCCATCATCCGGTAAATCCGGTCATATAGGGGGTCCTGCCCTTGATCTGGGTATTCGGGGGCATACAGCTGCATGTGTGACAATTCTTCAGGCGATACCTGCTGATTCATGACCTCACGCAAGAAGACACTCACGTTCCTGCAATTGTCTGCCTTGTCCCGGAACGCCTTGGCGTGATTCCCTCCAGCCGTAGCCTCCTTCATCATACGAACCATTTGTTTGAACGGCTTTTCATTCCAATTCATCGCATAGCCTCCACCATTTCATACTCCTATTGTAACGCTTAGGGTCCGCTACCGTTTGCGTTTTTGCATTTCTTGATAAAACACGTTTTCACAAATTAAGAGCAGGAATGCCGGTATACAATCGACTTATCCAAATGAACCATGAGAGGAACGATCTGCACATGAGAACATCCGTTAACGAGTATATCCCTGCTTTGGAGCAATACGTATTCCAGGGCCACAAGCTCCACCATATCAAAGGCGCCCTGTACCAGTGCAACCGCATGGTTATCGAAATTCACGCCTCCAATCCCAGAACCGAGAACTATTTCTTCGGAGTCAGCCTTGACCCATCCGTTCATATGTGCCTGTTCGTGTGCGGCAGAGAATCCCTGGCGTTCTGCATTGAGCCGGACTTCATGCGTGAGCTTAACCTCTCGGAAGCCAAGAATGGCAAGCACAAAGTATTCAACCTGATCGCCGACCATCCGCTGAACGGAGAAGCGCGGTTAATCTATAAGAAGGACGGTAAGGACGTGTATCCCATTGATATCACGGAGTGGGCGGTTCCGCTTTATGAGGAAGTGCTTCGGTAAAAAGCTAAGCCCCTCCACACAGTAAGTGTAGAGGGGCTTGGTTATTGCTGTATATTCCTGTTGTTTCTGCTGCCGCTATTGTCGTTCAATTAATGTTTGCCGTTATATAGCATATCAAGCTAGTCCGAGTTCCTTAAGGATTATAAGCTTTTCCTTTGGAATACTTCTTTCTAAGTCGCCATTCTCAACGTCAAGTTCTTCCCAATCTGAATATAAAACAAAATCAGTTGTGACAGGCAAAATCCTACTCCAATCTAACGAGTTTAATTGATAAGCAACTTCAAAACGAACATCTTGACAAGCTTTCCAATAATCTTCCCACTCACTGTCTCCAATTAGTTCTACAAATTTTTCCTGTTTCTCTATGAAGGAAGGCAGCACCTTTTCAAGCCCTACTTGATATTCAACAGGCATCTCACCAGAATTCCACAGATACCAAAGCGCTTGCGGGTGCTCTTCTTTTATCATCTTGTCCCGATATGATTTAATACCAAGAGTGATTAATCCAAGTACGGGTTCGTAGTCAGTTCCAAGAAGAGAGATATAACACACTTCATCAGATTCATTCAACTTAATTTCTTTAACGGCAATCTGAACTTCACGCAACATATCTTGCTTCATCTCTTCAAGGAGTTGGTCTTTGCCCATTTTCTCACCTCGATAGTTAATTTAGATATACTTATTTTCTCCATTTCAACTCAACAATCCTACCCGTTCGGAGGATTCATTCGAACAACCAGTAGAAAGCAGCGAGACTTATACAAAAAATCGGTGTCGGCCCTTCACCAGATTCGTCACTAGCAAAAACACTTATACAGAAATTAACAGCGGAAAGAACTATGATGATTACAAAGCAAGCACTTCAACAAATGGTTGGGAGATTACTGGGGATGAGAGCGGAACAAATGGCAGAGTTAGCAGATAAGAGATGGAAATGGATTAACACGAAAATTCTGATCATGATTGCGTGTCATGCACTATGTCTGTTCGTATCGTCAACTCAACATCCGATTCTTCGGAGAAGTATGATTCCCCACTTCACAAGAGACTTGTCAGGCGGGCCGGACACCACGCTAATCTATCATTTTTACGCAGAATTAAGATGGCCGCTTTTTATTGACGGTTTGCTTATCATAGCTATTCTTCTCCTGGCCATTAAGAGCTACCGTCAGCACAAACAGTTCGGCGTTCTCGTGCTGGTTATCGTCTACTCCGTACTATGTATAATCCAGGTGATACCTGATATTCTCTTTAAACTTGGGGGAGTAACAACGCCGCTAACGGGGGTACGACTTCTTTTGGCAACGGGAACAAGCCTCCCTTCCATTCATACTATGCTGTATTTGTATTATGGCATAAGTGTAGGGAGCGCAATTGTGTTCATCTGTTCTCTATTCTTTGTACGAAAAGAACCACGGATTAACATCTAGCCCTAACAAATTGTTAGCTCACTTACAGGGGAGTTGTAACCTTAGATGTGGAACAAATACAAATGGATTATTATTGGCGCTGCCGCTTCTGTGATAGCGGTAGGTGCAATGGGTTACAAGCTAAATTCCCAAGCGGCAATAATCAAGCAATTAACCTCCGAGGTCGAAATACTCACAAGCGAAAATGCTGTTATTAAGGAAGAGGCAAAGAACACAGAGGAGCATGCAGCTGGATTGAAGAATTTATTTCCCCAATATGTGCGTGAATCTGAAAGCATTTTGCGGGATCTTGGAACCGTGACCCCTGCATTTCAATACAATACAGAGGAACAAAAGCAAATGATGGACGCCATAAAAGAATGGATACAGAACCATCGGATCAGAGAAGAGTCGGGATTGTCTTTTCTAGACCAGAATCGAGTAATTCTCAGCCTGAAGCCGCTTGGCGAAGAGACGGATGGTTCATTCTCCATTGAAGCCATGTACTACGAGATTCCCGGTGAGCCGGAGGCAGGCAGCAATTATCCCAGACCAACAGGTAAAGAATACATAGGCATGTCTGTATTTAACATGAAGCAGCACAGTGTGGGAAGTTTCCCAATACTCTGATCAGTTTTAGTAATTTTGCGGTGCTTCACACAAATTTATAGTGGGGTGATCTTTTTGCATGTATTTGTAGATATATTAAGCATTTTCATATGCCTACTTCTCATAGGAGTGGGTCTAAACTTATTCTTGAAAAGTAAAACAAACAAATTCAGTCGTGTTATTAGTCTCTTCGTTGTTGCTTGTGCGTTACTGTTTCTAGTAGTTTATGTTATTTATAGGATTTTGGATTGATTATAGATAGAACGAGCTATGCAGTACAGCCATCAGTCTTTAAGCAAAATGTTAAAGTTTAATATAAGGAGTGTTTATATGAAAGGAAGATTTTACGAGATTATCGGGACCATATTGGTGATCTTCTCTGGTGTGCTGTATACCATTGATCGTTTCGGAAACTGGATCGGTAGCGGACTATCATCAAACGGATTAGCAACCTTTTCGGGTCAAGGCACCTTGAATAAACCATGGATAGATCCCAAAGATAATGCCTTTGTTATCCCCTTTCTCGTAGTTGGTATTATGGTGTTCTTGTATGGATTCGTTCGAAATATTATTAGCCGAGATCGTTGAGGTTGCAGCCCTTAATAAGCTTCTGATCAAACAATCAGTACAGCAAGTATTCTCAGGTATCTACTTATGACATACCTCAGCACATTGATGATATCGCCAATGAAATACGAAGGATATAATTCTCGCCGTAACCGGGAAAAGAGAAATTCTATCCTGCACCGGTTCTCCAGTAAACTGAAATAATAGCTATTTAAATGCTCTTCATATTGCTTGGTATATTGCAACGCCATTTCCTCATAGTATTCAAGCCTTTGAAGCACTTCTTGTCTTATCACCCTCACTTTCGTGAACTTGTGCTTATAGATCTGATTTCTATTCTTTGAAAAGTATTCCGCACACTTTTGTGAGCGTTCGCTCAGCCCGGAATTATCCAGCGCAAGTTGTTCATATTCAGTTAATGAGAATATTCCGCCGGATAGCTTTACCTGGATGAACTCCTCAATCTTCTGCTGCAATCTATGCAGATATGCCAGATCGAATTGAGACTGCCGAGGAATCTTCTGAAATTCAGACAATACCTCACTGATTTTAATCAATATGGTTTGATCTATTTTTTGTTCATATATGTTGCTGGGGAGCATAGCCCTATCTTGAGAGACAAGTTCACCGTTCTCAAGGGTATACCCGATACTTGCTGTGAGTTCATCTAATTTCTGAACGATAAGGTCCCTGCGCCATCTTTTTAAACTTGTTATGTTACTCCCGATGGTCTCCTCTATTCTTCTTAAGAACCTGATATGCTGGATCATGCGGTCACTCCAATGAAAGATGCGAAAGATACCATATTCGAAACCGGACCAGATCAGCGGCGCACACAGAGCCACTTTAACATAATTTTTCTTGGAGGCATCTAGAGCGTTGAATTTATCGCCAACTGTGTGATATAGGGTCGTAATATCGAGTGCAGTGTCCCGAAATGTCTCCATAACTGCGTACAGGTTGCTTGCCAGATGATATGCAAATAGTGCCGTAAGCGCATTAATAACATTGATCCGGAGAAAATAAAGTTTACGTTTCATCCACCGGTAGTGGATCGTCAGAAGCGTATCCGTAAGCTGATCCAAGCGAATATGTATTCTCATCATCTGAAGTTGTATGCCTTTGTCAGCGGTCAGATACGGTCTGCGATGTAACCATTGGGTAAACCAGCTGTCTAGCTTGTAAACCAACAGATAGAACAGGTATATCACTATCCGTGTAATAGCCCAGAATAACATGCTTAGCGTTAAGTAAATCAGCAAGGCTTGAAGGATCATCCATACATAAGTTAGCATCTATTTACCTCGGATAGATTTTTTTATCAACTTCATCATAAATATAGTCCAAATGTTCGAGAATCGGTTCGTCGTCCATCTCAATGACAATCCTGGGAATCTTATGCTTAGACATAAAATCAGTTAATAGCTCAACGGTAAACGGCCCCTCATACGAGAAGCTGCACTCTTCTACGACATAAACCACATTGCCCACCGGTTTATCCATAATTAGAATGGCCGAATATGTATACACTTCACTCTGACCCCAATTGGAGAACTTCTTAATGATAATAATGTTTTTGATGCTGCGGATATTGGTTTCAATGATACGAATAAAATGTTCGAACCCTTGGGTATCCCGTTCCACTATGGGAATAGGATCGGATTGACTCTTGATAAACGTGCGGTTGATGTCTTCGATATCCCATGAATTCAATTGAAATGTCATTGTTGAGCCGTCGGAATCTCTGTAAGCCTCAATGCTATCCTTTGGATTCACTTTAATATAGGTTTTGTCGTTGATATCATTGTAGAAAACAATAAGACTGGGATTCTTTGTTGCTATTTGTTCCATACAACGAATGATGTCTACGGCATCGACAGGCAGATTATGCTTATGAAACTTATCCTGAAGCGCATCGGTTAATTTAGAGCGTTCTATGCTTCCCGTGTAAAATAATCTTTCAATGGTATCCTTTACGATGACCTTCAATTTATCCTTTACATAGGCATGGTGGTGATGTCGGATAAGCTTGCGCTCAGCCTCCGAAAGGATATCTTTCCATAGCGATGCCTTCTGCAGCAGATAAGAGTCTTGGTATCCATCCATATAGGAGTAGGTGTTGATTTTCCGCATAGCCCCATTAGACAAGTAAGCAGCCTTTAAACACTCCCACTTCGATGTGACTTGAAACTCCCGGTACATATAGCCCTTAATATCCTCAAAGCCAAAGGTCGGCAAATAGAAACATCCCGTGAAATAAACCCTGAGATTATCATCGACCTCTTCTCTAAACACAATGTCCTGATACTTGTTCTGGTCCACCACAAATACTGTAGTCATGTGTGAGTTCAAGAACAGGTTCTTGTACACGCCGAACAAATCCTCAAGGAAGGTATGGGTTTGCTTATCAATCTCATCAATGACATTAACAATCTGATAACCTTCTTCGCTGATGTGGCACAATACCTTCGACAAGTGTTCTATCAGTATAAATTCGTCGTTTCTTGCTTCCACTTCGAAGAGTTCAGAGCTTTCCAGCGAGCGATTCTCTTCATTCCGGGTTTTGGCATGGCGCTCCCCGCTTTTTATAAAACCAAGCAGTTTATTTAGCATCGAGAAATTTATAGATAACTTCTCCGCGCTTAGCTCCTCTTGTGATTGATTCCCGATTTCCTTATTGATGGCAATTTGCATTTTTTTGTTCAGACTCTTGAACGCTACCTTCTCACGGAGAGTCTGAATCTCCGAATGCACGGCGGCCGGCAACTTAAGCCCACTTGTCTCTTCAGCTAGTGCTTCCACGAAGAAAAACAGGAAATTGCTAACATTGACTAGCTTACTGCAATCTAGTTGTATACGAACCAGCTTTCTGTTCCCTACACTCACACAACATAAATTGACAAACGAAGTCTTACCGGCCCCTCTAAAGCCCCCGAGTAAATAACATCCATGCACTTCATCGCGCAGAACGCGGGTAAAGCTCTTGATTAACTCCGCAATATCAGAATTCGCATGAAAGATGTGCAACTCTTTCTCTTTCAGAGGTTCGATCAAAGAACCTTTGTAATTTTTAATCATCTACAGGGATTGCTCCTTAGACTAAGGTTAAATTTCATTGATTCTTCTGGAACCGCTGAAGCTGGCGTCTATCTATAAGCACAAAAAAGAGGCAGCAATCCCTTAAGGTTATATGCCTCTGAATGGTCAGTTCACGGCCACGCTCCGGCCTTGTTATATGCTTCTTGAATAAGAATATTATGGGTGGTGGGAATAGTCAATGAAGCAGGGTAGAATGTAAAGTACGGTCATCAGCCTTCAAGCAAACGGTCCTAATTGGAACATCCGGAATCCATACACGGAATCCTCATCTCATTATATTGGGCGATAAGCACCTGTAGCCGCTGGATTTTGATTTGAACACCGCTGTTCTTCACCGATTGGTGAGTCTGCCTTACCTCACTATTCAATTGATCCAAATGCCCATCCACATTCAGTCCATAGCGCAGCGCCGCTTGTACAATAACAGTCAGCCCATCCAATATACCTTGCGGACAGGACTGGAGAGCAAGAACATAGTCGTTCACAAGCTCTGTCTGCCCAGACAAAATCCCCACGGCATATAGATTCACTTTAGCTATGAACCTGAATTCACGGGCGATTGCCTGCCCCTCCTCTCCCAAGTCCTCCATCCAGCCTAGCTCGGCATAGCGGTAAATGCTGTCCACAGCCTGCTCATATTCACCCAAGTACATATAAGCCATCCCGCGCATCTGCTCACTATATCCAAAATAATAAATCAACGGCTGATCCATCTTCACTGGAGGAACGGGCTTACCTGCAGCCTTGCAATACTGTCTTTCCTCATAAATACGCTGAGCGTAATTCCTTAAGACATTAGTGATATAGAGCATTTTGTGCCATTGCTCGGCTGCTTCCGCCAATTCGATCATATCGATAAGAACGTCGGGGTCGAGGAATTTGAGGATGGATAGGTGCATACATTAATCCTCCTTATAAAAAGTAAAGTTAGAAAAAATCACTTTATCTAATATCTGAGAAGTAGTAGAATAAACAAAATATACTCCTTATAAGTAGTTAATTCAATACTTTTTACCGCCTTTATAACCCTGCTAATTATACTTAGACTCTCCTAACCTTTAGGAGAGGTGATTAATAATGACAAAACTACGCAACTCGGTTGGAGATAGAATCAGGGACATTCGAAAAGCCAAAGGCCTCACACAGCAGCAACTTGCAGAGCTATCAAACCTTGATGATGCATACATAGGATCGGTTGAACGGGGAGAGCGTAATTTTTCTATAGATTCTTTAGAGAAGATTATTGATGCTTTGAAGGTTCACCCAAGCGAGTTCTTTCAGAGTTATGATAAAACGAATAAGGTGGAGGCCGCTCAGCGGGAGGCAGTTGATGAGTATACCGTGGCTATGCAGGGGCTTAGTGTAGAAGAGATTGAGCGGATGAAGAGGATTGTGAGAGAGGTTCGAGGGGCGTTTAAGTGAAAGAATTTTATATGGAATATAAGATAAATTCAAAAACAAATCACACCCTTTAATGTATTTGCGGTATACAAATAATACATACAAAGAGTCTTTACTTTTCACAATTAACAAATGTATATTTAAGGAAATAACTGTGAGAGAAGGCCCTCAAGATGGATCGAATAACTAAAAATCTTTTAGAAGAATTTATAAATGAAAATGGACTTGCCAATCTACCAGAAGAGGCTGCATTTGAACATTTCACCGGTGCATTAGTAACAGCTACTCATTACTCTGAATCTTTCTCCACCTATGATATCGCTGTCGGTTCAGGCCACGATTGCGGAATCGATTGTTTTGCGATAATTGTTAATGGATGCCTAGTTACTGAACCAGAAGAAATTGAAGATTTAGCAGAGACTAATGGTTATCTAGATGTTTCATTTGTGTTTGTCCAGTCCGAACGATCAACTAATTTCGATTCTCAGAAAATCGGACAATTTGGGTTCGGTCTCTTAGATATTTTTTCGGATACTCCTGCATTACCTCAGAACGAATCAATTAAAGCTAGAATAAAAATCATTAATGAAATCTTCTCTAACAGTCGCCTTTTCAGAAAAGGCAATCCTCAGTGTTTCCTCTACTATGCAACAACAGGCCGTTGGGTTAATGATACTAACCTCGTTGTTCGTAAAGATTCTGTTACTCAAGACTTAAGACAACTAGGACTTTTTAGACGCGTAACATTCGAGTGTATTGATGCTGAAAGATTGCAGACGTTGTATAGAAATCTTAGAAACTCTATAACTCAAGAAATTTTATTTATTAACAGAACTGTATTCCCTGAGATACATGGAGTAGAACAGTCATACCTGGGTTTTGTTCCAGTTCCAGAGTTTTTAAAACTTATTGAAAATGATACAGGGGATATGAACACATCCATCTTTTACGATAATGTCCGTGATTGGCAAGAGTGGAATCCGGTAAACACTGAGATGAAAGAAACCCTGGAAGAAGACACAAAAAAGTATCTTTTTCCGTTGTTGAATAATGGAATTACTATAGTCGCCAAAAGACTACACCCAACTGGAAACAGATTTGTTGTGGAAGATTATCAGATAGTTAATGGATGTCAAACAAGTTACGTTTTACATGAAACCAAAGAATCACTTAATGAGAGTGTACTGGTTCCGATTAGACTTATCGCAACGACTGATCCTGAAGTCAAAAATCAAATTATTAAAGCTACAAATCGACAAACAGAAGTTACAGAAGATCAGTTATTCGCTTTATCCGATTTTCCAAAAAAACTTGAAGTCTTTTTCCCAACGTTTGATGGTTACAAAAAGCTTTTTTATGAACGCAGATCCAGACAATACAATGCAGTTCCTGATATAGAAAAAGTGCGTGTTGTGAACATGACCACCTTGGTTAAATCATTTGCATCATTTTTCCTTGATTTACCCCATCGTACTTCAAGGAACTATAAACTATTACTTAGAAATATTGGAACTGAGATCTTTAATCCAGAGCATAAGCTTGAAATGTACTACGTTGCAGCGTATTCTCAATATCGTCTCGAATACCTTTTTAGGAGTCAAACTATTTCAACCGAATTGAAACCAGCAAGGTACCATCTATTAATGGCTTTTAGAAAATTAGCTATTACACAACAAATGCCGAGATTTTTTAATTCAAATGACATGGCACGTTATTGTAATCAATTAATGAATATTCTTTGGGATGAGCATCAATATAAAGACGTTTTTCGACGGTCCGTTGATTTAGTTGCTACCGTTACTGGAGGTACATATAATCGCGACAATATTAGAACAGAAGCATTTACAGAGGCATTAAACCAGGAAATCACCCGCAGATATACAAATTTAGAGGGCCGCTAATAAAAGGCCTTATCTTTAGTTCTTATACTTTTTAGACGATGAGCCACCCCTTACCAGGGTGGACTTTTTATTTACATGTCATAAATTACTTTAAGAAATCGTCAATTGCTCTAGATTATTAGATTATCTATTTTTATTCGTCTACTCCTCCCCCCTTACAATTCCCTTATAACTCCCCCTTACACTGTCTAAGTGGAAAGGGATGATACAAGATGTCGGATATGATTTTGCACACCGATAACCTCTATAAGAGCTTCAAGAAACAACCGGCGGTAGACCAGGTCTCGCTGGCCGTGCCCCGGAACTCGGTCTATGGGCTGCTGGGCCCGAACGGGGCCGGGAAGTCGACGACGCTGAAGATGATCGCAGGAATGCTGCGGCCGGATTCGGGGCGGATTGTGTATCAGGGCCATGACTGGGCCCGGAAGGATCTCAGTGAGATCGGCGTCCTGATCGAGGCGCCGCCGCTGTATGAGAACCTGACGGCCCGGGAGAATCTGAAGGTGCGGACGCTGGCGCTGGGGCTGCCGGAATCGCGGATTGCGGAGACACTGGCGGTGGTGGACCTGGCCCATACCGGGAAGAAGCGCGCCGGGCAGTTCTCCATGGGCATGAAGCAGCGGCTGGGCATCGCGATTGCGCTGCTGAACCGGCCGAAGCTGCTCATTCTGGACGAGCCGACGAACGGGCTGGACCCGATTGGGATACAGGAGCTGCGGGAGCTGATCCGCTCGTTCCCGCAGCAAGGGATTACGGTCATTCTGTCGAGCCATATTCTCTCCGAGGTGGAGCAGGTGGTCGATCAGATCGGGATTATCGCCGGCGGGCGGCTGGGGTATCAGGGTGCTGCGCCGCAGGGGGCGGAGCTGGAAGCCTTGTTCATGCAGGTAGCCGCTGCCAACCGAAGGGCGGGTGAAGCCAGTGCTTCGGCTTATTAGCGCGGAACGCCTGAAGTGGCGGCGCACCTTCATCCCGTGGCTGGTCTGGATCGCGCCGCTGTTCACGCTGCTGCTCTGCTTCCTCTTGATGGGCGGGCCGTATTTTCAGACCGGGTCGTATAACTGGTGGTACACGCTGCTGCTGCCCGGTGCACTGACACTGGCCTGCTCGCTCGCGATGCAGAAGGATAAGAAGCTGAAGTACCGCGCCCTGCTGGCGCTGCCGCTCCATCCGCAGACCCTCTGGTCCGCCAAGATTGCCGCCCTTAGCGGCTTGCTCCTGCTCACCATTCTGCTGTTCTTCCTCGGCATCTCGTCCGGGGGTTGGCTGTTCGGCTCCAAGATCCCGCTGATGAACAGCGCAGCCGGAAGCCTGCTGATCTTCCTGACGTTCCTGTGGCAGATTCCGCTGTGCCTGTTCCTGGCCGCACGCTTCGGACTGTTCGCTGCGGTGCTGATCAATATGGTCGGCAACGTTGTGGGGGTGGTCACTTTTGCCATCGGGGGGCTATGGGATTACATGCCTTATACGATTACGTTCCGGCTGATGTGCCCGGTGCTCCATATTCTGCCGAACGGGCTTCCGGTTCCGGAGGGCAGTCGCTGGCGAAGCACGGACACCATCCTGCTGGATGTCCTGGTCTCGCTCGTCTGGTTCGGGCTGCTGTTCTTCCTGACGGGCCGGAGCTTCCGCAAGCAGGAGGCGAAGTAAGATGGCTTCATTACTGGGTCTCTTAAGGGCCGACCTGCTCAAAACCCGGCGCACGCCCTTCCTGCTCCTCCATCTGCTGGCCCCGCTCCTCGCGGCAGCGGTGTTCCTGGCGTACTACTCGTACTCGCCATGGAGCGCCGCCGACAAGGTGCAGGCGTATCTTCAGGTGCTGGGCTGCGCTTTGCCCACCTTAATTGCCCTCGTCTGCTCGATGACGGCGGAGCAGGAGGCGCTGGCCGGGCATTTTCAGGGGATGCTGGCGCTCCCCGTGCAGCGGGTCAAGGTCTACACCAGCAAGCTGCTGCTCCTGCTGATCTATGGCCTCGGCGCCGTCCTGCTGGCCGTCGTCCTGTTCGGAATTGGGTTCCGCGATGTGCTGGGAGAGGACGGCTTGGGGATGGCTTTTTACTGGAGCGGTGCAGGAATTCTGTTCGGAAGTAACGTGTTTCTCTATCTGCTGCACAGCTTCGTCAGTCTGCGGTTTGGCCGGGGGCCGTCCATCGGGATCGGCATTGTGGGGAGTCTGATTGCTGCCCTGCTGCTGACCGGACTCGGTGAGGGGATCTGGGTGTATATGCCTTTTGCCTGGGGAGCCCGCCTGATTTCGATCTGGACCGTTCACGCTGCGGGCACCCCGCTACCCCTTGCCGTATCGCGGGCGGATACCGGAATACTGGTGTGTATTCTAGCAACGCTAGCGGCAGCCATCCTGTCCTGCCTCTGGTTCCGGCGCTGGGAGGGCCGTTCGGCCGACGCCTGATGTCTGGCGGTAAGCTGGGGCTTGGTGAGGGGGAGAACGTAACTTTTTCAAGAAAACATCGTCCAATATATGTAAGAATAAACCATCTTGTATACGGAGGGTGTTTAAATGAAGAAGTTCGCAGCTTGTTCTATACTTAGTATACTGTTCGTTGTGTTCATGGCAGGCACGTCCATGGCGAAGAGCTCACAGGACATTACTATCACAGTGAATAAGGACGCGGTGGATACGGAGGTTGCAGCTTTATCTTTTATCGAGCGGGGCACCACCATGGTTCCTCTGAAGGTCATTCAGGCGATTCCGGGTATTCAGGTGGTCTGGAGCAACTCCACCAAAACAGTAACCGTAGTACGCGATAAGGAAACGATCACACTCGTAGCAGGCCAGAAGTCGGCATTCATAGGGAACAAGAAAGTAGATTTACCCGTAGCTTCCCAGCTCAAACAGGGGCGTGTGGTGGTCCCTTTACGTTTTATTGCGGAAGCGGCTGAGGCCTATGTAGGCTGGAACCCTTATACGCGCGAGGTATACGTAGTCAAGGCTACGCCGGAGATGATTGCCAAGACCCAATCGGACAACCTGGCCGCAGCACGCAAAGCAACTCTGGAGCTGCCGACGGTTCGCACCCTGAAGCCGATCACCCAGATCGAGGAGTTTACTATTCCTGATCATACGTATTATTTTCCTGAAGGGCGGGCGGATCAGGTCTTCATGACCACAGGCAGCGGGATCGAGTATCTGGAAGCCGTGGGTGGCCGGTTGGAACAAAAATGGATCGCCAAGCTTGGGGATCAAGGCGCCGCAGGCCCTTACTTCCTCAGCAGCCGAATAGTTGAAGAGGTAGGGACACAGCCGAAGCTCACATCGGACAGAGTTGTATTCTTCAGAACGTTCTGGAAAATCGGTTCCGCCGAATACGGCTTCATCGACCAAAACGGGAAAGTCACCACATTAGGACAGCAGGACATGCCTAGTTCGTATGAGTTTTTTGAGGTTCCAGGGGAGAATGCCAAGTAAGTGATTGTACGGTAATGAAACAGACAACTTAGAAACCGGGGGAATTCAATCCATATGGCCAAAATACTCGCCGTCGACGACGAACCCGCCATTCTGGCGCTGATCAAGAGCGCTCTGAGCGCAGACCGCCATCTGGTCACCACGCTCTCCGATTCTACCCAGGTGCGCCAGATGGATCTGGGCGCCTATGACCTGATTCTGCTCGATGTGATGATGCCGGGCATCGACGGCTTTACGCTCTGCCGGGAGATCCGCGCGGCGGTGGATTGCCCGATTCTGTTCCTGACGGCGAAGACGCTGGAGAGCGATCTGATGTACGGCCTGGGCTTGGGCGCGGACGATTATATCGTGAAGCCCTTCGGGATCGGCGCGCTGCGGGCGCGGATTAACGCCCACCTCAGACGGGAGACGCGGGAGCGGCGGAATGTGCTGTATCTGGAGCATGTCCACTTCAACCTCTCCGGCAAAGAGCTGCTCGCCCACGGCCGCAAGGTGCCGCTGACCAAGAGCGAGTACGAGATCTGCGAGTTCCTGGCGCGGAGCCGCGGACAGGTCTTCTCCAAGGAGCATATGTATGAGGCGGTCTTCGGGTTCGACGGGGAGAGCGACAGCAGCGCCATTACAGAGCACATCAAGAACATCCGCGCCAAGCTGAGCAAGGCGGGCATCGAAGCCATCGAAACGGTCTGGGGGATTGGTTACAAGTGGAGGCTGTAGCAAAAATACGGAAGATGCGCCTACGCACCTTCTTTCTGCAATATCTGCTGTTCCTCAGCATCGGGACGATTCTGCTGCTGGTCCTGCTGCTGGGGCTGTTCACGGCTGCGTTCTCGTTCAAGGTGGTGCTGCCCGCCAACTATGCGGAGAAGGAAATCGCGGCGGCCAAGGATCAGTTGGCCGCCGGCGGCAGCCTTGCGCCGGGCTTCGCGCCGAAGCTGGCGGACTATGCCGTGTTCACCGCAGAGGGCAGGCTGCTCTCCGGCAGCCTAAGCGCGCAGGAGGCTGCTCACACCTGGGGCCACCTCCAGCAGGACAAGAGCCCGGATTCGTACTTCTATACCTCCCTCCGGCACGGGGAGGAGATCTGGGCGTTCCGCTATACGTTAAAGCCGCAGTATGCTTCGCCCTGGATGCGCAGCCACCTGCCCAATCTGGAGGTGCTCGGCATCCTGCTTTTTGTGCTGGGCATCCTGCTGCTGGCCGCCGTGCTGGCCGCCCGCTTCGGCCGGAAGCTGACGCAGAAGATGGCGGGCCTGCAGGAAGCGACCGAGAATATCCGGCGCGAGAACCTGGAGTTCACCGTCCAGCCGAGCGGCATCCGCGAGATTGACGAGGTGCTGGCTTCGCTGGAGCAGATGAAGGATGCCCTGCACGCTTCCCTGATGCGGCAGTGGGAGCTGGAGCGCTCGCGCCGGGAGCAGATTTCGGCGCTAGCGCATGACATTAAGACCCCGCTGACCATTATCCGGGGCAATGCCGAGCTGCTGCAGGAGACGGCCCAGGACGAGATGCAGCGGGAGTACAACGGGTACATCCTGCAGAGCGCGGAGGACATCGAGACCTTCGTGCAGGAGGTCATTGGCCTCTCCAGCCTGCAGTCCGCCGCCGTGCAGCGGAAAGCGCCGGTACGCCTGCGCGATTTCCTCGCCGAGCTGGAGAACCAGCTACGGGCCTTGTCCACCGGCAAGAGCATTGCCGCCGAGGTCCACGCGCAGGAGCAGCTGCCCGAATCCATCGCGATGGATAAGGAGCTGCTCCTGCGGGGCATCGTCAATGTCATCGCCAACGCCGTGGAGCACACGCCTCCGCAGGGAAGCGTGACCTTAGAGGTCCGGAGTGACGGGACCTCCGTCTATTTCACGGTCACGGATACGGGGCCGGGCTTCTCGGCGGCTGACCTGCGGGAAGCGGCCACCCAGTTCTACATGGGCGACCAGAGCCGCACCTCCGGCCGCCACCACGGCATGGGCCTCTACATCGCCGAATCCGCCGCGCAGCAGCACGGGGGTACGCTGACGCTGGAGAACGCGGCAGCCGGCGGGGGGCGGGTGACGGTGGGAGTGGGGATTGACGGGCTCCTGAACAACTGAACCTAATCAAATTATGATATGGAAAAGGCGCCCCCGGTGAGGGCGCCTTTTCCATTCACCTATAATATTAAATTAGTCCGCACTCTTTTAATATTTTTTCCACGGATTCATGTACTGTAAGCGAAGGATTGTCCCGATAGTATTTGAACCCTCTGTGTTCGAGGAGACGAAGACCGTTCCCCGTATTGCGCTGCATGATACTGTTGGCTCGTCTTACTGCCGCCTTCACATCATCCAGTGTGATTTTTCTAAGAATCCGTTTAAAATTGCTCTCTTCCTTGTAAGTGCTCAGCTCTGAAAAACGCTCCCCAAAAGCGCTATTCACATTTCGCAGATAATGGTCACGGTGCTCGGTGTGTGCATTGCAATTTTCTTTATGAAGCACCATCCAGAGCTCAAAGGTTAAATTGCTGTACCCTAAGAGATATTTGATCTGTTTGCCTTTGATGCTATTTGCCTGCCTGAGACGATCTAAGGTTTCATTGAATTCTCTTTCATGCACAAGCTCATGGCTTTCGTAGTCAAACCAGTGCGTAATCTCGGTTTGGCTATAATCGAAATACCCTTTGCGAATTTCAATGGATTTTTCTCCACTTTGCTTCTTATCGACACGGTGTACTTAGCGGCTGAATCTGCGTTAATTGCCTCTTGAAGCCAATCCAAATACCATTTCTCAGTTTCACCCTCTACAGTGAAAAAGTATTGGCGGTTTCCCTTCCTATTCGGCTGCATCTTCGTCCGACTCACCTCTGCTTTCTAACAAGTTTTCAAAAACAGAGGTAAAGTCTATATCTTTAATCGCACCATATTGGTTGATGAAGTAATTCTTCATATAGTCGCCGCCATTCCTGACCCCCTTCTCTCCTGAAGTGCCAAAGTCGGCCAGGGAATAGTGAGTACTAGAGAAGGTACTATCATCCCGCTCAACAAATTTAATTTCATCTCTTCTAAACAGGTTGGAATTCAGGAAAATGGGGTTGTGAGTGTTAAAAATAAGCTGGGCCTGCTTCTTGTTGATCTCATCATTATGAAAAATATTCACGATACTCATAATAGCCATGGGATGCAGGGAAGCGTCAAATTCATCAATGACCAAGGTGCCGCCACTGGCCAATGCTTTCATTACAACCGGAAACATATTAACAAAGCGGATGGTTCCATACGACTCATAGATCTCTGCCGGTATAGGCATATTCCCTTCATCGCCGCCAACAAGTGATACCAGCTTGGGCTCTGTATCATCGTCATTTGCAAGATACACCAAAGCATTGGAATTCGCTCCAAATAACCGGGCTGCTTTATTCAGGTTGGCGCTGATATATATCCTGGATTTTTTAGAGCTTAAGGGTACCGATTGCAAGGAATCCGCCCGGCAGAAGACCATAAATTTGTCTTCAAACCAGCGTTTGATCATCTCTGATATTTTCGAACTGAACATGACTTTAAATCCGTTCATTAAGAACAGCTCAGACGAATTCAAATTGTTACTTGCTAAGGCAAAAAGGCTTTTTTCATTTTCCTCAAACCCTATAATTGCATGCTCTCCTATAATATCCATATCCCCAAACTCTAACGAGGTACCTCTTATAAATACGACCTTTTCATTGATGCTCAAGCTCTCGGATATGATCTTTCGCTTATAATCCTCATCAAGAAAGCCCCCGAGGTCGAGCGATAGCTTATACTCGAACAATATTTTATTTGTAATAAATTTAATCCCAAATTCAACAGGAGTCTTCTGGGTTGCAAAACGGTTCGGAATCAGCTCTAAAATGCTGGAAGCAGGATTTTCTTTAGAACTGCTGTCTCCATTCCTAACATGTCCTCTTAAGATAATATTCTGCAGAACGTCCATTGCGCCAATGATATTAGTCTTTCCCGATGCATTGGGACCATATATAACCGCCGAGCTCAAGCCTTTGTATTCCTTGGAACCAATCCTCTTCTTAAATACACTGTAATCCAGACCCTTCTGCTTCGGTGCAGGGATCATAGAGAACACCAACTCATCTTTGAAGGATTTAAAGTTTTTGGCTCTAAATTCAAGGAGCATTCTATCCACCTCCATTTTGCACTATTATTGCAAAATACAATAAGAATATATGCTTAAGCCTAGCCATAAGTCAATTTTATTATTCAGTTTTGCAGAAAATTCGAATAATGGAGTATTACACTTAACGGACATGCTATACCGCTAATAAGCCTGCTCCTCCAAGAAATACTTCGTAGGCAGGCGTCTTCGCCCCGCATTGGTACTAGTAAAGTGCAGCTGGCTTGCTTAACACAAGCGTCGATTGGTCCTTGAATGGTTGGAGTATTAGAACTAATTGGATTTTCGCCACTTAAAAAGGGTACATGCAGCACATTTGGAGGAACTAAGTGGAAATTGGCAACTTAATTCTCCTCTTTTTGCCCACCGGAGGGATAATAGCCCGAATTAGGTGGTCGAAATCCAACTAGATCTTAATAATCGTACTATTCAGCGAAAATAAGTGGCGGAAATCCAATTAGTTGGTGATGGACCTAAGGTAACGGGTAACGGAAAGATAGGCCCCCGCAAAAACAAACAAGGCCACCCCTACCGGGATGGCCTTCTCTCAATCCTGCTTGTCCATCCCTTAGAACGGATTCGTCGCAATAAAGCTCGCGGTCTTCACATAGACACGCGGATTCAGCTTCAGCTGGTCGATGATGAACTCGGCCAGGTCCTCCGGCTGCACGAACTTGGAGTCGTTGTTCTCCTTGATCAGGTTCAGGTCGAGCGCCAGATCGGTGGCGATGGTGCTTGGCGTCAGAGCAGAGACGCGGATATTGTTGCGGCGCACTTCCTGGGCCAGCGATTCGGTGAAGCCGATGACCGCGAACTTGGAGGCGCTGTAGGCGCTAGAGGTCGCTGCGCCGCTCAGGCCATTGGTCGAGGAGATGTTGATGATATCTCCGGCATTTTTTTCGATTAATTGCGGCAGTACGGCACGGGTGACATAGTATGTACCCATCACGTTGACATCGATCATGACCTTCCATTCTTCCGGGTCCATCTCCAGCACGGTGCCGAAGGTGGCAATGCCTGCGTTATTAATGAGAATATCCGCAGCTCCCAGCTCGTTCTTGAGCGCTTCAACCGCAGCGTCCACTTGCTCTTTGGATGCGATATCGGCAGTGGCATAGGCCGTCTTCACCCCGTAGCCCTGAAGCTCGGCAGCGAGCTCCTTCAGTGCGGATTCCGTTCTCGCCAATAGTCCGACGTGTACGCCTTCCTTGGCCAGTGCAACCGCCGTTGCCTTGCCGATTCCTCTTGCCGCTCCGGTGACAATTGCTACTTTGCCTTGCAATGATTGTGCCATTAAGCAGGCTCCTCTCCAATTCAGCTTCTATAAATTCTCTTCCATTATACTATGTCCGGATAGGCGGAGCGAAATGCCGCAGGCGATCTTGACATTCAGAAAATCGCCTCATTTTGCAATCTCTGCAAATTGAATTACCACTTTTTTATTGACACCCCGGCCAATAGCCTATATATTTTACGATAATGAGAATCATTATCGAGACCTTGCTGAGAAATCGAGATACCAACAAATACAATACATAAAGGATGGGGTCACACACATGAATACGGCAAGAAGGTTTACTTTCAAGACATTGCTTGTTCCATTCGCACTCACACTTGCGCTGGTCGGCTGCGGTAACAACAACACCGCTTCGAACAATGCTGCATCTCCGGAACCGACCGCAAGCCCTGCGGCCAGCACGGCACCCGCTACGGAAGCGCCAGCTGCTAACGCTGTACAATACCCGATCACAATCAAGGGCGCGCTTGGTGAAGCTGTTATCGAGAGCAAGCCGGAACGTGTCGTAACCATCCAATGGGCGAACCATGACGTTGCACTCGCTCTGGGCGTTGTGCCAGTAGGTTTCTCGGCTGCGAACTTCGGTGTTCAGGACGACAGCGGATTGCTGCCTTGGACCAAAGAGAAGCTCGATGAGCTCGGCGTAACCGACCCGAACGTGTTCCAGGACACGGACGGCCTTGATTTCGAAGCCATCTCCGATGCCGATCCGGATGTGATTCTGGCCGCATACTCCGGGATCACGCAGGAAGACTACGACACCCTGAGCCAGATCGCTCCGGTTGTAGCATATCCGACTTCACCTTGGACAACTACCTGGCGTGAACAGGTTCTGCTGAATGCCGAAGGCATGGGCCTAAAGGCTGAAGGCGAACAGCTGATCAAAGACACTGAGGACATGGTTAAGGAGAAGCTGAGCAAATACCCGCAAATCGCCGGCAAGAAGGTCGTGTGGGTAAACTTCTCGGCTGAAGATCTGTCCCAGCTGCATATTTACACACCTATTGATTCCCGTGTCTCGTTCCTGTACGAGCTGGGCATGGAATATCCGGAAAGCATCACCAGCCAAATTACCGATCCTACCAGCTACTCGCTGAACCTGAGCGCCGAGAACGTTGAAGCACTGTACGATGCCGATATCATCGCTGGCTATGGCAATGACGAACTGCTGAAAGCACTCCAGGCCGACTCCCTGCTGGGCAAAATCCCGGCCATCGAAAGAGGCTCCGTAGCCTTCATCGACAGTGATACGCCGCTGGTTGCAGCCGGAACGCCGAATCCGCTGTCCATCGCTTACACCATCGATGAATACCTGGCATTGATCGGCGGAGCTGCTGACAAGATCAATGAGTAGCACTACAGGCTCCGGGACGAA
The DNA here is from genome assembly GCF_008635795.1 of Paenibacillus tepidiphilus. GTDB lineage: Bacteria > Bacillota > Bacilli > Paenibacillales > Paenibacillaceae > Paenibacillus_AQ > Paenibacillus_AQ tepidiphilus. The sequence continues at coordinate 163,817 of NZ_VWRQ01000015.1, read as the reverse complement.
ACGCCCGGCCCTGCATCTCCCGCGCCATTTCACCACAGTAGTGGTGATTGGCGCGGTTTTGTTGGGTTTATGCGTTGTTGCCTCTCTGATCTTCGGCGCACGGACAGTCAGCTTGAAGGAGATGATGGACGGACTCTTTCACCCGGACGTAGACTCCTTCGGAGCGAATGTCGTCCGCAAGCGGATCTCCCGGACGGTATTCAGCTTATGCTGCGGTGCGGCGCTGGGCGTGTCCGGAGCGCTGATGCAGTCCGTTACCCGCAACCCGATTGCTGATCCGAGCATACTCGGCGTCAATACCGGCGCCTCTCTGTTCGTGGTATGCGGCATTGCCTTCCTGAATGTAAGCTCAGCCAGCCAGTATATTTGGCTCGCTCTGGCCGGAGCGGCCTTAACTGCATTATTCGTGTTCGGCATAGGCTCCATGGGGCGCGGCGGAGCCACCCCCATTAAGCTTGTCCTGGCGGGGGCGGCCACCAGTGCGGCCCTGTCCTCTCTGGTTACCGCGATTCTGATTCCGCGTGCCTATGTCATGGACCAGTTCCGGTTCTGGCAGGTGGGCAGCGTCGGCGCGGGAAGCTGGAGCAGCATTTCGACCTTCCTGCCGTTTCTGGTCCTTGGACTCCTGGTCGGCTTCATCTGCGCTCCGGCGCTGAATGCGCTGGCGCTCGGCGACGACGTCGCCACCGGTCTCGGCGTACGCACCGGAACGCTGCGGATGATTGCCGCACTGGCCGGTGTCCTGCTCTGCGGCGCAACCACCGCCCTGGCCGGTCCCATCGGCTTCATCGGGCTGCTGGCCACGCATGTGATCCGGCTGCTGCTCGGACCGGACCTGCGGTTCGTCATTCCGATGTCGGCGCTCTCCGGCGCCGTCATTCTGACACTGGCCGATGTGGGCGGCAGGCTGATCGGCCGTCCCGGCGAGCTGGAGGTCGGTGTAGTTACAGCATTCATAGGAGCTCCCATCCTAATCTTCGTAGCGATCAGATCGAAAGTGCGGTCCTTATGACAAATCAAACGATTGATATTATAATGACGGGCCGGCGCCAAAGACACCGGCGCTGGCTCCTGGTTACCATAACCCTTGCCGTGCTGGCCTGCGCGCTGTGCATCGCCATGCTGCTGCTGGGCAACACCATTTATCCGCTGAAGGATGTCATCCGGGCGCTGTCGGGAGAACAGCTGAAGGGCGTTTCCTTTGCGGTAAATACGATCCGTCTGCCACGAATGCTGGCCGGCCTGTTCGCCGGGTTCGCCTTCGGGGTGGCCGGTTACATCTTCCAGACGATGCTGCGTAATCCGCTGGCGAATCCGAATGTCATCGGCATCACCTCGGGCTCCAGTGCGGCTGCCGTCTTCTGCATCACCATGCTGCATGCCTCAGGCGCTATGGTGTCCGTAGCTTCGGTGGTGGCAGGCCTGGCTACCGTCACCCTGATTTATTTCCTGTCGCGGGGACGGTCCTTCTCCATCGGACGGCTGATCCTGGTCGGCATCGGGATTCAGGCTATGCTTGACGCCGTCATCTCTTATCTGCTGCTGGTCAGCGCGGAGCAGGATGTTCCCGCCGCCATGCGCTGGCTGTCGGGCAGCCTGAACGGCTCCCATCTGAAGGAGCTTCCGCCGCTGGTTATCGCGGTGCTGCTTCTGACCCCCGTCGTTGTCGTAATGGGCAAGCATCTCGGCATCCTGGAGCTGGGGGAACAGGCGGCTACCTCGCTCGGGGTGCATGCCGACAAGACCCGGATTGCGCTGATTGTCAGCTCCGTCATCATGATTGCCATTGCCACGGCTATTACCGGTCCTATCGCCTTCGTATCCTTCCTGGCAGGGCCGATTGCCAAGAGACTGGCCGGGGCCGGGTTCTCGAATGTCATTCCGGCCGGACTGGTCGGCGTGAACCTGGTGCTGGCGTCCGATCTGATCGGACAGTTCGCTTTTGAGTACAGATTCCCTGTGGGGGTCATTACCGGACTGCTCGGGGCGCCGTATCTGATCTATCTGCTGATCCGGATGAATCGAAAGGGAGAATTATAATGACGGCTACACATCTTTTTCAAGCGGAACAACTCGTAGCGGGGTATGACAATAAGCCGGTCATTCAAGACGTGAGCCTGGTCATTCCCAGCAACAAAATCAGCGTCATCATCGGCTCCAACGGCTGCGGGAAGTCCACGCTTCTGAAGACGATGGCCCGGCTGATCAAGCCCGTCTCCGGAGCCATTACGCTCGACGGCAAGCCGATTAGCAAGATTCCTCCGAAGCAGCTCGCCCGCGTCGTCGGACTGCTGCCGCAATCGCCGATTGTACCGGAAGGCATCTCGGTCGCCGATCTGGTGGGCCGGGGCCGCTTCCCGCATCAGTCGCTGCTCGGCGGCTGGTCCAAGAAGGACTATGAAGCCGTGGCCGAGGCGATGGAGATCATGAACATCACCCAGTTCGCCAACCACAACATCGACGAGCTCTCCGGCGGCCAGCGCCAGCGTGTCTGGATTGCCATGGCACTGGCGCAGCAGACGGATATTCTGTTCCTCGATGAGCCGACAACCTTTCTCGATATCACCTATCAGGTGGAGATTCTCGATCTGCTCACCGACCTGAATCGCAAGCACGGAACCACCATTGTTATGGTGCTGCATGATATCAACCTGTCGGCCCGGTATGCCGACCATATCTTTGCGCTCCATGACGGCAGACTGGTCTCTGAAGGTACGCCGGCGGAGGTGGTTACGGCCACGCTCGTCAAAGACATCTTCGGACTGGACTGCTCGGTCATTCCCGACCCGATCGCCGGCTCACCGATGGTCGTGCCAAGAGGCCGGTACCATGTGAATGTCTGAAATAGCAGAAAGGAGGCTTCCCAAGCAGCCATTGCGGCATATGGGATAGCCTCCTTTTTATCGTCGCTGTCTATGCTCTTGTTTCAATCACCGGAGCCTCCTGAACGTTCTTCGGCTTCCGGGTTCTGATGGCATACAGCACGTATAGCAGAATGAACCAGATTGGCGTGCACAATACAGCCGGACGCGTCTCGCCGGAGATCAGCATGATAATCAGAATTGCGGCGAACAAGGCCAATACCGCATAGTTGATAAACGGTGTGAGTGGTGCTTTGAATTTGGAGGCTGCGTGCAGGTCGGCACGGGTCTTTTTATACTTGATATGGCTGATCAGGACAACGCCCCACACCCAGATGAAGCAAATGGCGCTGATGGTGGTGACAATCTCGAACGCCTGCCCCGGAATCAGCTTGCTCAGCAGCGCGCCTGCGGAGATAATCAGCGTCGATACGAACAGCGAGTTGGCCGGCACATGATTCTTGTTCAGCTTGCCGAACTGTGCGGCCGCCTGATCCTTCCGGCTCAGATTATAGAGAATCCGGCTGGTCGAGAACATGCCGCTGTTGCAGGCCGATGCGGCTGAGGTCAGAACCACGAAGTTGATGATCCCTGCAGCCACGGGAATGCCGACCAGTGTAAAGGTACGCACGAACGGGCTTTCCGCGGGGCTGAGCTGTGTCCAAGGGTTGATGCACAGCAGGACGAAGAGCGCGCCGACATAGAAGAAGAGAATCCGCAGCGGGATTTTGTTGATGGCGGAGGGGATATTTTTCTCAGGATCCGCAGTTTCTGCTGCCGACACCCCCACCAACTCCACGCCTACATACGCGAAGACGACCATCTGGAACGAGAACAGGAAGCCGGTCACCCCGTTCGGGAATACTCCGCCGTGCTGCCACAGATTGCGGACTGTTACCGAGCCAGCGTCCGTCTTGAAGCCCATGATCAGAAGCACCACGCCCAGACCAATCAATGCAAGAATCGTCACGACCTTGATCAGCGCGAACCAGAATTCCAGCTCCCCGAAATTCTTGACGGTCATCAGGTTAAGCGCCAGCAGAACCACCAGACAGATCACTGCCGGGACCCACTGCGGAATGTCGAACCAATACTGCACATAGACGCCGACTGCAATGACATCGGCCATCGCCGTCATAATCCAGCAGAACCAGTAGGTCCAGCCAGTGACGAACGCCGCCCGCGGCCCCAGGTAATCCTCCGCAATATCCGTAAACGACTGGTAGCCCGCCTTAGAGAGCAGCAGCTCCCCCAGTGCCCTCATGACAAAGAATACCGCGATGCCTACAATTAAATACGTAATCATGATGGACGGGCCTGCTTTCTCAATCGCTTTTCCCGATCCCAGGAACAATCCCGTACCGATGGTGCCGCCGATAGCAATCAGCTGGACATGCCGGTTGGCGAGCTCTCTCTTTAACTCTGTCTGTGCCATACTGCTTCCCCCTTAATGTGTACACTGCCTTGTTGGAACAAAAAAAAGAAGATTGGATATCATCCAATCTCCGGGTACGAAAGAATATCCAAATAAGACTCGCCCTGCGGAATGCGGACCGCCTGACGAATATTACTCGGTACTCTTCTGTCCTTTTGCCTGAGATTGTGAACCCTTCGGCGCCGCGGTTAACCCGCAGTCTCTCCAGAAGCTGCTCCTGCTATAGTGTGATCCATAGCAATCATAGCCTGTGAATATATGAAATTAGTGAAGCGGTGTTTCCGTTCTTGCTATGCTAACATATTACTCGCGGTGTGAGCAATCATTCTGTGAAAAAAGTCTCTCCGGCAGCTTGCCGTCTTCCCTGCTGATCACTAATTTGTACCGGATTTCGGCAGATGCTGCCTACTGAAAGCCCTCTGATCCGGTAATTTAACGCCAAATGTAAAATTTAATATGAAAAAATAGCTAATTATTTTGGTACATTTTCTCTGATACTGCTGCTACGATATTGTCACTACGAATGAAAGGGGTTACAATTTTGCAGATTAAGAAAAGTAATCGCACCAAAAAAGCAGCTGTTTTTCTGATGACTTTTGCAACCGCTTTTTCGATGATTGTTCCGGCTTCGCTGGTTTCCGCAGACACGGCAACAGAGGTCAATTACCTTCCTCCGGGAGGAGAGAATTGGAACAAGCTCAAGGATATTGAGATTAAGGATACCGGCTGGGGCTACGGCTCAACAGTTACGAAAGAAGTATACCAGGACAAGGATGCCCGCAAGGTTGTCACCAATGACTATTGGGCCGATCAATTAACGACCAACGGCTGGCAGTCCTTCGATTTCAGCGCTTATGCCGCAAACGGCAGGCTGGAGTTTGATGTGGTCGGCGCAGAAGGCGGCGAGAACTTCAAGATCGGCTTCCGCGATGTCGTTCACGAGCGCTCTGACGGCAACGGCGGCTTCTACAAGGACACAGATGCCAATCCCGAGGAGACCAATCTTGACGCGCTGGTTGATGTTAGCGATTACATTACTCTGACGAACGAGTGGCAGCATGTATCGATTCCGTTGAGCGCAATTTTTGATAGTGAACCTCTCTTCGATGAAGGCAAAATTCAGCTCTTAAAAATCACCGGCGATAACACGCCAATCACCTTCTGGATCAGCAATATTAAAGTGACTTCCCCTGACCCGGAACCTAGCTACGCTCCGATCAAGGTGAATCAGGTCGGTTATTTGAACTATGGGGAGAAGTATGCCAATGTCAGCGGTTATTACAACGAACTGTCTGCTGTGGTTGGTACCCCGTTCCAGGTGAAGCGGACTTCAGACAACAGCGTTGCTTATGAGGGCACTCTGTCGCTTGTAGCTGCCTATGATGAACTGTCCGGCGAAAAAGTGTTAAAAGCCGATTTCTCCGCCGTCAATGAGAGCGGCGAATATTACATTACCGTAGACGGTGTTGCCGAGCCATCCTTGCCGTTTGCCATCGGAGCGGATGTTTATGACAGCCTGCTGACGGATGTGCAGAAATTCTTCTATTACCAGAGAGCGAACGAAGATTTGCTGCCGGAGAACGCCGGGGAATTTGCCCGTACCGGTCTGCATAAGATCGACGCCAATCTGCCGCTGCAATCTGATCCAACACAGACCAAGGATGTATCCGGCGGCTGGTGGGATGCGGGCGACACGGGCAAATATGTAACCGCTGCCGCGACGGCCGTATCCGACCTGCTCTGGGCTTATGAGAACTTTCCGCAGCAATTCTCGGACGGTCAGCTGAATATCCCGGAGAGCGGCAACGGCATTCCGGATCTCATTGACGAGATCAAGGTGGAAACCGATTTCTTCCTGAAAATGCAGGATGACGCTTCCGGCGGCTTCTACGCCTATGTCATCCGTGAGCCTCAGCCGAAGCGCTTCCTCATGGACGGTACCGGCGAGGAGAGCATTATCCCGACTGCACAAACGGCTACAACTGTAGGGGCTCTGGCCCATGCCTACATTGTGTTCAAGGATGTGCCGGGAATGGAAGCCTATGCGGATTCCCTGCTGGCATCTGCAGTAAGAGGCTGGGACTACCTGGCCGCCCATCCGGAATTCATTGCCCAGCCGGACGGACCTTATAATGACAACGAGGATTTGAATGACCGGTTCTACGCGGCAGCTGCACTGTACAGAGCGACAGGCGAAGCCCAGTATAGCGATTTTGTGGTGGCCAATTATGAAGAATTCGCCTCAAAGTTCGAAACGACCGACTTCTCGCACGGCATCGGCAGTATGGAGCTGATCGGCTTCTATCACTACCTGAGCGGTGCTGCGCCAAGTGAAGAGGTTACAGCATGGTTCGTGCCTAAATATCAGGAGTGGAGAAACACAGTGATCGATACGGCCACCAATGGGGCGGTATGGCGCAACTCCACAGACAAGGGCTTCTATTGGGGAGCCAACTCCAATGTGGCGGGCGTAGCGATCAGCCTGGATATCGGCAGCCGGATTATCGGTGAATATGATGAGCAGAACCTTCAGGTCGCCAGCGGCAACCTCAACTACCTGCTGGGCATTAATCCGCTGCAGCTCAGCTACATTACGGGGTATGGTGAGAACCGCGTCCATATTACCCATCATGAAATTTACATGCGCGACTTCATCACGGAAATGCCGAACGGCTATATGCCTGGCGGCCCTAACAATAACGGCAAGTTCAATTTCCCGGCCAAGGCCTACAACCAGGCTACTGTGGACTGGGAGAGCAATGAGCAGGCGCTGAACTATAACTCGCCGCTCACTTATCTGACGGCACTGCTAACCAATGTGCAGAATCAGACGTTCTCCGAGAGCATTCAGCTGTCTAGCGGCACCAGCGGCCTCCAGACCATCGGCGAGACACGCAGCATCACCGCAACGGTGACACCGGCTGACGCTGCCTTCAAGAAGCTGCAGGTAGCCTCTGCTGACAATAGCATCGCTACAGTAAGCAATGTAACTTACGCTGAAGACACAGGTGTGACCACATTTGATGTAACTGCAGTCAAGATTGGCAAGACCGTAATTACCGTTCAATCTATTGACGGCAGAATAAGCACCCAGTATCAGCTTGAAGTGCATTATGGAAATGTAACGGGTCCAACTCAGCAGCCGGGCACGGGTAGCAGCTCTGGTGGAGCTACCGGCAATACCGCAACGCAGACGGTCGCCGTATCTCAAGAGGCACTGAAGACAGCAGCAAGCAAAGCTGTGGACGGCAAAATTACTATCCCGGTAGATGCGGCAAGCGGCCAGAAGAGCATTGCTGTCGAAATTCCCGGGGAGTGGCTCCGTACATTGGATGCAGCCTCGGTCCAATCGGTTTCCCTTGAAGTGCTCGGCACTACCGTGGAGCTGGATCAGGCCTATCTGAAGGGGCTGTTCGGCAAAGACGCGCAGAAGCTGTCTATCGGAGTTACGGTAGCCACTTCTGAAGGGCTTGCTGCCGAAGTGCGCACCCTTCTGGGCGACAATCCGGTGTATGATCTGACGCTGAAGGTAGATAACACTGCTGTTCAATGGACCGGCAAGCCGGTAACCGTGAAGCTTCCGTACACACTTAAGGCCGGCGAACAGGCGGGCCAGGTAGTGGTCTATAATGTAGACAACGGTCTGAACATCGCTAAGAACGGCGTCTATGACGCACAATCAGGCAAAATCGTGTTCCAGCCGGCGCATTTCAGCAAATACGCTGCCGCTTATACGAACGTGAGCTTCAATGATATTGGCACACTGACTGCCGCTACAAGCGATGCCATCCGCGCTGTTGCTGCCCGTGGCGTTATTGTCGGCAAAGGCGCAGGCCAATACGACCCGCAAGGCAAGCTGACCCGGGCCGAATTCGTGCAGATGCTGGTGAAGTTCTTTGACCTTGGCGATTCTACTGCTGTCAGCAAGCTGAGCGACGTGAAAGCCGGCGCCTGGTATTACAGCGCCATCGCTTCGGCTGAGAAGCTGGGCATTGTGCAGGGCAGACCGGATGGCACGTTCGGCACGAACGAAGTGCTGAGCAGACAAGAGATGGCTGTGCTGCTCCACCGTGCCCTTGTGTCCGGCGGATATACGCTGGAGAGAAGCGAATCAGTTGCCGCAGCCTTCGCTGATCAGGCAGCAATCGCCGCCTATGCGCAAGCGCCTGTGGCAGCATTGCAGCAAGCGCAGGTGCTGAGTGCAGATGCAAACGGCAACTACGCGCCGAAGATGCAGGTGAACCGCGCCGAAGCAGCTGTTCTGATCTATAACTTCCTGCTTGCAAATGCTAAGTAACAGGCATCTACAAGCCTATGTAAGTTAGTACATCCTCTGATAGCATCCGCAAACAGGGCACTTGTTCGCACAAGTGCCCTGTCGCGGGTGCTTTTTAGATTTAAGGATCTTCCTAGTTACTCTTGAGTTTGTTTCTCCTCAGCGGTCCCCAGGAACTTGATGAACAACGCGACTCCAAGCAGTGCCACAACAATTCCCGACCAGAAGAACCACACCTGCACCCCGAACCGGTCCGCCACCGGACCCGCCAGCGCCAGACCGATTGGCGAGGACAGCAGGCCGATGCTCGTGACGAGCGAGAGCACTCTGCCCAAGGTTTCCGGCTCGTAAGCCTTCTGGATCATCGCCATGTAAGGACCGTTGAACAGCGGAGCCGCCGCCCCCATAAAGAAGGATAAGACGGCGAACGCCCAGAACATCCCGCTCCCGACAACCCCGCTAAGCACACAGGTCAAGCCGATCAGCACCAGGCTGATGCTCATATAGGTGGAGTCCTTCCACCGGGAGGCCAGCACCGACAGCAGCCCCCCGCCCAGAATCATCCCGATACCGAAGACTGCCTCAATGACGCTGGCGCTGTATCCCCCGCGGCCGAAGTGCTCCAGTGTCATCAGAGGGAACAGCATGGCCAGCGGCATGAACACGACGCTGAAGACAGCCATGACAATCGTAATCGTGACTATCGCCTTCGCCGAGATGAAGGTTCTCCAGCCCAGGGCAAATTCCTTACGGAAGGAAGGCGTCTCGTCAATCTCCGGCTTCGGCTGCTCGATGCGGACCAGCAGTAGCATCACATTCGCGATTAAAGCACCGGCCACATCAAGCAGCAGCACCGTTCCCAGTGAAGTCGCCGAGTAGACGGCGATGCCAAGCGCCGGGCCGAGTACACTGGAAGCAGAGAATACCAGCTGATGCCATCCGGCGACACGGGTTAACTGCTCCTCCGGTGCAATCAGTGGAACCGCCGCCTGGAACGACGGCGCGTGGAAGGAAGAAGCCGCCGAGCGTATGAACAGAATTACATACACCACCCATAGGCTGGGTTCACCCCATAAATAGTAGGCGCCCAGGACCAGACTGGAGACCGCAATCAGGCTGTCCGAGATGATCATTGTCAGCTTGCGGTTCCAGCGGTCCAGCCAGACACCGATGAACGGACCCAGCAGCGCCTGCGGCAGAAAGCCGACCAGGCCGGCGATCATCAGCACGGAGGCTGATCCCGTCGTCTCCGTCAGATGCCAGATGATCGAGAACTGCACCATCGAAGACGTCAATATCGAGAAAATCTGTCCGCTGAAGATCAGCGCGAATGTCCTTTTCCAATGCATAATAGGGCCCTCCCTTATTTCGCTCTTCATTAGGCTTATTGCATCCTTACTTCAGCCGTTGCAGCTGTCCCTTCTTAAGCACATACACCTGGTCGGCAACCCTCTCCACCAGCCGGGTGTCATGGGATATAAACACAATCGTACCCGGATACTCCCGCATCATGGTCTCCAGCGCCTCCATTGCCGGAATATCGAGAAAGTTGCCCGGCTCATCCAGCAGCAGAATATTGTAGCGGCCCAGCAGCAATCTGGCCAGCTGGAGCTTGATGATCTCCCCGCCGCTAAGCATGGACAGCTCCTTGCGGACATCCTCCGGGGTGAACCCCATCGACGACAGCACCGCCCGAATGTCGGGTACGGAATAATCACTGCCCTCCTGCATATAGGCCATGACATTCTGATTGCGCGTGAACTTGTAGCCGGTCTGGTCAAAATAACCAATCTCCGCCTTCGGCGCTATCACGACACCTTCCTCGCGGTCCCGGATCATGTTCAATAACGTCGTTTTTCCGGCACCGTTGCCGCCTGTAATCGCAATCTTGCCTCCGAGCGGGAACTGGAAGGACACCCGGTCAAGAATCACCTTGTCTCCCAGCTGCTTGCAAAGCTCATGCCCCGTAACCGGGAGGGGATGGTGCAGCTCCAGCACTTCGCTATGATAGAACTGAACACTCCACAGCTCTTCAGGGGCGCTCACCCCATCAAGCGCTTCGATCCGCCGCTGCATCTGTCTGGCGGCCGTATGCAGCTTCTTCTGCTTGCTGCCCTGTGATTTCTGGTGGGCAAGGCGCCCGCCGCTTTCGGTGCTATTTTTCCCAGCTGCCCTGGACTTCTGGTCGAGCCTCCGGGCCTGCACTTTCTTCTCTGAGATGGCCTGCTCTAGCCGCTCCCGCTCCGCCTCAGCCTGTTGATACTGGGCCAATTGTCTGTTCCGCTCGGCTTCCTTCTGTGCCAGATAGTCGGAATACCCGCCCCAATATTCGGTGATCCGTCCGTCCTTCAGCTCCCAGATTTTATCGGCGACCCGGTCCAGCAAATCGCGGTCATGGCTGATGATCAGCAGCGCTCCCGTGTAAAGCTTCAGCCGGCTGACCAGAAAATCAATGCCTGCACGGTCCAGATGGCTGGTCGGTTCATCCGCCATGATGCCGTGCACGTTATCCTCCAGCGCCTGGGCGATCTTCAGCCGTGTCTCTTCTCCGCCGCTCATGATCTCCGCCTGGACCCGGCTAATCCCCAGCTTGCCCATGAGGGCGTAATCCTGCACCTCCCGGACAGCCGCTTCCTCCAGTTGCGGGATATACGCAAACGTCCCTTGCCTTTCGATCTTGCCATACTGCAGCGGAATGCGGCCCAGCAGCGTCTTGAGCAAGGTGCTCTTGCCGGCCCCGTTCGCGCCAACCAGACCGATCCGATCGTAAGCGTACAGCTCCAGCCGGTCGATATCGAGCACATCCCGGCCCATATATTCCACAACAATCTCTTCTGCCTTTATCAATAACATACATATTCCTCCTCCGAAATCGCAGTTTCCGTCTTGGGGAATCGCAGGCTAACCTGCGATTTGCGAAGGGGGATTATATGAAGAAGTACCAGTGCATACCTCGCATCGTCATCTTCGTGGCTCCTTTCCTGTTCATTTGCACATTTGCAGCAGCAACAAAAAAGCAGACCGCGTCCACAGGGGGCCAGGGTCTGCTTATATTGACGTGCTCGAACACAGCGAAACAGGGCGTAGCTAGATCAGCCGTCCGGATCGCAGTCCATGCTCTCATACGTAAACATAAGCAACTCAAAAAAGCCCACCATATTTGAAGAATCAATCGAAAAATCGATCGAAAAATCGAGTGGTAACATCCGCTTCTCTGACTGCTTAGCGTAAACGCATGAAATACACCATTGACTGCCACCCTCCTTCACATTAGATAGCCGTAGCTTACCATCGCATCCGGGAACTGTCAATTCCCCGATCTTCCCGTTTTCCGCTTGCCTTATATGCAAAAGAAAGAGCGAATAGGCAACAGCCCATCCGCTCCGTGAAATCACATTACTTGATTACAACGTACTCCAGGTTCACCAGCTTGGCATATGCCACGATCTGGTCTGTTGTCAGGTTCAGGGACACCACGGTATGGTGGCCGCCGCCGTTCTCGATCCAGGCTTTCACGCCGTCCTGGAAGTTCGGCTTCACCTTCCACAGCACGCGGGCTACCGGCAGCTTAGGCGCCGGAACGTTCGGTTCGAAGGCTTCAACTTCGTTGATCAGCAGCTTGTAGTGCGTGCCGAAGTCGGCCATCGATACCACCACGCCTTCGCCGGCTTTGCCGTCGAATACGAGGCGGGCCGGGTCTTCGCGGTCGCCAATACCCAGCGGCGATACAAGGACCTTCGGCTTGTTGCTGGCCAGGCTTGGATCTACTTCAAGCATATGCGATTGCAGAATGGCTTCCTGTCCGGCAGCCATTTCGTAGGTGTAGTCTTCCATAAAGCCGGTGTTCTGGTTGTGGCTCATCACCTTCAGCAGACGGTCGAGGGCAGCGGTCTTCCAGTCGCCTTCGCCGGCGAAGCCGTAGCCTTGGGCCATCAGGCGCTGTACAGCCAGACCCGGAAGCTGCTTCATGCCGTGCAGGTCTTCGAAGTTCGATGTAAAGGCATTGTAGCCGCCCTTGTCGAGGAATCGTTTGAGGGCGATTTCGTAGCTGGCCTGTACCTTAACGCTGGCTTCCCAGGCTTCCTTGCTGTAGTCGCCATAGTCGAAGTCATACAGCTCTGCGTATTCCGCGAACAGGGCATCGATTTCTTCTGCCGATACAGCATTAACCACTTCTACAAGGTCGCCGATGCCGAAGTAGTCTACCGTCCAGCCGAACTGAATCTGGGCTTCAACCTTGTCGCCTTCGGTTACGCCGACATTGCGCATGTTGTCGCCGAAGCGGGCAACCTTGATGTTGAAGCTTTCGTTGAAGGCAACCGCCACGTCCATCCAGTCAGCAATTTGCTTCTGCACTTCAGGGCGTTCCCAGTAGCCGACAACGACTTTGTTCTGCTTCTGCAGACGGGCATTGATGAAGCCATATTCACGGTCGCCATGGGCGGCCTGATTCAGGTTCATGAAGTCCATGTCGATGGTCGCCCATGGAATGCTCTCATTGTACTGCGTAGCCAGATGCAGGAGCGGCTTCTGCAGCAGCTTCGTGCCGCGGATCCACATTTTGGCCGGGGAGAAGGTGTGCATCCAGGTGATCACGCCGGCAACCTCATCGCGGTAGTTGACTTCCTTCATGATGGAAGTGATTTTGTCTGCGCTGACAGCCAGGTCTTGCAGGACCAGCGGGTAAGGCAGAACGCCGCTCTTGTTGAGGGCATCGGTCATTTCCTGGGCGTGTGCTTTAACTTCGGCGAGCGCTTCTTCCCCGTACAGATGCTGCGATCCTACGACGAACCAGAACTCTTTGGCGATTGCTGTTGACATGGTGGTCATCCTCTTTTCATTAATTTGATAATAATTCAACTATATAGATTGAACTAAAGATTTTTGTGTTGGGATTAGCCGTGACGCAAGAAAACATTTGGCTTCCGGTCGCTTCCCGTCCGTAGATTTCTTGATTTATACCGCCTGTCGCGGCTCCCGCCTCCGCCTGATGGCTTTCCGCAATAAAGCTGATAGGCGAAACACAGGCTGTCATCGTTTTAAGCTGCTGAAATGTAGATCATGATTATCCTCCACATAGGTCAAATCAATAAGATAGACGAGGAAGGCCAAGAGCACCCATGACTAAAGGCGACAGCAGCTATTGCTCTTAATGACCTCACTAACCGCTGCTAAGCTGCTAATTGCAGTTTGTACAACTATATCCATCTAAACTGGCCGTTTCCCGGCTATAGTTGCATTTCGTACATCTATTTTCTTGCTTTAAGGCAGTTTGATCCCCATATGCTGATTTTAGTTGCACAAAATACATCTATCCTTCAAAAATGGGTGCATACCTAACAAATAGTTGTACGAAATACATTTATCCTTGTTGATTAGGGGTTGCTTTTCGTTCATCATACCTAAACAGAGCCGGACAGAGCCTGCTGCCAGCGAACTCAACAGCACCTAGCGGTATTCATCTGGAGAACGGGAATGGGCAGCGTACGGAAGTCCATAACTTTAATTCACTTTCCGGAATTATTCAGGCTAATCTTAAGTTCAACTTATATAGTTCCTAAGAGAGCGCAAATTAGCCGCAGCTGCGGTGAATGTTTGGACTTCCGGCCGCTGTTGTCTGCAAATTTTTTTATTTGAACCGCTCTTAGCGGTAAAAATTCGCAGACAGCCGATGCTTCCGAAGCGAGCTTTCCTGCGGAAAGCTTTCAGGCGGGCGCTACGCTCCTCCAGTTCCAAACTTCCCCTCCGCCGCTCCTTGCCGCTCAATTAATACTCAAGTTCAATTCTTACTTCTGCCCGTAGTAGGCATCCTTGCCGTGCTTGCGCAGGTAGTGCTTATCCAGAATGCGCTGCGGGAGCTCCTCGGCGAAATGGTTCAGCTCGCGGGCGAACAGGTTCATCTTGGACACTTCCTCCAGCACGACGCTGTTCATCACTGCGGAATGGGCATCCTTGCCCCAGGTGAACGGTGCATGGCCCTTCAGCAGGACACCGGGAACGGCCATGACGTCAAGGCCGCGCTGCTCGAAGGTCTCGATGATAACGCGTCCGGTCTCATGTTCGTAGCCGCGGTCGATCTCTTCCTGGGTCAGGAAGCGGGCGCACGGTACGGAGCCGTAGAAGGTGTCGGCATGGGTCGTACCCATCACCGGCACGTCCAGTCCGGCTTGCGCCCAGATCGTCGCCCACGTGGAGTGGGTGTGCACGATGCCGCCGATTTCCTTGTAGTGCTTGTAAAGCACAGCATGGGTCGGCGTGTCGGAGGAAGGACGCATTTCGCCTTCTACCACGTTACCGTCGAAATCGACAACAACCATGTCGCTTGGCTTCATCTTGTCATAGCTGACGCCGCTCGGCTTGATGACGAACAGTCCGCTCTCACGGTCCACCGCGCTGACATTGCCCCAGGTGTATTTCACCAGTCCATGCTTCGGCAGGTCCAGATTGGCCTCATAGACCTCTTCCTTCAGTCTCTCTAACATGCTATTCCCTCCAGTTCTCTGCCAGATGATCTACAGCAGCCTGCTCAATCGCCAGGCCCTTGATATACCGTTCCATAAAGAGTCCAAAGCCGGCCACATCGGCGGCGTCCGGACGAATCTCTTGTCCTTCGGTATCCTTGAACACCTTGTTCTCCAGGTAGTTGTCCAGCTGTTCCTGGGCGTCTTTGTTCGTCATGTAGGCAGCCAGGATGGCCATGCCCCATGCCCCGCCTTCACCGGCGGTGGACATGACGGAGATCGGTACGTTAAGCGCAGCGGCTACCATCTTCTGTCCGACGACAGGGGTCTTGAACAGGCCGCCGTGTGCCAGAATACTGTCGATTGCCACGTCTTCCTTCTGGGTCAGGATGTCCATACCCACCTTGAGTGCGCCAAAAGCGGAGAACAGATGGGTCCGCATGAAGTTGGCCAGCGTGAACCGGCTCTCCGGCGAACGGACGAACAGCGGACGGCCCTTCTCAATGCCGGTGATGTTCTCGCCCGAGAAGTAGCCGTAGCTGAGCAGGCCGCCGCCGTCGGCGTCTGCCTCCAGCGCCTTGTTGAACATGACGCTGAACAGCTCAGCCGAATCGGCCTTCTGTCCCATAGCCTCATAGAACTCGCGGAACAGGCCCATCCAGGCGTTGATATCGCTGGAGCAGTTGTTGGCATGCACCATGCCGACCGGGCTGCCGTCCGGCGTCGTGACCATGTCGATCTCCGGATAGACGGCGGACAGGTCTTTTTCCAGAACGATCATCGCGAACACCGAGGTGCCCACGGAAATGTTACCGGTCCGTTTACGCACGCTGTTCGTCGCTACCATGCCTGTTCCGGCGTCGCCCTCAGGAGGACAGAGCGGTATACCTGCCTGCAGGTCCCCGGAAGGGTCAAGCAGCTGCGCTCCGGCTTCGGTCAATGCACCCGCCTGCTCGCCTGCACTGTAGACCTTCGGCAGAAGGTCCTCCAGCTTCCACGGGTAGCCCTTGCCTGCCACAAGCTCATCGAACTGCTGCAGCATGGCCGCATTGTAATTCTGCGCAGCCTCATCAATCGGGAACATCCCGGAGGCGTCGCCGATGCCGAGCGCCTTGTTGCCGGTCAACAGCCAGTGAATATAGCCTGCCAGAGTTGTAACGAACTCAAGCTGCGGCACATGCTGCTCTTCGTTTAGAATAGCCTGATACAGATGCGCAATGCTCCAGCGCTCCGGAATGTTGAACTGGAACAGCTCTGTCAGTGCCTTCGCTGCCGCGCCGGTTGTGGCGTTACGCCAGGTGCGGAACGGAACCAGCAGTTCTCCCTGGCTGTCAAAAGCCATATATCCATGCATCATCGCCGAGAAGCCGATCGAACCGACCGTTTGCAGGGTGACTCCGTATTTGTCTGCAACCTCCTGCTTCATCTCACGGTAAGCCGTCTGCAGGCCCTTGTGAATATCCGCCAGGTTGTACGTCCAATATCCGTCTACGAGAAGATTCTCCCACTCATAGCTGCCCGATGCGATGGTCTCAAACCGAGAATCAATCAGCACCGCCTTAATACGTGTGGATCCAAATTCGATGCCGAGTGCAGTTTCTCCCTTGGCAATCGCTTGCTTAATGTTCTGATCCATTGCCCACGTTACTCCCCTCTGTGACAACTGTTTTTACATCCGTTTCCGGATGAAGAAGGCGCTTTCCCTTATTAACAGCCCTAGTATATTTTTTGTTCGTACATTTGTCAATACACAACTAAAGATATACATACAAATATGATGATCAATGTCCAGATTTCGCTTTTATTTTCAAAGATACTGTTTATCCATCTAGATGCATGCCTTATAATAAGCAAGTAACCGTGTTAAAATATGTACATACAACTATTAACGAAATGTAAATCCATACACGAACAACTGCGAAAGAAGTGAAAATAGATGAAACCCAAATACCAGGTCATCCTGGAAGAGCTTAAAAGCGATATCCTGTCGGGCATGTACAGCGTGGGGGAACAAATTCCTACGGAATCGGCGCTGCAGGAACGGTACGGCGTCAGCCGGCAGACCGTCCGCAAGGCCATCCTGGAGCTGTCCAATGACGGGTTCCTGCGCAGCGAGAAAGGCTCAGGCACCTATGTCAGCAACCAATACCGCGCGAAATCCGGCGGCAATGCCAAGGGGCGGACCATCGGCGTGATTACGACGTACCTGTCGGATTATATTTTTCCGTCCATTATCCGGGGAATTGAAGGCCGGCTGAACGAGGATAACTATTCGCTGCTGCTCGCCAGTACCAATAATGATGTCGCCCAGGAAAAGAAAGCGCTGGAGATGATGCTGTCCTACGGAGTGGACGGACTGATCATCGAGCCAACAAAGAGCAACCTGTACAACCCGAACATCGCTTACTACCTGTCGTTCAAGGAGAGAAATGTCCCGTTCATCATGATCAACGCCTATTATGAGGAGCTGGAGGTGCCCTACCTTTGTCTCGACGACGTGCAGTCCAGCTATCTCGCGACCCGGGAGCTGATCGCCAAAGGCCATACCCAGATCGGGATCATCGCCAAGATGGATGACTTGCAGGGCAAGTACCGTATGAAGGGGTATATCAAAGCGCTGGGCGAAGCCAAGCTGCGGTTCCACCCGGAGCAGGTGCTCTCCTTCGATACCGAGACGAAGCAGGACTTGTCCGTGAACCTCCGGCAATACCTGACCGATAACAGAGATACGCTGACGGCCATTGTCTGCTACAACGATGAAGTCGGGCTGGAAGTGGTGAATGTGTGCAGACAATTAGAGCTGTCCGTCCCGGAGGACCTGTCGATTATCGGCCAGGATAATTCCTACATCGCCAAGAATGCCAGCATCAAGCTGACGACGTTAACCCATCCGCAGGAGCAAATGGGCCGCGACGCCGCCGACTGGGTCATCCGAAAGCTGCAGGGGAAGAAGGATTTGAAGGACAACGTGTATTACCAGCCGGTGCTGATTGAGGGCGAGACGGTGAAGGAGCGGAACTAAATTAAGCTGCGTTTATAAATAGGATAAGGCACCCGGCCGGGTGCCTTTCTTGCGTTACAGGCCGCCATCACTTTGGAACCGGACAGCAACGAAGTGTTTTTACCAATTGTTCCCGTAAGCGTACATTTGAAACCTGCATACCCGGGAGGGTAGAATAAGGGCTAATGCCCACCCGGAATTTCAAGAAGAGCGGAGGAGATTATGGAATTTATTCAGCAGCAGCTTCTAAGTTTGGGAGCCAGTCAGACAGCAGCGTCGTTTCTCACCGGTTTCATTATGCTTCTGGGCATCGCAGCCCTCTGCATTTTGGCCCATTACATCACCCGGAGAGTCATCCTGAAGCTAATCGCCAAATCCATCTACAGCAACAACAAGTATAAGTGGGACAACATTATGCTGGAGCGCAAGGTTTTTCACAAGCTGTCCCATCTCGTTCCGGCCATGATCATCTATTACTTCGCCCCCGCCTTTCCCGACTACCGGGAGCTGATCATCAAGGCGGTCATTACCTATATCATTATCGTAACGCTCCTGGTTGTGGACGCACTCCTAAGTGCGGTGAACGACATTTACCGGACCTTCGAGGTCTCCAAATCCAAGCCGATCAGGGGCTATATTCAGGTTATCAAAATCTTCGCTTTTGCCATCGGCGCCATCCTGGTCATTGCCAATCTGATCGAGAAGAGCCCCCTGCTGCTGCTGAGCGGTATCGGAGCGCTGTCGGCAGTCATTATGCTTGTCTTCAGGGACTCCTTACTGGGGCTTGTAGCGGGTATTCAACTGGCATCCAATGATATGGTGCGGGTCGGTGACTGGATTGAGATGCCCAAATACGGGGCGGACGGGGACATTATTGATATCTCGCTGAATACCGTGAAGGTCCAGAACTGGGACAAGACCATCACAACCATTCCCAGCTATGCCCTGATTTCAGACTCCTTCAAAAATTGGCGGGGGATGCAGAATTCCGGCGGCCGGCGGATTAAGCGCTCGATCTGTATCGATACCGGCAGCATCGGCTTCTGTACGGAGGAAATGATCCAGAAGTTCAGCAGCATCCACTATTTGTCGGAGTATATTCAGAGCAAACGGATTGAAATCGAACGCTTCAACAGAGATAAACAACTCGACAGCTCGGATAAAATCAACGGCAGAGCCCTGACGAACATCGGCGTCTTCCGGATCTATATTCAGCAGTACCTCTGCAGTCATCCGCATATCCACCGGGACATGAGTATCATGGTCAGACAGCTGGCCCCCGGAGAAACCGGACTGCCTCTGGAAATTTATGCGTTTACCAGCGATGTCCGGTGGTCCGAATACGAGCGGGTTCAAGCCGATATCTTCGATCATATTCTCTCGGTCGTCCCCGAATTTGGACTGCGGGTATTCCAGAAGCCGAGCGGCAGCGATATGCAGAGCCTCTTGAAGACACCTTCCCAAGTAGCGTTATAGCATTTGGTGTACATGTGGTGAGGACAGCCCTTTCCCCGGCGGGGAAGGGGCTGTTTGTTGTGCGTGGGCATAAGGCATCCTTCCTCCCTGTCTCATTTCTCGCCGAAAAAAACAGCCGGGCCTAGTACAATGAGTTGGAGCTGTTTTATAGTTGCTGCCCGCTCTCTATTCAAAAATTCTCTATATAAATTGAACTAAAGACTAGACAAAGGGAAAGTGGCGGAGGGGAATTTTGGAACTGGAGGAGCGGTAGCGACCGCCCGAAAGCTTTCCGTAGGAAAGCTCGCATCGAAAGCCTAAGCTGTCTGCGGATTTCAACCGTTAAGAACGGTATAAATCAAGAAATCTGCAGACGGGCAGCGGCCGGAAGTCCAAACATTCTCTGGAGTCACGGCAAAGCCCAAAATATAAAAATCATTAGTTCAATTTATATGTTCACGAATTCGCCATATTATTGGCTTACAAAAGCGGCCCCCGGCCAGTTAATCCATATGAAAGGAGAGGGAGCCATGGACGACGCCGAACTGTTCGAACGCATACGCTGCGGGGATACTGATGCGCTGAACCGGCTGATTGAACGCCACTATGACAGTATCAGACGCTATTGCTACTGGAAGACCCGGCGTGCCGACCTGGCGGAAGACCTCACGCAGGAAACCTTTTACCGTTTCTGCCGGTCGCTTCCCGGCTACACCCATAAGGGTAAATGCCGGGCTTACCTGTATACGGTCGCCCGCAGGCTGTGCAGCGACGCGCTGCGGGAGCAGCCGGCTGATTCCATGGAGCAGGTGCCCGAGACCAAGCTCGGCTTATCGCTCTCCGCCGAGGATGAGGCCGGGGCGCATTTTCAGTCGAGAGAGCTGCAGCAGGTGCTCAGCGAGCTGCCGCCGGAGCTGCAGGAGGCTGTTATCCTCCGCTACAGCTACGGGCTCCGCTACCGGGAGATCGCCGCGATCACCGGCGTCCCCCTCTATATGGCCCGGATACGGGTGGAGCGGGGACTGGCCGCAATGAAGAAGAGAATGCGAGAGGGGGACCCCGATGAAGATGAACCGGAAAGAATTCGCCAAGCAGCTGCAGGCTCCGCCTGCTCCGAAGCCTGACGGGAGACGCAGGCAGCAGACCTTCGAGACTGCGGCTCTGATTCTGGAACGGACACGGCGCGAAGAGCTGGCCGGGAGAATCAGTAGCCGCAGCTTCCTCATCCGGCAGCTGCGCTACATCGGCTGGAAGGTATGGCTCGGCCATGCCGCATTGCTGCTTGGTGCCCTACTGCTAGCTGTCCGGATTCCGCCGGGCGCGTTCGCTGACAGCTGGCAGCTGCTTGCTGTCCTGTCCACGGTCTCCCCTCTGCTCGCCTTGATGGGTATGCGCATGCTTGCCCGTTCATACGCCTGCCGGATGGTCGAGCTGGAGATGAGCACCTTCTACTCGCTCGAACGGCTCTTTCTGTCCCGGCTCTGCCTCTTCGCGGCCGCCGATTTCATCGGGGTCGCCGGCTTGGCCGGTTGTCTCAGCCTGGCGTGGGGCCAGCAGCTGGGCCAGCTGCTGCTCTACCTCTTCACCCCGCTGGCCGTCTCGGCGGCAGGCTGCCTGTGGCTGTTCAACCAGCCGCGTGTCCGGGACAAAGGCTCCGCCTGCTCCATCTTCACCGCACTGCTGCTGGGCCTGCAGATTGCCGGCGCCTTCCGCACACCGGCCGGAGGCGGCCTGAATGAGCTTATCTACGGCGAGCCGGCCCAGGCCGTCTGGCTGTGCGTGCTCCTGCTGTCCGGTCTCTCGGCTGCAGCCCAGCTCCGCCGGATGCTCCGCAGCCTCCGCCGGGCGGAAGGCGCAGAAGCCTTGTAGCCTGCGCATATCGTCCTTAAATTGGACTTGGCCAGTGCACAAGTACCTTGACCGCATCAAATTGTAGCTATACCCCGTCTAACTTGCGAGTAACGGCTCGAGATGACTGCACATATTGTCCTTTTATTTGACTTGGTCAATGTACTAATTTGATTTTCGCACACTAATTCTGCCGTTTTTACAGAGTTCAGCCATCTAGTTCGACTTTCGCCACTTAATTGGGACAATGTCGAGGGAATCCTTAATTTTCACCCATATTAAGTGGCGGATATCCAACTAGATCAGTGATCATCCACCCTATTGGTGAAATTAAGTGGCGATTTTCCAACTAGAGTCTGCGAGCTGGGGTTTCCATTCGTTCATCATTGGTAAAGGTACTACATATCACATTCTTATGTGCTGACTTTCTGTTCAGCTTACCCTAGAAAGGGGACTGCCCCATTATGGAACTGACGCTCCAAGCCGTAAGCAAGCGTTACGGCAAGGCATCGGCCGTAGACAATATTTCGGCGCATTTGTATCCGGGCGTCTACGGTCTGCTCGGCGCCAACGGCGCCGGCAAGACGACACTGATGCGCATGATCTGCGGCGTTCTCTCGCCCACCTCCGGCCACATTGCGCTGGACGGACAGCCTATCGCTGTCCTCGGCGAGAAGTACCGCGATCTGCTCGGCTATTTGCCGCAGGACTTCGGCTATTACCCGGACTTCACAGCCCGCGAATTTATGCACTACATCGCAACGCTGAAGGGGCTCACTCCAAGCGCCGCCAAGCGCCGCACAACAGAGCTGCTCGAACGGGTCTCGCTGGCTGACGCCTCCCGCAAGAAGATCCGCACCTTCTCCGGCGGGATGAAGCAGCGGCTCGGCATCGCGCAGGCGCTGCTGAACGATCCCGGCATCCTCGTCCTCGACGAGCCGACCGCCGGGCTCGACCCGAAGGAGCGGATCCGCTTCCGCAATATGATCGCCGATCTAGCCAAGAACAAGATCGTGCTGCTGTCCACCCACATCGTGCCCGATGTCGAGCATATCGCGCATCAGATTCTTATCATGAAGAAGGGGCGCATTCTTATGAGCGGAACCGCCCAGCATCTTACTGCCAGCATGGAGGGGCATGTCTGGCTATGCCGCCTGCCCGAGCGGGAAGCCGAGCGCTTCAGCAATGCCTTTCTGATCAGCAGCCTGAAGCATGAAGGCAGCGAAGTCGAGCTGCGCGTCATCTCCGCCTCCGCTGCTCCGCCCGCCGCAGGCGCGGTACCCGCAGCGCCGACCCTGGAGGATCTGTATCTGTACCACTTCCATGAGGAGCAGGACCCGCTGGACCCGATGCGAAAGGAGGAAGAAGCTTGAATACATTGACCGGTTATGAGCTGCGCAAGCTCATCCGCCGCAAGTCTACCCTCTTCGGGCTGCTCGGCATCCTCATTGTGTCGGTACTCAGTACCGTGGTGCCCATCTTTTCGGAAAAATCATACGATGCGAACGGGGAGGTTAAAGGATTAGCTTCGATTGCTGCCGAGAAGCGCTATGCCGCCAGCTTTAAGGGGGAGCTGACCCCTGAGGTTTTCTCCCAGGTCGTCTCGCGCTATCAGCAGATACTGAGCCATTCAACCAAGGTTACCGATGGGGGCATCTCCTATATGTCAAACGAGGACTTTTACAAAGCCTACCCCGAATGGCCGGTACTAGGTTTCCTCCGCACCGGCTTCTCTCCAGCCACTGAATACGATTATTTCGTAGTCGACACCCTTACTCCCGAGAAAGCGGCCACCTTCTACGAGCAGCGGACAGCGTATATTGAGAGCTATCTGGAACAGAACCCCGAAGGCAACGCGTACTCCGATGTCGACAAAGCAACCTTCCGGCAGATGAACGAGAAGATCGCCGTTCCGCTGAAATTTGATTATACCAAAGGCTGGTACTATCCCCTGGTGAACTCCAGCATGTTTTTTCTGATCGCCTGCTTCGTGCTCAGCATCTGCACCGCCCCGGTCTTCTCCGGCGAATACCAGAGCGGGTCCGATGCCATCGTCCTCTCCACCCGGCATGGCCGGGGCAAGCTCATCCGGGCGAAGATCGGCGCCGCGTTCCTGTTCTCCAGCGGCATGTTCCTGCTGGGCTGGCTTGTAACACTGGGCTTATCTTTAAGCGTCTACGGGACTTCAGGATGGAATTCGTCCTTCCAGACCCTGGACACGCGATACCTTCATTCCCCCTATCCTATTACCGTGCTCGGCGCGTTTCTCCTGACCACGCTGATCGGCTGGCTGGCCTGCCTGGCCATCGTAAGCTTCACCCTGCTGCTCTCTTCGCGGATGCGCACGCCGTTCTCCGTCATTGTCTGGAGTGTCGTGCTGCTCTTTGCTCCTCTCTTCATTCCGCAGGGCAAGAGTCCGCTGTTCAATCAGCTGCTGGCCCTTCTGCCGGGCAGGCAGACGCAGGTTTTTGACACGTTCAATGACTATGATCTGCTGCATGTCCTCGGCCTGAGACTGACGATGCCTGCTGCCATTGGCTGGACCGCTCTCTGCATAACTGTCCTGCTTCTCCCCTTCGCCTGGCGGGGCTTCCATAGGCATGAGGTCAGCTAAATGCCTAACAGCTAAATAGCAGGCAAAGCTAAAGCCATCCCGGTCGGGATGGCCGTTTGTCATCTTTTCCTCAGGAAGGATTCATTCACTGCCCACATAGTAAAGCACACTGCCATAGTATTTCTTGAACCTCTGGTAGTCGTCCTTGCCCTTCATCATGAGGATTGCGGGATAAGCGTTAATCTTGCGTTGCCTTAAGACGGCCAACAGCTCCGAGTGCACCGTGCAGTGGAATTTCCGTTCCTCATAGTGCACAAGCAGCGGCAGGTCAGCGCCCGCACCTTCTCCAGCAACGTCCGCTTCCTGCTCCCCGGACTCCGTGCCCTCACGCTGAATGAGCCGCAGCGGAAGCTTCACCACACCGACATAGTAATAATCCTCTTCTGCCGATTTCTGCAGGGGCAGGGCCATTTTGCGGGTAAACAGCAGATAGGCTTCGATCCATTCTTCCATCATCCCGGCATTGGCATAGCGGACAGCCGATTCCACAGTCGGAGCATAGGCCAGATGTCCGCCGTTCTTCTTCGTGTAGATGATTTTTTTGATGGAATCCAGAGACAGAAAGTACTCATCGGCCAGCTCCGACACCGTTACTCCATGCGCATACTTATTGCGGATCATATGATTGCGCTTATGCAGCTGATTCCGGTAGCCGGAGGTCTCGCCCCACGCTTTCTTGTCTTCCCCCAAAGGAATGTAGAGCAGCTTTCCGGCCGCGAATTTCTGCAGCTCCCGCAGCAGCTCCTCCGGCAATACCTCACCAGCATTCTCATATTTCATCTCTTCATCACCATTTATAAGGAATACAGACGGTCCTTCAGTTCACGGATGGATTGCATAATGGACTCACAGGAACAATTGTCATCAATCGAGGCATGCCAGCGCAAGGTATCAATGCCTTTATAATACGCCATACACAGGAATCTTTCCTGGAAATCCGGGATGACGATCCCCCTCTTCTTGCAGTATCCGAACAGCAGCTCCGGGATTCTCAGGTACGGCTTATTGAGGTCCATACAGACAAAATCCAGCAGGAAATCGGCGATCCCCGCTCTGCTCCAGTCCGGAAACCCGACCGCCGTCTTGCCATCGGTAATCATATTCACGAAGAACGTATTGTTGTAGACCAGGTAACGCAGCCCTTCACAATAGTGGATTCGGTCCGTCATCTCCTTAAAATACTGCTCGAAGAATTCGCGGTCCAGAACCGTCGTATCGAACATTTCCCGCCAATTGTACCAATACCCTTCCTGATCGTCGGCAAAAGTACCGATTAAATACTCCCTGCAGGTCGCATACGGCGGCATGCAATTTTCATCGAACTCGCCATACCCCTCCACATCCGCAATCTCGGATGAAGCAATCTCCAGAACATTGTCAAAAAACAGTTCATAACACGCCGCGAACTGCTCCGCGCTTAATTCGTCAGCGACAAAGCCGTCCGGTGTCATATTTACTTTATCCGACAGCATCGCCTTAATCCTATGGTCCTTGCCCATTCCCGGTCTCTCCATTCTGAATTGAAAGATTAGCAGTACGTACTGTTTATAGAGCAAGGATATCATTATGCCTTATGCGGAGAATAGGCAATGAACGGTTTAAAAGGACAATACATACTGTAAAAAGCACTATAACGTCACTCTAAAATCACTTTAAAATCACCCCCATCCCTGCCGCCTGTGTGGTAAAATTATCAAATTCATCCGTGTACAACCGCCAGGAGCGCATTCATTCCATTGTTCATTCACAAACCGGGAGGAATATCTATGGGTGCACGCAACTCCACGTACAATTTTCAGAACGTCAGTGATCGTGTCGGGGCCGAGGCAGAGCTGCTGCGCTTGCAGGAACAGGCGCTGATGGGCTGGGACAAAGAATACCGCACGCTGCAATGATTCGGATTATCAGACGGAATGAACATCCTGGAGGTGGGAGCGGGACCGGGGTTCGTTACCGGGCAGCTGCTGAATCACCTGCCGAACAGTAAAATCACGGCGCTGGATATTGATGAAAGCCTGCTGGAAACGGCCAAGCGCAGGCTGGGGGATGTGCCTGGAGCAAGACTGCAGTTCACACAGGCCTCTGTGTATGAGACGGGTCTGCCGGACAATACATATGACTTTGTGGTGGCCCGGCTGATCTTCCTGCATTTGCATCACCCGCTGCAGGCGGCTGCGGAAATCAGACGCGTACTGAAGCCGGGCGGCAAGCTGGTGATCATTGATATTGATGACGGCATGTTCGGGGCGTTATATCCCGATCTCGACATCCTGCCGTCGATCTTGAACAAACTCGCCCGCCAGCAGGCTGCGTGCGGCGGCAACCGCTATATCGGCAGAAGCCTGCCGCGGCTGTTCTCCGATTCCGGGTTCACAGAGGTCGATATGGAAGCCGTTATCCAGCATAGCGACCTGCACGGCCTGGAGGGCTTCAAGCGGCAGCTCGATATTAACCGGTTCACGGCGTTTTACAAGCAAGGCATTATAACTCAGGCTGAGTATGACGCACTCAACACGGCCTATGAGCATTTTAACGCTTCGCCCGATGCCCATGCGATGATGCTGTTCTTCATGGCGTGCGGAACCAAGCCTGCGAGTTAAGCCTGCGGCCCCGATCCATCCAATAGACAAAACAGCCGTACGGATTATTCCTCCGTACGGCTGCTGTTGCTGCTGTTATACTGCCGGTTACTACTGCATTACTTCCAGATTTCCTCGGCAATCTCCTTGATGAACGCCAGCTTGCGCCACTGCTGCTCCTCGCTCAGGTGGTTACCTTCCTCCGTGGAAGCGAAGCCGCACTGCGGGCTCAGGCAGATCCGGTCCAGATCGACGTATTGCTGCGCTTCCTCGATCCGCTTAAGGATGTCCTCCTTGTTCTCCAGCTCCCCGAACTTGGAGGAGAAGAGACCCAGCACTACCTGCTGGTTGTCCTTCAGATAACGCAGCGGCTTGAAGTCGCCGGCCCGGTCGGTATCGAACTCCAGATAGAAGCCGGAGTAGTTGTCGATGCCCAGCAGCGTCTGCACGATAGGCTCATAGCCTCCGCCCACTCCTGCAAACGTCGATACATAGTTGCCCCGGCACACATGTGTCGTAACAACGAGATCTTCCGGCAGGCCGGATACTACAGCGGCGTTCAGCCCCGCCAGCTCTTTGGCATACTCGGCTACGTTCACTCCGACCTGCTCCATGATGGCGATGTACTGCTCGTCGCACAGCGCTCCCCACGTGCAATCGTCAAATTGGAGGCTGCGGCAGCCCGCTGCATAGAGATCAAGCGCCGCCGCTTTGTACGCTTTGGCAATATCCGCAAGCAGCTCTTCCCGGTTCGGATAGAGTGTCCGGGTGCTCTCCTGGTTCTCCACGCGGTCCAGCTCGAACAGGAGCTGCGCGGCTGCAGGAACCGATTGGCGGGCAACGACATCGTCGCCGGCGATGCTTTTCAGGAAGGTATAATGCGCGACGAAGGGATGGCCGGTGTAGCTGATTTTGCCGCTCAGGCGGGCCGTTTCCGGTCTCGACTCGGCACCATTGAACTGGTAGCCCTGGTCAATGATCGTCCGCTCCACGCCGTCGAAGCCCCAGAAGAAGTCCAGATGCCACCAGGAGCGGCGGAATTCGCCGTCCGTTACGGCCTTAAGGCCCACTTCCTTCTGTTTCTGCACAAGCTTCACGATCTCGGCGTTCTCCACTTCCTCCAGCTGCCCGGCGCTGAGCTCACCGCTCTTGAATTTCAGTCTTGCTTCCTTGAGCGCCGCCGGGCGCAGGAAGCTGCCAACAATATCGTATCGGAATGGTGTAACGGTCCGCTGTTTAGGTTCGGTTTGAGTGGTCATCGGGCAATCTCCTCGTCGGTTAAATGTTAGATTTACTATAGCACAACGTGGAGGGAGGACCGTTCTATCAATGCCCTATGGCAAGTTATAGGGCTGGGCTATAGCAGGACTACGCCCGCTGCTTGAAGCCTTTAAATATAAGCCACAAGGGAAAGGCAATTTCGAAGATGGCTCCCGGAACATACAGAACAGGGCCGCTCTCCAGCCCAAGCAGCGCCAGGCAGCCGCTCGCCAGAAGAGCCGCATAACCGGCGTACCCCAGAATGGACAAGAACCGCGGAACCAGCCGTGACCGATAGAGAACCGTGCACAGCAGCAAGCTGCCCAAGCCCAGTACGATCATGGCGATCTGAAAGAGCAGCGAATATCCTTCCGTCAACATATTGGCAGCTGCCGTATAGTCCGTTCCCCCGGCAGCCCCTCCTGTGATAGAGTCTTTACTGAGTTGGATAAGGATTAGAGGTGCGGCTGCACTTAAGATGAGCAGTACGGATTCTATCAACCTTGAACCGAAGTACCCCAGTGCCAGCGCCTCGTTATGCTTGTTCAGGATCGGGTACAGCAGCATACCAATCGCCAGCACCGCTACAGCGTTAATGAGCTCCAGAAAGAACCCCGTAATGACAGCGGCCCGTTCCGGGTACAGACTCCCGAGCAGCTCCGGCCGGTCCAGCACCGGCTCCAGAAGCCCGCTCCCCAGCAAATACACACCTGTTGACGCAAGAAACAGCAAGCCAACCACTCTGGACACTCTCTTCATGCGAACCACCCCCGGCTAATTTACTAGCAGTATAGCCTGGGGAGGATTGGGGGCTGTAGACACTTTAGTGTGGTTTGCGGGTATCCGGAATCAGGTTCCACTCGGCAGCCCGGGCAACCGCTTCCGTCCGTCTTTGCACCTGCAATTTCTCAAAAATCCTGCGGTTATGCCCCTTGACCGTGTCCAGGGCCAAATACAGCCGCTCGCCGATCTCCCGGTTCGACAGCCCCTGGGCAATCAGGGCGAGCACTTCAAGCTCCCTAGGGCTAAGCGGCTCAACCAGCCGGCTCTCCTCTTCCGGCCTGCTTACACGCTCCAGACCCAGCTGCGCTTCACCCAGAGACGGAAGCGGCAGACTGCCGCCCAGACGCAGCGCCTCCCGGTAGTACCCGGCTGCCAGGCTGCGCTGATTCTCCGCTTCCTCGATCTGGCCAAGGCCGGTCATGGCCATGACCGCCATCAGCTGATGGCCGAGCATCCTGCAGTTCGCAATCACTTCGTTATAGGCCTCACGGGCAGCAGAATAAAGCATACGGCGCTGACAGGCCACGCCCAGCATCCAGGCGGCAGCCGTCCGGACAGGAAGATTGTCCGGACGCAGATATGCAAGCGCACGGCGGGACTGGACAATCACCTCGTCAATTGCCGTCATGCTGCTGTCCGCTGCTGCGTTTGCCGGGGCAATCAGTTCAACAAGGGTGCCGGTTCTGTCAGCCTGCTCCGCACTTTGCAGGGTTGCCTCTGCGGTCTGTAATTGTTGCTCGGCGCTGGCCAGGCTGCCGGTCAACGCCAGTGAGGACAGTGTGGCCCGGGTGGCTGCAATCAGCCCGTGCAGCTCCCTGCCACCGGCATCCTCTTCTGCCCCGGCCAAGGCTGCTTCTGCTGACCGCAGCTTCTGTTCGGCGCCCGTCGGCCTGCCCGCCATCAGCAAAGCTGAACCATACATTACCCACAAGGCGGGCCGGGCATCCAGCTCCGCAGCAGGCAGGGACTCCAGCCATTCCAGGGCGCTTCCCGCCGCCCCGCGGAGATGCAGCGGCATCCCCCTGCCCTCAAGCAAGGATGCGGCGCGTCCGATGTCATGGGATCGGGCGGCATGATGAAACGCTTCAATGTCGAGGCCTTGCTGTTCATACCAGACGCTGGCCCGTCTATGCAGCTCGGGAATAGTGCCCCCTTCCGGGCTGTCCTGAAGCTTCTTACGGAGTACATCGGCGAACAAATGATGATAACGGTACCACTGCCGTTCGTTATCCAGCGGCACGATAAACAGATTCCTGCGGTCCAGCTCGCTTAAGATTTCCTGGCCGGGGACTTCCGCGCCGGGCAGAAGCTCATCGCAGAGCGCGCCGCATAAACGGCCGAGGACCGAGGTGCGCAGCAAGAACCTTTGAACTGCAGCCGGCTGGCGCTGCAGAAGCTCTTCTACCAGGTAATCCAGCACGTAATGATGGCTGCCGGTGAAGGAACGGATCACCCGTTCCGCGTCCGGGTCCCCCTCCATAGAGACTGCAGCCAGCTGCAGCCCGGCAATCCAGCCCTCGGTGCGCGACTCCAGCGAGGCGACTTGCTCTGCGGTCAGGCTTAGGCCCCTGCTGCGGTTGAGGAAATCCTCCGCTTCCGCGGGGGTAAATCGCAAATCGGCTGCCCGCAGCTCGGTCAACTGGTCGCGGGCACGCAGCCGGGCCAGCGGAAGCTCCGGGTCCTCGCGGGTCGTGATCACCACATGCATTTGCGGGGGAAGATGCTCCAGCAGGTAGGACAGGGCATGGCTGACCGGGCCTGACCCGGCTGCATGATAATCGTCGAGCACAAGGATAAACGGCTCCGCAGCGCCCGCAAGCTCATTCACAAGCCCCGCCAGCAGCGCCTCGGCCGGTGGCGGCTGAGGTGCCCCGAGCACGGCGAGCAGACCTTGGCCGATCTTCTCTTCAAGCGTCTGCAGCGACGAGATGAGTCCCGTTAGAAAACGGGCAAGTTCGCCGTCTCCTTCCTCAAGCGACAGCCAGGCTGCAGGCCGCCCGCATCCGGCGAGCCATTCGCAGGCGAGGGCCGTTTTCCCGTAACCTGCGGGTGCGGATATCAGGGTCAGCCGGCGGTATAGCCCCTTGCTGAGCTTGTCGGTCAACCGCCGGCGCAGCACCGCATCCGGGCGGGGGGAGGGAATGTAAAGCTTGGTGGCCATGACAGGCGTAGACATTGCTGTAGCCCCCTAAGGTTAATGGCATCTATACCTTGCATCATAAACGGATTGAGCAGTATTGGAAATACTCGCGGTGTAATACAGCTGTAACTAAACGGATCAATTACCCGTGTATCTGCACTTGACACCTATATCAATGATGGATATAATCACCATATATCCATCATTGATATAGGAGGCGGCATTATGGCCAGAACGAGCCCCTACGAATCCGGTGAGCTTACAGACAGCATCTTTCTGATTCTGCTGGCAACGCTTGAGCCGATTCATGGCTACCGAATCATGCAGGTCATTCAGGAAATGACTGCGGGCAGCGTCGAGATCGGTCCGGCGACCATGTATACCACACTCAAGAAACTGAAGCAGGCCGGATGGATCGCTGGAACCGGCGAGGAAGACTCGAAGATTCTGTATCAGATTACAGCTGACGGAAGCATCATACTTCAAGAGAATTTTGAGCGGAGAATCAATATCGTGGAAATTGCCAAGAAAGCATTTCATTCAGGAGGGAAACTGTATGGCTAAATACCGGATGAGCAACGGATGGGCGATGTCACCTGAGAAGGATATGCATTTGCTGAAGAGAATGAGCCAACGGGGCTGGCATGTCACCGGGATGAAGGGCATGCTCTACCGTTTCGAGCAAGGCGGTCCCCATGATTATGATTACGCCTTGAACATGGAAGAGCAGGTCAATCCAGAAATGTTCTCTCTATTTGAAGCCAGCGGCTGGACACCTGTTATTGCATTTGACGGACTGCAGATTTTCCGGGCGGAGGCAGGCACCTCTCCCATATTCAGTGATTCGGAGTCAGAGGCGGAGCAGCTTAGCAAGAACAGACAACAGTATGGCAAATGGTCTCTTGTTCCCTTGTGTTTAGCGATCATCTGCTTCATTTTGAGGAACCAAGTGGAGGGAGCCGGAGAGCTATTTTTCTTCCTGGGGCTGTTCATGCTGGTGTGCTTTGTATTCACCTTCTTCCCGTTCATTGGCTTCAGCCTTTCTTTGCGCAAAAAGCGAAGTTAGCAAGGTTAACTGCTGCTGATCACTGCCATCTATGCAAAAGAAGCCAAGGGCAGCACTCCGGTGAGTGCGCCTTGGCTTCTCAAGCAAATCTAGTCCACAGCAGGCACCGTCTCCACAACCGATTCTCCGGGTCTCCCGCTGGTGTAGTCAATGGTGCGCTTCAGCATATCGACCTCGTAATACTGCACACCCGCAGCGGCCATATCCTTCAGGAAATCGGCAAACGGCGTCCGGTGCTGCTGATGATGCGCCAGCCCACGCTTCACGGCATCCGCTTCATAATTCTCTGCAACCTCAAGGCTTGGAGCCGTCTCATCATTGGGTTCCTCGTACTCGCCGCCTTCTCCGCTGAATATGGTGCCGTTATCGGCTATGCTTGTCCGGTAGGAAGTTACACCTGCTCCGAGCAGTGCCTGAAACGTTCTTGGATACGGCCACCGTTCCCGTTTAGACACCTCACTGATCCGTTTGACCTCTTCGATATTCATCAGCCAGCGCTCCTTCCTGAAATAATGATCCGACCGGAAGCGTACTTAACGTCAACTCCCGACGCGCTGAAGATTATAGTGCATTCCACACGAACACAAAGAGAAACACACTTCCCCATGCATTCCTCGTATAATCTTTCACCAGGAGCATTCCATAAATACCTAGCAAGACGGTGATCATTTCAAGGGCTCCTTTGGCTGTAACACCAATCATTCCATGGATAAGGATGCACATGACCGCACAGATGATGGCTCCCCAGTTCAGCCAGCGGTTAGGACTCGGATATCTCCGGTTGATTTTATCGCTGATGACTACATAGTTGAACCCTTCGAAGAAACCCCACGCTCCTGCAACTAACACCATACCTAGTACATTCACCAGGAACCCGTCTGCCAGTATATCCTCGGTAATCCAGACCGACTGGAACGGTTGATAGGTAACGCCTTCCTCAGTCGCTACTGTAAACGCTATATACGGAACAAAGCACAACAGGCTGAGCAGAACAGATGCCACAATCCCTTTACTCCTTAAGCCAAAGCTGATGAAGCTTTCTTTCCTGATGATCGCCACAAGGGTAATGCCGAGACCTGCCACTGCGAATTGTGTTAAAGCGCTTACCAAGGTCCGCAGTAGAACGGAAGCGTCCTGATCTTTGGCAAAGGTATTCAGTTCACCTTGAAAGCCTGAATAGATTCCGAGAGCGACAAATGTTGCTGTAATAATGATCCAAAGATCCACATTCGATTTCTTCTGATCAAAGGTCAGCATTGCTTTTACCATTTCTGCATCCTCCATCCCTGAATAACGGCCTGGCTTCACGCAAGAGTCTACGTGAGATGGAGGTATCGGGAAATGATATCGCTTCACAGCCACCCTACTGATACAGCCAAATCCCCGCCACCGTCATCACCGCAGGCAGTGCGGCATCATCGACCTCCACATTGTCGTACCACCCGCCCACAGCCAGATTCAGCAGCAGATAAAATCTCTGGTCGAACGGCATCACGCCCGGCTCCAGCCGGCGCTCGGCGTAGCAGTGGCCGCTGGCCAGCCAGCGGATCGACGCCTCGCTCCACTCCAGCGTATAGTCGCGGAACTCGTTAATGGTTCCGTTCTCCAGCTCATAAGTGAACTCTTCCACCACTTTGTGCTCTATGTCCGGTCCATAGTGCAGCGTTCCGGCAATCTGCCGGGGCAGCCGGCCCTTTGCTTCCAGCATGTCGAGCTCGCCGGACGCAGGCCAGGGCCCGTAGGCCATATCCTGCGGCAGCAGCCAGACGGCCGGCCACAGACCCTGGCCTACAGGGAGCTTCGCCCGCACGACCAGCCTGCCGTAGCAGAACGAGAAATGATTCCTCGTATCCAGACGGGCCGAAGTGTAGGCGAAGCTTCGCCCTTCCTGCTCCACCTTTTCCCGGCATGCCCGCAGATTCAGGCCATTGTCATCAAAATACAGGTTGCTCTCCCGATCCGTATAGTACTGCCGCTCACCGTTGCCCCAGCCCGGATAGACGGGGTTGTCGTTCAGATCGAGCAGATCATTGCCCCGGCGGATGTTCCAGTGCCGCAAATTCCGCCCTTCCCGCAGGAAATCCTGCTCCCACACCAGCTTGCTCATCTGTAACACACTCCTCTCATGTAACCACAGCATAATGCATTTCCGGCCCCCGTTAACGGAATCCAAAAAATTGGGATAGCGCCAAAAACGGTGGCCTTTTTTTCCGGGTCCTTTTTTCTTACGATGAAGAGGAAAGGGGGGACACGAGACATGTTTCAATTGCGAACGCAACAAATGAAAGCGTTTTTTAAACAGTGGCAGCTGCAAAGTATGGTCATTCCCGGCATCGTCTGGATGCTGATCTTCTGTTATCTTCCGATGTTCTGGCTCATTATTGCCTTTATGGATTACAGTATTGCGAAGCCCATGCTGGAATCGCCGTTTGTCGGGCTGAAGCACTTCCAGGACTTTGTCACCGACGACCGGTTCTGGCGGTCCATCCGCAATACGCTGGGGATGAGCAGCATCAAGCTGGTGCTGGGCTTTCCCATTCCGATTATCTTCGCCCTGCTGCTGAACGAAATCCGCAGCCTGCGCTTCAAGCGGACGGTGCAGACCATTTCGTATCTGCCGCATTTTATCGCCTGGACGATCTTCGGGGGAATCGCGCTCAACTGGCTGGGGGAAGGCGGCGTGGTGAACCAGCTGATGATGGCGCTGGGAGTGCAGGACCGTGAGATTCTTTTTAACAGCGACCCTAAATACTTCTGGTGGATTACCTTCTTCACCGATACGCTGAAGGAAACGGGCTGGAGCGCCATCATCTACATCGCAGCCATCTCCGGCATCGACCCGGGCCTGTATGAGGCCGCCGAGCTGGACGGGGCGGGCCGCTGGCAGCGCATGTGGCATATTACCGTGCAGAGCATCCGTCCGACCATCGCCATTCTGTTCATTCTCGCCGTCAGCGGCATTCTCGGCAGTAACTTCGAGCAGATCTTCATGCTGAAGAACAATATGAACATGAAGATGGCGGAGAGCCTGGATCTCTACATCTACAACATGGGACTTGTGTCGGGGCGCCATTCCTTCTCCACGGCCGTGCTCTTCGCCCGCTCGATTGTGGCGCTGGGGCTGCTGTTCATCGCGAACCACACCTCCAAAAAATTAACGGGTGACAGTATCTACTAGAAAGGAGGGAGACCTGTGGGAAGACGTTCAACATTAAAGCGCATCGGCGTATTTGAGGTCTGCAATACTCTCCTGATGCTGGCGGTATGCTTTCTGACGCTGTACCCGATGTGGTTCGTGCTGATCAACTCGCTGAACGCGCCGGAGCAGGCGATGCTGGGCACCGTCAACTGGTTCCCGAAGCAGCTGTCGCTGGACAGCTATAGCGTTGTGTTCAATGACAAGACGATGATGAACGGGTTCGTGGTTACCATCCTGCGTACCGTGATCGGGTCGGCCGCACATGTATTATTCACCGCCATCGTGGCCTACGGCATGAGCAAGACGACGCTGATCGGCCGCAAGCTGTATATGAAGATCGCGCTGGTTACCATGCTGTTCTCCGGCGGACTCATTCCTACGTTTATTCTAATGACGAAGCTTGGCCTTTACGACAACTTCTGGGTGTTCGTCATTCCGGGGATGTACAGCTTCTTTAATATGGTCATCTTCATGAGCTTCTTCCGCACCATTCCCGACAGTCTTGAGGAATCGGCCAAGGTGGACGGGGCGTCGGATTACGGGGTGCTATTCCGGATTGTGCTGCCCAACAGTATGGCGGTTATCGCCACGATTACATTGTTCTCGGCAGTTTATCATTGGAACGATTATTACCAGGGCGTCATTTATATCCGCTCGCAGGAGATTTTGCCGCTTCAGACCATTCTCTACAAAATCATCGCCGAGAACTCCATGTCCTTCATGCAGCAGCAGGCAATGGCCCAGTTCGGGGCCAGACTGCCCGGAAACTCGATTA
The DNA here is from genome assembly GCF_008635795.1 of Paenibacillus tepidiphilus. Classification (GTDB taxonomy): domain Bacteria; phylum Bacillota; class Bacilli; order Paenibacillales; family Paenibacillaceae; genus Paenibacillus_AQ; species Paenibacillus_AQ tepidiphilus. The sequence continues at coordinate 128,064 of NZ_VWRQ01000015.1, read as the reverse complement.
AATTTGCTTCCATGATGGTGGCTACGCTGCCGATTCTGCTCTTCTACCCCTTCATTCAGCGTTACCTGGTCAAAGGGGTTATGATCGGTGCCATCAAGGGGTAGCCCGAAATTGTCTGTCCGCACACAGCATCTATAACGAAAGGATGATCCTTAAATGAAGCGTTATTCTTTGAAAAAAAGTCTGACCGCAGTGTTGGCCATTATGCTCTCCCTGTCCCTGGCCGCCTGCAGCAGCAACTCCGGCAATAATGAAAGCGCACCCACTGCGCAGCCGACCGATTCTGCCACAGAGCCGCAGAACGAAGCCACCCTGAATCCCGAGGAGGCCGCCTGGAAGCTGGATACGAGTCCGGTCGATCTGACCTGGTTCGTCGGCGCCAACTGGTACGCCCATACCTGGGGCGACAGCCTGACCTCCAAGTACATTACGGAGAAGACCGGCGTCAACGTCAAGCTCGAGGTGCCCTCCGGCGAAGCGAACGAGCATATCACCCTGATGATGACCTCCGGCCAGCTGCCTGACCTCATCTCGATGGGTTCCTGGGAGACCGCTGTCAAAAAGCTGTGGGAAGGCGACCATGTCTATGCCCTGAACGAGCTGGCTGACCAGTATGATCCCTACTTCTACAAGGTGGCGGGCGACGGCACCCTGAAATGGTACCGCCAGGAGAACGGCAATACCTACGGCGTTCCGAACGACTCCTACAGTCCGAACCTGATGCACGAGACCGGCATGACGGCCGCCAACCAGACCTTCCTGGTGCGTAAAGACCTTTATGAGGAAATGGGCAGCCCCGATCTCAGCACACCGGAGGGCTTCCTGAGTGCGCTGCAGCTGCTGAAGGATCAATACTCCGAGTACAAAGGACAGCCGATAAGCCCGTTCTTCGCCCAAGGCAATGTGCCTTACGGCATGACCGAATACCTGCAGAATCTGCTGGCCGTTCCGCATGAGAAGGACGGCAAGGTGTATGACCGCGTGACCGATCCTGAATATGTGACTTGGCTGAAGACCTTCCGCACCGCCTATGAGCGCGGGCTGATCAACGTCGACTTCCTTGTCGATTCCGATACACAGGTCGAAGAGAAGACGAATAACGCCCGTTACTTCATGATGGTCCGCGAATGGAGCGGCATGACGGCCGTCAACCCGATGCTGGCAGCCAGTGCCAACCCGGATTCCTATTACATCGCTGTAGACGGACCGCAGAACAGCAGCGGCGACAGCGCCAAGCTGTTCCCCGGCAATATGGACGGCTGGATGGTCACTATGATCAGCAAATCGACCAAGAATCCGGAGCGGGCGATCCGCTTCCTGACCTATCTCGCCAGCGAAGAAGGACAACGTGACCTGTTCCTCGGCAAGGAAGGCGAAACCTGGGAGACCGTGGACGGCAAGCCGCAGCTGAAGGCCGATATGGTGAGCCTGATCGACAGCGATATCGAGAAGCTGGAGAAGGAGTACGGGGTGCTCGACACCTACTGGATGATGCGCAATCCGGTTATCGTGAACCAGTGGCGGCCGGAGAAAGCGCCGGTCATCAAGCAGATGGAGGACTTCGCCAATGCCCAGGCCGACATTGACAGCGGCATTTACAAGGGGCTGGACCCGCTGGGCGATTCCGAGGTCGCCGTAGCCTGGTCGCGGATCTCGCAGAACTGGGAGGAAGTCATGCCTGAGCTGATTACGGCCAAGGACGAGGCGGCCTTTGACAAGATCTTCGCAAGCTTCCTCGAACGCCGCGACAGCTACGGCTTCCAGCAGGTGGTGGAATACCGCCAGGCCGAGCTGGATGCGCGGAAGGCGAAAATGGCGGACTGACGGGCGGTGCCCTGAGTACAAGTGCCGGCTGCCTGAGGGCGGCCGGTCTTGCCTGCTTAACGGGGTGTGTGCAGCCAATGGATGCGGCGCCCCGGTTTACCTGCCTGCACATATGTAATACATGGTATATTACAAGGTGGGGGGTATGGCAATGAGTGCTGTGTGGACGAGAATAAGCAAGCTATACCGTAATTCACGCATCTCGCAAAAATTATTCCTGGCCTTCAGCCTGCTGATTGCCATTCCGGCCATTGTGGTAGCCTTCCTGTTCATCCGCACGCAGGAATCCCAGCTGTACAAGGACGCCATGGCCACCGGCAGCAGCCACGTCTCGCGTCTGGAGGAGCAGCTGCGCAGCCGTCTGGCCGTTCTTGAGAACGCTTCCTCGACAGCGCTGACCCAGAAGGCGTTCGTCGATTTCATCCACTCCGATATGCAGGCCGATGGCCTGCGGCTCGTCAAATTCAAGCAGAATCAGTATGAGCAAATGCATAATATCATTCAAAGCTATGACCTGGTCAGCCAGCTCAGCTTCTATGTCGATAACCCCGGCCTGCACGAGATTTGGCCGGAAATCTATCATTACGACCGTTTCTGGCCGCAGGATTACTGGATGACGCTGCGGGAAGAGGGCGGCGCCGCCTACCGCTTATTCTCGCTCCAGGACGGGGAGCATACGTTATCTTATTACAGGCTGGTACGCCTTCAAGGCCAGCAGCAGAAACAACCGACCCTTATGGAGCTCCGGGCCGAACACAGCTCCTTCTTCAGCCCGCTTCTGGAAGAGACGGAGCGTCATTTCTTCTCCGTAGTGATGGACGGGAGCGATTCTGCCCGCCATGTCTATAACGCCTCACACGCTTTCGCTGTGGACGCAGGGGAGGAGCTGGAGGACATCCTTAGCCGCGTTCACGGACAGCTCGACGTCCTGCAGCAGCGGAGCCCGGTCAAGGTCCGGGCCGGTGATCAGACCTACTATGCCCTCTACCGGTACATCGCACCTCTCGACGCCTATGTCATCAACATCGCCTCGCATCAGGATCTGATGAAGGGTCCGCGGAGCTGGTACCTGCTGGTGGTGGCCATTGCGGCCTGCGTCCTGCTGATGATGCTGCTGCTCGTCTCGTATATGACCCGGCGCATCTTCCGCCGGCTGGAGATGGTGCTGGTCTCCATGCGCAAGGTGCGCCGGGGCCAGCTGGACGCCAAGATCCATACCGGTCTCGGCGAGAATGATCCCGGCGACGAGATCGACTATGTCGCCGTCAGCTACAACAGCATGCTGGATGAAATTCAGCGTCTGATGACGCAGGTCGTGGATAAGCAGCTGATCGCCAAGAATGCGCAGCTCCATTCCCTGCATTCGCAGATCAATTCCCACTTCCTGTACAATGCCCTGGAGTCGATCCGGATGCGGGCGGAAGTGGAACGCCAGCCGGCCATCGCCGGCGCGCTGGTCTCGCTCGGCTCGCTGCTTCGCTACAGCATGCAGTGGCGCGGCGACACCGTCAGTCTCGGCGATGAGCTGGCCAATATAGAGAGCTACATCCGCTTCATTAACTTCATGGAGGGCAGCAGCTTCGAGCTGCGGGCGGAGCTGCCGCCCGAGGTGCTGCGGTACCCCATTCCGAAGATGTGCATGCAGCCGATTGTTGAGAACGCCGTGCATCACGCGGCGCCGCCGGGAGGCAGCGTGGCCATTGAAATTAACGTCACCGTGGAGAACCATCTGATGCTGCAGATTGAGATTCGCGATAACGGAGCCGGCATGGATATAGAGACGCTTGCCCGGCTGCAGCAGGCGCTGGCGGATGATACGGAACGCCCGATTGTGGCCAGCCGCAACGGCCTGGGCCTTGCGAATGTACATAAGCGGCTGCAGCTGCATTACGGCAAGGGCTGCGGGCTCTCGATCGACAGCGTGCAGGGCGCTTATACCTGCGTTATGATACGTTTGCCTTGGGAACAAGTAAATCTGGGGGGATGGTAACCGATGATCAATATGCTGATAGTGGACGACCAGAAGCATATCCGCGACGGCCTGCAGGCCATGGTGTCCCAGTTCCCGCTCCAGCCGGATCATATTTACTGCGCCGCGAACGGAGTTGAGGCGCTGGAGCAGCTGCGCCGCAACAGCATCCAGCTGGTCATTACCGACATCCGCATGCCCGATATGGACGGCCTGACGCTCATCGCGCAGGCGCGGGAGGAGCGTATTCCGGCCGACTATCTCATCATCAGCGGTTACGGTGATTTCGCCTACGCCCAGAAGGCCATCGAGCTGGGGGCAAAGGGCTATCTGCTGAAGCCGGTGAACCGCGACGATCTGCAAGCCTCGGTGGAGCATGTGTGGCAGGAAATCAGCACCCGGCAGGCGCTCTCCCGCGACATGGAGCAGATGTCCCGGCTCATGCAGGAGACGGACCGCAAGGAGCTGAGCCTGTACATGCAGGGCTCGGCCAGCGATGAGGCGTGGATCGCCGGGACCGAGCGGCAGCATGCGGAGCTGTGGAGCAGCTACCGGCTGTGCCTGCTGCGCGAGGAGCGGCGGATTCACCAGCCGGGCGCCAGCAGCGCCCACAGCATCGAATCCCTCGCCTACCGCGTGTACGGCAGCGAGGGCTGCATCTGCCTGCAGCACCGCCCGCAGCTGATTCTGGCCGTCGATGCCTCCGCTGACCCGGCCAGGCTGCCTGCCGCGCTCAAGGCTGCGCAGCTTGGCGCGGCTGCGGTCATGACGGGCCCGCAGCAAGGCCTGCGGGCGCTGCCCGCCGCCTACGCCCAGGTGCAGGAGCTGTACCGGCACAGCTACCTGTTCCCCGAGCAGCGCTGTCTGCTGCCGGAGCATACGGCAGGGCTTACGCAGCAGTGGCAGCTGCCCCACGAGGAGCTGTACGCCCTGTTCCGCTTCGTCGGGTCTGACAACGGCGGACAGATCGCCGAGGGAATTTCACGGCTTTTTCATAAGGATGTGCTGCAGCGTTACCACATTCAATATACCGAGCGGTTATGCCGGGCCGTGGTGCAGATGCTGGAGGAGTACGAATGGGTGATCCGTCCTTATATGGGGGAGGAGGCGCTCGATATTGATTCGCTGCGCAGCCTGTACGACTATCCGGGTATCCGCGACTATATCCAGGCGCTGCAGCAGCAGATGCTGCGGCTGAACCAGTTCTATTACGAGTTCAAATGCAGCTACCGCAATTCGCAGGACCTGAACGAAGCGATCCGCTTCATCCATGAGAACTACCATAAGCCGCTGGATCTCGCCATGGTCTCCAACCATGTGTCGCTGAACTACGCTTATTTCTCCAATCTGTTCAAGAAGAATGTCGGTAAAGGCTTCGCCGAATATTTGCGTGACGTGCGGCTGGATAAGGCCCGGCGGCTGCTGGCCGAGACGGAATACAAGATCGTGGAGATCGCGCCGCTGGTCGGGTATGAGAGCTACAAAAGCTTCACCCGGGCCTTCCGGGAAGTGATGGGCATGCAGCCCACGGAATACAGACAGAGGATGCAGCGGAAATAAGCTGCTGCATTCAAACCGCAGACACCTTATGCACTGCCGCGAGGCGGAGCGTGAGGTGTTTTTTGTTGCGCACTGCAGGACCTTGCACCGAAAGCTAAAATAATGGGTCTCTAACTATAATTCTGTACCTTTTGCCCAATTATTCCATTTGCTAGAATAAAGATGCATTCGTTATGTAAGCGGTTTCTGTAAGGCCAAATCGATTTAAGGAGGGCAAGTATGATTAAAGTGTACAGGGCGGACAGCAGTTTAACGCGCAGAGCCTGGAGCCTGTTCCTCACGCTGGCATTGGTGGTCTCCATCTTCTTGTTGCCGGCTTCCCGGGCACAGGCGGCGGGTACCACCGTGACCTCGATGGCTTATTTCTCGGCAGCCGATGGGCCGGTCATCACCAAATCCGGGGTGGGCCAGGCAAGCTACGGCTTCGTGATGCCGGTCTTCAACGGCGGTGCAGCCAGCTGGAGCGACGTATCCGGCGATGTGGGCGTCAAGGTGAAGAAGAACGGCAGCTGGGTGGACATCGACAGCGCAGGCGGCTTCGTCTATAACCAGAACTGGGGGCACTGGAGCGACGGCGGCGCGAACGGCTACTGGTTCACACTTGGGGCCACCACAGAAATTCAGCTGCACTCCAAAGCCAACAGCGGAGTCACGCTGAATTACACGCTGGTGTTCCAGAACGTCAATACGGCAACCATTACGTCGATGACACCGACCCAAGGTCCGGTGCTTACGGCAGGCTTCACCGGCGGTGCAGGCTTCACGTATCCCGTCTTCAACAATAACCCGGCCCTCATCTATGATGCGGTGGCCCAGGATCTGAAGGTGTACGTCAAGCCGGTGAACAGCAGCCAATGGATCGACATCGACAACAATGCGGCCAGCGGCTGGATTTATGACAGCAACTTCGGCCAGTTCACGGACGGCGGAGGCGGCTACTGGTTTACGGTAACCGAATCCATCAACGTCAAGCTGGCCTCCAAGACCTCTTCGGCCAGCCTGATCTACACGATTAACTTCAACAAGCCCGTCCGTAATTCGTTCGTGCTCTCCGCTTACGACGGCACCACCTACACGGCGGACAACAGCGGGGCCATCGGCATTCCGCTGCCCAAGATCGACGGAGTTGCGGCCATCGGCAGCGAGCTGGGCAGCTTCGTGTACCAGATCAAGAAGAACGGGCAATGGGTCGAGCTCAGCAATTCCAGCCAGAGCGGATTCGTCTACTCCGGCAACGGCTATAATAATATGTCCTCCGCCAACCAGTGGGGCTATTGGGCCGACTATATCTACGGCCTGTGGTTCCAGCCGATTCAGGAGAACATGGAAATCCGCATCGGCTATCCGTTGAACGGACAGACCGGCGGCAATGTCGGCAGCAATTATGTGTACTACAATTTCATCGGCAATCCGAATGCGCCGCGTCCGGACGAAGCGGATCAGGAGGATATCGCCATCGGCACGCCGGGCGATCCGGCCATTGCCGGCATGAATCTGCTCTGGCAGGATGAATTCAGCGGCACGGCCCTGGATACAAGCAAATGGAATTATGAGACGGGGTACTATATCAGCCAGGACCCCAACAGCTGGGGCTGGGGCAATGCGGAGCTGCAGCATTACACGAACAGCACGCAGAATGTGTTCGTAAGCGGCGGGCAGCTGAACATCCGCGCGCTGAACGATCACCGCTCGTTCCCGCAGGACCCGAACCGCTACGCCGAGTATTCCTCCGGCAAAATCAACACCAAGGGCCATATGTCCCTTGAGTACGGCCGCGTGGACATCCGCGCCAAGCTGCCGACCGGCGACGGCATCTGGCCTGCGCTCTGGATGCTGCCGGAGGATGCCGTATACGGAGCCTGGGCCGCTTCCGGCGAGATCGACATTATGGAAGCCAAGGGCCGGCTTCCCGGCACGACCAGCGGCGCCGTCCACTTCGGCGGCCAATGGCCGGTGAACCGCTATATCGCCGGGGAATACCACTTCCCGCAGGGGCAGACGTTCGCGAATGACTACCATGTGTACTCCATGGTATGGGAAGACGACAACATCAAGTGGTATGTGGACGGCAAGTTCTTCTTCAAGGTCAGCCGCGGACAGTGGTATTCCGTAGCTGCGCCGAACAATCCGAACGCTCCGTTCGATGAGCCGTTTTATCTGATCATGAACCTGGCCGTCGGCGGCCACTTCGACGGCGGCCGCACACCGGCGGCGTCGGATATCCCGGCCACGATGCAAGTCGATTATGTGCGGGTGTACAAGGAGGGCACCGGCGGAAATCCCGGCAACCCGGGCAGCATTGCCGTGACCGGCGTTACCGTGGCCCCTTCCGCTTCGCAGGTGGAAGTCGGCAAGAGCGTCCAGCTAACCGCCAGCGTAGCACCGGCGAACGCCACTAACAAGGCCGTTACCTGGTCGGTTTCGAACCCGGGCGTAGCCTCGGTTAATGCCAGCGGCAGCGTAACCGGGATTGCGCCGGGCACCGTTACTGTAACGGCCACCACGGCCGACGGCGGCAAGACCGCCGCCAGCACCATCACCGTCGTGACGCCGCCGCCCGTCACCGTCGTCATCGGCGACAGCGTGCGCGGTCTGAAGAAGACCGGCGACAACCTGCTCTTCTACGTCAACGGCGCCACCTTCGCCGACCTGCACTACAAGATCAACAACGGCGGGCAGCTCAATGTCGCCATGACCAATACCGGCAATGGCAACTTCACCTATCCCGTCCTGAACCTGAAGCAAGGGGATAAGGTGGAATACTTCTTCACCTACAACCCCGGCCAGGGGGCGCTCGATACGCCATGGCAGACCTATCTGCATGGGGTAACACAGGGCGTGCCGGAGTAGCCGCTATTTAAGCGAATCCGGGCGGAAATGCGAAGAACCAAGCGATGCGCTGAGCGTCGCTTGGTTTTTTTTATTGAACATTAGTTGGTTGTACCTTATTAATTTCTGGCCGTTCCCCGATTGTCGGATGAATACCGCTACTTGCTGTAAAATCCGCTGGCAGCCAGCTCTATATAGTTATGATCTACGAAAGGCACTCCCTGTCCGCAGACTGTAGTTGGAAAATCGCCACTTAAATTCGCGTATATACAGGTAGATTGCAACTCTAGATGGATAATCGCCACTTAATATGGACGTGAATTAACCACTACACCAATAATGCCCAAATTAAGTAGCGATAATCGAACTAGATTGGCTGAAATCCGTGAAAAAGGAGAAATTAGTGTGCGAAAATCCAATTAATTGCAATAAACGATTGAGTTTGACGGCGAGAGTTTGGACATTGGGCTGGTTGACCGTCTCCCGGAAGGTAGTGCAGCAGTACGCCGGCTCATATATTCATAGCGGTTTTAGCCCCCTTCGCTTATGGACACAATAAATCTAACCGCTCCCGTATACCTGCCCACACCTCATCCGGTGCTTCCCTTACCTTCATATCCCCGCCCAGGAACAGCAGCCAATGGACCATTTCGGTTACTTCCCCGGGAGAATTCACGTTGATAAATGCCTGTAGACGGGCGGTGGTCTGATAAGGGTCCATATAAGATAGCGATACCTTCAGGGGATGGTATTTCTTAAATTGGGCAATCGCCTTCGGGCCAAGCTCAAGGACAAGGTTAACGGCCTCTTCCTCTTTACTTAGCTTCTCCAGGATCTTCTTGCGGCTCAGCCGCTTCTTCGGAGCATACGGCTCCACAAGGGTGAGATTGTCGACCGGGAGAATCCGCCGCTTCTCCTCCTTCAGATCAAAGCCCTCAATCAGCCAGAGGCCCTTGTCATGATAAAGGTGCAGGAGGTATATGGGATAAGACTGCATCCCCTTCCCTTCGCTCATGGTAGCGAGCAGATAGCTGTCCGACAGAAGGAGCCGGATAAGCTGCTCCAGCATCGGATGGGGCAGGTCCGACAGCTCAAGCAGGTCGGGATTATGGGGATTGGTCCCTTGAAAGAGCAGGATTTGATTCAGATGGACAAGGTCCTCCTGCTGATTCTCCGAAATCAGGCCGAGCAGTTTCTCGGCTAAGGACTGACGGCTTTGTAGATAGGGAAGCTGCTGGTTCCGGGTGGCCATAAAGGCGATAAACAAAGCTTTAATCTCATTGTCGGTGAACCGGACCGAGGGCAGAACGGAATTGCTCATGACAAAATAGCCCCCATCCCTGCCGACTTCAGCGACAAGCGGCATCCCCATGGCTTCGATTTCCCGGATATCCCGGATCGCCGTTGAACGGGAAATGTTAAATTCGCGCATGAGCTCCGATATGGTAAAGCTGGCACGGTTATTGATATACCGCATCAGGGTGTTGATCCGTTCCGTTTTTTTCATCGGGTCTCCTAAATGGTTTCATTTTTTGACACGTTATAAGGTTATTATAATCTCATCAAGTGAAATCACCTTTCATTTGATCCATCCACCAAGGAAAGAAGGTTCTGACTATGGCCAACTATACTCTGGAAGAGAAAGACGGATTCACCGTATTAGGCATTGGAACTGAGCTGAAGAGCAATTACACGGACTATGCCGGCATCAATCAGGAGAAGGAAGCCTTCTGGCGGGCCATCAGCGAAGACGGAAGACTGGGCACCCTAAAGGCGCTTGCTGCTAACGACTATGTGTTCACTGTAAATGAAGCCGTAAACAACAAGATGATGCATTACGCAGGGGTCCTGACAGAAGAGACAATTCCCGAAGCAACCCGGGTGATCCATTTTCCCAAGGGAGATTACCTCGTGGTTCCAGGGGAAGGAAAGACCTCTCAGGAGCTGAGCAATACGCTTACCGGCATCGCCTTTGGACAAGTCCTGGCGGGAGCTACGGATTTCGCCTATGTCGGAGGACCGAATGCAGCGGTTGAGATGGGACAGCGGGACGGCGTATTTTTTGGAGAAATGTGGATTCCTGTTGTGAGGAAATAACCTTGGGGAGGGACGGAATTGTCCAGTATCGTTGATTTCAAGAATGTGACTACAGCAGGCCTGGAGTCCTCGCCTGTCGCTGAAGCGCTGGCCGGTCTGCGCGCCAATGAAGCCCGTTACTTCATGAATAAATACAAGCATGAATTTACGGTGGTGCCGGCAAGTGAAAGCCAGGAGACCCTGGATTACGTGAACCGGGTGTTGAAGGAAGAACGCAATCTCGAATTTGCGGCCAAGCCTTTGGAAACGTCGAGCTTTCAGGTGGAGAATATCCGCTGGGCATACGTGTTCTATGAGGACGGTCTGGAGGTCAATGTCTTGTACACGCTGGATGACCCGAAGAAACGGGCCGTCGGCTTCAAGCTCTCGGAGGGGATGGAAATCCCGCAGGAGTTAGAGGGGAAGTTTAAGTTTGCCCGCCAAAAGTCGAAGCTGGCCGGAACCATCCGCGGCTCATTTTTTGTCATCAAGAAAGAATATTAAGCGGCGGGGGCGGCGAGCCCCCGTCCTCTTCTGCCCCGTACACACGCTGCCCCCGCTAAAGCCGGTTATACATACTCCCTCTTGTACATTAACGTAATCTGACCCGCAATATATTCAGCGCTGTACTCCCGGCCATCCTTAATCCACCACATCATAATCCCCAGCAGCGACGCTGCCACAATATCCACCGAAGCGGCCTTCCTTGCGGAATTGCCGTACTTCGCTTCCCTGCGTCTTTCTATCGTATCCTTCAGCAGATTGGACAAGTGCTTCTTGAAGCCGGGGTGCTCCACCAGCACCGCAAATACCTTCCTGTGCTCATAAAAATAATTCAGTAACGTGACCAGCTGCTCCTGTTCGTTGCCGCTCTTTAGCTGTAACAGAGGTTCAATGTTCACGGATAAGTCCGCAAAAATTTCATGTACGATCTGGCGCAACAAATCGTGAATATCCTCATAATGCAAATAGAATGTGGCCCGGTTCAGCTCTGCACGGCTGGCAATTTTCCGGACGGTCAGCTGCGAAATCTCCGGATTGTCGGCCAGTAGGGAGAACACCGCCTGCTTCAGCATCTTTTTGGAGCGGATGGCCCGCGGATCTGCGTTCTTATGCTCAGGCATTTCATCCTCCGGTGTCGTTTATTTGGTATTTCAGCAACGGATTGCTCCTATTCTGTCGCATAGTCAACATTTTCGCCAGAATTGCAAATAGGAATCACGCCGCAACACTGATATCATACATTTTATTGACACACTGTCGAGAAAGCAATGAAAAGAGGACTGCATAATGCACGAAGAGCATACGGAGAAAATAAACAAAGGAATTCTGCTGACCATCCTGATTCTGGGCTGTTTCCTGTCCACGCTGAATCAGACGCTGCTGAATGTCGCGTTAAGCAACCTGATGGATGTATTTGAGGTCACGGCCGCCACCGTACAGTGGATTTCCACAGGATTTATGCTGGTGAACGGGATTTTGATCCCAGTCACCGCCTATTTAATGAGACGCTTTACTACCCGCCAGCTGTTTATCAGCGCCATGGCATTCCTGCTGGCCGGTTCGGCCATTTGTGCGGCGGCGCCAAGCTTTATGGTGCTCCTGCTCGGCCGTATGATCCAGGCTGCCGGAGCGGGAATCGTCATGCCGCTGATGATGAGCGTGGTGCTGGCCATCTTCCCTGTAGAGAAACGCGGCAGCGCGATGGGACTGCTGGGACTGGCGATGATCTTTGCCCCGGCCATCGGGCCGACTCTCTCGGGATTTATCGTCGAGTACCACTCCTGGCGCTGGCTGTTCATCGGACTCATTCCGCTGGTTGCCATTGTCATCGGCCTTGCGTTTAAATATCTGGTCAATGTGTCGGAGACGGCTAAGCCGAAGCTGGATGTGTGGAGTGTGCTGTTATCAACCGCAGGCTTCGGCCTGATTCTGTACGGCTTCAGCAGTGCAGGCAGCAAGGGCTGGGACGATGCAGTAGTCATCCTCTGTCTGGGGTTCGGGATTGTGGTCACGGCCCTGTTCTGTGTCCGGCAGATCAAGTCCGCCGACCCGCTGCTGAACCTGTCCGTCTTCCGCAACAAAATCTTTACGGTCACCTCGCTGATCAATGTACTCGTCACCATGATGATGTACGCGGATATGATCCTGCTGCCGATTTATCTGCAGACGGGGCGCGGCTTCACCGCCTTCGATGCCGGCCTGCTGCTGCTGCCGGGCGCGCTGGTCAATGCGTTCATGTCGCCTGTCACCGGCAAAATGTATGACCGCTTCGGGGCGAAGCCGCTGTTCCTCATCGGCCTGCTGCTGATCATTCCGGCCATGTGGGCGGTAACTGACCTGACGGAAACGACAACCTATACGTATCTGATGATTCGGACCATTGCTCTGCGCATCGGCCTTAGCTTCATTACCATGCCGCTGAATACGGCCGGACTCAATGCGCTGCCCAGGGAGCTGGGAACGCACGGCACTGCCGTGAACAACACCGTCCGCCAGATTGCCGGCGCCATCGGGACGGCCGTCGTGATTACAATCTATACCGTGCAGGCCAAGGGCCATGCAGTTACATTGCTGCAGAACGATCCTGCTGCACCTGCTGAACGCCTTAGAACCCTTACGTCCATCTTAGGAGCGGGTGACGCCTATTACTTTATGATGATCCTGGCCGCCGTAGCGTTTGTGATCACATTCTTCTTTATGCCGATGAAGAAGAAAGCGCGGAAGGAAGGCCTGTCCGCCGCCGCGGGCAAGGAGCATCCTCAGGCATAGCTTACCACAAGAGCCGTGATCTTCCCCTGACGGGAGGACCACGGCTCTGCTGTTTAATACCAATATATTATTCCCAACTCCGCCGGAACAACCGGGATGGCCGGTGTCCTGCATTCTCCGTGTAGTGGTCGGTCTCTGCCACGAGCCCGGCCACCTTGCGCCGGAAGGCCGCCTTGAGCAGATCCTTGTCCAGTATGACTTCATACACCTGCTGCAGCTCTGTCAGGGTGAACAGCTTCGGCATCAAGTGCAGCGCAATGTCGGTGTCATTGGTCTGCTCGCGCAGCCGTTCGATAGCATAGCCAATGATCTTGGCGTGGTCAAAAGCCAGCCCGTTATTCAAATCTATCGAATACTCGGTGGACCTTGAGGTCGGTCTGGCCGTTACCTTGCGGCTAATCACCGCGGTCAGCTCTTCCTCTTCTCTGCTAAGCTTGAGCTCATAGGTCCATGTCTTGACGTAGCCTTCTTCGAGCAGCTCCTTCTGCTCCCGCAGCAGCCGGTAGCTTACCTTGAACCAGGTCGCATCCTCGGCATCATCCCCGGCTGTTAGCTGAAACCGGCTGCTGTCAATCAGCGCCATATAGCTGCAGCTGATAACCCAGGTGCGGGGGTCACGGCCGACATCGGTAAAGGTACGCAGCTGCTCCAGATAGACGTCGTTTACGCCCGTCTCTTCGCTCAGCTCCCGTGCAGCAGCCTGATCCGCCGTCTCATCCGGCCGCAGGAAGCCGCCCGGCAGCGCCCATTTGCCCAGGTAAGGATGCCCTCCCCGGCGGATCAGCAGGATACGCAGATCTTGTTCCGGGAGCTTGCGGTAGTTATCCGTCTCCGTCTTCGTCACGGTGAAGATCACCATATCCGCCGCCACCGAGGGCCGCTCATAATCCCCTGCCTGGTACTGCGCCAAAAATTCACGCTCCGTAAGTCCGTCCCGATCCCTTAATTCCAACACCGCCGCCTCCTAATTATATATAAGTTGAATATTTGAACTTATCCAAGGGTTAGTCGTAACTGCGGGAAATGTTTGGACTTCCGGCCGCTGTTGTCCCCAGATTTCTTAATTATAACCGCTCTTAGCGGTTGAAATCCGGTGACAAAGGCGGACGCTATCGCTCCTACAGTTCCAAACTTCCCCTTCGCACTCCCACCTTTGATGTCATCTTGTATTCAACCAGTATAGCATTGCAGCTCTCCGAAAAAATTGCTGTAAGGCCGAAACCTCGCCAGCACCTCGTCTACCTTGCGCATGCGTTCCTCCAGCGTTCCCTTCAGCGTAATATAAGGAATCCGGCGCTCCTTCAGATCCGCGATGATCTGCTTCTGAAACACATGCCGCTTCTGATCTCCACTGCGGTCCCATGTATCATCATAAGGGATATCGTCGTCGCACAGAAAGAACAAATCGTACCGCTGCGCATTCTCCAAGGCAAGCCGCTTCAGCAGCTCCGGTGCCTGCCCGTGATAATCCAGGGCATACATATACGTGGTGATGGCATTCGTATCGGCAAACAGATACCGGTCTGCTTCCAGGAGCGCCTGTTCTTCCCGTTCAATATGACCCACGGCGATTTCATTGAAGGCCGCAAGGCTGATCCGGCGGTCCACCTGATGCTCGGCCCAATAGTCCCGCCCATACTCACTGGCATAAGCCGTCCGGTACCGCCGGGCCAACGCTTCGGTAATCGTAGATTTGCCGGTGGACATTGCACCCACAAATACCACCTTGGTGATTAAATCGCGGTACACCAGTTCATCCACGTAATCACGGTATTGATAAGGATTGGAACGAATCATGGTGGCGGAGATCGGCACCTGCTGACGGGCGTCATCTACTCTACGGTCTATAGCGCCCAAGGCAATGCTCATATGCTTGCCATAGAACTCACTCGAATAAAAGTGGGTCACCTGCTCGCCCTGAAGCAGCCCCAGGATATACTGCTCTTCCCGGATCTCATGCTCCCTGTCATCGGAATACCCGTCAGGGCCATCCCAGGCTTCAATAACCCGGGCAGCAGGATAAAGCCTGCGGATCCAGTTCGCCCGGACCTGCAGCGGAACCGGTGAAACCGTCGTATCATAAATCACTACGATCAGCTCATCGACCTCCTGGAGCGCCGTTTCAATCATGTACTGATGCCCTTTATGCAGCGGTGCGAACTTCCCCAGCGTCAATCCAAGCTTCTTCATGACAGTGCCTCCTTAGCGCCCTTGCTCCAGTTATAGTAGCCGTATCCCGCGTTAATCAGATAGGCGCTCCACATCACAATCATCAGCGGGCCTTCGCCGCTGCCTTCCGCTGTCCGAATGACCCAGAGGAGCACTGTGAACATATTCAGCACAATATATACCAGCCATTGTTCCTTAAATCGTCTCACCATTAAGAATGTGGCCACTACTGATAACACTGTGGTTATAGCATCAATATAAGGCGAGTTCTGCCCCGGGATGAAGGATAGGCCGAAGCCAAGCATCAGACAGCCGGCAATACAAACCGCTCCAACGAGCAGCATGCCCTTCAGCTCCATCTGGCGCATAGACAGCTTGCCGCTCTGAAAATTCCTCCGCCACATATAGAAGCCGATCACATTCATCGGGACAAAGAACAGCAGATTCAGCATCACCTCGCCAAACAATCCGTTAATATAGGCCAGATAAGCATAGCCGAAGGTGTTATACATGCCAAATACATAACTCATCAGCTTGCCCTTCGCCGTCAGCACCACGCACAGCACCCCGGTGATAAACACCGTGAATCCGAACAATGAATCCTTGGACAGAACCGTAAAGATAATACCCGTTACAGTGAATACAACCAGCCAGATGATCTCGAACAGCTTCCAATTGCCTAAGGCCTTCTTCATGATGGATCCCTCCATGTCCAGTGATTGGTCTTGATGCGAGCATTTAGCTAAAATTCTTAGTAACTTAATGATAATTTCATTTTGTTACTATCAATATAAATGATGCTCCTGCAAAATGCAAGAAACATTTTCCTGTCGTTTTCTACGCTGAAGCTCACCTTAGCAGCACAAAAAGAGCTCCCCCAAGCAACCACTGCTTGAGACAGCTCTCCGCCCTTGCCTCTTCTAGCTAAAGAGTGTTGTGACCCCCAGTGCAGCGAACAGAAGTATGCCGATGCCCAGGATAATCCCTCCTGCCAGCGAATATCCGACCTCCCGCTGAAACGATGCGGTGCCGGGTCCTCCGGGTGCAGGCGGGCCGGGTTTGGCTGCTACGCCTTCCTGACCGGTGCGCTGGCCGGTACGCCGCCGTTTGTAACCAACAATAAGCAGCACGGCCCCGAGCACACATAAGAAGCTGCCGGGATACACGAATGCCATCCATAGGTTGTCCATAATACACCTCCCTGCGCAGTTGTCTTGGTCTATATTTAACCCCAATGCCTGTGCCCAAACAGGGAAGAAGAAGCGCATTTAATTATCTTTACATTTAATTGTATTTGATAATTTATTTTTAATTTAATGTATATTTTTTACTGGATCATATTGACTTTTTTATGTAAAAAAATTACCATGTAATCAATTTAATGTATTTGGAACTAGTGAATGACTACTCAAAACTAAAACTTGTATTTGCTCAAATTGAATTCTATTATCTTATCTTATTTACTTTATTTTGAAAGGAGGTGAGAAATATGGGTAGCAAAGATAAGGGCAAAAATAAGTACCCCGACTTGAATAATAATACAGATATTTTTGGAGTTGGCGCAGTTAGAATGGCAACTACGAATACAACAGGTGGTGGCGGCTCAGGTAATACAGGAAGTTGTGGCGTTAATGTAAGTTGTATACTTTGCTGTTGTATCGGAAGTGGTGGAGGAGCAGAACACAAAAAAATTTATCCTAATGTCTAGAAAGCTATACTTATCCGAGTAGACATGAATGCCTAATTAATTTAAATTTAATGTCTGCTCGGATTATGAGGAGAGAAATACTATGGGACTGATTGAAGGTAACAAAGCCACTTACAAAGTAAACAATTATATTACATATGAACTTGATGATGGCGAATTGGTAGTAATGCATAATAAAGGAATTGTAAAGATAACAGATTCACGCATGAAAGAATTAATTATGAATTGGGATGAAGCCTTAATTAAAGAGACTAGCAATTACTATTTGAAAAAATTATTCCAATCTGACTTTAAGGCTGCTGTAGAATTTTTAATAAGCAACTATATTTTAATAGAAGAACCAGAAATAAATTATAATTTAAAAAACATTTATTTAATTACAAATTCCAAAGAAGTTTATGATTTATCTGATAATATCTTTGATAGTAAAGTAAGTAACCTTGCATATCAAAAGAAATTTATTGCAGAAACCACTGATTATACAGAAAATCTATTAATTGATAATTATTCATTATTAATAGTTTTTCTAAATCCATATAGCAAAGAACTTGCCCAAACACTCCAGAATCATGTTATAGCCTCAGAAGGATCTATTTTGCTTATGAGTTATGTTTACAACTGTAACTTTTACATGGATTCTCTCTATTTTCCACAGTTAAAAAATCCATGTCATCTTTGTCATATGGGACATATCGAGGCCCAACTGCGGATAAACTCTACCGGAAATATAACTTATCAACAAATAATTGATTCTATATATTTTAATAAACCGAATTTTCCGATTTACTCTGTGTTATCTAAAAATAACATCATGAACATAGCAACTTTGTTAAGTAACAAAATTTCAAAATTTATAACTCTTGAAAATGGTGAATTAATATACCCGGAAGAGTTGCAAGAATGTTTTATGTTAGATCTTCAAACAAATAAAATGCAAACAGATTACTCATTGCATTGGGAGCTATGTGATTGCTATGAATAAATTAGAGAAAAATACAGTTGAAAGATCTTTTAGTGATTATATATACAACCTTTGTTTGCCTAAAAAAATTGAGAATTATATTATTAAATTTCATCAAAGTAGTTCATTTATGCAGAATAAATATAGTTTAAATAATAATACAAATAGCGAGATTTATTTTTGGTTAAGACAGATAGAAAAAAGCGATGTATTACCAGAATACTATGAGCAAAAAATCGATTTAAAAAAGCTCGACAATCTAAATATTAAGGGGAGCTTTAGAGAATATAATCCTGAAATGAACTTTACATTTGAGGAACTTTCACAAGTCATAAATAGTTCATTTGGTAGAGATATGAATAATCTTTCAAAACGATATGGTTCAGCAGGTGCGCTCTATCCTGTTATCCCTTTGTTATTACACTTTAAGACCGATAATCTTCTGGAATCAGGCGCTTACGTATATCATAGTCTTGACCAAAGTCTTTTAAAAATAAAAAGTTGGACGATAGAAGAAGCACATAACATAAAATCCAACGTATGTTTTTTTTCTGATAAGTTACCCAATACATGTATTGCGTATGCCATTGATATAAGAAGAGCAATTGTTAAATATCATATAAGAGGATATCGACATGCCCTAATAGAAGTGGGAGCAATGAGTCAAGTATTTAAAGAAAGTTTACACCAATTAAAGGATAACGTCGGTGAGGTTAGCTGGTCAGGATTTAATGACAATGAGTTAAGCTATAAGTGTGGACTTAATGTTAGATTATGCCCAATAGTAATGCTCCAATGGTTTGGACATGTAAAAAACAGGAAGTGATTACTATGCTATATATGAGCGAGCCATTCCATTTTAATATACCTCAGCAGAAATTTAACATCGATAATATTTACACCTCATACTGTAAAATAGGAAACTATCCATCATCTGGATATATCGGCCCGGATGGATCAACTGCCATCGACCTTAACAAACATGGTTCCTTGATTAAAGCCTTTTCTGAAATTGTCGAGAGAAGGGCTCTTTCACTAGGAAGCACAGCTATAAAAAAGGAACAAATCGATGTTATTAATTTAAAAAAAAATATAACCTCAATTATTAGTAAAGATTATACTTCATATTCATATAACCAAGAATACCCAATTGATACAACCGGAACAGCGTGTCACTCCAGTTCAAATAATTCAATATATTATGCTTTAAAAGAACTAATAGAAAAAAATGCCCTTTTTATCTTTTGGTATGGAAAAAAGGGGGTGCAAATCGAGAACAAAGACGGTAAATTTAATCAAAATAAATTAACGATGGGTTTGAACAATAACAGAAAGAATGTTATTTATTTTTCAATTGATTATTTCTATCCCCTAAGAGTGATATTTTCATTTATTGTACTTGATAACTATATTTGTTCATCTGGAGTAGGCTCTTCATTTTGTTTAATGGAAGCTGCACAAAAGGCTCTTCAAGAAGCATATTTATTGCAGTGGAAAGATGAGACTCTAGAGTTAGTTGATTCACAAAATTCAACATTCAAAAAAAAACACGAGAACCATTCAGAGTATCTTTCTCATTTAGAAAGCTATGAAAAGGTTAGTTCTTGGGAATTATTAAATGACATTCAAGAAAAAAAAACATTTAGCGTATCAAGACTTCTAGAAGTGTTACCGACTTGGATAGAGGATGTATATCTCATTCCCCTTCATCAAGTAATTGCAAAAAAAGTTAAATGTGTAAAGGTTTTTTCTCCTTTTATGTATAACCATATACCAATTAAAGGATTACTGAACCTTGATAATCCCATGAATAGGAACACGATTAATTTAAATTATAAGCATTTGTTAAACCTGCCCGACTGCACTGTCCTATAGTTAAAAATCATGAAACAGGAGCTGATATCTTGTTAAATAACTTAACTAACGGTACTCCTTTTTTCATTAAATCAATTTACACTAAACAAAATATATTCTTAAATGATTATTATCAAACTGACATTATTCCTTTTAAAGAAAATGGCCCTCAATCAAGCTCCGTAAGTTTCATAAAAACTAACACTTTAAAAGCAGCTATAGGTGAACAATTGGAACGGAGTTCACTCTATATAAATAACAAAAGAATGCTCGACCAACACATTAGTGGGGTCAACATGGCTACTTCTGAAAAAACACTCGTTCCTTTATATAGAATTTTACTTAACTGGAGCGTTCCAGTTTTGAAAAATATGAACCTTAATGGCCTCTTCAATGATACTTGCGGCGCTGCTTGTCACGTAACCTCATCGTCCAGTATCAACACAGCATTTTTAGAGTGCTTTGAACGTCAGTGTCTCCTTTATAGTTGGTTTACTAAAGCTAATGCTATAAAACTCAATACAACGTCATTAATAAAAGATTTTACTATTAATAGAATTTTAGAGATGGCTTCCTTCCATATTTCAGAGCTACACCTATTCGATATATCACTATGCGAAGAGGTAAAGGTAATTTTATCAATAGGCATAGGTAAGGATACAAAAGGTGTCGGGCTATGTGCTAATTGGAGCTATAAAGATGCCATCATAGGAAGTTTAAGTGAACTTTTTCAGTACATCACCATTAATCAAAATAATGATAATATTAAACATATGCTTAAAGGAGACAATGATGACAGCCTTAATCCGTTGCTTTATGGGCATCATTTTTTGAATGTGAGTCCAAGCGCATTAAAATCAGATTTTCAATACTTATATAATTGTCCACTTATTAATGTTGATCTAACCATTGAAAGCATGTCTCCAAGTTCTCTTAGCGATAAAGTAAATATAATATCAAATAAAACAGGTCTGGATTTTGTCCTATGCTACATCCCCCCAATCAATAAATATTTTAGTACAAAAACAGTAAAAGTATTATCTCCGCGTGGTTTCCCTCATATGTACGCTGCGAAAATAAATCCAAATGAAATTGAATTTCTGAAAACGCACAGGAATGAATTTCATAATATTGGAAGAATGATTCCGTTTGGTTAGGAGTTATTAAAATGAAAATTATTAGCGAGTATTTTAGATTATTTACTGTCATGATGCTAAATAATAAAATCGGGTTTGTGTGGTATCTTATCTTCCCTCTGGTCGCCTTTTTTGTATATAACTACTCCTGGATAGCAACTAAGCCCCAGATAGAGACATTTTACTTAAACTCAAGTCTGTTTATCTCCTATATCTCTTTCACCATGTCTATTGATGTAACAACTAATTTAATCGCTATGCGAGAGAATGGATTCTTGAAAATGTTCAAGTTTGTTTCCGGCAGCAAATATGCAATCGTAATTGGGAAATACCTAAATCAGCTGTTTTTTCTGCTCCTTGCAGTACTCATTTTTACTGTGACAACCGGAACTGTATTTTTAGATAATACCCATGATTTTTTAAATTATATAGGTATATCATTGTTGGCTTGTTTACTTGGTGCGTTAACGGTTTCATTATTTTTGTTAATTTTAATGCTTTTGCCTATCAAACAAGAGTCTCTCACTACTATTTTAAACATGCTATTATTTGTTTTATTTATTGCAAGTGCGAACGATTTATCAAGCCTCACACATTATGGAGCTATTCTGGTATTACTGAATCCTCTCGATTACATCAGAAACTTGACATTTTTAATCGGTAATTGGATCAGTGGTATGAATTTCACTCATATAAGTACGGCTAATATCATTGCCATTGGTTGTATTTACATACTCAGTGGCTTAATTGGACTACGATATTTCAAGATTGTCTCTGTAGCTGCGCGAACCTAATATTAGGAGGAATACATGATTACAGTTAAAGACTTGTCTTTTTCGTATAAAGATTCCAGTCGTTTAAATCTGGACAATTTCAATGTTCAGTTTCATGGCGGACTCATTAATGTCATCCTTGGACAGAATGGATCAGGTAAAACAACCTTCTTTGATATCATAACGAATGTTATTCCATGCCCAAAAAATGTTGAAGGTCTCCCAAAAGAGAAGGAAATCGTATATCAACTGCAAGGACTTTATTTCCCTAATACCTTAAAAGGCAAAGATCTTTTTCGTTTCTTCTTGTATACCAACCATAAAAATACGATCACGATTACTAAGAAACCATACAGTGACGAACTTATGAGCCCATTTGAATTAGACCTTGTTGAACGAATCTGGAATATGGAGTTTGGAAAAATGTCGGTTGGTGAACGCAGGTACCTGAGTATTCTTGCGATAACACTGATCGACCGTAAATTGTATATTTTTGATGAACCGACCTCGGGTATAGACCCTGCTGCTAGATACTACATTCTCAAAAGAATTGAACAACTCGCATTAACCAAAAAATGCACTGTACTATTGTCAAGTCAT
Organism: Paenibacillus tepidiphilus; assembly: GCF_008635795.1. Classification (GTDB taxonomy): domain Bacteria; phylum Bacillota; class Bacilli; order Paenibacillales; family Paenibacillaceae; genus Paenibacillus_AQ; species Paenibacillus_AQ tepidiphilus. The sequence goes on along the minus strand of NZ_VWRQ01000015.1, from coordinate 105,833 downwards.
ACCCTGCATGATTTCGAACAAATAAGATGCAAACTATATTTATTGCATCGTGGAAAATTGAAGTTTGAGGGCACTTACGCTGAATTCTTAAGCCCCAGTGAACTAAGCAATCCAGACCACGCTTTCTTCTTGCAAGTCCAATAGAACTATCTAAAACAACAATGGGGACATCTAATACAGATGCCCCCATTTTCGGCTTAATTCGTGATACCCACACTTCCAAACACGGCCTTATTGCGCGTGTCGTCCCCCGGATTGCTGAGCGCCATGCCGATATAGACCTGGCGGTTCATCGGAATCTGTATACTCCCGACCTTCTGCCAGCGTTTACCGTCAGAGGAGACCGAGCCGGTAAAGGTATTTCCCTTACGGCTCAGCTTCAGCCAGCTCGGAGCCGAGGCATCCGCGGTCTGGTCGGCCATACTGCCCGCAGTCTCTGTACGATACTGGAAGGTTGCTCCATTCTCGGGGGTCAGCATCATATCCGCATGCTTCGCATTGTTATCCAGCGCCTCGCGAATCATAACACCTGCCTTGGCCCAGCCGTTCATACGGTCCGTGGACCGCACTTGAACCACAATCTCCGCATCGCCTTTCACAGACTTATATACGAAGTTCAGCTGATCCGCCCTGCCCCAGATATCCGTGGAGGTGCTGCTCATTGTGAATTGCTTCTTGGATGAATTGTAGGTGGTATTGCCCGGCATGGACCCGATGTTTCTGGCCTTCCAGCCTGACGGCAGCTGAGCCGGATAGTCTTGCTCCCCCGGCGTGGACCAGTCCGGGGTAGGCCAGGTGATCCGTTCATTAATTTTGGCCAGCTCGCTCTCCGGCCAGGCTCCATAAGCAAAGAACGATAAGCGCTGCACGTCCGGATAATTCTCGCGGATTCCCTGATAAATCTCCTGATACTCATCATCCGTCCAGTCATTATCCAGCGTAGGTACAATGGCCACATCGGTGCCGCTGATCCGGTCACTCGTATCCTTCAGAATGCCGTACTCTGTGCTGTAGACCCAATCGCTGTCGAAGTCCCAATCGTCAAAGTAAGCCATCGGGGCCACAAAATCAATGTAGTCCTTGAACTCGGCTACATTCTGCCCCACTTCAATAAATTCCGGCGGCAGAATATACACGCCAAGCTGCACATCCGGGCTCGAGGACCGGGAAATATCGTCACGGATATCGCCTACATACTGTCCGATTTGCTCGGTCCGCCACTTATTCCATTGCTGCCGCCGCGCAGAATCCGCATCGAAATTAATTGTAAGCGGCGAATACCCGAACTCTGCCTCATATTTGTCCACCGTATAATCGCTGACGTCCATGTTGTAATTGTCGAAACGGATCCAGTCCAGCACCACGCCGTCCACCGGATAATTCTCGATCACTTCCTGGATGATGGAGCGCTCATAAGCCTGCACCTCATGGTGAATCGGATTGACGAAGTATTCGTTGTCGTTCGCGCCTGTAAACGGAGTCTGCACCCCATCCACCAGTGCCTGCATCTGCCATTCCTTATGCTTCAGGAAGGCCTCCTGATCATGGAACTGCGGAATCCAGGCGTGAACCTTGATCCCTGCTGCATGGGCTGCCGTGATAACCTCCTGCAGGGCGTCGAAATCCTCGTAGCCTTGGGCGATTGGAGCGATATCACTCTGATAGAAGACCCGGCCGGACGGAACTTCGTCGTCCTCATCCTGCTTCACATTCATGCTGATGACATCGACGCCGTAACGCTCGGCCATTGCCACAAAATCCTGGACATCCGCACTGTCCCTGAACTGGTTTACCGTTCTTACAATAACCTCCGTTTCAAAAGGGGGATTATCCCCCTCCGCAGCCTTAGCCGGAACGGCAGTACCCGTTACCGAAGATGCCAACACCAGGCTCAATGCAGCAATGAACTTTGTTTTCAGCGCATATGACATATTCCCGCCTCCATATAAATAGTTTTATTTATATTTCAAACCAGAATTATTTCGTTGCGTTGATCTTCTGGACATTCTCCTGCCACTTTTCCGTTTTGAACTGAAGCAGCTTATCGAGTCCGGCTTTTTCGGCGTTCTTCCTAGCCGTTGCCAGTGCCGACAGCACCTCTTCATCCGACTTGGCCTGAACCATCTGGGCGAAAGCAAGCGTATAAATATCCTGAATATTCTGGGCAATGATACCGGTCTCCGTATCCGGTACCGGATCAGTATTTACAAACTCGGTGATGTCCAGCGCGGTCTTCCAGGTTACTGTGGACTGCGCCACCGTTTCCCACGATTTCTGGTTCTCCGAAAGCGAAGCCTCAAGGGCCATTTTGGCCGTATCGATAAAGGTCGTATTCCCCGCCCAGTTGAAGTCCTCAAATTTCCGCATCGTTTCCGTACGCTCGTTGGCCGCCGTTGTCTTGTACTTCTCATTCGGAATCGGCGCCCCGTCCGCATCCTCTTCATCCCAGTACAAGCCCTTAGGTCCGAAGAAGAGTACCTTCTGTCCCTCCGGACCCGTGATCCAGTCAAAGTAGGCGAAGATTGCCTCCGGGTCCTTGGCTTTCTTCGTAATTACGTTGACGTTCCAGCCCAGCGTCTCAAAGCCGCTTACAAACACCTTGTTTTTGTCCAGCCCGGCTTTATGCACCGGCCAGATAATTTCATATCCGCTGTCCGGATTGCCTGCCGTCAATGCACGGTGCCCCTCGGCTCCGTACGTCGTGATATTGGACTCGACCATGACCGCCACGCGGCCGGTGTTTACCTTTTCCTTAACCGCATCCTGGGTTTGCTGCAGCGCATCCTGGGTAATCAGCCGCTCGCGGAACAGCTTGTTGACGTACAGCATCATTTCCTCGAAGGCAGGATCGTCATAGATCGGGAGCAGCTTGTCGCCTTCCGGATAGCCCATAAGAGAGATGAATTTGCTGGTGGCATTCTCCCGGAACCCGCCGTACATAATTTCCAGGCCTGCCCCCTTCTCCCCGACCTCCAGAGGCACCACATCCGGATACTTTTCTTGCACCTGAAGCAAATACTGATACAGATCGTCGAAGGTTTCGAGCTTCGGTTTGCCGAGCGCGCTATAGATATCCTTATTGACCATCCAGCCGCCGTTGCCGAATTGGCCTGAGGTATACCAGTTCGGGATCTGATAGATCTTCCCGTCCTCGGAGCGGAGCAGATTGAGGGTGGATTCCTTTACATATTTCTTGAAGTTCGGATACTTCTCATAGTAGTCATCCAGCGCAACGAGTCTTCCGGCCTGCACCAGCCGTTCTACCGTGGAGCCCCGATCGGTGAAGATCACATCCGGCAAATCGCCGCTGACGATCATCGTATTCAGCTTTTCCGCGGAAGCTCCTCCCGACTGCACCGGTTCAACGGTAACCTTCCGGTTCTCCTGAATCCACTTCGTTGCCTCATTCTCCCCCCAAGGCGCTGTCGTAAGCCAGTCATAGTTTCCATAAAAGCTGAAGGTAACGGGTTTAATGCCGCTGCCGTCATCTGCTGCTGCCCCGGTATTCGCATTACCCTCAGTTGTATTCTGCGAAGCGCCAGAATTTCCGCCGCCGCTACAGGCCGTGAGAGCTAGCAGCAGGGAGACCGTCAGAAGCGATGCCCCTTTTAATCGATTGCGCATACTTATCCCTCTTTTCTACACAATATGGTGACTGCTATTCTTTCAATGAACCGATCAACACGCCCTTAACGAAATACTTCTGGAGAAAAGGATACGTCAGAATAATCGGAACCGTAGCGATCATCATCGTTGCCATAGTCAGCGACTTGGTGGTAATCGTCCGATTGCGGTTCATGTGATCCAGAGCGATGGCATTCGAGGAACCGATTTCCGTCATAATGTTGGAGTTCATAATTTGCCGCAGCAGCGTCTGTATAGGGAGCAGTTGGTCCTGCGTAATATAGATCGCGCCTGTAAACCAGTCGTTCCAGTAACCCACCGCTGTAAATAGGGAGATCGTAGCGAGCACCGGGCCGGAGACGGGGATGACAATCCGGAAGAAAATCCCGTAGTTGCTGCAGCCGTCGATCTTGGCCGATTCCTCCAGCCCGTCGGGCAGCGCAGCGAAGAAGGTGCGGATAACAATCATGTTATAGACACTGATGATGCCCGGAATAATCAGCACCCAGAAGGTGTCCAGCATCCCAAGAGCGCGGATCAGCATATACGTCGGAATGAGTCCCCCGCTGAAGAACATCGTGATCATGAAGAACACCATGTATTGCTTGCGGAACAGCAGGCTCTTCTTGGACATTCCGTACGCTAACAGCGCGGTAAAAAAGACGGATAACGCTGTGCCGCTCAGGGTTCGCAGAATCGTTATCATGAAGGAATTCAGCAGGCGGCGATCCTGAAATACAATATAATAATTCTCCAGTGTGTACGCTCTTGGCCACAAGGTTACGCCGCCGAGCGCCGTATCGCTCCCTTGATTAAAGGAGATCACCAGTGCGTTCCAGAACGGATAGAGCATGACCACCGCCATCAAAGTTAAGAGGAGATAAATCGTCCGCTGCATCATTTTGTCGCCCAGGCTTAGTCTCATTGTTCACCCTCCTCAGGTTGTAGGTCTACCAGAGACTGACATCGGCCCGGCGGGCGATTTTGTTGGCTGTCACCAGCAGAATTACACTGATTACCGCTTTGAACAGCCCTACCGCTGTCGCATAAGAGAATCTGGCATTGAGTATTCCCACACGGTACACATAGGTGTCGATCACATCGGAGTAAGGCCGCAGAATGGGATTGGTCGCCAGCAGCAAAATGTCCTCGAAGCCTGCACTAAGCAAATTGCCGATGGCCAGAATCATAAAGATGATAATAACAGGAGCAATACTGGGGAGTGTAATTAAGTAAATTTGCTTAAACCGGCTTGCGCCGTCTATCGAAGCGGCCTCATACATGGCTGGATCAACGCCTGCAATGGCGGCCAGGTAGACAATACTACCGAACCCGATCTCCTTCCACACGTTGACGCTCACGAGAATCGACCAGAAGTATTCCGGAATCGCCAGGAAATTCACCGGCTCCTGAATCAGGTTGAGCCGTTCCAGCAGGAAGTTCACCGTTCCGTTGTCCACGGACAGCAGCGAGAACACAAAGCCGGATACAATAACCCAGGACAGGAAATAAGGCAGGTAGCTGACCGTCTGAATGAACCGTTTGAAGGCCATGTTCCCGACTTCATTCAGCATCAGTGCCAGCAGTATCGGGGCAGGAAAGGTAATGACCAGCTTCAGCAGGCTGATAACAATGGTATTTCGCATCACATTCCAGAACTCGGGGGCTTCGAAGAACATTTTGAAATTCATCCATCCCACCCATGGGCTTTCCAGAATGCCGTTAAAAATATCGTACTGCTGGAACGCCATTACCACGCCGTACATCGGAATGTAGCTGAATATAGCAACAAAGATAATTCCCGGCCAAACCATGGATTGTAAATCCAACTGATTGGTCAATTTCTTCCATACACCTGGTTTAACGGCCGCCTTCATCCGCTTCTCCTCCTCTGGAGCCTTCTAATGAAACAATGGCAGATACGGTTTGTTCTTCTCCAGCATTTCATCCAGCAGCTGTTCGGCCACTGTGACTGAAGGTCCCAGCGGATGATGGACGAGGGCCTGCAGGGCAATATCCCGGTCTCCATGCACGGCCGCCTCGATGGTCAGGCTCTCATACTGTTTGACTGCCGCCAGCAGACCTTTGACGGAGGGTGGAACTTTGCGCAGCGGAACCGGCAACGGACCTTGCTTGGTCACGATACAGTTCACTTCGATCGAAGCATCGTCCGGCAGGAAATCAATAATGCCATTGTTGCGTACATTCAGCGTCTGAATATCGCGGGAATCATTATAGATGGAGCGCATCAGCAGTACGGCCGCCTCCGAGTAATAGGCTCCGCCCCGCTGCTCCAGCTGCTTCGGCTTCTCCTCCAGCTCCACGTTCCGGTACAGCTCAAACAGCTCTTCCTCTACCTTCTTCACGACCTCAGCCCGCGATCCGGTTGTGGCTGCCGCTTCCTTCTGCTCCTCCAGCATGGCATCCTTCATATAGTAATAGCTCAGATAATAGGAGGGGATGGCCTGCAGTCCGTTCAGGAACCGGTGGTCCCAGGAGTCGAAGGGGACATTGCTCGCCTTATAGCTCTGGGGATAGTCAATGAGCTCCTGCAGCTTGCTCTCTCCGCCGATCACGACATCGGATACCCAGTGCAGATGGTTGATGCCGACAAACTCGGAGTAGATCTTCTCGGTTGGAAGCCCGAAGAACCCGGAGAGCCATTTTTGAAAACCGATCGGCGAGTTGCACAGGCCTACACTCTTGACGGAAGAATATTTGTGAACCGCCTCGGTCACCATGCCGGCCGGGTTGGTGAAATTCAGCAGCCAGGCATCCGGGGCAAGCTCCTCCATATCCTTGCAGATATCCAGAATGACCGGAATCGTCCGCAGGCCCTTCATCATTCCTCCGGGTCCGGTCGTTTCCTGGCCGATAACGTTGTACTGAAGCGGAATGAGCTCATCCCATTTGCGTGCTTCCAGCATGCCTACCCGGATTTGCGTGCAGACAAAGTCCGCTCCGAGTATAGCCTCCCTGCGGTTCAGCGTCTCCACGACAGTAATCGGCAGGCCCGACTTGGCAACCATGCGCTTGCTCAGCTCCGCAATCGTATGCAGCTTCTCTTTCCCTTCCTCAATGTCTACGAGCCATACTTCGCCGACAGGGAGCTCTGGATGATGCAGGATGATGCCTTCCATAAGCTCGGGGGTATACGATGACCCTGCCCCGATAACAACCAGCTTCAATCTTTCCTCCATGACAGACCCTTCCTTCGTCTTTTTCATTTTGGTTATATAGCCTAACTGCTGGGGATATTTCCCACAGACAGGCGGTCAAGAATTTCGTGACCGACCTGCAGACCGCTGCTCTCCATTGCCAGCACGACCGAGCCGACAACCGGCTCACGAGTTAGTATTCTTAGGGTGCCATTGGGAGCCGCTTGCTTCACTCTCTGCTCAATGGCCCGCCGGATAATGCCGGAACGATCCCCCTTGGTCAGCAGGCTGCCGGCAAGCACGATGTCAAAGGTATCCTTCTCCATCGCCAACTGCCGGATCGTCGCCGCCGCAGCCAGCCCCAGCTCATCTCCTTGCCTGATCAGCAGCCCGGTGGCCACCTGATCTCCTTCGTCTGCCGCCTGAAACAGCAGCTCGGCAATGTGCGGCGGCAATTCCCTGTGATGATCCAGATAATCCTCCCGCAGCTCGGAGACACTGGAATATCCCAGCAGATCCGTGAGGCGCTCTGTCAGCACCGTCTTGCCCTCTCTGCCTTCATCCGCCCGCAGAACACTGCGGAATACTTCAACACTTAAATCATAGCCACCGCCAAAATCGCCGAACCGGTAGCCGAACCCGCCGCATTGGTACGTAACGCCTTCCGGATTCTTGCCTGCACAGTTCACGCCCGAGCCGCAAATTAATACAACCCCATAGCTCTTCTCGGTCCCCGAGCGCAGTGCATTCCAGGTATCGCAGGATATCTCCGTTCGCGGAAGGTCCAGACGGCTGATAATAGGCCGTAAAATCTTATAATCCGTCTCTCTGTCCGCTCCGGCCAGGCCAAACCAGGAACACTCCAGCTGATCCTTGATCAACCCGGACGCTTGAAGCGCTTCCGATACCGCCTGCTGCAAGCTGTCCTCGGCCTGCTCACGGTTCTTTTGGTGATTTCCGTTCCCACCCCGGCCTGCACCGATGACCTTGCCCTGTTCGTTGGCAATCATGGCGTAGGTCTTGCTGCCCCCTGCATCCACTCCCAAGTAATACTTCACAGATCATTTCACTCCTACTGTTCAGGTTAATCTTACAGATGCGGTTGATTCACGCACGAGAAGCTGGGGAGCGAGCTTTGTTACAGCGGGCGGCATCACCTCCCCATTGATCAGCTTCATCAGCAGATCAACGCCGATACTGCCCATTTGCGCCTCAGGCTGTCTGACTGTCGTCAACCGGGGGTAGAATTCACCCACGAACTGCTGGTCATCAAAGCCGACTACCGAGATATCATGGGGTACCCGGATTCCCTCTTCACGCAGCGCCTGAACAATTCCCAGAGCAATAAAGTCATCCCCGCAGAAAAAAGCTGTCGGCAGCTTATCCTCGCGCATCCAGCGCTTGGCGACCTCATAACCGCTGCTTACCGTAAACCCGCAGGAATCCGTTCCGTAAGGAGTTAAGCCTGCTTCGTCCAGCGCCTGGACAAAGCCCCGTTTGCGCTCCGCTACACTCAGGAATACCGAAGGGCCGCCGATATAGGCAATTTGCGTATGTCCAAGACCAATCAGATGCTTGGTCGCTTCATAGCCGCCCTGATAGTTATCGACTACGACACTGGGAACATCCTCATGCTGGAACTGGTTATCCAGCAGGACAACCGGAATGCTCTTTCTCTTCAGCTCCTCTACATATTCCTTCTCTTCAAGCGGGGATAAGAGAATAATTCCGTCCACCCGGTCCTTCTGAAACAGAAAGTTAGTGCCCCCATCTTCATCCTCGGCAATGGACAAGGCCAGGAAGTACCCTTGCTCCGCCAGCTTCCGGTTCACCACGCGAATCACCCGGTCATAGAAAGAGTCGTTAAAGTTGGTAATCGACATCCCGATTACACCCGTCTTCCCGCGCACAAGACTCCGCGCCGCTGAATTGGGCTGATAATTCAATTCCTCCATTGCCTTAAGCACTTTCCGCCGGTTCGATTCTCGTACAGACGGTGAATTGTTAAGGACTCTGGATACAGTCACTACCGAGAGCCCCGACTTCTTGGCTACATCATGAATGTTCATTTAGGCTTATTCATACCTCCCGAACTCAAAAGTTAAAACGTTTAAACTTTTGGGCTAAATAAAAAAAATCTTACATGTCCTGATATATCTATGCTATGACTGAGAAATCGTACAAACCGTGTCAGCTTGCCATTGCTTGAATAATCTCCAACCCGCCCCTAAAGTATAAAGGTTTTTACTTTGGTTTGATATTACCATCAACCCCAATGGCCGTCAATACAAAACCTTCCATCAAAATTAATATTCTGGAAACAATGTGCCGGTATATCTTGATGGAAAGGTTATGCCCTGTAAAATCCCTATCACTCTATGACAACTTCTCCTTCATCCCGTGGTTCCTCGAACCCTTGGAGGAAAGTCGTTAACAGCTCTTCTGTAATGGTAAACGCTGCATTCGCATCAAACCGTTCGCTGCGGAGCTTCAACCGCTTCCGCAGTTCATCAGGCTGCACCTTCAGGTAGAGAAGCTTCCACTCCCCGCCCGCTTCCTCAATAAGCTGCTTGTACTTCTCTCTTTCCGACCTGCGCCAAAAGCTGGAGTCGACAACGAGAGGTTTACCGTCCTGAATGAGCTGCACAAGCTTGTCGCAGAGCCGGGTATGGGCCTCATTCAAATGCTCCCTGTATTTTTCGGCGGGATAATCGATTCCATATCGTCCACTCGCTGACCATACCTCTTCATCAATAGAAAGGCGTGTTAAGCCGTACTCCTCCGCCAATTGTTGCGACAAGGTGGTCTTACCCGAGCCTGCAATTCCGCACATCAGTATCACTAGTGGCTTGCCGGCTACGTGCTCTGGCTTAAATAACCCCTCAAGAACTGATTTGTCTGGCATTGATATCCCTCCAACCTGAATTTTGTTGCAAGTTGAATTCTTACTTCTCCTGCTCTTTAATCACCTGCTCAATTCCAAGCAGAATCAGCCTCAAGCCGAACTCAAACGCCTTGTCCGTACCCATCAGCTCGAACAGCCCATTCGTAAACATCCTCCGGAACAGCCCCGCATCCGTGTCGCTCATGGAGTCCAGCAGGCGGATCATCTCGTCGCCGGGAGCAGTCCCCTGGTCCTTGAAGATTGCAGCGACATTGCGCTCATGCTGATAATCATCCAGTACGAAGTAGAAGACATAGTTCACAAGCGTAGTCACCACTTGCATCTTCTGCGCTTGGTCAAGCGGCGTCGATTCCACGCAGAGCAGCATACGGTTGGTGAACCGGATAATGTCCGGTTCGTGGGGCAGCGTCATCATCATAAGCTGTGTCGAGCAGGGATAACGGCTGAGCACACTCCGTACTGTTACCGCCAGTCCTGTCAGCTGCTCCTTCCAGTCCCCCCCGGAATGGAACTCCTCCAGAATGACCCTCGATACCTGATTGGCCAGACGCTGGTACAGATCCTGCTTGCTTTTGAAGTACCAGTATAACGAAGGAGCCTGGATACCCAGCCTGTCGGCCAGTCGTCTCATGCTGAATTTCTCAATATCCTCTTCTCCAAGAAGCTCCCAGGAAGCCTCAAGTATCCTGTCCTCCGAAATCTGAGGCTGCTGTTTTTTCATGTAATCCGTCCTTTTATCTAACAGTGTAAGTTTATACTTTACAGGCTCATAGTCCCATGTTATCATCTTACACTGTAAGGTTCAATCTAACACTGTTAGATTAGAAAATAAAGAAAGAAGTGATCCGATATGGATTCCGAAAACCTGTATTACTTTGAACAAGCACCGGTTGCCAAAGCCGTGGCCCATTTCGCTGTACCAATGATGCTGGGCACATCGATGAATGTCATCTATTCCATCTTGAACGCCTATTTCCTGGGCACGCTCCACAATACGGCTATGTTAACGGCTCTCGCACTGACCCTGCCGTTATTCGCTATTATCATGGCACTCGGCAATCTGATTGGGATGGGCAGCGGCACCTTCATCTCCCGTTTGCTGGGAGAGAAGAGAACGGATGAGGTGAAGCACGTATCCTCCTTCGCTTTTTACAGCAGCTTAGTCCTGGGTCTTATTGTAATGGCCGTGGGTCTACCGCTAATTGATCCCATCGTTCATAGCCTGGGCGCAACGCCTGATTCCTTCGGATTCACCAAGGACTATGTCACAGTGATGCTTATCGGTTCACCATTTGTCGTATTGTTCTTCACGCTGGAGAATATCGTGCGCTCGGAGGGTGCAGCCGTCACCTCGATGATCGGTATGATGCTCAGCGTAGCTGTAAACATCATTCTTGATGCGCTCGTCATCTTCGTATTCCACTGGGACGTGATCGGCGTTGCTTCGGCTACGGTGATTTCCAATCTGGTTGCGAGTGTATATTACACCTTCCATATGGGACAGAAGAGTCCATTCTTAACGGTCTCCATCCGCTGGTTCAAGGCCAGCAAGGACATTCTGGGCAATGTGTTCAAAATCGGCGTTCCCGTCTTTATTATGAGCATCTTTTTGGGGGCGATGTCGCTCATCTTCAACCATTTCCTTGTGGAATATGGCGATTCAGCCGTAGCCGCTTACGGAATTTCCTCCCGTTTACTGCAGTTTCCCGAGTTTATTCTGATGGGCTTATGCGAGGGGGTTGTGCCGCTTATTGCCTTTTCTTTTACAGCGGATAAATTGCGCATGAAGAACACCGTCGGATTTACGGTCAAAGTCATTGCGGGGATGGCAGCCGTGTTCGGCGTCATCGTCTATCTGGTTTCGGACCACTTGATCGGCCTGTTTACCAATGACCCGCAATTAATCGAAATGGGCAGCTACATTCTGCACGTGACATTCCTGTCCCTGTTCATTACAGGCATGACCACCTTGTTCACCGGGATCTTCCAGGCTACCGCGCAGGGAACGGCCGCATTTATTATGTCGATTATTCAAGGCGTTACACTCATTCCGGTACTATTTCTCGCCAACCAGACGAACGGCTTCCACGGGGTGGTCTGGTCGCTTGTCATTGCCGATGCCGTCGCCTTTCTTGTCGGTGCTGTCATGCTGTATGTTCTGCGGAATAAACTGCAGCCGGAGCTGGAGAGTCTGGTGCATTAGGACAAACACTGCCGTCTATTCAAAAAAAAGGTGCGAAAAGCCGGTTCATCACCGTGCGCTTTTCACACCTTCATGTTTGGCCTAAATCAATGCGTCGAAGTGGCCTTCTGCGTTCACTGTCGCCGTCCGGGGATCAGTCAGCTCCATGCCCTTAAGGCTTCCCTTTCCTTCAGTCCGCCAGAGCGGGAGATGATCCTGAAGCGGAGAAGCCGGTACGAAATTGACCGGGGTGCTGCTTCCGCTCTTCTGCACCAGTTGGGCTTCCAGCAGCCGGATTTGCCGCTGCAGCTGCTCCCGGCGATAAGGCGTCTGCATCTCGCTCCCCTGGGCCGCATTTACCTTGTCCAGCTCCATCATCAGCCGGTTCCGCTGCTTCTCCAGAGAACTGACATCGCTCTGAGTCCCGCCGTAGGCCGCAATGGCCTGTACCGGGCTGATGCCTGCTACTGTCTGTACCGCCATGGTCTTCCCCTCCGTTTCCTTGACTCCCGCCCCAATTCACCCAATATCCGGAAGTTCTAATCATCTTTATTACCCGGCCATCCCTGACATGACAACACTTTAGCCGCCTAACGCTGAAGAATCGTCGCATAGTCTCAGCCGGCGGCAGATTGGCCCATACCAAAGACCCACCGGTAACCAGCTAAAGTTCTATGGGGTTATATACTGTTTTTTCGTTCGGGTAAGTTGAAATGGTTCATATAGGGTATTCTTACTAAGGGCAATACGTTGCTATAATTTTGTTTAACATCAAGGGAGGATACAGCAGCATGGCTGATTTGGACAAGCAAAGGATTGTTGAAAGTGTTCCGCAAAGGGGGTTTTTCGGGCATCCCAAAGGGTTGTTTACGCTGTTCTTCACGGAGTTCTGGGAGCGCTTTTCCTATTATGGAATGAGAGCCATTCTTGTTTACTATATGTATTACGAGCTGAGTCAAGGCGGACTCGGCATGGAGGAGAGCACGGCTCTGGCCATTATGTCCATCTATGGATCACTGGTCTATATGTCAGGAATTATTGGCGGTTGGTTGGCGGATCGGATATTCGGGGCGTCGAAGGCCGTATTCTACGGCGGTCTGTTCATTATGCTCGGGCATATTACCTTGGCCATTCCGGGAAGCATCTCATTATTCTTTGTTTCCATGGTTCTGATTGTGCTGGGTACGGGCCTGCTCAAGCCCAATGTGTCCAGTATCGTAGGTGAGCTTTACAGCGAACATGACGACCGCCGGGATGCAGGCTTCAGTATATTCTACATGGGCATCAACCTGGGGGCCTTCATTGCCCCGCTAATCGTTGGAACCGTCGGTATGAAATATAATTTCCACCTGGGCTTCAGCATTGCGGCCGTCGGCATGCTGGCGGGATTAATCATCTTTGTCTATACCCGGAAGAACAACCTGGGTCTTGCAGGCAGCGTCGTAGCCAGCCCCTTATCACCGGCAGAGCGGAAAAAGGTGTTTCTCTCCATTGGTATCGGTATTGTTGTGCTCGCTGTTATTGTAGCTATTACGATTCCGTTAGGCCTGTTAACGTTTAAATCCTTTATTCTGCTGGTAGGTATTCTGGGCATTCTGATTCCCACCATATATTTCATCGTCATGTTCCGCAGTCCGCGGACAACCGGTGTTGAGCGCTCCAGACTTATTGCTTATATTCCGCTGTTTATTGCCGCGATTATGTTCTGGGCCATCCAGGAACAAGGAGCAACCATCCTGGCCAGTTATGCGGATAAGCGTACGCAGCTGGATTTTGCCGGAATTCATATTTCCCCGGCCTGGTTCCAGTCCTTGAATCCTTTGTTCATTATCACTTTAGCCCCGCTGTTCGCCTGGTTATGGATGAAGCTTGGACAACGTCAGCCTACCATACCCAAGAAATTTGCCTTGGGCCTATTGTTTGCCGGATTATCCTTTCTGGTGATCCTGCTGCCCGCTTACTTTGGCGGCGAGCATTCCCTGGTGAACCCTTTATGGCTCGTTCTCAGCTACTTCATTGTTGTGCTGGGGGAACTGTGCTTGTCTCCTGTAGGGCTATCGGCTACGACAAAATTAGCTCCCGCTGCCTTCTCCGCCCAGACCATGAGCTTGTGGTTCCTATCCAATGCAGCTGCCCAGGCGATTAATGCGCAAATTGCCAGATTTTATTCGCCTGCCACCGAGATGGTCTACTTTGGTGTCATTGGAGGAGCGGCAATTCTCCTTAGTATTCTGCTCTTCTCGTTCTCCGGGAAAATTCAGGGGTATATGAAGGGTATAACGTAGAATAACAGTAGCCATTGAACCGTATTTATTAACCTATATTGGTCATTATGCTGCTCATTGAATGAGAAGCACAGCAAAGAGAACAGCCCCAGGCTGTTCTCTTTCGCTATCCACCCTTAGAAGCATGTGAACGAGCGCACCTGATTCAAATCAACGCCGAAGTACCCCCAGAAGAAGCCAAACCATCTGAACCCTGCAATTGAATTACGTCCGACGAATACCGGGTAGAACCAGAATTGCTCGCCGTTGTTCAGCCAAATGTATGTGTTGCGGAACAGGCAGCGTCTGATCCCGCCGGGGTCGACGGCAAATGTAGTGGCCGACATTTGCGGTATGAATTGCGGTGGAGGAGCCGTCGGCGCCTGAACGCCTCCCGGTGCTCCTCCCGGTGCTCCTCCCGGCGTACCCCCTGGGGGTCCCGGAATCCCGGGAAATCCGCCTCCCGGGCCGCCAGGTCCGCCCCCCGGGGACCCAGGAAACCCTCCGCCGGGTCCCGGTGCTGGAAAAATCCCCATATCTGATCGCTCCTTTCAATGAATAGGCATACATCATCATATGCATTCGCGGAGAGGGCGACTGGGCGGTTTACTTTTTTTCTGATGCTAAATATAGACGAATATCTGATTATACGGATCACATATTCAAGCTTCAAGCTCCGTGTAAATTTGAAACGTCACGCCGAATTTGTCCGTTACATCGCCAAACCCGGGACTGAACGGCTCTTCTTTAAAGGGCAGATTGACTTGACCGTCTTGCTGCAAGGCTTCATATATTCTTTTGGAATGTGCTACTTCGTTTGTTGTAATACATATAGTAACCTTTTTCCCGTCTTCAACAGGTGTACCGCCTGGAGCATCCGAGAACATAAGCTCTGTTCCACCGACTCTCACCTTGGCGTGCGCCACAAGATTCTTCAGATCGTCCGTGAACGTATCCGGGATGCCCGGCATTTCACCGTAAGTAGTGAGGGAGAGGACTTCAGCACCTATGGCTTGCTCATAAAATTGGATAGCTTCCTTTACACGCCCCTCCAAAGTAATATAGGGGGTAAGTTTTACCGTCATAGCTTGTTCCTCCTCGAGTTTGAAATTGAATCGGATTAGGGATTCATAAGTATAGACGATCCGGAAGGCTTAAAATCATCGGTATGTCTTCAAAAAATCTGAATCTGCTTCCCATCCAACCGGTAATCCAAATCGAGTAAACAATTCAGAATCAATGAAATGATGGATATGCGCGATTTCACCGTCACTCACCTCAAGAACATGAAGGGCCCATGGGGTCAGCACCCCGTCCTGCCCTGAGGGAGCATATTGGGCAAATGCCGGACTGTTCCCGTTAGCCCGGACCGGCAGCAACCGTGAACCCAAGCAATGGCTGCGAGTTGTATTGTAGAATTCTGCAAGATTCGAATGGCCTTGAACCCACATCGTAAATGGCGGCATCGACAGGCTGCCATTCTCCTTGAATAAGGTCAGAAGCGCATCAATGTTGTATTGTTCAAAGGCTTCCACATAACGCACAACCAGTTGCTCATCTGCCTCGGCGTCGCTATCCTGCAGCTCATCTGAACGAAGGTTGCGTTGGCTGATTGTCGCCCGTGCCCGCTGCAATGCACTGTTGACGGCTGCCACGGTCATCTCCAGCGCACTCGCAGTCTCCTGGGCCGACCACCGGAAGACATCCTGCAGGATCAGCACGGAACGTTGCCGGGGCGGTAATATTTGCAGAATCGCAATAAATGATAATCGAATCGTTTCTCTGCTGATCAGGATATTGACCGGATCGGTAGCGGCATCAGGGGTCGGCCATATCCAGGAATCCCGGGGCAGGCTGTCCTTAGGCTCTGTTATCGTGACGGCCGATTCAGAGAGATCCATCGGGAGTGCCCGGCGCTTTGCAGTCCTTAGCCTGTCCAGGCAGACATTGGTGGCAATCCGGTATACCCATGTTCTACGCGAAGACTGCTCCCTTATCTGGTCCCAGTTCTGCCAGGCGCGGAGCAGGGTATCCTGCACCGCATCTTCCGCCTCAAAGATGGAGCCCATCATCCGGTAGCAATAACCGGTCAGTTCCGGACGCAACTCCTGAAGCATGTCTGGTGCTTCATGCTGTTGGCTCATTTTACGGCCTCCTCCTTTGGCATAGAAAGGACATGTAAGCCATTGCTACAATGATTTACAATAAATTGAATCATCCTTTTTTCGACTCAGAGCGTACTATTTCGAAGCATTGCCGCCACAACCAATACTGCAACAGCGATGCCTATAAGAAGAGGTTTTTTAATCATAGCGAACCAGGGCGGTTTTGGCTTCCCCACTCGCATAGCTGCTCCAGAACGGGCAATAGCGTCTGTGCCCTTTCCGTAAGAGTATACTCCACTTTAGGGGGAACCTGGGGATATTCCTTACGTTCCACCAATCCGTCTGCCTCCAGCTCCTTAAGCTGTGTACTTAAGATTTTGTAGGTGATCGCTCCGAGTTGTCTCTTCATCTCATTGAAGCGAACCGGTTGCTTTGCAGCTAAAAGGTAAAGGATCGCCATCTTCCACTTTCCACCAATCACAGACATTGTATAACCAAATGGTGTGTTTTGAATAATCGTATCCTTGCCCTTTAGATCGGATATTCCCATATTCCCACTATCCTTTCGGACAGTACCTATCCTATAAGTGCGTACTATCCCTTTATTATTGCCCAGTTTATACTAGCCTTACTTTGAAGTAAAGGAGATAACGAAATGACTACAATAAAAACGTACAATCACAATCTTTGGGATCACGGGATTTCTCAGGGCTACTGTGTTGACAACACCCTTTATATCTCGGGTCAGTTCTCCCATAATACTAAGGGGGAATTCGTTGGCGCGGACGATATTAAAACACAAGTGCTGCAGACATTGACTAATCTTGATTCTGTACTGAACGAATTTGGCGCAACCAAATTAAATCTTGCCTATGTAGAACTTTATCTGACCCACGCTAAGGAGCATGGAGAGATCGCTATAGAGTTGTTCAAAAAATATATTGAACACCACCGCCCCGCCGGCAGTATGATTGGTGTGGCTGAACTCGCCTTTCCGGAGCAATGGGTTGAGATTCGTGCAATCGCACACATTTGAGTAGCGTTAACCATTGAGGCTTGCTGAATAGTCGTTTCATACCAAAAACAATGTGCCGGTCCCTGGGGATCAGCACATTGCTTCTGCGATAAGCTTTTATGGAGTTAGTTTATCCGGATTGTATTTCGCGTGGAACTTGTTCGCTATATAGGTCTCATAGATTTCCCGCTCAACGGGGTCCTCTACGAGATACACCTCGATCTTCACTACTTCGTCCCTGTGGTTCTTGATAGGCGAGACGGTATCCTCGAAATGCTTCTTAATCCGCTGGCGCAGCTTCCGGGCCTTGCCGACAAAGAGCAGCTCATCCTTGCTGTTGTAGAACATGAAGATGCCGCCTTGTTCCCTGGTGATCAGGTGGAAATCCGTAAATCCATAAATGTGGCTCAATTGGGGAGCCTCTTGCTTATAGATGGTTACTTCCGGTGTTGGAATTGTAATCGTTATCAGCTTTATCACGTCCTCTTAACGTATAGACTTCTATCGTACCATAGATGCCGGTCTTCGTCTTCCTGTCAGGTCAATCAACCTGCTTATCCTTCCTAATGGTCTAGCGGGAGGTTATCCGACAATAAATCCGGGTTATCCTTGAGCATCTCTGTTACCACTTTCGCCACCAATGCTGCATCGCATACCCTTACTTCGGCGTCTCCGAGCCTCCCCTTAACCATTGCCCCCTTCTCTTCAAGCACCTCGTCCAATTTCCAGAAATGCTCCGACCAGGACAGCCCGCAATGCCTGCGCGAAGGTACGGGGATCTCCGTTCCATCCGGCAGAACCGTGTACAGCATTTCATGGCCATCCGTTAATCTGCCAGGTATGTCCACCCACTCCTCGACTCCATGAATGAAGGTGTTGCGTCTTAAATCGACGCCGACCAGTAGAATCGTTGCCTGCCGGCCCAGCAGCTTTCCCCAGGCAGAGCCTCTGGCGCAGGGTGTATCGAACCGGTGGTCGCCGGACGTGAACTCTGCCGCATCCCGGCCGAGCGCAGCTACCGAGTGGGTCGGATGCCAGGAGCGGACGACCTCCGGCCGCTTCCGGAACAGCTCGGGCAGAATCCCCACGCACACCGGTGAACGATCGACGTAGAATCTCGGATTCTCCGCATTGATATAAGACCACGTATGAGTGGGTAACACCAGCAATCCATCCTTCATATATTCCGACAACGCATCCAGAACCGTATCCGCTCCGCCCTCAACCTGCCCCAAACTCTTCATCGAAGAATGGACCAGCAACGTCCCTTCACGGTTAATGCCTAGCTGCTGTAACTGCGCTATGAGGGTCTCTTTCGTATGCATCCTGTTCTTCCTCTCGCATGTATGTTTCTTGTCTACTCCAATCTTACCTCAAAAAGTGAACCTGAAGAAAGCACCGCGATCGTCCCCAGAGTAAATCCAGCACCTTTATTCCTCCACAAGAATTTAAATGACGCTTTGGGAACATAATACTTTCTGAAAAACAAAATCTAAAGGAGTATGCTAATGAAAGCAGCGGTAGTCAAAAAATTTAAAGAAAAGTTAGAACTACAGGACGTACCCAGACCCAAACCAGGACCCAAAGAAATTCTGGTCCACATTCAGGCGTGCGGGGTGTGCCATACTGATTTGCACGCTGCTCATGGCGATTGGCCTGTCAAACCGAAGCTCCCTCTTATCCCCGGACATGAAGGGGTCGGAATTATTGAAGAGCTGGGTGAGGGAGTAACACACTTGAAGGTAGGTGACCGAGTAGGTATTCCGTGGCTGTATTCTGCCTGCGGTCATTGCGAATATTGCCTGACAGGAAGAGAGACCCTTTGTCTGGATCAGCAAAATTCCGGATATTCCGTCGATGGCGGATATGCAGAATATTGTGTGGCGGCTGCGGATTATGTGGTGAAAGTTCCTGATAATCTAAGCTTCATCGAAGCTGCACCCTTATTTTGCGCTGGAGTTACAACCTATAAAGCTTTGAAAGTATCGGGTGTAAAGCCAGGTGAGTGGGTAGCCATTTTCGGTATCGGAGGATTGGGCCATCTTGGCGTTCAATATGCAAAAGTGATGGGAATGAACGTAGTGGCCATCGACATGTCGGATGAAAAAATGGAGCTTGCCAAACAACTTGGCGCAGACAAAACCGTAAACTCATCAAAAGAAGATGCGGCAGACTGGATTCAAAAGGAACTCGGTGGAGTTCATGGTGTTGTTTGTACTGCGGTTGCCAAAAAGGCATTCGACCAGGCCTATCGTGCCATTCGTCGGGGCGGTACCTGCGTCATGGTTGGTCTGCCCCCTGAATCCATGGATGTTCCGATCTTTGATACGGTATTAAATGGTACAAAGGTAGTCGGTTCGATTGTCGGCACCCGCAAGGATCTGCAGGAAACATTACAATTCGCTGCGGAAGGAAAAATCAAAACGATTATTGAAACACGTAAATTAGAAGATATTAATGAGATCTACGATCTTATGATAGAAGGCAAAATCAATGGCCGGATCGTCCTTGATATGACCCATTGATTAGAAAAAAAGAAAGGAGCTGTCCCGCCAGCTCCTTCCCCGCCTAATATACCTTCTTCAGCATCCCTATTACATCAAATGATAAATCCTTTTACTTCACAGTCTCTAATAATCTAGCCATCATTGTAGCAAATTCAGCCCGGGTAGTGCTTGCAGCCGGCTTAAATGTTTGATCTGCATAACCTGTAATAATCTTATTGGATGCGAGTGCATCAATGTATTGATAAGACCATGCATTTCCACTAACATCTTGGAATGACGTATTTCCGGTACCTGTTAACTTGAACGCTCTTGCAATTAGAGCTGCCAATTCCCCACGGCTGATCTTCTCATCCGGACGGAAGGTTCCATCACCGTATCCGTTCATCAAGCCTGACCCGGCAGCTGCACCGATATACGCATTAGCCCAGTGAGTTGCAGCTACATCTGTAAAGCTGCTAACCCGTCCTTCAAGTCCCAGGTAGGTTGTGATGACCTTAATGGCTTCAGCGCGGGTCAAACCTGAATCCGGACGGAAGGTTCCATCTGTATAACCTGTCAGTAATCCCTTGGCAATCAGAGCGTCAATGCTTGCCTTGGCCCAATGGTTAATGGTATCTGCAAAGCTAACTGTATCTTGAGGTGCTGCCGGTTCCGGAGCAGGAGTTACTGCACCATTATCAGGGCTTGGAACAGCCGGGCTTGGATTGCCTTGAGCCGGAGGAGTTACCGGTCCAGAGTTGTCTGAATTTGATACGTATCGAAGGGCTGGAGCATAGGCTGTAAGTAATCTGGCTTGCGTTTGCTGCTCCAGAGCATAGCCCATACCCAGAATTTCAGCATCATCCCACGCTCTTCCAACAAGCTGCATAGAGATAGAATAGCCGCTATCGTTCGTCCCTACGGGTACAACTACCGTCGGAAGTCCCACATTGGAGGTTAATACGCCCGTGCCACGGTCAGAGCTTAACTGAGATGCTGCTGCGTCATTGTTATACACGTCACTAATAAAACCTGCGTACACAACGGCATCAACGCCATTCTCGTCCATCCAGTTCTTAATAACTTCCTTATAGTCCGTTCTATACTTAATGTAATCTTGTACCGCCTGTTCAGTCATACGGGTTGGAGTACTATATTCTCTTTTATTATAGATAAGCACCTTGTCTGAAGCCAGTACACTTGCTCCATCAATGTAAGGGAACTCCTTATGAAGTTCAATATAACGGGCCCAGCCTTCAGTAGATCCATTAATACCTGATGGACGACTCGGCGCTGCAGGTACGGCAGACATTTCAACCATTACCGCACCGGCTGCTTCAAGCTCGGAGAACTTGTCCATTACTGCCTGTCCGGTATCATCGTCAGCAAACGCAGATACAAAGGATGCCGGAATATAACCAATTTTCTTACCCTGCAAGGCGTTGGAATCCAGAGATTCCTTCCAGTCAGCCGGACGCTTGTGATCGGCATCTGCAGTCACTGTAAAGATATCCTGCGGATCCGTACCCGTTGTAGCGTTTAATAGAATAGCCAGGTCAGTGACTGTTTTGGCAATCGGGCCTGCATAATCCTGTCCCCAGGTGAGTGGAATTACACCCGTAGTACTTGCCATACCGTCTGTCCCGCGGAAGTTGGTTAAGCTGGCGCCTGTAGATGGCGCATATAGCGATACCCCTGTTTGCGATCCCATTGCTGCTGCTGCAAAATCCGCTGCAACAGATACTGCTGATCCGCCGCTTGAGCCAAAAGAGGTTTTGGACGGGTACAGCGCGTTCCAGGTTTGCTGCCAGCCGCTCTCGCTAAAGCTTCCGCTGTTCGCGAACTCGGATGTATTCACCTTACCAATGATTACAGCCCCGGCTTCTCTAAGCTTAGCAACCTGGAAGGCATCAGAATCAGGCTGCCAGCCCTCAAGGGCCTTGGAACCGCCTGTTGTCGGCATATCTTTGGTATCATAAATATCTTTAATTGCAATCGGAATACCCAGCAGATCACCTGTTGCACCATTCATACGTGCATTATCTGCTGCTCTGGCCTGGTCCAGCGCAGTTTCAGATACATGAAGGAAGGCATGGAACCCTAGCTGACCCTCATCGTATGCCTTGATCCGATCCAGATAGGCTTGAGTAATTTCTACAGAGGTAGTCGTCCCGTTCCTCAGATCCCGCTGCATTTCGGCGATTGACTTGTTCGTAACATCATATGCGGATGAAGTCACAAATTCTTTGGCTGCGGGAGCCTCCGGAATAACCAGCTGATCTCCAGTATCAAGCCCCTCTATAGCAGAGATATCCCAGTTGCTGATTGAACGGATTTGTGCGTTGGTCAATCCACTGACATCCAGCTGACTCTGAAGTCCATCCAGCATAGCAGCGATATTCTTCAGCCCTTCTTCACCAGGCTCTCCAACCTGTACGTAATGGACCAGAGACTTCGACTCACCTGGCCGGATGTTCATAGTATTAATGAACCCATAGAAATTCGCTTCATTTCCGGACTCAGCGAGCGGTGTAGTGAACGGGTCCTTTTGCTGATTTCCCAGGCCGGTTAATCCATTATTAAAGGGTTTCGGAGAACCGACTGCAATACCGAGCGGCTTGTTGTTTTTGGCACTGCTGTCTACAACAATCCATGAATCGTCTGTAGTTACCATTTGATCTCCAGAGTAGGTCGCCTTTACTACTGAAGCATTTGTTGTTGTGCCATATCCTAAAGAGCCGCCGAAAGACACGTTAACTGTTACAGCTTCATTGTTTACATTAGTGAATGTATCAAAGAATCTCGTTCGATTATGAATCGTGTCTACATATACCTCACGTGTTACTGTGACATTTCCCAGATTTACAGACTGAGCCGAAGTAAAGGTATTCACTCCATCGTATTTCAAGTTGAATCCGCGCATCATTTGCCCATTCATCCGTGGAGCTGAAGGGGAGGACACCTTAACAAAGATATTGCCGAACCCTTGTACTTGTGTAGTACCGACTGTACGTAAGCTTCCTGTATCCAGGCTAGGGGCAAAGGCATCGTGAATCTCCCATACGGTGCCGCTTTCTGATGTCACCCGGGTTAGGGCATCCGCTGTTTGAAACGGAATGACTCCTGAAGCAATAACAGATAACGTAATCGAAGCAGCGATAAGCTGCTTTTTACCCCGGTTATTGGAGGCTGGTGAATTTGCAGGGCCATTGGAACCGGATTGATTTCTTATCGTTTTACGCAAACGTTTCATTTTACTCATAACGGTGTATCTCTCCTTATCCTATGTATATTTTTTATGTTAGAAAACATAACATATTTATTTTTTCATAGTCAATAATTATATTAAAATTTAATAGATTATGCGTTAAAAACAAAAAAACGGCCAATTTTTATGCCTAATTTATAATATATTTCCTGAATTTATGTTGTTATATATATCTTAATGTGTAATATATATGGTATTTATTCGCGCCGTTTCATCCAGAAGTTTGAAATTGCCATGCCTTGCGTGCGCCACAAAACAAGAAACAAGACCCTGCAAAACCGCAGGATCTTGTTTCTGTTTGTTACTGTCTCTTTATGTCTTTTTGAATCTCTCTATTGCAAATCCTTCCACTTCGCGACAGTAAGCTGCACCGTCTGCGGTCCGCCCGAAGGCGTCATTGTGCGGTTCGCGATGTCGGCTCCGCTGGGCGCAGTCTCCACGCTGGTCCAATCTCCGCGCGTGAACTTGTACGTGATCGCCGTCCCCGCCGGCAGGCTCAGCGTAATGCTATACGTACCGTCGCTTCCCTTGGTCAGCAGGTAAGCCGGGTCGGCTGCATTCCAGTTATTAAACGAACCCGAGAGGTAGACAGGCCCGCTGCTTGGCGTCGTTCCTGGCACTGTCACCTTGAACGTCACGCTATCCGCTTGCGGATCGCCTGCGTACAGATTGCCGTTCACGAGACTCCACGTTCCGCTATTGAAGTGATAGTTGGCTGTACCGTTGTTATCCCAAGTGCTGCCTCCATTATTAAATGCTGCCGTTAATCCGGTCGCCGTGCCCAGTTGAACCGTCACTACGCTATAATCCGCATAGGCAGAGGCGGTCATCTGCACACCTGGCGGCGTCGTCCATGTGGTGGAGCCGTCCAGCTTGTAATGAATGTACGGGTTGCCGAACGAAGCATTCTTGTAGTAAATCGTAACGGAGTTAGTGTCAGCAGTCGTCACCAATGCCGCTATGCTCGCAGCCGAAACATTGCCGGCTGCGTCGAATGCTTTGACGGAATAGCTATACGCCGTGCCGGCAACCAGACCGGAATCGGAATAGCTTGTGCCTGTTGCCGTTCCAACCTTCACACTGTCCCGGTACACCTCATAGCCCGTCACAGCTACATTGTCCGTAGACGCATTCCACGTCACCGTTGCTGTAGAAGCCGAGCCTGCCGTCGCCGCCACATTCGTCGGCACGCTCGGAGCCTCGAAGTCTGGAGCCGACAGCGGTGCCGGGAAATCTTCGACAATTTGCCCGGCGTTAATAGTAGATACTCCGGAGTAGAGCGTATAATTTTGACCTGCATTATTGTCCCAATTACCGTTACCGTCGTTGAAGGCGCCTCTTCCGTAGATGCGATCGGGTCCCGTATCAATCACGCCTTTGCTATACCCGGGAAATTCGGACGGTGTCAGAGGTATGTCCTTCCATATTTCAGTCGTGCCGACTGGCGAGAGCGTGTAGTGAAGATTAGGCGTCTTGAAGCTCGTTTTATAATAGACAATAATTTTATCTGTGCTGGCCGGGGTTACCGTGACGACATTGCTGTCAGCCGACGAATTCCCCGCTTTATCTACCGCCCTCACCGTATAGGTATACGTTATATTGGGATCGTACAACCAGGCTTTGAGCGTTCTTCCGGTAGTCGCCCCGAGCGGCACGCCGTCTTGATAGACGTAGTAGCTCTCCGCATCCCCGCTAGGCGATGCCTCCCAGGTTAATCCCGCGTTGCTCCGTGCAACGTAAGGAGCCCACAGTCCTGTCACAGCAGACGGACCTGTGTAGTCTCCATACACGCTTACAGTCATACTGCTGGAACTGGCTTGTGGAACGCTCACGTTGATTCCCGTATATTTGTAGTAGCGATCGCTATTTGGAGAAGTAAGCGGAGTGAAGCTCGTCCCGTTGCCCGCATAGAAATACGGATTGTCCACGCTTAATTCCTCTAAATCCACGAGACGCCGAGCATCGTCATAGTTGCCGCCCATGCTTTGATCGATATGCCAGATCGCAACACCGCCATGAACATTCAAGCTGCGATCGTAGCCTTCGTGTTGACGGTTCTCCAGCATGAAATATTGGTTAGGGTCCTGTGTCGGGATCTTGACGATATTATAGGAGCCTGTTCCTGTTGAATTCAGCGTATACGATACGCTCGAATCGGATCGGGCGGTAACCACGTCGGCGAAGCCAAGCATATACTTGCTCCATGCATCCGGATGAACCGGAGTCGCTCCCAGATATTCGCCTGCCATGCTCCCCCAACTGCCATAAGACATCAGGCTATGATTGCCGATGCCGCTTGAGCTTCCATCTGTGTCATAGAGATCCGGCAGACCCAGCATGTGGCCCAATTCGTGGGAGAGTACGCCGATGGTTGACTGATGGTCGGCATGCCGCTCTCCTTGTTGTGTATAACCCGCGCCCTTATAACCGACACATACCTTCTTGCCGTCAAGAACCGGGGCACCCGTATCCCCCAGACTAGTGAAATGCGCCCATACAGACTGGGTTGCAGACGAACCGTAAGACTGTTCGTATCCGGCCAGAATCGTAACGACCTTAAGCTCATCGTTCTGAATATAGCCGTCTCCGTCGGTATCGTAGCTTGCCATATTGATGTAGGGATCAGCGGCACTCAGTGCTTCGACAACCGTTCCCGCCCCCGAGGTATACGCGTGATTGAGATGAACCTTGATGATTCCGTCGTTAGCCGTCCCTGCATTCTCAGTGGCAGGAACGAAGTTCAGGCGACCCTGGGACACCTCGCGATAGTAATCCTTGACGCTCCGGTTGGTCGTGCCGAAGAACGTCTGGCTCCACTGCGATTCGGAGTATTGCAGACTAATATCACTAAATTCAATTAGCAGGACAAGGATCGGCTGCGTTCCGGTCGTAGCATTGTCATCCATTCCGAAGAAAAGGCCGGGTCCGCCTGCTCCCGCTGCTCCGGAAGCTGCAGCATCATCACTGAGAGAGGGTGAAGCTTCATCTGCCTTTAACTGACCCGTCCCTAGTGCCTCCTCAGCAGTGTCCAATACCTCTGAGTGCTCTTCGATCCATAGATCCATGTCCTTCTTATACTTAACTGCTTTGGGCTTACTATCAATTTTGACTCTGGCGGAGCTCGGCTTTAGTGTGCTGGAACCCAGATCTGCATAATTCCAATACCCCTTCTTATCCCGAACGATGATTTCGTCATCGGACGTAACCGCCCAATTTAATCGCTCATCCCCCTGCAGCCTTGCTGTAAACGTTTCACCACTAGGCTGCTTGAATACCTGCAGCTCTGTTCTGGCTGGCGCCGCAAACATGATACTTCCCACGCAGAGCATGACAACAAATAATAAGGCCGATGTAGCAATAATTCGATAACCTTTCATTCGCCAACTCTCCCATTCTGTTCACTTTTCGTGCAAACGTTTGAACACAAAAAAGAATAGCATGAAAGTACCCGTAAATATACCACTTTTAGTTTATTTATGTTAAATAAGTACTTTAGCCCCGTAATATTCCTCTATTACTCTGCATATACGCAAATTACTCCTGCCGGTGTTTCTCCTAAAACTTGCCCCTGCATATACTACGGTTCACCGCATCATGCATATCGCAAAAAAAGGAAGGAGCTGTCGCGCCAGCTCCCCCAGCGCCCAACCGAATTTATAAGCCGCAAGCATGACCAGATTTAACCCCCAGAAACCCATATTGGGCGGAAAAAAATAATAAGTTACGTCTGGATATAAAATCATCGAAATGGAACCGAAGATCGCGGCAATCACGATATGCAACAACTCTAAGCCGACGATAACGGTTACCCTGAATACATCAGGACAATAAAGTAGATCCAACCGGGAATGAGCATTAAAACGCCCGTCAAGAAAGGGAATAGCAGGTGGCTCGGCTATTTTGGGACAACGTGTAAATGGTGTTCCATTCTAGGATAGAAATCCAATGTGCAGGAAAATCTAACTTTCATAAAAGAAAGGAAGGGATACTGACTCCATGAATATGCCAACGCTAGCGCCACACGAATCGATGGAACTGCATGAAGCGTTAAACTTCAAAACGCTCTGCCTCGCGAAGTCAAAACTTATGCAAGGCTTGGTCTTTGACCAAGAACTGAAAGCGTTAATGCAGAAGGACGTCATATTATCCACGCAACAGATCGCCGAGCTCCAGGCCATCTACGCAAAAGCTCCATTCCAGGCGCCTGTTCCGAATAGTCCAACACCTATCACTCATTAAAGGGGAACGCCAATGAACACCGATTATTTAGACCCGATTAATTCACTAAATATGCCGGAGATGGCAGATATGACATTTGCCATGGATTTCCTTATTCGCGCCAAGGAAGGCGTGCGAAATTTGTCCATCGCCCTGACGGAAACAGCTTCTCCCGATGCAAGAGCGCTGCTGCGCAATCATCTTATGCAGGGAATTGCACTGCACCAGGAAATCACGGAGCTTATGATTCGCAAAAAATGGTTCCATCCTTATGAGCTTAATGAACAGTACCAACTCGACCAGCTTTCAGCGAATAATACAGTGATGATCGGGCAGATGAATTTGTTCCCGGATGATACATCGCGTAAAGGGATGTTTGATCGGACCCCAGATGAACATATTGGAGGACATAACGCATGAAGGCGGTAACGTATCAAGGGATTAAGAATGTCGTGGTCAAAGAGGTGCCAGATCCGAAGATTGAGAAACCGGACGATATGATCGTAAGAATCACCAGTTCCGCCATTTGCGGGTCTGACCTTCACCTTATTCACGGAATGATTCCTAACCTTCAAGAGAATTATGTCATCGGACATGAACCAATGGGGATCGTAGAAGAAGTGGGCCCAGGAGTGACCAAGGTAAAGAAAGGCGACAGGGTGATCATCCCTTTCAACATCGCTTGCGGAGAATGCTTCTATTGTAAGAATCATCTGGAAAGCCAATGCGACAATTCTAACGAACATGGAGATATGGGTGCATATTTCGGCTACTCCGGAACAACCGGTGGTTATCCTGGCGGGCAAGCCGAGTACTTACGGGTTCCGTTTGCCAATTTTACTCACTTCAAGATTCCCGAAAACTGCGAACAACCGGACGAAAAGCTTAGCTTGATCGCCGATGCCATGACGACAGCATTCTGGAGCGTAGATAACGCTGGCGTCAAGAATGGAGATACGGTCATCGTGCTCGGCTGCGGTCCGGTCGGACTTCTGGCCCAGAAGTTCTGCTGGCTGAAGGGAGCGAAGCGGGTCATCGCCGTGGATTATGTCGATTACCGCTTACAGCATGCGAAACGAACAAACCATGTGGAAATCGTAAACTTCGAACAGGACAAGAATATTGGCAACCACCTCAAGGAAATGACCAAAGGCGGTGCCGATGTCGTGATTGATGCGGTAGGAATGGACGGCAAGATGAGTGATCTCGAATTTCTGGCCAGCGGTTTGAAACTGCAAGGCGGAACCATGAGCGCATTTGTCATTGCGTCTCAGTCTGTACGTAAAGGCGGTACCATCCAAGTCACCGGGGTATACGGGGGACGCTATAACGGATTCCCCCTCGGCGACATCATGCAACGCAACGTGAATATCCGCTCCGGACAAGCCCCGGTCATTCACTACATGCCGTATATGTATGAGTTGGTCACGTCGGGCAAGGTGGACCCTGGAGACATTGTTACTCATGTCATTCCGCTCAGCGATGCCAAGCAGGGTTATGAAGTGTTCGATACCAAAACGGATGATTGCATTAAAGTCATCTTAAAGCCTTGAATATGGATAGATACACGGGGGGGACAACCTGAATGAATTCTAATTACGCTTTGCATGAGATGCTCGAGGTCCGTGAAATAGCTGCGTTTAAGACGGTTTGCATAACTAAATCCAAGACCATGCAAGCTCTGGTAACCGACCCGGAGCTCATGCAAATTTTGCAACAAGATGCGACATTATCACAACAACAGCTTCAGGAACTCGGTGGAGTTCTATCTAAAGTGACTGTATAGGAGATAAAAAAATGAACCCAATATTAGAACACTTGACCGGTCTTCATACGCTGACCGATGACGTGATCGCAATGGATTTTTTGATGAACGCCAAGAGCGGTGTCAGAAACTACGCCATGGCTGTAACCGAATGTGCCACCCCCGAAGTCAGGGAAATTTTGATGAAACAGCTCGGCGAGGCTATAAATTCCCATGAAAAGATAACAGACTACATGATGCAGCGGGGCCTTTACCACCCCTACCATATTCAAGAGCAAATTCAGCTTGATCTGAAAAATATTCAGACCGCTATGAACATTCCGTCCTGACGCCATATTCGTCGATAGCTGAAGCGGCAAGTTAAGGCCATCCTTTCTGGGATGGCCCTTTCGCTTTGCTCAACTATCGTATGCTTAGGACTAACGGTACTTTTTCTTTACTGGTATCCAGATATCGGGAACCACTCAGTGATCCTTATTAGCCAACAACTGAATGCGCTCCACATCCTGGCTGAATTTTTTGGCCAGGCGGGCTTTGCCGAGGTTGGATTTTACGATTTTCTGCATCCGCTTGTCATCTGTCACCGCGAATTTGGCGAGTAGCTTGAAGCCGGCCCCGGGGGCGCGTTCCACGAATACGCTGAGTGCGTATTCCAGGCCTTTGGACAAGACGCGGAATTCCTCCGCGCCGTAGCGGGTCTGTCCGGCGGCAATCTGATCCAGAATGGCTTCCGACAGCTCCAGCGCGTACAAAACATGGGCCTGCTCATTCAGCATCGGCGGGTGGGCCAGGGCGGCAATAAAGGCCCGCTGCTCCAGCGCGTTAGCCGTCCCTTTCATACCATCGAACAATGCTTGTAGCGCGCTGAAGTCCTGCTCTCCGATGCGCTGCAGCGCCATCGCCGCCGCTTCGCGCATCCGCCAGCGGCCGTCATTCATCGCCGCCCGGCAACGCTCCAGAATAATCTGCCGGCGGGCAGGCTCGGCATAGCGGAAGTAGCTGCCCATCGCCTGGAGCGCGCAGAACGGCAGGAACTCGCGGGGATCGTCCTCTGGCGCCTCCGCTTCCGGCTTCCCGCTCCACTGCACAAGCAGCTCCCAGGCTTCGTCCGTCACCCCATCCGAAGCGAAGGCATCCGCGAAGGCGGAAGCCGCCCCCAGATTGGCCCGCGGACCCGGCAGGTTCGATTCATCCAGCAAGCGCTGCTCAAGCTGCGCGAACTTACCGGCCTCCTGAAGATCCCCATAGAAGACGTTCTTTGTCACTTTGCTGTTCATAGTACCCCTCCATCATTTAGGAAAAGAACAACGAAATAAACTAAATGCCTCAACGATGCGATTCATAAACTTAAGTTATCATTTAAAGCAGCTTAATGATCTCTCCCAGCTCATCGACCAATCCTTTGGCAAGTTCAAAATTGTTATCTTTTAATGCCAACTCTATTTTCATTTCAACCGACTTTTTCTTTTGTTCTGTTTCCAAATAGTCTCGATTAAAGTGACTCGCATAAATCATCTGTCTAAATTTTCGCATGCTCATCTTTCTAATCTTCTTATCGCCAATGATTAAAACATAATCCATACCATTTACAACCGAATAGAAATCATGGGAAACCATCAGAATCGCACCTTTATAGTCTTCGATGGCTTTCTCCAGTGCGATCTGTGCATAGATATCCAAATGACTGGTCGGTTCATCAAGAAGCAGTACATTGGCTTGACTGGCCGCCACTTTGGCTAGCTGAAGCATATTCTTTTCCCCGCCAGATAACAATCCGATCTTCTGATCCATGATTTCGCCTTCAAAACCATAATGTCTAAGATACGCTCTAATCTCATCATAAGTGTTAAACCCGGCATCAATGAATTCATGGAGTATGGTATTCGAATCCGTTAACGTTTCGCCTTGAAGCTGGGATAAATAAGCCACTTTCACATCAGCATTTATCTTAATTGAATCATGATTATTTTTGAAGATTTCTCGGAGCAAAGTCGTTTTCCCGGTACCGTTTGGACCGATAATGGCTACTTTATCTGTAGATTTTATTTCAAAGTTAACATTTTCTAAAAGCAGCTCGTCAAAGGCAACGCTATAATCATCGACCTTTACAACAACGGTATCTTCAATTTCATTATTAATGCCAAATTTAATATTCGGTTGCTTAATATCAACAAACGGCGCTTTAATTCTACGTGCTTCCAATCTTTCTTGAAACTTCACTCTGGCTTTTAACGCTCTGCCTCTTGAAGCTTCTGAATTATAAGTCGCGATCGCTCTAAGATTATCGATGATGCTGTCGTATCTCTCGATCTCTTCTGCTTCAGCGACTGCGATTTCTTGCAGCTCAATTTTGGTCTGCAGCAACGAGAAATTATATTCGATATACCGCCCGTCAAACTCTTGGAGCTCCGTGTTTTCAAGGTGAATGATTTTGTTGAAGCAATGATTGAGCAGATATCTGTTGTGCGTAACGACCAGCAGCATCCCTTTGTGGGAATTGATCAATTTTTTAAGCCCATTCAGGTTTTCAAAGTCTAAAAACACATCGGGTTCGTCCATGATCATCAAATCAGGACTGCTCAACATTTCTTTGATGACTTGAATAAGTTTGAATTCCCCGCCGCTCAGAGCAGATACGCTAAGGTCCTTTAGCTTCATGAGGTTGGCCAGGTTGAGCTGCTTATTGATGTTATTTTCGAAATTATCCCCATCCAACGAATCGAATGCGTCCAAAGCCAATTGAAGCTTTTCCAACAGCGATTCCATGTCCGATGTGGTTTCCATTTCAGCATAAGTCGACGTGATTTCAGCTTGGAGCTTAATAAATTTTTCTCCGATATATTCAAAAACGGTCATTTCTTTATTTTGCTCGACTTGCGAGAACTGACTGACATACCCGATTGTACAATCCGGGTCGATCTCCAATTTGCCCTCGAATAAATGTCTCTCCGGGTCCATGAGTATATCGATCAGCGTGCTTTTCCCACTGCCGCTTGTTCCGATAAAAGCGCAATGTTGCCCCTCTTCAAGCGTAAACGAAATGTCCTGATATAGCTCTTTTTGCGGAAACGAAAAGGATAAGTTATCAACTTTTATCATATGGTTACCTTTCTCAAAAACGATAGTGGTGACGGGCTGCCTACACAATCTCTTTATTAAAATGTCCTCTTGTGTCTGTTTCCTGATTAAAGACAGCATGATTCATTGTACCATTTAATTTGCCTGAGGCCATATTAATGACTTTCACAACCTGCTCTTTAGATTCAACGGTGAAGTTTAATCTGAGCGCCTCGATTCCTTTGATGCTTGGTAGCTCATCCAGAAGATTCAGCGTCTTCCCATTAAGGAGAGTCGTTGTACAATCATCATGGGAAAGGATTGGGAATGTTCCGTGCTCATCCTTTAACTCATAGCTCTTTGTTTTGCAAATTCGGCATTGATTCATTTTTTTCATCGGACAGTATTTTGTAAACATCAAAGGAGTCTTACCATATACAATCATTTCTAGGGCGGGATAGCCCTCATTTTCCTCATAATAGGCATTCATTACATCTTCAATTTGGCTTTTATTCAATTCATAGGATAAAGTGACCCGTTTTGCACCTAATTTATATAATTCATAGCAACTGGTAGCATTAACAACATTTAGAGAATAGTCCGTAACAAACGGATTCGTTTGTCTGTAGTGATAAATCCCGCCATATCCTCCGATTAGCAGCTGCCCTTCTTTGTCCTTATACCTATTCTGATTTCTTCTAACCACGTTTTCAAAATAGATTTCCTGAATTCCACTGCTCACGCAAGCTTCATACTGTTCCTTCGTCGTTACAGAGGCCGTAAGGTATGGTTTTACAGGGGCAAAGCTTATTTTTTCTTTTGCTTCCACAGCCTTGGTTCTTTTCTCTTGGCTGTTAAGCTTTAAATCATATAAGCCCAGGACAATATCTCTTCTTGCTGCATTTAACAGTTTAGCTGGAATAAACGCATTGCACTCCTCGTAATCCACATGATGAAGTTCGAATATCGTATCATTTAATCTTGAGAACTGCTTGATTACCTGGTCTTTTGTTGTTGGATTATTAATGGCTTCGCCTAGCATTTCCTCGCTTTCATATGAATAATGATGGCCCAAGCCCTCCGCATCTATACGAAGCTTTGAATCTGGACATGCATATACTCTAATATCCAGGGTAAACCGCTTAAATTCTTTTACAAGTGATGCTTCTAATTCTTTGGTATAGAAATAATCCTTCGTTTTATAGACTAGAGCTCCCTTAGACATCTTTTCTTTGATTTTGATATAGCAGACATCATCTGCTTTGTTGATTAATCCGCCATCTTTATCGTACAGTTTTGCAACCGTTAAATTAACATCTTCATGGTTGTGACTTATTCGGATGGTATCGTTTTGATTTAAAGGACGTGTAAGTGTTATTTCATACATGTCTTTAACAATCTTGCTGATTGTTCCAATTTCATAACCAAAGTTATTCGGTCTTGAGATGTTTGTAATATTTCTCTTATCTTCGCGAAATAAATATCCTTTCGTAAATGTTCGATTGAAGGTTTTTTTCAGATTTTCTTTGTCTTCTTCGGTGATTGTATGATCTAAGGCCATGCGATATTTGGATACAACATTAGCCACATACGTAGGATCTTTCATTCGACCTTCTATTTTTAAAGAATCGATTTCTTTTAAATCATCAATATAATCGATTGTGTTTAAGTCCTTCGTGGATAGAATGTAGCTTCTCCCTAAAGATGTATCTGTTGTCTTATCCATTAGTTCATATTCCTTGCGGCATGAGCCAACACATCTTCCGCGATTTGCGCTTCGATAGCCGATTAATCCTGACATTAGACAGTTTCCCGAATAAGATACACATAAAGCACCGTGAACGAAAATTTCTAAAGGGATTTCGGCTATTCTTTTGATCTCTTTTACTTTTTCCATCTCAACCTCACGGGACAGAACAACTCTCTTAGCACCCAGTTCTTTAAATAATAAAGTTCCGGCTAAATCGTCTATTCCCATTTGAGTTGAACAATGTGCTTCCATATCAAGAAAGTTTTTCACGATATAATCGAAAGCAGCCAGGTCCTGGACGATAATGCCATCCACACCGAGTTCATTTAATTGGCGGATCTGCTCTTTCATCTCTTCCACTTCGTTTTCGAAAACGATGGTATTCATTGTAATATAGATTTTAATATTCCTCAGGTGCGCATACGCAACAGCCTCTTGTAACGACTCTAAATCAAAATTAGAGGAGTATGCACGTGCACCAAATTTTTGCATTCCTAAGTATACTGCATCACAACCATTAGATATTGCAGCTTTTAAAGCTTCCATATTTCCTGCTGGGGCTAATAATTCAGTCATTTTTTTCTCCTTATGACCCATAAATTATAAAGAAGACGCTTGGACTGATGGAAGTGATCATGGTGCATGAGGCAGCGCGCGAACAGGCCATCACCATAGCTATCCTTGAGTTTATCCCGATGGAGCAGCATGATGCTGTGACCCAGCGCATGGAGGATGATGGAACAGATGCATGTGAGTCAGACTGTAAAGCGAATACAGAAGCGGTTGAGCCATAGTGATAACGGAGCACGCGCGGCGTAGAGAGGCAATAGAATATCATGCGTGAGGCACGTAGCTCGCACACAAATATTTAAAACCATGGCCGCAAGGTAATCCGACTATACGATTAAAATGGCATATTTGTTTGCTTGGCTAGATATTCTATTCATTCAATTGTTTAAGACTCGTCTGATCTACTATAATAATTTGGCGTTGACCTGTGAGCTTAATCCACCCTCGTTCCTGAAACAAGGCAAGCTTGCGACTTAGGCTTTCCTGCGTTGTCCCAATCATTACCGCTAAGTCTTTCTTACTAACGGGCAGTATGAGTACGTTATCCTGGAGGTGATCATTTTGCTGATCATGCAACATTTCCATTAAGACTTTTGCGATTCGTTGCTCAACATCATATAGAGTAAGTTGCTCTAGTTTATCTTCTGCCATTTCAATACGTTCTGTATACTTCTCAAGGAACTTGATTGCGATTTGGGGATTTCTCAACATTAAATCACTGATAACTTTACCTTGAATCAAACAAATCTCTGTAGGCTCCAATGCTTCAGCGGTGTTCGTTAATATTGCATGACTGAACAAAGACAACTCCCCTGTGAAATCACCCGGGCTAAGGATACGCACAATCTGCTCTTTACCTGCAGGGGAGAAGCGGGATATTTTCACACTGCCTCGATGGACTATCCATAAATTCGCTGAGGAATGCCCAGGAGAAAATATAGCTTCACCTTTTGTATACTGTTTACTAATAGAGGCGTTCATAACCTCAATCTTCTCTTCAGGCGATAAAATATCCAGAATAGGTACATTGTTGATACATAATGCTGAGGCCTGCCCCGGAACATACGGCTTACTCGGCCGATGATGATTGCATTCCATTACGGATCCCTCTATCCTTGGTTGATTGTATAGGTTGCCCAGCCTTCACACCTCTGTAACGTGTTAAACGAATCGCATTAATAATGACTAACAATACACTCAATTCATGCACGAGCATACCAGAAGCCATGAATACATTTCTAGTTAACACACCGATTAACAGAGCCACAACGATGAATACAGCAAAGTAAATATTTTGCCTCATATTATTCATTGTAGCTTGGCTAAGTCCCAGAGCGTATGGAAGATTCATTAGGCGATCTGACATAAGTACAACGTCGGCTGTCTCAATTGCGACATCGGTTCCTGAACCGCCCATAGCAATCCCTACATCGGCAATGGCTAGAGCGGGGGCATCATTCACACCATCGCCAACCATAGCAACGATATATTCTTTTTGCAGATCTTGTAATATTTTAACCTTATCCTCAGGTAACAGTCCCGCATAATACTGATCGATTCCAAGTTCAACCGAGACAGCAGCAGCGGCACGTTCATTATCACCGGTTAACATGACAACCTTTTTAACACCAGACTGTTTCAAGTTATGAACAAGTTTATAAGCATCAGTCCGTAAGACATCTGCAATAGAGATTAGCCCTAATACCCGTTCATCATTAGCGACAAAAACGACCGTCTGTGCTCTATTCTCCTCTTGAGATACGTGGTCGGCTACTTCTTGATCATATTGAATGTTATGGTCTTCCATTAACTTGCGATTTCCAATATATAGATGAACTCCTTCAACTGTAGCAGCTATCCCTTTGCCAGGCAACGCTTCGAACTGTTCTGCGGGTACAATCTTGAGGGCAGATCTTGACGCAGCTTCTGCAACGATGGCTCTGGCCAAATGATGCTCGGATGCATATTCTGCACGGGCTATCATCTGCAGGAGCTCATCCTCATTCATGTGTAACGCATTAATCCGCGTGACCTTTGGTTTGCCGATAGTGAGTGTGCCCGTTTTGTCAAATGCGACCACTTGAACTTTTTCCGCCTTTTCTAACGTCTCCCCCCCTTTAAACAGAATGCCGTTCTTCGAACCTTTACCAATTCCGGCTACGATGGAGACTGGAGCAGAAATAACCATGGCACCTGGGCAAGCAATAACTAACAAAGTCAGTGTTAACTCAATATTTCTAGTAAGGATATACACGATAATAGCTAATATAAAAATAGCAGGAGTGTAGTACCGAGCAAATTTCTCAATTAATTTCTGTGTGGGTGCTTTCGATTCTTGTGCTTCCTCAACCATATTTAGAATGCGGGCAAAAGTTGTGTCATTACCGACCTTATCAGCAATAATTTCTAAATACCCGTGCTCAATGATCGTTCCGCTGAACACCTGTGCACCCTTTTCCTTACTGACTGGAACAGATTCTCCTGTAATTGCTGCTTGATTGATCGTAGCTTGCCCACTCCGAATAGTACCATCCACCGGAACATTCTCACCGGGACGGACTAGAACAATTTCCCCTTGGATCACCTGATCAGGATACTCCTTAACCTCTATCCCATTACGCATCACAGTGGCCATCGCAGGTGCCAAATCCATCAATGCTTTCAATGAAGAGCGCGTCTTCTCAATAATTCTCGCTTCAAGATAGGAACCTAAGATGAATAGGAAGGTAACGGCTGCCGCCTCCCAATATTCCTGGATCATGATAGCGCCAATGACGGCTATCGTAACGAGCGCCTCAATGCCCAATATGCGATAACGTAAGGCTTGAATGGCATTCTTCATAATCGGATACCCCGCGCTAAGCGCGGCTGTAATCATGAGAATATCAGAGAATAACGCTAGCACGTTCCATAATTTCAGTAGAAAAGATGTAGCGATAAGCAGCCCGGCAATCACTATAACCCTTTCCTTCTTCTTTCTAGACATGATGCATCCCCCCTTATTTAATGTTTAGAATTTGAAAGCCCAGATCGGTGATAACTTTACCGACACCCGCAGCATTGACAATATTCTCATTGTGACTCACTTTTACCTTGCTTGAAGTGAATAGAACTTTTACCTCAAATACGCCATCTTTGTTGTTTAACGCTGTTTCAATTTTCTTGATGCAGCTAGGACAAGTAAGTTGTTCTAATTGGAAAGTAGTTGTTGTCATTGTAAATCCCCCTTAAAAGTGTAAGTTATCTTCTTGCTAATTTCAGTATAGGGTGAACCTTGTCATGTTAAATTGATATAGATCAAAATCGGAAATAATGTGTTGTTGTACATGATTGCTTTTGTGAAGAGCCAAAATGCGAGGTAAACGCGTCTCCGTGCGTGAAGTGCAATGTTCACGTCGTTGAGTATTGTGAGTATGAAGTGAGGTTTTATGATTAATTTAGGGGCGTCTTTGACACAATCTATTCGTGTGGAGGATGTCCTTTTTAACATTTTCCGACAACGAAAAAGGGATGGATAAGGGTTGAAGGTTTTTGCCTCGGGGGTGAAGCAGTGATTGTATCTGGTCAGGCATTAATCGAAGCGGGTTACGATTTATTTTTCTCTACTTTACTGAATCCACTCCGGCCCAACAAGTCCCCTAATAAATTAATCTGTCTAGCTTTAAGGGGTAAATTCAGCCCAACTACTCTCCGTATTAGTCCTCACCAAAAAAAGACCCGCATTAGCTCTTAAACAGCTAATAGAGTCTCATTTATTCTATCCCTAGCCCTACCTACCCTACCCGCCTATACCGTGCCTCCACGCTCTTATCACCGAGCAATTTAGCCGTCACTTGTGATACGGTTCTCCCCGATTTATCTTCACCGCGCGATAAATCTGCTCGGCCAGCACCAGCCGCATGAGCTGATGGGGCAGCGTCATGCGGCCGAAGCTCATGCGCTGCTGCGCGCGGCGCATCACCTCATCGGAGAGCCCGTGGCTGCCTCCGATGACGAACACGACATGGCTCGTCCCGTAGGTGCCGAGCCGGTCGATCTCCGCGGCAAGCTCCTCGGAGCTCCAGAGCTTGCCGTCGATCGCGAGCGCAATGACATGCGCCTCGCTCTTGATGTGCGCGAGGATGCGTTCGCCCTCGCGCGACTTGACCTGGGCAACCTCCGCATCGCTGAGGTTGTCCGGAGCCTTCTCATCGGCAACCTCGATGATCTGGAACTTCAGGTACGGCGTCAGCCGCTTCGCGTATTCGGCAATGCCGTCCACCAGATATTTTTCCTTCAATTTGCCTACGCCAATAATTTGAATGAACATAGAGGCCTCCACTTTGTAATTATTTATCCGCAATTGACAGCCCATTTTATATTGTATACAATTTAATTGTTTATAATATTATTTCTGCATACTCCTGACTATCCCACACCGAGAGGATGATTCAATTCATGAGCATTTATTCGTACACCGCCCGCAATATCCGCGGCAAGGACGTAGAGCTGGACCAATATAAGGGCAAGGTGATGCTCATCGTCAATACGGCGAGCAAATGCGGCTTCACCTCCCAGTATGCCGACCTCCAGAAGCTGCATGAGAAATACTCGGAGAGCGGCCTGCAGATCCTCGGGTTTCCGAGTAACGAGTTTGGTGAAGAGACAGGCACGAATGAAGAGGTCGACGTATTCTGTCAGATTAACTACGGAGTGAGCTTCCCCCTGTTCGAGAAAATTGCTGTGAAAGGCGGGAACAAACACCCGCTCTTCCGCCATCTGACGGAGCAGGCCGGGTTTGAGGGCTTTGATGAGGACAACTCCAATGCCAAATTGCTTAAGCTTATGCTCCTTAACCGTGATCCGGCTTCTCTTGAGGATGATGAAATCAAGTGGAACTTCACGAAGTTTCTGGTCGACCGCGAGGGGCATGTCGTCAAGCGCTTCGAATCCTTCGTAAATCCGCTTGATATTGAATCGTCGATTCAGGCCCTGCTTTAAGCTC
Source organism: Paenibacillus tepidiphilus (assembly GCF_008635795.1). Taxonomy (GTDB): domain Bacteria; phylum Bacillota; class Bacilli; order Paenibacillales; family Paenibacillaceae; genus Paenibacillus_AQ; species Paenibacillus_AQ tepidiphilus. Next base: position 66,482 of record NZ_VWRQ01000015.1, on the reverse strand, counting down.
TAGAGAGCAGCGGGGCCCCTCCCCGGGCGTTGCCTTAATAAATATACACATACACCTTGGTCCGCAGCGCATCCCCGCAGGTCAAGGTCCGGACCGGACGCCTGCCCGGAATGGCGAAGCATACGCTGATGACAGTTGCTCCATGGGCAAGCTCCTGCCTGAACTTCCCTTCCAGCTGCTTCATCGCACCGGGGTACAGGTAGCAGAGGACAATGTCGGCGTCCCGGTACGAATGCCGGTAAATGTCACCCCGCCGAAAATGGACTCTGCCGCGCAGACTTCCCCCCTCTGTTCCAGCCGTCCGGGAACGGACGGCCAGCCGGGCAAGCAGCTGTGAGCACCATAGCGGAATAGATGAGTTCTCGATACCCGTAAGTCTCTTTCCCGGACAGTGCCGGACAACATCAAGACCCATCGTCCCCCACCCGGAACCGGCCTCCACAATACTCGCGTAACCGGAGATCCGGTTTACTTCTTCAATGACCAGCCGTCTGACTGCTCTGGAAGCAGGCATAGGAGAGATACCATTTCTCCAGCTTCTTGCCGCCATCCAGGCTACAGCCAGCAGCACGGCAAAGGCAATCAGCCAGAGCAGCCATTCAGATAATGGCATACTCCACCTCCCTTTCCGCTTATAACAGCAGCTTAATATTCAGCTTATATCACAACAATCCCCTGCGCTTCGCGGTGAAGCGGCAGGGGATTTATTTAGCCAGCTATTCTAAGTACACCCGTTTACACAACCAGATATTCCGCATTCTTCTCGCATTCTGCACATTTCGCCGGCGGGTCCCAGTCCGAGAACTCGGTCTCCTTGAGGTCCACCACATCCGGTGCATCCTCGTATTCGTCCACGAATTTGTCGATGGCCAGCTCCACATGTTCCTTACACACTACATACATTCGATCAAGCATCCCTTTCTGTGCCGCGCTTCGTAGTCTTCCTACTTCTGTTCTACCACACTTCCCGGCAAAAAGGAACCTCCCGGGCCGCATTTTACCTGCACTGCGAGGTTCTGCCCGCCGGAGCACCCATTGTGTCTGTTGCCGCAACCGGCCCCTTACATTACACGACTTTTGCTGCTGCCTGCTCTTCTTCCTGCGCCCGCTCCTCAAACCGCTTTACATCCTCGCCAATGAGCTGCAGCGCTCCCCGCCAGAATTCCGGCGAATGGACATCAATATTCAGCAGCAAGGCTGCATCGCGAATGTTCGCAGTACCCGTGGCAGCCAGAAACGCCCGGTAGCGTTCGGGGAAATCGCCGCCCTGCTTCTTATATTGCGCATATAGCCCTTTAGAGAAGAGCAGCCCGAACGAATACGGAAAGTTCAGATACTCGTTGCCTGCCATATAGTATCCCGCCTTGCTGATCCACTGATACGGATGAATCGTGCCCGGGTCCACACTGTCACCGTAGGCGGCTGTCATGGATTCCAACATCAGGCGGTTCAGCTCAGCTACCGGCAAGTGACCGGATTTCCGCCGTTCGTACAGTCTGCTCTCGAACAGGTAGCGGGCGTAGAAATCGACAATGTAATACCCGCTGTCTGACAGGCTCCGTTCCAGAAGGGCGAGCTCCTCACCCGGTCCAGACTGGTTCAGCAGCTCCTCATGGACCAGACTCTCGCAAAAGATCGAAGCCGTCTCGGCAATCGGCACCGGATAATCACTGTTCACCATCGTCTGCCCGGTCAGACAGCTGCTGTGATACGCATGTCCGATTTCATGGGCCAGCACGCTGACATCGACCGGCTGGCCGTTGAAGCTGGTGATGATCCTGCTCTCGCCAAGCGGAAATATATCGACGCACATCCCGAAATTGCCCTTGCCGCTGCGCGGCTCGGCATCAATCCAGCGGCGCTCGAATACCTTGCGGGCGAAGCCACCCAGCTCTCCGCTGAAGCGTCCGAACGCAGAGCCGATGATGGCTGCGGCTTCCGGGTAGGAAATACTCCCGGAAGGCTCTGCGCCCAGCGGCGCGAACACATCCTGGAACGGCAATGCACCGGAGTGCCCAAGCAGCTCCGCCTTCTTGGCGTAATAGCGGTGGAAGACCGGCAGGCTCTCCGCCACCGCCTCCAGCATCACTTCGAGCGTCTCTTCATCCATCCTGGAGGCGGCCAGCACTTTGTGCAGCGGTGAAGCATATCCCCGCAGCTCATAGACCGCCGACGCTTCGCCGGTTACGGCATTCAGGCAGGCTGCGCTCTGCTCAGCCACACTGCGGCAGGCCTCCTGCTCGGCAAGAGCTGCCGCTGCTCTGACTGCCGGATCGGCATCATAGCCGAGATTCCGCAGCTCGGATAGAGACAGGCTCTGCTGTCTTCCCTGCAGCTCTACCTGGGTCCTTAAAGTGGACAAGGTCTGCATGTACAGCCGTTCCCAGGCTTTGGAGCCGGTCAGCTTCATCCGCGCAATGGCGGCTTCAGCCTCTTCTCCAAGCCGGTAACAGGACTGCTCCAGCAGTCCGTGCAGATAAAACCCGTGTTCGGCCACATACGTCGACGACCCTACGATCTCCTTAAGCTCCCGGCTGTCCAACTGCACCAGCCACTTGCTGAACCCGTTCAATCCTTCCTCGGCCTGAGCCAGTGTCTCCTCCAGCTCGTCCATCCTGCCGGCCGCTTCCTCATTTCCACCCTCCGCACTGTAGCGGAGTTCGGCGTAGCTGAACAGGCAGACATGAACGCTTTTATAAGCATTGTACTGCTTCAGGAAATTCTCAATCCGCACCGCAGCATCCTGACTATCTTGTAAATGGACTGTAGGCCAACGCTTCAGCTCAGCGGCAAGCTGCTCGGCCAGCTCCCGGTCCGCCTTGAATTTCTCCGACTGAAAGCCCGGGTACAGGCTGTCCAATTCCCATGTTAATTCCATATCTATAACATCTCCCTGTTCGCTTATGCTCACCTACAGGTATCATGTCGGTTTCATCGCATCTCACATGCTTACACCTCTTCTACTGTTACCTAAAGAACCGCTTCATTATAGCACGGCGGCCCATTTTAAAATGTGACGCAGGCCTTACGCCCTCTTTTCCCCGGCAAGCATAAGGGTTATGATAATTATAAATTCTGTCAAGTCAAGGAGTGTCTGCCATGATTAATCCGTCCATTACCGAGGGCGTCATCCGCACACGCACCAAGCTTCGCCAAGACTTACTGATTTCTATTCTTGATGAATTTGACGAACGCATTATGGGACTGGACCCGCAGAGCCGGGCCGAGAAATATCGCAAAATGGCGCAAAGCGCTTTCTCGTTCTACCGGGGCAGCGCTTATCTGTTTTATTTTGACGCTACGCGCCAGTACTTCCCCTACCACACCTCCGGGGAGCGGCCCACCTGGATTCAGGGCGACCTGCACTTCGAGAATTTCGGCGCTTTCCGCAGCGAAGACGGGGATATTGTCTATGATGTGAATGATTTTGATGAAGGTTATGTCGGCTCTTATCTGTACGACCTCCTGCGGATGTCCGTCAGCATCGCTCTCGTCGGGCGGCAGCTCGGTTACGATACCCGTGAGCAAACGGGCAGCATTGAAGAATATATTCAGGCCTATTACCGGCAAATCCGCCGCTTCGTCCAAGGCAAGGATGACCCTGAGAAGTTTCTGATGGACCACAAGCAAGCCAAAGGTCCGGTGCGCAAGCTGCTCCGCAAGCTGGAAAGACGGCGCCAGGGGCATTTTCTGGAGAAGGTGACCGCGCAGATGCAGACCGGACGTGTATTTCTGGAGAATACCGAGCTGGCCATTCCAGAGCTTGCCGAGCAGGAGCAGCTGGAGCAGGCATGGAGCTTCTACCTGGATACGATCCTCGCCCCCAAGGACAACAAGGACCACTACCGCATTAAAGACATCGCCGTGAAGCACGGGTCAGGCACTGCATCAATCGGTCTGGACCGCTATTATGTGCTGATTGAGGGCGACGCCGGAGCGGAAGAGCTGGATGATACCGTGCTTGAGGCCAAAGAGGTGCGCGTACCGGTGCCGGCCTACTTCCTCCCTTACTCGGAGTCGTTCTGGAATTTCTTCGGGCATCAGGGCAAACGGGTAGCGGCAACGCAGCAGGCCATGCATCACAAGGCGGACCCTTATCTCGGCTTCCTTACGCTGGAGGGGCGGTATTTCTACGTGCGGGAACGTTCTCCTTATAAGAAACGCCTGAAGCTTCAGGAGATCGCCGACCGTGAAGATATGGAGCGGGTACTGGAGAGCATGGGCCGCCTGACCGCGAAAATGCATGCCCGTGCCGACGCCGATGTCAACAAGGGCATCCTCGCCTATCACAGTGAGCGGGAAATCGCCGCTGCTATGGGCCCCGATAGCGATGCTTTTGCCAGGTATATTGCCGAATGGGCCTACGCTTATGCCAATCAGGTGGAAAAAGATTATGCCATGTTCACCGAATGGGTGAACGGGCGCTTTGGCGTTGGCCTGCCGGAGGTACCTGTACAGGATGAAGCGGTGCATGATGCGCTGGCACAGGAGGAGCTGACTCAGGAGGAGCTGGTGCAGGAGGAGCTGACTCAGGAGGAGCTGGCGCAGGAGGAGCTGACTCAGGAGGAACTGGTGCAGGATGCGGCGGTGCAAAAAGCAGTGGTACAGGATGGGGTGGTAGAGGATAAGCCGGTGCAGCAGGAGCTGGTGCAGGAGGAAGCTGTGACAGAAGACGCCATCCTGGAAGCGGTCCCCCGTGAGCAGCTGATCCAGGAGGAGGCAGCCGCAGCGCTGGAGGTAACAGCCCCGGCCGAGCGGGTCCAGGTTACACCTGTAGAGGGGGAAGACGTCCGGAGCGGGCCTGTTCATGGCGAAGACATACAGGAGCCGTCAGTAAATGCGGCGGGCACCGGGGATACTCCGATAGCGGAGAATACGGTCACCAATGCCTCAACTGAAGGAACGATAGAGAAGCCGAAGCCGGTCCGGAAAAGACGGTCCGGAAAGACTTCCACGCCCATTCAGCCCTCTTCTGGCAGCGATGCGCCCAAAGATCCCTTGCAGGCTGAAGAATAACCTGTGCCGCAGCGTACAGAGATAACTGGAAGCAGCAGGGCAAGCTCAGGACGAGCAGCCCTGCTGCTTTGTTGTTGGGAGGATAGGTAAGCTACGGGGATTAGGAGGACAGTATACCCTCACAGCATTTCTTGTACTTGCGGCCGCTGCCGCAAAGGCAGGAATCGTTTCGCCCGGGGAGCCTGCGGCCCCGCCGCAGCCACTCCTCGGTCCGCTCCTTCCGCCAGTAGCGTGCAAAGCTCTCCATCCGCTCGTAAGAGTAGCGGAACACCCTGCGGTAGCTCTCGCAGAATACATCGGGCTGCAGCGCCGCACCGTTCCGGGACCATTCCCGGTTCCGGGGGCAGCCGCCGTGGCAGAAGCGGAAGTATTCGCAGGCAGAGCAGGATTCGGGCACGGTTTGCTTTAAGGGAGCAAACTGTCTGTACGCCGGGCTCTCCAGAAGCCCGTCCAGACTGTCCGTCCCGGCATTGCCAAGCTGGTAGCTGCCATTCATATAGAAGTCACAGGGATATGCCTCACCTCCTGCTTCCAGCACCAGCATATTGGAGCAGGCCTCCCCATGCACACATGAAGAAGACGGATAACCGACATGCTGCGCTAACAGATTGTCGAAGAACCGCTCAGAGATCACCGGCCGGCCGTCATTGTACCAATAATCAAATACTCCGCACAGAAAATGGCCGTACTCTTCAGGTGTAATCAGGAACTGCGGCGGCAGATCCGGCTGCTGCGCCCGGAAGTCCATGCCCGGAATAAACTGAATAAAGTGAAAGTCCTGCTCCGCAAAAAATCTCAGCATCTCCGGTCCCCTGCCAACATTGCCTTCATGCACCACGGTAAGTATGTTGAATTCCACACGCTGCTCCTGCAAGTGGCGGATTCCCCGCATGACCTGCCGGAAGCTTCCGCTGCCGCTGGAGTATACACGCCGTGCGTCATGGATTTCCTCGGGTCCATCCAGACTGACACCGACCAGAAATCCGTGCTTTTTGAAAAAAGCCGCCCACTCCCCCGTTATCAGCGTCCCGTTTGTCTGTACTGAGTTGACGATGACCGTCTGTGGCCGGGCATATTTACGCTGCAGCGTGACGGCTTCCTCGAAGAAATCCAGTCCCGCAAGAAGCGGCTCCCCGCCTTGCCAGGCGAAGGAGGCGACCTGCCGGTTGCGGTTCATGATCTGCCGGATCATCGCCTCCAGCATCGTTGTCCCGATTCTCCGGCTCACTCCGCCCGGTTTGCCGCCGCATGTACTGTAGTAGCAATAATCGCAAGCCAGATTGCAATCCTCGGATACAGTCTTCCACATTACCCCCACATCTCCGGTCCACTTCGCCTCCATCTCACCCGTCTGCAGCATCTCCGCAGCTCCAGTCTGAATCACCTCTACAGCTCCAGCACCGGTGCTTGAAGTGGACCCTGTTTCTCTGCCCATAACGCATCCCCCTCCGCAGGCATCCATCTACACTTGTTGCAGTAACCTGTTTGAGGGTAATTATAATGCCAACTATGTTCATGGGAAATGTATTATTAGTGAACTCGATCATAAAACAAAGCCCCTCTCCTCCCGTAAACGGGCCAAAAGGGGCTTTTACTTTGGTTGTGTCTGCTCCGCGTTATTCCGCGGCTTGATCCATAACTCCCTGCGGGCGGTCCATTTCATACAGCTTGCGGTAACGCGGCTGCGTGGCCATCAGCTCCGCATGTGTGCCGCGCATCTCGATGACGCCGTTCTCCATGAAGATGACTTCGTCCATCTGTTCCGCGCCCACCAGGTGATGCGTCACCCAGATCAGCGTCTTGTCCTGCATGGCGCCGAACATCGTGGACAGCAGCTCACGCTCGGTGCGCGGGTCCAGCCCCACCGTCGGCTCGTCGAGCACGACGACCGGCGTATTCTGCAGCAGGATGCGCGCGAGCGCGATCCGCTGGCGTTCGCCGCCGGAGAACCGCTGCCCCGCTTCGCGCACCGGGGTGTCGTACCCCTGGGGCAGCGTGGAGATCAGCGCATCCAGCCGGGCGAGCGAGGCTGCCCGCTTAACGGCATCATCCGGCGCACCCGGATCACCGAGCCGGATATTGTTCGCCACCGTGGTGTCGAACAGATGCGGGCTCTGGTTCAGCACGGCGATGATGCCGGGGATGTGCTCGCCGTAGGCGGCCGCGTCCAGGCCGCCGATCTGCACCGTGCCGGCCGAAGGCGCCAGCACGCCCTGGATCAGCTTCAGCAGCGTGGATTTCCCCGCGCCGCTGCGCCCGATCACCGCGATCTTCCGTCCCTGCGGAATATCGATGCTTACATTACGGACGGACCACTGGCCGTCCGTGTCATAGCGGAATCCGGCATGGTCGAGCCGGATATGCACGCGCCCGCCCGCTTTGCCGGCGGCTGCCGCCCGGGCCGCTTGCTGCGCTGTCGCCGGCGTGACGGTGAACGAGGCAGCTTGCGGCATATCAGCCGCACTGCGCTCCACACCGTCCAGCCGCTCCAGCGAGCTGGCGTACTGCGGAAGCTTCTCGACCGCTTCCGACACCGGCAGGAAGGCATCCGCCACCGGGAATACCACCAGCGCGAACGCAGCGATCAGCGTTCCGGCAAGGGTACCCTCGGCATATTCCCCTGCCGCCCAGTAGATCAGCGACAGTACGGCGAGGCCGACCACGGCCTGCCCGATGAACATGCGCAGCCGCGCCCAGCGGCGCAGCGCACTGTCGGTGCGGGCAACCGCCTTCTCGTCCGCTTCATACGTAGCGACGAATTGCGCCTGCCGTCCGCTGATCATCCAGTCCTCCATGCCGAGCACGGCATCGGTCAGCTTCTGGTAGAGCCGGTTACGCTCTGTCTTAACCTGCCGCTGCCGCTTTTGGGTGAACAGCAGCGAGATCAGCGGCAGTACCACGACCAGCACCAGAATATAGAGCGCCATCAGCAGGGCGAAAGCCCAGTCGAAGGTGCCCAAGGCAATGACCGCAGCGCCGTAAATCAGGAGCGCGATGATACTCGGAAATACCGTACGCAGATAGACATTCTGCAGGTACTCGATGTCGTCTGCCAGCATGCCGAGAATATCGCCGGTACGGAAGCGCGAAGACAGGAACAGCGCCTGCGGCTCCAGAACCTTGTACAGCCGGATGCGCATCTTGGAGAGCACCCGCAGAATCGTATCATGACCAACCAGCCGCTCCACGTAGTGGATAACGGCCCGGCTGGTCCCGAAGGTGCGCACGCCGACGATCGGCACGTAGATCATCAGAATATTCTCCGGCGGTATCGAAGCCTTGGAGATCAGAAAGCCCGAGGTGTACATCAGGGATGAAGCCGAGAATATGGTCAGCGCACCCAGGGCAATAATCAGCAGGAAGCGCCAGAAGTAACCTGAAACATATGGGGCAAACCATCCTTCGCGTTTCATCGGACTCCCTCCCCTTGCGCCTCAATCAGCTCATAATATACACCCTTGCGGGCCAGCAGTTCACGGTGGGTGCCGGTTTCGGCCACCCGCCCCTGCTTCATGACAATAATCAGATCCATGTCGACCATCCAGTGCAGGCGGTGCGTTGCCAGGAACACCAGCTTGCCCGCGAACAGCGGCAGCATCGTTTCCTTCAATTCGTATTCCGTCTCAATATCCAGGTGAGCCGTCGGCTCGTCCAGCAGCATCACCGGACGGCGGCTCACCAGCGAGCGGGCCAGCGCCACGCGCTGTTCCTGACCGCCGCTGAGCGAACGCCCGCCGCTGCCGATCATCTCGTTCAGCCCGCCGGGCAGCGACTTCACAAGCTGCGACAGCCCCGAAGCCGACACAACAGCGGCTACCTCTTCCTCCGTAGCCTCCGGATGATAGAAGCGTACATTATCGGCCAGCGTACCGCTGAAGATGTACGGCCGCTGCGGAATATAAGAGGTCTGCTTCCGCCAGGCTTCATCGGTCAATGCGCTGAGACGCTGACCGTTCAGCACCAGCTCGCCGGAGGAGGGATGCAGGAAGCCGCCGAGAATATCGATCAGCGTTGACTTCCCTGCGCCGCTCTCTCCGATAATGCCGATCTTGGCGTTGCCTTGAAACGCAAGATGGACTCCATCCAGCGAAGGGATGCCTTCGGCTTCATATTGCACACCAAGGCCCCGCAGCTCCAGAGAACTATCCGGCCTCCAGGAGAATACAGAATCCCCGCGCACAGCCACTTCAGCCTGTCCGGCTGCTTCCGCATCCAGCAGCTTCGCCTGCACTGTATCGCGGTCGATAATATCCTTCATGGCTTCGCCGGCTTCCTTGCCGTCCAGCGTTGCATGGAAATCAGCACCGACCAGCCGCACCGGCAGGAAATACTCGGGCGCCAGAATCAGGATGGTCAGACCCGTGACGAGTGTCATTTGTTCGTTGACCAGTCTTAGACCGAGGCTGACCGCTACCGAAGCCACGGACAGCATGGTGAAGAAATCCATGGCAAAGGACGACAGAAAAGCCACTCTGAGCGTCCGCATCGTCGCCGAGCGGTAGCTGTCGCTGACCGTGGCGATGCTCGCTGCGTGGCCGCGGCTGCGGCCGAGGAACTTCAAGGTCTCCAGACCGCGCAGCGAGTCCACGAAATGATTGGAGAGCGTGCGGTACGACTTCAATTGGCGGTCCATCTGCTTGCGGGCGGTAACACCGATCAGAATCATGAACACAACGATAATCGGCATCGTCAGCGTCAGGATAACTCCGCTCGCCGTGTCCAGCGTATAGACATAGACCAGCAGCAGCCAAGGTGTGATCCCCATCCCTACCATACGGGGAATGATCAGCTCCAGATACGTCCGGAACTTCGTCACTCCCTCCAGCACCATCGTGACCAGCGTTCCGGTTCCCCGGTTGCCGGCGAGGCGCGGTCCCAGTTGGAACAGCTTGTCCATCATTTGTCTCCGCATGCTGCTGCCCGTCGCCTCTGCAAAAGCATAGGACACGCGGCTCATCAGCATCGCGCAGGCATGGCGGACCAGAAACGCAAGAAGGAACAAGAGCGATTCGGCCCCTTGTTCCTTCAGCGGTTCTCCCGCGAACAGCGCGGAGACAACCCCGGCCAGCGACTTCGCCAGCAGGATAATGGATAAGCTTTGCACCAGGGTAAGGAAGCCCACGATCAGGAAGACCGGCTTAACTCCTTTGTACCCAAGCAAATTTTTATCCATCAGTATTCCAGATGCTCCTTCTCGTGAACCCGTTTATGGAAAATGAAATAACTCCAGATTTGATAGCCCAGCACGAACGGCAGCAGCGACAGGGCTACAATTGTCATCACCTTCAGCGAATAATGTCCGGAGGCGGCATTGGTAATCGTCAGGTTGAACGCCTGATCGATGGAGCTGATCATGACCCGCGGGAACAGTCCCACGAAGATAGACAATACCGACAGCGCCATCACGGCTCCGGTCATACCGAACGCCCAGCCGTCTCTCTTCTTGCTCATGAAATAACCCGACAGCACGAACGCGGCAATGCCCAGAACAACCAGTACCCACAGCAGGGCTCCGCGCTGCTCAAAGATGTCAGTCATGAAATACGTCATGACCACGAAGATAACCAGTAGTGCAGCCAGCGGCAGCAGCAGTGTCCGTGCCAGCTTGCGCGCCCGCGTCTGCAGATCGCCGAACGTGCGCAGTGTGGTGAACATCAGGCCATGCACCAGGCAGAGCAGAACCACTGTAATTCCCGCTGCAACGGTATATCCGTTTACGATATCAAAGAATCCGGCACGCATCTGCATCTCGCCGTCAATCGGCAGCCCCTTGATAAAGCTGGCGAACACAACCGCCAGCAGGAACGGCGGCAGCAGACTGCCGAAGAAGATGCAGGCATCCCAGGTTCTCCGCCAGGCCACGGAATCGCGTTTGCCTCTGAATTCAAAGGCGACACCGCGGGCTATCAGCGCAAGAAGCGCAAAGACGAATGGAATATAGAAACCGCTGAACAGCGTCGCGTACCAGTCCGGGAAAGCGGCGAACATCGCACCCGCACCTGTTAAGAGCCATACTTCGTTGGCATCCCAGAACGGTCCGATCGAGTTGATCAGCACCCGGCGCTCTGTATCATTCTTGGCGAGGATCTGGGTTTCCATTCCTACCCCGAAATCGAAGCCTTCCAGGAAGAAGAAGCCGATAAACAGTACAGCAATCAGTACGAACCACAGCTCATTAAGAGAAAGCATGCGACGATCCCTCCTTGTTATATGGATCATGCGCTTCGCCATGATCGTTGTCCATGGCATAAGGGCCTTTTTTGATGACCTTGATGAAGAGTCCGATCAATACAGCGCCAAGAATAGCGTAAATGGCTGTAAAAGAAATAACCGAGAACAGCACCTGTCCTGCTGTTACATTCGGCGATACACTGTCTTCCGTCGTCATCAGCCCGAATACCGTCCATGGCTGGCGTCCAATCTCGGTCATAATCCAGCCGGAGGTGTTGGCAATCGGCGGCAAGAGCAGCCCCCAGAACATAAAGCGCATAAACCAGGTATTCGGACGGTCCATTTTTTTACGCCAGATCAGATACATCGCATACAGCCCCAGCACAACCATCAGCGATCCGGCGGCAACCATAATCCGGAAGCTCCAGAAGGTGGTCCGCACCGGCGGGATATAATTGCCCGGTCCATACTGCTGCTCATACTCCGCCTGCAGTGTATTCATCCCTTTAACATCACCGGAGAATTTACTGTAAGACAGGAAGCTCAGCAGGTAAGGAATCTTGATTTCCCCGCTGTTTGATTTATTCTCAGGGTCAATGTTCGCCGTAATCGTCCAGGCTGCCGGATCACCGCTATCCTCCCACAGGCCTTCGGAAGCCGCCATCTTCATCGGCTGGGTCTCCACCAGATATTGTGCCTGGGCATGGCCCGCAACGGCTACGCCGATGGAGGACACAATTCCGACGATTGCGGCAATCTCAAACGATTTTCGGAAAAAGGCTACATCCTGCTTCTTCAGCAGCTTATATGCACTGATACCCGTCACCAGGAACGCGCCTGTTGCATAGGCAGCCAGCACCGTGTGCGGAAACTCAACCAGTAATTGTCCGTTCGTAATCAGGGCAAAAATATCGTTCATTTCAGCACGGCCATTGTTGATCTCAAAGCCGACCGGATGCTGCATGAACGAATTGGCAGCCAGAATCCAGAAAGCCGACAGCATCGTGCCGAAGGCTACCAGCCAGATCGACAGGAGATGCACCTTCTTGGAGACTTTGTCCCAGCCAAAGATCCAGATTCCGATAAACGTTGATTCCAGGAAGAAGGCAAGCAGGGCTTCCACCGCCAGCGGAGCGCCAAAGACGTCGCCTACAAAGCGGGAATAATCTGACCAGTTCATCCCGAACTGGAACTCTTGAAGAATCCCTGTTACTACACCTACTGCGAAGTTAATGAGGAAGAGCTTTCCCCAAAACTGCGCCATTCTTTTGTACTCCTCGTTGCCTTTGCGGACATACATCGTCTCCATGATTGCGATCATGAGCGCAAGTCCGATGGACACCGGTACAAAGAAATAATGAAAAATCGTCGTCGACGCAAACTGAATGCGCGACAGCATTACTGTATCCATATTTCGCCCCTTCCTTCTCCCCATTTCATATGTCTATTCTGTCAAAAGATTAACAGGCATAGTGTGATATTTATCACATTATACGCCTGTATTCAGGGGTAAAAATAATAAATTTGTGACAAATATCACAATATTGTCTGTAGAAAGCAAAAAAAATGAGACGGTTTTATGCCGTCCCATAAATTCACAGACTATGTAGATTTTTATTATAAGGGTTGCAGTCAGGTAATGGAAATGCCTTTCTTCTGCGTTTTGGAATCGCCGCTTGAATTCAGCAATTGGGGCAGCATCTTGGTGCTGCGAACCATAGGGGCATGACAAAGGGGGCAGACTGGTGTTTCCTCGAACACAAAGTTATCCCTCATCCATCCGTTACAGCCGTCATTGGTGCAGGACCAGATCGCTGTATCCACTTCCGGTATTTCCTCCAAAGGCTTTTTTCGGTAGTTCATTTGCCGATCCTCCCTCCTGTACTTCGCCTGTGTCTTATGAGCCGGGCAAAGCGGGTAATAGTATACAAAAAGACCGCCCCGCGTGAAGCGGGGCGGTTCCTTCTATTATTACAGTTTTACAACGTTTTCGGCTTGTGGTCCGCGGTTGCCTTGAACAACGTTGAATTCAACGCGTTGGCCTTCGTCCAAAGTTTTGAATCCGTCGCCAGTGATTGCGCTGAAGTGAACGAATACGTCGCTTCCGCCTTCAACCTCGATGAATCCGAAACCTTTTTCTGCGTTGAACCATTTAACTGTACCTGTTTGCATGTGTGTTACCTCCACAAATTTAAATTAATATGTTCTTTTTATCTTCAGACAAAGAAAAAATTCACACATTGAAAAGGGTTGTAAGCAGTTGACAGCCCTTTTCAATACGAGAATCAGGTATCAAGACTACGATTATTCTAATGTTACCACACCTTAATAACAAAGGCAAGATGGTTTCCGAATTTCTACGGTTATGCTCTATTTAGGTTGTTTTGCCAATGTAAATGCTATCAGCACTTTAATGTCACCCAATTTAATACTAATTACCCTGCCTAACCAGTCTTGAAACAGCTGCCGCTCCAAAAAAATATGGGCCAGCTGGTTCCTGCCGGCCCACTGCTTTGTTATTATATACCGCATCTGCGGGAATTATTCCTCCGGCTTCTCCAGAAGTTTCACCGTCACCTGATGCATCTCACCGTTACGGTAAAACGTAATTTCCAGATCATCGCCGATCTTCGTCTGTTCATACAGGTATTTGCGCAATGATAACGTAGAGGTTATCTGCTGGTCATTGAACTTGGTGATTACATCGTTGAACTGCAGGCCCGCTTCTTTGGCCGGCCCCACCGAATCCAGCACCACAGCGCCATCCTTAATGCTGCTAGGCAGGTTGAGCTCCTTGACCTGATCTTCTGCCAGCGGCACATACGGATTGTTCAAATCCACCGAATATACTCCAAGATACGAACGGGCAATGCGGCCGCTCGTCACCAATTCATCTGCCGTCTTCATAACATGATTGACAGGAATCGCGAACCCGAGTCCTTCGACCCCGGTATCCGAAATCTTCATCGTATTGATTCCGATTACTTTGCCGTCCAGATCGACCAAGGCGCCGCCGCTGTTGCCTTCATTGATGGCGGCATCGGTCTGGATAACCGCCTGCTCCCAGTCATACACGCCGTCCTGATTCAGCGATACCGGAATCGTCCGCTCGGTATAGCTGACAATACCCGAGGTGAGCGAGTCTCCCAGTCCGAGCGGATTGCCGATGGCAATGACCGTCTCGCCGAAGCGCAGCTGTGAAGAATCACCGATCTGCGCCACCGTATTGATTCCCTTGGCCTCAACGGACAGTACCGCGATATCGGTTACCTTATCCGTCCCGATCAGTTCCGCTTTGCGCGTCTCCCCGTCCACAGTAACCACTTCCAGCTTGCCTGAGCCGTCAATGACATGGTTGTTGGTAATAACATAGGCATTCTTGTCGTCTTTTTTATAAATTACGCCCGAGCCCAGCGCCGACTCGTCGAGAATATTCAATTCTTCATTGTCCTCTTTATGATTAATAATACTGACGACCGCAGGGCGGACAACCGCCGCAGCCTGAACGAGCCGCTCATAGGGATCTTGGGCGCTGACCGCCTGGCTTGCTACCGGAACAGCTGCCTCAGGCTTATCCCGTGTCAGCTCTCCAGTCACCAGACTGAACAGCAGTACAGCGACTACTGCACTGATTACAGAGCTGATCACAGATACTTGCCATGTCGCCAGACCTCTGCGCTCCCTGCGCGACCAGCTGCGGCTGTCGCTTAAGCCTGAAGTCTCCTGCTTTCTACCAATGCGCCGCGGCACTTTGGTAGAATAGAAATCGTCGTCAAACAGTCCCACCGTTCATCCTCTCCCCTCTATGGCCAAAACGCGTTCAACACTGAACGCCAAGCAACCCGTGCTTTCCGCTACTTTTATAGACTACCGGCAGCGCCAAAAGGTTTCATTATTCATTTCACCACAAACGGGGTGACCGACCACGCGCGCAAGAAATCTTTCACCAGCGGCAAGGACCTGGGAAATTGCTAGCTTTCGAGCGGAATATTTTGCTGCTTCAAAGACTACAATACATATTAGAAGAGTTGCACTACTCATCGGTTAGAGATTTCTCTACCTGATTGTAACACAGCAGGCTAGACTTCCCGCTTTTTCTTTTATGGAAAATAACGGTTATTTCGTGTAACACTGTTCAACGTTACCTTAATGAGGAGGTTATCCCATGGATTCATTTTCCACAAGCACGGACTTGGTCCAGTTCATCGGTAAGCTTGGCGATCTAAAGGATGAGCACTATCAGCTAATCCTGGTGCAAAGCGCCTTGATTGAGCTATTGATTGAAAAAGGCCTGATCTCGCGCCAGGAGCTGGAGCAGCGAATCACCGAAACGGACCGGCTTATGATTGGCTCACCTTATCCCATGGCGTAGGCTGGTCATAAAAGGTATCGCATAGTCTAAACTCGCTGTCCTTGTAGAAGCAGCCCCTGTCCTCCATCGCTCCGCGCACCGACATTTTGGCCAGCTCCATCATGTTGTGATCACGGCTTAAGTGCGCCAGATAAGTCCGTTTGGTGCGTCCGGTCAGAATTTCGCTGAGTACAGCGCCCGCTGCATCGTTCGAGAGATGCCCCATATCCCCGAGTATCCGCCGCTTGGTGTTCCAGGGGTATCGGCCCATCCGCAGCATCTCTATATCATGGTTGGCCTCCAGCACCAGAACATCGGAGCCCTCCATCGCTGTCCGGACTTTATCGCTGACGTAACCAAGGTCTGTAGCTACGCAGAGCTTCTCACTGCCATCATAGAAATTATAGCCTACCGGCTCCGCAGCATCATGCGAAATGGCGAACGATTCTACGCGCAGACTCCCGAAATCCCGGTGTTGGCCGGTCTCCAGCACGATCCGGTTCTGCTCGGGTATCGTCCCGATGCCCTTCTCCAGTGCTCCCCAGGTTCCCGAATTTGCATAGATTGGCAGGTCATATTTGCGCGCAATCGCTCCCAGCCCCTTGATATGATCGGAGTGCTCATGTGTCACCAGAATGCCGTCGATATTATGACCGGTCATCTCGCGCATAGCGAGCAGCTCTTCGATCCGCTTGGCGCTAAGGCCGGCGTCGATCATCAGTGTCGTTTCCCCGTTGTGCACCACCGTTACATTCCCGGTGGACCCGCTGGACAGTATTGTAAACGAAATTCCCATTTCCTCTCCTGCTCCCTCTACTCTGTTGTCTTGGGACTAATGATGTCCGCAGTAATGGCATCCACATAATAGGCGCTGCCATCCTGCAGCATAAACCGCCACATCGGCGACGCCACCTGACTTTCGGAGTTAAACAATTCCCCGTAATATCCCAGTTCAATCTCATTGACCACTGCATCCGCCGGGAACGATTTCTCGATCAGGCTGCTCAGCGCCTGGGATGCGGGCAGCACCTTCTGTATGTCATCTCCGCTTGCGGTCGGCCCGATTTGCAGCTGCGGCTGGCGGTAAGCAACAATCTTCTGGTCGCTGTTAATCAGCTCCAATCTCACCCTGAACAAGGGCCACTGATTGTCCACCAGCGGGTGCAGCACATGTTTGCCGGGCTCACTCTCATTCTGATAGAAGCGGTAGCTGGCGATATCCGGAATCTCCGGCTCCAGCAGCTTGCCGAGTTCGGTGAACGAAGAATAGATCAGCGCACTGTCCACCGGCTCCTTGAGCGCTACCGGCGGTGCAGTTTGCTCCTCGCCGGAATAACGGTAGGTGATCGGAGGCAACTGCGGTGTCATAGCAGGTATCGGGCACACAACCCGAATCCCCTTCTGTTCCATCACGGCCTTTGTTTCTTCCGACAGGGAGGTGAAGTCCAGGTTGGCGCTGGCCTGATCGCGCAAGTCGAGCCACAGCTGATAGCACAGCAGCAAATTCAGCACCAGAAATGCATAGATCAGCACACTTTTCGCTCTTCCCCAGTCCATTGCCAACCCTCCTCCGTGAGAATATTAAACTCTTCGTTAACCGCGGCTTTAGTGTTAATTCAGTACAATGACACTGCCGTCGCTCAGCGTAATCTGCCACACCGGAACCAGATGCAGCCTGTCTTCTTTTTGACCCGGCAAATAGGCGGGCGTCAGATCCTTGATGGGCAGCGCCAGCTTCAGCTCGCTAATCTTGGTGCGCAGCTCCTCACCACCGGGTAACTCTACAATCGTCTTTACCGCTTTGTCCTCTTCCATATAGATCAGCGAACGTTCATAAGAAGAAACGGTCCCCTGCTGCAGCTCAAGGTGAATGACTCCGTAACGCAGGCCCGGCTCGCTCATAATGGGGTAGGAGCCGTAATACTGCTGGAAGGCTACACTGCGATCCTGCCGGTCTTCCTCCGCCGTTGCCAGCCGGTACTCTCCGTTCCAGCCGCCATGCTCGTTGACGAAATCAACCGCCTCCAGCGCATCGGTTGCCGGGGTGCTCTCCCCGGCCGGAAGAGCCGCCGGATCGCTGTAGTTCATCCAGTTCTGCTCGTCCACCTGAAGGCTGCGCTTGCTGTCGGTATAGATTTTTGAACCGTCCTTCTCCGGGATATACCGGGTACTGCCGGCGTCGAAGAACAAATTGCTCTGCATTTGCTCAATAGTGTACATGCCTATCGGCAGCTCAACTTCGAGAAGCTGCAATGGAATCTCCGGAATATAATAATTATTGTTGACCACGCTGTAAGGGGTCAGATTCTGCCCGAAGTCCACATGCTGCTGCACGTCCTGGACCGTGAGATCCGCCTTGGCCGCTTCGTACACGATATCGCCCCGGGTGCTGAAGAATACGGCATGGGCTTTGGAGTCGTTCTTGCCGTTATAAATCCAGATCCGGTTAATGCTCTCGCCTTCAAACAGCGAATCGGGAGACAACTGCATCACCCGCTGCAGCAGTGTAACCGGTATACCCTCGCCAAATGACAGCTCGATGCCGGAATTTTCCCTGCGGATCTTGTTCCAGTCGAAATCCTGCACCGAACGGCGCTGGAAGCTTTCAAAGCCCCGCCCCTTGATACGGTTCAGAATCAGGTCATAAAAGGCCGAGCCCGGGTAGAATAAAGTATGCCGGTCCCCGCCCATATGAATCACCATCCGCTCCGGATACAGCAGGTTCTCCACATTCTGCTTGGGTCCCATGTTGTCTGTCTTGACGTACAGGCTTTCCGACATCACCGCCGAATCACTGCCCGGCAGCCGGTAGATCAGGTAATAGCTCTCGACGAGACTGCCGAATACCAGCAGAGCAAGCAGCCATGATTTGATTTTCTCCTTCACAGCTCACTCCTCCCTTGCTGCAAAAGCGGCAATGTAAAGGTGACCAGTGAGCCCTCATTCAGCTCGGATTGCAGGGAAATGGAGCCGCCATGCGCTTTGACAATTTCCCGGGCAATGGACAGCCCTAGACCGGTTCCCCCCATGTTGCGGGAGCGCGCCTTGTCTACCCGGTAGAAACGCTCAAATATCCGTTCGATATCCTTCTTCGGAATCCCGATTCCGGAGTCGCGTACCGAAATGGCCAGCATTCCCTCATCGTTCTTCCGCGCCTCGAGCTCAATGCTTCCGCCCTCTGACGTATATTTCAGGGCATTGGAGACCAGATTGCCCAGCACCTGATCGATCTGGTCGCGGTCCAGCCACGCCGACGCGACCTCTTTACGCACCTTGGTATTGATATGAATCCGCTTCTGGCGCAGCTGAAAGGAGAAGCGGTCGGCTACATCGTCCAGCATCTCAAAAATATCGGTCTGCTGGATGCGCAGGCTGGATTCCTTTGAATCCAGCCGTGAGAGATGCAGTAGATCGGTAACCAGGCGGATCATCCGCTCGGTCTCATTGCGGATGACGCCGACGAACCGTACCGCCAGCTGCGGGTCCTCCAGCGCTCCGTCATCGAGCGCCTCGGCATAGCTCTTGATGGTAGTGAGCGGCGTCCGCAGCTCATGGGAGACGTTCGCCACGAACTCGCGCCGGGATTCCTCCAGGTTCTCCTGCTCGGTAACATCCTGCAGCACGGCAATGGTTCCGGCGATGCCGCGGCCTTCGCGGCGGTGGATCGGCGTGAAGGTTACCCGCACGATCTTCGCTTCCTCGCCGTCCATCGGCGATAACCGCAGCATGGCCGACTGGGCATTCCCCTGGGCCAGAGAACCGGACTGCTCATGGTCAAGTCCCAGCAGCTCGTCCAGTGGCGCCCCTTCGGGCAGCGGATCTGAGGAGCCAAGCATATGTGCGGCCCTGGTATTCATCAGGATAACCCTGCCGTTCTCATCCGTAGCCACTACGCCGTCGCTCATATTTGCCAGAATCGAGGCCAGCTTCTCTTTCTCCTCTTCATTCTGTGAGAGCGCCTCATGCAGCCGTCCCGTCATATAGTTGAACGCCTGGCTCAGCTGCCCGATCTCATCGTTGCCGAATACCGGCATCTTGCGGTTGAAGCGCCCCTCGGCCACCGCTGTGGCATGGCGGGTCATCTCCTTGATCGGATGCGTGATGGTATGGGCCAGAATAACGCCCAGCACCGCAGTCAGGGCCAGGGCCAGCAGCAGGCCGGAGAGAAAAACATTGTTGATCCGGCTGATGGTTGCATATAAATCCTTCATATCCGCTGCGATATAGATCGCACCGACAACCTTGTCGCCGGATAGCACCGGCTTGGCGACTACCTTCTTCCGCACATTGTCATCGGCAATGATGTATTCTTCATTGTCGCTGATGCCCTGCAGTGCGCGGTTGACCACCGTCTGCGTGTTCCGCTGCCCGATGATATCGTTGCGGGAAGCGACGGAGGTGGTGATAATCTTGCCGCTCGCATCCAGCACCTGAATTTCCGCACCGCTGATATACAGGTTATTGACCATGCCGCGCAGACTCTCTACTACGCCTTCTTCATCGGAGGTTCCGGCTTCGCTGCCGAATTTATCCGCAGTCAGAATCGAGAGCATTTCCGCCCGGGCCTTCAAATCCTTGGTGAAATTATCGGTCAGCGAGTTCTTCATCGAGCTGACGAAGTAGACGCCGATGAGCTGCATGGCAATCAGAATGAGCAGTACATAAATCATAATCAGTCTGGCTTGTATCGTCCGGAAAAAGGACAGCCCCTTCATCCCATGCCCCCGCTTTTCGGGCTGTGCATTAAATATCCGAGGCCCCGCCGGGTAAAGATGTATTCAGGCTTGCTCGGATTCTCTTCAATCTTCTCCCTCAGCCGGCGGATGGTCACATCCACCGTCCTCACATCGCCGAAATATTCGAAGCCCCACACTGCCTGCAGCAGATGCTCGCGCGTCATAACCTTGCCGGCGTGGCGGACCATATAATAGAGCAGTTCATATTCACGATGGGTCAAATCCAGCGGCTCGCCGTCTTTATACACCATATACATATCGGTATCAATAAACAGCCCGAAGTGATACACTCCCTGCTTCGTCTCCGGACGTTCGCTGAAGGTCTCGGCTTGCGCAGGCTTCTGCTGGCGGCGCATCTGGGCCTTGACTCTGGCCAGCAGCTCGCGCGTGCTGAAGGGCTTGGTCACATAATCATCCGCACCCAGCTCCAGCCCGAGCACCTTGTCGATCTCGCCGTCCTTGGCCGTGAGCATGATGATCGGAATATCCAGATGCGCGGAGCGCACCTCACGGCATACATCCATCCCGTCCTTGCCCGGCAGCATCAGATCGAGCAGCATCAGATCAGGCCGCTTGGACAGGGCCAGATCGACCGCACTGTTGCCGTCAAATGCGCAAATGACCTCATAGCCTTCCTTCTCCAGATTAAACTTTAAGATATCGGCAATAGGCTGCTCATCGTCTACTACCAGGATCGTACCCATCTGCATGGCTCAGCTTCACCTTTCTAAGCGTTGTTATACCCTTTCCCTTTATTCTAACATACCTGCCTTGGCGCCACATCCTATGAAACAAACGAACCGCCCGGAAATTCCGGGCGGCTGAAAGAAATATTGGATTATTTCAGATACTTCATCGGGTTAACGGCTGTGCCGTTCTTACGGATTTCAAAATGCAGATGAGTCCCTGTCGAGCGGCCGGTGTTGCCCATAATGCCGATCTTGCTGCCTTGCGACAGCCTCTGGCCGACAGACACTGATATGCTTCTCAAGTGACCATAGTAGGTCACATAACCGTTCCTATGATTTACAATGACCACATTGCCATAACCGCTTTGTGTTCCGGCAAAGGTGACCACGCCGGCGTCCGCAGCCTTGATCGTCCGGTTACCCGAGACCAGATCCACGCCTTTATGGGCACGGCCCCACCGTTCACCGAAGCTGCTGGAGATCGTCGCGCCGCTGACCGGCCAAGCGAACCTGCCGGTGCCTTCGCCAACGACCTTGGTGCCGCTGTACACGACTTCAGGCAGCGACGCCTTCAGCACCGTCTGGCCCAGCCATTCTTCCTTCACAACGATGCCGTTCTCTTTAGTGACCCGGTACTGCATTTCCTTAAGCCCCGTCTGGCCCGGACGCACGACCTTGCGTTTGCCGGCAGCCAGCTGATCGCTCTTGCGGATTTCAACCTCCGGTTCGGTCACGACCTGCTCTGTCACCTGCTCTACGGTCACCACCGTCAGGTCCGGCTGCGGCACGGTCAGCTGCAGCTCATCCCCGATCTGCAGAGTTAACTCCTTGACGGCCGGATTATTGCGGAAAATGTCAGCCTGGGTTATGCCGTAACGCTGGGCAATGGCAGAGACCGTGTCGCCTTCCTGTACAGCATAGACCAGCGGTTCTTCATCACCTTCCGTCAGCACCTTAACGGCATCCTCCACTGTCAGCACCTTGTTCGGGTCTGCTTTGACCGGAACAATGGATACCTCTTCACGAATTTCAGCCGACTCCAGCTTGTCCGCATCGGCAGCCACGGCTTTGGTCGTTGCCGCTGTCCTCATCAGCTTGGAACCGGTGGCGGCAGCAGCCTGCGGCGCGTAATGCTGCTTGACCGCTTCCAGCACCGCATTTGCCGTCTCCTGATCCTTGACAATGCCGAGCGCTTCACCGTCCACCGTCAGCTGCACACCAAGCGCATAGGCCTTCAGCATGCCGTCCAGCTTCTCCAGCGTGGCCTCCGCATCAACCTCCGGCTTGAAGGCCTGCTCCTGCTCTGTCGTGATGCCTTGTGTTTGCAATACCATGACCGACTCCGGATATTTAAGCTGATATTCCTCACGTTTGCTTTCGAACAGCTTGTCCAATTCCGCCTCATCATAAATCTTGCCGACTTCCTGGCCCTTGACCAGCACTTTGTAATAGGTCTCCGTATTGGCAGTCACATACTTCTGCTCTGCCCCAATCAAGAACGCGGTTACCAGCACCAGGCCGGCAGAGCCGAGAATCCAGGAGCGCCGCAATTTCCGGCGTTTGGTTTCTTGAACGAAGACATGAGTTTGCTCTGGAGCACCGGCATCCTGCCGGTCTTCTGCACCGAACCCTGCGGATTCCCGCAGTTTCCCCGCCCGGCGCATAAACTTAAATCCTTTCATGAAACTCTCCCTTTCAGTCCGTCCCCTTCAGTCCGTTACAAGACGTCCATGCTTGTTGTACGACCCCTTATATATATAATTGCTGCGTCTATTTATAGGATTTGCGTCAGTTAAAGCTCTGCCCGGGATTTATAAATTTTTGATTTCAAAAAGGTTACAAAAAATTAACCCCTTGCAGTCCTTTTTTACTGTACCATAGCCTCCTGAAATATTTCAACTTTGTTCTCATGACAAAACCCGCGATAATCGCGGGTTTTATGCGTAAATATAAGGTTTAAACAGGTCCGGTGTGTCCAAAAAGTGACAATTTTTAATTTCCGGAATTCGTAGCTTCGTCCGGTGTAAGCATTTTCATTAAGCTGTCATATTCATCCGGCTCTACGTACTTAGCAATAATATCCTGCAGTTCCTTAACTTCACTCTCTGTTAATCCGTCTTCCATTGCCGTCGAAATCTTCTGCATTTCCTCTTGCGGCAGCTTGTTCATCAGTATATTAAAAATACTGGCCTTTTCCTCAGAGGGCAGGCTGTCCTTCATTTCGCCCATGGCCTCGGGTGTCATCACAAGCTGCTGGTCAAGCGCTCCCCCGGTTTGTTCCTCTGTGCTTGCCTCCCCCATAACGGCCAGGGAATCCTCGGGAACCTCATCATTTGCCGGTTCTTCGCCATCCTGCTGCCCGCTGCCTGGACCTGCAGAACCGGAACCGCCTTCCTGCCCGGCTGCATCCCCATTATCCTGCTGCTTCACTACGCTGCTGCCGCCCATTCCGGTTAGGGTCTTCATTAGCCCGCCTATTCCGGGTTCTGGCGTATCCAGCTCAATACCGAGTCCTGTCAGTACGGACTGGATGTACGTATGTACGACGATTGCAGTAGTCCCGATGGATAATGCGCTGGCCAATACGACGATCAGCCCTACTCCCAATGCACGTTTCAGCAATTTCATTTTGTTCTCTCCCTCACATCTGCTTGGCGGGCTCCCCATTGTCTGGATAACCTGAGCTTTTATACTCTTCTATTCTTCCAGTATTGACCGGAAGCCGCCGGGAGAAACCTAATTCACCCCATAAAGTGAGGATATACCCGATGCCCGTTCAGGAAATTTGCGAAGCCCCTTAATTCTCTAAATATTTAGTTTTTGCAAAAAAAAGAGACCCGCCAGGGTCCCTCCAAAGTCGTTACTATGCTCTTACTTATTCGTAAATCGGCAGTACCTGATTGGTCTGCTCACGGTTGCGTCCCACCGAGAAGATGGCAATAGGAATGCCGGTCAGTTCGGCAACACGCTCTACATAACGGCGTGTGTTGGCCGGAAGATCCTCCAGTGTCTTGGCCGAGGTGATATCCTCGCTCCAGCCCGGAAGCTCCTCATAAACGGCTTCACATTCCGCCAGCATCTTGAGACTGGCCGGATAGTGCGTGATAACCTCACCACGGTACTTGTAGCCGGTGCAGATCTTTACCGTTTCCAAACCGCTCAGCACATCCAGCGAGTTCAGCGACAATCCGGTGATTCCGCTGACACGGCGCGCATGACGCACCACAACACTGTCGAACCAGCCCACCCGGCGGGGACGCCCGGTAACTGTACCATATTCATGTCCTGTCTCGCGGATGTAATCACCGATCGAATCGTTCAGCTCGGTCGGGAACGGACCGTCGCCGACACGGGTGGTGTAAGATTTCGCTACGCCGATAACCTGCTTGATCTTCGAAGGACCCACGCCGGAGCCGATACATACTCCACCGGCGGAAGGATTCGAGGAGGTTACGAACGGATAAGTACCTTGGTCGATGTCGAGCATGACGCCTTGTGCACCCTCAAACAGCACTTTCGAGTCGGCGTCGATGGCATCGTTCAGCACCACCGAAGTATCGGTCACATAGCCTCGAAGGACCTCCGCATATTCCAGGTATTTCACCAGAATCTCTTCGACATCCAGCGGCTCTGCCCCGTATACCTGCGTGATGACCTGGTTCTTCTCTTCCATCAGATGACGCAGTCTCAGCTCGAACTCCTCGGCGTCCATCAGATCGGCGATGCGGATTCCGTTGCGGGCTGCTTTATCCATGTATGCCGGGCCGATGCCCTTCCGGGTGGTACCAATTTTGTTCGGTCCCTTGCGGTCTTCCTCCAGCGCATCCAGCAGCATATGATAAGGCATAATGACATGGGCGCGGTCGCTGATCACCAGATTCTTCGTATCAAAGCCGTTCTCATGAATATAATTAATTTCTTGAATCAGGGCTTCCGGATTAATAACCATCCCGTTGCCGATAACACAAGTCTTCTCTTTATAGAATACACCCGATGGAATCAAGCTCAGCTTGAACTTCTTTCCGTCAATCAGAATCGTGTGACCGGCATTGTTACCTCCTTGATATCTGGCGACCACATCTGCGCTCTCCGCCAGAAAATCCGTGATTTTCCCTTTGCCTTCGTCTCCCCATTGTGTTCCCACGACGACTACCGTTGACATGTTCATTCCTCCGTAGGTGCTGGCAGCACCATTATTTTTCATAATATGGGCTCTGTACGGGTTTCTTATGTACACCGCCCTCCGGACACTAAGCGGTTTAACCCGCTAAAGCACAATAACCAGTGTACCAGCGGGACTTTTTAAAGTCAAATAAAAACGAACGATCACACCATCAAATGTGCGATCGTTCGGATATTGTACGAAAATCGTCTAACCTGCAAAGGGTTCGGCATGAGCACGCTCATAGTTGACGAATTTGTTGAAATTTTTCAGAAACACAAGCTCAACCGTGCCCACCGGGCCGTTACGCTGCTTGGCTATAATGATTTCGATAATATTCTTCTTCTCGGTCTCCTGATTATAGTAATCATCCCGGTACAGGAATGCTACAATATCGGCATCCTGCTCGATAGAACCGGATTCACGAAGGTCACTCATCATCGGACGCTTGTCCTGACGCTGCTCTACCCCGCGGCTAAGCTGGGAAAGGGCAATGACCGGCACATCCAGCTCACGGGCAATCTGCTTCAGTGTACGGGAGATTTCCGAGACCTCCTGCTGGCGGTTCTCGCCGGGCTTGCCGCGGCCCTGGATCAGCTGGAGATAGTCGATGACGATCATCCCAAGGCCCTTCTCCTTCTTCAGGCGCCGGCATTTGGCCCGAATATCGGTAACCGTAACGCCTGGCGTATCGTCGATATAAATCTCCGATTCGCCCAGCGAGGCGATTCCCATGGTCAGCTTGGACCAGTCGTCATCATTCTTGAATTCGCCGGTCCGCATGATGTTGGCGTCCAGGTTAGCCTCGGCGCAGATCATACGCTGTACGAGCTGGGCCGCGGACATTTCGAGACTGAAGATGGCTACGGTCTCTTTGGCGCGGACCGCGACGTTCTGGGCGATGTTAAGCGCAAACGCCGTCTTGCCGACGGAAGGACGCGCAGCGACAATAATCAGATCATTGCGCTGAAAACCATTGGTCATCTTGTCCAGATCGGCAAAGCCAGACGGAATGCCCGAGGTGTTCCCTTTATTCTGATGCAGCAGCTCAACGCGCTCGAAGACCTCCATGACCACGTCACGGATGGCGATAAAGCCGCTGCCGCTGCGCCGGTTGGAGATTTCAAGAATCCGCCGCTCGGCGTCGCTCAGCATAATACCGACGTCTTCGCCGCCGGTATACCCTTCGCTTACGATCTGGGTCGCGGTTCGGATCAACCGGCGCAGCATGGCCTTTTCTTCGATAATCTGAGCGTAGTAATCTACGTTCGCTGCAGTCGGCACCGCATGCGCCAGCTTGGCCAGATAGCTGACCCCGCCGATGTCCTCCAGCTCCCCCTTATCCTGCAGCCGTGAAGTCAGCGTAACTAGGTCGATCGGCTGGCTCTCTTCTCCGAGCTGTATCATGGCATCAAAGATCATTTGATGCGCCTTGTCGTAGAAGTCTTCGGGATTCACCCGCTCCATCGCTGTGATCAGCGCTTCATCCTGCAGCAGAACGGCGCCGATGACGGCCTGCTCCGCCTCCAGATTCTGGGGAGGGACCCGATCGAAAAAGAGATCTCCGCCCATCCTACTCCTCCGTAACCTGAACCGTGAACCGGGCCTTCACTTCGGAATGCAATTTCACATTAACCAGGAAAGTACCGATATGGCGAATCGGATCGTTCAGTTCAATCTTGCGCTTGTCGATTACAATGCCGTTCGCCGACGCCAACGCCTCAGCAATCTGCTTGCTGGTGATGGCGCCGAAGAGACGGCCGCCTTCACCGGCCTTCGCTTTGATGGTCAGCGTAAGCTCATCCAGCTTCTTGCCGAGCTGCTGGGCTTCTTCCTTCTCCTGCTCCTTCTTGCGCTGTTCGGCCGCTGCCTGATTCTCCAGCGTCTTCACATTGCCGTCCGTCGCCGGACGCACCAGTCCGCGCGGCAGCAGGAAGTTTGTTGCGTAGCCTTCCGATACCTCTTTGACTTGTCCCTTTTTGCCTTGACCCTTCACATCTTTTATGAAAATGACCTTCATTCGAATAGCCCCTCTTTCGCTTCAATTTCCGCCAGCACTTCAAGCAGTCTGGCTTCCGCTTCCTTGCTTGTTCCTTCCAGCTGGACTGCGGCATTGGTTAAATGCCCGCCGCCCCCCAGCTTCTCCATAACCACCTGGACATTCATCCGTCCAAGGGAGCGTGCACTGATGCCGATCAGGCCATCCGGGCGCTCACTGATGACGAAGGACGCTACCACATTCGTCATCCCCAGCAGCGTGTCCGCCGTCTGGGCAATCAGGAGCTGCGGGATTCTCTTGCCCGGCTCTGTCACAACCAGGGCAATGTGGTCGTAGACCATCCGTGCATGCTTGATGATCTCCGCCTTGGAGATGTACTCCTGCAGGTCCTCCTTCAGCATGCGCTGAATGAGCACCGTATCCGCCCCGATCCTGCGCAGGAATCCGGCAGCCTCGAACGTGCGCGAACCCGTGTGCAGCGCGAAATGCTTCGTATCAACTGTAATTCCGGCCAGCAGCATCGTGGCCTCCAGCGGACTGAGCTTGATCTTATCATGGATATATTGCAGCAGCTCCGTGACCAGCTCACAGGTGGATGAGGCATACGGCTCCAGATAGACCAGCACCGCATCATTGATAAATTCCTCGCCCCGGCGGTGATGGTCCACCACGACAATCCGGCTGGCATAATGGACCAGACGCGCCTCCATCGTCATCGAAGCCTTATGGGTATCCACCACAATGAGCAGCGTATGCTCCGTCATCATCTGCAGCGCCTGCTCCGGAGTGACAAAGGACTTGTACAAATCCTCATCCTTGCGGATCTGCTCCATCATCCGGGTAATCGACGGATTGGGCGGCTCCATCACAATGTTCGCTTCCACATTGTACATTTGCGCCGCCTTCAGCAGCCCGATGGCGGCGCCGACGGCGTCGATATCCGGCGTCCGGTGCCCCATAATCAGCACCCGGTCGCTCTCCTGCATCAAATCGCGGAGCGCATGGGCGATGACCCGGGCCCGTACTCTGGTACGCTTCTCGGCGGCGTTGCTCTTGCCGCCATAGAAGGAGAGCCGCTGGCCCGCCTTGACGGCCGCCTGGTCACCGCCGCGGCCAAGGGCCATATCAAGACTGGACTGTGCCAGCGCGCCCAGCTCACTGGCCGATTCCGCGCCGTAGGCGAGCCCGATGCTCAGCGTCATCGGAACCTTGAGATCCGCCGTCATCTCGCGCACCTCATCGAGAATAACGAACCGGCTCTCTTCAAGCGCTGTCAGGCTGCGGTGATTCAGCAGCATCAGATACCGCTCTGAAGAAAGGCGGCGAAGATAGACATCGAACATCTTGCTCCATTCGGTAATTTCACTTGCCACCTTGGCAATCAAGGAGGTGCGCTGCTGGTCATCCATGCCCTGCGCCGCCTCATCCAGATTGTCCATCATGACTATTCCGATCGCCAGCTTCTCTTCCTCGTACCGCTCACGCAGCACAACCAGCTCCGTGATATCATCCAGATACAGCAGACGTTCGCTCGGAATAATGACCACCTGATAATAACGGTCATTGACTGTAATTTCCTGTCTGATCTCCTTAATGCCCTGCTCTTTATCCTTGGCCTGCTCTCGCTTATGCGCCGGATTTACCGTCAGGGATGACATAATATCCGGCATCAATTCCTGCAGTGCTTCACCTACCAGCGTTTTACGGGCAAAGATCTCTCCGGCATTCCGGTTATGCCACTCTACCGTCCGGTCCTCGCCGTACAGCATAATTCCCAGCGGCAGCATGCTGACCGCTTCACCTTCTACCCGCTTGATCCGGAAGGATAGCCCGTTGATATACTCCACCAGATTGCGGCGGAAAGAAATCTCCGCCTTCAGCATGGAGAAGCACATGGTGCCGGTCACGAACAGGCTGGCTACGCCCAACACCGGGTTGTAGATACTGACCACAATAATCAGGACCAGCAGCAGCATAAACGCCCATACGGTATGATAGCCGTGCCAGCGCCGTAGCAGAAATTTAGGCATGAGCTCTCACCCTATCGTTTCGATTTCGTCACAAGCTGCCGCAGCGGCATCGCCAGATCAATGACACCGATAATCCAGAGTCCCGGAAACAGAATGACCGGGATGGACAGCAGCAGTGCGACGGCTTTGCTCCATTTGCGTTCATAGACCAGGAAGAACAGGAAGCCGATAGCCTGAATCTTGAAGACGATCCTGAGGAGCGGCAGCAGATTGGCGGTAATCATCGACATAAAGCCGCTTTCCAGGCCGCCGAACAGCAAGGTGATCACCACACCGATCAGGTAATACCAGATCAGCGATCTTGGCAATCTCCATTCACGGGCCGGCTTCAGCTTAGGTACAGCATACTCCATGCTGTTCAGAATCGGCCGTACAACCGAATGGGTAATGACGGAGAGCAGGAACGCACTTACAATCAGTGTCATCGGGATAATCTGAACGGTCAGGTAACTGATCGTGCTGACATCCTCCGAGGTAAAGCCCAGGTCACTCATCAGCGGATTGGCTGTGCTCAGATCGTTCAGCGGTGCGAGAGCCGTATGCATCATATCGTTGACATAGGTGGAGAGGTCAAAATTAAAGAGTACCGTGCCAAGCAGCAGAATCAGCAGATATTCACCCAGTATGGCAATCATACCCGCAAGAATCGTGGACATGGCAGAAGCACGTTTCTTATACCAGCGTCCCATGACGAGCGCCGGAATCAGGAAGTAGACAGCGAGCAGAACATACACCGGCGATATCAGCGCCACAATCAGCAGCACCGGCACCAGATGTACGATAAACTGTTTTGTATTCAGTGTAGTGAACAGCACTACGGCCGGAATAAACATAAATAGGGTGGTGATAATGAGCAGCGGGGTTGACAAGGATAGCAGAAGAAGCAGATATACGATGCTCCAAGCCACTGATGTCCAGCGAAATTTCAACAGTATTCACCTCTTACGCATATGTTCTTCTAGTGCGGATATATCCTGATACCATTCTTCAAGCTGATGCCCTTCCTGCTTGTGTTTTCGCAGCTTCTCCAGCAGCAAATCGTCAAGCTCACGGTAAGATAGGCCGAGTCTGCGCCCCAGAATATAGGAACTCATTACCAAGCTGGCCAGACTGTCGCCTACACGGGCGGTGCTGCCTTCCCACATTGCTTTGAACAACCGGGAGACCTGATCAATTACTTCGGTCTTCAACCACTCAATTACCTTGGCGCGTTTGGCTACATCGAGGTCCTTGGGCACATTGGGCACGTCTCTCTACCTCCGGAAAAAGCATTATTCTCCATTATAGCATAAATATATCCGGGCTACACTGAAGCCTCCGGGTACCGGCGATCGCCGCCTGTAGGCTTAACGGACAACGACAGTCTGCCGTCTTCAAAAAAGGCCCGCATTTCCGTGCTTGCGGAAGTACAGGCCTTAACTGGCATGCTCTTACTCTGTTACAGCGCGTTATACAGATTCCTGGGACTGGCGGGCGACTACGTTCTCGCAATATTCAATGATCTGACTACGGCGGACAATGCCGATAAATTTGTTCATATCATCGACGACCGGCACAAAGTTCTGCACCTTGGCCAGCTTGATCAAATCCTCCATGTCGGCGTCAATCGACACCGGGCGGTTATTCACACGCAGCGGTACATCCTTAAGCAGATATTTCGAGGCATTTTCAAAAGTAACCCCGCCGTCGGAATCCTTCATGTACCACAGCAAATCTCCCTCGGTAACCGTACCGGCATATTCTCCGTTCCGGGTAAGAATCGGCACTGCCGTATAGCGGTGAAACTCCATCCGCTCCAGGGTCTGGCGCAGCGTGGAATCGAGGGTAACACAGG
The DNA here is from genome assembly GCF_008635795.1 of Paenibacillus tepidiphilus. Lineage (GTDB taxonomy): Bacteria > Bacillota > Bacilli > Paenibacillales > Paenibacillaceae > Paenibacillus_AQ > Paenibacillus_AQ tepidiphilus. The sequence continues at coordinate 35,494 of NZ_VWRQ01000015.1, read as the reverse complement.
CTACCTCCTGTTTAGGAAGCAGAAAAAAAGCAATATTCATCTCTTGATCCTCCTCAAAGAGTGCGAAGGGATTCGTTCTTCCCGCCCCTTTGGCGGCAGGGGCATCCAGTTGCTCATACGTAAAGACAAGGCCATACGTTCCACTTTGTTATTATACCATCCCGGGACAGTAAGCAGCAGCCATTGATCTTTTCCATGGCTGCTGTCTTCTTACATATAGCTTATCTTACTAGCGTTGTACTGTCCCGTAAGCTGTTACTGCGCTTCCGCCGTTGCTTTCGGTTCAAGCGCATTTGCAGCCTTGCCCGGTTCAATCAGCTGGCTGACCGGAGTACTGGCATTCATCCAGTTGTCGATCATCACTCTGGCTTCGCCCAGATCCTCTTCATCGACAATATCATAATATACGCCGTCAATGCGTTTGCCTTCGCCCATGACCGTAAAGCTGGAAATATCCATGTCCTTGCCGCTCATAAATTTCTTCGCCAGGCTGATGATGGTTGCCGGCTCAATATCGGTCTTGAAATTATCGCCCATAATATCCAGCAGCTCGGGGATTTTCCCGATTTGGCTGATAGATAACATTTTATTCGCGAACACGTCAATAAAGACCTGCTGGCGTTTGGTGCGGTTAAAATCGCTGTCCTCGCGGTAACGCGTGTAATTCAGCGATTCCTGACCGTCATAGCTGGACTTGCCGCCTTCAATTGTAAATTTCTCATGGTCGGATTTCTTGTTGACAATATCCTTCTTGATCGGCAGGGGCAGCCCGCCAATGGCATCGACCGCATCCTTCAGACCCTGGAAGTTAATCGTCGCATAGTACTGGATATCATGCTCCAGCAGCGCCTCCAGCGTATCCTTGGCCATTTGCTGTCCGCCAAAAGCGAACGCATGCGTGATTTTATCCTTTTTGTTATCTTTGTGGCCAATAATCTCCGTATACGTATCACGCGGAATTGAAATCAGCAGAACCTTGTAATCCTCGGGACGGATGACCGCATAAATCATCGTATCCGAGCGTGCTACTTCGTTCTCCCGCTGGTCTGTACCCAGAAGCATCACCGAGAACGGATCACTTTCATAGACGACAGGCTCAGGCTTTACCTGATCTGTAACGCGGTCGTTCTCCAGCGGCTGATAGGACTCCTGCTGCAGTTTGTCCTCGACCTGGTCTGCCAGAAACAAATCAAAGGCCAGCACCGTCAGCGGCTTGCGAAACAAGAAGCCCCCGGCGACGATCAGTACAAGAATAATAAGAGGTATTAAATACCTTTTTTTCATTTTCAATTTTTTCATCGTTCGACCTTCTTTTATGATGGAATATGCATAAGCGCAAAGAATTGCCTGCAATCTATTTGCAAATGCTTGCCTGCTGCTTCCAGGCAGTCATGACGTAAGCTTCTCTTGTTGTCTTGCTCCCTTTCCGGTTGTTAGTGTTCCCCCTTTCAGGAATTAGGGCCGCTTATAGATGTAGAATAAACCTGGAAATAACCTTTGACACACAAACAATATTTCTATTGTAATCACTCTGCCTGCAAAAAGAAACAACAAATAACGACAGGATTCTCCCGGCTGAGGTATAAGGAGCCTGTAATTACTATAGTATATGACGGAAAAAGCCCCGTTTTGTTTTGCATTTGGCAAAATAATTTTTACAGACCTTCCGCCACAGGTTAACGAAAGAGGACCGCAGCAGCCGCTTCACAGCAGCAGCCACGGTCCTGGCTGAGTTCTGTTCCTATTCCTTGATCCACCATTTATAAGGCTCCAGGATAATGCTCATGGCATTCACACGGACTCCCTGCAATCGTTCATGAACTGCAGTGATTCTTGTACGTTCCGCGAAGAAGATCATTGGCACCTCTTCATTGATCAGCCTCTGCCAGTCGTTATAAATCTGCTTACGGTATTTAGGATCATAGGCTTTGCTGCCCACACCCTCGCTGATCAACGAGTCGCTACGCTCCGAATACCAGCGGGGATAGTTCCACATATCATCCTTCCGCCATAATCCTGTAGGATCAGGGTCACTGGCGAGTCCCCATACTCCGTTGAACAGCTCCACGCCCGGCTCATCCTGCTCCACTGCCTCGTAGAAGTCATTCAGCTCCTTCAGGCGGCCGCCGCTGAGCTGTACATTCAGCCCGACCTCCCGCCAATTCTGCAGAATAGCCTGTGTCCGTGCTTCTGCTGTCGTACTCCCGCTCATGGCATCATAACGGATGACAAACGGCTGGCCCTCTGGGTCCTCCCGCAGCCCGTCTCCATCCGTATCCAGATACCCGGCCTCCTCCAGCAGCGCCTTTGCCTTTTCCGGATTATACGGGTAGGTGTTGATCTCTTCGTCGGCAATTTTAGCCCAGCTGGAGCTGGGAATCGGGGTTTCGATCAGATTGCCCAATCCGTAAGAATACTTATCGATAATGCCTTGGCGGTCGAGCGCATAGTACATAGCCTGGCGAAGCCGCCTGTCGGCAAACTTCGGATTGTCCATCACATTCTGCTGCAACGTCTCATCCCAGTGTCCAAACTTAAAGCCTATGTATTCGTAAGCCAGCTCCTGTGATTGCAGTACGGAGATATGTTCAAGCCCGCTTAGCGTCTTGTACTGGTCGCGGGGAGCCGCCGCCATGTCAATCGCTCCTTGTTCAAGAAGTCCCGGCAGTGACTGGTCGTCGACCACCGTATAGCTCACACCGTCCAGCAGTGCCTTGCCGCGGTGGTATTGATCGAACCGCTGCATGTCAACCTGCCGGCCCGGATCAATGCTTACGACCTTGAATGGCCCGATGCCGATCGGCTGTTTACGAACCTGGTCGCTATCCGGCATGTCCTTGACAGCTACGCCGGTGTAATATTTTTTATTCATCGGATAAGGCCATAGATTGGTAATTGTATTGACGCGGGCGGCGTTCATCGTGATTTTCAGCGTATAGGGATCAATCACTTTGAGGCCGGAAATTTCATCGGCTGTTCCTGCATGATACTCTTCAGCGCCCTTGATCATCTCTACACTGTAATACCTGGAGCCGGTGTAATCCGGACTGGCAATCGTCTCCAAGGCGAACTTCCAGTCTTCCACAGTCAATTCGTCGCCATTGTGCCACCGGACACCGGGCTTGATCCGGAATGTGAACACCGTATGGTCCTCCGACTCCTGCCACGATGCAATATTGGGAACCGTAGTCAGATCATCACTGACCGTGAACATACCCTCGGTGATAAACTCCAGGACATTGGTATCATCCTCGCCTTCGACGAAGGCCGGTTCGAACAATCCCTGAAACGCGGAGGTGTAAGCAAAGGTGGCTATTCCTCCTTCTCTGGGTTGAACGGTATTCCCTTCACGCCCTGCCATATTGGTAAACCGTAACGTATCTGTTGCCGAACATGCGGTAAGTGTGCACGCAAGAACAAGTACGAATGCGATAATCTTCTGCTTCTGCATCTGTGCCTTCCTTTCTTCTGTTCCTTTAAGCCGGGCACTTCGCTTCTCGTCTGATTTATTTGTAAGCGTTTCCTTATTATATCTTGTATATAACATGCACTGCGTAAATTTTAATTTCGGAAAATTGAATAACTATTATAGAGAATATACAAAAATCGGGGGATTGTGAAGAGCTTCAAGCCATTGCACACCGGTTTGGTACCGGACGCTCTTATCTGATCAAATAAAAATCTGCCCTGAGCGGGCAGATTTCAGTGTTCATTAGCTCGGATTTATTGCTCATCCTCCGTCTTTATGATGCTCAGTCCTTCTACATGCCGTTTGTTCATCAGCTTGCGTTTCTTGCGGTTCTCCTTACTTTCAAAGATGATGTCGAAATCATATTCCTCCGGGTACAGCTCATCCTTGGACAAGTACGGCTTCAGCCGCTTGTGGTTGATCCGCAGCTTATGCTTCTGCACCATCACTCCAACCATCCCCATGCTGTCCTGTTTGGCATATACGATGCCACTCTTGCCAAGTGAAGTAACATGTACAGCATCGCCGATTTCAAAAATGGTCCTGGCCCCATCCTTTTGAGATTTGTGAGCCTGGGGGCGTCTATCTGCTTCCGGAACCCTCTCCGTACGCTCTTTTTGTGCAAATGCTGCCGGGTCAAAGGGGCTCCCTCCTGCTTGTTCCCGCTGCCCGTCAATGAGCTCCCGGGAACGGCCTATAACTGCATCCGGAATCCCCAGCCGACCGGCGATTTGCAGCGCATAGCTCTCGCCGGCTTCGCCTATCGTCAGCTTGTAAAGCGGCTGCAGCGAGTCTTTATCGAACTCCATTCGCGCGTTCTCAAAGCCCGCTGTAGCCGCAGCAAAGGCTTTCAGCTCGTTAAAATGCGTAGTCACAATAATGTTGGCTCCCCGCCGGTTCAGCTCCTCCAGGATTGCGATGGATAGCGCAAAGCCTTCTCCCGGATCGGTGCCCGCAGCCAGCTCGTCGATCAGCAGCAGCACACCCCGGGTGGCCTGGCGGAGCATCCCTTCAATGCTCTTCATTTGAGCCGAGAACGTGCTCAGCGACTGGGTCAGGCTTTGACCGTCGCCAATTACGCTGATGATATCGGCGAATACCGGAAAGCAGCTGTCTTCCTCCACGGGGATCAGCATTCCCGACTGGAGCATAACGGCGAGCAGCCCTACCGTCTTAAGCACCACTGTTTTTCCGCCAGTATTCGGACCCGTAATAATCAGGGACTTATAGCCAGACCCCAATTCGAGAGTGACCGGAATCATCTCCTTCAGCATTGGGTGGCGCCCGCCATTCATCCTCAGGTACCCTCGGTCATTCAAAGACGCATTTCTGGCTCCGAGCGTACGGGCATATTTAGCCTTGGCAAATATAAAATCATAAACGCCCGTCACCTCAATATTGGCGGCGAGTGCTGCCTGCTCCCGCTCTACAAGCCCGCTGAGCATGCTTAAGATGATATTCTCCTCTCTCGCTTCATCAGCGGCCAGCAGCTCCACCTCGCCCTGCAGAGCGGCAATTTCATCCGGCTCCACATATACCGTCTGCCCGCTTGTCGACTGGTCCAGCACTGTTCCTTTTACCTGCTTGTAGTACTCTTTCTTCACCGGTATGACATAGCGGCCCCCGCGCATGCTGACCAGATTCTCCTGCAGAATGGAATGATGCCGGGACATGATCCCGTCAAGCTTGCGCTGCAGCCGTTCCTTGGCTACCGCCAGCTTCTTGCGGGCACGCTCCAGACCTTTGCTCGCATGGGTCTCAATGACGCCAAACCGGATGCAGCGCTCGATTTCTTCCTTGAGGGATCTCAGCTCCTGCAGCGAAACAGCATAGGCAGCCATCCGCGGGGAGCTTTGCTCTTTAGCTATCATATACTTACGCAATTGGGCGCAGCTTCCGAGAAAGACTGTCAGCGCAGTAAGCTCTTGCTCCGAGAACAGATATCCGCTGCCCAGGAGCGACATCAGCACATCCATGCCCTCCAGTGAAGGAATCGGTACGCTTGCCCCCCGTTCCAGCAATTCTCTGGCTTCCTCTGTCTCATCCAGTGCTCTCTGAATACCCGGCAGAACGGTCATTGGTGCCAGAGCCTCCACATGTCTCCTTCCTTCATAAGATACCGTATACCGCGCCAGCTCCGCTTTGATCCCGTCATATTCTAACTGGTTCAACTGTTGTACGTTCACTTGGATTCCTCCCTTAATTATTCCTGCCTAAAGCAAAAAAGGGCAAAGACAGCCACTGCGGCTGTCTTTGCCCTCATTCTTCTGCTACTTGTCCCCTAAACGCCAAAAAACCGTGCTGCAAGAGCACGGTTAATCACAAAGAGAACAGTAGCCATAAAGAGGCCATGTTGACGCTTCGCGTGTTCTTAACTAAATCATCCACCGTTAACCCTACGTAAGCTGTAAGGCGACAGACTCGAACAGAGCACAAGCACCGCATCAAATGCGGACCCGTAGCTGCTTGGTCAGTCAGGTGATATGAAATTGCTTAGTTAAGAACGATCCCCGTCATCAAAATTTCCCCTTTAGTATAGGATATTTGTAATTTACTACATTTAGCTCTTTGCGTCAATTCCCGGCAAAGCAATTCATGACCCAGGTAATCCCGTTTTTAACATCCGAAACCTGTCCATGCAGCGCGCCGAAGAACGTTTTCTGCAGTTCCACAGTTACAGTTCCTCCATCCGCCTTGAGCCTGTCATAGATGGCCTGCAGCTGCCCTTCACTGTCCAGCTGCAGAATGATGCTTACGTTCTCCGTCTTTGCTCCCCGGCCGTAGTCATCAGAGAAATGAATCAGCGTCTGGCCCAAATGCAGCTCCGCATGCAGCCATTTGCCTTGATGCTCATTGAGTACCTTGATGTCTCCGCCTAATACACTTTGATAATATTCCACGGATTCCTGCACCTGTTGAATGATAACGTACGGACTTGCACTGATCATTTTCCTATGCCTCCAGCTGATTTATTTACGGCACGGGTGTACCGTCGTTCTTGATTATATCCGAAGAAACAGGACTGCGCCAATCAGGTACATAAGTGTCCATCCAATCTGATGCATATGTAAAAAAGCAGCCGGAAATCCGGCTGCTTCGTTATTCATACGTCCTATTCTGTTGTGTAAGGCAGCAGCGCGATTTGACGCGAGCGCTTTACAGCAATAGTCAGAGCGCGTTGGTACTTGGCACTGGTGCCAGTTACACGACGTGGCAAGATCTTGCCGCGTTCGCTGATGAACTTCTTCAGAAGTTCAGTGTCTTTATAGTCAATGTGAGTAATTTTGTTCACAGTGAAGTAGCACACTTTCTTGCGCTTGTTGCGTCCACCGCGACGAGCTGGGCGCTTGTCGTTGTCTCCGCCTTCTCTTTGTTTGAAAGCCATGTCAGTTTCAGTCCTTCCTTATTAAAATGGCAAATCATCGTCCGATATATCGATCGGTTTTCCATCGCCGGAAAAAGGATCCTGTTGATTGTTGCTACGCGAGAAATTGTTGTTATTTCCGCGTCCACTGTTACCGCCACCGCCATAGGCTGGTTCTTCCGGCATACCGGCTCCGCTTGATGAGTTTCCGCCTTCACGGTTCTGCGAAGATTCCAGGAAACGGACATTATCGGCAATGACTTCGGTTACGTATACACGCTTACCTTCATTATTTTCGTAATTCCGTACTTGGATGCGTCCTTCCACGGCTGCCAGACGACCCTTGCGCAAATAATTGGCACAGGTTTCCGCCAGCTGTCTCCAGGTTACAATCGGGATGAAGTCCGCCTCGCGTTCACCGTTCTGGCCCGTAAAGTTGCGGTCTACGGCAAGCGTAAACTGCGTTACGGCAACACCAGCGGGAGTATAACGAAGCTCCGGGTCACGGGTCAACCGACCGATCAGAATGATTCGGTTCAACAATTCAAGTCCCCTCCTTTACAGCGATTCACTACAAAGCTTGTCTGATGCTTAGGCAACGTCGTTCGTAATGAGATAACGAATTACTTCGTCGGAAATCTTCATGATACGCTCAAGCTCAGTAACTACTGCAGGTTCTGCAGTGAAGTTAACCAGAACATAGACGCCATCACGGAACTTCTTGATCTCATACGCAAGACGGCGTTTACCTTGCACTTCGTGCTTTGTAATTTCTCCGCCGTTGGAGATGATGCCTTGGAATTTTTCGACTGCTGCTTGAACGGCTTCTTGCTCAAGATCAGGGCGAATAATGTACATCACTTCATATTTGCGCATAAATTTCACCTCCTTATGGTCTGAGGCCCCTGATCAACGTCAGGAGCAAGGAACGAGCACAAATGTAAACTCGCACCGTATTACTATACCAAATCACCTTTCCAATTGCAAGCAAAACTAACCGCAGCGGCAGGAAAAGGCACCTGCACCGTTACATGAACCACCCTCTCCCTGCGCACAATATTCAATGCACTTCATTACATGAAGGAGGATGATCCCCATGGGCGAACAGACGGAGTATGAAAAAGGCGACAAAGCGCCAAATCCCGGCATTTACACTGAGGTGGGCGAGGCCCGCAGCTTCCACACCCAGATACAGAACCCGAAGCGCATTGAGATGAAACGCGGGGACACATTCCCGGAGACCACCAATAAGGACCGTAAATGGAAAAAGGTCGAGAAAGCGCGGGTCCATTAATTTTTTTGAAGAGCATGTATAATAAAAGGACTCCTGCACCATAATAATCTCAGGCAGTACAAAAGAGAGGTGTGGTTCCGTTGGATCTCACAGGGTTTCTGAATAAAGCAACTATCGTACTACGGGAAGAGTAAGGCGCTCCTTAAAAAAGAGCATTCACCCTTAGCACTGCCCAATCACTTTAGAAGCTGTGTACAGACTTAATCCGAACATCAATGATGTACTGCCTCCTGAAGAGGGACCCTTGCGGTTCCTCTTTTTGTTTTAGCCCCACAAATTGAAGTGAATACTGACGCAGCTTATTCCTATTACTTTGCGGGGACCCCACTACATTGCCGCCAAAAAAAGCCCCCGCTACGCGGAGGCTTGGTTAATTATTTATTTATGCTGTGGTGGCGGAGAGGGTGGGATTCGAACCCACGCACGCTTTGACACGCCTAACTGATTTCGAGTCAGCCCCCTTGGGCCTCTTGGGTACCTCTCCGCAGCAAGACTTATTGTATCATGGTGTCTACAGTTTTGCAAGCATTAAATATTTGCCGCTGGACCGCCTTCGGCAGCACGCAGCACCTTCTTCATATTCTTCTCGAATTTAGCCCGGGGAATCAGTACACTGTGCTGGCAGCCGACGCATTTGATCCGGATATCCATTCCCATTCGGATAATCTCCATCTCATTGCTGCCGCAGGGATGCGGCTTCTTCATCTGCACAATGTCACCCAGACCGAAGACCTTGCGTTCCATCACTCTTCCCCCTTTTGGGTCTTTGTGCCGCCTGTTTCGGATGCTGCAGCAATCTGCTTAATCAGGCGCAGTGCCTCTGACTGTCCGTCCCGCCCTACTGCTTCCGAACGTTCTGCTTGTTCCGCCTGCTCTTTGGCTGCACGCTCCGCCTCTTCTTTGGCTGCGGCTTCTGCCTTGGCTGCTTCAAGTACACTTTGCTGCTCCAGGGCCTGCTTGATATCTGCCTGGATCTGCCGTTCGGCCGATTCTCTGCCATTAGGCAGACAGTTGGCCGCAACACGGATCACGAACTCGGAGGTACTCATGGACTGAATGCCAAGAATATTCGGATATTCAATGACGCTCGGATTGCGTTCCTCAATACCCTGCAGCGCATTGCCGATCAGCGCCAGCGTTGCCTCCAGACCCCGCTCCATCTTAACCGGTACGTCCACAACCGCCAGCGCATTGGCTAGCGAGTAATTGGTGATGTTAACGATTGAGCCATTAGGGATAATGTGGACTTCGCCCGTCGTACTCAGCAGTTTCGTGGTCCGTAGACCGATCATTTCTACAGTTCCCTTATAAGTACCGATCTGGATCACATCACCTACGGCGAACTGGTCTTCAAAGATGATAAAGAAGCCGGTAATGACATCCTTGACCAAGCTCTGCGCCCCGAAACCAATAGCCAAACCGGCCACACTGGCGCTGGCCAGCAGCGGTCCTAGCTGGAACCCAAACTCAGAGAGAATCAGCATGATCATAATAAAGTTACAAATGACCGTCACTACATTCTTCAGCAGGCCGCCGACAGTAGTGATTCTGCGGTTGTTGGAAAGTAATCTTCCCCCTTTGCTCTCACTCTCCATCGAGCGGTCAATGAACCTGCCGACTATTTTGATTACAATTCGCGTAAGAATAAAGATCACCAGAATCCGGATTCCGGCAAACATTACATTCGCCCACATGTCGGCGTCCGTGAACCAGGCCCAGATTTTATCGCTGAAGGTTACCATACTTTGTATTGGATCCGGGTCTGCCGCATTTAACAGCCATTTGTTCATTTAAGTTCCTCCTGTTCCACGATTAGCGCATATCCGCCGTCTTCCCCGGCTCTTCCGTAAATCCCGCGAATTTCGATGGTTTGCTCTTTAATAATGGTACAGACCGGTCCCAGTTCACTTCGGCCAAAAGCAATCGACATCGCACACCCGGCCGTAATTTCCTTGGGAGTCGGGAAGATATCTATTTCTATTTCAGCGTATTCCAGCAGCATTTCCGCCCGCAGCGCCTGCTGGGTAGAATCAAAGGCAATCAGCAATTCACCCTCCATCTTCTCGCCTCCCTCCGCTCTGCTCTTCCTGTCTCTCGACTGTGAAGTATAAAAACTCTTTTTCATCCATATACTAGGATCATCAGCAAAAGAACCTTTACACTTCAGAGTCTTTGCACGATTATAAGCTTTTTTCAAAGCAAAATAAAATAGCCTGATATTTTAGTATACTTCTCCCTTCAGAAAGGAAGATCGTATGAACCTCTTTTCCAAAGCCACACCGCTGCCGGAGCCGTCCTGCTTAAAAGTATCTCATGAGGACCCCGACATTTACTCGGCGATTACCCACCGTCTGCTTTTCCACTTTTCGCGTACCCGCCCGGATACACCGATCGTTATTGTCTGTGTAGGTACAGACCGTTCCACAGGTGATGCGCTTGGCCCCCTGGTAGGCACGGCATTAGCCCGTTTCCACAGCCATCTGTTCCACTTGTACGGTACATTGGACGAACCTGTACATGCTGTCAATCTGGAGGAGACTCTCCGCCTTATTCAAGACAAGCACCGGAACCCGTTCATTATCGGCATTGACGCTTGTCTCGGACATTCGGCCAGTGTCGGCTCGATTCAGGTCGTCGAAGGACCGCTCAGACCCGGCGCCGGTGTAAATAAGCAGCTGCCTCCGGTCGGCGATATCCACTTGACAGGCATCGTGAATGTCGGCGGATTCATGGAATATTTTGTCCTGCAAAACACGAGATTGAGTCTGGTAATGCGTTTATCTGACATTATCGCTGCCAGTCTATACTCCGCCTTGAAGCAATGGAATCTGCATGCTAATTCTGCTGCAACGCGAGAGCAATAACCTCTTTTTCCTCCGGGGACAATGGATACGGCGACTCTCCCCCTGTGAGGGGCTTGGAGTAAATATATGAATTTTCCCGGTTATGAAGACTGGTTAGCACGACTCCGTTACGGTTATCATCGAGGATAGCCAGTGAGAAGCTCATTTCATTGCCCCGTTCACCAAAAGCATTATACCGCTTCATGGCCACTTTTGATTTCATCCCACGAATTTTGGCTTGTGCAGCTTCAAGATACGCCTTCTGTTCGCGTTGCCCTTCTTCCAGCATGTCAGCCTGGTTCTTCAGCTCAATCAGAAGACTTTCCAAATCCTCTACTCCACTGCCTGCCATCATCGCTTCATACCTGCGCCGCATCTTGCGTATTTTGGCACCCTGGACAATGATAAGGATTAGCATAATGATTATCAACACACTCATAAGCATAAGAACTGCTGCCAACTGTTCACTAAACAATTCATTTAATTCCGACATCGCCTGAACCATCCTTTATTTTTGTCTGCTGCCGGCTTGGCCGTACTTTTCCTTCATTGCAGCCAGCATTCTCTCTATCTCCAACTCTGTCGAGCTAACTCCTACACTGGCACGGACTGCTCCGCTTTCCAGCGTATCAGCAGATTTATGGGCCAGCGGTGTACAGTGCATTCCGGCCCGGACGGCAATATGGCATCCACGATCCAGATAATGGGCTATAGCCGCCGAGTCCTCTCCCTCAATAACGAAGGATACAATCCCGGTCCTCGCTTCTCCCAGAGCGGGTCCGAGTAACCGTAGCCCCTTTATACCTGCTAGACCCTCCATCAACCGCTGTGTCAGCAGCCATTCTTTATGATGAATCACTTCCGTCCCGATTGTCCGTATGACCTTCAATCCGGCCAATAGACCGGCAATCCCCACCGCATTCTGGGTACCCGCCTCGTAACGGTCTGGACGTACATTGGGCTGCATACTGTTTTCGGACTGGCTCCCCGTTCCTCCCAGCATTAGCGGCTCCAAATCGAGACCCGGTGAAATATACAACCCCCCTGTGCCTTGGGGACCGAGCAGACCTTTGTGTCCCGGGAAGGCAAGGAGATCAATATTCATTTTCGCCACATCAATATCAAGCGCACCTGCACTTTGGGCAGCATCGACTAGAAATAGCGCACCATGGGTTTTTGCTATATCGCCGATATCTCCTATCGGCAATATACTGCCGAGCAGGTTCGAGCTATGGTTACATATAACCATCCGTGTATTTGGTCTAAACGTCCGTTCCAACTCAAGCAAATCCACTTGTCCCTTCTGGTCCACCTGCAAATAATCCACTTCAACACCTATTGTATTGCGCAAGTATTCCAGTGGCCTCCGAACAGAGTTGTGTTCCGTCATTGTAGAAATGACATGATCCCCTGGTTGAAGTGTGCCCTTTATCGCCATATTTAGCCCCATAGTTGTGTTATGAGTGAAGGCTATATCCTGGGAGTTGGCGACTCCGAATAACTCCGCAAGCATACTTCTTGTCCGGACAAGCACCCTCCCGGTGCCTACCGCCAGAGAGTGATTCCCCCGCCCGGCGTTTGCACCAGAGTTCTGTAGAGCATCCAACATTGCTGCAGCTACCTCCGGAGGTTTGGGCCATGAAGTTGCGGCATGATCCAAATAAATCAACGGTTGTATCTCATCCACTTTTCCTCCCCCTCTCTCAACCTTCACGTCACACCTTACTATTGTATTCTAATATGCATATTACAAAAAACATACTCCTCCATATCCGTTTCCAGGATATCTCAGAGTATGTTCGCGAATACCGATCTATCCGGATTAATTCCCCAACAATTCAAGAAGTCTTTCCAGATCCTGAGCACTGTAATAATTTATCTCGATCTTGCCCTTTTCTTTCCCTTGCTTAATTTTCACCGTTGTCTTGAAGCGTTCCCGCAATGTCTCTTCCACATTATTGATATAAGGGTCAACTTTCACCGCTTTAACCTTGGCTGCATTTGCCGGCTTCCGATCCAAGTTCTTCACGATTTCTTCCAGCTGCCGAACATTCCATTCCTGCTCCACACATTGCTTAGCCAGCTCTTTTATAGTGTCCGCATCTTTAAGACCAACAATTGCCCGCGCATGCCCCATCGAAATTGTTCCACGTGAAACATATTCTTTGACTTCATCTGGCAAGGTCAGCAGCCGCAAAAAATTCGCAATATGTGATCTTGATTTGCCGACCTTTAAGGAAAGTTCTTCCTGCGTCAATGAGAACTGGTCCATCAACCCTTGATAGGCTACTGCAATCTCCATTGCATTCAGGTTTTCCCGCTGCAGGTTCTCGATCAGGGCAATTTCCATTACCTGCTGGTCGCTAAACGAGCGGACAACCGCCGGTATGGTAGCCTTGCCACAATATTGCGATGCCCTGAAGCGGCGTTCCCCGGCGATAATCTCGTAGCCTTTCAGTACGCTGCGGACGATAATAGGCTGTATGATGCCATGCTGTCTGATCGACTCAGCCAGTTCATGAATCGCATCCTCATCGAAGTTTTTACGCGGTTGGTAAGGATTGGCCCGCAATTGACTCAGTGGAATTTCAACCACCTTGTCATCCTCATTGATGGAGAGCGAAGGAATCAGAGCATCCAGCCCTTTGCCCAAACGTTTACTCATAGGAGATCACTTCCTTTGCCAGCTCTAAATACACTTCCGCCCCTTTAGACCTTGTATCATAGGTTATGATAGACTGGCCGTGCGAAGGCGCTTCGCTAAGCCGTACATTGCGGGGAATAATGGTGCGGTATACTTTTTCTTGAAAATACTTCTTCACTTCTTCGATAACTTGAATCCCCAGGTTGGTCCGGGCATCCAGCATCGTCAGCAATACACCTTCAATCTTCAAATGCGGATTAAGGTTCTTCTGTACGAGCCGGACTGTGTTGAGTAACTGACTGAGCCCCTCAAGCGCGTAATACTCGCATTGAATTGGAATAATTACCGAATCCGCAGCGGTCAGCGAGTTAATTGTGAGAATCCCGAGCGATGGCGGACAATCAATAATGATATAGTCATAGTTGCTCTTCACGGCATGAAGAGCCTTCTTTAGCTTTAACTCACGCGAAATGGTGGAGACCAATTCGATTTCCGCCCCAGCCAACTGTATGGTTGCCGGAATAATATGCAGACCTTCGATTCCCGTCTCCAAAATGGTTTCTTCCGTGTTTACTTCATTGATCAAAATATCGTACACACAATTGGCTACATCAGCTTTATTGACACCAACGCCGCTTGTGGTGTTGCCTTGGGGGTCTATGTCGACTAATAGCACCCGTTTCCCCAAAGTAGCCATTCCGGCACCCAGGTTGACAGAGGTCGTCGTTTTTCCGACACCACCTTTTTGATTTGCTATGGCAATAATCTTGGACACTTAGTTCACCTCGAATTGTTAGAAAGAATCATCTTGTCGGTCGTGAGTTGTAACAGTGCATCCGCTCGGAAACGATCATTAACAATGAAATAACCTATGTACATTGCTGTTCAATTTCCATAAAACAATATACGCCGAGGGAGGTCACAGAAAAGGCGGCCAATCACCTCAGGGCCGCCTTCAGCTTTTGAATCGATTTATCGTTTTGGGATCTGAATTACAATCTCGTAATGGTCTCCACGGTCATTTTCTGAGGTTTTAATATCCATACCTGATCCGGATACCATATCTATAGACTGCCGGATGGTGTTAAGCGCAAGACGGACATCCTTCGTGTAGGAGATGCGTTTCGACTTTTTCGTTTGCGAGGCTGCTTTGTAGAAGGCAATTCTCGCTTCCGTTTGTTTGACATTAAGGCCTTTGGCAATGATCTCGCCAAGCACCTTCAATTGCATTTCTACAGTGTCCAGCGACAGCAGGGAACGGGCGTGACGCTCTGTAATTTGGCGTTCCATCAAAGCGGTCTTCACCTCTTCAGGAAGCTGCAGCAGCCGGATTTTGTTGGCGATTGTAGATTGACTCTTGCCAAGCCGTTGTGCAAGGCTTTCCTGGGTTAATTGATGGAGATCTATAAGTTTTTGGTAAGCAATGGCTTCTTCAATGGAAGTCAAGCCTTCACGCTGCAGATTTTCAATAAGAGCAATGGAAGCAGCTTGTGAATCATTAAATTCACGTACAATAGCCGGAATAGACTCCAGCCCCAGCTTCTTCACAGCACGCCACCGGCGCTCACCGGCAATAATCTCATAACGTGAATCGCGGTAGCGCACGACTATAGGCTGAATCACACCGTGGGTCTTTATGGTCTGACAGAGCTCGTCTATCTTCTCGTCATCGAATATCGTCCGGGGTTGATAAGGACTGCTGATGACCTCATGAACCGGGATTTGTTTGATCTCTTCTCCGCTGCTCCGCTCGGTAAATCCAAAAAGCTTGGTGAATTGTTCTTTCATTCCGTTCATTACCACCTAGTTTCATTATAGTACGATACTAATAACCCTTCTTCAAGTGAAAAGCTGATCGTACGGTTCGGGGAAGAAGCATATCATGCTTTTTATGTCTTCAATACACATGCAGCATCCATTTCATGACAACACTTCATCCAGCAGGAGCCGGATATCCCGGTAATTCCCTGATTACCAATTTTCCTTTAAAGTCTTACTATATTATTCTATCACTTTTCTGCCAATAATCCTATTCTCCGTTTAGACCTATTTTTCCTGTTTTGGCTCATTCTCTAGAGAAATCTCTTTAATTTTTAGGCTCTAAGCTTACATTTACTATAAAAAAAGACCAAGTCCGCGATAAGCGGCTTGATCTGTGTGTTATTTGTTTCCATGTTTATTGTTTCACGTGAAACAATTAGAGGATTGGAGACTTGGCGGGAATTCCCGCTTTGCGTGGATATTTTGCAGGAGTAGCGCCGCTTTTGTGGATCAGAACAATGTGACGATCCGATTCCTCCACAGGCAGCCGGAAAGCCTCCACCTTGTTCAAGGTAGCACGTAACTCCTTGAGACTCTTTCGTGACTCTGCAACTTCTTCAACGGGATCGCTGCCCTTCATAGCTGCGAACATTCCACCTTGACGGACGAATGGCAGGCAGAATTCATTGAGCAGCGCTAACCGGGCAACTGCCCGGGCTGTTACAACATCATAAGCATCCCGATGGGCTGGCTGTCTGGCAATATCCTCTGCCCGTCCATGGATCAGCTCTACATCCGATAATTTCAGGCTATCACAAATATGCTGCAGAAACGAGATTCGCTTGGCCAAAGAATCTACAATGGACAGCTTTAAATGGGGAAAAGCGATCTTCAGGGGAATACCGGGAAATCCGGCCCCTGAGCCGATATCCGCCAGACTCTGAACCTCTTGCATATTTAAATAGAAGGAAAGCGACAAGGAATCGTAAAAATGCTTCATATACACTTGTGCCCGCTCTGTAATGCCGGTTAAATTCATCTTCTCATTCCAGGAAACCAGCTCCTGATAATAAAGCTCGAATTGTGCCAATTGTATCTCTGTAAGCTGAATCCCTTGCTCCTTCAATAGGGTAGTGAACTTTTCCGTAATCTGATCCATCGGTTATCCTTTCGCTGCCGTTACACGGTTATAGTGCTCCAGATAGACAAGAAGAATTGAAATATCTGCAGGCGTCACTCCTGAAATGCGTGAAGCTTGACCAATCGAGATCGGAGCAATTTTGGTCAGCTTTTGCCGGGCTTCCATTGCCAGACCATGAATCTCATTATAGTTGATATCCTCAGGAATCTTCTTTTGCTCCATCTTTTGCAGCTTGTCCACATGCTGCAGCTGCTTCTCAATATAACCGGCATATTTAATTTGAATTTCAACCTGTTCTTTCATTTCGTCATCCAATTCTTCAGCAGACGGCGAAATTCGTTCCACAAAGCTGTATTCCACCTCTGGACGGCGCATCAGCGTCAGCAGGTTGCTGCCGTCAACAATCGGTGCGGAGCCGTAAGCGGCAAGCGCCTCGTTCACCTCTTGCGGTTTCACCTTAGTCTCCTGCAGCCGGGCGACTTCACGCTCGACACGGGACTTTTTATCGGTGAATGCGGTATACCGTTCCTCTGTAATCAGACCAATATCGTACCCGATTGGCGTCAAACGCAAATCTGCATTGTCGTGACGCAGCAGTAATCTGTATTCTGCCCGGGAGGTCAGCAGTCGGTAAGGCTCATTGGTGCCCTTGGTGACCAGATCATCAATGAGCACTCCGATATAGCCCTGGGAACGGTCGAGCACTACTGGCTCCTTCCCCTGAACTTTGCGCGCCGCATTAATGCCGGCCATGATTCCTTGTCCTGCCGCTTCCTCATAACCGGAGGTTCCGTTGATCTGTCCGGCCGTAAATAATCCCGGCAGACGCTTTGTCTCCAGAGATGGCCAGAGCTGCGTGGGTACCATAGCGTCATATTCGATAGCATATCCATTACGCATCATTTCAACCTTTTCCATCCCGGGAATCGAACGGAGAATAGCGAGCTGCACATCTTCCGGCAGACTGGTCGACAATCCCTGCACATAGTACTCCGAAGTGTTCTTGCCTTCAGGCTCCAGGAAGATCTGATGCTTCGATTTGTCGCTGAAGCGTACGACCTTATCCTCAATCGAAGGACAGTACCGTGGTCCTGTTCCTTCAATAATACCGGTGAACATTGGCGCACGGTGCAGGTTATCATTAATAATCTGATGTGTCACTTCTGAAGTGTAAGTCAGCCAGCAAGGAAGCTGTTCATTCGAAGATGACTTCGTTTCATAGGAAAAGAACTTCGGCTGTTCATCGCCCGGTTGAATTTCCGTTTTCGAGAAATCAATGGTGTCTTTATGAACACGCGGCGGTGTTCCGGTCTTAAATCGAACCAGCTCAAAGCCCAGCTCACGTAAATTCTCGGACAGCTTCACGGAAGGCTGCTGGTTGTTTGGCCCGCTCTCATAGGTCAGCTCACCCATAATGACTTTGCCGCGCAGATACGTTCCCGTTGTCAGAATTACAGTTTTACTATAGTAGGCCGTTCCGGTCTTGGTAATGACTCCGGCGACGTGGCCGTCCTCTACGATTAACTCTTCCACCATCCCTTGACGAAGTGTCAGGTTTGGGGTCTTCTCCATCGTTTCCTTCATCGTATGCTGATAGAGGAATTTGTCTGCTTGTGCACGCAAGGCATGTACAGCCGGACCTTTACCTGTGTTCAGCATCCGCAATTGAATAAACGTCTTATCGATATTTCGGCCCATTTCACCGCCGAGTGCATCAATTTCCCGCACCACATGGCCCTTTGCTGGTCCGCCGATGGACGGGTTGCAGGGCATAAACGCCACCATATCCAGATTAATCGTTATCATCAACGTGCGGCAGCCCATCCGCGCTGCTGCCAGGGCAGCTTCACAGCCGGCATGTCCTGCACCGATGACAACAACGTCATAGCTGCCTCCATCATAACTCATAAATCTATTCCTCCTGAATAGAGGGACAACCGTCGTCACGCTGTCCCCTCAATTTATAGTGTACAACCCTCCACCCGGGGAGAGTTGTTATTTGCCTAAGCAGAATTGCGAGAAAATCTGGTCCAGCAGCGAATCTGCAGCAGTGTCGCCGATAATTTCGCCAAGCTGTTCCCAGGCCAGACGCACATCAATCTGAATCATATCAATTGGAATCAGCATATCCGCTGCTTCATAGGCATCCTGTAACGACTTGCGCGCTTTCTTAAGCAAAGCGATATGCCGCACATTGCTTACATAAGTCAAGTCACCCGCTTCAAGCTTGCCTCCGAAGAATAATTCAGAGATGGCCTCCTCCAGTTTATCCAGACCCTCTTCCTCCAGAACAGACATGGGTACAATGCTCTCTTCATTAAAATAGGAAAGCAATTGTCCTTTATCCAGACGGGACGGTAAGTCCATTTTATTCATGATTACCAACGCTTGTCTACCGTGGATTTGTTCCATTAGCGCCAATTCATCTTCGTGCAGCTCTTCACTGGCATTCAGCACAAGCAGAATCAGATCCGCCTCACTGAAAGCAGCCTTGGAACGTTCTACGCCAATCTTCTCCACAATATCCATTGTTTCGCGTATTCCCGCAGTATCTAACAATTTTAACGGAATATTGTTGATCGTTACATATTCTTCGATAACATCCCGAGTGGTTCCTGGGATATCGGTAACGATGGCTTTGTTATCGCGGGCCAGTGCGTTAAGCAGCGAGGATTTGCCGACGTTGGGCCGCCCGACAATGGCAGTTGTAATGCCTTCGCGCAAAATTTTGCCTTCGCCAGCCGTCTTCAGCAGCTTATCGATACCCTCCATCACTTCCCGGCTCTTCTCCTTGATAAACTCTGCGGTCAGAGACTCCACATCATGCTCCGGATAATCGATATTGACTTCGATATGAGCCATCGTTTCAATTAAGGTATGGCGCAAAGCGCCTATCCGCTGCGATAAAGATCCGCTGACTTGCTTCAACGCTACGGAGAAGGCACGGTCCGACTTCGAGCGGATCAGGTCGATCACCGCTTCTGCCTGAGATAAATCAATCCGTCCGTTCAAAAAAGCGCGCTTCGTAAACTCACCCGGTTCAGCCAGCCTGATGTCCTGCTGAAGCAGCAGGTCCATCACTCTTCTAACAGATATGACTCCGCCATGGGCGCTGATCTCCACTACATCCTCAGTAGTAAATGACCGCGGTGCTTTCATCACCGTTACCAGCACCTCTTCCATCCGTTCGCCGGTTTCGGGCTGAATGATATGTCCATAATGCACGGTGTGCGACTCTGCTTCAGTTAATGGAATACGGCCTCTAAACAGCTTGGCTGTCTCTCTGACCGCCTGAGGCCCGCTTACCCGGATAATGGCGATGCCTCCTTCGCCCAATGCCGTCGATACGGCAGCGATTGTATCACTTAGCATACAGTATGTTCCCCCCTTGATCCTTTCTTTTCTCTATTGAAAAAAACAATGACTCCTTACACGGTCAAGGAGTCATTGCGGCAATATAGTTTCTTTACTTCAAGCTTATCACTACACGGCGGTTGGGTTCTTCACCCTTGCTTGAGGTGGTTACCTGCGGGTTGTCCTGCAGCCTGGAGTGAATAATCTTCCGCTCCTGCGGAGACATCGGCTCCAGCACGACCTCTTTGCGGGTTCGGATCACCCGCCCTGCTAGCCGGTCGGCCAGCTCTTCCAGCGTCTTCTTGCGGCGCTCACGGAAGTTCTCGGCATCAAGTACCAGCCGGACGAAGCTATCGGAATACCGGTTGGCTACGATGTTGGCCAAATATTGCAAAGCGTCAAGCGTTTGTCCTCTTCGGCCGATCAAGAGTCCCAGATCCGGGCCGGATATTTGCAGAATCGTTGTTTCCTTGGTGTGAACGATCTCCACTTCCACCGTAAGTCCCATGGTTCTTGCGACATCCACGATGAAATGAACGGCCTCATCATAAGCCTCACTCACCGAATGTCCCGAATCTTGGCGTGGCACGCCGCCTTCCGCCTCCTGGTTGCTCTTGTTCGCTGGCTGCTGAGGCAGTGACGGAGCACTCGCCGCTGATACCGGTGCAGCCTCAGGAATCAAGGTGAGCTCCACCTTGGCCTCCCTTGCACCGATCAAACCAAGGAATCCTTTTGACGGCTGTTCAAGTACGTCGACCGTGACCCGGTCTTTTTGAACTCCAAGCTGGTGAAGTCCCCGTTCCACAGCTGCTTCAATGGTTTTCCCTGTCGCGACGACTTTGCTCATTTTGACTTTTTGGCCTCCTTTACCCCTTTGCCGTTATTGCCCTTACCCGCGGAAGCACCGGATTTGTTCTTTCCGGAATTAGCCGGCTTACCGCTGTTGTTCTTAACAGCTGAAGCATTTGTCTTGCTCTTGGCGGAAGGAGTGACATCCTTAGCATTATCGACGCCCTGAACAACCACCGGTGTTTTACCATTGTTGCGGTACAAGAAGTAGTTCTGAATAATCGTGTACACATTGCTATAGAACCAATACAGCGGCAATGCTGCCGGGAAATTGTAGGACATAATGAAGATCAATACAGGATAGACCATCATCATGAACTGCATAGGCCCCTGCTGCTGCACCGGATTCATCTTGGTCATCATCCGGGTCTGCAGGAAAGTTGTAGCAGCCGCGAGAATCGGAAGGATGAACATCTTGTCCGGCTCACCCAGTTGAAGCCATAAGAAGGAATGTTCGCGCAGATCGGGATTATAATAGATTGAATTGTACAGGGCGATAAAGATTGGCATTTGCACGATCAGCGGCAGACAGCCGGCCATCGGGTTGACCTTATTCTCCTGGAAGAGACGCATCGTTTCCTGCTGCACTTTTTCCGGCTGATCTTTATATTTTTTCTGGATCTTCTGGAGCTCCGGCTGAATGGCCTGCATCGCACGCGAGCTTCTTACCTGTTTGAGGGTAAGCGGCAGAATCAGCGTACGCACGATAATCACCATAACAAGGACGGCTAGTCCATACTGTCCGTTAAACCATTTGGCAAACGTATCAAGGGCGATGGCGAAGTAGTACACAACATTACTCTGCCAAAAGCCTCCGTTCTTCAAATCTTCCGTGGTATGCGTTACCGTTGATGAAGGTGCGCACCCGGATAGAACAGCAATCAGCAATACCAATACCCCGAGGAGGAGAAACTGTTTTCCTCGTTTAGTCTTCAATAGAGACACCTCAAAACCCCTCTCTTAAACATTCCATTGCACCGTAAATCATACCATAATTATGAATACAAATAAACAAGCCTCTTCGGGAGGCATCACTTACGTGAAGCCTTGAGCAGCTTGGCTTTGCGCAGCACATGAAGCGCACTTTTCTCGAGTTCGGCGTAATTCATGGAGAGCGCTCCTTTTCTTACGATAAATACCATATCCAGACCGCCGGCAATCTCGTCTTCGTGATGTCGGATAATCTCCTTCACGAGCCTCCGCATCCGGTTGCGTACAACGGCATTTCCGACCTTCTTGCTGACCGACACACCCAGCCGGAACCGCTCCACCTCTTTTCTACTGAACCAATACACTACAAATTGGTGATTGGCAAATGACTTCCCATGGCGGTATACGCGGCTGAAGTCGGCACGGTTTCGTAATCGTAAACTTTTGTGCACGGGAATCTCCTATTCCAAGACCGGATGTTCATCATTCCGGCAAATTTGCTACTAATATAGTATGGGCAATGAAACACAGCGGTAAACCGCAGCGCCAGAGCGCCGTTTGAGATCAAAAGAACAGTAAAAAAGCTCCGCAAAGTGCGGCATGGCATCCTCTGCAGAGCTTATACAATGGCTTAGCAACAAGAAGAAACGGCCGCCCGCTCCCTCACTGGAGAAGCATGTCCGTTCCCGGGGCACTATATATAGAAGGAAACCATCCGTTCGCCGGTCCGTTTCCTCCATATATCTAAAAGAACCCCACCTGAGTGGGGTGTGCTCATTTTAAAAAAGGACCACGGCAGTGGTCCCAAGCGGCCTAACCTTACGCACTCAGAACTTTTCTGCCTTTCAGGCGGCGGGCTGCCAGCACTTTACGGCCGTTCTTTGTGCTCATTCTTTTGCGGAAACCATGTACCTTCTTGCGTTTGCTTACATTCGGTTTGAACGTTGGTCTCATGTATTGCACCTCCCTTACAGGAAACTTATTACTGTCATATTTAGCAGAAACGGACTAAGCCGCCCTTTATTTAAGGACAGTATCATTTCTTATCATCAATTTAAACGCGGTATATCCTCACAGAAAACACCTTTATATATTTAACCATAACTTCCACCGAAAAGTCAACCTCAAAAAGACAGTCCTCTCCCTCTTTTCAATTCTCATTATCCATAATCCACTGCGCCGGTTACAGCAATCCACAGGGTTCGGCAGTTATCCACCTGTGATTAAAGAATAAAGTCGACTGCCAACGATTGCGCACAACTTGTGTATAAAAAAATCATCCACATGCCGGAACTTGTCGAACCATGAACAAATTATCAACAATATGTAGTGGTGTGCTTAAGAATTATACACAAGTGATTGAATTTGTGGATAAAATGGCGGGGCTCATTGAAAAACAAGGGTGGTTTTGCTATGATGGTATTACTTTTGAATGTGAATAGATTTGTTTGTTCTATAAATTATCAACAAGCTGTGGATAAAGTTGTGAACAAATCAAATTTATCCATATTTTTTTGTCTCTTTATATTGCATATTGGGGATAAGATGCAGCACAAACCCATTTTCTTCGACATTTCCACTTCTTGGCTGACGCCACATTTGGAAGATTTAAAGGAGTGACAGTCTGTGGACAGCCATACTTCCGAATTATGGCAGCAAATTTTATCAATTATCCAAACCAAACTGAGCAAGCCGAGCTTTGATACCTGGTTTAAGGCGACGAAAGCTATCAGCTTCAGTCCGCAGGGCCTGATCATCTCGGCACCCACCACCTTTGCTGTCGAATGGCTGGAAAGCCGCTACACCAAGCTTGTGGGGGCAACAGTTTATGAGGTGACCGGAGAACAGGTCGACGTCAGATTTGTCATTGAGGAGAACAAGCCGGCAGAACCCGTCGTACAGCCAATGGCTGCTTCGCCTGCGGTATTGCGCGAAGAGGCGCAGACCCATCTGCTGAATCCCAAATACACCTTCGACACTTTCGTCATCGGTTCCGGCAACCGTTTCGCTCACGCAGCTTCCCTGGCTGTCGCCGAAGCGCCCGCCAAAGCCTATAATCCGCTGTTTCTGTACGGCGGCGTAGGTCTCGGCAAGACCCATCTGATGCATGCCATTGGACACTATGTGCTGGAGCACAACCCCAACCATAAGGTGATCTACATCTCGTCCGAGAAATTTACGAATGAATTCATCAACTCCATCCGTGACAACCGCGGCGAAAGCTTTCGCAACAAATACCGCAACGTTGACATATTGCTGATTGACGATATTCAATTCCTGGCCGGCAAGGAATCGACGCAGGAGGAATTTTTCCATACGTTTAACGCGCTCCATGAGGAACGCAAGCAGATCATCATCTCCAGTGACCGTCCACCCAAGGAAATCCCCACTCTGGAGGAACGGCTGAGATCCCGGTTCGAATGGGGACTTATTACCGATATTCAGCCTCCGGATCTGGAGACGCGGATCGCCATTTTGCGCAAGAAGGCCAAAGCGGAGAACCTGGATATCCCGAACGAAGCCATGATGTATATTGCCAATCAGATCGACACCAACATCCGCGAGCTTGAAGGCGCGCTAATCCGGGTAGTCGCCTATTCGTCATTGACGAACCAGGATGTGACAACGCATCTGGCTGCCGAAGCGCTGAAGGATATCATTCCGTCCAGCCGGCCGAAGATGATTACGATCGGTGATATTCAGCAAAAGGTCGGCGAGTATTACAATCTGCGGATGGAGGACTTTAAGGCGCGCAAGCGGACTAAGGCCGTAGCTTTTCCGCGGCAAATCGCCATGTATCTGTCCCGCGAGCTGACCGACTATTCACTGCCCAAGATCGGAGAAGCCTTCGGGGGAAGAGACCATACGACAGTCATTCATGCGCATGAGAAGATCACCCAGTCCCTTAAGGTAGACCAGGAGCTGTACAAAGTGGTAAACAATTTAGCGGAGAAAATTAAAAATCCTTCCTGAAAGGAATAACAAGCCTATACACAATCTATACACATGTGGGTAGGCTTAATTTTATGCGCTTTGCCCAGTTATCCACATAAACGTCGCCCCTACTACTAATACTATTAAATAACTATAAATATTCTTCTTCCTAAAGCGTGGACAGAAGAGAATCAGGCAGTGCCCATTTCCAATTTTCGAGCTAGGAGTGAAATCATGAAAATCAGCATTCTTAAAAATGAACTCAACGAAGCAATCGGACATGTATCCAAGGCTATTTCCAGCCGCACGACCATCCCCATTCTCACCGGCATCAAATTCGAAGTCGGCTACCAGGGCGTAACCCTGACTGCAAGCGACACGGATATTTCCATCCAATCCTTCATCCCTGCAGAGAATGACAGCCAGACCATCGTCAAAGTGGATCAGCCCGGCAGTGTGGTGCTTCCGGCCAAATTCTTCGTTGAAATTATTAAGAAGCTGCCGTCCAAAGAAATTCACATGGAAGTCAAAGAAGGCTTTCAAACCTATATTTCCTCCGGTTCCACCGAGATCCAGATCGTCGGCCTTGATCCTGAGGAATTTCCCGTACTCCCGAACATTGAAGAGAATGAGACCATTTCGATACCTGGAGATTTGCTGAAGAATATGATCAAGCAGACCGCATTCTCGATCTCTACCCAGGAAACGACACCGATTCTGACAGGCATTCTGTGGAATCTTCATGATAACGAATTTAAATTCACCGCCACCGACCGTCACCGCCTGGCCACCCGCGCCGCCCATTTGGAGAGCACAGAGAATGTCAACTTCAGCAATGTCGTCATCGCCGGCAAGACGCTGAACGAACTGAGCAAAATCATTCCGGACCAGAACATGCTCGTGGATATTGTCGTAGCCGATAACCAGGTACTGTTTAAACTCGACAAAGTGCTGTTCTATTCGCGCATTCTGGACGGGGTTTATCCGGATACTTCTAGAATTATTCCGACAGCTTACAAAACAGAACTGACTTTGGATACAAAAAAGCTGACCGATTCCATCGATCGCGCCTATCTTCTGTCCCGTGAAGAGAAGACGAACATTGTTCGCATGCAGACGCTGGAGAATGGCGATGTCGAAATTTCCTCAAGCTCCTCCGATCTCGGCAAGGTGCGTGAAGAACTGGAAGTTATTGATTTCAAAGGTGAACCGCTGAAAATCTCCTTCAACTCGAAATATATGCTGGATGTCCTCAAAGTGGTGGAAAGCGAGCAGCTGCTGATCGCCTTTACCGGCATGATGAGCCCGATTATCCTGAAGCCGCTTGATGACAGCCGCAGCCTGTATGTCATTCTGCCTTACCGTACAACCAATTAACACCGGATCCATACGTTTGAAGACTTGTGGATAACCGGTGGAAAGGATTATTTCTCATGAAAAAAATACTTATCCACAGTGGATATATTAAGCTGGACTCGTTTCTGAAGCTCGCGGATTGTGTATCCACAGGCGGTATGGCCAAAGCGCTGCTGCAAGAAGGACATGTGCGTGTAAACGGGGAACAGGAAGATCGGCGTGGCCGAAAGCTGTATCCGGGTGATACAATAGAGGTTCAGGATCAAGGCGCTTTCGTCGTCGAAGGCGGCGGAACTGAAGAGTAGACCACTCGGGGAGGCAGGGTTTCGTGTTTGTTAAAAATATCGGTCTGCAGTATTACCGGAACTACGGACTGCTGCGTCTGGAGAATCTGGGCGATGTCAACCTGATCCTCGGTCAGAATGCCCAGGGCAAAACGAACCTGATGGAGGCCCTGTATGTTCTGGCTATGACCAAGAGCCACCGTACATCCAAAGACCGGGAATTGATTGCGTTCGAGGCGCCAGGGGGCTCCGCGCATATTGCTTGCGAAGTGGAGCGTAAATACGGGAATTTGAAGCTGGAATTGATCTTGTCGGCACAGGGCAAGAAGGCCAAGATTAATGGACTGGAGCAGCGCCGGCTCAGCGAATTTATCGGCTCGCTCAATGTCGTGATGTTTGCCCCCGAGGATCTGGAGATCGTTAAAGGCACCCCCGGAATCCGGCGGCGCTTTCTTGATATGGAAATCGGACAGGTCCAGCCAAGCTATCTTTTTCATCTGCAGCAATACCAGAAGGTACTGCTCCAGCGGGGCAATCTGCTGAAGCAGCTGTGGGGTAAAGAAGGGTCGGCCAAGGATCTGCTCGAGATCTGGGATATTCAACTTGCGGAGCATGGTGTTAAAATTGTCCAAAAGAGGAAACAATTCATAAAAAAGCTGCAGAAGTGGGCGGAAGACATTCACCGCAGCATAACAAGCGGCGGAGAAGAGCTGAAACTGCATTACGTGCCTTCTTTTGGAGATCGTGATACGGAAGATGAAGCTGTCTTATTAGACAAATTTATGTTAAAGTTATCACAAACGAGAGAACAGGAAATCAGGCGCGGTATGACGCTGACGGGCCCCCACCGGGATGACCTGTCCTTTTTTATCAACGGCAGAGAAGCGCAGGTATACGGTTCCCAGGGACAGCAGCGCACTACGGCCTTATCGCTGAAATTGGCCGAGATTGAGCTGATTCACGAGGAGATCGGAGAGTATCCGGTGCTGCTGCTGGACGATGTGCTCTCGGAGCTGGACCCTTTCCGCCAGACCCAACTGATCGAGACGTTTCAAAGCAAAGTACAGACCTTTATCACTGCTACCGGTGTGGAGGGTTTAAACACAGATAAGCTAAAAGGCTCGAACCTGTATCACGTGAAGAGTGGCGAAGTGGAGCATTAGAGAGCGGAGGCAGATCATGTATATTCATTTGGGCGGGGAGAAGGTTATCCGATCCTCGGAGCTGATTGCGATTTTTGACATCTCGATCGAGAAATCTTCCAAGGTGTCCAAGCAGTTTATGGTTCATTCCCAGCAGGACAAACGTCTGGAACGCATTGGCGATGAAGAAGCGAAGTCTATTATCGTCACGAAGAATACGGTCTATTATTCCCCTATTTCCTCCTCCACTCTCCAGAAAAGAGCCAGAACGCTGCTGGAATTATAAGATTGTGTGTGTTTCAAGAGATCATCAGAAAGAAGTAGGTGAAGGCATTGTCAATGAATCAACCGACATATGATGAAAGCCAGATTCAGGTGCTCGAAGGGCTGGAGGCTGTCCGGAAACGTCCCGGTATGTACATTGGCTCTACCAGCGCCAAAGGCCTGCATCATCTGGTTTGGGAGGTTGTCGATAACAGTATCGATGAAGCGCTCGCGGGCTTCTGCGACCGGATCCAAGTGATTATTCATGAGGATAACAGCATTACGGTTATCGATAACGGGCGGGGTATTCCTGTCGGCGAGAACGTAAAGCTGAAGAAATCGACGCTGGAAGTCGTCATGACCGTTCTTCATGCAGGCGGTAAATTCGGCGGCGGCGGGTACAAAGTATCCGGCGGTCTTCACGGTGTAGGGATTTCGGTCGTTAACGCCTTGTCGGAGCGTGTGGAAGTCACCGTCAAACGTGACGGACATGTATACCGGCAGGAATATAGACGCGGTGCACCGCAATATGATATTCAGATTATCGGGGATTCAGAGGAGACGGGTACCACTACGAAATTCCACCCCGATCCGGAGATTTTCACCGAAACCACAGTCTATGACTATACTACGCTGCTTACCCGTATCCGCGAGCTGGCGTTCCTTAACAAGGGAATTGAGCTTTCGCTTCTCGACGAACGGACCGGTGCCTCGAACACCTTCCGGTACGACGGCGGTATTGTGGAATACGTGAAATATCTGAACGAGAAAAAAGAAGCGCTGCATGAGGAACCGATCTACGTGGAAGGCGCACGGGATATGATCCAGGTGGAGGTCGCTTTACAATATAACGATTCTTATACAGAGAACATTTATTCTTTCGCCAATAATATCAACACGCACGAAGGCGGCACGCACGAATCCGGCTTCAAGAGCGCGCTGACGCGAATTATTAACGATTATGCACGCAAGACCGGCGTAATCAAGGACAGCAACTCCAATCTGACCGGTGACGATGTGCGTGAAGGCCTGACGGCTATTATCTCGGTCAAGATTCCTGAGCCGCAGTTCGAAGGCCAGACCAAGACCAAGCTGGGGAACAGTGAAGTGCGCGGAATTGTGGAGTCCTTGTTCGGTGAGAAGCTGCAGGAGTTCCTGGATGAGAACCCGTCCGTATCCCGCAAAGTGCTGGATAAAGCCCTGCAGGCCTCCAGAGCACGTGAAGCGGCCCGTAAGGCCCGTGAGCTGACCCGCCGCAAGAGTGCCCTGGAAGTCAGTGCGCTGCCCGGCAAGCTGGCAGACTGCTCCTCCAAGGATGCTTCCATCAGTGAGCTGTTCATTGTCGAAGGTGACTCTGCAGGCGGATCGGCCAAGCAGGGACGGGACCGGCACTTCCAGGCTATCCTTCCGCTGCGCGGTAAGATCCTCAACGTTGAGAAGGCACGTCTGGACCGCATATTGTCCAATGCTGAAATCCGGGCGATTATCACGGCTCTCGGCACCGGTATCGGCGATGATTTCGATATTGCCAAAGCCCGTTACCACAAGGTGGTCATTATGACCGACGCCGACGTAGACGGCGCTCATATCCGCACCTTGCTGTTAACCTTCTTCTACCGCTACATGCGGAAGATTATCGATGCCGGATTTGTCTACATTGCTCAGCCGCCGCTGTTCAAGATTGAGCGCAACAAGGTGATCCGCTATGCACAAACCGAGAAGGAACGCGATGATATCATTGCCACCTACGGTGAAGGCGCCAAGGTCAACGTTCAGCGCTACAAAGGCCTTGGAGAGATGAACGCGACTCAGCTCTGGGATACAACGATGGACCCTGAGAGCCGCAGTATGCTGCAGGTGACGATTGAAGACGCCATTCTGGCCGACGCCATCTTTGACACACTCATGGGCGACAATGTCGAGCCGCGGCGCGACTTTATTCAGGAGCATGCTCAAACGGTGCGCAACCTGGATATTTAATCTTAATAAGTTTAGATTCGATAGAAAGAAGAACCTCCGCTCCTATGTTCTGCTAATAGTGAGCCGGAGGTTCTTTTTGCGGTTGACTAGCGTTTGGAAGCTGCCCTTCGGCTGCGTGACGGGGCGGAATGTGCTTTCCGGAAACGCCCGTAGGCTACGGCATACCGGTAAATCCGCCGGTAAATCTCCTTGTTCGGAAACGTCTTGAACACCATTACCGCAGGCAAGGTGTTCACCTCAAGCAGCCACAGATCATGGTGCTGATCAAGCGCCACATCAAGGCCGATTTCCTTGATGCCCGGATAGGCGGTTTGCAGCTGGGCGCCAATCTTAACCCCCAAGTCTTTCAGCTCCTGCAGCGTATTTTGCATCTCCAGCTTAGACATATGAGGCTTAAACAGCGTTTTTACCTGATGAATACTCCCGCCATTATGGTAGTTAGTAACAATCTTCTGCGGTGCGGCCAATCTGCCCAGCATTCCGGTCGTTTCCCAGGCACCGCCCGGAGTCTGCTGCGTGAGCACCCGCAGATCAAACGGCCGGTCCTCGTAGCGAAGCAGATCGATTCCTTGCTGAATCAGATAGGTACGCCTGCCCAGCTTGGGCATAATGGCGGCATGAAGTTCCTCCAGACTGGTGAATGCTTCCGCCTCCAGACCATAGCGCAGAACGTACATGAGTTTCGGCTCCACGCGTTCTGCCGCCTCATAAACTTCTGATTGAGCTAAGGGGGAGAGCAACTGCTGACCGCTTGGTTCCAGATTGACCAGCCGCCGCTGGGCACGCATGACCCCGATTCCATAAGTGCCCCTGTCTGGCTTAATGTATACCGTCTCGTATAATTCAAGCAGTTCCCGAAGGGATGTCTGACTGTATTTTCGCGTATCCGGAATGTAGGCTGCCAGAAGGCGGTTCTGCAGAATGACTTTGGTTTTGGCCCATTTACTGGACACCCGTTGAATCTTCATGAGGTACCTCCTTCAATGTTGCCGGGCTGTTAAACCTAAGCTGAAATGTCAGGACAAGCAAGCTAAACAATGGTATAATATAAGGATATGGGGTTACGTCTTTGTTGACTGTAACAGGGCCATATCACTACTCTTTTTGTCTGTATAGTCTATGTGCCATGCGCATTGGCGGAAAGGGCGTATACCCTTATCTGACGAAAAAGAAATTCAATCGACACACAGAAGCTAGCGTGTTTAATTGTGCAGTTTTTGTGAAAGTAATATAATTAAGGGTAGCGGTTTTTAACTGAAGGAGGTCCAGCAATTCATGGCTGAACAAAATAACCCGCAAATTAAAGATCGGGACATTGGTGTGGAGATGCGTGAATCCTTTATGGATTACGCCATGAGCATTATTGTCAGCCGGGCTTTACCGGATGTGCGGGACGGAATGAAGCCTGTTCACCGACGCATTATGTTTGCAATGTCGGAACTAGGCATGTTCTCGGATAAACCTCACAAGAAATCGGCAAGAATCGTGGGTGAGGTCATTGGTAAGTACCATCCTCATGGTGATTCTGCGGTTTATGAAACGATGGTACGGATGGCGCAGGATTTCTCCATGCGATATATGCTTGTAGACGGACACGGCAACTTTGGATCGATTGACGGCGATATGGCTGCGGCCATGCGTTACACCGAAGCCCGGTTGTCCAAAATCGCCGGCGAGATGCTGCGCGATCTGAACAAAGATACCGTTGATTTCGTGCCTAACTATGACGGTGAGGAGCATGAGCCTGCCGTGTTGCCGGCCCGCTTTCCAAACCTCCTCGTCAATGGGGTATCCGGGATCGCGGTGGGTATGGCTACGAATATTCCGCCCCATAACCTCGGTGAAGTGATCGAGGGCGTACAGGCGATGATCAAGAATCCTGACATTACCCCGATGGAATTGATGGAATATATTAAGGGACCGGACTTCCCGACAGCAGGTTATATCCTTGGACGTGAAGGCATCCGGCAAGCTTACCGCACGGGCCGTGGGGCAGTTACCATGCGTGCCAAAGCAGACATTGAGGACAACAACGGGAAGGCACGCATCATTGTGCATGAACTTCCTTATCAGGTCAATAAGGCCAGACTGATCGAGAAGATCGCTGAGCTGGTTCGGGAGAAGCGTATTGAGGGCATTACTGACCTGCGTGACGAGTCCGACCGCAACGGTATGCGCATCGTCATTGAAATGCGGCGTGATGTCAATCCAAGCGTCCTGCTTAACAATCTGTACAAGCATACAGCGATGCAATCGACGTTCGGGATTAACATGCTGGCTATTGTTAATAATGAACCGAAAGTGCTTAATCTTCGCGATATACTGTACCATTATTTACAGCATCAGATTGAGGTCATCCGGCGGCGGACCATCTTTGATCTGAAGAAGGCCGAAGCACGGGCACACATTCTGGAAGGTCTGCGGATCGCGCTCGACAATCTGGACGAAGTGATCGCCCTGATCCGGGCATCGCGCACGACTGAAATTGCACGCGAAGGCTTAATGGAACGATTCCATCTCAGCTTGGAACAGTCCCAGGCTATCCTCGACATGCGGATGCAGCGCCTGACCGGCCTGGAACGCGAGAAGATCGAGAATGAATATAATGAGCTGATGGGTAAAATTGCCGAGTATAAGGAAATTCTGGCCAACGAACATCTGGTACTGGAGATCATCAACGATGAGCTGCAGGAGATCCGCGACAAATACGGCGATGAACGTCGTACGGAGATTACCGTCGGCGAAGAGAGCATTCTCGATGAAGACCTTATTCCGCGTGAAGAGGTAGTTATAACCGTTACGCATACGGGTTACATCAAACGTTTGCCGGTTAACACTTACCGCAGCCAGAAGCGCGGCGGACGCGGCGTCATCGGGATGGATACCAAAGATGAGGACTTTGTGGAGCATCTGTTCGTCAGCAACTCCCATAATTACCTTATGTTCTTTACCGATAAGGGCAAGGTGTACCGGATCAAAGCGTATGAGATTCCGGAGCTCAGCCGAATTGCCCGGGGAACGCCGATTATCAACCTGATCCAGATCGAACAGGGTGAGAAGATCAGTGCCGTTATTCAGGTGGAGGAAGCGGACAGCGAC
This sequence comes from Paenibacillus tepidiphilus, assembly GCF_008635795.1. Classification (GTDB taxonomy): domain Bacteria; phylum Bacillota; class Bacilli; order Paenibacillales; family Paenibacillaceae; genus Paenibacillus_AQ; species Paenibacillus_AQ tepidiphilus. Next base: position 2,786 of record NZ_VWRQ01000015.1, on the reverse strand, counting down.
AAATATCTGTTCTTTGCAACGCGTGAAGGCATTGTGAAGAAGACTCCGCTTGAAGACTACTCCAACATCCGCAAGGGCGGTCTGATTGCCATACATCTGCGTGAGGAAGATTCATTGATTGAGGTTAAGCTGACCGATGGAGAGCAGAACCTGATTATCGGTACAGCCAAGGGAATGTCCATTACCTTCTCGGAGACGGATGTCCGTTCGATGGGCCGCAGCGCCACAGGCGTTAAGGGCATTACGCTGGACGATGATGACCATGTCATCGGCATGGACTGCGTGGACAAGGAACTTGACGTCCTGATTGTTACTGCCAAAGGCTACGGGAAGCGTACACCTGCTGCGGATTACCGCTCTCAGACCCGGGGCGGCAAGGGAATCAAGACAATCAATCTTACGGAGAAGAACGGCCTTGTCGTCGGCCTGAAGGTCGTTAAGGATGATGAGGATTTAATGATTATTACCACAAGCGGAACGCTGATCCGCACCAGCATGGACGGAATATCCACGATGGGCCGTTATGCGCAGGGTGTTAGACTGATCAATATCCGCGAGGATGACGCTGTGGCCACCCTTTGCCGGGCCGATAAGGAAGAAGAGCTCCCGGAAGAGAGCCTGGAAATGGCGGGCAATGAGGAAGCCGGGGAATCGGCTGCGGAAACAACATCGGAAACGGCTCCAGAACAAAGTGAAGATAGCACGGAAGATAATTTGGAGTAAGCAGATATACAGCACAGGTTTCGTTCAGGCGAAATCTGTGCTTTTTTATTCGCCAATCAGGACCAAAAATAAAGTTCAGTCGGACCGCCGCGCTATCTAGTCGCTTAGAGCCTTCCATACTATAATTAAAGCATTCATATTAAGCAGATTGGTTTCAACACCGTGTCATGAAGTAGAGGGGCTGAATGTATGCCAAGTGTATCCGTAGCAGAAATTAAATTAGGTTCAAAGATTATTCAGGATGTGATTACCCCGCTGGGCGGAACGCTATTCACCAAAGGTAAAATAGTGCTGCCGCGCGATATTGAAATTATGCAGGCCTTCCTGATCCAGCAGGTGGAGATTGAAGGCGCACAAGGGGACAACAAGCCGGCTGAGCCGGTTAAGCCGGTTGCCAAACAGCCTGCAGTAAAGCCCGGTGCCACCATCAATGAAGCACTGCTGTCAAGGAGTGTATCTTCGCTTCATGACGAGTACGAGAAAATGCTGCTGCTGATCAAGAAAATATACCAGTCTGCCGCCGCGGCTCCGCTGCCAATTCTGGAGTTGAGAGGGCAGCTTGAAGCGTTAATAGGTCAGCTAAAGGATTACCATGTACTGAAGTTCACCCCGCGGGTGATCGCAGATCAGGATTATAACTATCATAATGCCGTATTATCGGCACTAACCTCCTATAGAATTGCCCAGTGGTGCGGCCATCCCCAAAAAGATTGGATGCAGGCGGCCTTTGCCGGTCTGCTGCATGATATCGGAAATGTGAAGGTAGATTCCGCATTATTGCAGAAGCCCACACCGCTGACCTCCTCTGAGCTGGATGAGGTTCGGCGGCACACCACATACGGATACCAATTACTGCGTAACGTAACAGCCATCAATGAGGGCGTCCGGTTATCGGCACTGCAGCATCATGAAAAGATTGACGGCACAGGCTATCCGCTGCGTCTGGAAGGCAGCCAGATTCATTTCTATGCGAAGATTGTCGCGGTAGCCGATATTTTTCACGCCATGACACTGGAAAAGGCCTACAGAAGAGCACAGTCCCCTTATCTGGTATTAGAGCAGCTGCAGAAGGAGAGCTTCGGTAAGCTCGACCCGGTCATTGTGCAGACCTTCATCCAGAAGACTACAGATCTCTACAACGGAACCCGGATTCGTCTGAGCGACGGACGCCATGGTGAGATTATTTTTACAGACCGCAGTAACCCGACCCGGCCTATGGTGCAAGTTGAGGGGCAAATTGTGAATCTGATGCTGGAGCGGGAGTTATACATCATGGAGATTATTGCTTAGGGTAGTCCATACTATATGATTTAGCCGTGAGACCTGTTTGCCCCAATAAGATAGGTAAAGCAGGAAGCACGGCTTTTATAATTTATTCAAAAAAATACTTGCAATGATTCTGTATACATGGTATATTCTAATTCCGGCCAAGAAAGATCAAATAATTGCTCGAAATAAGAAATTAAAAAAGAGCTTGCAATGATCGGTTGGATATGATATAGTATAAGAGTTGCTGGTGATAAGAAATTGATCGAACGCAACAATGTTGATCTTTGAAAACTGAACAACGAGTGAGTATCGGAAATCACTTCGGTGATTCCAAAATGAGAATTTATTCTCGTCAGTTTCAAAATGAGCTATCAGCTTATTCGATAAAGTTCTGAACGGTTAACGCCGATTCGGGACAACCTTATTGGAGAGTTTGATCCTGGCTCAGGACGAACGCTGGCGGCGTGCCTAATACATGCAAGTCGAGCGGAGTTATGAAGGAGCTTGCTCCTGATTAACTTAGCGGCGGACGGGTGAGTAACACGTAGGCAACCTGCCCCTTGGACTGGGATAACTACCGGAAACGGTAGCTAATACCGGATAATTTCTTTGGCTGCATGGCGGAAGAATGAAAGGCGGAGCAATCTGTCACTAAGGGATGGGCCTGCGGCGCATTAGCTAGTTGGTGGGGTAACGGCCCACCAAGGCGACGATGCGTAGCCGACCTGAGAGGGTGAACGGCCACACTGGGACTGAGACACGGCCCAGACTCCTACGGGAGGCAGCAGTAGGGA
>NZ_VWRQ01000014.1 GCF_008635795.1 Paenibacillus tepidiphilus | reverse complement strand
TTTCTTGGTGGACTTCAACAATCCCGAGAATACCCTACTTTTTTGTTGCCTGACTAGGCCCCAAATCTTGGTACACAACTTATTTTACGCCATCTGATTACGCTAAATGGACCCAAATTAAGTGGCGATAATCAAACTAGATCGCCGAAATCCGCGCAAATCGCGAAATTAGTGTGCCAAAATCCAACTATGTCCATGTAACGAATGAATTTATACGAGGCTTAGTCCTGGCTAAGTTAGTGTGGTAAGTAAAGCTTCAGTTTCCGGCGCTATTCGGCTCTGAATTTCCTAATTTACACGCTTTCAGGAGCCTCTTCTCCCTTGATGGACATTCGACCCTGAATTCCCTAAATTTACACCTTCCGGAGCTTCTTCCCCCTTGATGGACATGCTATTCTTCACCTTCATGCTTCCATTTACCTTCGTGCTTCCATTACCTTCATGTTTCCATTTACCTTCATTCATGCGTCCATTCTTCTCTTTGCTTCTATTTACTTTCAACTTCCATTTACCTTCACGCATCCATTTACCTTCGTGCTTCCATTTACCTTCGTGCTTCCATTTACCTTCACGCGTTCATTCTTCCCTTTGCTTCTATTTACTTTCAACTTCCATTCACCTTCACGCGTCCATTCACCCTCGTGCTTCCATTTAACTCCTACCTGTCTATTAACAAGGGCGCCTCCGGCTAATGCGGAGACGCCCTTGCTTCTGATGTACGCCCCCCGAGCGCTATACAGCCAGATCTATCCCCACCACGCCGACCACATCACCCCGGCTGTCACGGATCGCCCGCGACAGCGTGATGCAGGAGCGCTTGGTAATGGCGGAGACATAAGGCTGCGATACATATTGCCCTTCGTTCATCGCTCCGCTCCACCAATCCCGCCGCTTGGCGTTCAGCAGCCCCGCCGCCGGCTCGGAGAAGATAAAGGTGCCGTCCGTGCGGTTGGACCAGATGGCCTGCACATCCGGCGTCTGCTGCAGGCAGGCGGTCAGAACGCGGCCGTGTCCGTCGCTGTCAGGAATAACCAATTCAGCTCTGCCTGCAATCTCAGCCAGGAGCCCCTGCATCTCGTCAAGCCGGGCGGCATACCGGTCCAGATTGACGGCTTCCCGCCCGGCGATGCTGTTCACCGATTGCTGCAGCGCCTGCGATTCCTCCAGCAGATTCGCGCTGATTCCGTTCAACTGGCTGATCTGTGTCCGCTGACGGGTCACCTGCTCCAGCGTGGAATCGACATTGGCAATCGTCTCATTGACGATGGCTACCGCTCCGCGCAGCTCGCCCGTCACCTCACCGATCAGAACACTCTGGCGTGCAGCGGCGTCTACGGTATCAGCAACGGCTGCGCCCACCTCTGCGATCTGCCCGGAAATGTCGGACAGCCGCTGCTTTACGGTCGTTACCTCGCCCACTCCCTGCTGTACGGCAGCCTGCTCTTTGGCGACAGACTCCAGCACCTGGCGGACGCCGGTGTTAATATCCAGCAGCACTGCCGAGGAGCGTTCCACTGAGCTGCGGCTCTGGTCGGCCAGCTGTCTGATCCGGTCGGCGACTACGGCAAAGCCGCGCCCCTGCTCTCCGGCTCTGGCCGCTTCAATGGAAGCATTCAGCGCGAGCAGCGAGGTCTCATTGACGATCCCCACAAGCAGCGCGTTAATCTCCTCAACCATGGCGATCCGGCCGCTAAGGGCCGCGAACTTGCTCTGCATGTCCCCACTCTGGTCCTGAAGCTGCGCCATGACCGCATCCGTATTCTTGAGGGAAGCAAGCATGTCGTCCATCCCCTGCCGGGTTGCTGACATAGTTGATCCGAGCCGCTTCGTCAGCTCCTCGATATGTCGTGTTACCGCGGCAACTCCCTCCATCGTGGCGAACGCGTCTTCTATGTTAGCTTTCGCTTCATTGCTGCGGGCCTGCAGCCCGATTTCATAGGCATGGGAGTAGTCGGCCGTCTGCTGCAGACTCTCCGTATGACGGTTGATCTCCTCCAGCGCTCCATGCAGCCGGTCCGATGTGACTACAATCTCGTTGCCAAGCCGTTCCACCTTATCCTCTGATTCGGCCAGCTCCAGCTTCTGCTGCAGTCCTCCACGGTATACAGTATAAGCTATCCCTGCCAGACCGCCCGTCAGGAGCAGATATACCAGCTTATGGATCAGGTTCATATCCACCCATAATCCATAAAGACCAACCAGCAGCAACAGCAGCACTACCAAGACAGCTTTCCCCCGGCGAACACGCATTTTCGTCCACTCCACTCTATCACGTTATAATTCCTAACATTATATCAGCCGAGTTTCATAAAGGAAATGATATCCTGCGCAAATATTGTACAAACGGTAAACTCTTATCTACAAAAAAAGAACTGTCCATGCCATATCCGGCACATTGGACAGCTCTTATGTCAGGTTTGTTCCGGGCAGACCTTAGTGGACGGCAGCCCGGCTGGCTGCACGTTCCACCATCTTGCGGGCAACCCACACCCCGGCCGCTCCGGCCTGGGCCAGCCCGCGGGTAATGCCTGCCCCGTCACCGCCGCAGTAGAGCCCGGAGATTTCCGTCTCCAGTGTCTCGGCAAGCTTCGGACGGGCGGAATAGAATTTGGCCTCCACGCCGTAGAAGAGCGTGTGCTCGGAGGCGATGCCCGGTGTCACTTTTTCCAGCGCCTCCACCATTTCGATCAGACTCTTCATGGTGATGTACGGCAGGACAAGCCCCAGATCGCCAGGGACCGCTTCCTTCAGCGTCGGCTCCAGGAAGCCTTCCTTGATCCGTGTTTCCGTGGAGCGTCTGCCGCGCAGAATATCGCCGTACTTTTGCACAATGACACCGCCGCTCGATAAATCATTGGCCCGCTTGCAGATTTCCCGCGCGTATTCATTGGGCTTGTCGAACGGCTCGGTGAACGTATGGGATACCAGCAGTGCAAAGTTGGTATTCCGGGAGCCGAGTGCCGGATCTTTGTAGGAGTGTCCGTTCGCTGCCATAATGCCGCTGTGGTTCTCGACAACGACATGTCCCGAAGGATTGCTGCAGAACGTGCGTACCCGCGTGCCTACAGATGTATTGTAGATGAATTTCCCTTCATAGAGATGCTCATTGATTTCACGCATCACGACATCCGACGTCTCCACTCTGACGCCGACATCGACCTGGTTGTTGTACATCTTCAGGCGCCGCTTCTTCAGCACCTCGGTAAGCCAGGCCGAACCATCGCGCCCCGGAGCGATCATGACCATATCCGCCTCGTAGCTCTCCCCGTTCTTCAGCGTGATTCCCGTAATCCGGTGTGTTCCGTCTGCCTTGACGGTGATGATATCAGCAACCTCGCTCTTGAACAGCATATCGATGCGTGTCTTCAAATGCTCATAGATGGATTTAAGAATCTCCAGATTCTGCTCAGTGCCAAGATGGCGTACCTGGGCCCGCAGCAGCTTGAGACCGGCGGCATACCCCCGCTGCTCGATATCGCGGATGCGGTCGGTGGTCGGGTCGGTGACGACCGGTGTGGCTCCATGCTCCAGGTTAATGGAGTCGACATATTCAATCAGCTCCAGCACCTTGGAAGGTGCGAGATAGTCATTCAGCCAGCCGCCGAATTCAGTTGTAATATTAAACTTGCCGTCGCTGTAGGCTCCGGCCCCGCCGAACCCGGCGGTAATGGAGCAGGCCGGAAGACAGCCGGCAAATTCCTTGCGCCCGGATGCGGGCGGACAGAGCTTAATCTTCTCCTCCAGAATCGGGCAGCTGCGGCGGTAGATATCATGTCCCTTGTCCACCAGCAGCACCTTAAGATCGGGCGCCTGGCGGCTCAGCTCATAGCAGGCGAAGATTCCGGCCGGGCCGGCGCCAACGACAATCACATCATATTTACTCATAGCTTATATGTTCCTCCTGTTAGATACCCCGCAAAGAGCGGCTTTTGTATGGATGCCGATTCAGCATCTGTTTCCGGTTTCCGACACACGACACAAAAAATCCCGGCCGCTTCATAGGTATGCAAAATGCACCCTATTCGTAGCCAGGAATTTACGGTTCCCTGTAGAAACCCCCAAACCTTATCTTTGAGGATATACGAACAGATTGATCTGTTGGATTAAGACAACAAGAATAATAACGAAAACAAACGAATATGTCAATGAATATCGTATTTATAATTCGTATTTTTACTTAAAATTACACTAATACGCTAATATTATATGTCAATAGTCATCAAAACACGAACATTATCCTAAAGTCACTGTTTAGCAGGGAATAAAGACCCATTGTCGAATATATACAATCAGTGAAACGTCTACCGCCACTCTGAAAAGAGGAAAAGCTTATGCATCAACCGCCGTCAACTCCTCGCCAAACCTATTGGAACCGCGTGCTGCTCAATTCCTTCTGGCTTGTTCTGCTGGTCTATCTGGCAAGCCAGTTGTTCGTCTCCTTCTCGATGTGGGGACAGCTCCCCCAGTTCTCCGGGAGCCGGTATTACATTTTCCATATGCTGATTCCCGATTCACTGATCGGCCTGCTGATTCTGACTCTGGAGCTCATTCACCGGCGCCTGCCGCAGCATGCCGAGTTCGCCATCATTGTTGCCAGCCATATCTACGCCTTCTTGATGATCGGAAATCTAAGCATGGATTATCATGCCAAACCGCTCATTATGCTGCTTCCGCTGCTGGTTTCCATGATTTATGTGAACAAAGCCTATCTGATGGCTTCGTCATCGGTTTGTCTTCTCTATCTCATTCTCTTGTTCATCAATACATCGCCCTATGACTACACGCTGCGCATCGAGAATATCATTATCGCCGTTATCTTTGCCGGCACGGCATCGGCGGGCTTCGGCATCATCGCCCGCGGGCGGGATCTGATGCAGTCGCTGGCCAGCTCGGTCAAAGCCGAGCAGGACCTGCGGATACAGAATATTATCATGGATCGCCTGTCCAAGATTGACCCCTTGACTGATTTGTACAATCATAAGACCTTTCACGAATATCTTGGTTGGCTGATTGAGCATCAGCAGGGCAATCCTTTCCCGATGCAGCTGGCCGTGCTGGATATCGACAATTTCAAGCAGGTCAATGACCGGTACGGGCACTGGGTGGGCGATGTGGTCCTGAAGCAGGTTGCGGCCATTCTTCTCAAGCATATCGGCACGGATGACTTCGCCGCCCGCTATGGCGGAGAGGAGTTTGTGGTCATTTTGACCGCCAAGCCGTATGAGGAATCCCGGGAGATTATGCAGCGGGTGCTGGAGGGTATCGCCCAGGCTCCTGTGGCCGAGATGGACGGACATTCCGTCACGGTAAGCATCGGGATGCATAACTATGATGGGGCCGATTCCAAGAGCTCAACCTTTCAGAAGGCCGATGACGCCCTCTACGAAGCCAAGAAGACCGGGAAGAATAAAATTGTCACGCTGTAGCGTGAGCATTCACAGCAAACATATAACAAGCGGGCCCGGAGAACGCAATGTTCCCGGGCCCGCTTGTTCCGTAATCTAATGATTAAGCTTCATCACCATCTGTTTCCCCATAACGATCGCGCGATTGCAGCAGCCCGATTACCCCGCGCTGCGGCACCGGCCGGCTGACGAAATAGCCCTGAATCTTGTCGCAGCCCGCTTCTTTAAGGAAGGCCCATTGGCCCGCCACTTCCACTCCTTCAGCTACGACGTCCAGCCCGATTTTGTGACCGAGCAGAATAATGGTCTGGATGAATGATTGGCTGAACTCCTTGTCCGCCAGCGAATCAATGAAGATTTTATCCATTTTGAGCGTGGAAATCGGCAGCTGCTGCAAATAACTGAGCGAGGAATACCCCGTTCCGAAATCATCCAGGGCAATCCTGATTCCGCGTGATCTGAGGAACTCCAGCTTGCTCACCGTGCTCTCAAAGGATTCCATAAAGATGGACTCCGTAATCTCCAGCTCCAGGCAATTCGGGGCGAGCCCGCTCTCATTCAGGCTGTCCAGCACCATCTCAACGAAATCCTCCTGCAGCAGCTGAATGATGGAGATATTGACTGAAATTTTATACGGAATACCGGTGCGGTCATGAATGCTCTTCATAAAGCTGACGGATTCACGCAGCACCCACTCCCCGATATAAATGATCAGACGTGAGTCCTCGGCAATCTTGATGAAGGACAGCGGTGAAACAAAGCCCAGCACAGGGCTGTTCCAGCGGATCAGCGCCTCGAACCCGGAAATCAGACCGGTAGACACCTCCACCTGCGGCTGGTAATGCAGCTCGAACTCATTATTGTTCATCGCGCTGCGTAAATGCTTCTCGATATTCATCCGTTCATTGAAGGCGGTGTGCATAGACTTGTCATACACCACGTAGGTACTCTTGCCCTCTTCTTTGGCGCGGTACATGGCTACGTCGGCGTTCTTCAATATTTCTTCCGTGGTCGCGCCGTCCTCCGGGTAGAAGGAAATTCCGATGCTGACCGATACATACAGATAACTTTCACCGATCAGAAAAGATTTGCGGAACGCCCGCATAATATTGTCGGCCAGACTCAGCACATCCTTACGGTTGTGCGCATCTTTGACGAAGACGACAAATTCGTCGCCGCCCAGCCGGGACAGCATCGCCCCCTCGCCAACCAGCGACTGCAGCCGTTCACTGGCCTTGCGGATCAGGACATCGCCTGATTTATGCCCCAGGGTATCATTGATATATTTAAAATTGTCGGTGTCGACGAATAGCAGCGCCGCCTTGCCTCCCGGCCGCCGGAAGTAATTCTCCATGGTCTCCAGCAGACTGATCCGGTTCGGGAGATTGCTCAGCGAATCCATATAAGCCAGGCGGTGCATATTCTTCTGGCTTTCCAGCAGCACCTCGTACTGTTCCACCAGCTCCTGCTGGGTCGCCGTCAATTGCTCATACGTAGCCTCCAGCTCCTGATAGCTGCTGCTCAGCTTGAATTCGGCCTGCTTACGCGTAGAGATGTCGATCAAAGAGCCCAGGAACAAGGTGGCCTTGGTCTTGGGGTCCACAATCGCCTTGCCTCTGACCTCGAACCATATGTAGCGGTTGTCCTTCGTGCGCATGCGGTATTCGGTTTCGTAGAACGGAGACAGACCGGCCAGATGATCTCTTCTCGCCTGATTGGCCGATTCCTGATCATCCGGGTGAATGAGGCTCAGCACGCCGCCCTCGAAGGAATTAATCTCCTCCTCCGTATAGCCCATTACATCATACCAGCGGTCCGACAGCTTGTATAAGCCGCTATTCGAGTCCAGCTCCCACATATAAGCCCCGGAGCCCTCGGAGGCTACCCGGAACCGGCGTTCACTGATTTCCAGCTTGCCCAGCTGATCCTGCAGCTCGACCTCCGCTGCAGACAGCTCCTCATAAGTGGCTTCCAGCTCTTCGTAGCTCTGCTGCAGCTTGAGCTCATTCTGCTTGCGTTCATCAATATCCGTTCCCAGCAGGACGTATATATCCCCGGCCTGCGTGTCCATCCCTTTAATCAGGGTCGTGCGGAAGGAGTAATACCTGGCCTCCGGCGAATGCTCCGGAAGTCTGAGCTCCACATTAGCGGCATAGTCATGATACACAGCCCGGATCAGCAGCTCTCTGAGTACAGAAGCATTGCCTTCAAGACCCGGTAAAGCATCAAGACTGCGGCCAAGCACCTCCTTCTCCGTCAGCCCGGTCACTGCCCTGGCATAGCGGTTGAAGCGGATGACCCGCCGGTCCTCCAGCACCGCCCAGACAATCATTCCGGAATGCTCGATAACATCCACGAAGAACTCCTGCTCCGCGTGGATGGTCCGCCGCAGGCGCCTGATATACATCCGCGCACAGACGATGCCGAACACCGCCAGACAGAGGACAATTCCAGCACCGTATATCACTCTGTTGCGTATCTTAGCGGCGTAATAATCGGAATGCGTAAAGAAGTACTTCTGATACAGCTCTTCAAAGGCTCCGGAGCGCTGCAGACGAGACAGCCGGGCATTGATATAGGTAACAAGCTCCGGCGATGACTTGCTGACGCCGAAGGCCGCATCCTCCGGGAACAGGTTGCTCATCTTGCGGACGATATTGCCGGTCAGCCCCTGCTCCACAATCAAATAATCGACCACACCCTGGTTCTCGAAGAGCAGGTCGATTTCACCTTCCTGCAGGGCTGTGAGTGCTTCCGGAACCGTATCGTATTCTATGTATTGGCTGATCCCGGCTTTGTTCCGCAGTACGCCTTCCGAATATTGGTCTTTGCCCACGCCGATTGTAAAGTTCTTCAGCGTACGCAGCTTCACTTCCGCCTTCAGCGCCTGCCGGGAATACACGGAGATGTAATCCCTGAACACCGGCTTCGAGAAGAGGACATCCTCTTTCCGCTCCTCGGTAACCACCATCAGCCCGGCTGTATCAATTTCTCCCCGCTTCAGCGAACGATACGTATCCTCCCAGCCGCCCGTGCTGTATTTGATGTTATAATCCTGTTTGTCAAAAATCAGACTAGTCAAATCGATATCAAAACCCGTCAGATATCCGTTCAGCATATACTTATATGGCGGATAGTCCAGCTCTGCCTGGTACTTGACCTCCTGTCTCTCGGCATAAGCTGCAGCAGGAGACGCAAGCATAGAGATAACACCAATCAGAAGCAACAGTTTACACCGCTTCATTGTAATTCTCCTTTTTCTCTGCAAAAAATCGGCTATGAGCATGTTTCACAGCTTAATTCGACAAAATATGGTAAGGTTCCTGCTTACCCTCCCGGTAATTGCGGCAAAATGTAGAACTCTCCCGGTTTTGCAAGAAAGAAAAAAAGTAAGAATCTTTATTTATCTCTTGCATTTTACCTATAAAATGTGGATAATAACATTAACGATTACCGCTGATAATGATTATCATTATTGAGTTAAAGGAGACTGAACAACCATGAACCCGGCCACTACCCGTACCGCGCTGCAGGTTGACGATTATCTGGATCTACTCAATCTCGCTGTAAAAATTGGAGATCTGAAATGGCAAAAAGAAATTAAATCGCGCCTGCAATACATTCTCTGCCTGCAACCGCGCTAATTGTAATATACAGACTGCTTCATCACTAAGCCGTATTCCCTGACTGGGGATGCGGCTTTTTTGCTCTAAACAATCATGTGCCCCGCAAAGCATCTGATCCGTTATTCATGCGAAGGCTCTGCGCTACCGCGGTATTTGGCGATTGACCGGGTACAGGGCCTGCGTTTTCGGATCTGGACAGGTTTAATGGTATAGTACAAGAAGAGACAATCAGAACATATCGGTCCCGTCCGGATTCCGGGCAAACCCAAGATTGGAGCGTGACACTTTGAAAAGAGCCTTCACCCTGTTTCTGTTCCTCAGTCTGCTATGGCTCCCTGCGGTACATGCCGCGGGCTTTCCAGCACAGCAAGGATTGATTACCGATAGCGCCGGGATGCTCTCCTCCCAGGAAAGAGCGGCGCTTGAGTCCGCTGCCGCCGGGGAGCGATATACGGTTTATGTGCTTACCGTCGACAGCCTGGACGGCAGCGATCCGGCCGATTATGCCGGCGCGGCCGCCGAAGCATGGAATCTTACCATGCGGGATGTACTGCTGCTGATTTCAGCCGGCGACAACTCGGTCGAACTGAATTTCGACAATTCCGGCCTGCAGGCCGGAATCGACAGCTGGGCGCGGGCAGACGGCGGTACCGCCGGAAGCGCCGCTATTACCAGGCTGCTCGATACCTACTTCATTCCCTATGCCCGGGAGGGAGATTTCGCCGGAGGCATCGCTGCGGTCATGGAGAAGCTCCAGACGCTTAGCGGCGGCACATCCGGCGCTCCGGGCGGCGGCACTTCCGGCGCTCCGGGCAGCGGCACTTCCGGCGCTCCGGGCAGCGGCACTTCCGGCGCTCCGGGCGCCGGGACGGTGAACACCGCCCCAAGCCGGCCTGCCAGCGGCAGCGGCTCTGCACTGCCGCTGTTGGCTGTTGCAGCCGGCGTCCTCGTGGCCGGCGCCGTGCTGTACGTGCTGCTTACCGGCCTGCGCCGCCGCAAGCAGCTCGCCGTCCGGCAGGAGCAGCTGGCCGACCTGCTGGTCCGTGCCAACCGGGCCCTGGAATCGCTGCAGCCGTTCCAGGGCATCGTCCAGGGCGAAACCGGCAAGCTGGTGGAGCAGATTTCCGGGCGGCTGTCCGCGCAGCTCGTGGAGATCTCCGCCCTGCAGGGACAAGCCGTCCGGCCGCAGCTCTTCCAGCTCGGCGCGCTGAAGGCAGCCATTGCCCAGCTTGAGCAGACGGAGAGCGGGCACCGCTCCCGGATTGAAGAGGAGGAGCGGCAAATCACCGTCATCAGCGAAGCCGACCGGAATGTCAAGCAGCGGATTACCGAGCTCAAGGAGGATGCTCCTGAGCTGGACAGCCAGCTGCAAAGCGCGGTGAAAGAAACCGGCTATGAGCTGCAGGAAATTGCCGAGGATCTGCAGGAGCTGGCCGCAGAAACGGCCAAGGCGGATCAATTGGAGCTCTTCGACCCGATTGCCGCGCAGGAGATCACCGCAGAGGCACAGGAGCTTCAGGAGCGGATTGAGCAGGATCTGCGCGATGTCGAGCCTTACGCCGACAAGCTTACCGCCTTTCCGGGCGTCCTGGAGGCCGCCCGCAACAAGATCGCCGGCATCATTGCGCAGCATTCCCTGCACAATATGAAAGCCGATCCATACGGGCTGCTGGAGCAGGCCCGTGCCGCGGCGGACAGTCTGCAGGCGCCGCTGCGCAGCGGCGACATGGATGAAGTGCGCGGCACCGCTGCGCGGGCAGACGCCCTGCTGGCGGAAGCCGTGGCGCTGGCCGAGCGGCAGGCCCAGATCCGCCAGAGCAACCGGCGCGATCTGGAGACGGTCCGCGCGGCCTGGAGCACGCTCCAAGCGCGCCGCAGCAGCCTGCAGGGCCGGCTGGACGCTGCCTCCGGCCGCTTCGCGGCAGCGCATTTGAGCCCGCTGCAGGCGAAGCTCGAAGCCGTAGAGGCCGCGCTGCGCCAAGGCGCGGGCGAAGTGCCGCAGCTTGAGGCGTGGACCGCCGACGAGCGGGGCGAATACGAGAAGGCGCGCAGCGGACTCGACCGGCTGTTGACGCTCCAGGAGGACGCTTCCCGGCAGTTCGATGAGGCGGCCGGAGCATTGGACGGCCTGGAGGATCGTCTGCAGCGGGTAAAGCGCCTGTTCGCCGAAGGGCAGGAACAGGTATATTCGGCGCAGCAGCTGCTTCACAGCAGAGGCCTGGCAGGTGCCGGCCGCTTCGAGCTGACCGCTCTGCCGGAGTATGCCCAGCTTGAGCAGCGGCTGGACGCTCTCCCCTACAATCTGGATGAGCTGGAGGGTATCGCGCGCTCCTTCAGTGCGCAGACATCCTCCTTCGCAGAGCAAGCCGCCCGGCTGATCCGCCAGAAGGAAGAAGCCGAACGACAGGCGCAGCTGGCGATGCTGCGCGAGCAGCAGCGGCGCGAAGCAGCGCGCCGCCGCAATTCCGGCGGCGGGCCTGGCGGCTTCGGCGGAGGCGGCTTCGGCGGGGGTGGCCGGCCCGGCGGGGGCGGACGCTCCTCCGGCGGTTCTTCCTGGGGCGGCGGGCGTTCCTCCGGCGGGTCCTCCTGGGGCGGCGGAGGCAGGTCCGGCCGCAATTCCGGCGGCTCCAAATGGTAGCCGTTTAGCTGCCAGCATACATCTATACAAAGGGGAAGCCCCATCAGCCTTGGATTGGCTGATGGGGCTTCCCTTAATTATACGGGTACATAAAGCAGTGCACCCATGAGGCGCGATTAACGCTACGCGCTGCTACGCCTCCAGCATCTCTGCGACGAAGGCAAGAAACGCGCGGGAGAGCTTGCGTTCCTTGCGGTAAATCAGCTGGATGAAGAACTTATCCTGCCCGCCGGCGAACGGTATGCCGGTCAGGCTGCCGCTTAGCAGCTCCTCCTCCACCGCATACCGGGGCAGGAAGGCCGTGCCCCAACGGTGTTTTACCGCCTGCTTGATGCCCTCCAGATTGCCGAATTCCATCTCGATCCGGGGAGCGATGCCGGATGTCTTCAGCTCCTGAATCAGCAGTCTCCGGTAGGTGCAGGTCTCCTCTGTCAGCACCAGCGGCTCCCCTGCCAGAAGCGCCGCCGGAATGTCTGGACGCTGCGCCAAAGGATGCTCCGGGTGCAGCACGACAAGCAGCGGCTCCGCCCGCAGCTGCCGCACCGCCAGCTCCTCCGCTTCATACGCGCAGTCAAAAATCAGCCCGAAATCGGCGGATTTACTCTTTACCGCCGCGATAATCTCCGTCTCGGAGCCGGGCGTTACCTTCAGCTGCATCCCGGGATACCGTTGCCTGTAACGATGCAGCCGGTGGGGCAGATAATAAGCGGCCAGCGTCTCGATGGAGCCGACGTTCAGTATTCCCTGCTCACCGCCGGACACGACCGCCTTCGCCTCTTCGCTGAGCGCCAGCATCTGCCGGGCATAAGGCAGCAGGCTCTTTCCGGCAAAGGTAGCGTTCATTCCGCGGCCCGAACGCTCCAGCAGCACCGCCCCGTACATCTCCTCCAGCCTGGCAATCTGCGCGGTGACGCTGGATTGGGAATATCCCAGCCGTTCCGCCGCTTTCGTATAACTGCCGCAGGCGACCACCTCACAAAAGGTCTTCAAATAAGTCAGTTCCATAGCCGCCCCCCTGAATTATCAAAAATTTCGATATTTAGTATTAACAACTATAGATAACTGTAATTATACCGTTGCTTTATACTGATACCAACCGAAATCATTCCAGCTATCCAAGGAGGAGTATTGATGAAGAACCAACCGAAATCGCAAGTGTTGTCGGTGCCCGCTGCTGCGCCAGCCGATGCGGCAGCCTACTTCGCAGCCAAAGGCGCTTACGAAACCGATGTGGCCGATGTAGCCTATGATCTGCAGGCCGGCCTCCGGGGCTTCCTGCTTGTGGACGTACGTGATACCCGTGCCTATGAGGAAGCACACCTGCCCGGTGCGCTCTCGCTGCCCTCCGGCCGGATACGCGACGGCAGCGCCCCTCCGGAGATACTTACGCCCGGCACCGTACTGATCCTGTACTGCTGGGGGCCCGCCTGTAACGGCGCCAGCAAAGCGGCGGCCAGACTGGCCGCCCAAGGCTATCCCGTGAAGGAGATGCTGGGCGGCATCGAGTACTGGCGCAGGGAAGGCGGCGCCCTGGAAGGCACGCTGCGCGAAGCGGCGCCGCTGTACTGGAGCATGCCTTAGACGCAGCCCCAGCGTTCGGCGTAAGCGCAAATACACCGCGCCCTTGCGGGCGCGGTGTATACCGCATTATCATCCGGCTCAATGTTCCCCGTCATCGAGAAACGGCTTGTTGACATAGTAATACATTACGCCCATCAGCACGCCGCCGCCGATCAGATTGCCGATCGTCACCGGCACCAGATTGTGTACGACCCCGCCCCAGGATATCGTTCCCGGATGATCCAGCACCAGGGCAATAGCGAAGGTACACATATTAGCGATGCTGTGCTCATAGCCGGAGATAAAGAAGCAGAAGACGAACAGCATCATTGCAAACATTTTGGCGCCGTCGCCCTTCATCGACATCGGTACGAAAAAGGCCAGGCAGACGAGCCAGTTACAAAGAATCGCCCGGAAGAACAGCTCCATGGCAGGGGCCTCCATTTTGTGGGCGACCACATTCAGCAGGAAGCCGTTGACACTGGAGTCATAAAAGAGACCCGTCAGAAAGATCAGCAGAGCAAACGCCGACGCGCCAAGGATGTTCCCGATATAGCTGACACCCCACATTTTAGCCACCTCGGGCCACCTAATCTTCCGTCTTAGTGCGGCATAGGTGTAATAGAAGGTATCCCCGGTAAACAAATCACCCCCACCGTAGGAGATCAGGATAATGGCAGCGCCAAAGGTAATGGCGGCCATCGGATAGGTCAGCGGGGACTGCTCCATATAAAAGAAGTTGCCCGTCTTGAACGCTACAATAACGCCAAAGCCGATAAACATACTGGCCAGCATCGCTCTGGCTATGTAACGAAAAATGCTCTGCCGGTAAATCCTTTGCTTCTTCAGCGCCAATTTCTCCACTTGCAGCAATGCTTCGTTCTCCATATGACCTCCGTCTTTCGCTTCTCATGTCCAGCGATTATTATGGGAATAATAAACATGTCTTCCCGGTTATTATACCCAATAAACCGCCGCAATTTGCTTGAACCATAGAGGCCGTTAATTTATGGTTTCCAGGCTCACCGGAATCAAAGTATCAATGAATATCCCGCCCTTCCTCCATATTCATAAGAAGGGACAGTTCGGCGACATCTTCAGCCCTCCCGATGCTGGCTGCAACAATCAGCACCGCGATCACACATCCGAGAATCATCCGCTACCTCCGTTCGCTTATGCTGTCTTTTACGACAACATATGAGAGAACGGCCGGCGGTATGACGGGGCTCAGCCCCAAGGCATATCCACGTTTCCCCTGAAGTCCGGGCATTCATTTTACCAAAAAAGGACAGCATGAACGTTTACCGTCCCGCTGCCCCTTTTCCCGTTTCAATTAGTCTACTCGGAAAGGCTGCCCATATAGTAATGAATGGCTTTGTAATTCTGGTCGTAGAAAACAATAATATATTCCTCGGTTATTCCTGTCAGACTCTCGTTAGACGGTTGGAAGAATAGTTGCCAGAAGGAGCTGCTTCGGCTTACCGGTATGACCTCCGTCAGCTCTTGTACCACTTGTTCCGGAGTAAACGCTTTGTCCTGTGCAAACTCCGACTTGACGCCAAAGGTAAAATAAACCACCTCCGGATGAGCCTTCAGGTAGTCCTTATAGAAGGCATAGTCGGAGCGTGAGCCACTTCGATACTCTCTCTCTAAGCTGATTCCATCCGTTACTCTCACCGCCGTACCGTCCCAAACCGGTGTCAGGGGATCGAAATTTACTTTGGCCGTAGCATACCGCACCGGTTGACCGGCAGAATCATAGCCGACAAACGTCGCGTAATATTCACCCTTTAGTCCTTCAACATACGTATAGTTCAGAGTGGAGAACGCAAACTTTCCGGTAGTGCTTGGTTCTGCCAAATCGGAAGCAGTGATCGGCTCTTTGGTTACATAGATAGCCATGTCAGTAATTTGTTTACGCAGGCTATGGAACCTGTCTTCAAAGTATGTCAGGATTTTCGATCCGTTATATACCATATACCGGGCCTCAACTCTCGCTTCAACCAGTGCCAGACTGTTGCCGAGCGGCCCGGAATACTTCTCTGATTCCAGCTGAGCTACAGAAGCGTTCAACTTTGCCGTAAGTGTATCATCGAACTGCGCTTTTAACGAATCCGCAAGTGCATTGTATGCTGCTTGAGCCGTCAATATGGCCTCTTCCTGCGCAAGAGCCGCTCCTGAACCAAGTGCACCGATTTTATTGCGGGCAATCTCGACGGCAAGCTCATCCTTTAAATGAACCTTGCCTGCATAGTAGGCAAGAGCTTTAAAATTGCGGTCATAGAACAGAATTGTATACTCTTGTTCATTGAAATTGATGCTGTTCCCCGCCGTTTCTACAGCTAGCGGCATCCGGTCCGGAACAGCATGGAACGGATAAGAAGATGCATCCACTGATCTAACTTTAGGATATGTGTAGAGATTGAGCGTGCTATGAAGCAATTCACTCCATTGCCGGTCATAGCTGTAATCATTGACGTATTTAGGGGAGATTGTGTAGTATACAGCTCCGCTAACAGTACCCAAGGCATTGCTCACGTCAATAATGTCGGAGTAATGAGTTCCTCCGTTAATGCTGGTTTCAATAATTTGTTTATCCATCTCCAGAGTTACAGCTCCATCCGGCAGCCGGGGAAGCACTCCTGATACTTGTGTCCGCGAAGGCTGAAGGTTCACCTTCTCGGTGTAATAACCGGTAGCCTCGTTCTGCTTGGTGAATAGCACTGTAACATAGCGTTCACCAGCCCCACCCAGCTCATTCAAGCCTAGATCCAGCTCGGTTATACGGTCCGTTCCATAGGTAGGCAAAGTTACTATTGCCCTTCTCGTCTGAAGATCCCACTGGAAGTCCCGGGTAGTCATCGGCGTAGTTGTCACATAGAGCTGAACATACGAAGAGCCGTCGGTGCTAACCAGTGCCTCCGGAACGTCACTGTAGTCAATCTCTAAATAAACTGCATTTGTGACCGAAGCCGCCGGCAAAGCTGTCAATTTGACCTTCAGCAGAGGAATATCTGTCTGTGGCGACTCAGGCGCCGGTGTTGCCGTGACTGTTGGCGTTGCTGGGGCTGTCGGCGTTGCCGTGGCTGTAGGCGCTGCCGTTGCCGCACCACCACCTCCGCCGCCTCCACCGCCGCCGGCCACCGGTACAGCGGAAGGTGCCATACTAGGCGAGGCTGTGGGTGCCGGTGTCGCTGTAGCAGACGGCACAGCCGAAGCTCCAGGGTCCTGCAGCGCCGCCGCCGCTCCAATCACTGTCAGTGATTCCGCGCGCGTCAGAGCCTGCGCCGGAGCGAACGAGCCGTTCGGATAACCTTTAAGCAGCCCCGCTTTTACTGCTGCAGCCACACTCGGCTTTGCCCAAACCGCAATTTGACTTGTATCACTGAATATTTGCAGTTCATTCACGTTTCCATTGTCCAGGTGCAGCAGTTTACCCATCACAACAGCTGCTTCCTGGCGGGTAATCGCCTCATTCGGACGGATGAGACGGTTGTATCCCTCCATGTAACCGGCAGCCACTGCCTTGGCCACTTCACCGGCATACCAACTGTTTGGATCGACGTCGGCAAAGTCAGTCCCGGCCGTCCCGGTGAATCCAAAGGCGCGGTTGACCAGCGCCATAAACTCACTGCGCCTGATACGCTGATTAGGCTTAACCGAACCATCCGCAAATCCTTTCAGATTACCGCTGCTCAGCCAGCTCTCAATAGTCTGCTGCGCCCAGTGTCCCTCGTAATCCTTGGCGCTTTGGGCTCCTGCGGTTCCCATAGAACCAAGGAGCAGGCTTGCCGCGAGTATTGCGGTTAAGCTTGCCCTGCTCTTAACTCCCATTATTACATCCCCCAGTAATATGATGCTGTACGTCTCAGCAGGCGTACAGGCATGAATGTTCCGGCCCAAAGAATTAACTGATCTCAAAGCCCGGTAATCCAATATTATCCTATGTAAAATTATCCGTAAATTTATATTTTTGATATAATGTGAAGTTCATAGAATTGCAACAAGCCCGCCATGAACTGGCGGGCTTGTTGCATTATTAGATATGATGTTCATCGGCAGAGGAACCACCGGATCACTGCAGGACCAGCCGTCTACACTTCCTCCGTTGCCGGTTCAGTTCCGCCCAGTCTCCTTAACTCTCTGCAGATTTCGGCAACCTCCTCCTTGTCGCCCCGGCGGTCCGTGAGGATTTGGAAGCAAGACCGGCCTGCGGCATCAATGGCCGCCAGTAGCTCGCTGATGGCCCGGTTAGCCGCCTCCAGCGAGGCGGCAGGCTTGGCGAGCAGCTCCTCCGCCCGCTCCGGCACACCCGCCAGCAGCCGTGCGTTCTCTATTACCGCACCGCTTGCCGCCTCCGGCACCCAATGACCACTCTCCCGGTCGGCCAGGGACATGGCAATCATTGCGGACAAAGTGACCAGGCCGGAGGTTCTGTCAATTACGTTGTTAACCGAATCAAGCAGCCTTTCTTCGTCCGCTTCAATTTGCTCCGCAGCAGCATTGACCCGCCGGAGCAGAGCGGCAGTTTCCTCCAGCAACTGAATCCGTGCCGCTGTCCTGCCGTACTCATGCTCCACAGCACCCCTCTGCAGCGGACTATCCGGTCTCTCCAGCTCGCTCTCACAGATTTGCAGGAGATTGCGGCCAAAGGCGATTCCTGTCTGCAGGCGCCCAATCTCTTCGCGCGCTGCCTCATTCAGCCGGCGGATGTCCATAACGCCCGTCTCCAGCTTCTCTCGTTCTTCTCGCAACTGAGTCACAGTCCCGTCGATACTGCAGCGCACCTTATGGTACGCATTCACATAGTGCTTAAGCGGATTGCGGCGCAAAATCCGGCCCATTAGCCCGATATGCTGGCTTTGACTCAGCTTGCCGCATTCCGCGCGCAGCTTGAGCGTCAAGTCGGGCAATTCCGCCCACTGCTCCGGCAATTCACCGGAGATATACTCAAACGGCCCGAGGAACCCCTCCGCCCCTTGCAGCGACTCCTTCGGTTTAACAGACGCCTCCATCCAGTCTTTAAGTGCAGATCCGCCCGACTGCAAGCTTCTTTCCAGCCACAGCTTGGCATTGCCGGCCGCTCCCTGTTCATCTTCAAGCTTGAGCTCAGTTATCTGCATGGACATGTTTCTCCTCCTGTAATTTCGCGGACTGCCGTAACGCTGAACCATACGGTCCGGCGGGGAGGAACCGTAACCGGTTTCGGCGTATTTAACGACAGCGCCCCTATTCAAACTTATATCTCTCTACAGTTCTCTATTTATATTATGACGCGAATTTCTCCAAAAAGTTGTTCACCTGTTTCAGGACTCCAACGTTTCCCATGATCAAAAAGCCGCCCTAAAGGGGCGGCCCGCAAACAAAAATATTTAACGGTCAGGCTTGTCTGCCCGCTTCTTTTTTCCTTTTGGCGGAGCTGTACAGCATGGTTCCGACGAATACGGCAATCAGTACGGTAAAAAATATGGCATGCGGCAACTCAAAGCCGAAGGCACCGGCGAGCATCTTGCCCGCAATAAGTGCGATAAGAATAAAAGCGGCCTGCTCCAGCTCGGGGAATTTGCCGATCAGCTTCAGGAAGACCTGCGCCACACCGCGCATCATCAGCACGCCGAGAATGCCTCCAAGGAACAGCACCCATACTTTATCGCTTAAGCCGAAGGCGGCAATGACACTGTCAATGCTGAAGGCAATGTCCATCAGCTCGACCATCAGCACCGTTTTCCAGAACGAAGCTCCTTTGACCTCGGTGTCCGGGTCTGCTTCCGCACTGTGCTTAAACAGGCCTTTGTAGGCGATATAGAAAAGATAAAGCGCCCCCAGCACCTTCACCAGCGTAAACTTAATCAGATACGTCCCCAGCCCGATCGCCAGAAACCGGAAGATATACGCGCCGAGTATCCCGTAGAACAGCGCCTTCTTCTGCTGCTCCTTCGGCAGATGCTTGACCATTACGGCCAGGACGAGCGCATTGTCCGCCGAGAGCAGGCCCTCCAGCAGCACCAGACTTCCGATGATCCCCCAGCTTACAGGGTCGGACAGCGTGGCTGCAATATCCCCCCAGGAAAAGAAATGTCCGTAATTCTCGCTGATACTCTCGAAAAATCTGCTAAACCAATCCATCTCCCCATGCGCCTCCAACCTATGAATAAACGAAAGGAAACGGCACCGCCCGTCAGGGCGGCAACCGTTTCTGCATACAAAGATAAAGTGCAAATGTCTCGGGACACTTGAACACCATTTGTTACTGGATCGCACTTGCTTCGTCCAATACAGCGTAAAGCTGCTCTATTACTATAACTCATTCATTTACAATATTCTAGTTATCTGCCTCACAACACCTTCGACAGAAACTCCCGGGTCCGCTCATGCGACGGGCTGCCGAAGAGCTGCTCCGGCCTGCCCTCCTCGACGATCTGGCCCTGCTCCATGAAGATGACCCGGTCGCCGACTTCGCGGGCGAAGCCCATCTCATGGGTGACCACTACCATGGTCATTCCCTCGCGGGCCAGGTCCTTCATGACAGCCAGCACCTCGCCGACCATCTCCGGGTCAAGGGCCGAGGTCGGCTCATCGAACAGCATGATCTTCGGCTCCATCGCCAGCGCCCGGGCGATGGCCACACGCTGGGCCTGTCCGCCGGACAGGGAAGCCGGATACGCTTCCGCCTTCTCGCTGAGACCGACCTTCTGCAGCAGCTCCAGCGCCTTGCGGCGCGCCTGCTCCTCCGGCCATTTGCGGACCTGAACGGGGGCCAGCATGATGTTCTCGATCACCTTTTTATGCGGGAACAGATTGAATTGCTGAAAGACCATCCCGACATCCCTGCGTATATCGTTAATCTTCGTGTCCTTCGACAGCAAAGATACGCCTTCAATGATAATCTCGCCTTCCTGCGGCTGCTCCAGCAGATTGAGGCAGCGCAGAAAGGTGGATTTGCCCGAGCCCGAAGGCCCGATCACCACCACCACTTCGCGGCTGTGAATGTCTACGTTAATATCCGTCAGCACCTTATGGGCGCCGAATGATTTCTGTAAATTCCGGACCGTAATGATTGGCTCCATAAGCGGTTACACCCTCCGTTCAATATAATTAAGCAGCTTGCTAAGCGAGTAGGTGAGGATGAAATAGATGACGGCGGCGGTTAAATACGGCTCCCAGATCCGCAGGTATTGCCCTTTCATCGTGTTGCTCCAGTACATAATCTCCGGGGCGGCGACCAGCGCCAGCAGCGAGGAGTCCTTCACCAGCACGATAAATTCATTGCCGAACGCCGGAACCATCCGCTTGATCGCCTGCGGCAGAATAATGAAGCGCATCGCCTGTCCTTTGGTCATTCCCAGGGATAATGCGGCTTCCCGTTGTCCGGGGTCAATGGACTGAATGCCGGCACGGAAGATTTCTGCGGAATAGGCGGCAGAGTTCAGCGATAGCGCCACAAAAGCGGTAATCAGCGCGTTGGTCTTACCATAGATCGGCGGAATCAGCCCGAAGTGCACGATCAGAATCTGCACATAGAGCGGGGTTCCGCGGAAAAAATTGATATACGAGTGAAACGGCCAGCGCAAATACGCTTTCGGCGCCATTTTGCCAAGACCCAGGCCCAGCCCCAGAATGGACCCGAATATGATGGAGACAATGGATACGCCAATGGTGAACAGCGTTCCCTTAAGTAATACAGGTAAATAATGCACGATGATGTCGAATCGGAAATCCATACCATTCTTCCCTTCTCTTCTGCTTATCTTCTCTCTGTTTCTGCTTCAAAAAAAGAAGCATGCGCAATAGCTATCATTACGCATGCTTGGGTGTTCACCCGCCCTGCTTACTCTGCACTCAGCAGTGTTGCCGTGTCCGGCTCTTCGCCGAACCACTCTTTGTAAATTTCCGCGTATTTGCCGTTCTCAATTACCGTCTTGATGGCCGGGTCAAGCTTGGCCTTCAGCTCGCTGCCCTTCGGATACAGGACGCCGTAATATTCAGAGCCGAAATTCTCTTTATCGATAATGCCCTTCAGTTTCTCCTTCGGATTGTTCTTGATATATTCGTTGACGATGGCGATATCGGCCACCACCGCATCGGCTCCGCCGCTGTTCAGTTCCATCAGCGCCACAGCGTTGCTGTCGAAGCGTCTCAGGTTGCCGTTATCCACACCCATAATATCGCTCATCAGCTCATCGGCTGTCGTCGCGCCCTGCACGGCAACCACCTTGT
Organism: Paenibacillus tepidiphilus; assembly: GCF_008635795.1. GTDB lineage: Bacteria > Bacillota > Bacilli > Paenibacillales > Paenibacillaceae > Paenibacillus_AQ > Paenibacillus_AQ tepidiphilus. Next base: position 175,060 of record NZ_VWRQ01000014.1, on the reverse strand, counting down.
CCTTCAAATCGAGCGCGCTCTGGATGTCGCTGTCTTCTTTGACCATAATCATATTGGTAGATTCAAAATAAGGGATAGAATAGTCATAAGTTTCCTTGCGCTCATCGGTGATCGAGACCGAAGAGATGCCCGCATCATATTCCGAGCCCTGCTTCACACTGGTAAGCATCGTATCCCAGCCGGTGTTGGTTACCGTATAGTCGAGACCCGCTTCTTCCATCACTGCTTTAATGAAGTCGATATCGAAGCCCTTGACCTTGTCGGTATCCATATACTCCATCGGTGCGTAGCTGGCATCGGTCGCGAATTTGATCGTCTCGCCGGACGCTTCACCGCCGGAGGTCTCGTTATTGTTCGAGCCACAGCCCACCATCGCCAGAACCAGCATCGCAGACATCGCAGACACAGCCCATTTCTTTCTGTTCCCCATTCTCCAATCCCCCTACCTTTTTGTAAAATACTTAAAGAGATTTTATCAGATTAAAGCGACAGTGACAATTAACTTTTCTCATATGTGTCATGTTATATAACATAATTATCGAAGGTTTGTAACATTTATGTATGAAAAAAAGACAGCTTCGTCATTGGAAGCTGCCTTTCGTTGCTTATCAATATAGATTCTCTGCTGTTTAGAACGTGAGGTCACCGTCATAGGAAGCGATCAGGCGGTACAGCTCCGGACGGCGGTCGCGGAAGATGCCCCATTCGATTCGGCCGACCTCCAGCGCGTCGAGGTCAAATTCGCTGACCAGCACTGCCTGCTCGTCGCGTCCCGCTTCGACAATCTTGTTGCCCTGCGGTCCGGCGATGAACGAGGAGCCGTAGAAGTTGATGCTGGACTCTTCATCGCTCTCTTCGCCGATACGGTTGGAAGCTACCACAGGGATCAGATTGGCCGCCGCATGGCCAAGCATGCAGGTCTGCCAGTGATCCTTGGAATCAATGCTGCCATCCTGCGGCTCCGAGCCGATGGCTGTCGGGTAGAACAGGATCTCTGCGCCCATCAGGCTCATGACGCGCGCCGCTTCCGGGTACCACTGGTCCCAGCAGACGCCGACCCCGATCTTGGCGTATCGGGTGTTCCACACCTTGAATCCGGTATCCCCGGGATTGAAGTAGAACTTCTCTTCATAGCCGGGTCCGTCCGGAATATGGCTCTTGCGGTATTTGCCCAGCACCGTGCCGTCGGCGTCAATCACCGCGAGCGAGTTGTAGCGGGCATAGTTCTTTTTCTCATAGAAGCTGATTGGCAGTACTACCTGCAGTTCCTTGGCGATCTCCTTAAAGTGGTTCACGGCCTTGTTCTGCTCAAGCTCAGTTGCGTAGCTATAATAATCGGATTTCTCCTTCTGGCAGAAGTAAGGGGTCTCGAACAGCTCCTGCAGCAGGATAATCTGTGCGCCCTGGGCGGCCGCTTCACGTACCAGCGTCTCCGCCTTGCGGATATTCTCATCAATGTTGCCGGAGCAGCTCATTTGCGTCGCGGCTACTTTTACGTTTCTCAATGATTGTTCCTCCTTGCTGTTAGGTTAGTTAACCGACGGCATCTGCTGGGTCGTGCAATGCACATTGCCGCCTTCGCCAATCACGGCCATGCCGTTCACGGTACGGATTCTGCGGTCCGGGAACAGCGCAGACAATTTCTCGGCGGCCAGCTTGTCGGTCTCCTCGGCAGCGCCGCCTCATCGAGATTTAGAGAATCGTACATATGTAAGAGTTTCTTAGCCATTGGTATAAAAGGGAGGGCAAGTAATGTACTTTGCCCCTTCGTGCAGCGAGCGCTGGCAACTTCGTTTTGTTGGCTGTCATGTAAACCATGGCGATCAGATTTTCAACGTTTCGGTAACTTCTCGCTCGATGTTTAGCTGCCTGAACCAGACCGTTGATTCCCTCAAGTAAACCATTGGTAAGACGGCTGTGAAACCAGCGGAGAATGCCCGATCGGTGTTTCTTTACAGTCTGCGCTACTTTCATTATCGGCTCTACCTGGGAACGCTCCGCCCAGCCCAGCCACTCCTTCAAATACAGATCGGCATACACATGCCGTACTTGCCACAAATCCTGCAGAGCCAGCTTTAAGCGGTACGCTCTTCCCGTCTGCAGGTTGCCGTCTTTGAGACGTTCCAGCGTCTCTCGTTGCTCAGATGTTAGTTTGTCCTCATTTTTAAGCCAGATGTATTTGGTCTTCTTCAGCTCTGGTGCTTGCTTTTGTTCCTGAATCCGGACTTGGTCTACGGCTTCGCCTACCAGCTTCATGACGTGGAATTTGTCAAAGATAATCTCGGCTTGAGGAAATGACGCCTCAATGCCCCGAATGAACGCAGGAGACAAGTCGCAACACACTTCTTCAATCTGTTCAGCTGGAATCCCTTTGTAGCTCAAGTACTGGCGGAATTGGGCCAAGGTGTCTTTGCCTTTTCCTTCCGCTGCGAACAAAACAATTTTGCGGTCAACGTCCACAAATAAGGTGATATAGCGATGACCACGTCTGGACGAGGTTTCATCGATCGCGATTCGTTTGACGGTTGTTACATCTAAGGATGCCATTGCTTTATCCACATAATGATGAAAAATCCGCCACATCCGCGTATCATGCTCCCACAGTTCGCGTGCAGCCGCATTGACAGGCATTTCGGCCATCAGTTGCATCGCCCAGGACTCGAAGGCCAAGGTGAAGTGAGCAGCCGGCCGCGACCACTTGACCAGAACTTGTGTCACTTTGCTACAGGAATGACAGCGTACCCGGGGTACACGCACATGCATAAACGTCTTCTATTCCCAGAAATCCAGATGACGCCACACTTTCAATGGAGCGACGTGAGCTTTGGAAGCTTTTCCACACAAGGGGCAAGCAAATTCAGCACCCGGTTCAAAGTCCATAAAGAGATGCCAAGCCTGCTCCTGATCATCAAACGAAATTTCTTTCAGTTCCCAAGGAGCCTCTACCTGAAGAGCTACTTTAAACAACTCATAAATCACATACTGTTCTCGATTTTTTGATGTCCACATTTTGCATCCGCTCCTATTAATCTTCTTAGAAGCAGTATGCACGTACTCTCTTTATTTTAGACTTCGTCCATCAAATAGAGCGATGAAGCAAAAATTTTCCACCTCAAAAATTTTAGATTGAGCCTGTTATCATTAATCACTTCTTGCATATTCATTTGCATTGTTCATAATTTCTGACAATATGACAAGGTGAACATTCTCAAAACGTGTGGGCAAGAGTTAAAGGGAGGCGACTAGGTGTACCCATTGTCCGCTATCGAGTCATTCTGCATGCCCAAAATGATGCACATCCGAAAACTTTATGAAAACCTTACGTACGAATTGATGAAGAGGAACTGGTATTAAAGGTCAGCCCTTCACTCTTTATAGAAATACAAAAATGTATATATTGTGTAAACTATTACAAATATTCTAATATAGTGTATACTGCTAAATGGGAGGTGACTTTTGGTATTATTTAGGAAAACGGTTCTTGATTTTAATAATTGCAAATCATTTAGGAGGGACCCTTGTGAAAAGAAATTTAAAAATGTTTTCTGTACTGTTGGCATTCCTCATGTTATTTGTTTATTGCGTTCCGGCTCCTCAAGCGAATGCCGACAGTACTTTGGTTCCAACTGAGAAGCTGACACAATTAAGTGGTGAAGATCTATTAAATACACTCTTAAACAATGGACTCGTAATACCCGAAGCATTAGAGAAGGAAAAAGAATATACAGAAAATGCTGTAAAAACAATTATTACCGATATCCAGCGGGGAGTAACAAGTGCAGAACGAATCCCGTATAACTATACGGAACTGGCAGAGTTAGCCAGAAGAGTCGTGGCTATATCTGCACAAAATAATAAATCTCTTTTAGCTAGCTATACGTTAGTAAATAGTACAGTAATAGGATCATGGTCAGATACCTATCTTGGATATAATTGTTATGGATATTCCATAGGTAATCATGTCTTCAAAGATCCAGGCTATCATTCAAATCAGGGCGGCTTCAGTATGAGTTTACCTATTGCAAGTATGGCGGATTTAGTAATTAGTGATCTAAATGCACTTGGATATTGGGCTTTAAAGACAACCACAAAACCATCGTCATTGAATTACTATGAAAAAGTAATAGCTATCAGAAAAGGAAACTCTGATTACCATTTTATGAAAGGCGATACTTCAGGTAACGATTGGACACATAAACCAGGAGGGAGCAATCCTCTGAGATGGAAATATTCGTCCCCTGGAGCTACGATTTGGACAAATGAATATTCCGCTTATAATGTAAGTAACAGTGGAAGTTTGACATACGATAGCACAATTTATTACATTAAGTATTGGTTAAAAAACGGTCCTGGTCCACAACCTACCAAAATTGATCCTACAATTTAAATTGAAGGTTATCTCATTTTGATCTCGTACAGGGGGGGCCGGATTGCCTATTAACACAATCAAAGTCATCCGACTAAGACGACTCTTCATTTGTTCAGTTCTTGGCTTGTTACTGCTTAGTGTCGGGTGCGCACTGAAGACGAAAGAAGAACCAAAGCCAAAGTCTGTAAGCGTACCTTCGGATGAAATGATCTCCATACCCTGGAATGAAGGTTGGTCACTCGCAGTCAGTATCACCCCGGGCATCCCAGTTGAACTACGCGGCAATGATGAAGTTATGTATGAAATATCTGGCGATACGAGCTGCTTAATCGTGTATTCCGAGGAAAAACTCGAAAGTATGAGCAAGGGGGGAACCCGCAAGTATGCGGAGGAGCTTTTCTACTGGAACCCATTCTTCGGGAATTCTACATTGCAACCCACCGAAATTGGAACCTCATGGATTCGTATAGTCCGTAAAGAGGAAGGCCATACGACTGGTTTGGTTTTGATTAAAATATTTTCTTCGGCGGGCAAGACAGCAGACGGTGTCGGAGGCGTGACCTTCAAAGCAGATATCATAGCAAGCCTGGAATTCCCTCGACAAAACGGTGCTTACCAGAACATCTCAGACCAGCAATTAGAGACAATTGAATCCACCTACACAAATTAAAGGACAAAAAGAAGAATGCCTTGGATTATACATAGTCCAAGGCATCTTTTTATTCAGCTTTCTTTTGTGGCTCAATCTAATAATTCGAGCAATTCGTTGATATCGCAGTAGTCATGCCCATCGGTCAGGAGATGAAAGTCAGCTTTACTTCGTCCACTCCTCCGACATTGTAAATAAAAACATTAAAATTCACTACTCGGTTACCTCTGTGAATAAAATTAGAGTTTTCGTCAATTAAACAAACAAAAACAAGTCTCTCAAATTGCTCTAAGCTCTTAGCAATGGCTTAATATGCACTTTATTTTAGAATTCTGCCCACTGCTAGTACATATTTTAAATAGTCGCCATAATTAGCAGCTGCAAACTCTGTTTTCTGCTGAAATACTTGACCTTCTGCGAGGGCTGGACGAGGACGTTGTTGTTCTGTTGCTGGGTTAAGATCAGCCTCCATTTGATAGGTCTTATTAAATAATGGTTGTGAATGATTTGTTAGATAACTAGAAACTGCCTGCAAGTACGCTAGATTCATTCGTACTTGCAGGCAGTTTTAATTTATAGTATTTCACTATATTTTACAGTTTATAGATTCTCTGCTGCTCAGAACGTGAGGTCACCGTCATAGGAAGCGATCAGGCGGTACAGCTCCGGACGGCGGTCGCGGAAGATGCCCCATTCGATCCGGCCGACCTCCAGCGCGTCGAGATCAAATTCGCTGACCAGCACTGCCTGCTCGTCGCGTCCCGCTTCGACAATCTTGTTGCCCTGCGGTCCGGCGATGAACGAGGAGCCGTAGAAGTTGATGCTGGACTCTTCATCGCTCTCTTCGCCGATACGGTTGGAAGCTACCACAGGGATCAGATTGGCTGCGGCATGGCCAAGCATGCAGGTCTGCCAGTGATCCTTGGAATCAATGCTGCCATCCTGCGGCTCCGAGCCGATGGCTGTCGGGTAGAACAGGATTTCTGCGCCCATCAGGCTCATGACGCGGGCCGCTTCCGGGTACCACTGGTCCCAGCAGACGCCGACGCCAATCTTGGCGTAGCGGGTGTTCCATACCTTGAATCCGGTATCGCCGGGATTGAAGTAGAACTTCTCTTCATAGCCGGGTCCGTCCGGAATATGGCTCTTGCGGTATTTGCCCAGCACCGTGCCGTCGGCGTCAATCACCGCGAGCGAGTTGTAGCGGGCGTAGTTCTTTTTCTCATAGAAGCTGATTGGCAGCACTACCTGCAGTTCCTTGGCGATCTCCTTAAAGTGGTTCACGGCCTTGTTCTGCTCAAGCTCGGTAGCGTAGCTGTAATAATCGGATTTCTCCTTCTGGCAGAAGTACGGGGTCTCGAACAGCTCCTGCAGCAGGATAATCTGTGCGCCCTGGGCGGCCGCTTCACGTACCAGCGTCTCCGCCTTGCGGATATTCTCATCAATGTTGCCGGAGCAGCTCATTTGTGTCGCGGCTACTTTTACGTTTCTCAATGATTGTTCCTCCTTGCTGTTAGGTTAGTTAACCGACGGCATCTGCTGGGTCGTGCAATGCACATTGCCGCCTTCGCCGATCACGGCCATGCCGTTCACGGTACGGATTCTGCGGTCCGGGAACAGCGCTGCCAGCTTCTCGGCAGCCAGCTTGTCTGTCTCCTCGGCAGCGCCGCCGAACACCGGCAGGATAATGCCGCCGTTCACAAAATAGAAATTCAGATAACTGAGTGTCAGACGGGTACCCTCATATTCTCTGTACGGCGGCTGTTGCAGCTTCACAATCTCCAGCTTGCGGCCCTTGGCATCCACTGCCGTCTCCAGAATACGCAGGTTCTCCTGCGTAATGGCATAGTTCTCGTCCTGCGGGTCGTCGCAGACCTGGATAATGACTTTACCGGGAGCTGCGAAGCAGGCGATGTTATCCACATGGCCATCCGTTTCGTCGCCGCTAAGGCCTCTCGTTAACCAGATGATGGACTCCGCACCCGTAAATTCGCGCACGTAGCCTTCGATCTGTTCACGGCTCAGCTCCGGGTTGCGGTTGGCGTTCAGCAGGCATTCCTCAGTGGTAATCAGGGTGCCTTCCCCGTCGGTATGAATGGAGCCGCCCTCCATCACCAGCGGAGCATCCAGCTGCTTGACCCCGTAGTGCCCCAGGATCTGCGGCGCCACCGCATCATCGAGATCAAACGGCACGTATTTGCCGCCCCAGGCGTTGAACTTCCAGTTCACCCCGGCCAGTTTGCCTTCCTTGTCCATGACAAAGGTCGGTCCGTTGTCGCGCAGCCAGGCGTCATTATGACGGATCGGCAGCAGCGTCACATTGTCGCCAAGATTCAGCTTCGCTACCTGCTCTTCTTCTTCCGGGTTGACTAGCACCGTCACCGGCTCGAACTCAGCCATGGCGCGGATGATCTCCGCGTATCCGGCGCTCACGGACGGATAGTTGTCCGGATAGACCATCGAGGCCTGCACCGGCCAGGAGATGAAGGTCCGCTCATGCTTCGCCCACTCCGCCGGCATTTTATATTGCAAATCATTAAGATTCATGTGTTGGTTACCTCTGCGAATGAAATTAGAGCCTTCCGCAATAAAAAAGCTCCTCACTCATCATACAATAAGTTGGGGACAGGCTCAATGTCAGACAGCAAAACAGAGAACTGCCTAATTTTAGACAGAGATGCGATAATTAAGGTATATTATGCATTTTTATGTATTATTTTTGAAGGGAGGGTGTTCCTTGAAGCATGGGACTACGGTTGTAACCGAGCTTGAAAGCTATCTCCAGAGAGAGCATTTAACCATATCCAAATTTGCCGAGCAGTCCGGCCTGCACTCCGGTACACTTAGCAACATCATTAATGGCCAGCGTCCGATTTCCATGAAACAGCTGGATCAGATGACCGAGGGTATGAATCAACCGGAGGGCTATTATTACGAGCTCTTCGTCGAGAATTACATTATGAATCGGGCTGCAGATTGGCGCCGGATCGGGCCGCTGTTAAAGCGCTGCGCTGAGCTGGGGAAGCACAAGCTGATCCGCCAAGTCGTGAATCATAGTATGGAGAATTTAACGTATGCCTCTCTGCTGTTTGAAGCGGCGGAAGAATTATTCTTGGAAGGCTATAAGACAGCTGCCGAGGTCATTTATGAATGCGTGGCCGAAGGGGAACGCCTGCAGCATTCCGAACGGCTGGCGTTGTGCCGGTATAGACTGTTTACGATTGCGTTAAGCGATAATTATCAATCCAACCTTCATGCAGCTAATCAGTTCGACCCGTTTATCGAGCGGCTGGATGAAGTGGATCAATTGGATGCCATTAAGCTGATCATCGACGTGTACGGCTCGCTTCATCAGTGGGACCGGATGGAATATTGGGCGGAGCAGTTGGAGCGGAAAGGAGCGGCTCATTATCAGTATTCCTCTGTAAAAACCTCTAATAAACGTCCCATCCGAGAGGTTATATACTATATTCTTTACTCCTATTTGATGCGGGGACAGGTGTGGGAAGAACGCGGCAATTTTGTACAGGCACATTATTATAATACACTAACTGCGGATTTCAGTTGGATTAGAAAACCTTACAGCGACACAGAGACTGTTGTGATGGAGCAATTTAAAGAATGGAGTATAGCCAATGATTATCTGTTCCGTATGTTGTCCGGAGAACTAGAAATTATTCCGGCATATATAGAGTATGTCGAGAACTTGGAGAATGAAATTGCTCCAGCCCTGTTCTATATCACGCAAGCGGCTAATCGTTTTGATCTAGATATTGACGGGTTGCTTAAACGGTTCAGTGATCGGTTATGCTACCGCAATCCACAAAGCCGAATTGGAGGCTTTAATTCACAATTGATTGATGATAAGAACACCCGCTTCTTGGCCGAATTAGCCCTTTACCATTTGAGCAGAGAACGTTTTGAGACTGGATTCAGTTACTTACAGCAAAGCTTTGAATCCTCAGTACGGACTCAGAGCAACGATAATATGATGCGCTGCATTGCCTTATTTGAACGGTACCGTTCTCTCGCTTCCTCCGGGCAGAAACAACAATTTTTCGCCGATAACTTTCTGTCCTACGATTCCTGGTATTGGGGTGCAAAGTCATCGTAATCACTTGTATCAATACCCGATTAGAAAGAAGGGCTTCTCTTGAACCACGGGAATACGATTGTGACCGAACTTGAAGGCTATCTCCAGAGAGAGCATTTAACTATATCCAAATTTGCCGTTCAGTCCGGCCTGCACTCCGGCACACTCAGCAACATCATCAATGGCCAGCGCCCGATTTCCATGAAGCAACTGGATCAGATGACCGAGGCCATGGGGCTCAAGAAAGGGCACTATTATGACCAATATATTACGGATTTCATTATCAACGGGTCTGCGGATTGGCGCCGCACAGGTCCCCTGCTGCAGCAATGTGCCGAACTGGGTGACCTTGAGGCAATAAGGCGAGTGGTTAACAACATTTTGGACAACCTTACTTATTTGCCAATGCTATTCGACGCAGCTGAGAGTTTATTCGATCAAGGTCTCTACTCAGCAGCCAGCGTTATTTATAAAGGCGTAGCCGAAGGGGAACGTTTCCAGCATTCCGAACGGCTAGCATTGTGCCAATATCGGCTGTTCCATATGCAGCTTGGCGAGAATCAGGACACCAACCTCCAAGCGGCCAATCAGTTTGAGCCTTATGTGGAACGGCTGGATGAGGCGGATCAACTTGATGCGATTAAGCAGTTGGCGGATGTGCACACATCTCTGCAACGCTGGGATAAGGCGGAGGAATGGGGAAAAATACTTGGGAAAAAGGGCCGTGTTCAATACGAATACTATCATAATAAAAGAGTAGAGCAAAAACAGCTGAGTAAGCCGTTAATTTACTATACTTTATACTCATATCTGACTCTATCAAATGTATATTATGAAACCGGAAAACATGAAAAGGCATTACATTACGCTTCTCTATACGCTGAAGTGAATTGGGCTAGAACTCCCTATAGTGAAGATGAACGTGTGGTCCTGGAGCAATTTAAAGAGTGGTCCACGGCTAATATACTCTTATATCGGCTAATGTCCGGTCAAGTAGAGGCTCTACCTGAATACGTTCAATATATAAAATCTAGAGAAAACGAAATTGCTCATGCTTTATTTAATATTGTTCGGGCTGCTAACCTCTACAGATTTAACGTCGACAATATACTTGAAAGGTTTCACGAGCACATGGCTTATGGCGAGCAGTTTAGCCGTTTTGGCAGATATAAGAGCCCTCAAATTACTCAGGAAAGACGCATCCGATTTTTTGCGGAGCTGGCAGTCTATCATCTGCAAATGGAGCGTTTCGATCAGGGGTTTGACTACTTATCGCAAAGTTTCGAAGCTTCAGTACGAACTCAAAGCAAGGACAATATGATGCGCTGTGTCGGACTATTTGAAAGGTACAGGTCTCTCGCTTCTTCCGAGCAGAAAGAAAAATTCTTTGCCGATAATTTTCTTTCATACGATTTCTGGTATTGGGGTATAAAATAATCGAATGACAACCAAATACAAACTAGCATAGACCACTTCCTATATAGTGGTCTTTTTAATTTATTTATAAATAATTTCGCATAAATAAAAACAAATTCACAATTCATTCATGTGTAAATATTGACCAATGGTTCATTTTGTATAATACTGGAATAAATATAATCTTTCTGATAATTTAAGTATTGTTTGGAGAGGAGGTCTTGTTTTGAACCCTGGAGCCACGATATTAACCGAAATAGAAGATTACATAGAACGAGAGAATTTAACTATATCCAAATTTGCCGAACGTTCTGGAATGCATTCCGGAACCCTAAGCAACATTGTTAACGGAAATCGCCCAATAGCCATGCAGCAGCTAGACAAGATTACGCAAGCTATGGGGATGAACGATGGTTATTTTTACGATCTGTACATAGAATGTTATATCATTAATGGTGCAGCAGATTGGCGCCGAATTGGACCTCTCCTGCTGCGATGTGCGGAATTAAATAAATTGGAGGCAATTCATCGGGTAGTTAGCAATATTCTGGACAATTTGTTCTACTTGCCAATGTTGTTTGATACAGCCGAGGAATTATTCACACAGCAGAAATATGCCGCTGCAGAAATCATTTATAAAAGTGTGGCCGAAGGAGAACGTTTTCAGCATTCTGAACGTCTGGCCTTGTGCCACTATCGTTTATTTCATATTGCGCTAGGAGATAATCAGGAGGCCAATTTACATGCAGCCAATCAATTCGAGCCTTATGTGGAACGATTAGATGAAGAAGATCAATTGGATGCTATTAAACAATTAATTGATATGTTTACTTCACTACAAAGATGGAAGAAGGTTGATGAACTAGCACATCTTTTAGGACATAAATCGAGAGTTCAATATCAACACTTTAAGAAAAAAGAGAGCAGTCTAAGACATTCAAAACATCCTCTTATTTTCTATATCCTTTACTCATATTTGATGATTTCTATAGCGTGGAGTGAACGCGGAGACTATGAAAGAGCCTTGTATTATTGCTCATTAATCTCTGAGTTCAGTTCGGTAGAGTTCCCTACTGACCCTGCTGAAGATACAGTATTAATTCAATTCCATGAATGGAATACTGCTAATTCCTATTTGTATCGGTTTATGAGTGGAGATGTCGAGATTCTTCCCGATTATGTCATGTACGTCGAAAACCACGAATCTGAAATATTTCCTGCCCTAATAAAAATCACCCAATCCGCTAATAAATTTTCTTTAAACATTGATGATATTTTAAAAAAATTTAAAAGATATATTCCATATAACGAACAGACTAGTCGATTGGGTAAAGTAAGAAAACAATTGACCAGTACATTGCATACTTTTTTCATGAGTGAACTATCTGTCTATTATTTTACACATAAAAATTTAGATAAAGCATTTTACTATTTATTGGAAAGCTTAGAGTCATCCATTAGAATTACAAATAATTCGAACATTGTTAAATGTGTAGCATTATTTGAAAAAAACAGAGCATTAGCGACAACAGATCAAATCCAAAAATACTCTTATCATATGGGTAGCCTTTTAATGTTATGACGAAGAGAAAAATGTTTGCCACAGGTAATTCACTAATGCAATAATATAGTTATCATCCCATTATATTCTTCTCCGCCTAGCCTATAACAATTGTTAGATCGGCATAGGCAAAAAATAAAAATTTTATTTAGGAGGTGCACAAAAATAATGAAGAAACAAAAGGTTCTCTTGCTTGCAGTAATAAGCTTTATCCTATTATCAGCCCTCCCTATCGAATCAACTACGACGACAGAAAAATTGACTGTAACATATCAAACAATGCAGCATGGATCCGGTGGCGGGGGTTAAACCTCGGACAATCAATTTACAAACAGAGTATATGTACTGTAATAATATTCTACATAAAGCTTAGAGGAATTATTAGAGCCGCGCCTCCAGCGCCGCTCTTTTTCTTTTCCCGGCACATTGTCGCGCCCTCCTACTTTTGACATATTATACTAATGTACTACATAGGGAGGGAATACCATGCCAAATTACCAAGACAATCTGCGGATGAGGGTAGAAAAGGCCCGGAGAAAGCTGTATCAGACCCAGCAGCGCTACGGCCATCTGACACATCCCAAGGTGATTGAACAGTCTGTCATCCTTGACGATTTGTTAAACCAGTATACATACAAACGTCAAGCACGCTAGTGCTCATATAGAAACAATAGAGGACGAAGCTTGAAGAGAATCGGTGTTGCCATACAGCAGCTGTTATTGTGTTAGGTGGGTGTGTAGATTACTCATCCCCGCTCCCTGACCAAGGTCATGTGAAAAATACAACAGAGTCGGCAGCGCCCAAGGCTTTAAAGAATGAACCTGCGAAAGCAACTCCACTGCCTGACGGTGGTCCGTTACGTTGTCGCAGGCATAAGAAAATGTGAAATAAGGTGCACTGGGTCTTTTAGCAGTGAGGCACTGCGCATATACCTCAACTCAACCCAACTCAGTTCACCTTACCTCACTCGAAACTCAAAAACTCAAAACTCTATTAAAACAAAAGCGATCCGGGCGAACGGAGATTGATTAATTGAAAGATATGTCGCCCGGGTCAGGAAGTGCCGCACCTCTTACTCCTACAGCGAGATCTGCTTTACTGTTTTCCCCGCAAAATCCTTGATCGTAAACTCGCCGTTCTCCAGTATAGCGTAGGAGTTAGGATTGTTCTCCTTAGGCAGGGAGATGGAGCCAGGATTCAGCACAATGATGCCGTCCTTGACATCAGCCACCGGCAGGTGGGTATGTCCCTGGATGAAGATGTCTCCGGCACTCAGCGCAGGCAGGTTGTCGATGCTGAAGCCGTGGCCGTGGGTGGCGTAGATTTTGCGGCCCTCGTGGAGAATCAGCACGTAGTCGCCCATCATTGGAAATTGCAGCAGCATCTGGTCCACCTCGGCGTCGCAGTTGCCTCTGACGGCCACCAGCGATTTGCCGTAGGCATTGAGTCTGGCCGCTACGCCTTGCGGGTCATAACCGTCCGGCAGCGGATTCCGCGGGCCGTGGTACAGGAAGTCTCCCAGAATAACCAGCGTATGCGGCTGCTCCTGCTCCGCCTTCTCCAGCGCCTTCTCCAGCCAGTGCAGCGAGCCGTGGATGTCGGAAATAAACATCAACTTCATGTGCAGTTCTCCTTTAATCTGTATTCAGTTAAACTGGTCTCCACTCGTACCTGCCCGGGGCGCTATAAGTTAGTCCCTTGATATGAATCACCGTCAGTGCGGTACAGGTAAAAAGACTCTCATCAAACACAGTCAAGTTAAAGCCTTTCTCGTCTTGATTCATTGTGCTGACATACTCGATCCCAGCGTACTCTCTTTGTCCTTCTTCATTCTTGATGCTTTTTATAAAATCAGTAATGTACTGAGTGGGTAAATAATCCAGATGACTATCCTGGCGCCTGAGTGGCTTAGCAATCTCCCGATTAATTTTCTCCAAATGCCTCTTATTGATGGCATGCTGGGTAGCGTTCAGTTCTGAGAAGGCGCTAATCCTGTTAATTGCCGTTAAATCAACAATATTGATGTCCTCGTTCAATTCGAACCTTCCCACTGTTACATAATCATGTGCTCCGGCTCTAACCTCCTTCAGAGTCGTCATTACCTCATCGGACAGATATAAATGGCTGATCCCCTCAGGATTTGCTCTACCCGCACTTGCCATTCCTGGTGGGGGAGCATACATTTGATCAGCAGGAAACCCCAGCTTGTCCGAAATTCTGGCCCTATAAAAGACACTGCCGACCGGATAAATCTTCTTCACGTAGGAGCAGAAGATTTGCAACACCTCTTCATTCAGGTGATCGGTATGAAAACGGTTCTGCGTCTTGATTGCTTCCACGAAGTCTTCCCAGTGATAGGTTTTAAGAAGGGAGTTCTCATCAAGATAACTCCGCTGCTCCGATTGTAGAATCCCAATAGGGGCATCGAACAACTCCGGTATGCTTCTGTATCGTTCCCGGCAAATACAGGTAACCAAACTGTATATGGTATTAGGATCAAGATTGAAGATATTCCAGCTATCATGCAGTTCATGTTTCAGCAGGCTTAAATTTCCTCTTGGGAATTCTTCCGGCAAACTGCTTACCGGGGTATATGCACTCAGTAGGGTTTCAAATACCTCGGTCAACTCATCATCCGTCTCCGTATCGTAAATGTAGACATTCAAGTTTCCGCAAGTTGTGCATCGACCCAGCCTCTGCAATCGTCTAATAATCGACTTCACTTCAATGTCCCTGAAGCATTCCGTGCAACAGATCATATTACAACACCTCGTCCAAGTATCGGGATACGAGCTCAAGATGATGCATAATAGAAAGCTTCTTTACAATTCCCAGACCGGGATAAGTCCCCGCCTCAAAATGCCCCACCAACTGGTCTATGCCGTAAGTCCTTACATTTACCTCCCTATACCACGCCGCCAATTTCGTAACCGCTTCATAGAACTTGCCTGCGGGGTCATTGAGGTCCTCGTTGGAATCCGAAACAAAATGTTTAATTCGCAAATTGCGTAATTCATCAAAGTAAACAATATGTATCGCAATGGCAAAAGGAGCGAATCCCGATTCAGTATACGGTCTGCCCACAATGGAGTAGTCCGAGAAGCCAATGTAGTTCTCATCCGCAAAATAAATGTGATCCTCCGAGAAGAACTCATCTTCCGTCTTCAAGTAGTCTACATTACGCAGTTGTTTGGTAAACTTATCATCCAGAAGCACCCTGTTAGCTTTTAATTTTCGCCTGAATGCACTGTCGCCGGGAATCAGATGATATCTGGAAGGCTGATCATTCAAATGCTGCCCATAGAAGTCCAACACATCCCTGTTCTCGCAAATAATCAACAGGTCTTCCTGCACCACCCCTAAGGGGGTGAGCTGCGCAAGTTCAGTTTGGGATTGATGATTTAGTATGTGGGCTTTAATAATGACTTGGTTTGACAGGAGGCGTTCATAAGCTTCTCTGAGCGGAGAGCCGGCCAATTGCTCCAGTTCGTCCGCAAACGATCCTACCTTGGGGTTATGGATGACAGCAATCGGCCTTTCTCTGGAGGCAAAGTACTCCAAGGCTTTAATTAAGGTAGCAGATAATTTAAGCGGTTCAACGATCGGAATTACATGTTCGCCGATACATTCACGTTCCAACAGTTCGCGCAGAGCCAATAATTCATATTGCCGGCCTCTCAAATACGGAAAGTACATTCACGATCAACCTCCAAATTTTTTCGCCAGGAAAGCATTCAGCTTGAAGTAATCTTCCTTTTTAAAATTTGAAAAATAAACCGAAAATTTCATTTCGTAGGGCACAAGGGCTTGAAAAGCCTCTGAGTCTATGGTAACCCTGCGCTTTAACTCTAACAACATATACCGATAGGCCAGCTCTATGGGAATCTTACGAAACTGTTCACAACATGCTTTGTAGTAATGTACTTGCTCCGTGACAGGAAGCTCATGGAAATGTCTGAGCAGAATGCTCTCGAACTCCTGCTTCCGCAGCATCTTAAACATCGTTCTGTAGTCCAATTTCGACCCGTCAGCAATTGGCGGCTTGCGAAGACTTAAAGTGTTGCGCTGAGTCAGAATATAAATACCAACTGAAGTTTGCTCCAAAATCTTAAATACGCGCTTATAGTTGGATTCGCAGGTTACAACACAGACATTATCGAAGCCCTTGTAGTAATCATTCAATTGACTCTCCAGCCGGTCAAGGTTGTCCAGCTCTGTTTTGATCTCGTATACCACTGCCTTACCGTTGATCAATACAAAATCGGCTTTGGATTTATGGACAAGAACCTCTGTCAGAGCTGTAGTTGTCTTCAAACTATGTCTGCCGAGCAGCAATTTATTTAATAGTGTATTTTTATAGAAATATTCATTTCGATAATTTTTGGTTATGATATTGTATACATCGCCTATTACCTTTTTATTGGTAACGCCCCCGGGATTACCCAAGTATCTGTCGACAGTCGCAGTATAGGCCTCATTGGTAAGATCATTAGTCCAATCACTTATGGAACTCCGCGAGAAGAAACGGTTAAGAACCATATTATTTGTATCCATAGCAAACCCTCTTTCAAAGCCATCACTTATGCTACAACAATCATAATATGATTCCGTTCTCCAAACAACAATTCTACTAAATAATCCCATGTAAATCCTGTTGCTTGCTTTTACAATTAAAATTAAAACGGACGCCCTCAGAAGGCGCCCGCACCGGGTTCTTCCCGGCTGTGTTCTTTATTAAATAAGTATAGTACTCAAGGCAAATTCGACGAGCCCATCAGATAACGGTCCACCTCGCGGGCCGTCTCGCGGCCCTCATGGATCGCCCAGACGACAAGGCTCTGGCCGCGGCGGATATCACCGGCGGCGAAGACGCCTTCCACGCTTGTAGCCATGGCTCCAAGCTCAGCCTTGACGTTCGAGCGTTCATCACGCTCCACGCCAAGCTGATCCAGCAGCGCTTCCTCGGGTCCGGTAAAGCCCAGCGCGAGCAGCACGAGCTGTGCCGGAATGACCTCTTCGCTGCCCGGTACTTCCTGCATGATCATCCGGCCTTCGGCATTCCGCACCCACTCGATGCGGACCGTGTGCAACTCCTGCACCTGTCCGCCGTCGTCGCCGACGAACCGCTTGGTGGAGACCAGATAACGGCGCGGGTCCTCCTGATAAAGGGCTTCCGCCTCCTGCTGGCCGTAGTCCACCTTCAGCACCTTCGGATATTCCGGCCAAGGGTTGCTGGCCTGACGGCTGAGCGGCGCCTGCGGCATGATCTCCAGTTGGATCACGCTCTTGCAGCCATGGCGGATCGAAGTGGCCACACAGTCGGTGCCGGTATCGCCGCCGCCGATGACAACTACATCCTTGCCTGCCGCCGAGATGTACTCACCGTCCGCCAGCTCCGAATCAAGCAGGCTCTTCGTATTCAGCGTGAGGAATTCCATCGCCTGATAAATTCCCCCCAGCTCACGGCCTTCCACCGGCAGATCGCGTGCCTTGGTGGAGCCGCCGCAGAGCACCACCGCATCATGTTCTTCCTGAAGCTGAGCTGCCGGGATATCCTTGCCGATCTCGGTACGCGTAACGAAGGTAACGCCTTCTGCAGCAAGTAAATCCACCCGTCGCTGCACCTTGGCCTTGTCGAGCTTCATATTCGGGATACCGTACGTGAGGAGTCCGCCGATCCGGTCAGCACGTTCATAGACGGTAACGCTGTGCCCCGCCTTATTCAGCTGTGCGGCGCAGGCGAGACCGGCCGGGCCGGAGCCTACAACCGCTACCTTCTTGCCGGTGCGATTCTGCGGCGGCTCGGGTACAATCCAGCCTTCGGCGAAGCCACGGTCGACGATGGCTTTCTCAATCGACTTGATCGTAACCGGCTTGCCATGCAGCCCTACCGTGCAGGCTCCTTCACAAGGCGCAGGACAGACGCGTCCTGTGAACTCAGGGAAATTATTCGTCTTATGCAGACGCTTCAAGGCAACCTCCCAGTTGCCCTTATATACCATGTCGTTCCATTCGGGAATCAAATTGTGCAGCGGGCAGCCGGAAGCCATCCCGGAGAGCAGACGTCCCACATGGCAGAACGGAGTTCCGCAGTCCATGCAGCGCGCCCCTTGCTCCTTCAATTTCTCCTCATCGAGAGGCACCGCAAATTCATTCCAGTTCTTAATCCGCTGCAAAGGCTCGCACTCCGCAGGAGTCTGCCGTTGATATTCCAAAAATCCGGTTGCTTTACCCATTCCTGTCATCCTCCGAGTCTCTCTGATTGGCCGCCGGGAACCCCGGAAGGCGGTATTCTTCCCCACAATACCTCCGGGCAAGTAGCACCGGCTACCGATGCGCCACTGTGAAGCAGCGAAGCAATCAGCTGCCGCAAGACGCGGACAACGTCCTGGACGGGCCCTTCACATACACGGAATTGGGGAATAAATGCCTTCATATTACCATCTATACCCCGGGCCGGACGTGAGCTATGTCACCTTTTGCGGCAGAAAACGCACTCTATTATGAGGATTCTTTCCCTTTGACAATATTATAGAAAGCGCAGAACATTCCGAACAGAAGCCCGGTGACGGGGAAGATGACCCAATTGATATGCCATGAGCCAAACACAAACCCGCTGACCAGAAAAATGCAGGTCGCCAGCGGCCAGACAACGGCGGCAACCGCCCCGATGACCCGTTCTTCCTCCTTCTGCAACTTGGCGGCCTTCGGCTTCTTCAGCAGCACGGTGTGGCTCTCCTTGATGTTGCCATAGTAGACGAACAGGAACACGGCCACAGCGACAATCTCCAGCAGCGCGATCACAGCGTAAGAGGTAGCGCTGTCGCCAAACGCCGAGGCTGCAAACACCGGAATAACGGACAGGATACATAGACATACGCCTAAGATCAGCGACAACGTATAGGTCGGTGCAAAAGCGGCCTGTCTCCGCTCGACTTCCAGCTTCATGTGGTAAGGCAGTTCAAAGCCGGCTTGCAGATAGCTGTATTTCTCCTGCTTCATCCCGCTGTAGATGAACATGCCGACCGCAGGCACAAGCAGGAGGAACATGGCAACCAGCCCCAGCATATTGCCGGCATCCTCGGAAGCAAAAGAACCGAACCATCCGTTTTCCACCAGTGTATTGAACAGAATCATCAGCGAAATGCCGGTCAGGCAGAGGGCTACACCGATGCCGGTGAAGAGGCCCGTTCTTTTTTTGACAGACATATAGCCTGCAGCTTCTTCCTCGGAGAGCAGCGGGAACAGGTCTTCTTCGCTCACAGGGGAGATTCCCAGCTCCGCAGCCAATTCCTCAATGTTGCCGAATTCGGAAATCACGATGCCGACCGCTTCATTCTCACTCTTGCCCTCCTGCTTCAGTTCGTAATATTTCTCCTCCATACCGGCCAGCAGATCCTGCTTCAGCTTGAACGTCTGCTCGGTCCTCGGCAATGCGGCGAACATATTATTCAGATAGCTCATAATGGTATCCATCTGCATCACAGCTCCCTTATAAATTTGCTGACGACTTCCTGCGTCAATTTCCACTCTTCGCATTTCTCCCGGTAATAGGCACGGCCCAGTGGAGTGATGCGATAATAGGTCCGTCTCTTTCCGAACGTCTCATCCATGAAAAAAGAATCAATAAATCCGTTCTTCTCCAGCCGGGTAAAGGCCGAATACAATGTGGTCTCCTTCATGATGTACTTCTCCTCCGACAGCATCCTGATTCTCTTCGAGATTTCATAACCATAGGATTCGCCGTCCAGGAGCAGGGAGAGAATGATCGTGTCATTGTAACCGCGTATGACATCACTGCTGATCAATACGGAACGCCTCCTCAAACAAGGGTACTGCCGCCAAAATTACTTCATCTGTCGTAGTAACTGCATTGTAGCATAATTACTACGACAGGTGAAGTAGTTAATGGAAATTTAGGCCAACGGTTTCGTTGTATACGCTAATGCAAATTAAAAAAAGCCCTGCGACTCAGGAGGCGCATTGGCGCTCCCCCTGTCCCAGGGCTGTCATTTACAATTATCGATTCCGCATGATTACCGTTGTTTCCGGATCTTCCACCATTTATAGCCTTCTGCCGCGATATCCGCCAGCGTGATGATCAATATGATATAAATCAGATTATCCGTTACCGTATCCCAGACCGTACCTATCGTCTCCAGCGCTTCGCCGCTGGTTACAAGCCCGGTGCTCTGCACCTGCATCAGAAAGTCCGGATTCCAGAATCCGGGCTTCTGCAGCATAATGGCCGCAAACCCCAGGCCCAGAAGGCTATAGATCACATGATAGGCCAATAATCCGGCCGTCCGTCTGCGGACGATGATCTTCCATATCTCTTTCAGCACACCCAGCGCACCCAGTATGGCGATGAACGGCAGGAACCTGTCGAGCGCGCCGGGACTGATGAAGGAGACCAGCTGCAAGGGCGAATCCTCGCCATGCCGCAAGTATACTCCAATCAGCTCTGATCCGAACAGGAACAGCACCGTGAAGATCACCGTGAAAAAAATACCCGCCACCGGCTCCGACAGCTTGATACGCTCACGCTGCGAAGGAACCGGCGGCAAATCACGCGGACTCCATTCCGGCTGCGCTGCGGCCGGGCTTCCTTCCTTGCTGTGAAGATTATATTCATAGAAGGCGAACCCCGCCGTTACCCAGAAGAACGCCTGACCCGCAGTGGTGAACAGCGTGGCCAAGTATTCCGCAAATTGATCCACGACCGGCTTCTTATCCACAATAAGCTCGATGGCGAACACCACGGTCATCGCCAGCAGTGTGGCGGCAATGACAATCTTCAGCGTAGACAGGTAGGAATCGAAATAAGCTGGCCCGATCAGATAACGCTCTCGGCCCCGGTACTTAGCCGCCATGCGGACAGGAGAGCCGAGCTCCAGCAGCACCTGCTCTACATCACCGGCCGAAGGCCGGCCGCCTTCCAGACGCTCCTCCAGCATATCTTCGATCAGGCCCCGCAGCTCCTTGCGGATATCCTCCCTCTGCCCTTCGGGCAGCCGCTGGATCACAGCATAAATATAGCGGTCAATCATCTCCATGGTTGTTATCCCCCTTCATCCCCGATAATGTGCTTCATGCTTGCCGTCAGCGCACGCCACTCGCGGCACAGCCCTTCATATACCTCATGTCCAAAGGCGGTTAGCTGGTAATACTTGCGCGGCCGAGCCTCATTCGTATCCCAGCTGCTGCTCAGCAGCTCCTGCTTCTCCAGCCTGCGGAGCAGGGGATAGAGGGTTCCGGGATCGACGGCGATCCCCTTCTCCTCCAGTACGGTTACCAGCGAGTACCCGTACTGTGCCTCTGTCAGTTGACTTAAGACCCCAATGATGATCGTTCCCCGTCTCAGCTCGCTTAATATCCCTTGAATCGTTTCTTGTACGTCTGCCATATCATCAACTCCTGCTTATAATATACTGTACGCCACACACTATTGTAAATAGACCATTATAGTTTTATCCAAAATATTCTTCCTCGTCATGCTTGTGTTGTTAAGCGCTCTGCCAAACAGCAAAAAGACCAACCAGAATACTCTGGTTGGCCAAAGGTAAAGTACAGTCAATTAAATTAGGGTAGCCAATACAACCATACCAATGCCGTTCATCTTCAGCCTACCTCCGGAAATTTCCGGCTGCAGCTCCTCACCGAAGATACACTGCCAGTCACCAAGTGCAGGCAATGTCAGCTCTGTACCGTCCTGATTTGAGTTATACAGAACATAAAGATGCTCTGCAGATTCGCCGCCGGCATGATTGCGCAGCGTGTAAGCGATGGCTCCGGCAGGCGCCTTCTCGAATACCAGCGAGTTGCGAATATCCTCGCCGCTGCGCAGGCGGAACGCCGGATGGGCGCGGCGGAGTGCGATCAGCGACTTCATGTAAGCCACGTCCTCGGCATGCTCCGCGCAGCGCTCCCAATCCAGCCAATTGACCTCAATCGGCGATTTGTAGCTGTTCTCGACGCCGCCTTTGGTCCGCATAAATTCTTGGCCGGCATGCAGGAACGGAATGCCCTGGCTGGTCAGCACCATGGCGGAGGCCAGACGGTGCATGGCCCGGCGCTGCGCGTCGGTTGCACCCGGCGTGGACATGGCAATCTTGTCCCACAGCGTATGGTTGTCGTGGCATTCCATATAATTCACGCTCTGCTGCGGCTCCTCTGCGAACTGGGTGGCGGTAATGCCCGCTTTGACCGTACGGTCCAGGCCGCCTTTGCCGCTGATGAATCCCGGTTCGTTGAAGCGGAAGATATTCCCCTTCACCGCATCGCGGTAGCTGTCGTTGAAATGCCCGATGCGGGGCAAGGCCTGCGCGTTGTTCTGGTTGGCCCGGCGGTCCTCCGCAAGCTCGGTCTCCATGACCCAGCCCTCGCCGATCGTGATCAGACTCGGATCAATCTCATCCAGCCGGCGGCGTACCTCCTGCATCGTCTCCACGTCCATCAGGCCCATCAGGTCGAAGCGGAAGCCGTCGAAATGGTATTCCTTCGCCCAATAGATAACCGATTCGACAATGAAGCGCGACAGCATCTTCCGCTCGGTGGCAGCGTCATTCCCGCAGCCAGAGCCGTTCGACAGCCGGCCGTCCGGAAGATAGCGCACATAGTAGCCTGGAACAAGCTTGGCGAAGTTGACCCGGTAGCCGTCATAGAAATGGTTATACACCACGTCCATAATGACGCGCAGACCGCGGTCATGCAGCGCCTGAATCATCGTCTTCATCTCCCGGATACGCGCTGCGGGAGCATACGGATCGGAGGCGTAGGAGCCTTCCGGTACGTTGTAATTCTTGGGATCGTAGCCCCAATTGTATTGCGGTTCGTTGAGCCGGGTCTCATCGACGCTTTCGGTTGCGTAATCGTAGACAGGCAGCAGCTGTACGTGGGTCACACCCAGGTCAACAATGTGATCCAGCCCTGTCTTGATGCCGCCGGGCCCGCGCGTTCCGTCCTCGGCAAGTCCAAGGTATTGTCCCTTCTGGGAAATCCCGCTGGCCGGGTGCAGCGATAGATCGCGCAGATGCAGCTCATAGATCACTGCATCCACCGGGTCCGCGAACGGCGGCTTGTCGTCCGTCCAGCGCTGCGGATCAGTCTTGCGCAGATCGAGAATACAGCCTCTGTCGCCGTTGACAGCGACGGCCCGAGCGTACGGATCGGCTGCTTCGTTCCACTGTTCCCCGATGCGTACGCGGTAGGTATAGAGCTTGCCTTCCAGATCGCCGTTGACCGTCAATCTCCAGGTCCCCCGCACATCACGGACCAGCGGGATATGCTGTCCCTCTGCCTCATCCCAAGTATTATAAAGCACGACCTCCGCCTCTTGGGCGGTCGGCGCCCATAAACAAAAAACGGAACCGGACGGTGTATAGGTTACACCCAGATCGTCCCCTTCATAACTGAACAGTTCGTCAAACGCTTGGTCGGACACGGAAACTCCGCCGGTCGCCGCAGGATCACCGTAATGAATCGGTTCATTCATTTCCTTCTGTACTGACAAGGCCCCTGTCTCCTTTACCCTATGATATAAGAAATTATATCTTATTCAGCGATTTATGCAAACGTTTGTATTCGATTTTTTTGCCATTTTTATGTCATTTCATTGGTTAAACCGGAGGGCTGTATAAAAAAACGGCCACCGCTGCACACAGTGCAGCAGAAGCCGTGAATTAAGGGCAGCCGGATGGACAGAGCCGCCTCACGGCGTTCCGGATGAAGCTCCAATATCAAGGGCGACCATCGTAATAATCTCCTTGTGGGGAGCATAGGCAATCCGGCGTTCGCGTCCGGGCACAAAGCCGCCGCCTGTACGCCGGCGCGCTCCGTTATCATGAATGATCAGCATAGTGCCTTGTGAGGTCTCTTCGTAACCGATTCCCAGCACCCAATGATAGTCGAAGATGTAATGGCCTCTCCAGCGGAAAGCGGACCATTTATCAAATTTAAGCGCGACCGGACGGCCAAAGTCAATTTCAGACTTATAGCGCTCCAAATCGTTGAACAGCATGACCGATACAAGCCGCCGCATATCGACCCGGCCCGCAGCAGCCGCGCGGATATAGGCCTTGGCTCCCCTGGCAAAAGCGCGCGCACTCATTCCCCAGGGAGCGCCGCCATGATACCGGTAGATGTAATTAACATGCGCCGCCTTGGAAGCAAAATGACCGGCCCCGGGAATAAAGGTCCGGCCTTTCCGGGCATGCCAATATTCCATCAGGGCGGCCATGGTCGCCGGACCGCAGGAGGAGCCGGGGGACTCCACCTCCGGCTCCCACTGCGTATATGCCTCTGCACTCAGGATGCGCCGCCGCAAATATCCGCCCTCCGTTTCGCTCATAAGGATATCTTTTCCTGGCAGCTCTGAAGTACCCGGTCAATTTCGGAGGAAAGGATCGGCTTGCTGATGAAATCATTCATGCCGACAGCCATGCACCGCTCGCGGTCCTCATTCCTGGCATACGCGGTCACTGCAACAATATGTGGCCGCTCATTTCCCTGCAGCCGCTCGTTGATCCTTGCGGCTGCCGTCAGTCCGCTCATGACCGGCATCTGCACATCCATGAATACCAGATCGTACCGCCGCTGCGTGACGGCTTCCAGAGCTTCAATGCCGTTCACTGCCAGATCCGCATGATATCCTCTCTTCTCGAGGATCGCCAGCAGCAGCTTCTGGTTCACCGGGTGATCCTCCGCTACCAGAATACGCAGCTGCCCATACTTGCCTATGGGCGTTCCTGATCCGTCCGGCAGCAGCAGTTCCCGGCCCTCCGGCTTCTTCTCGGGCGCGGCAGGAGCGTCTTCATGCTCCAGCGGCGGGTCCTCCGGATCAAAGTCGATATCCATCGGCAGGGTGAAGAAGAAATTGGAGCCCTCGCCTTCCTTGCTCTCCACACCGATGGCCCCTCCCATCAGCTCGACCAGGCGTTTGCAGATGGCCAGCCCCAGCCCGGTTCCGCCGTATTTGCGGTTAATGGCGGGATGCAGCTGGGAGAAGGACTGAAACAGCAGCGGCTGCTTCTCCAGCGGGATACCGATCCCCGTATCGCGCACATTGAACTTCAGCGTAAGCTTGTGTGCATTGGGGCAATACTGGGTTCCCACGTCAATCAGGACCCGGCCCTGCTCGGTGAATTTGACGGCATTGCTGACCAGATTAACCAGCACCTGGCGCAGCCGGGAGCCGTCACCCATAATGAGCTCCGGCACATTCGGGGCCATCTGGCGGACCAGCTCAATGTTCTTCTCGCCTGCGCGGGACAGGAACAGGTCGGTCACATGATCCAGCACCTCTTCCACGCTGACCGGCTCATGCACCAGGGTCATTTTTCCGGCTTCAATTTTACTGAAATCCAGAATTTCATTGAGAATATACAGCAGCGAGGCGCTGCTTTGGCTGATAATCTCCGTGTAGCTCCGCTGCTCGTCATCCAGTTCGGTTTCCGCCAGCAAATCGGTCATGCCCATAATACCGTTCATCGGCGTCCGCAGCTCATGGCTCATGATCGCCAGGAATTCCGATTTGGCCTGGTCGGCCTGCTCGGCCAATTCTTTGGCCCGGATAATTTCCTGCTCGTTGGTAATATCGCGGAAGACGATAACCGCACCGACACGCTCTCCCTTATCAAACAGCGGGGTAACCTGATATTCGGCCAGGAAGCTTGAACCATCCTTGCGCCATAGCACCGCATCTTTGCTCTTGAGCGACTCTCCTAAATGGACGGCTTGGAGCAGCGGAGACTCATCGGGGCGGTACTGCGCGCCGCTTAATGTAGTCTGCTGAAAATGTTCCAGATAAGGATGACCCATGATTTCGTCGTAAGGGAATCCGAGCATCTGCGCCCCGGCCGGATTGATAAACTGTACTCTGCCTTCGGTATCGACACCGAAAATTCCTTCGGACACGGCATTTAAGATCAGCGTATAATCATTGCTTAGCTTCTCGATCTGCTCGGTATACCGGATACGCTCGGTAATATCGCGGGAAATGCCGTATACGCCCACCACCTGCTTGTCCACAATGATTGGAATGTTCACGGTATTGATCTCCACCAGATGACCATCTTTATGGATCAGCGTCAGATCGTAGCTCTGCGGTTCTCCCTGGGTTGCCAAGGTAAAATGATGATGCGTCTTTGCAACATCCTTGTCGTGTACAAGCGGCCCGTAATAATGGCCGAGCAGTTCTTCGGCAGAATAACCCGAGAGCTTCTCCAGATTGGCGTTACAGGTCAGATAGTCCCCCTGCAGGTTCATCGAATAAACGGCAGAAGGATTATATTCGAACAAGGATTTGTACCGCTGCTGGCTCTCCTGCAGCCTGGACTCGATTTCCTTGCGCTCGGAAATGTCGCGTCCAACGGCAATAATCTCCACAATCTTCCCCTGCTCGTCAAAAATATACCGGCTGTTCGTCTCAAACCAAATGTAGGTTCCATCCTTACGGCGGTACCGGAAAGAGACCGGCGGTATGAACCTTGCCTGTTCGCTCTGCACCATCGTCTGCTGCATTTTATGCAGGTCGTCCGGATGCAGATAATCATAAGCGCTTGTTCCGATCATCTCTTCCGGTTCGTAGCCCAGCAGCCACCGGCTGGCCGGTGAACAGTACAAAAAGATGCTGTTCTCTACGGCGTGCCGTGAGATCAGGTCCAGCGAATTCTCCGACATGAGCCGGTAATTGCGCTCGCTCTCACGCAGCTGCTCTTCCATCCGCCGGCGCTCAGTGATATCCTGCATCATCCCTACCAGCCGGATCGGAGCCCCGGAAGGCCCGGAAATGACATCCCACTGGCTGTGCACAGTAAGGGTCTGCCCGCCCGGAAGAACAAGCCGGTATGAGGATTCTCCGGATTGTCCATCGAAGATGGCCCGGTCAACGGCTTCCTGCACCGAGGATACATCCTCCGGATGGACCAGCTTAAGAAAGGTCTGGTACTCGACACCTTCAGCCTCAAGCGCATACTGCAGGAACCGGCGCAGCTCTTCGGAAAAAGCAAGGGTGCCTTTGGTCAGGTCCCAGATCCAGGAGCCGATCCGCGCAATCTTCTGGGCGGCGGCCAGCGCTTCTTCATCTTTCTTGCGGTCCGTTATATTGCGGCCGACCCCCATAATCCGCGTAATCTGATTATTCTCGTCGCGGAGGATGTGGAACGAGGTTTCGAACCACAGGTAATGCCCTTCCTTATGACGCAGGCGCCTGACAAAGGTATTACTGGTCAACAGCCCGTCTGCCCCATGCATTTCCTTGATATCCTCGGGATGATAGAATTCCAGCCGGTTCCTCCCGATCATCTCCTCCGGTGTATAACCCACAAGCGACGTCGAGGAGGGGGAGATGAAGGTAAGAATTCCGTCGGGATTGGTAAACGAGATCATCGTTTGTTCATTCTTGATAAACAGGTCGTACAAATCGCGGCTGTCCACCGTCAGCTGATCGGCAATCTTCTGGTCAGTGACATCCTGGGCATACACGATAATATGGGAAGCCCGTTCCTGCCCGGCCTTTGCCAATGTAAGCGCCAGCCATACAGGGCGGCCGGAACGGGTTATAAATTTATATTCTTTAGTCAGGCTGACCTGCGATGAGGCGGCCAGTTCATGCTGAATCTCTTTAATGCATGATCCTTGCGGCTGTGTGGCGTGCGAAGTCTGCTCAAACGGCGACAAAACGGTTCCGGCAAGAAACTGCTCTTCCGTGCAGCCGAGAATGTTGCAGAAGGCGGGATTCACCTTGACCCACCGCTGTTCCCGGGCTTCCAGCACGGCAATGCCGAGCGGCGACACCATGAAAGCTTGATCCAGAATTATGCCGTTGTCTGCCAGGTTATCCATTATACAAAGCCTCCTCGTCTCGAGCCGCTGGGATGCTGACTCTCAGTTGTCCTTACCCCAGTATACGACAAGTAAACTTAGGAAGAAACGAAGATTGCAATTAAAAAAGTTAAATTTAAAAATGCAAATATTGACTGGATGTGACGGTTATTTTATAGTTTGGAGGAATAGTTCCTGTATTACGGCGGAAGCACCCGTAACGAAGGCTGAATAGCCTTTGCTGCGGGTGCTTTTTTTGTTATGCCGGTAACAGGAAGAGTCCAAAGGAGGAGTGCAATGAGTAAGCTAAAGCAAACCATGCTGGCACTGCTGGTCTTCATTATCGCAGCGGTAGGAGCAGTGGAAACGGCATCGGCATCCGCTGCGGACCTGACGCCCTCGGTTCAGGCAGCCTTCGATTTGACGGCGGCTGTGGCAGACAGCTCCGCAAGAACCAAGCTGCGGAGCCTGTACCAGGAGCTGTCCGTGCTTGACGCGCAGTATGACGCGCGCGAGGAGACGATCCGGAATCTGCACGGCAGCAACACGCAAGCACTGATTGCCGTACGCGCCAGGATCAAGGAGATTGGCCAGGCCGAGGTCGCACGTGCTTCGGCTACGGTGGAGAATGCCAGGAAACGGTACCAGCCGCTGTTCGATCAGTATGCCGCGCTGAATAAACAGATTTCATTGCTTAAAGGATTGAAGGACAAGTCGCTGAATGCGGTGCTCCGCACCCAGGCGGACGCCATGAAGCTGCTCGTCCAGGCCGCCCGCCAGGACATCCGTGACAAGGAAGCGCAGTTGAAGGACGTAAAGCAGCGGCGCGCGGACAAGGTCGCCGCGGCCCGTAAGACACTGGCTGCCATCGACAGCCCGCAGGCTGCCATCAAGACGCAGAAGAGTGCAGCCTCAGCGCTCAGCAAGCGGCTGTCTGCCGACTTCAGCGACTTCAAGGCCGCCACCCGCAAGAAGAATCCGCAACTGACGCTGCAGTCGCTGTCCTCCCTCGTATCCGGCTACAAGCAGATTGCCGCGAACAAACAGAAGATCGTGGAGCTGGAGCAGAAGATTGCCGGTATTATTGCCGCCACAAGCAAGCAAATTGCCGTCTGATATTCCTCCGCTCCCGGTGACTTCCGCCTGCATGACCGCATATGGTAGGTAGTAACTATATCCGTCAGGCAAGCGGAGGAGGCCTATTGTATGCATATCTGTATAATTGCACCGGAGCAGTTCCCGGTGCCGGGAGACGGCTCGGTGGAGATTTGCATTCTGGCCATTGCCGGGAAGCTGGGCCGGCGTCATAAGGTAACCATCTTAAGCAGAAAGGCGCCGGGACTCTCTGACTCGGGTGAAGCAGAGCAGGTCCGGATCATCCGGTTGCCGGCAGGCAGCGCGTCCCGCTACGAGGCCTCTGTGCTTGAATTTCTGGAGGATGAAAGCTTTGATCTGATCCAGATCGATAACCGGCCGCTTCTGATGGCGGCCGTCAAGCGCCGGCATCCCCACACCCCGGTGCTGCTCTTCCTGCATTCCATGACCTTTGTGCCCGCTCATGTCCGGATTGCCGGCTGCCTGGCCCGGGCCGACGGCATTGCGGCCAACAGCCGTTCCCTGCAGCTGCGGCTCTGCCGGCGCTTTCCCGGCGTGGAGAAGAAGCTGCGCGTCATCCCGCTCGGGGCAGACCTCTCCCGCTTCACACCGGCGTCTGCAGCGGAGCGGGAACGCCTGCGCAGGCATTACAACCTGCCGCCTGTCTTTACGGTGCTGTTCGTCGGACGGGTCATTCCGCGTAAAGGAGTACCTGTATTGCTGCGGGCCATGCACCGGCTGAAGCGGCGGCTGCCCGCCCATCTGATCATTGCCGGCAAGGGAAAGCCGGCTTATGTGCGGCAGCTCCGGGCGCTGGCCCGCAGGCTGGGCGTCCGGGTTTCTTTTCTCGGCAATGTGGCCCACGGACATATCCACGAGCTGTACCAGGCTGCGGACTGCTTCGTCTGCCCTTCCCAGCGCCACGAGGCCTTCGGGCTGGTCAATGTGGAGGCTATGGCTACCGGCCTGCCGGTTATCGCCTCCAGCAACGGGGGCATCCGCGAGATCATCGACTCCGGCCGCAACGGATATCTCGTTGGGCGTTACCGCGAAGCCGCACCTTTTGCCAGACTGATGCTCAAGGTGGCCCGGAATCCGCAGCTGGCGGCCAGAATCGGTATGCAGGGGCGCAGCGATGCCTTGTATTCGTTCGAGTGGCAGCATACGGCGGGGCAGATGGAGGAGCTGTACCGTTCACTCTTGGGCAAGTAAGCGGGGGAGGCCCGGTACAGCTTCCCCCTCCTATGCGACAATCTGTCAAAAGAAATTTGTGAGCTTCGTCGCTGGATAGCGCAGCAGTTAAGTTTATACTCAATTTGTAAGCGTTGCCATTAACAAACGATGTTATTTATTTACCCAACATGATTTGGCAACCCCCTACAACACATTAATCGCTGTAGAAAGGGTGCATCGGTATGATAATGATTAAGGCGATCATCAGACCCGAAAAAACGGATGAAGTCATGGAGGAATTGATGCTGGCCGGCTTCCCCTCCATCAGTAAGATGGATGTGCTGGGACGCGGCAAACAAAAGGGGATTCAGGTCGGCACGAACTATTACAACCAAATCTCCAAGAAAATGCTGGTCATGGTCGTCAATGACGACGAGAAGGACGATGTCATCAGCATCATCATGAGAACGGCAAGAACCGGAGAGAACGGCTCCTTCGGCGACGGCAAGATATTTGTGCTGCCTGTACTCGAAGCCTATACGATCAGCACCGGCAAAAACCAACTGTAAATCTTATCCTTACCATAAAAGAGGCGGCGTCCGCATCCCGGCTATCTTGGCCGATGATGCGAACGCCGCCTCTTGTCGTTCCGACTCTTAAATCATCTGAATCAAGGAAAGCACCAGCCCGACGGCAAATCCGCAGACCGCACCGTTGACGCGGATCCACTGCAGGTCTTTGCCGATCTTCTCCTCCAGCATATTCACCAGGGTAGCGTCATCCATCTGATCGAGGTTCTCCTTGACCAGGATGCCGATCCGGTAATGGTTCGCCGTCACAAAGGTAATCAAGGAGCCGCGCAGCTTCTCTTCGGCGGCCTGAACCCACGCCTCTTCGGCGGCGATGCGCCGCACCAGAAGGGCGTATAAGGCGAACAGCTTGCGGCCACCGGTGTTCCGGTCCTCCTCAATCAGGCCGGCCGCCTTGGTGCGCAGCGATTCGAGCTGGCTCTGAAGAAAGACTGCCGTGCCCTCCTCTTGTATGGCAGACACCGCCCACGCTTTGAACAAGCCGAGCTTCGCCTCATCGCTCACAAGCTGGAATAACGCAACGCGAAGCTCCCGGAGAATCTCTTCGCGGTGCGGATTATCCCCGTCCTGAAAGTCCCGGATACCGGAGATCAGCATTCCCTGCAGCATCTCTCCGAGCATATCTTCGTCCATAAACCCGACGAACGCCTGAAAAGCCATACCTTTGAGGCCGCCGAGCTTCACCTCGGCGAGCTTGCCTGCGGCAATCTGCCCCAGCATGCTCCGTGTCTCTGGACGCCCGCTCCATTTGGCGATTCCGTCCAGGGCATAGTCCAGCGCGGCGACATCCTTGCGGTCGTTCATGAGCCTTGTGGCGATTTGCTCGGCGGGAGCGCCAAGCTCGGCATCCCGGATATAGCCTGCCAGGGCGCGCTGCAGATGGGGAACCGCCTGCTCCACCGGCAGCCGCCGCACGGCATCGCCGAGCTGACGCAGAATCCCGGCTCTGACCTGTTTACGGGCCATGAGCTTCAGCAGCAGCCCGCTGCCCAGCGAGACGAAGCGGATGCTGCGCAGCTTGTTCTCGATGCTGGCTTTGTTCAGCAGCTCGTTCTCCATGGCGGAGATGAGCGACTGGACGATTTTGTCCCGGTTCTTGAGCAGCAGCGAGGTGTGCGGTATCTTGAGGCCGAGCGGATGCCGGAACAGTGCGGTAACCGCGAACCAGTCGGCAATCCCCCCGACCAGACCCGCTTCAAAGCCGCCACGCAGCAGCTCCACGGACCAGTGGTCCGGCAGAAAAAGTGTAAACAAGAATCCGCAGGCCATCACGGCCAGCGATATGGTTGCTAAATTTCTGGATTTCACAGTGCATCTTCCCCCTTACCTACCCTATATTGTACCATGCTCTCCCGGTGAACAAAAAATCTTCCATTGTCTTGCTTTCACTCTTTTTCGGCCGTTTCATGAAACTGGTTTTTAATTTTCGCAAGATCAATGATAAAATACATTCAGGCGGCCTGCATCCCTTTTAAGGGAGAGAACCCACATAAGGAGAACAACAACATGCTGATTGCACTGGATATGGATGGAACGCTGCTGAATGAAAAGGGCATGATCAGCCCGGAGAACCGTGAAGCGATTGCCCGGGCTCAAGGCCTCGGCCACATTGTAGCGATTGCCACCGGCCGCTCCTATATGGACGCCGAGCGGCAGCTGCGGCTGGCTGAGCTGGAAATGCCTGTGGTCAGTCTGAACGGAGCGATGGTTACGCTGGGAGACGGAGTACTGGCAGCGAGCCAGCCGCTCGACAAAGCGGATATTACCCCTGTCATGCGCTGGATGAATGAAATTCCCGAAATATACTACGAGGTATACACTGCGGATAATGTATATGTAGAACTGGATAAGCGTGTCCGGCTGGAGAAGCTGTCCTCGCTGAGTGACGATGAGGTTCCGGAAGAGGTGGCCTGGCTGCTGAAGGCGATGATCAACAAGCAGTTTCAACAGGCTGCCGTATCGTATGTGGAGAACATGGAGGAGATCTGGAACAGGGAAGACACCCCGATTTACAAGGTGCTGGCCTTCTCCCTGAACCGCGAGCTCCTTAAAGAGGCCTCTACGCGCTTTGCGGAGATTTCCGGACTGATCATTACGGCTTCGCATGTGAATAATATCGAAATCAATCATGAGGACGCCAACAAAGGCGCCGGTGTGGGGAAGCTGGCCAAGCATTACGGCCTGGCGCCGGAGCAGGTCGCCGTCATGGGCGACAGCTACAACGACCTGCCGATGTTCGAGACGGCCGGCTACAAGATTGCGATGGAGAACGCCGCGCCGATTCTGAAGGAGACGGCCGACTTCATTACGCTGAGCAATGAGGAGCATGGCGTGGCCGCCGGGCTGAAGCATTTGCTGGAGAAGGCATAGGCGGCTACCGATGTTATATGTATACACGCAGACAGGCCGGATCCTCCAAAGGGTACCGGCCTGTCTGCATTAGTTGTTGAACCGGTAGCGATTGTCAAAATGTTACCATTATCAGCATTCGCCGCGCGCCTATACAGACCGGGAAGCACGGTGGTATAGTTGAATTTGGCTAAAATTTAAGCAAGCGCAGGTGCAGGAACTTGAAGGTAAACCCAATAAACCAACTTATGTTTCATAATATACCGCTCGGTGCAAGCGGCGAGCATATTCCCAAGGCGCAGGTAGCTGCCGCACAGACGAGCCGGGAGACTGTGCAGGCCGAGGATGGCGATGCTGCCTATTTCCGGCGGCTGGAGGAGGGCGGCATGCTGCTTAATCCGCCGCAAATCGCGGCCGTTCGTCATCACCGGGGCCCGCTGCTCACACTGGCCGGTGCCGGGTCCGGCAAGACCTCGGTGCTGGTTGCCCGGACCGGATATCTCCTGGCTATCCGGGGCATCGCGCCAAGCCGGATGCTGCTGCTGACCTTCTCCAGCAAAGCGGCGGCAGAAATGCGTGAGCGGATCGCGGCGCTTCCCGGGGTACACCCCGGCTCCGCAGCCGGACTGCAGGCGCGGACCTTTCACTCGTTCTGCCTGTATTTACTGCGGCGGCAGGGCTACGTGCAGGAGATCTTCAGCGAGACCCGCCGCCAGCATATTCTGCTGAAGCAGATTATGCGTGAGCTCGGTCTGCCGAAGGATGCTTACCCGCCGGAAACGCTGCTCGCCCTGCTCTCCTCCTGCAAGATGAACCTGAGCGGGCCGGCGCAACTACCGGAAGGTACCGTTGCCGAGCAGGAAATGAAGGCCATCCTGAACATTTATGAGCAGTGGAAGCTGGACCACCGCAAAATGGACTTTGACGACGTGCTGGTGCTCGCCTACCGGATGCTGCAGGAGCAGCCGGCGCTGCTTCAGGCGCTGCAGCAGCAGTATCAGTACGTGATGGTCGATGAGTTCCAGGATACCAATGCGCTCCAATACGAGCTTGTCCGGATGATCGCCCATCCGCAGCAGAATCTGATGGTGGTGGGCGACGACGACCAGACCATCTATTCCTTCAACGGGGCCCGCAGCGAGTTCATTCTCGACTTCGAGAAGCAGTATCCGGGCGCCAAGGTGATTACGCTCGATATTAATTACCGCTCCGGCCCGGCCATCGTCGGACTGGGCAACGGCATTATCCGCCATAACCGTCTCCGGCGGGCAAAGACGCTGCAGTCGGCCAGCCGCAGCGGCGGACTGCCCAAGTACTTGCGCCCGCAGACGGCGGATGAGGAAGCGGAGCAGATTATCGCGCACATTGTGAATGAAGTGCAGCGGGAAGCGCGGGAATACCGTGACTTCGCACTCCTCTACCGCACCACCAGCAGCAACCGGGCGCTGCTGGAGCTGCTGCTCTTGCGCGATATTCCCTATGTCGACTACGGAGAAGGCCAGCTGCTGTACGAGCACTGGCTGATCGCTCCGGTGCTGGATCATCTGCGGCTGTCGGTCGACCGGCGCAATTTCGCGGCGATGGAGAGCATCCTGCCCACGCTGTACATCAACCGCGAGCAGGGGATGGAGCATATCCGCAGGCAGGAAGCGCTGCGGGCGAAGCAAGGCCCCCTGATCCATCTGCTATCGCTGCCCGGCATGCAGGATTTCAGGGAGGCGAAGCTGCGCGAACGCCTGACCATGATCCGCGAGCTCAAGGAGGGAAACCCGGTACAGGCCATCCGCCGGATCCGGACGAGCTTCTATGACCATTTCATTGAAGCGGGCGAACGCCATCAGGCGACCCTGCACCGCGAGACGCTGAAGGAAATGCTTGATGAGCTGGAATCGTCGGCGGAACGCTTCGCCGACCTGCCGGCCTTTCTCGAGTTCATCGACCAGATCACCCGGCGCAACGAGCTGAACCGGCAGCCGGGCCTGAAGGAGCAGGGCAACCGGATTGCCCTGATGACGATTCACAAATCGAAGGGACTGGAATTTCCGGTCGTCTTCCTGATCGGTGCGTCGGAGGGCATCCTGCCGCATAGCTCCGCCCTGGAGGGAGAGCGGCTGAAGGACCGCAAGGCCGCCAAGGCGCAGCAAGCGGCTCAGACCAAAGCCGCCGGTGCGGAATTGGCGGAGCTTGAGGAAGAACGGCGGCTCGCTTACGTCGCCGTGACGCGGGCCCGCGAGGAGCTGTTCATCAGCTCGCCGGCCCGCCATCACGGCAAGAAAGCGGAGGTCTCCCGCTTCCTGCTGTCCGCCTTCCGCGCTGCGGCTCCGGCCGCTGCAGCCAGCCCTGCGCCGGCCCGGAGCCGCAGCGGCGGGTACGCGGCCGGCAGAGCCGCACCTGTTTCGCAGACAGCCTCCAGGATGCAGACTGTGAATATCTGGAAGTGCAAGGCCGGTACCTGCAAGGGCTGGACACGGCGCAAAGCGGACGGGTCCGAGGAGCAGCTGTCCGCCAAGGCCTGCCCGCTGTGCAAGACGGACATGGAGAAGGCGACCCGGGAGGTACCCGTGTAAGCGTCCCGGCGCCCGCACCCAATCACATCTCCACGAAGTGTTTTGCAGGGGCCATTCATTAGCAATTATCGGATCAATCAAAAAAGTGACCGTTGCCTTTAGAGCAAGGGTCACTTTTGTCAGGTCCAGGCCCACATAAACAGGTCGCGGTCCCAGGCAATTCTGCCGCCGTGCAGCTTGCGGAATGCCTTCTTCACTTCTTTGTCCAGCGATTCATTGCCGTTCTCGTTGCGGAACACAAATTGCTCGCCGAAGTTCGCTTTCACATATTCAATAGCGGCTGTCTGGTACAGGCTGCCGGTAAACCGGATTTCCTTGACCATCCATTCTGCAACCTCCTGCGCCGTTGCTTCCATTATGGTGCTGCCCCTTTCTAGGTACATGCTGCAAATCCTCTTTATTATAGCATGTACCCGGGCGAAGTATCGGCGCAAGTCACACAGGGGGAAAAGGCGGATGAGAGATGGAGCGGCCGATGGTTAACGTACTTACCGTCTCCGCGGACCAGCGGTGACCACGCCGTACCGGTACAGCACCTTACGGCCAAACCAGCCGAAGAGCCGGTCGGTAAAGAAGCCCATGAACCCCAGGCAGAACAGTCCGACAAAGATCCAGTCTGTCCGGAAGAACAGCCGCGAATTCCAGATCAGATAACCCACGCCCTCGTTGGAGGCAATCATTTCAGCACCGATAATCGCCATATAGGAGGTGCCCATCGCCAGCCGTACTCCGGTAAAAATATACGGAGTGGTAGCCGGCACAATGACATGCAGCAGAATCTGCCACTCGCCCGCACCCATGCTGCGGGCTGAGCGGATTTTATCCTCCTCCACCGCCAGTACGCCGGTCAGCGTATTCAGCACCACGATAAAGAAGGTCGCGTACATAATGAGCGCGATCTTCGACTGCTCACCGATGCCGAACCAGACCAGAAACAGCGTGATGAAGGCGATTGGCGGAATAAAGCGGATAAAGTTCAGGAACGGCTCTGCAAAGATGCGGATGATATGAACCTTGCCGATGGCAAGCCCTACGGGAATCGCCAGCAGGCTCCCCAGCACCCACCCGATAAGCACGCGGTAAAAGCTGATGCCGATATACTGCATCAGGGTACCGTCCGCAATCAGCTCCTTCCCGCCCTTAATCGTCGCCCAGGGTCCGGGAACGACATCGGGGCCGTACAGCAGGGCGCCCAGCTGCCAGATTATCAGCGCGCCGAGCCATAGCAGCGAGACGGAGACCCATTTTTTCTCCAGCCATTTCATAAGCTTCCCCACCCTACTCTTCTTCAAAATGAGCCTGAATCCGGTTGTACAGCGAATAGAATTCCGGCGCTGCCACATCCCGGGGATAAGGCAAGGTATTATCGTAAATATCCGTAATATTGGAGGAAGGCCCCACAGACATAATACCGATCCGCTCGCCGAGCAAGAGCGCTTCCTGAATATCATGAGTCACGAAGATGACCGTCTTGTGCGTTTCCCGCCAAATATTGACGAGCTCCTTCTGCATCGTCCGCCGGGTCATCGCATCCAGTGCGCCGAACGGCTCATCCATCAGCAGAATTGCCGGATCGTTGGCCAGCACCCGGGCCAGTTGCACACGCTGCTTCATGCCGCCTGACAGCTCCTTCGGGAACTTCGCTTCATGTCCGCTCAGCCCCACCAGCCGGATGTAACGGTCTGAAATCTCCCGGCGCTCCGCTTTCGGCGTCTTCTTCATCCGCAGGCCGAACTCGACATTCTCCCTGACGGTCAGCCACGGGAACAGCGAAGAATCCGCCTGCTGGAACACAACCGCCCGGTCACTGCCGGGCCGCTGCACCTCGACATCATCCACCTTCAGATTGCCTCCGGATTTGGAGACAAACCCCGCGATCATATTCAGCAGCGTCGATTTGCCGCAGCCGCTCGGACCGAGCAGGACGAAGAATTCACCGCCTTTGATCACCAGATTCACATCTTTGATAATGTAGTGGATATCCCCCGCTCCATGCTCGTTATAGCTTTTGCGGAGCTGCTCGATGTGGATGGTATTTTGCTTGGCCGGCAATGACATATAAGGCACCTCCTGAATCTATTTGAAAAAATCCGCACCGCCGGGAGCATGGAACTCCGGATTGACTGCTCCGGCACCAGTGCTCCCGTTCATGCGCTTGTTATGGCTTGAGGCCATTCATTATGGTTTAACGTAAGTCACTTTATCGGGAAGCACGCCTTGGAGCGGCTCCAGATTTATTTTGCCGGCCAGATCGAAATCCTTCTCGATGATTCCGGTATCGACCATATATTTCTTCTGCCCCGCAAGACTGTCGTAAGCAGCCTGGGTAAATCCGACGATCCAGGGATTGATGGGCAGATCCTTCAGCGTATTCTCCTTCGGCTGCTTCACTTCCTCATACATCAGATCCGCCACTTCCTCCGGGTGCTCCTGGGCATAGGCCGCTGCTTCATCCACCGCCGCCAGGAACCCGCCGACTGCACCCGGATTAGCCTTAATGAACTCGTCTCCGGCCACAATTCCCATTCCCAGGCGCACTGAGGTTTTCGACATGTCGCTAAGCTCGTGCACGCCTTCAAGCGCAGCCAGCTTGTCAAACAGCGCCGATCCCGTGAACCAGGCAGCGTCAATGTCTCCCTGCTTCAGTGCAATATAAGCTTCATCAAAACCGCCCTGCCCGGTAAGTGTCACATCGCTCAGCGCAACGCCCTGCTCCTTCAAGTACACATCCCACAGATATGGGACAAAGGTACCGCGCGAGAAGCTCAAATTCTTGCCTTTTAAGTCGGCGCCGGACTGAATGTCATCCTTTACAAAGAGCTTCCAGCCGGCGGCAGCCTGATCCGTCGCCTGACCGGCGGAGGCAATAATGGAGTAATCGCCCTTGGACACGGCATTCAGCACCGGAAAGTCAGCGCCGAAGGCGATATCCACCTGCTTGATGAAGAGAGCGTTCACCCCTTCAGCCGGAGTGGCGAAGTTGTTAATTTCGGCATCGATGCCGTGATTCTTAAAGAAGCCTTTGGCCTTGGCCACCCGAAAGACCGGATTCGAGTTAATATCGGCGATCCGAATCTTTGTTGTCTCCCCTTTGCTTCCGGCCGCGGAATCCGAGGCAGCGGCATCGCCTTTGGAGCTGCAGCCGGAGAGGACGACGGCCAGCGATAGGGATAAGAGCAGGATAGCGGGGCTAAACCAGGATTTCTTCACAATTACACACCTCTTCATTAATAGATAGATTTCAGGAATAGGTAGATTTCAGGGATAGACTTCAGGTTATGAATTCTGCAGGGCTTCCTCATCCGAAGTTGCCACGCAGGCGGCGCCAGCTACGAACGGCAGGGTCTGCGCAACCTCAACCACAGAATCGGAGCCTTTGGGAGCGGCACCCGGTACGCGGAAATTCGTCACATCAATCGGGTCGATTGCCGTTTCCTGCGGCTTCTCCAGCTGCGGCACCCAGGAGTACGGTACACGGTAGGAGCGGTACACCATATTGGTGTTCCGGCGGTCCTTGAACGGGGAGATATATTCCCACACAATCTCGTATTCCGCCGTCACCTCGAACAGTCTGCCGTTCGAGCCCTCCGTAATCAGCGTATTGCCGTTCGGCAGGCGCTGGGCTGAGCTGATGTACGGGCTGTAGAATTTATAGGAATCCGTCGGCACCGAGAAGCCCGCTTCAGCGGACGTATATTGCCAGACAATTTCGAGTGTCACCGGATCAATCTCCAGAATGCGGGAGTGGTCACGGACCGCGTTCTTCTGGCCGAACGGCGATTGCGGATTCGGCAGACCATAGCCGCCCCAGCCGCCGTTGTCGAACACGAGCAGGTTGCCTTCGCCGGGCAGCCCCTTCGGAATGATATGGGCGTGATGCTGGCCGATAATCCAGCCGATATGCCGGAGCTCCGGCAAGGAATAATCCGGCCCAAGCCGCCAGACAATGTTGCCGGTTTGTCTATCGGTAATGGCGATGATGTTCGCTTCCCGGGCGTCCCAGATAATGTTGTCGGGATGGAAGCGCTCGTCCCCGGCGTCATAGAACCGGTTGGGACCGACATAGGAAGCGGAGTTGATATGCAGCCAGTCGCCTACGCCGCCGCCGAGATGCCCGAAGGAGCGGGTGTTCGGATCGCGGAACAGCACGTTGCGCGCCGCTTCGTCGAAGCCCAGTTCGGAAAAATGATCGCTGGCCGCCCATTCCCACACAACGTTGCCTTCCCAGTCCACTTCCAGAATCGTATCGTCCAGCAGCTCCTTATTGGAGATTTCTTCGTTGCGGACATTTTTGTGGGCCAGAATCAGCGTTTTGCCGCTGCCGATCTTCGGAGCCAGTCCGGGGGCGTAATAACCGACCGGATTGCCCTCACGCTGGTAATCATGATGCTGACGGGCGTACCACAGCGGCTCATAGCCGGGGTCCTCGATATATTCATAGCTGTTGTATTTCCAGACCACATTGCCGTCCCAATCGACCTGCACCAGATCGACATTATCCTGGATACCAAACTTAGGGTGACGGACACCCGTACTGCCGAGCACGTATCCGCCTGGGAGAATTTTGGCCGGGAACCCGACCAGCCCCTTCCACAGATGAACCTCCTTGCCGTTCATATCGATCAGCACAACGCCTTCTTCGCCTGCCTGAAATACCGTATAGCCGCTCCACGCCTTGGCCGGGTTATAGATTGTTGCTCCAGTCGGGTAAATGGTTGAATGTCCCATGATCATCTCTCCTCAAAGTTTTGTTTAGGTAAATAGGCTTCCTGTATTGCTTCAAACAAAACTGGCTTCGGAAGCATCCGCTTAGTTTTAAGCTGTCACCAGATAAGTCCGGAAGGTGACTCTGGTGCGTTTTGGACCTCTGGTCCGGGGCAACCAAATCTGTTTAATTGGAAAATCGCCACTTAATTTCAACAGTTTATTGATAATTACAGATCTAGTTGGATAACCGCCACTTAATATGAGCGAAAATAGATTATTACGCCAATATCGTCCAAATTAAGTGACGATAATCGAACTAGATGGCTGAAATCCGTGAAAACGGCAGAATTAGTGTGCGAAAATCCACTTAGTTGCGTTTCCAAAGCTCACCTCTGCACTCCCTCCAACTGTGCTGTTTTTTTGCTCAACTTATATAGCTTCTTCCATAACTTCAATCAAAACTGGCTTCGGGAGCATTGAGTATTCGCTTAGTATTCATTAGGTGAACAGGCTTCCCTCATTGTTTTCGTTTCGACTATTAAATGTATTTCTAACGTTGTTATCAGTAACTCAGGTACTTGCTGTTACTCGTATTTCCGCGCGGCTTCTGCTCAAGGGCGGACGGGGCGCAGGCTTCTGCCCGCTCCTTCGCCAGGGCCAGCAATGCATCCGAGAATCCCTCCAGATTCGCGAGAATCCGCTCATAGAAGCGGCTCTGCTGCTCCAGCTCTTCCGCTGTGAAGCCCTCGAACAGAAGCGTGATACATCGTTCGCCGATGCTGGCGTAGCGGTCGTGCAGCTGCCGGCCCTTGGCCGTAATATCCAGCAGCACGGTGCGGCGGTCGTCCTCCTTGCGCCGGCGGACCGTATAGCCGCCGCTCTCCAGCTTGTCGCTCAGCGCCGTAATGGCGCCGGAGGTGAAATCAAGCTGCTCCGCAAGATCGCCCAGGCGCTGCTCGCCTTCACGGATGATTTTGTGCAGAATCAGCATACCCGGCAGCGTAATCCCCTCTATGCTGATGCGGTCGCGCTCCTTAACGAATCTCCGTACCATTTTGCGGAAGAGGTAATCGGCTTCCTCCAGTTGCTCCCACTGTTCGCTGTTCATGTCTCCCCGGCTTTCTCCGTCAGGCCAACAAAAAAGACCCCCGGCACACTTCTCCAATGAGAGAAGTCGCGGGAGCCTTTGGCGGTCCAATCGGCTCAAATAATATTTCACTGTTCATTTAATGAGTGATGAAGGATTAATTGCTGTTATCATAAACCCCTTTAAACCCACCTGTCAAGTATGATTTTAAAAATAGGTTGAATTTGCTCCTCTCTCAACGCAAAAAGCACCAGCCCCTGTCTGATCGGACAAGGGCTGGTATAAAGCGGCAGACCGCTACGATAGTCTGATTACATAAGCCACAAAGGATAAAGCACCCTCCTTCGGCACCGTCGATGAAGCGAGCAGCGCATTGCCGGAGGGACTCCAGCGGAGCCGGTCGGAGATCTCAATATCGGCGAGAACCGGCGTCTGCTCGCCCGTCTCCGCTTCCGTGATGAACACACCGCTCTGAGCCGACCCCGAATCCCCGGGAATCAGCGAGTAGGCCAGCTTGCTGCCGTCGGGCGACCAGCTGGTGCCGAACACCTGCTGTCCGGCAGCCAGCCGGGACTGCTCATTGCCGGCCGTATCGCACAGCGTCAGCACCATTTCTCCGGGCCGGTTGCGTTCCACCAGCGCCAGCCTGCTGCCGTCGGGGGAGGGGATGACCCAGACGATGTTTTTTTTCAGCACCGTGGTCTCCTTCGTTCCGGTGTTATACGCGCTGAGCTGCATATCCTCGCCGGTGACGTAATAGATGACCTCCCCGGACTGCACCACCTCATGGACATATGGCACACCAGGTTTCAAGATAATCCCGCCGCTGCCATTCACGTCCTTCCTCCAGATGCTGCCCTCCATGTCCGGAAAAATAAGCTGCTGATCATCCACCCACTCCCCCTCTTCGCTGCTGAACGGGGCCTCGCTGATTTTCACCGATTGTCCCGATTCCAGATTCATGACATAGCCGTCGCCGATATACTCATCAATCTGTCTGTAGAACAGATACTTATGATCGGGCGACATGAGGGCTGCGCCGTAATCGCTCTCCCCCTCAAGCAGCGGCGTCTGTGTTCCATCAGCAAGATTATGCGAATACAGATTCACCGGGTATCGCATCACGCCTTCCACCGTTTGCGGCTTCAGGCTCCGGTTCTCCCGGCTGACCACCAGTGTATCCCCGCTGATCCAGTCGAGGGCGCGGACACCTTCAATTCGGTCGATGCCCTCAAGCTGCAGCTTCGTATACACCGACTCACTGTGGTCATCCATCACGGTAATCCGTGTGCCGGAATCCTTCACTACGGTCCGGCTCTCCGGCTGATTGCCATTGCAGGCGGTCACAGCTAGCAGCGCCGAGGCACACAGCAAGACCAGGACCGGCCTGCTCAGTACGTGATATTTGGCAGGCATCGCCAGCCTCCTTTCGTTCATCCTTCATCCTCTAAATTTAGCGGAAGATTGTTTCCACAAAGCAGCCGAATGTATCCGACTTGTAAATTAAATGGACGGAAAGATCAGCAGAAACACCGATCCCTTCTGCTCCGTCTCCAGTAAAGTGATTGTTCCGTTATGCTTCTCCACCAGATTGCGCACCAGCGGAAGGCCCAGCCCGGTTCCCCCCGATTGCCGCGAACGGTCCGGATTGACCGTATAGAAGGGCTCGAAGATTTTGTCACGCGCTTCCGCCGGAATGCCGATGCCTGAGTCTGAGACCGTGATCCGTACCTCATCTTCTGCGGATTCGCAGCGAAGTCTGATGGTCCCGCCCGGAGCATTGTATTTAATCGCATTGTCCAGCAGATTGACAAAGACATGCATAAAGCTCTCCGGGTCCATCCAGATATGCGCCGGCTCAGCCTCAAGCGTAACCGTGAGGCCGAAGCGCTCCGCCTTGCCGCGCATCCGCCCGCAGACATCCTGCAGCGCTTCAGCCACCTCCAGCCGCTCTGCCCGGGACTCAAAATCATATTTCTCCAGCGCCGTCAGCTGCAGCACCTTCTCCACCATCTGATACAGCCGCTCCGTCTCCTTGGCGATGTTCTGCTTGGCATCCCTCAGCAGCTCCGGATCATCGTCATACATATCCAGAAGATCCACATAGGCTTTGATCGCAGTGAGCGGAGTCTTGAATTCATGGCTGATATTCCCGATATACTGCTTCTGCTGCTGCTCCAGTGCCTGCAGCTTGGTCACGGCCAGCTGCAGCTTGCGCTGCTCCTCGTCCTTGGCGGAGATGCTGCGTTCAATCTCCCGGCTCATATAGAAAATGCCGTCCGCCAGCTCGCCCAGCTCATCCCTGCGCTTCACTGGCGGGGCAGTGATATATTTGGCGCGTCGGATGGACTCCGCCGCCGTCTTCAGGCGGCTGATCGCCGCCGCCGCGCGGTAGAAATACAGATAGCCGATCAGGAAGCTGAGAACCAGCACGGCGGCACCGGTCGTCAGGAACAGCTTCAGCAGCGTGCGCTGGAAGCTCTGCTCCCGCTCCAGCGGGTAGCGCAGCTGGACGACGCCCATCTGCGCATCCGGCCCCTGCAGCGGGGCAAGGTACAGCAGCGAACGGTCTGCGCGCTGGTAGGCAATCTTGCCGTCCAGCGCATAGGCCAGCGCTGCAGACATATCAGGCGCGCGCCCCGGTGCGGCCCCTTCCTGCACCGAGGTGCCCGCTTGTGCGCCACCGGCGTCGTACAGGGTCACCTCAAGCCCCGTGAACCCGGCCAGCTCTGCCGCCAGCGTTCCGCCGCGCTGCTGCAGGAAGGCCTGCGGCTCCAGCCGCACACCGGTGTAATAGGTCTGCTTCACCCGCAGATTGACCGTCTTGACATGCTGGGCCAGATAAATCTCTGTCTGCGCCGTCTGGTTCCGCTCCACTCCGCGCAGCACCAGAAAGCTCAGCACGCTCAAAGCCAGGGTCAGCAGCAGTGCCAGGAACAGGCTGAACTTCAGCTTGATGCTGAATCTCATCGGTAGCTCCCCGCCGGCACCGCTTTATAGCCTATGCCGTAGACCGTCTGCAGCAGCTGCTGATACGGCTCGCCGAGCTTCTTGCGCAGCCGCTGGATATGGATATCTACCGTCCGGGTGCCCCCCGCGTAATCCATCTCCCAGACCTGCTCCAGCAGCTCCTCCCGCATATATACACGCTGGGGGTGGGAGAGCAGCAGCAGAAGAAGATCGAA
Organism: Paenibacillus tepidiphilus; assembly: GCF_008635795.1. Classification (GTDB taxonomy): domain Bacteria; phylum Bacillota; class Bacilli; order Paenibacillales; family Paenibacillaceae; genus Paenibacillus_AQ; species Paenibacillus_AQ tepidiphilus. The sequence continues at coordinate 130,396 of NZ_VWRQ01000014.1, read as the reverse complement.
CTCCTTCGGCGTCAGCTCCAGCGCCTGTCCGCCGATCTCCGCAGTACGCCGGTCCGGATATACGCTAAGCCCGCCGTAGACAATTGCTCCGCCCTTGACCTCACCGGCACTCTTCTCCAGCCGGCGCAGCAGCGCCTTGACCCGGGCCAGCAGCTCGCGGATTTCAAACGGCTTGGTCATATAATCATCTGCGCCGAGCTCCAGCCCGACGATTTTGTCCACAATATCATTCTTGACGGTAAGCAGAATAATTCCGATATCATCCCGGTCCTCCAGCTTACGGCATACATCATAACCGTTCAGCTTCGGCATCATCACATCCAGCACCAGCACTTGGGGATGAAAGCTACCCACCTTGGCCAGCGCCTCCTCGCCGTCGGCGGCGGTATCCACCTCATAGCCCTCACGCCGCAGCGCATAGGCAATCGCACTTACAATGCCCGGTTCATCGTCGACAACCAGCACCCTTTTGTCCATTTCCGGCTCATCCTTTGCCTCAGATATTCGCTGATCCACAGCCAGTCTTCCTATCGTTAACGTTCCACTTCTTGTAGTATACCCGTTACTTCCGGCCAACCCAAACGGCGGTGTACCGGAGCTTCTCAAGTTTTACTCCCGATTAAATGACCTCCATATGCAAAAAACGGTTACCCCGGCATCCTTTTACCGTATATATACAGTGTATGTCTATCTTTACGCGCTCTTTAAGTGAATTTAAGCTTCATTTCAGCTTTGCGGGGTACAATACAAGTAGGCCAAATCCACAGCAACCGTAAATACTGAACTTTAACCATGACAAAATATATCGAAATGAGGATGAACAGTAATGAACATCAAGCGAGTGATGATTGTCGGGACGATGGTAGTAGCCATGTCTTTTGGAGGAACCGCCTGGGCCAGAACCGTCGTGCTTGCGGCACCGGTGGCCAAGTGGTCGGTCAGCAGCCTCGCCGGAAGCGACGTTCTGCTGGCAGCCCTGAAGCAGAGCTCGGATGAGGAGCTTTACGAAGCCCTGTATGACGGTAAATCCCTGAAGGACATCGCTGAAGCAAACGGCGGAGATATCGACAGTGTGATCCAGCTGCAGGTTGCAGAGTTGACGGAGCAGCTCGGCGAGCGTCTGGCAAGCGGCAGCATATCCCAGGAGCAGTATGAAGCACAAAAGGCTGAGCTGCTGGAGATTGTGACTGCCAGTGTAACTACCTCGTTCAGCGTATAACGCTACATAAGCATACAGCACAAAGAGGCCGTCCGACATTCCCCCGTGTCGTGACGGCCTCTTGGCGTCGTCTGCATAGTCCGGTACTACTCCTCCTTGTTCTCCCGCAGTTCGGCGGCGCTTACCGTATAGAAATTATGGTAGAACAGATTAGCCGAGTTCTCCGCCAGCTTCAGCAGCGTCTGCGCCTTGAAGGACTTGGCTGCTGCGGCATATTCCGCATCGCCGATCAGCAGATCGGCTACATGCAGCGAGAGCTGCAGCTCTCCGGCCCCTGCAAGCTCCCTCGCCTTGTCCAGCACCTTCGCCTTATCGCCGATCAGCTCCACATAAGTCCGCTTGACTGCTTCCTTCGGCGAGGGCGCCAGATGTGTCGGATTGCCGTCATACCAGCCGGTATACCGGTGATAAATGCCCCGGATCACAAATTCCCTTGTTCCGTACACAGGTACAATATAAGGGCTTTGCAGCAAATGCTCCGGCAAAGCGATGCCCAGCACCGCTTCTTCCACGGATTTGCCCTGGTTGATATACTCCACAGTTTCTTTGTGCAGTATTTGTAGTACTTCCGAGGTATCTCCGAGCGCTCCGCGGATCGCCTCCGGAGTAAGCAGGCTTGGCCCGTGGCCGGGGGCAATGGCTTTGGGCTGCCAGGAAAGGACGCGGTCCAGCATTTCATACCATTCGCGTTCGTAGCGGACCACCTTGTTCGGATTGCCGACATTGGGGAACGTCCAGATGATGAAGTCTCCGATGTAGACAATCCGGTCTTCCGGAATATAGACCACCGTCGCATCGTCGGTTTCACCCTTGCCGTGAATAAGCCGGAAGGTCCTGCCGCCAAGCTCGAATACATATTCCGTATCGTACTCAATATCCGGATAGACCAGGGACGGCTCCGCTGTCAGCAAGCCGGTATTACGGAACTGTACGGCATTGATAGCAAGGTGATGCTCCCAGAGCTTGGAATAACGGTCGAACCGCTGACGGACATTGCGGTGGCCGATTACAGTGGCCCCCTCCCGCTTGAACACTGCTGCTCCCCCGACATGATCGAAATGACCATGGGTATAGATCAAATATTTGACCGGAAGATCGGTCAGCTTGCGAATCTCCGCCAATACCGCTTCAGCGCCTGCAGGGGATACAGTAGAATCAATGACAGCTACACCTTCATCTGTGATAACAAAGCCGCTGTTGCCCAAGCCGAAGTTGACCCCTGAATAGTAGCCCTCCGCAAGCTGAATAAGTCTCGATTCGCTGCCGGGAGACCAGTTCACCTCGCCCTTCGCGGCACTCTTGATGGTTCCGCCTTCCACAATAGTAGTTTCTGCCATCTCTGATGTCCTCCTTAGTTATAGGGTAGATTTCGGTTATTCTGGACCGTTCAGTTCTTGCCCTTGTAGCTGTCCTGCCACTTCAGCAGTCTCCGCTCCAGCAGCCGGACCAGGCTGTCCGAGAGCTTACCGGCGGCGGCAAAGATCAGCACCCCGATAAAGACGACAGCCGTCTGCATGAAGGAACGTGCATCCTGGATCAGATAGCCGACGCCGCGCTCCGCCCCCATCAGCTCGGCGACGACGAGCGCCATCCAGGCGAAGCTGAGCGAGAGCCGCAGCCCCAGCAGAATATTCGGCAGCGCCTCCGGGATCAGCAGCTTTGTAATTTGCTTGCTGCGGCTGAACTCCAGCACCTCCGCCACCTCAAACAGCTTGGCATTGACGCTGCGCACCCCCTGGAACGAATTAATGTACATCGGGAAGAATGCCCCTAGTGATATGATCAGCACCTTGGACAGCTCGCCGAAGCCGAACCACAGAATGAACAGCGGCGTAAGGGCCAGCATGGGAATCGTGCGCAGCATCTGGATCGTCGGATCAATATAATCCTCCACCGGCCGCAGCATGCCGGCGAAGATGCCAAGGAATAAGCCGATGCTTCCGCCGAGCAGAAAGCCGGCGGCAGCCCGCAGCAGGCTGATCTTCAGGTGACTCTGCAGTTCTCCGGTCGTAATCATATTCCAGAATTCCGCAATAATCGTATGCGGAGCGGGGAACAGGAGCGGGTCAATTCCGCCGCCCAGACTGCCCAGCTCCCACAGCGCAATGACGGCGGCCGGCAGCAGGCTGCCCTTCACCCAGCGCCGCTGCCGGAAGGAAGGCCTGCGGGCGGATTCTGTCCGCCTCTTCTGCGGCTTCACTTCTCCCGGTACCGCAGAGATATTGGCCAAGGTTCTATTCATCGGTGTTGCAGCCCCCTTCAGTGGTTAGTCTAAATGCTCCAGGCCTCTTCCTCTTCCTGCTTATGCTCAAGGCTCCGCAGCACACGCGTCCGCAAGTTCTGGAATGCTTCGCTTGTCCGGTCGCGCGGATAAGGCAAAGCAACCGGCACAATCTCTTTAATCCGGCCGGGCCGGGGATCAAGGATGACCACCCGGCTGGCCAGGAATACCGCTTCGTCGATATCATGCGTAACGAACAGCATGGTCGTACGGTTCTGCTGCCAAATCTCCAGCAGCGCTTCCTGCATATGTGCCCGGGTGAAGGCGTCGAGCGCCCCGAACGGCTCGTCGAGCAGCAGCACCTTCGGACTGCGCAGCAGGCTGCGGGCTATGGCTACCCGCTGGGACATGCCTCCCGACAGCTGCTTCGGGTAAGCCTCCTCGAAGCCCTCCAGCTTCACCAGCGAGATCAGCTCCTTCACCCTGGCGCGGACCTCCGGATTCTTCAGCGGCAGGTCGGCGGCAATGTTCTCCTGCACCGTCATCCAGGGGAACAGCCGGTGCTCCTGGAAGATATACCCCCGGGTCTTGGACGGCTTCGTCACCTTCACCCCATCCACCAGCACCTCGCCCTCGATGTCCACCTCAAGCCCGGCCACAATGCGCAGCAGCGTACTTTTGCCGCAGCCGCTGGGGCCGATAATGGAGATGAATTCTCCCGGCTCCACCGCCAGCTGCAGCTTATCAAGAACGGGGATATCGCCCTCCTGCGAGGGGAAGGTCTTGCTCACACCAACAAGCTCAATCAGCGGGTCCATGATCAATCTCCCTTCAGCGCCTCTTCAATCAGACTGTTGTCGACATAATCCGTATAGGTAATTTGCTTCTTGATCAGCTTGGATTCATACAGGAAATCGGCCGATTGCTGCTGAACCGCCGAAATATCCTCTGTAATCGGGGAGAAGGTCAGCTGCAGATTGGCGTTGATGGCCTTAATCAAGCCGACGTCCAGGCTTTTGAGACCCGCGAACAGCTCCGCCGCTTCCTCCGGGTTGGCATTCTGCCATTCGACGGTATCCCCGATGGCTTCCAGCACGGTCTTCACAATTTCGGGATGCTCCTTCAGAAATCCGCTGCGCACCACCAGCGCAATCGGCGCTTTGACGGCCTCCTTCGGGGTGAGCATTACAGCCTGCTTCTGCCCCAAGAGCTGTGTCTTATAAGGATCAATGATGGAGAGGGCATCTACCTGCCCGCTCTGAAGAGCAGAGGCCGCTTCGGCATGCTGCAGATTAATAATGCTGACATCGGACTCCGTGAGGCCGTACTGCCCAAGCAGCTTCACGAAATACACATGGCTGGTTGTTCCCTTGGGCAGTGCAATCTTCTTGCCCTTCAGGTCGCTTACATCCTTAATGCCGCTATCCGGTCTCACGAGAAGCGAGTTCAGCTTGGCGCCTTCGCTGAGCACGCCGATGTTCACAAAAGGCAGCCCCGCCGCCTGGCCTTGCAGCGCAGCTCCGTCGCCCAGAAAGGAGATGTCAGCCCGCTTCGCTGCAATGGACTCCAGCAGTGCCGGTCCGCCGGCGACCTCGCTCCACGAAGCCTTGGCATTGACCTCTGCCAGCAGACCGTCCAGCTTGCCCTGCTCCTTAAGAATACTGAACGTGCTGAGCCCGCTGTTGATCGCCAGATTGACCGTTACCGGCTCACCGCCTCCCGCCGATTCTGCTGCTCCATCCTGTGCCTGCCAGACCCAAACTCCTCCAATCAGCAGTACGGCGGCCACCGCAACACCGATGATCCAGAACCCTTTTTTCTTAGTCATGCTCATGTCTCCCCTTTACTCTCGAATAAAAAACAGCCGAAGACCCACTTCTCCCGTTGACGGAAAAATGCAGGCTCTCCAGCTGTCTGGTCGAGACTAAACTTATTATTACTATTGAATAAGTTGGTTTTAAAGCCAAACAAAATGATTTAATAGTCATTTTGTGGATTGAACTAATACTACAATCGTTGCGGAGGACTGTCAATTCTTTTTTTGCTAAAAACAAGCGCGATAATTGCAGGGCCGCCGTAAAACCATGGAAATAAAAAAAGCCGGGTTATGGCCCCGGCTCCTCACGTACCTCCAATATATCGAGAAAGAAAGCAAAGATCGGAATGCCGAGAATAAGGCCCCAAACACCGATATAATGCTCTGCGAACAGCAGCACGATCAAGGTGTAGAACATCGGCATGTTCATTTTGGACGACATCAGCTTCGGATTGAGGAAGTAGCCCTCGACGAAATGCAGCACCAGAATCATAGCCAGCACATAAATCGTCATTTCCAGCCCGCCGATGTTGTAGCCGATAATGCAGAGCGGGACCAGCGAGACGACGAAGCCGGCTACCGGTATCAGACTAAGCAAGAAGATCATTACAGAAAGAGCGAACAGATACGGGAAGTTGAAGATCCACAGTCCGATCACCGTAAAGAAGGTGTTGAACAATGCGATCAGAATCTGCGCTTCGATTACCTTGCCGAAGGAGGATACGAATTTGCGGCCGAAATATTCCAGCTCGACGTAGAACCACGAAATTTTGCTGTTGCGCATCCGGGAGGTGAAGGCGACGATACGGGTTTTTTCCAGGATAAACACTAGGCTTAAAATGGTGGACAGGACAAACGTGGTGCCCCAATTGCTGATCTTGAAGATGTAATTGATTCCGCCCTGAAGGTAATCCTCGTAATTCAAATCCTTGAGCGTATCGTACACGTATAGTGCGATCTCGTTCTGGGGGATATCTTCGCGGGTAAGATTGGTCAAGAAGGCGGTGAGCTGCTGGACTTGCGTAAATATTCTCGGCAGATATTTCACCAGTGACATGACGATGACGGCAATTAAAGCGAGGTACAAAACAATGATGATCACCTTGCTGTTAACCCTTACAAATTTACCGATCCGCTTCGTTACCAGTACCTGCACGCTGTTCATGACATAGGCGATCAGAAATGTCAGCAGCACCAGATTAAGCATATCGCGGATACCGTAAAGCAGCAGCCCTACCAGCGCCAATATCAGAAAGCGCCGGGCCGTCAAACTTGTGTAAAAACGCTTGAATACTTCCATTGTTCCTCTCCAATCGCTTGCAATTAACGGTTACCTTTATAGTCTACCGTAACGAAATCATTTATAGCAACCGAAACAGTCATTATGCCATGAAAATGAAATTTTTTCCGCCATACTCAGATTTAGCACAGATGGAAGCTGTAATATGCGTAAAAATAGTTTAAAATTAAAGTAATTTCATTTCGCCACTGGGGGTTTCCATCATAATGGACAAAATCATCTGCATTACCGGGGCATCATCGGGTATTGGCCTGGCTGCAGCGCATAAATTTGCCCGGGAGGGCTGGACTGTCTATGCAGGAACAAGGCATCTTGAACGTGATCGAACAACATACGAGGATGAGAGCCGGCTCCATTGGGTAGAGCTCGATGTTACCGATCAGGAAGCTGTACAGTCTGTAGCCGACCGGATAGCCGCAGAGCACGGCGCTTTGGATGTGCTGTTCTGCAATGCAGGCTTCGGCTATGTCCGGGGGCTGGGACAGGTGCCTTTTGCGGAGATCGAGCGCGTCTTTCAGACCAATGTGTACGGCGTGATGCATATGATCCGGGCCATGCTGCCGCTGCTGCGCAATAACGGAAACGGTCATATCATCGCCACCTCCAGCGTAGCCGGGCTGGTCGGACAACCGCTGCTGGAAATCTATTGTGCCAGCAAATTCGCGTTGGAGGGCCTCTTGGAGAGCCTCGCTACCTATTACAAGCCGCTGTTCAATATCGATGTAACTCTGCTGGAGCCCGGAGCCACTGCTTCCGAATTCAACAATAAGGTACTCGACCATCTCGCAGCTACCGGGGGCATTCTGGAGGATGAATACAAGCCGGTGGCGGATGCCTTTATGGCAGCCTTCCTGCAGCGCATTACTGAACCCCAAAGCCTGCTTCCGTCGCGGAGACGGTCTGGAATCTGGTGAATATGGAAACCAAGCCGCTGCGGCTCCGCACGTCCGAGCAGGCCGAACGTCTCGCAGCCCATAAGGTGGGTGATGATCCTACCGGCCTGGAGGGCGTTCTCCAGTCACGGAAGAACTATCTGAACCTGTAATGAGCAACGCAGTGCGCATTAGTCTTTGACAATCTCCCCAAGCTCCTGCTTCAGTATCTCACAATTGTCCCGGTGGTTTCCGGCCATATTGCGCGGGAAAAGACAGCCGTCGGGGAGCCGGTTCATAACCTCCGCGTTTCCATTTGTACATAACTCTCCCTCCTTCTTTAGGATCAGCATTAAGTAAGATAAAAAAGATTGTATCCCGCAAGCCGGATACAATCTTGATGTCGAACAGTTATTATGCGGGGCTCCCTCAGATCCTCTTGTTACCTTTGAACCGGCTCGATGCGGCTGACGCCGCCTGCTGCGGGAACCATCCGCCAGCCGATGGACAGCACCGCCTGAAGACGCTGCTGCTCAGCTTCCGTCAGGGCAATTTCCACCGCTTCCTTGCCTTCTGCCCGCTCCACCTGCGGTTCCCTGCCGAAGGTGACAACGATCCAGCTGCGGATACCACCGATCGTATTGTATTTGATCTGATAACCCTGCGTTACAGCCTGCCGGTAGATTGCCGGCTGTTCTGCTGCCAAGACTGCAAGCTGGCTGTAATCAAAGTGAAAATCGCTGTCGTCCGCCGGTAGCTCCCCGGCTGCCGCAATGTTCAGCAATGCTTCGTCTGTCCACCCCAGTCCCCGGAGGGATTCCAGGAGCAGTGCATCCCACTGCGAGAGCTTTACCTTCTCTACTGCTTCCGTCATGATTTCTAGCCTCCTCTACCCGTAATGATCATTATTCCGATTGTAGCATAATTCCGGATCTATTCCTTAAAATCATAAGCCACATAATGGCCCGGGCTTACCTCCTGCAGCGGAGCGGCTTCACCTTCCCCGCGCGAGACGGAGAAGCCGTCCAGCGCAATCCGTTCCCCGGCTTTGCGCGGATCGGTCTCCAGAATGGAGGACAGCAGCGCCTTGGTATAAGGATGGAGCGGATTGTCGTAGAGCTCGTCGCTCTCCGCCACCTCCACCAGCCGCCCCCCATACATCACACCGATCCGGTCAGATATATGGCGTACCATCGACAGGTCATGGGCGATGAAGAGATAGGTCAGGCCGAATTCCGCCTGGAGGTCCTCCAGCATGTTGACGACCTGGGCCTGGATGGATACATCCAGCGCCGAGATCGGCTCGTCGCAGACGACGAATTCCGGACGGACCGACAGCGCGCGGGCGATGGAAATCCGCTGCCGCTGCCCGCCGCTGAACTCATGCGGGTAACGGTACAGATGCTCCGGCTTCAGCCCGACCTTGGTCAGCAATGCGGCCACGGCATCCTTGCGCTCTGCGCCCTGGTACAGTCCGTGAATCTTCATCGGCTCGCTGATCAGCTCCAGCACATTCAGGCTCGGATTGAGCGAGGAATACGGGTCCTGGAAGATGGATTGAATCCGTCTGCGATAGGGCTTCAGCTGCTTCTCGCCCAGCCCGCCGAGCGGCTGGCCGGCGAAGCGAACCTCGCCGTCCGTGTAATCGTACAGCCGCAGCAGGCAGCGGCCGACCGTAGACTTGCCGCTTCCGGATTCGCCGACCAGCCCGAAGGTCTCGCCCTTGCGGATCTGGAAGCTGACACCGTCCACCGCCTTCAGCACGGAGGTGTCGCGGCCGCGCATATCCTTGCCCTTGGAGAAGTACTTCTTGAGATTCTGCACTTCGACCAGCACATTGTTGTTGTCGCTCATTTCGCGTCACTCCCTTCACTGGCGGCCGCAGCCGTCTCCGGCTGCTCTACGGCCAGCCAGCACATCGTACGGTGGCCCGGCGCAAGCTCGGTTACCGGAGGCAGCGAGGCGCAGCGGGCATGCGCCTGCGGGCAGCGCTCCATGAACGGGCAGCCCGGCGGCGGATTCAGCAGATCGGGCGGCGTGCCTTCAATCGGCACGAGCCGCTCACGCGAGCCGCCGCCGCGCTTCGGCAGCGAGCGCAGCAGCCCGGTGGTGTACGGATGCTGCGGGCGGTAGAAGATATCCTCTACCGTGCCTTCCTCCATGATCAGCCCGCCGTACATCACGACGACCCGGGTGCAGACCTGGGCAACCACGCCGAGATCATGTGTAATCAGCGCCACGGCCGTCTGCGTGTTTCCCTTCAGCTCCTTGAACAGGTCGAGGATCTGGGCCTGAATTGTCGCATCGAGCGCCGTCGTCGGCTCGTCGGCGATCAGCAGCTCCGGCTTGCAGGACAGCGCCATGGCGATCATGACCCGCTGGCGCATCCCGCCGCTGAATTCATGCGGATATTGCTTCAGCCGCTGCTCCGCGTCGCGGATACCCACCTGGCGCAGCAGCTCTGCGGCCTCGGCATAGGCCGCGTCCTTCTTGAGTCCGCGGTGCCTGCGGATGACCTCCGTCAGCTGCTGGCCGATGGTCTTGACCGGATTCAGCGAGGTCATCGGGTCCTGGAAGACCATCGCGATCCGGTTGCCGCGCAGCTTCCGCCATTCCCTCTCGGAGAGCCCGTTCAGGCTCTGGCCATTGAACCGGATCTCTCCGGAGGTAATGCGGCCCGGCGGTGCAATCAGCGACATAATCGCTTTGGCCGTAACGCTCTTGCCGCTGCCCGATTCGCCGACAATGCCCAGCGTCTCTCCGGCATCGATATGAAAGCTGACCCCGCGAACCGCCTGGTTCTCGCCTTCGCGGGCAGCGAATGAAACCTTTAAATCCTGAACGGTCAGTAGCCGCTGTGTCATGATGTCCACTCCTATCTCCGGTTCAGCTTCGGTTCAAAGCCGACCCGCAAAATATCACCCAGCACATTGAAGCTCAGCACGGTCAGCAGAATGAGCAGACCCGGGAAGAGCGCCAGATACGGCGCCTGGGCGATGTAGCCCTGGGCGCTGTTGAGCATGCTGCCCCAGGTGGCGTTCGGCGGCTGTACCCCGAAGCCGAGAAAGCTCAGCGACGATTCCATCATGATCGCCGAGGCGATATTGTTGGTGGCCCCGACGATGATGACCGGCACCAGGCCGGGCAGAATATGCCGCCAGATGATGCCGCGGGCACTCTGTCCCGAGGCCTTGGCGTACAGTACGTATTCGCGCTCCTTCAGGGTGAGCGTCTCCGCCCGGATGATCCGGGCGATGTTCATCCACATCAGGAGGGCGATAATCAGAATGATATTGCCGACGCTCGGCTTCAGGAACACGCTGAGCAGCAGCAGGATCAGAAATGACGGAATAGAGGTAATTACATCGATCATCCGCATCAGCAGGCTGTCGATCCAGCCGCCGAAATAACCGCTGATCACGCCGATCAGCACTCCGATGCCGGTGGCAATCACCATGGCGGCGAAGCCGACCAGCAGCGAGACGCGGCCGCCGTACAGCGCCCGGGACAGATAATCCCGGCCATAATCGTCGGTGCCGAACCAGTGTTCAGCACCCGGCGGCGTCAGCCGGGCCATGGCGTCCATCACATTCGGGTCGCGCCCGGTCAGAAAGGCGAATACAGCCCCCAGTGTAAACACGGCGAGAAGTACCACTGCGGCAATACCCATGCCGCTTGTAAACAGCTCGTTCCGTACATTTATCCATTTACTGCGATTCATGAGTTCACCCCTTCAGTTTAATCCGCGGGTCTACAAAGCTGTAGAGTATATCCGCAATCAGATTGCCCAGTATCAGCATCAGCGAAGAGAACAGCGTGATGCCCATAATAAGCGGATAGTCCATGCCTTTGACGGCCGTCATCCCGAGCGACCCGATCCCGGGCCAGGAGAAGACGGTCTCCGTCACAATTGCACCTGCCACCAGGTCGCCCATGGACATGCCGAGCAGCGTGATCACCGGCAGCAGCACATGCTTCAGGACATGGCGGAACAGAATCGTCGATTTCCTGGAGCCGAAGGCGTACTGAATCTGCACATACTCCTCCTTCAGCTGGCCGATGGTGCTGGAACGGATATACCGCACATAGCTCGCCAGAAAGCCGAACGCCAGCACCGTGCAGGGCAGAATTCCATGCTTCACGACATCCCAGGCCGACTCTACGCCGATGGTGCGCATGCCCATGCTCGGCAGCAGATGCAGCTTGATCGCGAACAGGTACATCAGCAGAATAGCCAGCCAGAACAGCGGAACCGATATCCCGATGTAAGCGACCAGGTTAATTAATTTATCCGCCCAGCGGTTGCGGTTCGCACCGGCAATCAGCCCGAGCGGAATCGCCAGCAATACGGCGAGCGCAATCGCGCTCCCCATCAGTCCGGCAGTGGCCGGCAGGCGGTCCAGGATCTGGTCCAGCACCGGCTGGTGGTTGACCAGGGAATAGCCGAAATCGCCTTGCAGAATCTCCTTTAGCCACAGGAAGTACTGCACATAGGCCGGCTTGTCGAGGCCCAGGTTATGGCGGATGCGTTCGATATCGTCGGCATGCATATTGGGCGTCACGAAAGAAAGCACCGGATCTCCCGGAGCCAGCTTAATCATGGCAAAGCAGACGACCGATACGAAGAACAGCATCGGCACCGTCTGCAGTAATCTCCGAACGATGAGTTGTCTCATACGCGAATTCTCCCAGCTTCTTGATCAGGCAAAAATAAGCTGGACCCGCCAGCTTATCCTTGCCGTGCTTATTTGGTTTAACGGTTATTTCAGGTAGAGCTTGGACAGGTCTTCAAAAATAACGACCGGCTTCAATACCGCCTCTTCGATACCGCCGTATTGATTGGATACCGCTACGACTGTCTTGGTGTAGGCAATCGGGTAGATCGGTGCATCCTCGGCAATGATCTGCTGGGCTTTGGTGTAAATTTCGCCACGCTTGGCCGGATCGGCTTCACCTGCACCGTCATTCAGCAGCTGATCCACTTCGCTGTTCGCATAACGTGTGTAGTTGGAGGAAGCGCCGGTTGTGAACAGGATGCGGTAGGCATCCGGGTCATAGCCCATGATGTAACCGGTCAGTGCCAGTTCATAGTCAGTTGCGTTCAGGTCAATGAACTTCTGCACCCATGCGGAGGAATCCATGCTCTGCAGCTCGACTTCCACACCGATTTCCTTCAGCTTCTGCTGAACATACAGGGAAATGGCTTCCTGTGCTTTGTTGCCGCTCTGCACGATAAATCTCAGCTTCAGGTTGCTTTCGCCTGCGGCCGCCAGCATTTCCTTGGCTTTGGCCGGATCATTGTCGAAGCTGGTAACATCATTCGTATGATACAGCGCGTCCGGAGTCAGGAAGGACTTGGCCGGATCGGCATATTCGGTCGAAGTGTACGCCGTCTGGATGATCTCGTCGCGGCTCAGCGCCAGGGACAGCGCTTGACGGACTTCCTTCTTGGCGAGGGCACCGGTGTCGCTGCCTGCATTAAACATCAGGTAAGACAGACGGCCTTCGCTGTACGGCAGAATTTCAAAATTGTTCGTTGCTTCAATAGTAGCTACATCCTTCGGATCAAGGTACTGCACGTTGATTTCGCCGTTCTGCAGGGCGAGGTTCGCTGCATTGGTATCCTTGGCAATCCGGTAAGTGACGGAATCCAGATGCGGCTTGCCGCCGAAGTAGTTGTCAAAGCGTTCCAGCGTCACATACTCGCCTGCTTTGTACTCTTTGAACTTGAACGGACCGGAGCCTACAGGCGCGGCGTTCTTGGTGCTTTTCTCAATGTCGGCTTCGTTCTCAAAGACATGCTTTGGAATCGGGAATACCTGAACCAGTGTGGCTTCAAACGCCGGCGCAACCTGCGGCAGCTTGAATTCCACCGTCAGATCGTCAACCTTGGTCGCTGTGATGGCCTTGTCGCCGATCAGGAAGTTTGCTCTCAGGAAGCTGTTTTGCTTCTCGTCGAGGATGCTGTCGATGGTGAACACCACGTCGTCAGCCGTCAGCTTCTCGCCGTCATGCCAGGTCAGTCCGTCCTTCAGCCTCAATGTATAAGTCAGATTATCCTCGGAAGGAGTCAGGCTTTCCGCCAGATAGTATGTCTTCTCTCCGTTATTCACCTGGAACAGCGGCGCGTACAGCGCCTGGTCAATGGTCAGGCTGACGCGGTCGCCGGCATAGTTCGGATTCAGGACTACCGGATCACTGGCAACGCCGATGATCAGATTCCCTCCGTCCTTCGGCCCTTCGCTGGCAGCAGGCTGCTGCGATTCCGCCGGAGTTTCGCTTGTATTCGGTGCGCCCGCGTTGTTGTTGCCGGAGCAAGCGCTGATCATTACCGCCAATAATACTAACATGACTACCCCTGAAAATCCTTTGCGCATGTCTCTCTCTCCTTTATGACTGTCTATGTGAGTTTTATCACTGTTTCTGAATTATATATCGGAATACTAGGAATTACAATGCAATCTTTTTTTCAAAAATGTAACTTGCAGGAAGCGGTATTTTCAGAACGCTACACGGAAGTGCCCCACACCTTCACTTCCTTCATTATATCTCCGCGTCTGAGCGCTTCCACATGCTCCATCCCCTCTGTCACCTGTCCGAACACCGTATGCCAGGCGTCCAGATAATCAAAGGTATCATAGCAGATGAAAAACTGGCAGCTGCCGGTATTCGGCCCGAAATGGGCCATCGACAAGGCTCCGCGTACATGCCTGTGCGGATTGTTCTGCGTCTCGCAGCGGATCTTCCCCGTACCGCCGCGTCCGTTGCCGTCCGGGCAGCCTCCCTGGGCCACAAAGCCGCGCACCACACGCTGGAACTTCAGACCGTTATAGAAGCCGCTGTTCGCCAATTTCTCGAAGTTGGCCACGGTGCCCGGGGCCTCCTCATCATAAAGCTCAAGCCGGATGATGCCGCCCCGTTCCAATGTAATTGAAGCCTGCTTCATCTTCTGGCCTCCCCTGAATCTCCGGTCCGTGCCGGTGCTCCAATCCGCACCACTGTCTTGGCGGCCTGCTCCGGTGCGTAAATCTCCTCTACGTCCTCGTCTCTCAGCGGCCGGCTGGCTCCCGTCTCCGTGTCGAACCAGCTTACCTCGGCACGCGGGTTCATCGCCAGCAGAATGTCGATAAGCTGCTGTACTTTCAGCGGCGCTTGTTCCATGAAGCCACTCCTCTCTAAGGTGTGTAATGGGTATCTCTGATAGCGGTATTGTACACCAGCCCCCCTTCCGGAGACCAACCCATATATTTCCTCGCGCTTTTTCAAAAAATAAGGGTTAGTCTATTCCCTCTCAAAATATATTGAATACATATAATTCATATCCGTAATTGTGAATCCAAGGGGATGTTCTATTCATGTTGACCCTGCAAGGAAGTGAGGAGCGGTGAAGAGAACACCGAAGCGTGTGCTGCTGGGCAGTCCGATTCATCAAAAGCCGCAGATTCTGCGCGAATTTCTGGGCTCGCTACGGCGGCTGCACCGCGATAACTTCACGCTGGATTTCTATTTCATTGATGACAATGACGATGAGGCGTCCAGCCTGCTGCTCCGGGAGTTCGCGGACCAGGAGCCGTCCGTCTTCCTCCAATCCTCCGGCGTCCGTGACGCTTATATCCGCAACGACACTACCCATTACTGGCATTCGGCGCTGATCTGGAAGGTGGCCGGCTTCAAGAATCTGATGATTCGCCGCGCCGAGGTCTTTGAATACGACTACCTGTTCCTGATCGACTCGGACCTGCTGCTGCATCCGGGTACCGTGAGCCACCTGATCCGCATGGACCGGGATATCGTCTCGGAGATTTTCTGGACGCAGTGGCAGCCGAATACCATGCTCCAGCCGCAGGTCTGGATGCATGATGAGTACAATCAGTGGGAATTGCTCCCCGGAGAGCAGCTCAGCCAGGAGGAAATTAACCGCCGGTTTCATGAATTTCTGAACAAGCTGCAGCATCCCGGTGTCTATGAAGTAGGCGGCCTGGGTGCCTGTACCCTGATCAGCCGCCGGGCTATTCTCTCCGGAGCCAGCTTCGACCCGGTCAAGAATATCTCCTATTGGGGCGAGGACCGTCATTTCTGCATCCGCGCCGCCGCACTCGGCATCCCGCTCTATGTCGACACCCATTATCCGGCGCTGCACCTGTACCGGGACAGCGATCTGGCCAAGGTCGACGATTATCTGCGGCTGACCTCGCCGCAGGCGCGAAGCGAAGGAACCGCGTGGGCTGCGGGCGAGGACGCTGCCCGGATGTGGGACGCTGAGGATGCGGAGGGCGCGGGTGACCGTGCACGGGAAGATAAGCTTGCGGACGATAGTCTCGGGGACCAGAGTACGGGGAGTGGCGCTGCAGAGGAACCCCTGCCAGCCGATGCAGCCATTGCACCCGGGCCCGCTGCCGTGCAGCCGCAGGAAGGCAATACCTCCCCGCATGAGGGGGCGCTGCCGGATGAACCAAGCTTCACGCAAGCAGCCAGCGGGACACCCCCCGGCAGGCGCCCCAAGCTAACGCTGAGCATGATCGTCAGGAATGAAGGCGGACGCTTCCTGCAGCAGGTGCTGCGCGAGCACCGCAAATACATTGATGAGGCCGTCATTATCGACGACGGCAGCACCGATGATACGGCAGAGATTTGCCGCCGCGAGCTGGAAGGCATCCCGCTGCGGCTGGTGCAGAACACCGTCTCCAAATTCAGCAACGAGGCGGAGCTGCGCAAGCAGCAGTGGGATGAGACGCTGAAGAGCCGGCCGGAGTGGATACTCAGCCTCGATGCCGATGAGCTGTTCGAGAAGAGCTTTGCTGCGGAAGTCGAGACCCTGCTCCGCGAAGAGTCCTGCGATTTATTCTGCTTCCGGCTGTACGATTTCTGGGATGATGAGCATTACCGTGAGGATGTCTTCTGGCAGGCCCATCAGAGCTACCGCCCGTTCCTGATCCGCTACCGGGAGGATTTCGGCTACACCTGGAACAACCTCCCGCAGCACTGCGGGCGGCTGCCGGAGAATATTTTCGAGCTCCCCCATCAGCTCAGCAATCTGCGGATCAAGCACCTGGGCTGGTCGCGGCCGGAATACCGGCTGGATAAATACCTGCGCTATATGCTGCTAGACCCCGATGCGCAGTACGGCTGGAAGGAACAATACGAATCCATCCTCGACCAGAATCCCCGTCTCGTGCCGTGGGATGAATAAGCTTATTACGGCAACAAGCGTCCTGCGGCCTGCCGGCCCCGGACGCTTGTTGTATTTGCATGGCTCTAAAATTTACGTGTTCAAGGAGCAGTAATCTGTCACGGCAATCCTCGGCACCCTATCCGGCTGCTAACTTGGCACTGCGGTGTTCAGCTTCCAGCGGCAGATCATCGTCAGCTGCTCTCCGTGCAGTTCCGCTGCAAGCGTGCCGCCCATCTTGTTCATCAGACTTTTGGCAATGGAGAGACCGAGTCCCGAGGATTGGGCGGATCTTGTCCGGTCTGCGGTATAGAAGCGGTCAAACAACAGACTGACGTCGCTTCCGGCCAACGCCTGCGCATCGTTTACTATCGTCAATACGGCTGTCTCCTGCTGCTCTGCAAAGCTGATATTCACCTGGCCGCCCGCATGTTTAACCGTGTTAATCAGCAGATTCTCGATCACTCTCCGCACGGCCGACTCGTCGGTGTATAGGAACACATTCTCCTCCGGCAGCCGTATCTCCGGCGTGATGCCCTTTTCATTAAAGGCATCGTAGAATCCTACCAGAATGTCGGAGAGCAGCGCGGTCATGCCAAGCTTTTCAGTTTGCAGAGGATAATCCAGCGACTCAATGACGGATAGCTCGAAGAAATCGTTCAAGAGCGCCTGCAGCCGCCGCGCCCGGTTTTTGACATAAGCGACGTATTCCCGTTTCTCCTCCGGCGTAATCGACTCCGCCTCAAGCAACTGAATATAGCCCAGGATCGAGGTCAGCGGAGTACGGATATCATGGGAGATGTTCGCAACCGCCTGCCGGAATTCATGCTCGATCCGTTTGCGCCGGGCCTCCGCTTCGACGACTAACCCGGATTGGCGGTTGATTTGTTCCGCGAGCGCCTCAAGCCGCCCGTCGAATAAAGCGACGTCGATGTGTTTGCCCGTTGTCCGGTCGTTGTAAAGACGCAGCTGCTCCGTCATCCGCTCCAGCTCCCGTCTTAGCATCCACAGCCGGGTGAGCAGAAGAGCCGCTGCCGCAAACAGTATAATGATTAGAACAAGCAGCACCTCTTGCCCACCCCTCTATTATTTGATCTCTTTCCGGCGGAAGGCCAGGATTCCCAAAATTGCCGACAGGGCAATAGTCCCCAGGGGCACCAGCAGGAACGCCGGCCACTCTCCGCTGTCAATTCCAGGCTTGCCGATCTCAATGGACAGCTTGAAGATGGAATAGTCATGCAGCTCGGCGAAGAATGGAATTTTCCTGCCTACAGCAACCCAGAGCGTGTCCGTCAGCATAAAGAAGGCTAATAAAAAAATGATTGTCTTGTCGCTGTCGGTAAAGATTACGGCGAACAAGGCCCCCATCGCCGCAAAGGCGGCCGAATATAATAGGGTCAGTCCCAGAGCACGGGGGATCAGCAGTGCAGCACCGCCCTCCGGCAGTTGGCCGAAGCCTGCCAGCAGCGTCGTTTCTGTCATGCCGACGACCGGAAAGACCAGCGAAGCCGCCATTGCACCCGCTGCGAATACGATCAGCTTGGCCGTGAACAATCGCCATCTGGCGTTCCCCGATGAGGCGATGGTCTTCATGACACCCGAGGAGTATTCCGTGCAGATAAAGAATCCGGCCAGCATCGCCACGCTGAATTTGAGGACATGCGAATTGCTTGCGATAAAATTAACGAAGAATTCGGCACCTGTCATCTGCGGCGTGCCGCTCGCCCGGCTATCGAAATAATATAATAACGGATAGGCAAGCGAGAGGATGGTGAGTGTACACAGCAGCGTCCAGAACGCCCCGTTCTTGCGGAGCTTGAACAGCTCCCCTTTGATCAGGTTATACATGCGGATGCCCTCCGATCCGCTTCGTGTAATAGCTCTCCAAATCTTCGCCCATAGGCATAAACTTCTCGATTACGAGCCCTGCGGAAAAGAGCGCCGTCGATACCCTGCCCGGATCTTCCATACGGCTGAACAGCTTGATGGCCCCGTCCTGCATCACTTCGAAATCCGCCGTGTCCAGTTCTTTCTGAATGACGGCCGCCGCCCTATCGGGATGATCCGCCTTGATGAGCAGATACTGCTGGCATTTGCTGTTCAATTCCTCAGCCGTGAGCTGTTCCAGCAGCCGGCCGCGGTGAATAATGCCGTAATGGCTGGCCACTAGATGCAGCTCACTCAGGATATGGCTGGAGATCAGTATCGTAATGCCCAGCTCACGGTTCAGCCGTCTGAGCAGCTCGCGAATTTCCACAACGCCCACCGGGTCCAGCCCATTGATCGGCTCGTCCAGCATCAGAAACTCCGGATCGCCCAGCAGAGCGATTCCCAAACCCAGGCGCTGTTTCATGCCGAGCGAGAAATTTCTGGCCTTTTTCCGCTGAGCCCCCTCCAGACCAACCTGCTTCAGCATCCGGTTCACGCAATCCTTGCCGGGAATGCCGCGCAGAATCCGGTTTGCTTCCAGGTTCTCGGCAGCAGTCATATGGGGGAACAGGGCGGGGCTTTCAATCATGGATCCGACCCGCTTCCGCGCCTCGGTCAATGCCTGCTCTCCGCTGGCTCCGAACAGCTCAACCGTCCCCCCGCTCGGATAAGCAAGGCCGGCCACCATACGGATGAGTGTTGATTTGCCGGCCCCGTTCTGCCCGATAAAGCCATAGATGGAGCCTTTGGCGATCGACAAATTGACTTTATCCAGCGCCGTATGGCCTTTGAAATGCTTGGACAGCTGATTCGTTCTTAATACATATTCTTGCATCCTCGTCTTGGCCTCCTTTACGCGATAGACCAAGTATAGAAACCAAACCATAAGAAGAGCTAAAGGCAAACCTTAAGAATGTCTTAAGGCTTGAGCCGGTAGCCCATGCCCCATACCGTCTCGATAAATTCGCTCCCGGGGGCGGCCTTGGCAAGCTTGCTGCGCAGATTGCTCATATGAACGTTGACCGTATTGTCATCTCCGTAGAATGGTTCGCCCCATACTTTTTCGTACAGATTGGCTTTCGTAAATACCTTGCTCGGGGCCGACAGGAGCAGCGAGAGAATGTCGAACTCCCGGGCGGTTAACGTCAATTCGCTCCCCTCCGCCGTAACCGCCATGGCATCCTGGTCAAGCACTAGTCCCTTATGCTGCAGCACCTTGGACAATGCCAATGCCGGCTGGGCGATGCGTGCATACAGCCGCAGATGGGAATCGATTCGCGCTGAGACTTCCTCGACATCGAACGGCTTGGTGATGAAATCATCCGCACCGCCGCGCAGGGCAGCCACCTTGGTCTGCGGCTCGCCCTTGGCCGAAATGATGAGAATCGGCAGATTCTCCCGCCCGGCCATTTTCTGCAGCAGCTCTTCGCCCGTCATCCCGGGCAGCATCAGATCGAGCAGCAGCATACTCCACGGGCGCTGCTCCAGATAAAGCAGGGCCTCTGTCCCCGAATAAGCAGGCTGGGGAATATAGCCGCTCTTTCTGATAATGCTGCACAGCAGCCGGCTGATATCGCTGTCGTCTTCGGCAACGAGAATATGTATGGGGTTGTTCATCGTATCTCCTCTGATTTCCGCAGGTATTTCCGTTATTTGGATTATGGCCATTCTATCATAGCAGATCGAGGCAGGAAACGGGGAGAAGCAGTCAGCTGTTCCCGGTCGATATTCTGTCCGTAAGCAGCGCCATTGGGCCTCTCATACAAAAATAGCGGCTGCCCTGTCTGTAAGATGGACAGGATAGCCGCTTTGGTTACAGGGATGCCTCCGCCGCACCGGCTGCCTCCGGCTTAGCGATGACAACGTCGAGCCGGCCTTCGCGCTCGCGGACCTCCAGCACCGCGCCTTCATCGGCATCGCCGGCGATTAACGCTCTGGCCACCGGCGTCTCCAGGCTGCGCTGAATGAACCGCTTCAGCGGCCGGGCGCCGTACACCGGATCGAAGCCCTCGCGGGCGATAAAGCGCACCGCCGACTCTTCCAGGTGCAGACCTACGCCGCGCCCGGCAAGCCGCGTCCGCAGACCGTCCACCAGCTTGACGACGATTTGCTCAATTTCGCCCAGGCTGAGCGGCTTGAACATGACAATATCGTCCACCCGATTCAGGAACTCGGGACGGAAATGGCCGGTCAGCTCCTTCATGACGCGGTCCCTGACGGCCTCAGTCAGCTCGCCGTTGTCATCAGTGCCTTGAATAAGATGCGGCGAGCCGATATTCGAGGTCATGATGACTATCGTATTCTTGAAATCGACAATCCGGCCCTGCGAGTCGGTCAGGCGGCCGTCATCAAGCAGCTGCAGCAGGATGTTGAACACATCCGGGTGAGCCTTCTCCACCTCGTCCAGCAGCACGACGGTGTACGGCTGGCGGCGCACCGCTTCGGTCAGCTGGCCGCCTTCCTCATAGCCGACGTAGCCGGGAGGCGCCCCCACCAGGCGGGATACGCTGTGCTTCTCCATGTACTCCGACATGTCGATGCGGATCATGCCGTCTTCGCGGTCGAATAGCGACACGGCCAGCGCCTTCGCCAGCTCAGTCTTACCGACGCCGGTCGGGCCAAGGAACAGGAAGGAGCCGATCGGCCGGTTCGGGTCCTTGATGCCCGCCCGCGCCCGCAGCACGGCATCGGCTACCAGCGACACGGCCTCATCCTGGCCGACCACCCGCCGGTGCAGCGTCTCTTCCAGCCGCAGCAGCTTGTCGCGTTCGCCTTCCACCAGGCGGGTGACCGGAATACCGGTCCAGCGGGATACGATGTCGGCGATCTCCTCCTCGGTTACGGCCTCACGCAGCAGCCGCCCCTCCTGATCCTGCTCCGCCGCTTCCTCGGCTGCCTTCAGCTGCCGCTCCAGATCGGGAATGATGCCATAGCTCAGCTCGGCCGACTTGTTCAGATCATATTCCTCCTGGGCGTCCACCAGGTCCTTGCGGGCTTGCTCCAATCGCTTCTGCAGCTCGCGGATACCCTGGATTACTGATTTCTCCTTCTCCCAGCGGGCCGTCATCTCCAGATGCTTCTCCTTCAGATCAGCAAGCTCCCGCTGCAGCGCCTCAAGCCGCCGTGCGCTGGCATCGTCTGTCTCCTTCTTCAGCGCGGCCTCCTCAATCTCCATCTGCATCAAGCGGCGGGTCACTTCATCCATCTCGCCCGGCATGGAATCAATCTCCGTACGGATCATCGCACAGGCCTCGTCGACAAGGTCAATCGCTTTATCCGGAAGGAAGCGGTCGGTAATGTACCGGTTTGACAGTACGCCCGCGGCCACCAGCGCGCTGTCATGGATTTTGACGCCATGATGCACTTCGAACCGTTCCTTCAGCCCGCGCAGAATCGAAATTGTATCCTCGACATCCGGCTCGCTGACCAGCACCTGCTGGAAGCGGCGTTCCAGCGCCGGGTCCTTCTCGATATACTTGCGGTATTCATCCAGCGTCGTCGCTCCGATACAATGCAGCTCGCCGCGCGCCAGCATCGGCTTAAGCATATTGCCGGCATCCATAGCCCCCTCCGTCTTGCCCGCGCCGACAATGGTATGCAGCTCGTCGATGAACAGGATGATCCGGCCGTTGCTTTCACGGATTTCTTTTAATACGGCCTGCAGCCGCTCCTCAAATTCCCCGCGGTATTTGGCGCCTGCAACGAGCGCACTCATATCCAGCGAAAAAATCGTCTTGTCCTTCAGCCCCTCCGGCACGTCCCTGCGCACAATCCGGTGCGCCAGCCCTTCCACGATAGCCGTCTTGCCGACGCCCGGCTCACCGATCAGCACCGGGTTGTTCTTCGTCTTGCGGGAAAGAATGCGGATGACGCGGCGAATCTCCCCGTCACGGCCGATCACGGGATCAATCTTGCCTGCCCGCACCTCGGCGACCAGATCGCGTCCGTACTTCTCCAGCACCTCATAGGTCGCTTCCGGCTCACGGCTTGTGACCCGCTGGTGGCCGCGGATGTCTGCGAGCACCTTCAGCAGCTTATCGCGGGTAACGCCGCGGCTTGTGAACAGTCCCCGCAGCTCCCGGTTGCCGCTGCCGGAGTCCGAAACCATTGCCAGTACGGCATGCTCGACGGCGACGAATTCATCGTGCATCTGCGCCGCCTCCCGCTCGGCCTGCTCCAGCACCTCAAGCAGCGCCTGCGAGGCATAGCGCCGCATCGTACCGGTGCCGCTGACCCTGGCTTTGCGCGCAAGCAGCGCTTCAGTGTCCTGGAGCAGCTCCCCGGCCGGAATATCCAGCTTCTGTAGCAGTCGCGGCAGCAAGCCCTCCTGCTGCAGAAGCAGCGCCTTCAGGAGATGGAGATGGTCGATCTCCTGATGTCCGCTTGCCGCAGCAAGGGATTGCGCCTCCGCCACAGCCTCCTGCAGCTTTTGCGTTAATTTGTTGAAATCCATATCGCTTCACCTCTCCATATCCATCCATTGATTCATCTTAATCTGCTGTCCATATATTACCCCATTGCGGCTTTCCGGTGCTGCATACCCGCTGCTTGCCGTTTCGACCGGCCTGGAAGCCGCTTTCCGCCGCCAGCCCTTCCCGGAGCTTCCATCCCAATTCATTCTTCCCATCCGTCTTCGCAAAAAAGCGCATCATAGCGTGTGTCCCACTACAATGCGCCTTATATAAAAAGTCCGGCCAATCCGCCGCCCTGGCGGGAATCAAAGAGCCTCAGGCATGGCCATGCCGCAAAGCAGGAGTTCCCTGGCTTCTGCCGAACCGCCCGGACTTGGGCTCATTATTTCAATTCGCCGCCGGATGATCCGCCATCCTCAATCTCAATCCGTTTGCCCTGCGGCTTTTGCCGTTTCGGCACTTCCAGCTTGAGCAGCCCGTCCTTCAGTGAAGCACGTATTCCCTCTTCGGCAATATCCTGCACATAGAACCGGCGCACATATTCTCCGTAACGGCGCTCTCTGCGCACCACCTGATGCTTCTCGTTCTCTTCGCTCTGATCCTCATTCCGTACAGCCTTGATCGTCAGATAAGGAGCACTGTAATCGATGCTGATCTCTTCTTTGCTGAAGCCGGGAAGCTCGGCCTCAATCAGGTAAGTCTGCTCGCTTTCATGGATGTCCGTCCGGAAGGAAAGAACTCCGCTTTTGATCGGTGCAAAGAAATCATCATTAAACATGTCATTGAAGGATTTCGCCAGCAGACCGAAAGCATCTTCTCTGTTGCGTTTACCAAATGGGACCAAATCAAACATCTTGCATTCTCCTCTCTTTGACTTTGACTATATTTGACCTATGGCTTTATTATAGTCTCCCATGTCCAGGATGACAAAACCGGTATAAGCCGAAAAACCGGAAAAATCCGGCGTTTCGGCTACATTAGGCTGGCATATTTTAGTGTTTCTAAATTTTTGACCTTTTTTGACCTTTATTTAACCTTCCGACAGATAACGCTCCCGGTACTCATGCTCCAGCATGCTCATTGTAATACAGTCATGGTATTCGTGGTTGAAATAGAGCGTGTGCCGCCGCACTCCCTCTTTCACAAACCCGATGCTCTCGTAGACGTGCATGGCCCGGTTGTTATAGGTGTATACCTCTAGTTCAATCCGGTGCAGATTCAGAATCCCAAAGCCGTAATCGAGCATCAGCAGCAGCGCTTCTCTGCCATATCCCTTGCCTTGGTGCCGCTCGTCCCCGATGGCAATCCGGATATTGGCCGTACGGTTATTCCGGTCGATATCCTGAATGGCGATGTCACCGATAACCTCATCGTTCCCGCCTAGCGCAATCAGCAGCAGCACCGAGCTGTCGTCTCCCGCTTTGCGGGCGATATAATCGGCGATTTGTTCCTTGGTAATATGTCTTTGCGTGCCGGTCAGCCGCCGTGTCTCCGGTTCGTAGAACATATGGTAGTAAAGCTCGGCGTCGTCACCGTTCAGTGGACGCAGGTATACCTGCTGCCCCGTTAATAATGCTGAATGTCTGTTCATCGTTATCCTCTCCTGTCGCTTTCGATAGCCTTATCATAAGACCTGACTGTATACTTTAAAATATACAAATCAGAGTATTTTCAAAGGACAGATTACCGAGGACAGGGGGTTCATACCATGCTGCTCACACCCGCATTAGACGGGGACAGCAGGACTCCGTACTACATCCAGCTGTATGAATATTTCAAACAAGAGATTGCCAGCGGTTCACTTGCCGCAGGCAGCCGCCTGCCCTCCATCCGGCTGCTCGCTTCCCAGCTCGGCATCAGCAGCACCCCGGTCGAGCTTGCCTACCAGCAGCTCTTATCAGAGGGCTTCATCATCAGCAGGCCGCGCAGCGGTTACATCGTAGAAGCTGTGCATCCGCCCGGCGGGCAGCCAGACCGCAGTTCCGGCACGCCGGAGCTTCCGGATCATCCGATTACCCCCCGTGACCCCAAGGCGTATACCTATGATTTTCATATGTCCAAGAATGACTTCACCTTGTTTCCGGCCCAAATCTGGCGCCGGCTCTATCAGGAGCAGCTCGGGAATCCCGACCTTCTCCAGTACGGTGATCCTCAGGGTGAACCCCAGCTGCGGGAGAGCATTGCTGCCCATCTGCGGCGTTTTCGGGGGCTGCGGTGCAGCGCCGGGCAGGTCATCGTCGGAGGAGACCAGCATAGCCTCTGCTCGCTGCTCTGTCTGATGCTGCAGGGACACTTCCGGCGGCTGGCGGCCGAAGACCCGGGGTATCATCTGCTCCCGGCGGCCTTCCGCCGCCATGGATACGACATCGCTCCGGTTCCGCTGCAGGCGGATGGGCTGGATGTGGAGCGGCTGTATACGAGCGGTGCGGAGCTGGTCTATGTCTCGCCCTCCCACCAGTTCCCCCGGGGAATGGCCATGCCGATAGCCAAGCGCCACGCGCTGCTGGAGTGGGCCCGCCGGGCCGGCGGTTATATTATCGAGGACGATTATGACGGGGAATTCCGTTACCACGGACGGCCGATCCCCGCTCTGCAGGGACTGGCGGAGAGCAGCCCGGTGATTTATATGTGCAGCTTCGCCCAATCGGTGGCACCCGCCCTGTGCGTTCATTATATGGTGCTGCCGCAGAAGCTGCTGCCGATGTATCACGGGCTGGCCCGTGAGCTGTACCTGGAGCATTCCGCTTCGCGGCTGAACCAGATTGCACTGCATTACTTCATGGAGCGGGGCCATTTCGAGCGGCATCTGCGGAGAACGCGGCTGCTGTACCGGCGCAAGCACGATCTGGCCTTGCGCAGCCTGCAGCAGTATTTCGGAGAAGAAGCGACGGTATCCGGCAAAGACGCAGGATTCCACCTGCTGCTCTCGCTGCGCCGTCCGGGCAGTGCGCGGCAGCTGACCGCAGTGGCAGCCCAGGCAGGCATCCGTGTCACTCCGATGTCGTATACCTGGTGGGACCGGCCCGGTAACGATGACCCGGAATTTGTACTGGGCTTCGGCGGGATAGCCGAGGAATTGATAGAGGAGGGGATTCGCCGGCTGGCGGAGGTGTGGAATTACGGTTACGGCAGCTAAGTCCGGTACTGCTATTTCTTTTTCCCGCTACTGTTTATGGGATAATAATCCAGATAGTGATATATCCCGCCACAAATTCATGGAGAGGTGAATTCAGATGACACTCCGCCATTATCTCGGATCGGACCGCCCGTTCCAGGCCGGCCATTTCGGTTATGTGTACACGTACAAAAGATACGGCGACATCCCTAAGTCAGCAGACCCGCAGGCGCTTCACAATATCATAGACCTGTCCCATTTGGATAATACGCTTGTTCAGGAATTTGAGTCGGAGCTTGATGCAGTGGGGCTGGAGATTACGGATATTTCCTCGCTGCCATGGCGTCAGCGGCTCGCTGTCTCCAAGCCGTATGTGTATGATCTATTTGGTGCCTTTGAACTGAGGCCGGAGCTGCAGGAGCAGGCTCCCCAGGCTTATGCAGCCGGTCTGAAATGTCTGGGCCTCTTATTCTCGCAGATTGACGAGCATTTGAGCGAAGGAGAAACGGTGGAGCTTTACTCCTGCTGGGACGGAGAAGAGGAGATGGGTGTCCGGTCCGAATGGACTCTCCACCTGCCTTCGTTCACACTCGGAGGCCCGTTCGCCCTGGCCGATAAGCAGTTGATCCGCGTAACCAAATAACGGAGCTTGCTGAATGCTGGTTGCCGGCTATTTACCGGCAGCCCCTGATCCGGCCGGGATGAACTCTGGCATTGCGCACGGTTCAGCTGTATTTCTTCAGCATCCCGGCCAATATCGCCTTCATTTCCTCCACCAGCTCGGGTGGTTCCTGTACCGTAGCCTCCTGGCAGAGGCCGATGACATACTGGGCAAAGAACCGCAGGTCCTTCCGGGCGATTCCCCCTTCCAGCCGGCCGTCTCCATGCTCTTCACGGATCAGCAGCCTGGCCGCCCATGGCTCCCCTTCACAGCGCTGTGCGCCTTCTGCCGTGAGCCTCACATGGAGCTTCAGCTCCGCTTGCCGGGGTCCACCGCTTAAATGGCCGCTGTCCTTCAATGTCTCCAGATGCACTCCGCTTAAATCCAGCGGCTGCGGGCTCTCCAGGCTGTCCATATATTCGGCCGAGACCATCCGGTCACAGCGGAACACCCGAATCCCTTCGCGCATAAAGCAATAGGCCGGACAATACCATAGCCCGCCCGATGCGTACAAGCCGATGGGCTGGATATTCCGCTTCGTCTCGCCGTCCTTGGACCGGTAGGTTACGCTTACCACCCGCGCGCCGGTGGCCGCTTCAAGCAGAATGGACAAGAAAGGGAACTCCGCCTGCCGGGCCGGAATGACGAAGTCGATCCGGTGCTTCATCCCGTCAATCCGGTCGCGGGTATCACCGGGCATGTAGTTATAAAATTTCTGCAGCGCGGATGAGGAGGCTTCCTTGAACGGAAGATACTGATAATGGCGCAGCGCATGGCTGGCAAAAAAGATTGCCACCGCCTCCTCTTCTGTAAAAGCAATCGGCGGCAGCACCCGCTCGTTCAGCACCTGATAGCCGCCATGCGGACCGACTTCAGAATATAGCGGCACGCCCAATTCACCAAGCTCCTGCAAATCACGGAGAATCGTCCGTGTTGAAACGCCAAATTCATCGGCCAGCTCCCTGACGGTGAATTTCCGTTTGCGGTTGACGGTCATCATGAGGTCGAGCAGCCGTTTTGACTTGGACATCTTGCTTCTTCCCTCCAGTTGGTATGCAGCCTAGCATAAAATAGTCTCAATAAAGATTAATAACCATGACAATAGTTGTCACTATTATAACCTACAATAGAGCTACAGCCCACCATAATGCATCACTTTCGGGCAAATCTATTATCAGGGAGGACAACACCATGTCCATTGAAGTTAATCCATATATTTTGCTGGAAGGCCAGGCCCGCGAGGCAATCACCTTCTATCAGGAGAGCCTCGGCGCCCGGCTCCTGTTCATCCAGACGGCAGGAGAAGTCCCTCAGCAGCCGGATGCGCCCAAAACGGCGGCGGAGCAGGCGCTGATCGCCCATTCTGTCCTGCGGATCGGTGACAGCACCGTCTTCGTTGCCGACCTGGAGCCGGGCCAGACCCTGCGTAAAGGCAACGCCATCAACATCTGCATCTCCACGGAGGATGCCGGCACTTCAGAGCAGCTGTTCAGCGCCCTGAAGGCGGACGGCGAAGTCGAGATTGAACTCGGACCTGCTTATTTCAGTCCGGCATACGGCATGCTGACCGACAAGTACGGCGTCACGTTCCAGATCTTCACCAAACGGCCGCGCTAATCAGGCGGGGACGGAAAACTGCAAAAAGGCCATGACTCCGCTGCTGCCTCGGGATCATGGCCTTTTTGTGCATCCAGAATTGCCTTGTTAAAGACACCTGTTTCAAGCGTAGCTCAGAAAGCGCTCTGACGCTTCAATATAATGCCCGCCACAAATAAAAAGTCGCATACGCCTCCCAGCCGCGCCAGCGTGCGGACATTTCCACCAGCTCGGCCGGGGTAGGCTTACGGTCCATGCCGGTGAGGAATTTGACCGCATTCTGCAGCCCGACGTCGCCGGCCGGAAAAGAGGTGGCGTCGCGCAGGCAGCGCATCCGCACATATTGCGAGGTCCAGGGACCGATGCCGCGGATCTGCAGCAGCCGCTGTTCGGCCGCAGCCGGCGAAGGCAGCGCCAGAAGCTCTTCGCGGCTGAGTGCCCCGGCGGCGATCAGATGAGCCACCTCAAGCACGGTCCGCGCTTTATTCCGGGTAAGCTGAAGTGCGCACAATTCCTCCATGCTCACCTCATGGAAGACTTCCGGCTCCGGGAAGCTGTAATAGGTGTGGCCCTGCCATTCCAGCGACTGCCCGTATTTGGCCGTGAGGCGCTCCTTCAGCCTGTAGGCAAAGGCCAGATTGACCTGCTGGCCGAGTATGGCCCAGCATAACGCTTCGAACAAATCGGGAATGCCGATAATCCGCAAGCCGTCGTTCGCCTGCAGCAGCGGCCCCAGCAGCTCATCCTCTGCCGCCAGCTTGTAAAAGGGCGCCAAATCGCGATCCAGATCAAACCACTCCACGATGTAGCGGGCTAGCCATGCCAGCCCTGCCTCGCCGGGCAGGCTGCCGTACAGAAGCGCTGCCCGGAGCCGCTGCGGCCGGTCTGCAGGCATGGTCAGCCGGATCAGCACCGCCTGGCCTTCCACAATAAACAGCCGCTCTACCCCTTCGGCATCCGAACGAAAGAGACACTCCAGCGGGGAGCGGTTCATATACTCAAGGCATGCCCCAAGCGCGAAATGGTCCGGCAGCGGCAGCTCAAAAAGCAAATCGTTCATGTCCGGCCGCCCCCACGTTCGTAATGCCTTCCAGCGCCAGAAGCTCCTGCTTCAGCTTCAGCCCGCCCCGGTATCCGGTCAAGGTCCCGTTGGCCCCAATGACACGATGGCAGGGAAGAATAACCGGAAGCGGGTTCTGCCCGTTAGCCGCCCCTACGGCCCGCACGGCCAGCGGTCTGCCGATCCGCACCGCCAGCTCCTTGTAGGTCACCACTTCGCCGTGCGCAATCCCCGAGAGCCCGCGCCACACCTCACATTGAAACGGCGTGCCCCATAAATCGAGCGGCAGGTCCCTGAAGCTGACCCGCTTGCCGCCGAAATACTCCTGCAGCAGCTCTATAGCACCGAAGCGCTCAAATACCGCCGCATCCTCCCGCAGCTTGCTGCCCGGGGCATAGGACCGCTGCCAGCCTTCCGGTAACCGCCCCTGATCCTGCTCGTAGGAGAGGCGGATCAGTCCACGGTCTGTAGCCCACAGGGTCCACTTCCTGTTCCCGAGGGTCAGAGTATGATGATAGATTGTTGTGTCAATCATGCCGGGTTCCTCCTTGTTTCTCCGCCCTATATTCTGTCGGCGTCAACCCGGTCTTCCGGGTAAACCATGCTGTAAAATGCGACGGCCCGGACACTCCGGTCTGCCGGGCAATTCCGGCAACCGGGGTCTGAGTTTCCGCCAGCAGCAGGCAAGCCTGTGCCAGCCGCAGCTCCTCCAGCCTGGCTGCGGGCGAGCGGCCCCGCACCTGCTTGTACGTGCGCTGCAGGTGGAAGGGGCTGACGTTCAGCTCCTCCGCCAGCAAGCGCAGCGTCAGCTTCTCGCCCATCCGCGCCTGCAGCAGCTCATCCGTCCGCGCTGCCAGCACCGCATCGGGACGGAGTGCCCCGCCTTCCTCCGGCTTGCATCTTTTACAGGGGCGGAAGCCCGCTGCTACCGCTTCTTCAAGTGAAGTGTAAAATGTAACGTTACAGGCCTTGGGCGTCCGCGCCCGGCAGGAAGGCCGACATACAATGCGCGTCGTCAGTACGCCGGTATAATACACGCCATCAAATGTGGGCTCACGCCGCACCACCGTATCATAGATACGCTCAAACGTCGCCTGGTCCATCTGCATCACCTCTTACCGCCAGTATAAACGAATACCCTGTCCGTATGCAGTCCTGCGGAATAGGAGCGCAAGATTACGACAGCGGGACAGTCCATGCCGGAATGCCGGAACCGGGTCTCACGCTGAGGCACGCATCATTCCCGCATCCAAATTCAGCATCTCCCTCTGTTTGCGGCTATTTCCCGAACCAGTATATAGAAGTTTGCGTAGAGTGCGGGCTAGCTGCGCCGGAAGTGCTATAATAATGAAATGGATTTATGACACTATGTACAGGAGTACGATTGCGATGCAGCCAAACTATGCCATGGACGATGCCGGGTGGGACAAGCTCGTTGCGGACGTGGCCTATCTTTTTGATGATCTGACCCTCAAGCGGGGGTTTCAATATTTCAAGCAGCAGCGGGTGCATGCCCCCAATATGTTTACGCCCGTAAAAATGATGGCGCTGGTCGAAGGCCGTGAGGACTATGCCGTGGTCCTGGAGCTGGACCACCTGTCCCAAAGCCGTTGTGACTGCCCAGTGCAGGGCCCCTGCAAGCATATAGCCGCAGCTCTCATGGCTTATGCCGAAATGCAGGAGCGCTCCGTACACCTGATCGCCAACGCCAAGGCGGTCCTGACCCGGGCCAAGGCTCCGGCCTTCACCCCTCCTTCCGCTGCCGGGGCCCGTGAGCTCCGGCAGGAGCGGCTGAACGAGCTTTCCGGCCGCATCGCCGCAGGCAGCGTGGAAGACTGGCGGGAGTGCCTGGCCCAGTTAACCGCTCCGCTTGCCCATACCGTGCGTAATCCGGCATACGTGCAAAGAGCGCTGGCGGCCGTATTCGAAGCGGCGCCGCAGCTCTCTCCCGCTTCGCAGCTGCTGTTCCAGCTTCATACCCGTTTATTCATCCTGGAGGGCTTGCTTCGGCCGGGTGGTCTGCATGCGGCAGGAGCCTCTTCTCCCCTCAGCTACTCGTCCTTGGGGTACTATACTTCACTCGCGGTTACCGAGCTGCAGGATTCGATAACCGGTATGATGGAGCAGCCTCTGCCGCTGGCGGAGGAGCCGGAAGCATGGCCGCGCCTGATGGACACGCTGGCTCTGCTGCGCCGGGAAATGCTGACCGAATCCCGTGACCGTTCGCGGGAGCAGCCTTATTTCTCCGTGTGCTACGACCTGCTGTGGCGCAGCTGGATGGCTACGCATGCCGATTCGCCGCAGCTGTATCTGGAGGAGCTGGATCAGCTCCGGGAAGCCGAAGGCCAGCTCGGCGCTTCACTGTCCCGTCACTCCCTGCTGCTGGCGGAAGCGCGGATGTATTACCTGCTGCACGATGACCGTGCGGCCTGGGGGCGCCTGGTCCAGGCCGCCGAGCGGCCCGGCATGTACCCCGCCGAGCTGATCAGCTTCCTCGCACCGCTGGCCGAAGCCGGAGATTGGCCGCGGCTGGTGGACTGGCTCGTAGAGATCGGACCGCTGTTCACCAGCCGGATCTACAATTTGCGCGGTTATGCGGCTTATTGGATGGATGCGCTCGGGCATGAACCGGAGGCCGAGGCCAGAATGTGGGACACGCTGGCCGGGATGCTGCCGCTCTCCAGAGAAATCTATGAGGATCTGCTGATGGAATACGGCAAATGGCGCGAGTGGATGGATTATCAGCTGGCCGCCGGCAAGCAGCCTGCCGATTTCCGGGTCAGCGACCTGGCGCCGATCGAGAAGAATGCCCCTGAGCTGCTGCTGCCGTTCTACCATCAGGCTGTCGAACGCCTTGTGCTGGAGAAGAACAGAAGCAGCTATAAACAAGCGGTGAAGCTGCTCAAACGGCTCGCCAAGCTGTACAAGAAGCTGAAGCGCACGCAACGCTGGGAAGAGTATCTGGAGCTGTTCACGGGCCGCCACAATAGGCTACGGGCGCTTCAGGAAGAACTGCGGAAAGGAAATCTGCTGCCATGAGCATGTATATACGCGATATTACTATCCAGCTTGCCCTGAGCGAATACGGCGATGCCCTGATTTATGCCGTCGACGAACGGAACGATTATGTTCCCGGGGTTGCTCTCAAGCACAAGCTGTTCTCCTGGCACGAAGCATCCTTCTACGGTACGGAGCTTACCCTGCAGAGCGCCGAGGGCGTCGATCTGGTGGTTCTCCCTGCCGAACAGGTCATTCCTTTCTTCGCCGCGCCGCAGCTGCTGCAGCATGTCGGCTGGCGCTGGCAGGGCGATGCCGCGCTGCTTGCCGCGCTCGCCCCGGTAACGGCGGAGCTGCTGGCTGCGAAGCATTACGCGCCCGGCCTTGCCGCCTTCCGCGAGGGCCAGCTGCAATGGAGCTGGGACCGCAAGGCGCTTGAAGCGGCAGCCGCGCTGCAGGAGGAAGCCGCCGAAGCGCTCCGGGCGATGCAGTCACGCCCCGGCTTCGCCAGAGGCTTGGCGTCCGCCTTCTCGGCGGCGGTCTTCCAGCGCTTTTACGGCACGGAGGCGGAATCCGCCGACCTGCGCCGCGAATTTCCGCTGCTGTTCAGCCGCAGCGGGGAATCGGCAGCCGGCATGGACGAAGAGAGCTGGCTGATGTCCATCGGGTGGAAGGCCGACACCGCGCCGTTCCGCCCCGTCCTGCAGCTGCAGGAGCCGGACGAGGATCGGCCCTTCTGGCGGCTGCAGCTGCTCTTGCAGGACAAGCGCGATGAAGCCGCGCTTGTTCCGGTCACGCTCGCGGCAAGCGGCGAGCCGTACGGGCGCTGGCCGGACGCGTGGTCGGCGGTCGTCCTCGACCGCGCGGACGGCTGGCTCTCGCGGCTGCGCGAGAGCCTGCCTGCGGGCCACGTCGGCTCGGGCGCCGATGTGCTGGCACAGCCGCTGGAGGGCGATGCCGCCTGGCGGTTCCTGACCGAAGACAGCCGGCGCCTGCTGGATGCCGGCTGGCAGGTGCTGCTGCCGGCCTGGTGGGAAGCGGCCCGGCGCCG
The DNA here is from genome assembly GCF_008635795.1 of Paenibacillus tepidiphilus. GTDB lineage: Bacteria > Bacillota > Bacilli > Paenibacillales > Paenibacillaceae > Paenibacillus_AQ > Paenibacillus_AQ tepidiphilus. The sequence goes on along the minus strand of NZ_VWRQ01000014.1, from coordinate 96,978 downwards.
CAAGCCGCGCCTGCGGGCCAAGCTCGGCGCCGGCGAAGGGACGCGCGGCGGCCGCTCGCTGTTCGGTCTGGATGCGCTGGTCGACTTCGACTGGCGCATCTCCATCGGCGATGCCGACCTCAGCGAGGCCGAGTTCGCGGAGCTGGCCGCGCGCGGGCAGCGGCTCGTGGAGTTCCGCGGCCAGTGGGTCGCGCTGGACCCGGCGCTGATGGCCCAGATCCAGCGGGCCATGGCCGGGATGGACAAGTCGCAGGGCTTGTCCTTCCAGGACATCCTGCAGCTGCACCTGCTGGGCGGCGGCGAAGAAGCCGCCGAAGAAGCGGCAGCGCAGCAGGCCGAAGAAGAGGCGGCCCGCATCCGCCTGGAGGTCGAGCTGAACGAGCATCTGCTCGGACTGATCGGGCAGCTGGGGCGGCAGGGCAAGCTGCCGCAGCTGCCGCCGCCCGCCGGACTGCGCGCCGAGCTGCGCAGCTATCAGCAGGAGGGCTTTGCCTGGCTCGCCTTCCTGCGCCGCCTGGGGCTTGGCGCATGTCTCGCCGACGACATGGGCCTCGGCAAGACGGTGCAGCTGATCTCTTATCTGCTGCACGTCAAGGAGCTGGAGAGCTCCGGAGAGCTGCGGCCGCAGACTGATCCGCCTGGCTGGCCGGCGCTGATTATCTGCCCGACCTCGGTGCTGGGCAACTGGCAGAAGGAGCTGCAGCGCTTCGCCCCTTCGCTGAACGTTATGCTGCATTACGGCAGCCGTCGGCTGGACGCCGGGTATTTCTACGGCGCCGCTTCGCAGGCCGATGTGGTGCTGACCTCCTACGCCACCGCCGCACTGGACCAGGAGCTGCTGAAGCAGTTCACCTGGTCGGCGATCTGCCTGGATGAGGCGCAGAATATCAAGAACGCCGGAACGAAGCAATCGGCAGCCGTCCGCAGCTTCCCGGCTCTGCACCGGATCGCCTTGACGGGGACGCCGATTGAGAATAAATTGTCGGAGCTATGGTCGATTTACGACTTTATCACTCCAGGCTACCTCGGCAGCGCCAAGGCCTTCCAGACCCGCTTCGCCAATGCCATTGAGAAGGAACGCGACCCGGAACGCACGGCAGACCTGCAGAAGCTGGTCAAGCCGTTCATGCTGCGCCGCAAGAAGAAGGACCCGGCCATTCAGCTCGATCTTCCGGACAAGAACGAGATGAAGACCTACGTCCACCTTACAGCGGAGCAGGCGGCCCTGTACGACCAGCATGTCAACGGGCTGCTGGAGCAGATGCAGAAGCTGGAGGGCATCGAGCGCAAGGGGGCGATCCTCGCCGCGCTGACGACCCTGAAGCAGCTCTGCGACCACCCGGCGCTGCTGACGAAGGATGCGCTTCCGGCTCCGGGAGACGCAGACCCGCAGAGCAACGCCGCCCTGGTCGAGCGTTCGGCGAAGCTTGAACGGCTGGTGGCCATGGTGCGTGAGCTCCGCGAGGAGAACGAGCGCTGCCTGATCTTCACGCAGTACATTGGCATGGGCAATATGCTTAAGGCTGTGCTGGAGCAGGAGCTGGACGAGCCGGTGCTCTATCTGAACGGCAGCACGGGTAAAAGCGCCCGCGACCGCATGATCGAGCGGTTCCAGACGCCCCTTCCGGCGGAGGGAACGCCGCCGGACCGCGAGCAGCCGAATGTGTTCATTCTCTCGCTGAAGGCAGGGGGCGTCGGCCTCAATCTGACGGCGGCCAACCATGTGTTCCATTACGACCGCTGGTGGAACCCGGCCGTCGAGAATCAGGCCACGGACCGCGCGTACCGCATGGGCCAGACCAAGGATGTGCAGGTGCATAAATTCATTTCGCTCGGGACGCTTGAAGAGCGTATTGATGAAATGCTGGAGAGCAAGCAGCAGCTCAGCGACGATGTCATCGCCGGCTCGGAGAACTGGATTACCGAGCTGTCCAATGATGCGCTGAAGGATCTGTTCACCCTGCGGCGGGATTTCAGTGCGTAGCGTGCACTCCCCGGCAGCATATCTTTAATAAAGAAGCCGATAATCCAATGCCTTCGCGCGGGATTATCGGCTTTTTCAGAGTCGGCTGAATTCCTGCTTCTAATCCTTCCACACCGCTCATGGTACCGCCTACCACCGCTCCGACATACGGAATGTAGCAGCTACCGTGTCTTCTCCGGCCAGTGAGCTGATCACAAGGGTGACCGGCTCTTCCTGGAGGTCATACAACTGCATCTGGGCGATCAGATTCTGCGCCACGCTCTGATAGGCGCCCGATATGCCTGAACCGAGGCCCTGGGTAATCACCCTGCCGCCGGTCACTGTTGTGCAGGTAAAGTTGACCTGCAGCGCTGTATCATTCAACGGGATGGCGGTGGTTGACGTCGGAAAGTTGACAAAAGTGCCATTGAGCGTTCCCCCGGCCACAATCATGTAGCGGATCGGGGTAGAGGCCAGAATGTCGAATCCGTCCGGGCGGATCTCGGCGGCAACGGCCTCGGGTACGGCCACCGCAGGATTCCTCCGGAAGCTGATCGCGGCGAAATTCGCAGTCGTCACTGCCATGTTGTCGCGGAATTCCGAGGTCATCCGGCTTACAGGGGTCCGCTGCAGCTCAACCGGAGTCCATACACCGGCGGCGTCGACAAGAAAGATCTGCACCTGCAGCTGCTCCTGGGAGGAAACCACATTAAATTGAAAGAAGGTCTGGGTGATATTATAAGTAAGACTCACCACTTCCCGGTAGTCGACCTCGAACAGTCCCTGGGCAAAAAGGATCTGAGAGCTGCTGTCATTATTTAGCCCGGTCAAATAAACTACCGCTTTGGCGGGTCCGTTGTTGGCTACTTTGACGACTGCCTGGCTGATGGCGGCCAGGCCTCCAGTGGGATGACTCGTCAAGGTGTTAGTGGTCAGAACAGGCAAGCATATCCCTCCTCTACTAAAGACAATTAATATATGATATGCATAATCAGTAGGAAGTTTCTGGATTAATAACGCTGCAGGTTTGCCAGAAAGTGCCTGATGTGCTAAACTCAATGTAACTTTTAGGAACGGAGGGTTGCCGTGTGGTAGATTTTATCCGGATTCGTACTTTAGGCTAATGCTTATGAATAGCGCTAAAGCTCTGCCCTGTGTGCAGAGGACTCAGGATAGGTCTGTCCATTAACTAGGCAACCCGCTCAAGCAGGATACGAACGGCCCCGCGGGGCCATGTTCGCCAATGCCTTATGGAATTGTATTCGCATTTCGATAAACAACGGTGATCTGCGGCGGCCACTTTCCGTGTACCGCCCGGTCTTTGCCGCGTGATTTCATGCGAATTGCCGGAAGCCGGTGCTTCACGCCCGGTCCGGTACCTCCTATTCTGCAGTCCTCATAAAATGGATGCCAGCACAGGCAGACGGCCCTGTGTTTTTTGTTGTGTCTAAGAACTTGAGGAGGTTCACCTGTATGGAACAAACATTAAGACAACCCGCAGTCATCGTCGGCGTACAGCTGCAAAACGACCTGCATTTCGACTACTCGATGGATGAGCTGCGCAATCTGGCTGCCGCGTGCAATCTGGAGGTGGTCGCCGAGCTGACCCAGAAGGCTGCCAAGATCAATTCCGCCCATTACATCGGCTCCGGCAAAATCGCCGAGCTCGCGCAGCTGGCGGAAACCGCCGAGGATGCGGTCATTATTTTCAATGATGAACTGACGCCTTCGCAGATCCGCAATCTGGAGTCATCCCTTGACCGTACGGTTATCGACCGGACGATTCTGATTCTGAATATTTTTGCCGAGCGTGCCCAAACCAAGGAAGCCCAGCTCCAGGTAGAGGTCGCCCGCCTGCAGTATATGCTGCCCCGGCTGAGCGGCATGCGCGAATCGCTGGGCCGGCAAGGCGGGGGCGCGGGGCTGAAGAACCGCGGCACCGGCGAAACGAAGCTGGAGCTCGACCGCAGAAGAATCGAAGAACGGATTTATGCGCTGCAGACCGAGCTGCAATCCATGGTCGCACGGCGGCAAATCCAGCGCAAGCAGCGGCATAAGAATGAAGTGCCGGTCATCTGTCTCGTCGGCTATACGAACAGCGGCAAATCCAGCCTCATGAATGTCATGATTGAGACCTATCATCCCGGCTCGGGCAAGCAGGTCTTTGCCAAGGATATGCTGTTCGCCACGCTGGAGACTTCAGTGCGCAGCATCCGGCTGCCGGACCAGAAGAGCTTTCTCTTGACCGACACCGTCGGCTTCGTCAGCCAGCTGCCCCATCATCTCGTGAAGGCCTTCCGTTCTACACTGGAGGAAGTGACCGAAGCGGACCTGCTGATTCATGTGGTCGATGTTTCTGACCCGCAGCATAAGCAGCATATGGAAGTGACCGAGGAGACCCTGAAGGCGCTCGGTGCCGAAGGAATCAAGACCATCTACGCTTATAACAAGGCGGACCTGACCGATCTGGCCTATCCCGACATCCAGAAGGATGCCATCTGGCTCTCCGCCAAGCAGGGCAAAGGGATTGAAGAGCTGACCGGCCTGATCCGCAAGGCTGTGTTCAACGATTACGTTCAGCGGGAAATTCTTGTACCCTATGACCGTGGTTCCGTGGTTTCCTACTTCAACGAGCATGCCAATGTGCTGGGCGTCAGCTATGAAGAGGAAGGCACGCGGCTGAAGCTGGAATGCCGGCTGGCCGATTACGAGCGGTTCCGGGATGATTTCGTGGATGTTACACTTGAAGACTAGCATATCTAAATAGAGCCGGCTTCCTGGTCCAGCGACCAGAAAGCCGGCTCTTGCTGTGCTTAAGCTGCCGTTATAGGCTTCAGTATACCTCAGGCTTAGGCCGGACCGGGCACCAGGCTCAGGGAAAAGTCCTGCGGCCCATCCGGACTTCCGCCCACCCGCAGCAGGCCGTCGCCGGACCGTTCCACCAGCGGCTGCGACCCTGGCTCCGGCCGCTGAAGATCCAGCGAGAAGACAAAGGCCGCCTGCTGCAGCTTGGCGAAATGAATGCCGGTACGCGGACCGGAATACAGAATCATATCCAGGTGGAGTCCCCGTTCATCCCTGAGCATCTCCCATCTCAGACTGCGCTTCGGGTCCGGACAGGCACTGAACGCCGCGAACCAGGTGGTCAGGGTCACTTCGGTATCTCCGATGACAAGTAGGGCCCCGTCTTCACCCGCTTGAACGGTTACTCCCTCCTGTGCCCCGCCGATCTCCAGCATCAGCCGTAAATCCTCCGCCTCAATCACCCCTCCGGTAGGGTCCAGGTTCGGATGCGTATCACCGCCGTTCGTAATAAAGTCGATGCCAAACAGTACCTCTCCCTGACTCTGCCGGGACTTGAAGCGGGCGGAGCAGTAATCATAGCCGTCATGCAGGCAGCGGAGCCGGAGATACACCGGCGATCCGCTGTTGTCGATGTACGCCAGCAGCGGCCTTCTTTGATTCCAGAAATCGCTGTGGGTGAAGGAGCCGATGCTGTATTGCGGGGTTGTGAACGTCACCGCATAACGGCCGGTGCCGTTCTTCTCCTCGCCCTCGTACCATTGTCTGATTTCCTTGACAGCGGGGTCGGTGAAGCAGCCCAGATAGGCGGCGGGGCACTCCATTCCGCTCCGGTACCATTCCTCCTCATAGGGAAGCTCCGCCCAGTCAAAGAATCGCACGGCACCCCGGGTCGTCAGCTGCAGGAAGGCCCTTCCCTGGCCATGCAGCAGGGTCTCGTAACAGCGCGCGTGCGGGCCGGACCACTGGCCGGTTGCCGGATGATAATGCCCTGCGACGCTCCGCCAGGTCAGATCGAGCAGCTCCTCGCACAGCCCTTTGACGAGCGGGTCCGCCGTCTCGGCACGCAGCTTGGACAGCTCCAGAATGGCAATGTAGGTATAGACCGGGCTGTTATATTCCTGAAAAGCGCCGCGTACCCGCGTATAGTCAACTAATTTCTGCAGCCGCTGCAGCCCGTATTCCGCAAAGTCACCGCGCCCGAGCTGTTCTCCGGCAATCCTCGTCACCAGCGCCCCGATGATGGCGATATTGGTGTAGTCCGGGCCGACGTTGCGGCGGATAATGGCTTCGCAGGCGTTGTCGATGGCCTGGATCATGTCTTCACGCAGCGCCTCCGGCAAGCGGTGCCCATGCCGCGCGAGCGCCTGGACCAGCCGGCTGCCGCAGAAGTCGGCCCAATTCCAGTCCGGCGGCGACATTTGCGCGAGCGGCTCCTCATAGAACCAGGACCAGATGCCGAACGTATCGCGGCTGCGGTCGGTATCCTGCAGTGAAACGACCTTGCCGATGATGCCGAAGGCACGCTGCTCATAACGTTCTAGCTCCGTGTCCAGCAGACCCAGAGCATAGGACAGGGAGTCCCGGGTGGAATGAATGAATTCGGCCTCCCGGATCGTTGTATGATAACCCGGACTGCTGAACGGTGAACGCAGCAGGCGGAGCTCCGGGTTGTAGCGCTCCTCGTAGGCCTCCATTTTGCGGATCAGCATAGCCCGCTCATCGAGGGTTGCGTCCCTGTTACGTGTTGTTTCTGTTTCTTTCATCGCTTGGCTTCCTCCCTTTCCCGGAGGGAATGGTATTGATTCAGGCATACAGACTGAGTGCCTGCGTCAGCAATTGCATGGTTAATCCCTGACCATAAAGCGTCGGATAGACCGGAATTTTGTTATAAGCCTCTACTGAAGGCATGACGGGCGTACCGCCCGATACTCCCCGCACCTCGCCGTCCTCCCCAATCAGCGGAAGGATGCCGGGCACCGCCCGCTTCACGCATTCCAGATATGAGGATTCCAGTAGTCCGCTCCTGACGCCCTCGATGAAGCCGCAGGCGATGCCTGCACTTGCCGAGGTCTCCGTGACCGTGTCCGGCCGGTCCAGCACAGTATGCCAGAGTCCCTCCGGGGTCTGGGTGGCCCGTAGTCCCGATGCCAGCGCCGCGTACCGGCTGTACAGCTCCTCCGGGATGGTCACCATTCCCTGAATTTCCGTAGCAATCTGCGGCACCGCCAGCACAATCCAGGCGTTGGCCCGGGCCCACCGTACGGCTGACATATGGCTGCCTTCCCGGCTGCTCCAGCCATGGAACAAGAGTCCACTGTGCGTATCCTGCAAGAGCTGCAGATGCAGCAGCGTCTGCGCTGCCGCCCCTTCCGCATACCGCTGTTCCCCTGTCTCTCCGGCCAGCCGCGCCAGGAACAGCACGGCCATATAGACAGTGTCGGCCCATACCTGCTCGGGAAAGGACGCATTCTCGGTGACGGTATGCTCCAGCGCACCTTCGCGGGTGCGCGGCGCTTCGGTGAGCAGCCAGTCCGCTGCCTCTTCCGCCTCGCGCAGAAGCCGCTCATCCTTGGTCAGCCGGTACAGCCCCGGATACACCGCGTAAGGGGCGAATGCATTGATGACACGGGTGCTTTCGGCTTTGTGCTTGTTGCGGTGCACCCACTCCAGACAGTAACCGACAGCTTCAGCCGCTCCCGCCGCTGTGCCGTATTCGAACAGCGAACCCACACCTACGCCGGGAACCCAGTCCCAGTGATGGATATCCATCCCCCAGTTGCCGCTGTGCCGCTCATCGGTCATGTAGCGGAACAGGGTCTCCAGCGTTTTTTGCATTTTATGCCTAGTGTTCAGCACAGATTATGCCTCCCCGATTGAAATCCGGCTCTGCCGTTTCCGCCTGAACCGGGGAGATCCCCCGGAAGGGCAGTTCTCCGAAGAGTGCCGAGATAAGCACCTCCATCGTATCTTCATGAAGCGAATAGGCGTTGACGAGCGCATCCAGAAACGGCATATCCCGCAGCAAATAGGGTGTAGCAAACGAAATGCCGATCGGGCGGATGGTCTCCGCATGCTGCATCGCCCAGCTGGCCTTGGCCGCCTCACCCACAGGACGTGCGGTATTCATCATCCCGTGCAGCGGCAGAAAATACGGCGCAAAAGCGGCATCCCAGCGCATTCCGGCCTGCTCCCATTTCCACACCGTGTTCAGCGGCTCGAATTCCTCGAGAATATCGACCTCCAGGCCGCGCGCCTGCAGCAGCTCGATGAACCGGTCCATCCGGCCGTATTTGCGCCCTTCCGTCACTTTATTCAGCTTGATGACCAATACCCTCTTGGTCTTCTGCGGGTCCAGCGGCAGCAGGCCTCCGTGGTTGCGGACCAGTGTGACAGAGCGCTCAGCCAGCGTGCGGCTTAAGCCCCGCACCACTGTATCCTGCTCCGGTGCCAGCCTGTCATTGATGAGCGGGGCAGCCTGCGGATCGCGCCCGCCGGCATCAAGATGCTGGACACCGAGCGCTGCCTTCAGCCCGAGCACGCGCCGCACGCTTTCGTCCAGCCGCTCCATGGTGACGCTTCCACTCCGGAGCGCGTGCTCCATCGTCTCGAAGTAACGTACGCCCGGCCACAGCAGCACATCCGTCCCGGCGTTGAAGCAGTCGACGATTCGCCGCTCGTACGCCCCCCAGCCCAGGAAGCCGCCCATATCCAGTGCGTCCGAGAGAACTACCCCCTCAAAGCCCAGCCGTGTGCGCAGCAAATCGGTGGTAATCCGCCGCGATACCGTTGCCGGTACGGGCCGCCCTTCCTGATACCCCTCCAGCCACGGCAGCGCGATATGACCGGTCATCATGGTCCACACGCCTTCTTCAATCATCCGCCGGGTCACCTGTCCATAGGTCGCGAACCACTCTTCTTCTGACAAGCTGTTGATGGTAGTGACGATATGCTGATCCCGGCAATCCACGCCATCCCCGGGAAAATGCTTGGCGCAGGCTGCCAGTCCATAGTCCTGCATCCCCCGCACAACGGCGGCAGCTAGACGGGCGGTGCGCTCCGGCTCGTCGCCGAGACAGCGTGTCGTAATCACCGGATTCATCCAGTTCAGTAGCAGATCGGTTCCCGGTGCCAGCGCCCAGGTAAACCCGGCGGCTCTGCCTTCTATAGCGGTGTATTTGCCGTACGCATAGGCGAGCTCCTCGTCATCGGCGGCGGCCAGCGCGAGCAGCGGCGGGAAATCGGTGAGGCTTCTCACCGCCGAGCCGGCCCCGAACTCCAGATCGCCCGAGAACAAGAGCGGATACTTGCTGAGGCGCTGCATCCGCTCAGCGGCATCCCGGTAATCCGCCGCCTTGCCCGCTGCCCTCTGGATCACCTCGCCCCCGATGAAGAAGCTGCCCACCGGGTATTCTTCCAGATAAGCCTTGAGAGCGGCTTCATCCCGCCCGTCAACCGGCAGCCGCCCGGCATGATCCTGCATCGTCTGGCCGATTTTCTCGCGCAGGCTCATGGAGGCCAGTGTCTGCTCCACCCAATCTTGCGCTTCCTTGCTTAGTTGCCTTGGCATATTCCCATATCCCCCCGCTGTTTGCTACCCCCAGTGTACCGAAATCGGACTGGACGCTAAATAAAGCCAGCTACGAAATAAGTTTAAAATTCTACGGCGTTTCCGGCACATATGTGCCGCATGCTTGCCGGTTGTTTGATCAATCCTCTGGTCAAGATGTTAGTCATGATGCTAGTTATATAAGGGCAATACTGTTCGCAGACGGCAGTTGGAAAATCACCACTTAATTTGACCTGTATGGAGGATAATCACAGACTTAGTTGGATATCCGCCACTTAATATAGGTGAAAAGTAGTAATCCAATCAATTTCAACCAAATTAAGTGGAGATAATCCAATTAAATTGTTGAAATCAGCAATATAGGCAGAATTAGTGTGCCAAAATCAAACTAAGCTTCTCCCGTTCATCCATTCGCACCCTCAGGAAGCCGCATGCTTCAAGTTACTCCAAAAAAGAGCCCCGCCGCCTGATATTCAGACGCACACGGGGCACTTATTCCGGCACAAGCGGGGCCATCAGTGACCGCCTAATAGCTTCTCCACCGCCCAACGGGCCGGATCCGTAACCGGTTCAGGCTCTCTGCCTCCCAGCGTACCCGTCCAGTAACCGGTTCAGATTCCCCGGCGCCCAGCAGACCCGTCCGGTAACCGGTTCAGATTCCCCGGCGCCCAGCGCACCCGACTGGTAACCGGTTCAGATTCCCCGGCGCCCAATGGGCCGGGCGAGGCGCCTAGCTCACCGCTCCTTCATGGATAAACAGCAGGCCGGACGGCTGCAATTTTCAGCAAGCTTCAAAGCAAGCCTCGCGCCCCCTCAGGGCAATGGAACATTCAAGGTGACCGTCAGCTTGTTATTCTCCTTGTTCATCTCGCCGTAGCGCCAGATATCGTTCACGAAGAAGGTAATCTGGTAATCGCCGATGGTCGGAATGGTCCAGCGCGGCGTGCCCTGGGCGCTGCTGTTGGCCGTCAGGATCACCTCTTCGCCCGGCTGGATGACGCCGGTGTGCGTATCAGTCCAGGAGACGGTTCCGCCGTCCACCGAGAAGACGCCGCCGGTAATCATTCCGGCTCCCGTAGAGCTGTTCAGCGGCGTCGGACGAACGCCGATGTTCTTCACCTTGGCCCAGAAGATCAGGGAATCGCCAAGCTGCGGCGTGGTGTGGGCGGATGGGCTGCCGTCCGCGTTCACAATATTCCAGCCGATATCAGTCACAATCATATCGGGCCCCGGAACCGGAAGCGTAGCTTCATAGCCCTCAAATTCAAAGCCGTGGACCACTACCCGTCCGGCGGTGTTGCGGATTTCGATCCGGTGCAGGCCATATGGCAGCCCGGTCAGCTCATAGACCACCTTATCGTCGCCCTCAAGGCCGGCCTGAGGGATGACAATGGTCTGCTTATATTCGCCGTCCACGTACACCTCGGCGCTGCCCATGTCGCTCTTGATATCCGACCGCCAGCGGATGCCGGTGCCGTTGAAATGGAACACCGCTGACGCCTCCGGCGCGTACGTCACATGGGAGACTCCGCTCGGCGCGGTCTCGAAGCCGGTATAGTCGATGTAAGCATTATTGTGCTCTACCGGGTACCAGGAGGCCACCGGGACATATGCGCCTTCGTCCAGCCGGAAATAGTCCAGATTGGCGCCGTTGCCGCCCGAAGTGAAGCTGATCGTGTTGTACCCCGGCTGCAGCGTAATGCCGTATTGGCGGGCGGTAATGTTCGTGGTCCAGCTGCCTGTAGACGGCAGGGTAACCGTGGATTGCTTCACCCCGTTGACATAGATGTTCTTCTTCGACTCCTGGCTGGATGCATAGGCTATGCTCAGCGTGTAGCTTCCGCCCGCCGCCGAATAGAAGCCCTCAATGGCGATAGGACCGGCATGGGTCTGCTCCACCACCTTGCCGCCCGAAGCACCGCTGTTGTTGCCGATCTTCAGCGGCAGGGCAAAGGTTGCCGCCTCGGCCTCAAATTTACCCGGATCGCCGTAGACATGCGGGGTTACTGTGATGGCTGGTGTGGTGGCGGAAGCCGCCGGACTAAGCGGGGACACATTGCCGGAATCGTCGACGGCCTGCACGGTGTAGCTGTAGGCCGTACTTGGCGCCACCGTATAATCGCTCCAGAAGGTAATCCGCCCCGGTACAGTAACCACCGGCACAGTCCCGCCGTTGCGGTAGACGCTATAGCTGACCACGGCGTCATTGTCCGTAGCCGCCGTCCAGGCCAGCTTGATCTGGTCATGGCTGAGCGCCTGTGCCGTCAGGCCCGCTGGAGCGGTTGGCGCAACGTGCTCCGGCTGCTCCAGGATATACTGCACCGTCTCCCCTGCGCCGAGCGTGACCGTGAGCGTAAGCTCCGGTACCGCTGTGAGCTGCACGGTAGAATGGGCGGTGGCATACGTATTGCCAGCCCCGTACACGTCGCCGGCATAGACGCCGCTGCTTGGCATCGCCACCTTCACCTGCATCGTAAGCGGCTCCCGCTCGAAGTTCACGAAATTGAGCAGAATTTTGTCCGCCGCAGCACCAACCGCCGATGGCTCCAGCGCCGAGGTATCCACCGCGCGGAAATACGCCTTCTTGCCGGTCAGGGCGGAGTCATTCAGCAGCTCATAGCTTAAGGGACTGCCATGGGTGGCATACGCCGCCGCCAGCCGGCGGAAGGTCTTGAGCCGTGTCTCACCTGCCTCACCGCTGTGGGCCGGAACGGCCTCCGTATCTTCAAACCGGTGGGTATTCCAGTTGATATCTGACCGGAACAATCCAAATTCGGTGCCATCGTTGAAGAAGGCGGCATGCTGCATAATGTGATCGGCATAGCCTATGTCGGCACGCATCTCACGGTCGAAGGCGGAGGCGAACCGGTAAGCGTACGTGCCGTACTTCGTGTTGTCGGTATGGTTGTCATTGGCTCCCGTCTCGCTCATCGCCATCTCTTTGCCGAAGCCCTCCTCCGCCTCGCTGTAGACGCGCAGATTCTCATACAGCGCTGCACCGGGCAGCGGCTGTACCCCGGTGCCGCCGTAGCTGTGCCCGTTGGTGATATCCGACATCTCCTCAATGGGACGGCGCGCTTCAGCATCGCGTTCCCAGCCGTCGGGGATGCCATTGTAAGGCCAGTAGGCCCAACCGGGGGCTACTATCTTCAGATAAGGCTGGCTGTTCAGTTGCCGCTGTTCGTCCATCAGCTCATGGATGGCCAGCACGGCCTGCTGCGACCAGCCGAACAGCCCCGGCTCATTGCCGGTCTCGGCGTATTCGTAGAGATCTCCGAACTTGGTTACGAAATTGGCATAATAGGTCCGGAGCGCCGCAGGAATCGTTCCGGCTGCCAGCTCAGTGTTGCTCTTCCAGTTTGCCCCGATGATGTTGACCATCGGCGCAAGATTCAGATCGCGCAGCGTAGCCAGGTAGTTCCGGCCCTGCGGGTCCCAGCCGGTGCTCGTGTCCGACCAGAAGGAGGCGCGCATCCAGTTGCCGCTGTAGGCAATGCCCAGCCATTTCGCCATCGGCGACAGGTGCCGGATGGCGTTCTCGTCATACCTGAACGTGGAAGCGGCCAGCGTGGTGCCCAAATGGACATAACGCCCGTGGATCGGCTCTTCCGCTGCTCGTGATAGCGCTTCCAGTTTCAGGTAGTCCCATTCGAACCACAAATATTGATCCCCGGTATAACCGGCAGCCTGCGGATTGGCATACACTCCGGGGTCAAGCGCCAGCTCCAGCACATTGATGCCCGTCTGCAGCTGCTCTTTGGGGATGTAGAGCTTGTAGGTTTCCTTCCAGGTATGCTCCGGCACCGTTTCGCCGTTGTTCAGCCCGGCAATCTGCAGCAGCCCGCTCATTTGGCCGTTCGCAAAGACGGCAAGCTGGGGAATGGCGGTACTCGCATCAATCACCTTGAGGCTGAGCTGAACGCCGTGCACCGGTATCGCCCTTAAATTAAATGACAGGCTCATCGTACCGTTAATATCGGCCTTCATTCCGCGGGGCAGCTGCCCCAGGATGCCGGGCCCGAGCGGCAGAGATAGCTCGCTGTAAACGTCATTGTACACGGTAAATTCTGCGGAGCTGTTATCGGCAGTCCCCACCTGCCATAGCATTCTCCTTGCTCCGTACACATCTTCGCCGACAGAAGGCCCATAAGCGCCCCCGGCAACCATGGACCCTTCAGATACAGGAGCGGACAAAGGAGTCTCCGGCACGGCTGTCTCAGCCTGGGACAAGGCGGCCGATGGTACAGCCGGCGAAAGAAAGGTAATCAGCATAAGCAACAGAACGAGCAGTGATGCGGGTTTTTTCTGAATTCGCACAATTAACACCCTCTTCTTTTAATGATAAGATTCGGGCAACCAAACGGCTGGCTTGGCGAATAGGAACACCCGGTACCGAAAGAGACAAGCGGCCATTCGAGAATGACTCCACCTTCTACTCGCGGATACCGGGTCTGCTGCTGCTGTTAGTGCTTATTTGGCGGCCAAAAATGCATCCATCTGCGCCTGCAGCTCATTAATCACAGCGTCGATTCCCGCCGCTTTGAGCTTGGCGTTCATTTCCTTCAGTACCGGTTCAGGGTCCTTCTCGCCGGAGAAAAGCGTATTCTTGTACTGCTTGGTAATATTGATCAGCGCACCGATCTGCGACTGCACCTTAGTGGAGTCAAAGACAAAGCCGATGACCGGGGACACCCGGGAATTCTTGTTCCATTCGGTATACAGCTCGACACGGCGCGGGTCTTCGTCCTTGTTCAGGTAGTTGAGCAGCACATTGCCGATCATCCAGGAGGATACCGAGTTGTAACCGCTGTCCGGAATGAACTCTACCGTATTTTCGCTGACCTTCTTATAGTGTTTGCCTTCAATGCCGAAGGTGAGCAGATTATACAGCACCGGATCGGTGTGGATCAGATTCATGAACATCATGGCCCGTTCAGGATTCTTCGAGGTGCGGGAGATGGCAAGCATCGAGCCCTGTAGACTCTTCGTGCTGACCTGCACCGGCAGCAGAGTCTTGATCAGCATCGGCTTCTCGGCCAGGCGGGTCCAGTCATTGGTGGACGTAGGGTTCATGTTACCGTAGACGAACCACGATTTACCGCTCTTCACCGCATCCTTCAGCTCGGTCTTGTCGGTGGCACCGTTCTTGTTGATATAGCCCGCTTCATACCATTTGCGGATCAGCTTCAGCCGCTCCAGCATTTCCGGGGTGTCGTATTCGTTGAACACCTTCATCGTTTTGTAATCGAGCAGGGTCGGGATTTCATTGCTGCCGTCGAGGTCTTCACTTTCCGGGTAGGCGGTGAACCAGTGCAGACTGTCCGTATGGTTCATGAACAGCGGCGTCATCGCCGGCTCCTTCTCTTTGATCGTTTGCAGCATCGGCTCGATATCTTCAAGCTTCTTGATACTGTTCACATCGAAGCCGTACTTGTCGACAATCGCCTTGTCAAAAGCGAACCCGACCGATTGCCCCAGCTCTTTTTCCGTTGGAACCGCATACAAATGTCCATTTACGGTAGCCGCCTGCAAATAAGCGGGATTAATCTGGGCCTTGGTTTCTTTGGCGTACTGCTCCAGCAGCTCTTCCAGCGGCAGATAGGCGCCTTTGGCTGCATTCGTCATGAAGTTCCAGGTATAGACCATATCGAAGACTTCGCCGGACTGGATCATCAGGTTGACCTTATCCGCCGGTTTATCCCAGCTTAGCTGGTTGATTTTGATGGTGGCATTGATCTTGTCTTTAAGATAATCATTGATCGCCTGTTCCACGGAAGCTACATCCTTATCGGGTCCGCCCGGCAGATAGAGGGACAATTCCACCTGTTCCAGCTCCGAAGAAGACGCCGGTTCATCCTTGTTACCCGAAGTTTCAGGCGCTGCCGTTGTCTCTGTGCTTTCGGCGCTCTTCACAGGCGTTGCCGTGTTGCCAGAATTGCCGTTGTTACTGTTATTGCCGCCGCACCCGCTGAGCGTAAGTCCAATCATCAGCACCAGTGACAGCAGGAGACCTGTGCCTTTTTTGCTAGCCATCCATTTTCCTCCCCTTCTAAAAGAACCAATATATGCTAACCGGCATAATCCGGGTTTAGCCTTTGATGGAGCCAAGCGTCAGGCCTTTGATAAAATAACGCTGGAAGAACGGATACGCCAGCACAATCGGACCGATGCCGATCAGCGCCATGGCCATCCGGATCGTTTCACCCGGCAATTTGGCCAGCTCGGTGGCCGAGCCTTGGATGAGCGCCCCGTTGCGGCTCAGGTAGTCCGCCTGGGAGATCATTTTGTACATCAGATATTGCAGGGAGTAGAGATCGGTGTCGGTCACGAAGATCATACTGTTGAACCAGTCGTTCCAGTAATGCAGCGTGTTGAACAGCCCGATGGTGGCGAATACCGGCAGGGACAGCGGAAAAACAATCCGGAAGAAGGTCCGCAGCTCGCCCGCCCCGTCGATCTTCGACGCTTCAATCAGCGCCGCCGGTACGCTCATCTGGAAGTAGGTCTTCATAATCAGCACATTGAACGGCGACAGCAGCATTGGCACGATCAGCGCCCAGACGGTATTCTTGAGATCCAGTGCCTGTGTGTAGACCATATACCAGGGCACCAGTCCCCCGCCGAACAGCATGGTGAAGAAGATCAGAAAGGCGAAGACGCCGCGGTAACGGAAATCTGCACGCGAGATCGGATAGGCGTAAAGCGACGTGATCAGCACACTGAGCAGGGTTCCGGTTACCGTTACGAAGATGGATACACCGTACGCTTTTACAATGACGGAATAGTCCTTGAAAATATAAGCATATGCCTCCAGACTAAGCTCCTTCGGAAAGAACTGGTATCCGTTCAGTACGATGGAGTCATAGTCGGTAATCGAAATCATAAAGACGAGGATGATCGGCAGCAGGCAGGCCAGCGTCATCAGGATAAAAATCACGTGCAGCACAATATTGGTCGTTCTCGATATCTCATTATTGGTCAATGTACTTCCTCCTTTCTTAGAGGCAAGCTCGTTTAGAATACCGCCTGATCCTTGTCGAGTCTCCGGACAATCCAGTTCGAGCCCAGCACCAGGAAGAATCCGACGACCGATTGATACAGTCCCGCCGCAGCCGACATGCCCAGGTTACCCATGTTAATCAGCGCATTATAGACATACGTGTCGATGACCAGCGTGGTCGGATACAGAGCACCTGAATTCAGTGTGGTCTGATAGAATAGCCCGAAATCTGAGCGGAAGATGCCGCCGATGGCCAGGATGGTTGTAATAATAATGACCGGGCGGATCAGCGGAATGGTGATATGGACAATCTGCTTCCATTTGCTTGCGCCGTCGATCAGGGCAGCCTCGTAATACTCGCTGTCGATGCCGATAATCGCCGCCAGGTAGATGACACACCCGTAGCCGACCCCTTTCCAGAGGTTGATCAGCGGCAGAATAAACGGCCAGTATTTCGGCTCGGAGTACCAGTTCAGCTCGTTCAGGCCAAACAGGGACAGGACGCCTTTATTAATGAAACCGTATTCAACATTGAGAAAGGCGAACACCAGATAGCTGACCACGACCATGGACAGAAAGTAGGGAAAGAACATGATGCTTTGATAAAATTTAGCTGCAAGCTTATTCCGCAGTTCATTGAGGGCAATCGCCACAGCCACCGCAATCACCAGATTGAACACGATAAACACAAAATTATAGAGCACGGTGTTCCGGGTAATGATCCAGGCGTCGGAAGTGGCGAACAGAAACTTGAAATTGTCGAGCCCCACCCACGGACTGCCCAGAATCCCGTCCACGTAGTTGATATTCTTGAAGGCAATAATGATGCCGAACATCGGCAGATAGTTGTTGATAAGCAAAAAGATGACGCCCGGCAGCAGCATCAGCAGCAGCACTTTGTGCTTCCACAGATGCCTGAACACCGTGGACCTTCTTACTTGTCTGCGGACCGGCGACTCCTGCGCGGCGCTTAACACACTCCTCTTCTCCTGAGCAATCATTTCCTACGCCTCCCGTTTCTTCAAGCATGGTCTCTCTTCCATGATCTAAGTGTAAGTAAAATCCGGCAGACGCGAAATAAGGCCATCTATAATAAAAGTTCGAAAATCTACGGAGTTTGCCAGTGGAGAAAAGTTAAGGGGTAATGCAGCTGTAGGCGCAGTAACAGACCACCCTCAGCAACTGCAGGCCTTCGGTCTGGAAGCTCTGAAATATCGCCAACGCGGAAGCCAATGCGGAAGCCAATGCGGAAGCCAATGCGGAAGCCAATGCGGAAGCCAATGCGGAAGCCAATGCGGAAAAAAGCGGACCGCTGTCTTCCAGCGGTCCGCCTTCTGTGGAACATCTAGTTATCGGTATACTGAAACTAGGAGAGTCTATGCACCGACCACACAACCCCCGGCGAGCTTCCGCCGCTCAAGTCGATCGGAATCGTCAGACCATCAGCCTCGTAGAACAGGCCGATGACGTCGCCTGCATTCAGTTCAAATTCGCCGGCCAGGGTGACGGTGCCGTTGCCGAGGATCGCTCTCAGCGTGAGCACAAGCGCCACGTTGACGTTCAGCAGTGGGAACAGCCCGCTGACCAGCGTTGTCGCAGTCGGTGATGTTCTCAGTATGCTGAATGCCGGGTTCACACCGGCCCCCAGGGAGATGGTGAGGGCTGCGGTAGTCGAGTAGTTGACAGTCGCTTCAATCGAATATCGGCCGGTTGTCGGCACCGTAAAGTTCCCCGTCGTCGGATTAAAGCTGGCACTCGGATAGAACGGCGATGCTACCGTCCAGCCCGTAAGCTGTGTGCTTGCGGCCGTAGAGAAGGTCGGCAGGAATGCGGAGAACCCTTCTGTTGCAAAACCAGGTCCAGTTGCACCGGTGGCTCCCGTGACGCCGACTCCTGTCGCGCCAGTTACACCTGCCACGCCGGTGGCTCCTGTAGCGCCAGCTGCGCCAGTCTCGCCGGTAGCTCCGGTCGCTCCAGTTACGCCTGCCACGCCGGTTGCACCTGTGGCTCCCGCTGCTCCAGTTTCGCCGGTAGCTCCGGTCGCTCCCGTGGCTCCCGCTGCTCCAGTTTCGCCGGTAGCTCCGGTCGCTCCTGTTACACCTACTCCTGTTGCGCCGGTCGCTCCTGTCACTCCAGCCGTTCCGGTCGCACCCGTGGCACCTGCTGCTCCAGTTTCGCCTGTAGCTCCGGTCGCTCCTGTTACACCTACTCCTGTTGCGCCGGTCGCTCCTGTCACTCCAGCCGTTCCGGTCGCACCCGTGGCACCTGCTGCTCCAGTTTCGCCTGTAGCTCCGGTCGCTCCTGTTACACCTACTCCTGTTGCGCCGGTCGCTCCTGTCACTCCAGCCGTTCCGGTCGCACCCGTGGCACCTGCTGCTCCAGTTTCGCCGGTAGCTCCGGTCGCTCCTGTTACACCTACTCCTGTTGCGCCGGTCGCTCCTGTCACTCCAGCCGTTCCGGTCGCACCCGTGGCACCTGCTGCTCCAGTTTCGCCTGTAGCTCCGGTCGCTCCTGTTACACCTACTCCTGTTGCTCCGGTGGCTCCGGTCACTCCAACCGTTCCGGTCGCACCCGTGGCACCTGCTGCACCCGTTTCGCCTGTAGCTCCGGTCGCTCCTGTTACACCTGCCGCACCAGTTTCACCTGTTGCACCGGTGGCTCCGGTCACTCCAGCTGTTCCGGTCGCACCAGTTGCGCCTGCGACACCTGTAGCTCCCGTTTCCCCGGTAGCCCCTGTCACACCGGCTCCAGTTGCTCCTGTGACACCGGTTGCGCCTGTCGCACCTGTGACACCTGTTGCTCCCGTCACGCCGGTAGCGCCAGTCACTCCAGCTCCTGTCGCGCCGGTTACCCCAGCTGCACCAGTCGCACCTGTAGCTCCTGCGGCACCTGTAGCTCCCGTTTCCCCGGTAGCCCCTGTCACTCCGGCTCCCGTTGCTCCTGTGGCACCGGTTACGCCCGTCGCCCCTGTAGCACCCGCAGTTCCTGTCGCGCCGGTAGCGCCAGTCACTCCAGCTCCTGTTGCACCAGTTACTCCAGCTGCACCAGTCGCACCCGTAGCGCCTGCGACACCTGTAGCTCCCGTTTCCCCGGTAGCCCCTGTCACACCGGCTCCAGTTGCTCCTGTGGCACCGGTTACCCCCGTCGCCCCTGTAGCACCCGCAGTTCCCGTCGCGCCGGTAGCTCCAGTCACTCCAGCTCCTGTCGCGCCAGTTACCCCGGCGGCACCGTATCGCCCGTTGCCTGGGTATAGCTATGAACCGCCTGCTCCAGCCACGGGAACAGCCGGTCTCCCATAATGCCAAGCGTGCACAGGATGGTGGCACCGGCATTGTTCCGGCGGACGATTTTCAGAAACTCAGCATATTGCTCTCCATACTCCGCCTGTCTGGCGCCATCGTCCTTGGTGAACGAGTCATCATTGGTTCCCAGATTGATCACAATCAGTTCAGGAACAAACCTGCTGAAATCCCAGCTAACCTCGAGCGGGTTCAGTGTGCCATCCAGCTTCCCTTCTGACTTGGCCACCTTCTCATAGTAATCCGGCAAAAGATGCGTAGTCAGCTTCTGATCATTGTCTGTATAACCGGAAATAATTCCATATCCGCTGTAGGAAACCATGCTATAATCCGCCTGCAGTGCTTCCGCAGTCAGGTACGCATAGGCTTTGGTAACATCTTCTGTAGCCGTGGAGAAGGGATGCAGCTCATGCTCATCGTCTACCCCGTAGCCGCAGGTGATGGAATCACCTATGAACTCTATTCTATGTACGTGGCCCGGTGTGGGTATAATGCCTTCCGCGGCCTCGACGACTATCTCCTGAATGCCCGCTGTGGACATCGCTGCCTCGGACAGCTTCAGCACTCTTACTGTGACCTGCTGCTCGGTGCTGCTCTCGAACACGGTATAGGTCTTCACCGGTTGATGGATTTGCTCCTCAACTACCCGCACACCATTTACTTCGATGCCGATGCGGGCATGATTCGTATCGCCTTCGGCAATTTGATCGCCTTTAATGGTGATAGCCACTTTTTTTCCGTAACAAGAGAACTCTATCCCGCTGCCGGACAAAGCCAGCCACAGAACATCGTTATAGTAATGAGTACGGCCGATCATTTTAACATATTGCCCGGTTGCTTTATAGACTTGCATCGTCTCCGCCATATCTGAACCTTCCTTCTGCGCTATATATCTGTAACGGTAACAAAGGCGCTCCTTCTTTGCAATGAAAGCCGTACCAAACTATATCCGGATTCATAAAAATGTGAAATCAAATCAGATTAGTGTCGAAGCTGGATTCCCCTGAACGGATGGAGCTCTTCAAACAAACAAATACTCATATTTTCGCATCTGCAATTTAAGTACTTTGGCAATTCTGCCAAGCTCTTCTTCATGTTCCTCTATAAACTGCAGAACAGAGGAACGATCGAAGCGAAGGTTCGTCTCAAGCGCACGGGCTTGCTTCGAAAAATCTTTGCTGAACGGCTTAGCTTTGACACGCCGCATGGCAACATCTATAGGCATACTCAGTGGATAATCCGTTGTATCGGACAGCAGACTTAAACCATGATCAAAATATGGACAGAGCCTGTAACCCCCCGGTCCGTGAATAAAAGCAATGTTGTTCAAATGACGGTCTTCGTTCAACAAAAAGGCATCCAGCGGCAGCATCATTGAAAAATACTCAAGAGTATCCAAACGGATTGCTGTACGGAGAAATTCAATAATGGAAAGCACCGCATCGCGCGTACTCTGATTACGGAGCACAGCATCAATTGAAATGCCGTAGCTTTCTAAAAGGCGATGCAGTGAAATCAGACTTTCATCCGGCTGCAGAAAATCTTCGGAGTAACATCCCCGATATTCAGTACCGTCAGCTTCTCTTATCAAGCACCGGCTGTATGGAACAATGAACTGGGGCGGGATATTGGAGCGCTTGATGATTTCATAAGCTGCCCATTCAGCCAATCCTTCATAGCCGAATTTGTTCACTTTTGCCCATTGATTCTCCGTTCTCCATTTGAGCTGATCGCCCTTACTGGTGCTGACAAAGCTCTTACCCTCGTCCCTGGTCACTTGCATAACGGGGATGGATATCAATGCACGTCAACTCCTCACCAGAGAATCGGAGCCACACGTAATCATCGTATAATACACCATGCGTATGTTTGACGATATCCGTGGGCACGTATTCGCTCAGCCCCATGGATGCCAGGATCTTGTCGATATGATGGCGGGTACGCGGAACGCATCGGGACTCGAAATAGTCCAGCACGTCGCTAACCGATACCTTTGGCTTACAAGGAAAAGGCAAGAATACAGGCTCCACCGTATGATCCTGCCAGACATCCACGCGCTGATGCAGGTAATCCAGCTTGACTCTGGCAATGACACGGTCATGCTCCAGCACTTCGAACTCGAGGGGCGGAGGGATGAGATGATTGAAACTGTTCATAGGACAAGCCTCCTGCGGCTAGAGTAAAGTTTCGCGCTATCTATGCTGTTATTGGCCCTATTATATCATTTTCCAGTTCAATATCCTCCCAATTATGCCTGCTGCTCTCTTCCGTCCCCCTCAGCCCTCTTCCATCCCGTTCACTACGCGCCAGTTATTATTAACCGAGACGGTGAGGCGCCCCCGCTCGCGGATATAATCCGCCAGCAGTTCCACCATGTCGGTCGGGATATCTTTCACGACCGGCTTACCCCCGAACATTGCGAAATTCCCGCCCCCGCTGGCCCGGTAATTGTTCATGACCACGTCGTATTCCGCTTCGGCCCTAAGGGGCTGGCCGTTCCGCTCCAGCCGGGTCACCCGCTGGCCCATAGGCTGCGAAATGTCCAAAGTATAATCGATCCCTTCCCACATGTCATAGTTATAATGCTGCGGCTTCGGTGCCAGGTAAGACGGGTTTACGGCGATCTCTCCCTCCGCATTGACTTCGAAATACTCAGCCGATTTCTCCAGTGCGGCTTTAATATCGCTTCCGGTAACACGGAGAACCTTCAGCGTATTGGGATAGATGTAGTTAGACACGATCTCCCGCATCGTAATGCGTTCGCCGAACCCGGGAGAGACGTTGTCGAACAATGCCGCGCACGAAATATCGGCTCCAGATGCGTCCATTTGCACACGGTTGATGAACTCCATCAGCGGATGCTCCTGCAGCCGGGCTGCGAAGTGGGAGTGAACCGTCATATTCCCATCCACATAGCCGGACGGCTGATCCAGCCATTCTTGCGTTAGCTCCTCGATCTTACTGATCAGCTCTTCAAAGACCGGGTCTGGTCCGGCCTCCTCTGCCGAGACCAGCTCAGACCTCCGGCTGATCACCTTCCAGCCCTCCAGGCTTTTCTCCATCTGCAGCGTTACTTTTCCCAGGAACCGGCCTTCATTTGCGGGCTGCACCACGCATACGCCATTAATGCTGCGTTCTGCAATCGCCCGGTGCTGATGGCCGGTAAGCAATACGTCAATTCCCTCTACTTCCTGGCAGAGAGCGTAACCAACATTCTCTCCGGTTAAGGGTTCTGTTGGCTGGCCCGTGTCCAGATCCCGCTCAAAGCCGCCATGGTAAGACACGACGATGACATCCGCCTGCTCCTCCGCTTTCATGACCGGAATCCACTTCTGCGCCGCTTCCACCGGATCCTCGAAACGCAGGCCCGCGATATGCTGCGGCTGTTCCCAGACAGGGATGTAGGAAGTGGTCAGTCCCAGAATCCCGATCCGCACCCCGTTCTCCATCTCCCGCACCAGATAAGGCTTGCCGAACGCCGGCTGGCCGGTTGAAGCATCCACAATATTAGCCGATAACCACGGGAAGCTGGAAGCCTCCATCGCACTCTGCAGATACGGCAGTCCGTAGTTGAACTCATGATTGCCCGGTACGGCGGCATCATAATGCAACTCATTCAGGCAAGCGATCACCGGATTCGGCAGCTCACTGTTTACCTTGGCATGATAATACGTCAGCGGTGTGCCCTGCAGGCAGTCTCCGTTATCTATCAAAAGCGTATGCGAATGCATACGGCGCATAGCCTTCACGACAGCCGCGATGCGGGCCAGGCCGTGTCCGGCTTCGCTCCGGGTGGCATAGCTTCTCGGCAGTATGAATCCGTGCAGATCACTGGTTTCCAGAAGAACCACTTCACATTGCTCCAATGACATCGTTTCGCTCCTTTGGCTAACTATTCTGAAAAGATTGGATTATTCTATCACACTATTGAACGGGCCGACAGGCTCCGAGTGAGGTTTATCATAACGATGACATTAATCGGCCTGAAATTTAACAATTGAATTATATAGTGGTTAAGCACGCAAAAAAATAGTCTTGTACAAGACAAAAAAGTGGAGGTCTCCAAGTGAAGAAAAGAATCAAGCACTTATTTGCAGGTGTACTGGCGATCGGTTTGTTGGCGGGTTGCAGCGCGAATAACAATGCGGGTAACAACGGAGAAGCTGCTAATAACGCAGCAGCAACAAACAATGGAGCGGCGGCAACAGCGGAAGCAACGCAGCCTGCGAATACGAATATTGACGTGCTGAAAATCAGCTTTGTTCCTTCCAAGGACCCGGATCAGATTATTACCACCACTGAGCCGCTGAAGGAACTGCTGAAACAACAACTGGGTACTCAAGGCTACACGGTAGGCGATGTGCAAATCGATGTAGGCACAACATATGAAGCAGTCGGCGAAGCACTCAGCGCAGGAACAACGGATGTCGGCCTGATTCCAGGCGGTACGTACACGCTGTATGATGACGGAGCTGAAGTTATTCTGACCGCTACACGCAAAGCACTTTCCAATGATTCCGATAACCCTAAGGATTGGAACGACAACAAGCCGACTACGGGCCTTGACGATCAGCAGGCTTCCTACTACCGTTCGCTGCTGATCGCCGGACCTTCCGCCAAGGGCCAAGAGCTTGCCGCTAAAGTGAACAACGGCGAAGAGCTGACTTGGGAAGACCTGGACAGCGCAACCTGGGCAGTAATGTCCACCTCTTCTTCCGCAGGCTATATCTACCCGACCCTGTGGCTGCAAGAGAAATACGGCAAGAGCCTGACAGACCTGTCCAAAGTAACGCAATCCGACTCCTATGGCAGCTCCTTTGCCCGTCTTGCTGTTGGACAAGCGGATATCGTGGTGGCCTTCGCAGACGCACGCCGCGACAACGAAGAGAAATGGACCAGCGAGTTCGGCGGCACTGGCCCGATCTGGGACCAGACCAATGTTATCGGTGTAACGCAGCCGATCTATAATGACACCGTCAGCGTAAGCAAGAACTCTCCGATCATGAACGATGAGCTGAAGAAAGCCCTGCAGGAAGCGTTCATCGCCATCGCGGGCACTGATGAAGGTAAGGAAGTTATCGCTATCTACTCTCACGAAGGCTATAAAGTAGCCCAATCTGCCGACTACGACGGGGAGCGGGACGCGCAGGAATTGATCCGCAGCATGAAATAACCCGGCCAACAGCACAGGTTCGCATGAAACTTGGATGAGAGCATCATGAGATCATGATGTTCTCATTTTTCACTTCCAAATCTACTAAAGGATTGAATGCCCCATGATTCAGTTTATGAATGTAACCAAAACGTATACAAACGGCACCACGGCCCTGAACAATATTAATTTGGAAATCAAGCAAGGTGAATTCGTTGCCGTCATCGGTCTCTCCGGAGCCGGGAAGTCAACGCTAATCCGTTGCATTAACCGTATACATGACATTTCCAGCGGTACACTCCTCGTGGATGATGTGGATGTGTCCAAGCTTAAGGGCAAGCATATCCGTAAATTCCGGCGCAGAATCGGGATGATTTTTCAGTCTTTTAATCTGGTGACGCGTACGACGGTAATCAACAACGTCCTGGTATCCCTCGTGCCGGGCCTGCCGCTGTGGCGCAAGCTCACAGGAATCTTCCAGAAGGAGCACAAGATCATCGCGCTGGAGGCCCTCGATAAAGTCGGCATCCTGGACAAGGCGTTCGTCCGCGTCGATCAGTTGTCCGGCGGGCAGCAGCAGCGCGTTGCGCTGGCCCGCACACTCGCCCAGAATCCGGATATCATCCTGGCGGATGAGCCGATTGCTTCCCTCGACCCGGTAACTGCGCGCATCGTCATGGATGATTTCAAGAAGATCAATAAGGATATGAACATCTCTGTGATTATGAATATTCATCATGTCGAGATTGCCCTCGAATATGCAGACCGTATTATCGGCATCCGCAAGGGGGAAGTCGTATTTGACGGCGAAACCTCCCAGGTGACACAGGAGATTCTTGAGGATATTTACGGCGGGAAGTGGGAGGCCGAGAAAGCGGCGATGGAGGAGCAGGCGGCCTATGTTCGATAAACTTTTTCCTCCAAAAAAGATCGTGCTGCCGGGCGGAAAAATTGTGCTGCAGAAACGGTCCCGCACACCGCTCGTTGTCCTTATTCTGGCTGCCTGCACCGTATTGTCGGCGCAATTTACAGGCTTCAGCTTTCCTATGCTTTTTAAACGTATACATGAGTTCTTTACAATCATTCTCAAAATGATTCCGCCCGACTGGAGCAGCCTGAGCGATATTTGGTCCCCGCTTCTCGACACCATCAAGATGTCGCTGCTGGGCTCCATCATCGGTGCATTGATTGCATTGCCGGTAGCCGTAGCGGCCTCCTCCAACATCGTGCAGTCCAGAATTATTGTCATCCTCAGCAAAGCGGTCCTCAGCCTGCTCCGCACGCTGCCGACGCTTGTCTCCGCACTCATTGCCACCTTCGTGTTCGGTCTCGGGTCGATGGCGGGAACCGTGGCGATTATGCTGTTTACGATTTCTTATGTCGGCAAGCTGGTGTACGAGCAGATTGAGAATGTGGATATGGGGGCTTTTGAAGCGATGGAATCGCTTGGCATGACCCGGCTTGAGGCCTTCCGCTTCGCGGTGCTGCCGCAGGTGCTTCCGGGGTATATCTCCACCTCCCTGTACTGTTTTGAGGGAAATGTGCGGTATGCGGCGATTCTCGGCTTAGTCGGGGCCGGGGGCATTGGCCTGCTTATTAACGAAGGGCTTGGCTGGCGGGATTACCCCGCAGTGGGAATGATCATTCTGGTGCTGATTGTCACGGTCTATATCATAGAACGAATCAGCGAGCATTTCCGCAAGAAGCTTATTTAAGGAGACGTTACATTCATGAATAGTATTGAACAACAACTGGCAGCCGCCCCCCGCAACAAGCTCTACCTGGGGACCATTGCGGCCATCGTCGCCGCGTTATTCGTATGGTCCATGACGGCGGTGAATTTTAATCAGATCGAACAGAACAGTCTTAAGATTGCCAAAAACATTGTCTACGGGCTCACCCACCCGGATACACAGCTACTGTTCAACGTATCGAAGCAGAGCGTGCTCTACCTGCTGCTGGAGACAGTGGCCATTGCCTTTCTGGGCACCATTGTCGGCGCGGTGTTGGCCGTGCCACTGGCTTTCCTCGCAGCGTCCAACATCGTGCCAAAGCCGGTATCCTGGCTTACGCGGCTGCTGCTGATCATCATCCGCACCGTACCCTCGCTGGTTTACGGTCTGATGCTAATCCGGGTAACCGGACCGGGGGCCTTTGCCGGAGTGCTGACAGTGGGGATCACCTCCATCGGGATGCTGGCCAAGCTGTATGTGGACGCCATTGAGGAGCTGGATACACGCGTCCTGGAGTCGATGACCTCGGTGGGCTGCACCACCTTTGAGAAGATCCGCTTTGGCATCATTCCGCAGCTCCTCTCAATCTTCCTGTCGGTCATGATTTACCGCTTCGACATGAACATGCGCGAGGCTTCGGTTCTGGGCCTGGTCAGCGCCGGCGGCATCGGGGCACCGCTTATCTTCGCTATGCGCAGCTATAAATGGGATCAGGTCGGGTCCATCCTCATCGGACTGGTCGTGCTGATCCTGATCATCGAGTTCTTCTCGAACAAGGTCCGGGCGAAGCTGGTTAGAGGATAACAGGGGGATAGCCGCTCCTCTCAAGGTCCATTCCCTACTTAGAGTTTCCGTTGAATATCTTACCTGCGACTAATGAACAATGTATAATTGTTATAACAGTCAATTATAATGATACGGAGGGACTCATATGCAAAGGGGAATTGAAATGGAACGCAAGGTTTCTAAATTCGGGAATAGTCTAGGCATAACCATGACGGATGCTCTTAAACAAATCGGTTTGGATCAAGGGGATACCGTCATCGTTGAGGTTAATCAGTCAACAGGGGAGATCACTATACGGAAATCAACAAAGGTGGCGCTTCCGAATGGGATCAGCGAGGATTTCATGGACGCTTTGGCAGAGGTTATTAATGAATATGACCATACCCTGCAGGGTCTTAAAGACAGATGAGCATAGTCCGTTATCTATCCGTTCAAGAAGCGATAGCTATCAACCTTGCCATGATTCAGCGTTACAGTCCGGGAGAACAGATTGGTGTAAAAGACCCAGGGCTGCTCGAATCAGCAATTCTGCGTCCGCAGTCCTCCGCTTTCGGGGAAGAGGCATATCCCACTATTTATGTAAAGTCTGCCGCTTTATTTCAGTCTCTGGGACAAAACCACCCGTTTCATAATGCAAACAAACGGACCGCATTTACAGCACTTGTTATTTTTCTGCGCTACAACGGTGTGCATTTTAAAATGGACGTTGAAAAAGCGGAGAATTTTACCGTAGATATGGTGAATCATAAATACGAGCTTCAAGATCTCTCCGAGATTATTGAAGAGCACTGTTTTACCACACTATAAAGAACAAACAAAAGCGACCCCGAAAGGTCGCTTTCTTCTTGCCATGCTCATTTTCCGCTTCTTCAACCTGCTGCCTCTAATTCACCTTCATATAATACAGGTTCGTCGTAGTATCCTTCGTAATCGTATGTGCACCAGCGCCAAGAGACACCGTGGCAATACCACTCGTGATAGGATAGCTCGTGCCGTCCACCTTGATCTTCGTTCCTTCCGAGTTGAACACCAGCGTTAACGTCGAGGCTTGCGTAGTGGTGAACTTAATACTGGTCGCGCTCTCGATCTTCAGGCACTGGGTCAGAGTCAGACCGTTATAGACCACAGTTCCTTTGCTGGTGGACAGGTTCCCCGAGATGGTGAAGAAGCTGCTCGATGTTCCGTCTGTTGTAAAATTATGCACCTTTTCTCCCGCTACAGGTGTCGATGTGGGAGCTACCGTCGGCGACGGAGTCGTGGTTGGCACCGGAGTTGCCGTTGGCGTCGGTGTTGCCGTTGGTGTCGGTGTTGCCGTTGGCGTTGGTGTTGCCGTTGCAGACGGGGTTGGCGTCGGTGTCGCCGGGCTGGAGTTGCCGCCTACCGATACCAGCTGTGTAGTGTAGGCACGGATGGCCGACATCAGCGCTGTGTTAATGGCATAGGAAGCATCATCCACGGAATCATTGAACGTCCATACGAAATCCCCGCCGCCTAAGCGTCCTGCTTTGGCTGTAACATTCTGCTCCACCGCAGTCACACTGTCCACGGCCGATGCGCTTACTCCAGTGTTTACCTTCGTGTCGAAGTTATTATACGCCGTACCGCCGACCAGCGCCTTGAACGTGCTTGGTACGTTTTCAGTCCGCGAGGAGGCCAGGTAGGCGTCAAAAGAGGTGGCATTTGCCGCAGTCGTACCTGTGCCGGAGTTGGCATAAATCAGACTATCGGCTTCGGTAACGATATTGTTGTAAGCTTTGATTACCCCGCCATTCTCACCGGAGAACGTGCCCTCACCGAGCGCATCCGTACCCTGCAGCGAGATCAGCATCGGGTATTTCGTATTTCTGAACACATTGGATTCAACAAACGCCGAACCCCCGCTTGTCATGCCGACGCCATATTTGGAGACGCCGTCATAGAAGTTATTATAGATGTGGACCGAGGCCACTCTGATTCGCGGATGACGGGAGTCCGAGTGGTCGAACCAGTTATGATGGAAGGTGGCAAAGAACTCGGACGATTCGGTTAAGCCCACCAGAGAGGCTTTTCCGGAATCCCAATAGTGGTTGTAAGAGATCGTAATATAGGAAGAGCCGTTCTTCAGGTCTGTGGAGCCGTCACCCTTCGCCTGATCCGCATCGCCGCCGGCTGATCCGTAGAAAATATCATTATTATGCACCCATACATTCACATTGCCCGAGTCCATGGACACACCGTCGTCAGGGAACAGCATCAGCCCGAGATTCCGCACCTCTACATTGCCGACATAGCGCAGCAGAAGTCCCCAGCCATAAGCGTACGCATCGTCGCCGATTCCTTCCAGGGTAATGTTCATTTCAGCGTAATTGCTTTTGCCTTTGACCTGCAGATAGCCGCTGCTGTTGAGCTGTCCGCTCAGATCGGAGGCTGTAATTTTGCCGACAAACCGGATGGCCAGCGGGGTGGTATCATAGCCCTTCTGTCTCAGGTTCAGAATCTCGCCCAGGCCTACAGCGGTTTGGGTCGATCCGGAGCTGCTTACTTTGACGGGAAGCGTTACGGTCTGCGCATTCTGGGAGGTAATGTATACGACCTGTGCCCCGCTCCTGAGCGTGCCGTTACTATTGTAGGCCCCGGAGCCTGTACCATATTGGGAATTCGGTGAAAAAGCAAACCCCGACCGGTCATGAGCCGCTACGCTCAGCGTGCCCGACACGGCACTTACCTTGGAGCCGCCGGACAGCACGGCTTCCACCTTCATGACGTAGCTTCCGGCGGCAAGCCCTACCGCATCCGCTCTCCAATAAGACGGATATTTGCGGATTAACTGGCTATCAATCTGCTGGTACTGGGAGTCGGCGCTACTGGCCGGCTTCACATAGACGTTATATCCTGTAGCATTGCTTTCGGGCGACCATTTGACATAAGCCGTTTCATTCCATCCTCCACTGCCGGTAATCGCAAGACCCGCAGCATGTACTGTTGAATTGGCCCATCCGCCGGCAATTAATGATAATGTCAAAGACAGCAGCAGGACGATGCCGGTGATTCTGGATAACTTGGATGCTCTTCTGATCATTTCATATCCTCCTTATATATTTGTTCATACCTATTTGAAACCGCTTGCAACAAGTTATAAGATTACTACTGCACACCCCCCATCCTTCTGAATTCTGTTACACGGCATTACACAGCTGGGTTTGTACAAACTTTGTGTCGAAGTGAGAATAGAACTCGCAGCGAACCCCCCAGTATTTCTGCAAAAAATCCAAATTTTACAACTGATGCACCCTCAGATTAGCAGTGTTCTGGACAGTTCCGAAACAATCATTTACTCATATTTCCAGTTTCTCTGTCGTAATCTGAGCTAGTGATTATATGACAGAGACATGATACACGTCCCATTCACAAATACGGGTTATCGGCAGAGCAAAACTATTCTATAATGAAATTGGACTGGGAAACTTTAACACTCTGTGAACGCGCGTTTATTGCCCTGTCCATCATCCACTTTGTAGGAGGAATGGTTATGCAATACGGGCATTTTGATGAGGACAACAAGGAGTATCTCATTACGCAGCCGAACACGCCGGCCCCATGGGCGAATTATCTGGGATCACCGGAATACGGCGCCATTATCTCGGGTAACGCCGGGGGCTACAGCTTTGTTAAGTCTGGAGCCAACGGGCGGCATATCCGCTACCATTTCAATTCGAAGGACGAGCCGGGGCGCTATATTTACGTGCGGGACCTGGAGAACGGGGATTATTGGTCGGGCTCCTGGCAGCCGGTAGGCAAGGACTTGGAGCAGTACAAGTCAGTATGCCACCATGGAACCGGATACACCAACATTATTTCAGATTATGATAACATCCAGACGCAGACGCTATACTATGTGCCGCTGAACAAAACCTATGAGGTGTGGCGCCTGAAGGTCCGCAATAAGGACTCCAAAGCCCGGAAGCTGGCGCTCTTCGGCTTCTGCGAATTTACCAACGATAACAACTACGAACAGGATACGGTCAACCTGCAGTATACTTTGTTTATTTCACGGACCCGGTACATGAACAACATGATCCTGCAGACTTTAAATGAAAACGCTGCCGGAGAACAGAGCTGGCGATTCTTCGGTGCTGCAGGTGCGGAGGTCACTGCTTATGACGGCGACCGGGATACATTCCTCGGTGATTACCGTGGCTACGGCAATCCGGCTTCCGTAGCCAATGGACAATGCAGCAATTCATTGAACTACAACACCAACTCCTGCGGCGCCCTGCAGATCAACGTAGACTTGCAGCCGGGCGAAGAGAAGGAAATCGCCTTCCTTCTGGGACAGTATGACGAGCAGGGAGCTTCGGAAATTCTCAGCCAGTATCAGGACCTGTCCGTCGTGGAGCAGGAGCTCGAAGAGCTGAAATCGTTCTGGCACAGTAAGCTTAACCGGTTCCAGGTCCAGACGCCCAGCGATAATCTGAACAGCATGATTAATACATGGAACGCGTATCAATGCTTCATCACCTTCATCTGGTCCCGTGCCGCCTCCTTCCAATACTGCGGCCTGCGCAACGGGCTCGGCTACCGGGATACCGTGCAGGATATCCAGGGCATCATTCATCTGGATCATGAGATGGCCCTCGGGCGGCTGAGACTGATGCTCTCGGCGCAGGTCTCGAACGGCGGCGGTCTTCCGCTGGTGAAATTCAACCATAATCCCGGACATGAGGGCACGCCAGACGACCCGGATTACGTACGGGAAACCGGCCACCCGCATTACCGGGCCGACGATGCCCTGTGG
The DNA here is from genome assembly GCF_008635795.1 of Paenibacillus tepidiphilus. Taxonomy (GTDB): domain Bacteria; phylum Bacillota; class Bacilli; order Paenibacillales; family Paenibacillaceae; genus Paenibacillus_AQ; species Paenibacillus_AQ tepidiphilus. The sequence continues at coordinate 64,899 of NZ_VWRQ01000014.1, read as the reverse complement.
CTATTTCCAACCGTCATTAAATACTTAAATGAAAGCGGAAACTGGGACTTTACGGATGAAGTGATTCCTTATTCCGATCAAGGCGAAGCCACTGTATACGGGCACCTCCGCCAGGCGCTTCAATTCAGCCTGGACCGCATGGGCGCCCATGGCATGCCGGTCGGACTTCATGCCGACTGGAATGACTGTCTGCGGCTTGGCGCCAAGGGCGAGTCGATCTTCGTCGCGTTCCAGCTGTACATGGCTTTTAAGGTGTTCATGGAAATCGCACAGAACAAAAACAAGCCTGCGGATGTAGAGTGGGCGCAGGGCCTGCTGGACGAGCTTGATGTCAACATTCAGAAGCATGCCTGGGAGAATGACCAGTTCGTCCGGGGCTTTACCGAAGACAACTACACGGTAGGCTCCTGGGCGAATGACGAGGCCAAGGTCTGGCTGAATCCGCAGAGCTGGTCCGTATTAAGCGGCGCAGCCCGCCCGGAACAGGCCAAGCTCGCCATGGACAAGGTGTACCATAATCTGCGGACGGATTACGGCACCATGCTATTCTATCCGCCGTTCCGGGAATATGGCCTGCCGGTGGCCCTGATGGCCCTGTTCAATGCCTCGACCAAGGAAAATGCGGGTATCTTCAGCCAGCCGCAGGGATGGCTCATCCTGGCAGAAGCCATGCTCGGCAACGGGGACCGCGCATTCGAATATTTCCTGAATTGCAGCCCGGCCAGCATGAACGATAAGGCCGAAATCCGCAAGCTGGAGCCTTACGTGCACGGCCAGTTCGTCGAGTCCAAGGACAGCCCGTATCAAGGCCGGGCGCATGTTCACTGGCTCACCGGCACCGCCTCGACCGTAATGGTTGCTCTGGTGGAAGGCATCATGGGGATTCAGCCTCAAAAGGATGGCCTACGCATCAATCCGTGCGTCCCTTCGAGCTGGAAGGAGTTCTCCATGGTACGCGAATTCCGCGGCAAGAAGCTGAGCATTCAGGTAGAGAATAATAGCGGTGTACAAAAGGGAGTGTCCCGTATCGTCATTAACGGCGAAGAAATTCAGGGTGATCTGATCCCCGCCGCCCGGATGGAAACGGAGAATAACGTGGTCGTCATTATGGGATAAAGCCTTATGGATATACTTGCTTCTTCCCAATGAGTGGCTGATATTTTCGATATCGCCCTTTTTATAAGTCCGAAAAGTGATACCCACACGCATTCTCCTTTGTTATCCATGCTATGGTCGCTCTGTCTGTTCATTACTATATTTCAGGAATGTACGGGGCAAGGGAGTGAATGAGTAGTAGTGGTTGTTTACCGGCCTTATGGCTGGTACAAAGCGATAGGCTTCAAGCAAGCAACTAAAAGCTACTGGTGGAGCAAGTCTTAAAATCAAGTAATAAAGTAGAGGGGCCTACAGCTCCTCTCTTTTTTCATTCGTGACAGCCCCCCCATTTTCAATACACAACTATTATGGTTAATATATCTAAATAAGGTACATATACCTCGCATTTATCCAACCAGCATCAGAAAGGGGATAGACTAAACAGTGAAGCCTGTCGTACAACGGCGTACTCGCAAACCAGTCATGATTATAATCATCGGACTCGTCCTCGTTGCCGCAATCGCCGTACTCATCTGGTCCATATTCTTCTCTAAAAGCGGAACCTTCTATCAACAAGGAATCCTCCGCGCGTTACACTCATCCTATCAATCAAAATTCATAATCGTATCCGAGGAAGGCACTAATGAGGATGGCTTCCAGGTATTAAAGGCTGCACCAGCCAATGACCGGAGTCTTGTCTTTACGGTAACCCGTTCAAACGGCACCATTACTGGCGGCCTCCCCTTATGGAGACAGCTTAACGACGATTATAAAGAAGTCGCACAAATGAAGTACTACCCGCGCCTGGTCAAGAAACACTTCGGCATAGATATACAAGATGTGCCCCTGTCGATTTATCGGGGAAGTGATTCCTCCAAAGAGCCGGCTGATGGAAATTACATAGAAGTGAACCCAACATATCTGGATAGCATCGCATCTAAAGCGAAAGATTTCTTTCAGGAGGCGGAAAGTCATCGCTTAAATAAACTTTTCTTTCAATTCAAGGACGACCTGGACCTTCCGCTATCGGACGCTCCCGCACAGCAGCGGTTTGAATTGCTTGGATTTGAGTATGAAGTAGGAGAACACTGGGGCAAGGGCTTTCGCGCTCTGACCGAGGAGGAACTCAAAGAGCAATTGGTGAAGCAGATGGGAGCAAAGCTTGCCGATCGTGTGGTGTACGCTTTTGAAAAAGAGAACCCGGACTGGCAAAGAACATTCGATCTTGAATTCCCGGGGAATGACCTGACAAGCTTTGAAGGTTATGTAGTGAGCCATACGATAACAGCAGAACAAAGAGAAGAAGCCCTTGCGGAGATCTATGAGGCCTATACCAAGGTGCTTCCCTTTGTCCAACAGCTGAGCAAGCTTCAAATGACGGCCATTCACCTGCAATACAAGACCAATCTAGAGACCGAGTCCGTAACCTTACAGAAGGCAGATTGGGGTTCCGTGAATAGCTTAGCTGCCATGAAGGAACGGTTCAATCATTCGCTCATTACAGATAACCCCCGCTGATGGGTGTTGTATTGTGGCATTGATATCAATAATCTTTTGAACTATAATTTGCATGACACAAAATTCCAAGGATACATTGTATTAACTTTGGTCAGGCTTTAACTCTAATTTAGATTGGAGCTCAGGAATATGACGTTAATATTACCTTTTATTCATCCCAACAAAGACAATTACTTACTGGATCAGGTGAATTGTCTGGAGAAGACTTGGACCATTGTGGCAGAGGGGAAACGAAGCTATTTTTCAAACTATTATCTGATTCTTCAGAAGTGCTTTGAGTTATACCATAGCTCAAATATGAAAGATGGTTTTCTCCACTATTGCAGGAATACCGAGGATGTTATGAATCTTCTTGGTTTTAAGGTACATTATTTCCCCATTGATAAAGATATCCATGAAACCATCAGGCAGCAGATTGATCTCCAGAGACCGGTTCTTGTTTGCGGTAATCTGAAAGCGCTCTACTATAGTCACCATTACAAGGTATCCGATTGGATGCATCTGTTCTTAATTAAAGGATATAATGCCCAAACAGAGGTCTATTATATTATGGACAGTGCCCAGAAGAAAAATGAGGGCTATAAATATGATGAATTTGTGATCACTGCGGATATGATAGAAAGTTTGGCGACATCCTCTTTGAATACATATGCAGTGAATTGCTTTCTTTCCATTGAAAGCTTGCCTGTAGAACCGCTGGAATCAGAATTACTGATAACTTGTATTCAAGAAATTTTGAAGGCACCGACCTATAATGAGATTCTGGCCATGGAACAGTTTCAAGAAATCAATAGCGGAAGCAGTACGAAACACATTGGCCCGAAGCTACTGGGTATGATCAAATCAAAGGACGTACTGTATACAGAATTGGTACTGCAATTCAGGCGTTTCTTCGGCAATACTCCGTTAACAGACCAAATAGAGGAAGCTGCAGAGCAGCTGATAAAGGAATGGAGGGCAGTTATCACCGATTATTTGAAAAGTAGAACGGTAGGCAACGGCTCCTTTGATGTACAAGCGAACTCACGAACCGCCATACAGTTAGAACATTCCCTAAGATCCTGTTTAGAAGATGGTTTGGATGTGCTTCATCCATTACGGGAGACCCAGCAGAAAGAGCTAACTGAAATGAGTTGGACAGCAGAAAATAATGAGGCGGGTATCATAAAGCTTGACGAAGAGAGGGTGAAGTTTTGCTTTCAAACTGACCATGAATATGATTATTCCAACTCCCCCAAATACATATATCCTTTAAAGCCTAACCATAAATTTATATATAATGTACAGATTTCGGTTACGCAGGAACCTAAAGTGTCTGCCTATCAGGCAGGGATTGTCTTTAGAACAAAGCATGGTGAGACCTACCTTTGGGGCCTTTTTAACAATGAAAAAGTCGTATTATCCAAATCTATTGATCCGCTATTCAGTTATGATATCAACCGAAAGGTTGTGAGGTTACAGGTGAGGCTTGAGGACAACGGGGAATATGTTTTTTCTGTTGCCGAACAGGATGCATCCCTTGTTGAAGTTTACAGAACAACGATGTTAGCGGAGCTTAGTGTGATCGGGGTCGGTTTTAGGAATTGGTATTCTGTATCTTCGTTGCAGCTGGATTTCAAATCACATATCGAATGTTCAGAGTGACACAGAAAAGACACCTCCTACAAGGTGTCTTTTTACTCAGCGCTTCGTTTGATTAGGACTTTTATTAGCTATGATAGGCAGCATTTTCTGATCCTTCTCCATAAGGGAATTGCATTGGCCACAGACCGGCTGATTTTAAAAAACGAAGTTATCTCTTATCCATCCGTTGCACTTTTCATTGGTACATGACCATATCGTTGTCATTTCCTCTGGAAGATCCACCAGCAGTCTTTTCCGTGAATAGTACAAGCAGCGACCCCTTTTCTCTTCTGGAATAATGAGCAATAAAAAGCCCCAACACTAGGGTTGGGGCTTTCTAGCAGCAGCTTTACAGTTTAACAACATTCTCGGCCTGTGGACCGCGGTTGCCTTGTACTACATTAAATTCAACGCGTTGACCTTCGTCCAGCGATTTGTAGCCGTCGCCAACAATTGCACTGAAGTGCACGAATACATCGTTTCCGCCTTCAACCTCGATAAACCCAAAGCCTTTGTCTGCATTAAACCACTTTACTGTTCCTTGTTCCATGATCAATTACCTCCATATTTTTCATTTTACATGATCTTCAAATTCCAAAAAAAATCACATATTGTACAAGGTTAGATAATCAAAATCTTAACCCTCTACAATATGTGATCTCAGGTCGAAATTCTAATAAGCTAACTATAGCACATCTGGAACCGGTTTACAACTTCACTTTATTTCCACCTGATTCTCTTCCAGCATTGCTGGTTCACAACCTTTATATCACTCTATTCGCGGTTTTGGGACGGCCCCGATTCCGGTGCCTGCGGATTAGATTTCTTCCCGCCGTTTCTCTGCCTGACGCCTGATATAATCATTCCAACGAAGGCCCAGCCCACGAACACAAGCTGCATGACCCACGGGCTGTCCATCATCACCTTGGAATGCCAGGGAAAATGCATGCTTCTTATCCCCCTATTCCTTTTCTTCTATTAGATGTAACGGCTTGCCATACATCCCCGTCCGGGTAATGGTAACGGAGCTATTGACCGAAATTTCCGCCTCCGGATAAGCATCGACCCACCGGTCCTTAAGCTTCCTCCACTCCTTGGGGTTATGGCGGGAAATTTCCTGGCCTACTCCAAAGATATCCGCCTTCAGCAGACTTTGGGATATTCCAGAAACTTTACGTATGCTACCCTCAATACTATTGCTGAGAGCTTCTTCGACCTGTACAATATTTTTGGGATCGCTAAGATCCAGCTCCGTATTATTCTCGTGAACCGGTCCGCTGGTCTTCACAGAAATATCCACCTGTATCTTTCCGTCCCGGATACGCGTCTTGATCTTTTTGCCTGTCTTGTCGAGCTCCATGACTACATTCCCTTTGCCCGGGATGTCCCCCGTAATGCTGACCCGCTTGTTCTCGTTCAGCACCCACAGCAACCCCCGGGTCTGCTCCATATCCAGATATCCAGCCAGCTTATAATCTTTAATAACGGCCGAGCCGGCCAGGCGGAAGGTCATCATCTTGCTGTCTTCACCTTTGCCGCTGCTGACTCCTGCGCCTGCAGTTCCCTCTACTAGTTCCAGTGCGCCTACGGTCGGAACGATTTCATCTCCGGACATGGCCGTAAATAATTCCCGCAGCGTCGTTGTAATTTCAGCATTGATTTCCTGCAGCGAACGGACCGCCCTTGTCGGAACCTTCTCAAAGGGAACAGGCTGCAGCAAAAGCTCGGCCGCCCGGGCATTCTTTGCGATCAACAGATAGGTCTGCAATCTGCTGTCCGGATCGCGGCTGAAATGATCCAACGTATCCTTCAAGCCGTTCCTGGCCAGCGCTTCCCCAATAAGCAGCACCTTCCGGTGTTCAATGAAAAGCTTGCGGGAGAGCTTCCGCTGCAGCTCGTCCATCGCGTCGTGTACATTCTTCCCGACGGCGGATACAACGGTAAATCCTCTGGCTCCCGCTCCGGACTGTGTCGAACCTCCCTCGGTTTGAACGCTGGTGGGCACGGCGATTTGCGAGGAGGCCATGATATTTCCTTCTTCCGTGTAGTCCAGGGCTGTGGCCATAACTACAGCAAGCTGGTCAATGCTGCGGCTGTCCCAGCATCCCGTGAGGCCAGTGCTGAGCATAGCCAGAATAATCAGCCCCCATGTAAACCTTGGCTTCATGATTTCCCCCCCGGATTCTTAGGTGGTTTCGGCATCTGACCAGCCGGAATCCGGACCGGGTTTTTGCTCCCGGGCTGGGTTGGCCTTCTGCGCATGCTCCACCAGGGAACACGAATCCATACATCTTTCAGATTGGATACCGTCAGCGGAGCGACAGGCGAGAAATACGGAACGCCGAACGACCGCAATCCGCACACATGGAGCAATATAAACAGGACACCCAGCGTCAGCCCGTAAAGACCTGCAGTCCCAGCGGCAAAAATTAAGGGAAACCTCAGGAACCGCACGGCCAGGCCAGCGCTGTAATCCGGGATGGTGAAGGAAGCAATGCCTGTTATGGAGACGACAATTACTAGCGGTGCAGACACTATTCCTGCCTGAACTGCTGCCTGGCCTATAACCAATGCTCCTACAATACTCACAGCCTGTCCTACCTGTCTGGGAAGCCTGAGCCCTGCTTCACGGAGTCCTTCAAACGTAATCTCCATCAGAAGGACCTCTATAATGACTGGAAAAGGGACGCCTTCCCGAGCCGAAGCGATGCTGAGCAGCAGGGAAGTAGGAAGCATTTCCTGGTGAAAGGTAACGATGCTTACGTATAGGCCCGGCAAGAACATAGTGGCGGCAACCCCTAAATAACGAATCCAGCGAACGACTGTAGCCATCCAGAACCGTTCATAGTAATCTTCATTAACGCTTACTGAGTTCCAGAAGTTTGCCGGCATAACCAGCGCAAAGGGGGTGTTGTCCACAAGTACCGCTACCCTGCCTTCCAGTAGGTTAGCCGCAACGATATCGGGCCGCTCAGTGTTGTATATCGTCGGAAAAGGCGAGTAAGGTGCATCTTCAATCATTTCCTCAATATAACCGCTATCCATCACTCCGTCGATTGTAATGCGGTTTAGACGGTCGCGCACTTCCTGCACCAGCGACTCATGCACAATGCCGTCAATGTAGGTAAGGACAACGGAGGTATGGGAGATGTCGCCGATATTGAGCGATTCCATTTTGAGCCGGGGCGTACGCAGTCTTTTGCGAAGCATGGCGGTTCCGGTCCGGATATTTTCATTGAAGCCCTCCCTGGGACCCCGGATAACCGTCTGCGTCTCGGGTTCCTCAATGGCACGCATGGTCCAGCCTTTGACATCCACAAGAGTTACATCGGTCTTTCCCTCAACAAAGATCGCCGCTTCGCCGTAAAGCACCGCTTCGGTCACTTTTTTAAAGTCTCCAGTGTTTTTTACCTGCGACGCCGGAATCCTTTCCTGTGCAAACTCCCCGGAACCGCCTTCACCTTTAGGGGGCGCGTCATACATAGGCGGTTTTAATATAATCTCATCCACAAGCTGATGGTTGACCAATCCATCTATGCAGATCAGTAAGGCCTGAATCTCCCCGTTGATATGAAAGGGACGGAGAATGAAATCCGAGCATTTTTCAAAGACGCGCTTAATGTTTTTTTCATTTTCTTTCAAATCGCAGCTTACTTCCGAAGGTACATCCGAAAGGGTAAACGGCAGCCGGTCCTGCTTTTTTTGGGGGGGAGTGCTCTTCCTAATCTTTTGTCCAAACAGCATATATAGGCCTCCAAGGCTCCCGGAATTGAACTTCATCTAGAGATACTTTGTCATTAAAATAATGAAATTATGCGGATATATAATCCTCCCTTTCGGAATACTGGAAAATGCACCTGTTGATTTTCGCGAAGAATGGGGATTGGCATGCAGAGAATATCGAAGTATCAGCTATTTACACTAATGATGTTATTTCAGATCGGCACTACCATCATTTTCGGGTTCGGGTCCGGCGCCGGCAGAGATGCATGGATTTCCGTTCTCCTCTCTGCAGGAGTCGGAATAGTAATAACAGGAGTCTATGCTGTACTGCTGGTCATGCATCCAGGCCTCACCCTGGTGGAATGGTTCCCGAAACAGTTCGGTAAATGGCCCGGATCGTTCCTCGGTTGGCTGTATCCGCTCCTTTTTATATACAATACCGCGAGAGGTCTGGCCGATATAAGTTTCTTAATCCCGGATACCCTGCTGCCGCAGACTCCTCCGCTGTTCTCTGTTGGTTTATTAGTACTGCTCCTGATCTATGGCTTGTATAAGGGGATTGAGGTCCTTGGACGCCTGGCCGGTCTTTTGCTTCCTTTTATCCTTCTCCTGTTTATGCTTGAAATTGTATTTCTGCTGGTGTCAGGGACCATTAATTTAAGGGAATTGCTACCGATTGCAGGTAAGGGATGGACTCCTATCCTGGAAGCGGTCTGGCCTGCGGGAATTACTCAATCGTTCGGGGAGATGAGTGTGATGACTATACTTTGGCCGTTGGCCAAAAGCCGAAAGGGTGCGATCCAGACCGCCTTGCTCTCCACCCTCGGAACCGGGCTATTCATTGCCGCAACCGATATTCTCGCCCTGGCCGTCATAGGTGAGCCGATATTTAAGCGCGCGTATTACCCTATGTACATCCTTCTTCGCCAGATTGAAGTGGGTGAACTGCTCGACAACCTGGATGTGCTGGCAGTGCTATACTTTGTGATTACCGTTTTTTTCAAAACCGTCCTTTATTTATTTGCAGCCATCCGGTCGATCCAATTGCTCGCCAACCTTCCATCCGTCCGCCCCCTTGTCATTCCTGTCTGCCTGGTTGCCCTGTTTATGGGCATGACGATGACGGATAACCTTATGGAACATATTATGGGGGTCCATATGGCCATACTTTCACCTTATTTCTGGATTCCGCTTCAGTATGTTTTGCCTATGCTGCCGCTCCTTACCGCAATAGTGCGAAAATTCGTTTTTAAGAGGCAATGGTAGCAATGTAGTGATCATCCAATAAACAAAAGAGCCTACCTCCTGGTAGACCCCTCACTATCAAATCATGATTCCCATTCAGAATTAAAATGACTTTGTACCAGATAGGCGTAAAGCGGGATAGTATCCTAACCAGAAACACTTTGCTGTGTACATTTTTTAAGTTACTTTTACTCAAAAACAAATTTTACTCGTGGATCTCCACACCACTTTTCTCTAATTTGATCACAGTAAACATCGGTATTACTATCAATAATATCTTTATAAGTGCTTGCTAATTGAGGGTAATTAGTACCGATAAATTTTTCTAGAGTGAATCTGGTCCTTTTCCCCAATCTAACTTTATCTAAAAATACGGGTATGTCCTTATCCAGAGCATGAATCATTAAATCCACGTCTGTTATTCCGGGTAAAATTGGTGTAATAAATACCCAAACCTGAATTCCCATTCGATGCAACTCATTTGCTGTCTGTATATTACTCATCAGTGTATAATTATCAATCTTTTTCAACTGCTCCAGGTTAGATAAACCTAATAGCAGAGTGAACTTATCCCCCATAGTTTTGACAACATCGATATCTCTATACATTAATTTTGACCCGGCTTTAGTTGTTACCATACACTTCACATTTAACTTACTTAGTTCAATTAGACATTTCCTGGTTAATTGATACTTTCGGTCAATCTCCATGTACGGATCACACTTACTTCCCAGATATACTGTATCTTCTTTATTCCAGTGCATTAATTCTTCATATAAAATATCTGCAATATTAAGTTTGATATTTAGGTTTTTATTCCAGTTCTCATCTTCAAGTTGAAAACAATAGGGGCACCCGATTGTACATCCATCGTACGGATCAATAATTGGTAACGTTGCACCGTCAGGCGGATATTCATATGTCATTGCATGACTAACATGGATTTCTTTTAGCATTTCCAGTCATCTCCATTCGTCCGTTTATAGAACGATGTTATATGAATCCCGGAATAAAATATAGACTTATAATACCCAGTCTGTTATGATGTTGAATGAGGTCTTGAAAAAATTACACACTCAAACCCTGAGATCATAATCTCAGGGTTTTATTATTTGGTTTTGAGTTCATTCCGCCTGAGGCGGATCTGTAAATCCACAATTCCCGCTAGATTTCTCATAGAAGGTTCTACTAGTGACCGCATAGTTTTTAAGTTATACCCTCTTATTAATGGAAGTAAATGGGTGGGTTTGAAATGAAAAAATATGAGCTTCTCGGATGGAAGATGTTTTGGAGACGTATGTCTTGCCCTACGATTTTGAAATCCCTCTGATCTGTATGGACGAACAGCCGATTCAGCTTCCGGAGGATTCTCGTCCTTCCGAACCGATGAAGCCGGGGCAAGTACAGCGTGAAGATTACGAATACGTGAAGAAGCAATACCGATCCCGATGCCGCCAATCACCCCGTAATATAGGTATAATTCATTTAGCGTATCTGCTTGACACTGTCCGAAGGTAACGCCACATAAGCTTCTACGAGGTAGTCACGGATTTGATATCACCTGGGCAGCGCCCCGTAACCGGCTCTACGCCCCAGGCTGTTTTATGCCCTACTCGCCCTTATAAGCTTTATGCAATACTGCAAGATCGAATTTCTTCATCTGCAGAAAAGCCTCCGTAACACGTGCAATTTGCTCCGGTGTTCCCTTCTCCAGCATTTCGTCCATTTCTGCAGGAACAATCTGCCACGATACACCAAACTTATCCGTTAGCCAGCCGCATTGTTCAGCTTCGGGAACTGCAGAGAGCTTCTCCCAGTAGTGATCAATCTCCTCCTGTGAATCGCATTTCACCATAAAGGAGATCGCTTCATTGAAATTAAATTTATGATCGTGTGCGCTGTCCATTGCGGTGAACCACTGCTTCTCCAGCATGAAGTCAGAGAACATAATAGTTCCTTCCTCGTCAGGCTCTGAGCCTTTAGGGTAGCGGGCAATCGTTCCCTGCCGCGAGTTGTCAAATACGGATAAATAGAAAGACATCGCTTCTTCCGCCCTTCCACACTTATCACCGACAAACATTAACGACGGTATAATAGCCGGCCGCTCCTCGCCTTCCGGATTGGTAAGGATCAGCTGCCAGGACACGCCATATTTATCCTGAATCCAGCCGTACCGCTCACTGAACGGATACCTATCAAGCGGCATTAGCGCTTGGCCACCCTCAGATAATTTGTTCCAGACCTCATCTATTTTCTGTGCTGCGTCCTTATCGCGTGACGGATCAAAATTAACGAAGAAAGACACTGAAGGATTTAATTTAAAATACGGCCCGGCACTGATAGCCATAAACTGCTGTCCCCATAGTTCAAAAGAAACCTGATCACAGTCGCCTGACGGTGTGCCATGAAGTGTAGTAACACTCGTAACCTTGGATTCCGGAAACACAGAGACGTAAAAATCAGCTGCTTCTACCGCTTCTTTGTCATACCAGATATGGGGTACGATTGTCTGATTCGCGTTTGTCACAAGTCAATCCTCCTCAGCTGCCGATTCCTTCGGAAACAGCAGACCATATTGTGGGCGGAGCCGAAACCTGAACCGGAATATACACTATCCCTGCCGCTGTTCTCCCGGAACATTCACTTGAAAAGTAACCCCGAACTTGTCCTTAACAATCCCATAGAGTGGACTCCAATCCGTCTTCTGCAGAGGCAATGGATGCTCCGGATCTTCCGGCAAATCCCCGAACGTCATGATCCCGACATTATTCTCCATCCCCTTTGGAATAAGTTGGACAATCAGCTTTATTATACACAAATTTTGAAGAAAATAAAACGGTTTTTACGAACATATGATCTATTTTTTTCAATGAAAGCTGCTTATAAATTATCATCAGGGCTTTTGGCTTTTCACTAATGACCTTATGCCTGCATGGATTCTGCTAACCCCAAATGGTGTACACTCAGGATAGCACCTCACTTAATCAAGGTGTTCTTATTCATCCATGTGTCCTAAATATTCGCTATATAACTCCGTCATCCCATCTCCAAAACCCCAGCCAATCTTCTGACTGCTCCACGTCAGTTCGTCGCAGGTATCTACAAACTCTTCTTCTAATTGATTGTCCACAATATACTTTAAAGCTTGTTCAAATATACTCGAAATAGTACGATAGAATTTTTCATCTATGTCTCCAAATGAAAGCGTAAAATCCACTCCACATTCCACTGTAAAAATCATTAGCTCTGCAATCTGTTCCTTATTTGTTGAAACATTACTAAAGTCCATTATTGCTTGCTTCACAATTGGGTATCGCAGAATCTCCCCCTTGTGGTTGCTAAATTCCTTCTCAATAATTTTCTTGTACTTGTCTAAGACTTCCTCTTGATCTGGAAATAACACCGAATAATAATGCTCTTGAATAATTGGATATTTTATGGCCAAATTTAAGATCTCAGACTGAAGCTCTTCTCTCGTAAGATTGTTCAAATGTTTTTTAATAGTCGAGTTTCTTAATTTCAGCATTATTTTGATCTCCTTAATCCAGTTATAATTTCCCGTATTTTTACTCAACAGCTTACAAGGTATAATATAATTAAAACACGAGGGCTTATAAATGAACAATATCGAGGATAAATATAACGCGGCTCTGGCTCATATTGAAGAACTCAAGCTAGAGGTCACCCGGTTGAGAGGTCTGCTGGGGCTTTTGGATAATGACAATATAACAAGCACTAATGAACAATTAATTTCTAATCCCACCTCCCCGCAAAAAGAAAACAAAGCGATAACCGTTGCAGAATCCATTGTCCACCAGTACTCTACCGTAGAGGATAAGCTCACCCTGTATAAAAGTTATTTTCGCGGACGAGACGATGTCTATCCGATTCGCTGGAGCAACAAGCAAGGCAAATCCGGATACTCGCCCGCTTGTGCTAAAGAATGGACTTCCGTTTGCGAGAAGCCTAGGGTGAAATGCTCCGTTTGCAAACACCAGAACTTCCTGCCCCTTACGAACGAAGTGCTGTCAGCCCATTTAGATGCACGGCAAGACCGGACGATTGGTATCTATCCCATGCTTCCGGATGAGACCTGCTGGTTTTTGGCCATGGATTTTGACAAACACGATTGGAAGCAGGATGTTACAGCCGTGATGGAGCTATGTAAAATCCATGAAATTCCCGCACTCTTAGAGCGCTCGCGTTCCGGCAATGGGGGGCATATCTGGATTTTCTTCAGTCAGAATATTGAGGCGGCTACAGCCAGAAGATTTGGAATGACTCTGCTGAGTCTTACCATGAACAACAGATATCAGATCGGCATGGAGTCTTATGACCGCCTGTTTCCCAATCAGGATACGCTACCCAAAGGCGGATTCGGCAACCTCATTGCCCTCCCTCTTCAAGGTGGGCCGCGTAAACAGGGAAACAGTGTCTTTGTTGACGAGCGCTTTGAGCCATATGCTGATCAATGGGGTATATTATCCGAACTTGGCAAAATGGGCGAAGACCAAGTCAAGCAATTTATATACAAGCACGGGGAGCGTGGACTTTTTAGCAATGACAGAATTACTTCGGGATCAGACCACGACGCAGATGGATTAATCTTGTTACAAGAGAACCCTACTCAGATAGTAGAGACTCTGGAACCCTTGCCTGCTGAAATACAGATTCTGCAATCGGATCGCCTTTATATCCTCAAGTCTGGTCTTCCCTCAAATGCAATTCATGCTCTGATCAAAATAGCTTCCTTTTCCAACCCTGATTTTTATAAAGCACAAGCGATGCGGCTCTCCACCTATGGTAAACCCCGGGTAATCTCATGCGCCGAGGATCTGGAGAATTATGTAGTTCTGCCAAGGGGATGCTTGCAGGATTTGTTGTCTTTTTTCGAGCATAATCAAGTCAAGGTATCGCTTAAGGATCAACGTTCGTCCGGAACCTCAATAGAAGTAGAGTTCACCGGTACACTAACCACTCTTCAGGATACAGCAGCCAGAGCGATTTTAAACCGGGACATAGGTGTTCTCTCGGCGGCAACTGCATTTGGTAAAACTGTCGTAGCAGCCAGCATTATCGCTTCAAGAAAGACAAACACCCTTATCTTGGTCCACCGCCGGGAACTTATGGAACAATGGCAGGAACGTTTGCATACCTTTCTCGAAGTCCCAAAAGAGGCAATCGGGTTGATCGGCGGCGGCAAAAATAAACGAACCAGCATCATCGACATTGCGGTCATTCAGAGCCTCAACTATAAAGGGAATGTTAAGCCCTTCGTAAGCGAATACGGCCAGGTCATTGTCGATGAGTGCCACCACCTATCTGCCTACAGCTTCGAACAGGTTCTGCGGGAAGTCAAAGCAAAGTATGTGTTTGGCTTAACGGCCACACCTAAACGGCAAGACGGACAGGAAGCCATTGTACGGTTCCAGCTTGGACCTGTGTTATTGAAGGTAGATGCCAAGACCTTAAGCAACTCCAGAGGATTTTCATTAAGGGTAGTTCCCCGTTATACGCACTTTCAGCTCAAGTCAGGGGAACAAATTTCAGGAATTCAGGATATCTATCAGCAGCTTGTTGACAATGAGGAACGTAACACGCTTATCTTTGATGATTTGCTCACGTGCTTGGATGAGGGCCGCTCTCCGCTGCTACTGGTTGAACGGATCGCACATGCTGAATATTTTGCAGAGAGATTACAGTCTTTTGCCAAAAACGTAATTGTGCTTAGGGGAAGAATGGGGAAAAAACAGAGAGAGGCTCTCCGTGCCCAAATCACCGCTATTCCAGATGACCAGGAGCGTGTAATTATCGCTACGGGTAAGTTAATCGGTGAAGGCTTCGATGATGCCAGAATGGACACCTTGTTCCTGGTCCATCCCATATCTTGGACAGGCACCTTACAGCAATATGCGGGGCGATTGCACCGAAGTCATGCGAATAAAGAAGAAGTTAAAATATATGATTATATTGATCTTCAGGTTCCAATGTTAATGGCGATGTTCAAGAAAAGAGTAAAAGGGTATCGGAAGATGGGATATAAGGGAGCAGAGTTGTAACAGAGCGTATACAAATAGGCTGGGGTGACCCCCTTTCTCCAAAAGGGTCTTAATATATCTTACTGGGAAAGGGTTTTTGAAACCGAGGTGTGGTTATGCAGAACCCCAACCCGGCCGGGACTGCTGCTGGAATTGTACGAGATAGCTGTTTAGTAAACATTAGTTTTCAAATGCATTTCTGCAGTGTCAATCACACATCCTGCTTGTTTCAAGAAGTTAAACCAGAGGATACCGTCGATTTCCATGCCATAAATCATGTTCCATATGGAGCCGAGGGGAGCCCTACTCCTGTCCGAAAGTAGCGCCACATAAGCTTCTACAAATGTAGTTTACTCAAAAACAAATTTCACTCGTTGATCAATACTCCACTTTTCTCGCATTTGATCACTATAAACATCGATATTATTATTAAGTATATCTTTATAAGTGCTAGCTAAATGAGGGTAGTTAGTATCAATATATTTTTCTATAGTAGGTCTATTATTCTTTCCTAATCTTACTTGATCTAAAAATACGGGTATGTCCTTATCTAGAGCATTAATCATTAAATCCACATCTGTTATTCCCGGTAAAATCGGAGTAATAAATGCCCAAACCTTAATTCCCATTCTGTGCAATTCATTTGCAGTCTGTATATTGCTCATCAGTGAATAGTTATCATTCCTCTTCAACTGTTCTAAGTTTGATAAACCTAAAAGCAGAGTGAATTTGTCTCCCATAGGTTTAATTATATCGATATCTCTATAGATCAGTTTTGATCCGGCTTTAGTTGTTACCATACACTTTACATTTAACTTACTTAATTCGATTAAACATTTCCTGGTTAATTGATATTTCCGGTCAATATTCATGTAAGGATCACACTTACTCCCCAAATATAATATATCTTCTTTATTCCAGTGAATTAATTCTTCGCATAAAATTTCTGCAATATTGAGTTTAACAATCAAGTTCTTATTCCAATTTTCATTTTCTAGTTGGAAACAATAGGGGCACCCGATTGTGCAACCATCATAAGGGTCAATAATCGGTAAGGTTGCTCCGTCTGGGGGATATTCGTAGGTCACTGCGCTATCAACATATATTTCCTTTAACATTATCATCCATCTCCATTCGCCCGTTTATAGGAAGATGGTACATGAATCCCAGAAAAAAATATAGACTTATAATACCCAGTCTGTTATGATGTTGAATAAGGTCTTGAGAAAAATATACATACAACCCCTGAGATTAAATAATCTCAAGGGGTTTATTTTTTTGTTTCGGTTGATTCTGAAATCCCCCTCCAAGTTAACCCCAAACATCTGCTTATCTACACCACCACATTGAACAATACATTTGCTGAAATGAAAAAAGACACCCTTCAAGGTGTCTTTAGATGATACTCCATATGGAGCCGAGGGGAGTCGAACCCCTGTCCGAAGGTAACGCCACATAAGCTTCTACGAGTGTAGTCACAGTTTTGATGTCACCCGAGTATCGCCCCGTAACCGGCTATACGTTGGGTCAGCCTGATTATCTTCTTCTGCTGACCCCAGGCGGAGACCAGACAGCGTATCCCACTACTTGTTAGCCCCTATCCCTGTCACATGGGCGATGCAGGGTAGAAGCACGCACACAGGTTATTAAGCTGCGAAAGCGTAGTTGTTGTTTTGTTTGCCGTTTAATAGGCTTTAGCGTTGATGAAGCGGACGCGTCCCCACTACTCGCTACCCATGCTCGAACTACCCCCGTCGAATCCAAGAACGGCCCCTCATTATAAAAGGGCGCTTCGGATCAGGCGGACCAGTCAAGCAAGTTGGTCCACAGCTTCTTGGTGAAGAAGCCATATCTGAAGCAGAAAGCTCACTAACAGAATTTATTATAACATATTCAGCAGAACTTTAACACGAAGGTTAAAGGAATTGCAGGTGGATCCTGGTACAGCAGGTAACAGTGTACGGCAGACACTTTACCAGTCTCGGCGGATACGTATAGTAGACCGTTTCAAGCTTGTAAAGTATCCTCCGATGTTATCCCGTCTTCACTGGATTACCTTGCAATCTTCTGCTTGTCGCGCAAAGCACGCTGGATATCGCGCTGAGCGTCGCGTTTGGCGGCGGAATCGCGCTTGTCGTATTCCTTCTTCCCTTTACCGAGGCCAATCAGCAGCTTGGCATACCCATTGCGCACATAAACCTTGAGCGGCACGATGGTAAAGCCCTCACGCTTGGACTGTCCCAGCAGCTTGTGAATCTGCTCTTTGTGCATCAGCAGCTTGCGCGTACGGGTCGGATCGGAAGGATTGGAGCGGTTGCCCTGCTCGAATGGACTGATGTGCATATTGTGCACAAAAATCTCACCGTTGCGGATCGTAGCAAAAGCGTCGCCGATGTTCGCGCGGCCGTTACGCAGCGATTTGATCTCCGTGCCCGTCAGAATCAGGCCGGCTTCATAGGTGTCCTCAATATAATAATCATGGGAAGCTTTTTTGTTCTGGGCGAGCACTTTCCCTTCGGCTTTTTTACCCATGACGACCACTCCTCGAATCATATTTCAATACCGGATGAATCCGTATCTCTAGGAGCAGACAAAGACAATTCATCCAAGTGTCAGATCTATATTGTATCAAAACAAAACGGGGTAAAGCAAGGCAGCTCTCCATCTGCCACATTGACGCCAATTTGACAACAGTATGTCAGGAAGTGAGAGAATTTCAGCCCGCACTCCATTAAATTATACCATTAAAGCATAACCAAAACCATTTTTCTCGGGGCCTATAGCAAGGTAATCGTTCGCTTGCTCGCTTATTACCCAGATAAAGCGTGTTTACACCGGGATGTTGTCTTCAGGTTACCTATTTATATAAGCTGATCCTATGAAATTATAATATTGGCCGTAACTGTGGGGAATGTTTAGACTTCCGGTCCGTGAAAAGGCGAACGCTATCGCTCTGATCAACTAAAAAGCGCGGCTCCCTCACAGGAAACCGCGCAGAATCGCTTGAAGACCACTGCAAGCTTCACCTTGCAGTGGCAGCCTATTATAGAAGCGGCTGGATCACCGCTTCTTCTTCTTGCGGCGTCCACCGCCGCCGCCTTCTCCACCGCCAGGCGTCACATCAGGGCTGATGAAGACGCCGCCCTTGCTCTTCTTGCGGCGGCCCTTGCCCTCCGGGCCGCCCGGTCCCTCGGAGCGGAAGCCGCCTCCGAGGTCCTCGCGGCTGCGGAACCGGGTGTTCGCGTCGACACCCGGCAGCTCGCTCCCGCCATGGGCGCCATAGCCGCCCTTGCCGGAGCCAAAGCCGAAGCTGATGCCGCGTCCCCCGGCACCGCTTCCGGCACTGCCGCCGCTGCGCTCACGCGGCGCATCCGCAGCCTCGCCGCCGTTCAGCGCGGCGAACGCTCTGCGCGCGGCCTCCGCCGGGCCGCGCCCCTGCTGCCCGCGGCCGCTGCCCGCGGCTGCAGGCGCTTCGCCGGCGCGCTGGGCAGCGCCGGGCTTGCCCTTGCCTGCGGCAGCAGCCACGCTGCCGCCACGGCCCTTGCCCGCCGCAGCTACGCCGCTGCCGGGCTTGCCTTTACCGCCGCGGCCCTTGCCTGCGGCGGCTTTGCCCTTAGGCGGCTTGCCGAAGCCGCCTGCGCCCGGTCGGCCGCCTTTGCCGCCGCGGCCGCCGCCGCCGTAGCTGCGGTGCTCGCCCGCCGCGCGCGGCTTCATGTCGACCAGCTCGAAGTCGATGGTGTGGTCGTCCATATTGACCTTGGCAACGCGGATCTTAACCTCGTCGCCGATACGGAACAGCTTCGAAGTGCGTTCGCCGATCAGCATCATATGGGCTTCGTCGAAGTGGTAATAATCGTCGGTCAAGGCGCTCAGCCGCACCAGACCCTCCACCGTATTCTCCAGCTCGATGAACATCCCGAAGCTGGTCACACTGCTGATCATGGCGTCGAATTCCTCGCCGACCTTGTCCTGCATATATTCCGCCTTCTTGAGCTGCTCGGTATCACGTTCCGCTTCAACCGCGACGCGCTCACGCTCAGAGGACTGCTGGGCAATGTCCGGCATCCGGCTCGCCAGATAATCATGGCGCTTCTGGTTCAGCGCCCCTCCGCTCTCCAGAACTTCCCGGATCACCCGGTGAATCACCAGATCGGGATAACGGCGGATCGGCGATGTGAAATGGCTGTAGTATTCGGCGGCCAAGCCAAAGTGGCCTGTACTCTCCGCATCATATTTAGCCTGCTTCATCGAACGCAGCATCATCGTACTGATAACCGTCTGCTCCTTGGTGCCCTGAATATCTTCCAGCAGGCTCTGTAGCGCACGCGGATGCACGGCGTTGCCGCGCCCCTTGATGTGGTAACCGAAATTGGCCGCAAAAGCCATGAAGTTCTGCAGCTTCTCCTGATCCGGGTCCTCGTGAATCCGGTACAGGAACGGTACCTTCAGCCAGTGGAAATGCTCCGCTACTGTCTCATTGGCAGCCAGCATGAACTCTTCAATGATCTGCTCGGCCACCGAACGCTCACGCTTGACGATATCGACAGCTTTACCGTTCTCGTCGACAATGATCTTGCTCTCTTCAAAATCAAAATCCACCGCTCCCCGGCGCATCCGCGCACCGCGCAGCTTCATCGCCAGCTCCTTCATCAGGTGGAAGTCGGGAATCAGCGGCTTATAACGCTCCAGCAGCTCCGGATCTTCGTCCTCCAGGATTTTGCGCACATTGGCATAGGTCATCCGCTCCTTGGTCCGGATCACACTGGTGAAGACATCATGCTTCACAACCTTCATGTGCTCGTTGAACTCCATCTCACAGGACAAGGTCAGCCGGTCCACCTGCGGGTTCAAGCTGCAGATCCCGTTAGACAGGCGATGCGGCAGCATCGGAATCACACGGTCCACCAGATAGACGCTGCAGCCGCGGGCATAAGCCTCTTTATCCAGCTCGGAGCCTTCACGCACGTAGTAGCCGACATCGGCGATATGCACACCCAGCTTGTAGTGACCGTTCTCCAGCCGCTCAACATTGACAGCGTCATCCAAGTCCTTGGCGTCAGCCCCGTCAATCGTCACGATATTCAGTCCGCGCAGATCGCGCCGGCCCTGCTGGATGATCTCCTCTTCGGTAATGGAGTCCGGTGCCGCTTCCGCTTCCTGCATCACTTCCGCCGGAAAAGCCTCAGGAAGCTGATGCTTGCGGATCACTGACAGAATATCAATACCCGGATCATCCTTATGTCCGAGAATCTCAATAATCTCCCCTTCGGCTGCCGCCCGTCCTTCCGGATAGTTGACGATGCGGACTACAACCTTTTCACCGTCAACGGCTCCCATAAAGGACTGCTTCGGCACAAAAATATCACGGTTAATCCGCTTGTCATCCGGCAGCACGAAGCCGTAGGTTTCAAAGCTCTGGAACACACCGACGGTCTGCAGCACGCCACGCTTGACGATCCGCACAACTTCCCCTTCCATCCGTCCGCCGGAAGGACTCTTAGAAGTAATCCGCACCAGTACAATGTCGCCGTTCATGGCTCCTTTGAGGTCATTGGCGTGAACGTATATATCGGGATGGTCCCGGTCGTCGGGAATCAGAAAAGCAAATCCCTTCGCATGGGCTTGCAGTCTCCCGCGCAGCATATCCATCCGTTCCGGCACCCCGTAGCGCCCGCCCCGGGTAAGCACAACCCGCCCGTCTTGCTCAAGCTCTCTCAGAAGCTCCTCGAAGGCCTTGAACGCCTCGCTGTCCTCTATTTCAAAATGACCGACCAACTCGTCATAAGTCAGCGGTTTATAAGCGGTTTCCCGCATAAAATCGAGTAATGTATCCTGTGTAATCAATCTCTTCACCTCGGCCCTTTCGCAGCCACTTCCGGCTGCCGGCAATGATATGTATTGCCTCGTCTTCTGTTGCTCCTCAAGCAAATATTACCTCTCTATACTCATACCCTAGTATACACGAAATCAATCCCTTGCATCCCTGCAAGTCAATAAACCGCCGCTAAAGCTCCTATCATGGCCCATATATAAAACAACCCCGCAAAGCGAAGCCGGGCCTAACAGCCAAGCCAAACACTTTGCAGGGGTCCTCAGCCATCAAAAAAGCCCCCACCCCATCCGGAATCGAATGAGGCGAAGGCTTAACAGCTACAATTAATCTACAAAAATGGCTACGACAATCGACATAATGAAGAAGCCAGCTGCAAGTCCAACCGTTACACGCTGCAGCACAAGCTCCATACCACGCGCCTTGGTCTTGCCAAAAAGATGCTCAGCACCGCCGGAGATGGCACCGGAGAGACCCGCGCTTTTCCCTTTCTGCAGAAGAACGACCGCAATCAGGCCTACGGCAAAAATAAGAAGCACAATTTTCAAAAAGATATCCATTCACTTCCACCTCCTACGTGCGAGCATCGCTATCTATACTAAAATAGAGTTCTCGTCTCATAAACAGCATTCTTAGTATATCACATACCTGCAAGGAGTACAATATTTCTTGCCTGTGGTTACACAAAAACACCCCGCAGCCATACGCATGGCTGCGGGGTGTCCGTTATCGGCTTACTTCTTATCTTTTGAGGTTGTAGAAGGATTTCAGGCCGTTGTATTGAGCCAGTTCACCCAGTTCGTCTTCGATGCGAAGCAATTGGTTGTACTTGGCAACACGGTCTGTACGGGAAGGAGCACCCGTTTTGATCTGGCCAGCGTTGGTAGCAACAGCGATGTCAGCGATGGTGCTGTCTTCGGACTCACCGGAACGGTGGGAGATAACAGCAGTGTAGCCGGCACGTTTAGCCATTTCGATAGCATCGAAAGTTTCAGTCAGTGTACCAATCTGGTTAACCTTAACCAGGATGGAGTTACCGATACCTTTTTCGATACCTGTAGCAAGACGCTCAGTGTTAGTAACGAACAGGTCGTCACCAACCAATTGAACTTTGTCGCCCAATTTTTCAGTGAGCAGCTTCCAGCCTTCCCAGTCGTCTTCGGACATACCGTCTTCGATGGTGATGATTGGGTACTTCTCAACCCAGGAAGCCAGCAGGTCAACATACTCAGCGGAAGTGTAGGATTTGCCTTCGCCAGCAAGTGTGTACTTGCCATCTTTGTAGAACTCAGTGGAAGCAACGTCCATACCCAGGAATACGTCAACGCCTGGTTTGTAACCGGCTTTTTCGATCGCTTCGATGATTGTAGTGATTGCTTCTTCGTTGGAACCAAGGTTAGGAGCGAAGCCGCCTTCGTCACCTACAGCTGTGTTCAGGCCTTTGGACTGCAGTACGGATTTCAGGTTGTGGAAGATTTCAGCACCTGTACGCAGAGCTTCTTTGAAGCTTGGAGCGCCTACTGGCAGAACCATGAACTCTTGAACGTCGATGTTGTTGTCGGCATGCTCACCACCGTTGATGATGTTCATCATTGGTACTGGCAGTGCTTTAGCGTTGAATCCGCCCAGGTATACGTACAAAGGAATATCCAGAGCTGCTGCAGCTGCGCGAGCTACTGCCATGGATACAGCCAGGATTGCGTTAGCGCCCAGCTTGCCTTTGTTAGGAGTTCCGTCCAGCGTGATCATCAGCTTGTCGATGCCCACTTGGTCAAGAGCGTCCATACCGATTACTTCTGGAGCGATGATTTCGTTTACGTTCTCAACAGCTTTCAGAACGCCTTTGCCCATGTAACGGGATTTGTCGCCGTCACGAAGCTCTACAGCTTCATGAGCGCCAGTGGAAGCACCGGAAGGAACGATAGCGCGGCCTTTAGCGCCGGATTCCAGGTAAACGTCAACCTCTACAGTAGGGTTACCGCGGGAGTCAAGGACTTCGCGTGCATACACATCAGAAATAATAGTCATGTAAGTTAATCTCCTTTAAACGTTTGATTTGGGTTGTACCTTAAGTATAGCTGTTTCCATTATTTACGGCTGGCAATCATGGATTGGCCGGTCATTTCCGCAGGCTGCGGAAGTCCCATCAGATCAAGAATGGTTGGGGCTACATCGGCAAGAATGCCGGACTCACGCAGAACCACGTTCTCGCTGGTGACGATGAACGGAACCGGATTGGTCGTATGCGCCGTAAACGGACGGCCTTCCTCGTCGAATACCATATCGGCGTTGCCGTGGTCGGCAATGATGATCGCTACGCCGCCCTTGGCGACAACAGCGTCAACAACCTTGCCTACACACTCATCGGTCACTTCAACCGCCTTGATTGTAGGCTCCAGCATACCGGAATGGCCTACCATATCAGGATTGGCAAAGTTGAGGATGATGGCATCCTGTCTCTCAGCTTCGATTTCCGCTACGCAGGCCGCCGCCACTTCGTATGCGCTCATCTCAGGCTTGAGGTCATAGGTTGCCACTTTCGGCGAGTTGATCAGGATGCGGGTTTCACCCGGCAGCTCCTCATCGCGTCCGCCGCTGAAGAAGAAGGTAACATGCGGATACTTTTCGGTCTCCGCAATGCGCAGCTGCTTCTTGTTCTGCTGTACCAGCACTTCGCCCAGCGTATTGTCCAGGTTCTTCGGCGAATAAGCCACATACCCCTGAACAGTCTCACTGAAGGTGGTCAAGCATACAAAATGCAGATTCTGCGGGAACAACGGCCCACGGTCAAAACCGCGGAAGTCCGAGTTGGTGAACACCTGCGACAGCTGAATGGCACGGTCCGGACGGAAGTTGAGGAACACGACGGAATCGCCGCTTTCCACTTTCGTTACCGGGTTACCTTCATTGTCGACAATTACGCTTGGCTCAACAAATTCATCATACACTGAATTCTGGTAAGAAGCAGTAATGGCCTGCAGTGCGTCGGTATATTTCGGGCCTTCGCCGTAAACCATGGCGCGGTAAGCCTTCTCTACACGCTCCCAGCGTTTGTCGCGGTCCATCGCGTAGTAACGGCCGGATACGGTAGCGATAGTGCCTACGCCCACTTCTTCAATCTTCGCGATCAGCGCTTGGACAAACTTCTGTCCGCTGTCCGGAGGTACGTCCCGGCCGTCCATGAAGGCATGAATGAATACTTCAGGCATATCTTCTTTCTTGGCCAGATCCAGCATTGCGAACAGGTGATTGATGTGGCTGTGCACCCCGCCGTCAGAGACAAGCGCGTACAGGTGCAGCTTTTTACCGGTCGATTTGGCATTTCTCACCGCAGCGACGAGCGTTTCGTTATCAAAGAACTCTCCGTCGCGGATCGACTTGTCGATACGGGTCAGGTCCTGGTATACAATGCGGCCTGCACCGATATTCAGGTGACCTACTTCGGAGTTGCCCATTTGTCCTTCAGGCAGACCTACAGCTTCACCGCTCGCGGTAAGTGTAGTGTTCGGATATTGCTTCAGGTAACGGTCGTAGTTCGGTTTGTTGGCTTGGGCAACGGCGTTGCCTTCATCCGTGTTGCGCAGCCCGAATCCGTCCATGATGATCAGGGCTACCGGTCTTGGTGCTGCCATCTTACTTCGCCCCCTCAACGAGTGAAACGAAGGAAGCAGGCTGCAGGCTGGCACCGCCGACGAGCGCGCCGTCGATGTCGCTTTGACTCATATACTCCGTTACGTTCTCAGGCTTCACGCTGCCGCCGTACTGGATACGGACAGCATCCGCGGTTGCTTGATCGTACAGACCCTTAACCAGCGTACGGATGTAAGCAATAACCTCATTGGCATCCTGGGAAGTCGAGGACTTGCCAGTGCCGATGGCCCAAATAGGCTCATAAGCGATAACTACCTGTGCAGCCTGTTCAGCGCTCAGACCTGCAAAAGCAGCTTCGGTTTGCACCTTGCACACATCTTTGGTCTGATCAGCTTCGCGCTCTTCGAGCTTTTCGCCTACACAGACAATCGGTGTGATGCCGTGACGGAATGCCGCATGCATTTTCTTGTTGACGATTTCGTCAGTTTCCGCGAAGTACGCCCGGCGCTCGGAGTGTCCAATGATAACATACTCTACGCCCAGGTCCTTCAGCATTACACCGCTGATTTCGCCTGTGTATGCACCATTATCTTCAAAGTGCAGATTTTGTGCACCAATTTTGATTGTTGTGCCCTTCACAGCTGCTGTAAGTGCCGGCAGGTTTGTGAACGGTGCGCAAATTACGGTTTCCACGCCTTCTACTTCAGCCGCACCTTTAACTTCGGCGATGAAGCTTTCGGCTTCCGGTACGGTTTTGAACATCTTCCAGTTACCGGCGATAATTGGGGTTCTACTCATAGTCTTGCATTGCCTCCTTCTGGTCTTACTTGTCGTTCAGTGCCACTACGCCAGGAAGTGCTTTGCCTTCCATGAATTCGAGGGATGCGCCGCCGCCGGTGGAGATATGATCCATTTGGTCGGCCAGCTGGAATTTCTCTGCAGCAGCCGCGGAATCGCCGCCGCCGATAACAGTGTAACCTTCGGTCGTTGCGCAAGCCTGCGCTACTGCCTTGGTGCCTTCGGCAAAGATGTCGATTTCAAATACGCCCATTGGTCCATTCCAGACAACCAATTTGGAGTTTTTGATCACGTCGGCATACAGCTCACGAGTCTTAGGACCGATGTCCAGACCCTGCCAGTCTGCAGGAATTTCAGTTACGTCTACAATCTTGGTGTTGGCATCGGCACCGAACTTGTCGGCAACCACTACGTCAACAGGAAGCAGGAAGTTCTTGCCCAGCTCCTTGGCTTTCTCGATGAATCCGAGAGCAACGTCGAGCTTCTCGTTGTCCACTAGGGATTCGCCGATTTCATGGCCTTGAGCTTTGGTGAATGTATAGGAAAGGCCGCCGCCGATCAATACGTTGTCAGCCAAAGTGAGCAGGTTGTTGATGACGTCAATCTTGTCCTTAACCTTGGAACCGCCGATGATGGCAGTGAACGGACGCTCAGGGTTCGAAAGAGCTTTGCCCAGTACGGACAGTTCCTTCTCCATCAGGAGACCGGATACTGCCGGCAGATGGTGGGCAATGCCTTCTGTCGAAGCATGCGCACGATGAGCCGCGCCGAATGCATCGTTGACGAACAGATCAGCCAGCTCGGCGAATTGCTTCGCCAGCTCCGGATCGTTCTTCTCTTCCCCAGGGTAGAAGCGGACATTCTCCAGCACCAATACGTCGCCTTCGTTCAGTTCAGCGATCTGCGCTTTAACCGCTTCGCCGATGGCTTCATCAGCCTTGGCTACCGGCTTGCCGAGCAGCTCGGAGAGACGTTCAGCAGCACCTGTAAGACGCATGGAATCAACGAATTGACCCTTTGGACGTCCCATATGGCTGGCCAGGATGATTTTTGCGCCGTTCTCGATCAGGTACTTAATGGTTGGCAGGGTTTCACGGATACGGGTATCGTCGGTGATTTTACCGTCTTCTACCGGCACGTTGAAATCCACGCGCACGAATACGCGTTTGCCTTTAACTTCTACATCACGCACACTTTTTTTGTTCATGATTATATATCCTCCACACCCAAATTGGTTTCTTACGAATCCATTCAGAAAGAGCGGAAACAAGGAATTTCTGTTTCCGCTCTATAGATGCTGCTTATAGGCAATCGTTATTACTTAGCCAGTTTTGCGAAGTGTTCCAAAGTGCGAACCAGCTGTGCAGTGTAGGACATTTCGTTGTCGTACCAAGCAACAGTCTTAACCAGTTGTTTGTCGCCAACAGTCAGCACTTTAGTTTGAGTAGCATCGAACAGGGAACCGAAAGTGATACCCTTGATGTCGGAGGATACGATTTCGTCTTCAGTGTAGCCGTAAGTTTCCGGATCGGAAGCTTCCTTCATGGCTGCATTGATTTCTTCTGCAGTTACGCTCTTGTTCAGAACAGTAACCAGCTCAGTCAGGGAACCTGTTGGTACAGGCACACGTTGAGCAGCGCCGTCCAGCTTGCCTTTCAGCTCAGGGATAACCAGGCCGATGGCTTTAGCAGCACCTGTAGTGTTAGGGATGATGTTCTCAGCAGCGGCACGTGCGCGTCTGAAGTCGCCTTTGGCATGTGGAGCATCCAGTGTGTTCTGGTCGCCAGTGTAAGCGTGGATTGTAGTCATCAGGCCTTCTACGATACCGAACTTGTCGTTCAGAACTTTAGCCATAGGAGCCAGGCAGTTCGTTGTGCAAGATGCGCCGGAGATTACAGTTTCAGAACCGTCGAGAATGTCATGGTTGACATTGTATACAACAGTCTTCATGTCGCCTGTAGCTGGAGCAGAGATAACTACTTTCTTAGCTCCGCCTTTGAGGTGCTTCTCAGCTGCTTCTTTAGTTGTGAAGAAGCCTGTGCATTCCAGAACGATGTCAACGCCCAGGTCGCCCCATGGCAGTTCTTCAGGGTTGCGGTTAGCCAGAACTTTTACTTCCTTGCCGTTTACTTTGAAGAAGCCGTCATGAACTTCAACGTCTCCCTGGAATTTACCTTGAGTTGTATCATATTTAAGCAAATGAGCGAGCATCTTAGCGTCAGTCAGGTCATTGATGGCCACCACTTCGATACCTTCTACATTTTGAATACGACGGAATGCGAGGCGTCCAATACGACCAAAACCATTAATACCAACTTTTACACTCATTGAATAGTTCCTCCTAGATTTCGTTTTATTTATTCAAGACCGGCGGATTAGGCCCGTCAAGACAACATGTTAAGTATAATGCATAATATCAGCGATTGCTCCCCATAATCTGGGATCTATAGCACTTGCTGTAGCTGCTTGTCGATTTCTTTGCCGATTTCGACAGCGGCCGCCTCATCAATGACGAGAATGTCCTCCTGGCCGAAGCGCAGCATAGCGTGAATGGCCTTGGCCTTGCGCTTGCCGCCGGCTATGCCGATGACGACCTCGGTGCGGACAATATCTTCAAGCCGCAGACCCATCGTCAGCATCGTATGGACAACCTGGCCTTCTTCATTAAAATAATAACCGAACGATTCGGCCACCGCACCTTCACCCTGGATCTCGGCCACTGTAGTCTCATCCAGCCTGCGGCGCCTGGTCATCTCCAAGGCATCCCCGATGCCATGTACGATAATACGGGATTTGCGGATAATCTGGACAATCTCTCCGATGTTAACGTCCATCGCCAGCGACTGATAGGCATCTTCGCCGAGCAGATCCGGCACATGCAGCAGCCGGTAGTTGGCGCCAAGCCGTTTGGCCATGGTCGAAGCGATTGTGTTGGCCTGAATTTCCATGCTCTCTCCCAGTCCGCCGCGCGCCGGTACAAACCATGCGCTCTTATAGGACAAGGACAGCGGAGGCGTTAGCTGATCGGCTACTTCGGCCAGCGTTGTTCCTCCTGTCACGGCAACGGTATCGTTCCCGTGCAGCACTCCCAGCAGTGCCCTGGCGCCTGCGCGCCCCAATTCCCGCTTCGTAAACGGCGAAGTCTCGCAATCGCCGGGGACTACAATAACTTTGCTTAAACTATACGTGGTGCGGATCTTCTCTTCCAGATCATCCAGGCCAAACAGGCTCTTGGCGATCGGCTCCAGCAGGTCTAACAGCCTGCGCCCGGCATCGCTGATACGCATGCCGACACTTTCGATCTCAATAAGCCCTTGCGATTTCAGAAGATCCGTCTCGGCGCGCAGCACACGCTCGGTCATATCCAGCGATGCTGCCAGCGTCCTGCGCCCGATAATATCGGAGAGCATGATCTGATGTAGAATCGTGTACCGTCTCTTAAGGGTTTCCATGAGATCAGGCAGAAGCTGCTTTTGGATTTCCAATAAATTACGCATGCTTTCACTCCTGCAACTTCGTCTTTCTCTATTCCCTTGTTCGTGGTCTCAAAATGTCCCGGGTTAACTTTTTAAGTCCCACCCATATTCTACCCAAATCTCACGCGGAGTGCAAGTCTTCCGAGAGTATAATTCACCACCCGTTTTCATCTTATACATCCCCGTCACCCGGTACGGCTCAGCTTCAGTAAGCTTGTCCAAAGAAAAGAGACGAAGAATTTTATTTAACGGCTTAATTACAATGTTGCATTCCGATAAAAAGTATATTATAATAATTTCTGTTGCGCCCGTGGTCCAATGGATATGACGTAGGCCTCCGAAGCCTGAGATCCAAGTTCGATTCTTGGCGGGCGCGCCATTATTTACACATTTGTACATAATTTAGCAGCCGATAATTGTTATTAACCAAAGAGCCATGAGATGGCTCTTTTTTTTGAAACTAAGTTTGACTTTCTTTGACTTTTTGTTTGAATTTGTTTATCATGTGGTTAATACGGTAACAGTAAAAATGAACACATACGAAGAACCAATTCAAGGAGGTTTTCCACGTGAGTTATATTCCTATGGTAGTAGAACAAAGCAACCGCGGCGAGCGCGCTTATGACATCTATTCCCGCCTGCTGAAGGACCGCATCATTTTCCTTGGAACAGAGGTTAATGACGTGGTAGCCAATTCCATCATCGCACAAATGCTTTTCCTGGCCGCCGAGGACCCGGAGAAGGATATTCACTTGTACATCAACAGCCCCGGCGGTTCGATCACAGCCGGTATGGCGATCTTTGATACCATGCAATACATCAAGCCGGATGTATCGACCATCTGTGTCGGCATGGCCGCTTCGATGGGTGCATTCCTGCTGAATGCCGGCGCCAAGGGCAAGCGCTTCGCCCTGCCGAACAGCGAAATTATGATCCACCAGCCTCTGGGCGGCGCCCAAGGCCAGGCTACGGATATCGAAATCCGCGCCCGCCGCATCCTGAAGCTGCGCGACAAGCTGAACCGCATCCTCTCCGAGCGTACCGGCCAGCCGCTGGAACGCATTGAGAAGGACACAGACCGCGACTACTTCATGAGCGCAGCCGACGCCGCCGAATACGGTATCGTCGACAAGGTCATCGAGAAGACACTGCCCGCAGGCGTATAATCGGCAAGAACATCAACAGGCTGCCCAGACCATCATGGTCCAGGCAGCCTGTTTTTTGTTACACATCAGTGTCCCAGCCTTCCATACCCAAGTTCATTCAGCTTATTCGCAATGACCTGGTATCCCCGTCCATTGGGATGCAGATGGTCAATGAACAAGAGCGCCTGCTCATTGCCGGCAAACTCCCGATATACCGGGGCAAATCCGCATACCGGACTGCTGTAGCCTGCCACGTAACGGTTAAACGCCCGCACCCAGTCCGTGGCTTCATCCACTTGCGGGTAAGGATTGTATAGCCCTACGATACGGATAATGTAAGGCTTGCGCAGACCCGCCTTCAGTTGGGTAATCGTGCCCATGATATCTCCGTAATTCCGTTTACAATTTCTGAGCGCTTTCTGCAGAAGCGGGGATAACTCTCCGGGACGCCCTCCCGCCGCCTTGGCCGCCTTGATCAGGTCGTTGCCGCCTATGGAGATCGTGATCAGATCAGCATCCCGAATCGCCATTCGGTAATGATAATCGCTCTTTAGCCGCTGTTCGAGACCCTCTGTAGTCAGACCGTTTACACCCAGGTTAGTTAGGCTGACCTGGGCGCGCAGACGCCTTTCCGCCATCCTGCGGTACACGGGAACAAACCCGTTCCCCGGCAGCGCCCCGAACCCCGTCGTCAAAGAATCCCCGATTGCCGTATAGTGATATCCCATCATCCGTATCCTCCTCCCGTTAATAAGCCGCTCTATACTCCAGCTTATGAAGGACAGGGTGAACGCGTAACGGCAGGTATAACTGCGCCTCCCACGCAACAGGCCCGGATTCGTATGATTCCCATAAAAGAACAAGCCCTTCGCTCCCGGACAGGAGAAAAGGGCTTGCCGGTAATTAGATTATTCGGCTAGTTTATTTCAGCTTAGCAAACGGACTGCTTCCATCGGGCAGCAATTCCTTGAAAGTGAAATCAAATTCCGGGAAGCCCGATGCATAGGCCGTATATTCATAGACCTGGAAGAAGAGCACCGCCTTGCCATCTTTTAAGTAGAAATATTTCTCCGTGTTCAGTCCGGTAAAGCCGCCCAGATAGCCGCCCTCAGCCTTCAGCTGCTTGGAGAGCTTGGCGTTCAGCTCTTTCTTGTAGTTCGGGTTGGCTCCGAACAGATCGCCCAGCAGCAGGCGCTTGCCGTCCTTCAGGGAGAAGGTGTAAGCATCACGATAGCTCATGCCGTGCGCACCGCCCGTATAGCTGTATTGGTCAAGCACCAGGCTCAGCACACCATCCCGGTTATACGTAACGACGTAACCGCCGTCGAATTCGTAAGGCCGCTCGTCTTCGGCTTTGCGGGAGATTTGCTCTTTAGAAGCGTCAGCGAACTTCTGAACGCTTTGCTTGATCGTGGAATTAATGGTCTGCTGCGCTTCACTGCTTGCCAGTCCGCTGATCTGCGGATATTCAATCCGGATGGGCGCATCCTCACGATCATTGGCATACACCTCTGTAGTGACCGTAATCGCATTCTGTGCATGTTTCAGCACATTCAGACGGCCGGTTGCGAGACTGAGGTCGCTTTTATAGCCCAGAAAATCGCTGAGCAAATCAACCGGTACATACAAACGGTTATTCACCAACCGGGCGTTGTAGTCACCGAGAAAATAGTTATTCACATAGGTTGCTATTCCATACTCCACGATTTCGATCCGAACTTGATTATACCCTTTACCGATGGTGTAAGCATTCTCCGCCTTGTCGTAAGAGATGCCCATGCCCAGCGAGTCACGCAGGAATGTCACCGGAATCCAAACCTTGCCGTCCTGATACAGGCCTGTTTGCTTTGTGATCTTACCGTCCGCTTTCAGCACGATTGCCGGATTCACCGCTTTGGACTGAGCCGCAGCAGGCGTGGCAGTGGCAGCCGCAGCCCGCCCGATATCTCCCGGCAGGAATCCGCCCCCCAGCAGCAACCCCGCCGCTAATACTCCTGTACTCCATTTACGCATCTGTTCCTTCAGCATAATATTCATAATTTCGTCCCCTTCCACTGGCAGTTATGATGTTCAAGATGTGTCGTACCAATGCTTCCAGGGCGTTCGGCCCCGTCTCACTCTTTCCATTATAAAGAGAACTTAACCTGCGGTTGTTACAAAGCACTTTACAGTTTCTTAAGCGTTGGCGTATTTTGCAAAAAAGAATGTAACCTTTCTTTAAACAATATGAGAGATTTCACGCATACTCCTGATAAAAGAAAGAAGCGCAGCCCCGGCCATACCGGCCAGATTCTGCGCTTCCTCTACAAAATTCAATCCTATTTCAGCTCATAGGTTACGCTGAGCCGGGTGGTTACTTTCACTTCGCCCGCTTCTACCGAAGTAGCCCCGTTTGCATCCGCAGAAGACTTGCTCATAGCTGCCGTCTCCAGATAAGTCACCGGATTGTTGCCGTCATCATTCTGAATGACAGTGACAACCTGGCCCAGACTGCGCTTGGCCGATTTGGCAATCGCCGCTGCTTTGACATCCGCGTTGGCCATGGCCTTCTCAATCACCTGTGCTTCAAAAGCGGACGGATCTTCAATCGCGAACCGGGCATTGCCGATATTGTTGGCGCCAGCGGTGGATACGGCATCCAGCAGCGATCCAACCTTGGCAAGGTCACGGTAAGTTACCTCCAGAGTATGCTGGGCGATGTAGCCCTTGACCTGCTGTCCGTCTTTCTCGGAGTAGCTGTAGTTCGGCTGCACATAGAATTGGGTGCTTTTGATATCCTTGTCGGCCAGTCCCCAGGTGCCCTTCAGCAGTGCGGTAATCTTGGAGATCTTCGCCCCGGTGTTCTTTTGGGCTTCTTCCGCCGTAGCCGCCGATGTGCTGACTCCGATGGACAGATAAACCACATCCGGCTTGATCGACAACTCGCCTTTACCTACCACGCTTACAATGTTCTTCTGCACCTCTTCAGCGGCATAAGCCTTCTCCGGTCCCTTGAACCCTCCGTTCAACGCCATTCCTCCTACTAACAAGCTGCTTGCAAGCAGTACAGCACCGATAGTTTTACCCCATTTGTTCATGACTAGTGTCCCCTTTCAACTTTCATAATTGGTTTTGGTATCCTTTAGACGAAGCAGCATGGATAATGTTGCATGTCAGATTGCGTTGAGAAAATAATATTTTTAGAGCAGGCAGAAACAAAAAAAAGCCCCGCAGGGCCTTCATACGAAACTCGATAACTTATATCTACTTGATGCACCAGTGTCCTTATATTCCTGGAAGAAACGGCCGCCTCCCGGAAGGAGGACAGCCATGTTCTCCTTATACACAAAGTTAAGGCTTACATTTACTGGTTCTCCAGCTCTTCCTTGCTGACAAGACTGGTCAAAGCGGTTACAGCCTGATCGGCATCAGCGCCGTCCGCACTGATATAAATCTCCGTGCCGGAGCTGATCGCGAGGCTCATAATGCCCATGATGCTTTTGGCGTTCACTTTTTTATCGTCTTTTTCCACGAAGATTTCCGATGAAAACTTGTTGGCTTCCTGCACGAAGAGCGCTGCCGGCCGAGCATGGAGCCCCGTCTTCAAACGTACAACTACCGGGTGCTTTGTCATGAAACGCTTACCCCCTATTTGAGATCTGCCCAAAAATTTCACATTAATTTTATAATATTATATCATTATAACTTCTTCCACACTAGAAAAAAAATAATTCAACCGTTCCGGACCTTCTCAGCCAGCTCATCGATTTTGCGCAGGCGGTGATTCACACCTGATTTGCTGACATTGCCTTTCAGCATCTCGCCGACTTCCTTCAGATTAATCTCCGGATGGGCCAGGCGGATTTCCGCCACTTCGCGCAGCTTATCCGGCAGATTCTCCAGTCCCATCTCGCGCTGCAGCAGCTTGATATTCTCAATCTGCCGCACGGCAGCGCCGATCGTCTTATTCAGGTTTGCCGTTTCACAATTCACGATGCGGTTGACGGAGTTGCGCATGTCGCGCATAATCCGCACATCCTCGAACTTGAACAGAGCCTGGTGGGCACCGATCAGACTGAGGAACTCGATTATTTTCTCGCCTTCCTTGATGTATAGGATGAATCCTTTTTTGCGCTCTATGCAGCGGGCATTCAGGTGAAATTCCCCAGCCAGCTCAACCAGCGCCTTGCAGTGCTCCTCATACATCGAAGCGATCTCCAGGTGGTACGAAGAGCCCTCCGGATTGTTGACCGAGCCCCCGGCCATGAACGCACCGCGCAGATATGCGCGCTTGCAGCAGTTCTTGGCGACAATCTCGTTGTCGATGCCATCCGTGAAGATGAACCCTTCCGAGACGATCCGCAAATCCTTCAGGATTTCCTGCACGGAAGTAGGAATCCGGACGATATAAACGTTATTTTTCTTCAAACGCATTTTTTTACGCACGAGCAGCTCGATATGGACCTGGTAATATTTCTTAAGCAAAGAATATACCCGTCTTGCAATCGCGGCATTTTCCGTCGAGATGTCGAGAACCACCTTTTTGCTCGAAAGCTGTACCGACCCGTTCATCCGGATCAATGCGGACATCTCCGCTTTCTCGCAGCAAGGCTGGCTCTCCACCATCGTCAGCTCTTTTTTGGTCAGGGCCGCAAAAGACAAGGGGCTCACCTCTTTCATGTCAATTCAGTATCGTTATCTGGAAGTCCAGTTCTCCACCAGCTGATAAATATGATGGCTCAGCTTATTGGTATCATGCCTCAAATAGGTCTTGAACAATACCAGCTTGTCGGCAATAACCTTATACCTGCCATCCAGGGCTTCCCGGTCAAGCTGTACCGGACGCGCGCCCTTCTCGGCGTATTTAATCTGTACCTGCTCCGGAATGTCCCCGTCATTGACGATGACATAATCGAATAGATTCAGGCCAATATGGTCGTACACTGCCTGTAAATGGTCGCTGACCGTATAATCGTCCGTCTCTCCGGGCTGGGTCATGACATTGCAGACAAAAATCTTGATTGCCTTGGAAGCCACCACGGCCTCCGCCAGCTTTGGCACAAGCAGGTTCGGCAGGATGCTGGTATACAGGCTGCCCGGTCCGAGCAGAATGGCATCTGCCTGTGCAATGGCCTCAAGCGCCTCCGGCAGCGGTTCCACATCCGGCGGGTCCAGGAAGACCCGCTTGATCTTGCCGCCGGCTTCGGGAATCTTCGATTCCCCGGTGATGATCGTTCCGTCCGCCATCTCCGCATGAAGGACCACTGCTTCCCCTGCCGCCGGCAGCACCCGCCCGCGGACGGCGAACAGACGGCTGAGCTCACGGACGGCTGTAACGAAGTCTCCGGAAATATCTGTAAGCGCAGCCAGAATCAAATTGCCGAGACTGTGGCCGGCCAGCCCCTCCCCGGCACTGAAGCGGTATTTCATAATTTGCGCCATCAGCGGCTCCACATCGGCCATCGCCGTCAGCACGTTGCGGATGTCGCCGGGAGGCGGCATCTGCAGTTCGCTGCGCAGGATGCCGGAGCTGCCGCCGTCATCGGCCACGGTGACGATGGCCGTAATATCGAGCGGCTTCTCTTTGAGGCCGCGCAGCATGACAGATAACCCGGTGCCGCCGCCCATGACAACAATGCGCGGATGCCCAATCTGTTCCTTAGCCACTAATGATCCCTTCTCTCCTAATGCCGATCACGCTCGGAATCCCGATGGCTGACCGATACGGATTCCGTTTCGCTGACCCCGAGCATCCTGCCCAAGTATTCCGCAATCGCTACAGAGCGGTGTTTCCCGCCGGTGCAGCCGATTCCGATAATAATCTGGGCCTTGCCCTCCTTGCGGTACTGGGGGATCAGGAATTGCAGCATATCCAGCAGCTTGGTCAGGAAGGCTTGCGTCTCAGGCCATTTCATTACATAGTCGTATACATCGCTGTCTTGGCCTGTCTTCGGGCGCAGCTGGTCCACATAATGCGGATTGGGCAGAAAACGGACATCAAATACAAGGTCGGCGTCAATCGGAATGCCATACTTGAAGCCAAATGAAGTGATGTTGACGGAGAGTGTGTTCTTGCCGAGCTGGGAGAACCGCGAGACGATTTTGTCCTTCAGCTGCGCCGGCTTCATATTGCTGGTATCCAGACACAGGGTGGCCGAGTTCTTCAGGTCCTCCAGCATCTGACGCTCCAGGCGGATACCGTCGAGCGGCATGCCCTTCGGAGCAAGCGGATGATGTCGCCGGCTCTCTTTGTACCGCTGGACAAGCACCGAGTCGGTAGCGTCCAGGAAGAGGATCTCGCAGCCGATGCTGGACTCGGTCTTGATATAGGCCAGCGATTCGGACAAAGCCGTAAAGAACTCTCTTCCTCTAAGGTCGATGACCAGGGCCACTTTGGCGATTTTGCCCTTGGACTGCTCAATCAGTTCGGCAAATTTCGGAATGAGAACGGGCGGCAAATTGTCGACGCAGAAAAAGCCAAGATCCTCAAGGCTTTGTACGGCGATGGTCTTGCCGGCACCGGACATCCCCGTAATTATAATCAGGGTGGCTCCGCCGGGCGCTATTTGCTCGATTTCGGTCATGATCGCGTCCCTCCCCACAGGTTAATATATGAATAATTCCCGTCGATTAAGAACGCAGCAGGAGACCTGCGGCACCAATAATACCGGCATCATTGCCCAGCTCTGCAGGCACGATGGTTACACCCTTCTGAAGCGGTTCAGGCGCCAGCTTGGCGAATACGCGGCGCACTTCATCGAACAGAATATCGCCTGCTTTGGAAACGCCGCCGCCGACAATGAACACTTCAGGGTTCAGTACGGCAGCTACCGCAGCCATCGATTTGCCCAGATAGAAGGCAGCGCGGTTGACGATGCGCAGTGCCACTTCGTCTCCGGCCTTGGCGGCGTCGAATACTTCCTTGGCCGCAATCTTCTCCACGAGCGAGAGCGAAGTGCGGTCGCCGCGTGCCACAGCATCATTGGCCATACGGATGATGCCGGTTGCCGAGGAGACGGTTTCCAGGCAGCCCATGTTGCCGCAGCCGCATTGAATGGCTTCCAGATCAGGCACAACGGAAATATGGCCCAGCTCACCGGCCAGACCGGCAAATCCTTGATAGACCTTGCCGTTAATGATGATACCGCCGCCTACGCCGGTTCCCAGCGTATAGCAGACGCAGTTCTCCACTCCACGTCCTGCGCCGCTCCAAGCCTCACCCAGAGCAGCCACGTTCGCGTCGTTATCTATTTTGACTGGCTTGCTTAACCGGGTCTCCAGAATGGAGCGCATCGGCACATCTCTAAATCCTATGTTAGGCGCAAGAATGATGATGCCTTCACGAATATTGGTGAATCCGGCCAAACCGGCCCCAACGCCGGCAAGCTGCTCCCAGGAATACGGGGAGTCCTCCACAATCTGGCGCACATACTTCTCGATGTTATCGATTACAGCATCGACGCCGTCGGCGGTTCCCGTAGGTCCTTCGTAAGTATGCAGCAATTTGCCTTCGGCATTGCAGATCCCCACCTTAATCGTGGTTCCGCCTAAATCCACGCCAACGTAGATGTTCTCAGACATGTAACAAGCCACCTTTTTCTATGCTAAAATAGTTAATCCTACGTACCCACTATAATAGAAGCCTCCCCTCCGGTCAAGGAAAGGCGACACACCCGGGTGGATGAAATTTTTGACGATTCCCGGCCACAAGAAAACGGCTTCCCTGCAGTGCGGCAAGGAAACCGTTAATAACCGTCTGAGCTTGTAGCCTACTCCGACAATATGCGTTTTTGCCCTTCCAGCGCGCGGATCGGTGCGATGTTCTGGGTAAACTCCAGCGTGCCCATGTACTTCCCGTTCTCATCGCGGACGGCGAAATAGCGGATGTAAATAAATTTGTCCCGGATATTGATCCAGAAATCCTCGGCATCCTTGCGTCCGGATTTGAAATCCTCCAGCAGCTTCTCGACTACATGCACGCTTTGCGGCGGATGGCAGTTCTGCACCGTGCGGCCGATGACCGCCTTGGTCCGGGCGAAGATCCGTTCCTTCCCGTGCGAGAAGTAGCGTACGACATCATTCTCGTCAATGAACGTCAGATCGACAGGCAGATGGTTAAGCACCGTTTCCAGCTGCTGCAGAGACAGGATTCCCGTCTCGAAACGGATGAAGCCTTGGGCCGGAGCGGCCCCTTCCTCACCGGCTTCAGCGGTTTCAGCAGCACCTTGCGGCTCAGGAGCGCGTTCCGGAATCCATTCCTGCTCCGGGGCCGTCAGGCAGAACCCGATTTCATCGCTCTCGCGGGCGATTTTCACCCATTCGTCCTCGGTCAGCTTCTCGAGCGCCATCGGCAGCAGAATATTCTCTTCCTTAAAGATCATTTCATTGACTTCCCGGATGATGTCCTTCAGCATTCCATCAATTTCTGCAGCATTGCCCTGGTAATCAGTGAGCGCTGCCTTAGCCGCCTTAATCATGGCCCGGATGCCGTCGTCGACCCCCCACATTACTTTGGTCGGACCATAGATTCCGTACTTCTCCAGATAGGGGAACAGCAGATTCTCTTTGCGGCTGTAATGCTTGTCGAGATCAAGCAGCAGGCTGAGATCCTCCAGCAGCTTGAAGATGTTGTCCGCGCTGTCCTGCTTCAAGAATTTGCCCGTATGAAGCTCCAGACGGAAATTGACCAGCCGTTCGATCTCGCGGTTCTCCAGCTTGAAGGTGTGCACCGGATGTCCCGGCTGCTCCTCCGGCTGATTGGAACGGTGAATCTGCTCTATCGAGCCTTTGAAGATCGCCGTATGCACCGAGCAGAGGCGCTGTACTTCGGCAACGGGTATGCCTTCCTCCATCATCAGCGAGTTCTCCATCGCCGAGATTTCGGCTACGGTTACATCGCCTACGGCTTCTTCAAAACGCGCTTTAACCTCTTCGACACTTTTTCCGGCATGCAATTCCTTGATGATCTCTTTCAGCATGTTCTGGCGGCGGGTCTGCTCCGGCACATCCATTTCGCGGTTATTAATCAGTTCGCTCATTTCAATCTCTCCTTTATGGTTTGTTTTTGCGCAGCTCCTGCACGTTCCTTCTATTCGACAATCGTAAAGCCCTGGCGTTCAAAAGCTTGCCGTACGGTCTCCGGATCGATTTTCTTCAATTTCATTCCCTTGCTCAGGTTCATAAAGCGTCCCGCCGTCTGCAGCATTCCCGGCTTGGCGATATCGTGGAATCCCAGCTCCACCATAATTCCGGTGATTTCGGGATGACGCGTTACCAAATCATATATAGACTCATCCAGTCTAAGCACCTTACCCATGCTCATCTTCTCCTTGTGCGCGGGTGCTGGCCGTTATCCACCGGCTTTGCACGCCACTGAGAATTCTTCTCAACATCAGATTAGCATAGCGGAAAGAGGCCTATTGTGATTGCAATCACTAAGTTGAAAATAACCTCATCTGCTCCCATGAAGTTCGGCAGATACAGGTGCTTCGCAGGAACCCCGGAGACACAAAAAAAAGCAGGCCCCCGGATATTCTCCGAAAGCCTGCTTCTGTTTGCCTTTTATTTATCGAGCGTCTCGCTCCAGTCGTGCACCATACTGCCCTCCAGATACTTCTCGGCGTCCATAGCGGCCATACAGCCGCTTCCCGCTGCCGAGATCGCCTGGCGGTAACGGGTGTCCTGCACGTCGCCGCAGGCAAATACGCCCGGTATGTTGGTCTCCGTCGTTCCCGAATTCACCACAATGTACCCGTTCGCATCCGTCGTAATCTGCCCGCCGAGGAAAGCCGTGTTCGGCGTATGGCCGATCGCCACGAATACACCGTCCGCTTCCACCAGCTCTTCTGTTCCGGTCTCGTTGTTGCGGACCTTCAGCCCCTTCACCCCGGTCTCAGTTACCGCTACTTCCAGCGGCGTCCGGTTAAGGGCCCAGGAGATTTTGCTGTTCTCCCGCGCGCGGTCCTGCATGATCTTGGAGGCGCGCAGCTCATCGCGGCGGTGGACCAGCGTCACATCGGAAGCGAAGCGGGTGAGGAAGCTGGCTTCCTCCATGGCTGAATCGCCGCCGCCGATGACAATAATCTTTTTGCCGCGGAAAAAGAATCCGTCGCAGGTGGCGCAGGTACTGACACCCCGGCCCACATTCTCCTTCTCGCCGGGAATGCCCAGGTATCTGGCCGAAGCCCCCGTGGAGATGATGACGGTCTCCGCTTCCAGCTCAACGTTACCTTCCAGCTTAAGGCGAAACGGCCGTGCAGAGAAGTCTACCGACTCCACCCAGCCATTGCGGAATTCGGCACCGAAGCGGGTTGCTTGCTTGCGCATATTCTCCATCAATTCAGGACCAAGAATGCCTTCAGGAAAGCCGGGAAAGTTCTCCACTTCCGTAGTGGTGGTCAGCTGTCCGCCCGGCTGCAATCCTTCAATGACGAGCGGGTTCAGATTCGCACGTGCCAAATAAATCGCAGCTGTCAGGCCGGCCGGGCCTGTTCCGATTACAATCGCTTTGTACAATGTACTCGACCTCCTCAAGGTTATCATTATGTCTTGGTTACTAATTAGATTATATCTTCTCCGTAGAAGACGGGAAAATACCTAAACTGGGCAAGTCGTCAAAGGTCTCGCATACCTCGTCGATTCTCCGGGCATACCGGCTTACCATGGAGACCGTGACCGCATAACGCTGGGCAATCTCGCGGTAGGTGACCGGGCGGCCGCACAGCTTGGCGACCATATACTCCAGAGCCGCCGACCAGCCATGTGTATGGCGCAAAGGAGGGACATCCGGACCCAGACGGTCCACGAAACGCCGCCACAGCAGCTCCGCAGCCTGCTTCTGATGGGGATCGAAGCGCCGGTCCATCATCGCCGTCGTCTGGTCAATGATCCGCTGCCACTCTTCTCTCCACTCCTGTGCTCTCTGTGGGGCCAGTGCCGGGCGTTCCTGCTCATCGCCGACCATGTCTTCGCCTGCATGGCCACCGATCAGGCGCTGCAGGCTAAGCAGCACTGACTCCTGCAGCCCTTCTTCCAGAGAAGGCTCCTGCTCCATCCATTCGCGCAGCATCTCGGCCGACTCGCTGCCGCCGATCTGGCCGAGCACTGCGGTGACCTGCCGCTGCGTATCGGCGTCGCCATAACGCAGCGCCCAGAAGAACGAGGCCCGCAGCAGCGGGTTGCTCTGCACTTCCCGGGCCAGCAGGTCGGGGCTGTCCGTCCACAGCTTCAGCTGCTCCTGGAAGGGCAGCTGATAGTTGTAGCTGACCGGAAGCATCGGCTGCCCGGCCTGGACGGACGCCTGCAGCTGGGCCAGGAAGAAGCCCGGCACCGGCGAAGCCGGATCAAGCCTCGCGGCCTGCCGCCAGCAGTGAAGCGCCTCGTCGTAGAGGCCGCTGTTGCTCGCAGCCGCCGCGCAGTAATGGTAGAGGCTGGCGTCGCCGCCGGCTTCTACCTCTTTGAGCAGACGGCGGAAATGGCTGTAGGCGATCCGGTGTCTGCCGAGAATCCCCATCGTGGTCGCCATTTTGAACACATGCTCCTGATGGAACGGCACCGTGGTCTCCAGCATGGAGACGAGCGGTGCAAGCTGTTCCTTGTCTCCGGCATACTGCAGAAGGATTGCCGTATTGCACAGGGCATGCAGATTGCCCGGGTCAAGCTCCAGCACCTCGGACAGGCACTCCCGGGATTTGGCGAACTGCCCCATATAGAAATAGGCAAGTGCCAGATTGTTGCGGGCAGCCAGGAAATCCGGTGACGTCTCCAGGATCTCTTCCAGCAGCTTGACGGCCTGCGGGAATTTCCCCTCCTCCAGCAGGCGGCGGGCCCGTTCGTGCTCTACTACGCCTTCGCGGCTGCGGATGCGCACCAGCGGTGCCGGCCGGTCCAGCTCATACTGCAGCAGCTCCATCAATTCCTCGGACTCGGTAAGATATTCGCCGTTTGCGTCTTCCTCCAGATAGGTGACCAGCGACTGCTCAGCCGCTTCAAAGTTATCCATATTGGCAAAATTATTCGCCATATAGAAGTGACACTCGGTCATACCGGGCTCGACGTTCTCCAGCACATGCAGCAGAATTTCATTGGACGCCTCATAATCGCCCATCTCTGATAATATACCCGCCAAATTACAATGATTCACCGGATTATCCGGTTCATATTCCACAGCTTTGCGGAAATTTCGTAATGCCTTATCATATTGAAAGCGGTCCATTGACCGTACAGCTCTTTCAAAGAAAAAATTGGCATCCAGAGTGAGCGGAACCACGTTGCCGTTGTCCGCATCCTGCTCTGATGTTCTCTCTATCATGGAAGCAAGGCACCTCCCCTTTACAGCTTCCCCATTCCAAGCAAAATAGGAGACGGCACAGCACTTCATGCCCGCTCCCACCCTACAATTGCTGGTCTTCTTCAGTTATGGCATCAAGCGCCTTCACCCAGTATACCACATGTCTGTAGAAGATTCTCAAGCATTAGAGGAAGCCGCCGTTAGGAAAATGCTACATAACATGTCCGTTTGTAACAGCGGGATTTCTGTGCACAAAAAAAGCGGGAATCAGATTCCCGCATCTCTAACCAGCTTATCGATGGACCCGCCTTCAAGAATTATCCGTGTCGCCTCAGCCAGCATCGGAGCGACGGACAGGACCTTGAAGCGGCTGGAGTGTTCCTCCGGCAGCGCAATCGTATCGGTAATGACCACTTCATCAATGCTCGGATGGTCCATACGCTCCAGGGCATCGCCCGAGAATAAGCCGTGGGTGGCGCAGACAATGCTGTTATGCGCTCCGCGTTCTTTGAGGCCCTCGACCACATTGACAATCGTCGTCCCGGTATCAATGAGATCCTCAATAATGACCGGTGTCCGGCCTTCCACATCGCCGATGACATGCGTAATGACCGATTCATTGTGGGCCGGCCGCTTCTTGATCATGATCGCGAACGGTGAATCCAGCCGGCTGGCCAGCTTCTCGGCCATGGAGGCGCGTCCCGCATCCGGTGAGACGACGACGGGATTCTCGATTTGTTTGCGCTTTAAATATCCGCTGATCAGGTCCAGGGCCGTCAAATGATCGACCGGAATATTGAAGAAGCCCTGGATCGCCGCAGCATGCAGGTCAACTGTAATAACGCGGGTCGCTCCGGCCGTGGTCAGCACATCTGCCACCATCTTGGCCGAGATCGGCTCGCGGGGAGCCGATTTGCGCTCCTGGCGGGCATATCCATAGTAAGGCACAATTATATTCACCGTTCTTGCCGAAGCCCGCTTGGCTGCATCAATCATTACCAGCAGCTCCACAAACAGTTCATTGATCGGATGAGCGAGGGATTGCACCAAGAATACGTCGCAGTTCCGGATACTTTCTTCATAATGCACATAAATTTCACCGCTCTTGAAGCGGGTGAGTTTGATTTGGCCCAGCGGGGCACCTATCCGCTGTGCTACTGCGGCAGCCAGCTCGGGATTTGAAGAACCGGAAAATATACGTAATTGTTGATGATGCATAATGCCCTCCTGCGATCCTGATTTTTATAGTTCAAATGGAACAAGTGACCGTGTGCGGCCCTCAAATACGGCAAGCTCCCGGAAACCGAGGCGGTACAGCAGGCTGCGCGCTTCAGTTAGTCCGTCTCCCAGCCTCGCAGGGTCGTGACTGTCCGAGCCCAGCGTCAGCGGGATGCCGAGCTTAAGCGCTTCGGCCAGCACATGCTCGGCCGGAAACATCTCCGCGCACGGCTTGCTAAGACCTGAAGCGTTCAGCTCCATAGCGATACCGTTAACCGCTATCGTCTGCAGCGTCCGAAGCTCCAGCTCCCGCACCTCTGCGCGTTCCTCCGCGGTTTGCGGGCCGTAGCCGAATCTTTTGATCACATCCATATGTCCTATAATATCATATAATCCCGAAGCTGCGGATTTCTGCACTGCGGCATAATACTGGCGGTAGACGTCCATCACTTGCCGGCCTTCCCAGCCGTGCACCTGCCGGAAATCGGTAATGTCCCACTCCCCGAGAAAATGTACCGAGCCGATCAGATAGTCCCACGGATACGGGGACAGCAGCTCCTTGATCTGCTCCTCATATCCTTCGATATAATCGGCCTCCAGCCCCAGCTTAAGCTCAATAACGCCGCGGTAGCGCTCCTTAAGCGTCAGGCATTCCTCCACGTAATGCGGAAGCTCGCTGAGCGGCATCGCCATTTCGGGATAGTAGCTGTCAGGATCGACATGGATAAGCGGCAAATGGTCAGACAGTCCCAGCTGCTGCAGGCCCAGCTCAATGCCCCGCTGCACGTACTCCTCCAGCTTGCCGACTG
Organism: Paenibacillus tepidiphilus; assembly: GCF_008635795.1. Classification (GTDB taxonomy): domain Bacteria; phylum Bacillota; class Bacilli; order Paenibacillales; family Paenibacillaceae; genus Paenibacillus_AQ; species Paenibacillus_AQ tepidiphilus. The sequence goes on along the minus strand of NZ_VWRQ01000014.1, from coordinate 20,522 downwards.
CATGTCCGCAGCGTTCGTGATGCGTGTGATAATCAATATGCATAGGAAGCAGCCCTCCTTCTAATCGCGGCGCGGGCGTTCGTGGCGGGCGCTTAGCTCGGCCAATATCTCATCGAGCGGCAGCTTGCGTTCCTGCAGCAGCACGAGCAGATGATAAATCAGATCGCTGACTTCGAGGCGCAGCTCGGCATTGTCTTTATTTTTGGCGGCAATAATGGTCTCGGAGGCTTCCTCGCCCACTTTCTTCAGGATCTTGTCGACACCCTTGTCGAACAGGTAGGTGGTATAGGCACCTTCAGGACGTTCAGCCTCACGCTCGGCAATGACCCGCTCCAGCTCGCCCAATACGGCGAAACGGTCCGAAGATTCGGAGACGGTTTGGGATTTACCCGGCACAACAGCCGGCTTATCCAGCGGAATTTCACGGTAGAAGCAGCTGTTCTCCCCCGTGTGGCAAGCCGGCCCTTCCGGCACCACCTTAACCAGCAGCGTATCGCTGTCGCAATCATAATGGATAGAGGCAATCGCCTGGGTATTGCCCGAGGTTCCGCCCTTATGCCACAGCTCGCCGCGCGAACGGCTCCAGAACCAGGTCTGTCCGCTCTCCAGCGAGCGCTGCAGTGATTCTTCGTTCATATAGGCAACCATCAACACTTCCCCGCTGCTTACATCCTGCACTACGGCAGGCACCAGTCCGGCTTCATTCCAGCGGATACTGGCCACTATTTCCGCCCCGGTCAGGGTGTTTTTCTCTGGTAAGCTACTCATCGGATCTCTACCCCTTTTTGCTTTAAATCGGCTTTCAGCTCGGAAATGGCAATTTCCTTATAATGAAAAATTGTAGCTGCGAGTCCGGCATCGGCCTTCCCTTCCGTAAATACATCATAAAAATCACCGATTCTTCCTGCACCGCCGGAGGCGATCACAGGTATACTCAGCGCATCGCTGACGGCAGCGGTCAGCTTAAGATCAAATCCGTCCTTGGTGCCATCGGCATCCATGCTCGTAAGCAGAATCTCGCCCGCTCCCAGCTTCTCGGCTTCCTGGGCCCAGCTCAGCGCCCGGATGCCGGTAGGCTTCCGCCCGCCGTGCGTATAGACCTCCCACTCGCCCCAGCTTTCATTATATTTGGCGTCAATCGCCACCACAATGCATTGCGAGCCGAACCGCCGCGCGCCTTCCGCAATCAGCTGCGGGTTAGTGACGGCGGCCGTGTTAATACCGATCTTATCCGCACCTGCACGCAGAATCCGCTTCATATCCTCCACGTTGGAGATGCCTCCGCCTACGGTAAACGGAATCGCGATCTCCCCTGCTGTCTGCCGCACCACTTCCACCATGGTAGCCCGGCCCTCCACTGATGCAGAAATATCGAGAAACACCAGCTCGTCTGCACCCTCGCGGTCATACAGCGCCGCCAGCTCCACCGGGTCCCCGGCATCGCGCAAATTGACAAAATTCACGCCCTTCACCACCCGCCCGTCCTTGACGTCCAGGCAGGGAATAATGCGTTTGGCTAACATATGGGTCCCCCCTTTGGATTCCGGTCTCTTTTGTAAAACTTTCGCTTTCTCTAAATACAAACTTCGGATCTAAACTTTAGATCCCCTTAAATCCAAACTTTAGATCTCCCTAAATCCCCCTTAGCCAAGGGGGACCCCAAGGGCTCCGCCCTCTGGACACCCGGGAAGTTTGGCTTCATCCGGGGGCTAAGGGCACCCGGGGTCTGCGGGGGAAGGACCGCTTACCCCTGCGGGGCCGCTTTGGCACTTGTGCTCCTGCAATGTGAGAGCAGGCCGCTGCAGCAGAAGCGTTAAACCTTCGCGTGCCGCGTTCTTTGCCCCCTTCGGGGACGGCCGCTTCGTTCCGGCCTGCTTTAAGAACAAAAGCATGGAAATGAGGCAGGTAGTTCGACGATGAGTCAGTTATATGAGTTGAACTTAAGATTAGGCTGAATAAGGCCGGAAAGTGAATTAAGTTATGGACTTCCGTACGCTGCCCATTCCTGTTCTCCAGATGAATACCGCTGGTTGCTGTTGAATTCGCTGGCAGCAGGCTTTATCCAGCTCTGTTTAGGTATGATGAACGAAAAGCAACCCCTATTCAACAAGGATAAATGTATTTCGTACAACTATTTGTTAGGTATGCACCCATTTTTGAAGGATAGATGTATTTTGTGCAACTAAAATCAGCATATAGGGATCAAACTGCCTTAAAGCAAGAAAATAGATGTACGAAATGCAACTATAGCCGGGAAACGGTCTGTTTAGATGGATATAGTTGTAGAAACTGCAATTAGCAGCTTAGCAGCGGTTAGTGAGGTCATTAAGAGCAATAGCTGCTGTCGCCTTTAGTCATGGGTGCTCTTGGCCTTCCTCATTTATCTTATTGATTTGACCTGTGTGGAGGATAATCACTTATCTACATTTCAGCAGCTTAAAACGATGACAGCCCGTGCTTCGCCTATCAGCTTTTAGTGCAAGAAAGCCATCAGTCGGAGGCCGGAACCGCAACAAGCGGTGTAAATCAAGAAATCTACGGGCGGGAAGCGACCGGAATTCCAATTGTTTTCTTGCGTCACGGCTAATCCCAACACAACAATCTTTAGTTCAACTGCTCCAAGATTCCGGAATGCTAAGTTCCTGACAGACATGGGAGCATACTGCATTTCATTACTTTTACTTCCCGCTTAGCGCCGCAAGCGCCCCCGGCAGCTCAATATCGCCGGTATACAGCGCCTTGCCGACGATTGCGCCACCGATCCCGCTGCCGCTGTGCGAGCTTAGACGCAGCAGATCCTCCAGCTTCGTCACGCCTCCCGAGGCGATGACGGTACGGCCGCTGGCCTGCGCCATGGACAGGATGCCCTCCACGTTGGGGCCCTGCATCATGCCGTCCCGCGAGATGTCGGTATAAATGAAGGTCTCCGCGCCCTTCGCCGCCAGCTCCTTCGCCAGTTCCTCCGCGCGGACCTCCGATGTATTCAGCCAGCCATGCGTGGCGACGAAGCCGTTCCGCGCATCGATGCCAATGGCCACCCGGTCGCCGTATTTGGCGAGCACTGCTTCCGTAAAGGCCTGATCGCTGATCGCAGCGGTGCCGATAATCACCCGGCTAACCCCCAGCCCGAGCAGCTTCTCCACATCGGCCAGACTGCGCAGCCCTCCGCCGACCTGCACCGGCACATTCACGCTGCGGGCAATCTCGCCGATAAGGGCATCGTTAACCGGATGCCCAGCCTTGGCGCCGTCCAGATCGACCAGATGGATGAACTGTCCGCCCTGCGCCTCCCAGGACTTAGCCGCCTGCACCGGACTGTCGTTATAAATCGTTTCCTGGGCGTAGTCGCCCTGCTTCAGCCTTACGCATTTCCCGTCCCGGATATCAATGGCCGGATAAATAATAAAAGACATGCCGTTCCCCGCTTTCCATTGCAATATAGTTATAGCGGGCTTACGCCCGCTCTGCCTGCAGCTTCAAGAAATTTCCGAGCAGCCGGATGCCGAGTTCCCCGCTCTTCTCCGGGTGGAACTGCATGCCCAGCACATTGTCCCGGCCCACCACAGCGGTCACTGGATGACCGTAATCCGTAACGGCCAGCACATCGTCCTCACGCCCGGCAAGCGCATGGTAGGAGTGGACAAAATACACATGTCCCTCTTCCAGCCCGGCCAGCAGCGGATTCTCCGGCTGCCGGAAGCTCAGCTTGTTCCAGCCCATATGCGGCACCTTATAGCCGTCTCTGGGGGCGAAGCGCACCACTGAGCCGGCCAGTAAATCCAGGCCGCTATGTTCACCATGCTCCTCGCCGGTGGTGAACAGCAGCTGCATCCCCAGGCAGATTCCCAGCAGCGGTTGCCCTCCGGCGGCAACCTCCTTGACTACCCGGTCAAGACCGCTCTCCCGCAGATGGGCCATGGCATCGCCAAATGCGCCGACACCCGGCAGGATGACGCTGTCAGCGGCAAGAATCTGTTCACGGTCGCCGGTGACCAGACTTTCGTAGCCGAGACGCTCCACCGCTTTGCTTACACTGTGAAGATTACCCATACCATAATCTACAATGGCTACAGCCATACTACAGCACTCCCTTCGTCGACGGCACGCCTTTCACGCGCGGATCAAGCAGCGTCGCCTCGTCCAGCGCCCGTCCCAGCGCCTTGAATACCGCTTCGATCATATGGTGGGTATTGGAGCCGTAATGCACGATGACATGCAGCGTAATGCGGGCCTCCAGCGCGAATTTCCACAGAAATTCATGCACCAGCTCCGTGGAGAAGCTGCCTACCTGCTGGGACGGATATTGGGCCCGGTATTCAAAATGCGGCCGGTTGCTGATATCGATCACCACCTGGGCCAGCGCCTCATCCATTGGAATGAACACATTGGCATAGCGTTTGATGCCTTTTTTGTCCCCTAACGCCTCGCGCAGCGCCTGACCGAGACAAATCCCGATGTCCTCCACCGTGTGATGGTCGTCGATTTCAATATCACCCTTAGCCTGTACCGACAGGTCGAACTGGCCATGCTTCGTAAACAGATCCAGCATATGATTCAAGAAAGGCACATCCGTCTCAAGCTCCGACACCCCGCTGCCATCCACGGCCAAGGAAAGTTTAATGTCGGTCTCATTGGTCTTGCGGCTTAATCCGGCCTTGCGTACAGTTTCTGCGCTGTTATTGTCCATTTCCGTCCCCGCCTTTTCCTTCGTTAGTCAGTCTGATCTCAATCGCCCTCGCATGCCCTTCCAGTCCTTCGCGCCGGGCCAGCTCCATAATGGTCTCCCCGTCCCGCAGGAAGGCTTCCTTGCTATAGTAAATCAAGCTCGATTTCTTGATAAAATCATCCACATCCACCGGCGAGGAGAAGCGTGCCGTGCCGTTGGTCGGAATAATGTGGTTCGGTCCGGCAAAATAATCGCCCACCGGCTCAGAGCTGTACGGTCCCAGAAAGATCGCTCCGGCATTCTCGATGGAGCCGAGCAGCCCCATCGGGTCTGCGGCCACAACCTCCAAATGCTCCGGCGCCAGGCGGTTGACCACATCAATGCCTTCCTTCAGCGATTCGACTACGATAATCGCGCCGAAGTTCTCCACCGAGGCGCGGGCAATCGCCTCGCGCGGAAGCTCCCGCAGCTGCCGCTCCACCTCGGCAGCGACCGTATCCGCCAGGCTGCGCGACGGCGTCACGAGAATGGCCGAGGCCATCTCGTCGTGCTCGGCCTGGGAGAGCAGGTCGGCCGCGACGTAGGCCGGCTCTGCGGTATCGTCGGCGAGCACGACGATCTCACTGGGCCCGGCGATGCTGTCGATATCGACCACGCCGTAGACCTCGCGTTTGGCCAGGGCCACATAAATGTTGCCCGGCCCGCAGATCTTGTCGACCGGCGCGATGCTCGCCGTGCCGTAGGCGAGTGCGGCGACGGCCTGCGCGCCGCCCACGCGGTAAATCTCGTGTACGCCCGCTTCCGCAGCGGCCACGAGAATGTAAGGATCAATGCCCGCCTTGCCGCCCGTAGACGGCGGTGTGACCATCACAATCTCCGGCACCCCGGCGATCTGTGCCGGAATCACATTCATCAGCACACTGGACGGATAGGCCGCCTTGCCGCCGGGCACATAGACGCCCACACGCTTCAGCGGTCGGATGATCTGGCCGAGGATCGTGCCGTCCGGCTGCAGATCCATCCAGGAGCTGCGCTTCTGCCGGGCATGGAATGCCCGGATATTGGCTGCCGCCGCACGGATGGCGGCAACGAACGACTCCTCCACCTGCCCGTAGGCCGCCTGGAGTTCGTCTGCCGTTACCCGCAGCTGGGCCGGTGTAAGCGCAGCTCCGTCAAAGCGTTCCGTATAACGGAGCAGCGCCGCATCGCCCTCCTGCTTGACCGCCTCCACAATTTCCTTGACCGCCTTATTCTGCTCCGGCGTCCCGTACTCCACTTCCCGCTGAAGCTTGAAATCCTTGCTCGACTGTATCTTCACCGTTTCTCCCCCTTATCCGTCCTTAACGCTTGGCTTCTGCGGCCACTCCCGGTGCCGCAATCACCGCCTGCAACCGGTCGCAGAGCTGCTGAATCTCCGCATTCTTCATCCGGTAGCTGACCCGGTTCGCCACCAGCCGGCTCGTGATTTCGAAGATGCTGTTTAATTCCACCAGCCCGTTATCCTTCAGGGTCTGGCCGGTTTCCACCATATCAACGATCCGGTCGGCCAGTCCGATCAGCGGCGCAAGCTCAATGGAGCCGTTCAGCTTCACAACCTCCACCTGCTGACCCTGTTCCCGGAAGTACCGTGAAGCAACGTTCGGATACTTGGTCGCCACACGCTGTTGAATGCCCGGCTCCCAGTTGGGGAGACCGATAATCGACATCCGGCAGCGGGCAATGCCCAGATCCAGCAGCTCGTACACATCCCTGTCCTCTTCCAGCAGCACATCCTTGCCGACAATTCCGATGTCTGCCACACCGTACTCTACATAGGTCGGTACATCAACCGGCTTTGCCAGGATAAACTCCATACCTGCCTCGGGCAGGGAGATGACCAGCTTCCGCGACTCCTCGCCGTCCGGCGGTATCGGCAGTCCCGCTTTACGGAACAATTCGGCGGCTTTTTTATAAATCCGGCCTTTAGGCATGGCCACCTTCAGTATTTGTGCCATTGTTGTTCCCTCCGTTTCCGTCATCCATGCTCACTGACAAAAGATACGAACGTATAAATCTCCCCGTACTGAACGCCCGCAGCTTCCACCGTATCCGCATCCAGCCGTCTTACCTTCTCCAGCTCTTCCGGTTCTGTAACAAGCCGGGTTACCACGATCTGGCCGGCGCTGCGCAGCCTTGCAGCTTCCGCCAGGCCTTCCATGCGCCGCAGAGCATCGTATTGGACCAGAACCGGGCGTTCTTCCGCTTCCGGATCGCCTGCTACCCCATCGAGTATCCGGTTCGTTTTCAGCGAGAACCCGGTGGAGGGAACAGGACGGCCGAATTGCTGCAGCAGATTGTCGTACCTTCCGCCGCTGCATACCGGGAAGCCCAGCTCCGCGGCATAACCCTCAAACGTCATGCCCGTATAGTAAGAGAAGTCGCCGACCATTGTCAGGTCGATCAGCACATGCTCGGAGACACCGTAGGCCACCAGCACCTCCCATACCTTGCACAGATGCTCGATGGAGGTTCTGGCCAGCGGATGACTGCTGATCTCCAGCGCCTGTCCGCAGATTTCCTTGCCGCCCCGCAGACGCAGCAGTCCGTCCAGCTCGCTCTTCTGCGCTTCCGGCAGCTCAAGTCGCTGCAGCGTCTCCCGGAAAGCGACATAATCGCGCGACAGCAGATGGTTCTTCAGCTCCTCCTGGGCTTCGGGAAGGTCCTTAACGGCGTCCTGGAACACACCGTCCAAGAATCCGACATGCCCCATCGCGATTTTAAAAGACTTCACCCCTGCGGCCTGAAGCGATGCGATCGCCAGCGCCACTACCTCCGCGTCAGCCTCCGGTGAATCGTCGCCCACCAGCTCCACGCCGGTCTGGAAGAATTCCGCTTCCCTTCCCGCTTCCTCCTCAATCGCCCGGAACACATTGGCGTGATAAGACAGCCGGAGCGGCAGCGGCTCATCCTTCAGCAGCGAGGAGACCACCCGGGCCACCGGAGCGGTCATTTCCGAGCGCAGCACCAGTGCCTGCCCGCGGTTATTCAGTAATTTATAGAGTTTCTGGTCGGAGGTGGAGCTGGCCACACCCACCGTATCGTAATATTCCAGCGTCGGAGTAATCATTTGCCGGTAACCCCAGCGGCTCATGCAGTGCAGAACATCCTTCTCGATCTTGCGCAGCTTGGCTACCGCACGCGGAAGATAATCGCGTACACCCGCCGGCTTCTCAAAACCTTTTGGCTTGGACATTTCCATACTCACCTCGTCAATTCATTCATATCATTGATAAAAGATGGATCGCAAAACGCTTTACTATGGTAGAGTGGTAACAAACTAAAGCAGTGGCATTATCGTATCACGGACCCGCTGTGACGTCAATCCAACCTTACATCTTGATTATTACCCCTGTTTAAGGAGAAATCCAGTGGGAGGTGTCTTATCCATGTCTCTATCTCTTACAGGTATCTATGGCTTTGGCTTTGCCTCTAAGCCCCGCGGATAATATAATTAGATATACTTTATCTTACCGTTAATGGTCTCCCGGCTTCCAGTATTCTATTACCGGCAGAAAGAAGGACATCCACTTGAATACATCCTATATGATTGGCGTTGATATTGGAACCACAAGCACCAAGGCTGTCCTCTTTACGGAGAAGGGCGGCATTGTTGCCCAAGCGAGCCAGGGCTACCCGCTTCACCAGCCCTCCCCATCTGTCGCTGAACAGGACCCTGAGCTTATAGTACAGGCCGTCCGCAGCACCATTGCGGCGGTGATGCGGGACAGCGGCGTTCCGGCGGAAGCGGTGCTGCTGGTGTCGTTCAGCTCCGCCATGCACAGTGTCATCGCCGTTGACCGGAACGGGCAGCCGCTTACTGCCTGCATCACCTGGGCGGATAACCGCAGCGCACCTTATGCGGCCCGTCTCAAGAACGAGCTCGGCGGACATGAACTCTATTTGCGCACAAGTACGCCGGTTCATCCCATGTCACCTATTACGAAGCTGATGTGGCTTGGCGCCGAACAACCCGAGCTGTTTCAGCGCACGCACAAGTTCATCTCCATCAAAGAGTATCTGTTCGCTCAATGGTTCGGCGAATACATGGTTGACCATTCCATCGCCTCGGCAACCGGCATGTTCAATCTGGAGCGGCTGGATTGGGATGAAGAGGCGCTGCAAATCGCCGGAATCACTCCTGAGCGCCTGTCCCGGCCCGTTCCCACCACCCATCGCGTGTCCGGCCTGTCTGCAGATGAAGCCGACAGGCTGGGCCTGCTGCCGGACACCCCCTTTATTGTGGGTGCAAGCGACGGTGTGCTCTCCAATCTTGGCGTGGGCGCCCTGGAGCCCGGTGTCATCGCAGCGACCATCGGAACCAGCGGAGCCATCCGCACAGTCGTTGACCGCCCGCTGACCGATCCGAAGGGCCGCATCTTCTGCTACGCCTTGACGGAGCGCCACTGGGTAATCGGCGGACCGGTCAACAACGGCGGCATGCTGTTCCGCTGGGTACGCGATGAATTCGCCGCCTCCGAGGTGGAGACCGCCAAACGGCTCGGTATTGATCCGTATGAGGTCCTGACTCGTATTGCAGAACAGGTGCCCCCGGGCAGCGGCGGTCTCCTGTTCCATCCGTATCTGAGCGGAGAGCGCGCCCCGCTGTGGAACCCCGACGCCCGCGGCTCCTTCTTCGGGCTGTCGATGAACCACCGTAAGGAGCATATGATCCGCGCAGTGCTGGAAGGTGTCATCTTCAACATGTACACGGTGCTGCTGGCCATGGAAGAGAACATCGGCCGGCCGGGCCGGATTCTCGCCACCGGCGGCTTCGCCCGCTCTTCCTTGTGGCGGCAGATGATGGCCGATATTTTTGACGAAGAAGTGATCGTGCCGGAGAGCTTTGAGAGCTCCTGTCTGGGCGCGGTTGTGCTGGGCCTTTATGCCATGGGCCGCGTCGGATCGCTGGATGCCGTGTACAGCATGATTGGCTCCACCCACCGTCATCAGCCGGACAAGGATCATGCGAAAGTGTATAAACGTCTGCTGCCCATCTATATTTCTGTCTTCCGCAGCCTGGAGAGCGAGTATGCGGCAATCGCCGAGTTTCAGCGTGAACAGGCAGGCGAGGCGTAAGCAGCCTTAAATCCTATCCATGCCTTCAGGCCAGGGATGCCGTTCTATTCTTAATCCCAGGCTGGCTGACCCTATGATGCACAAAAACGCCGGCGCGTCCGCTACAATCGGACGTGCCGGCGTTTCCTGTGTCATGCCTTTGCTTTACGCTTAGGCTGCTGCGGGGCGGAGCCAAACAACACCCAGCCCGGCTTAATGTAGCGGAAGACCAGCGCTACCACCAGCCAGGAGCCAAGCAGTGCGACCAGCCAGCCGCCGAAGATGGCTGCCGTATAAGCAAGCGATCCTCCGTGAAACGGCAGCTTACGGTAATAAAAGAGCAGCGCCGGGTGCAGCAGATAAATGCCGAAGGAGCATGCGCCTATTGAAACCAGCATCCGGGTCAGCAGGCTGCGTCCGGCTCCATACAGCAGGAAGGACAGCTGCAGCAGCACCAATGCGGACAACAGAGCATGCAGGTTGGAGAATCCTTCGTACCACAAGCTGTTGATGACCGATTTATGGACATAGCTGTTAAACCACAGCTCCACATGGACAATGCCGGCGGCAAGCCACAGCAGCCAGAGAAGCAGCCACACCCCTCCTTTGGCAGACCGGAAGCCTTCCCGCGACGGGACCAGCCAAGCCTTTAGCGAGCCGTAATATACCGCTATAGCGGCGCCGAGCAAGAAATACGAGAAATACGTAATGGCCAGGCTGCCCTTGGACAACTGCCAGTAGCCGTGATTCGTCATATATTTGTTCAGCAGCACGAAGCCCCATTGCAGCGCCAGGCCGATTACCGGTGCCCAGGCGGCAAGCCGCCGGACCTTTTGCAGACACCAGAGCAGCAGCGGGAACAGCAGGTAGAACTGGATTATAATAATGATGTAGTACAGATGTGTGTAAGCCGTTCCGGTAAGCAGATATTTGGCCATTTTCCGCGCCATTTCATCAAACGCCATTCCCCAGGTATTGCCCGCATTCATCTTCAGCATGAAATACAGCACAGAGAATACGAAATACGGCACAATGATATAGAGCAGCCTTCTGCTGTAGAACTTGGCGAGCGTCTTACCGGTCAATGGCCGGTCAATATAATTGTAGAAGAGCACGAAGCCGCTTAAAAATACAAAGGATGGCACAGCAAATTGACTGAATTTGTTAATGAACAGAAACGGGTGAAACAGAGAGCTGCCTTGTGTCTCGGCAATCGTACGCGAAGTGGCGTGAATCGCCAGCACCGCAACAATCGCCAGCGCCCGAAAAATATCGAGCTGCGGAATTCTTTCTTTTTGTCCCATAGCTATCCTCCTGATAAGATCCGCATCCCGCGAAGCTTCCTTACTAGATTTGCATTATCCGGCCCCATACTCCCGGCTTTATAACCCGCGTTCCTGTGGTTTCTCCCGGACGGTTCTTCCCTGTGTGCCCTGCACAGGCTTCTCGGCAGGTGTGAGCGATCGGGGGATATTGCCCAGTGCCACCCAACTGATTCCGATATGCCTGAACGTCCACTGCGCAATGATCCAGCTTGCCGCCAGCGCGACAGCCAGCCCGCCATATACATACCCGACATACAGCAAGGAATCCGGCGACAATCTATCCTGCACCAGCCGGTAGAAGGCTAGGAACAGCGGATGAATCAGATACACTGCGAACGACAGCTCGCCCAGACGTGTCAACCAGGCTACAAGCCGCTGCGGCGCTCTCCGGTAGATCCAGAAGGCGGCAAGCAGCAGAATCAGGGCAGACAGCAGCGTATGCACATTCCACAGCAGCTCGTACCACAGCGAATCCACCCATGCGCCGTAATGACGCGCTCTGTACCACAATTGCACATGAGTCATTGCGGCAGCCAGCCACAATACGATCAGAAGCAGGGTATACCGTTTGCGTGCAGTTGTCTGCTCCATCCAGGGCCTGGTAAGCCAATCTTTGATCTGTTCAAAGTGTATAGCGATGAACGCTCCGAGCATGTAATACCCCAGATAGGAAATCGCGAGACTTCCCTTCTCCACGATATGCAGCTGATATTTATTCCAGAAAATAAATCCCCACTGCAGCGCCAGACCCAGCGGAAAAGACCAGCGTACCCATTGCCGCGAGCTCTGCAGCAGCTTGAGGAGCAGCGGAAAGAGCACATAGAACTGAATACTGATAAATACAAAATATAAGTGCGCATATGCCGAGCCTGTAAACAGGGCGCGCAGAAAGCTCAATACGTTCTCCGCCGGATGCTGCATCAGCTGTCCGTTCACAAACAGGGTCAAGACATAGTAGCCAATGGATGCCAGCAAATAGGGCAACAGAATATACTTCAGCCTGCGCCGGTAAAAGCTGCCGATCAGGCTTCGCGTCACCGGACGTCCGTAATAATTGTAGAACAGCACGAAGCTGCTCAGAAAAATAAACGAGGGCGTGCCGAATTTGAAAAAGATATTCATCCCGTTCAGCCAGTAATAATACGGCGAGGAGAGCGCAAGCTCCCCGGCTGCGAAGGATGAGGCGTGGACGTGCAGTACACCGATAATCGCCAAGGCACGGAAAATATCCAGCTGGGGCAGGCGCTGCTGCTGTTTGGCCGCATTCACAATAAGTTTCCTCTTCTCTGCATAGTAGTCCTTCATAGAGAATACAAACGGAAAGCCTGAGCCGTATATCAGGAGGCCTGTCCCTGCTGGTTGTTCATTCTGATATGATGCCGCGGCATCCCTGAGCAAGCTGATTGCGCTTGTCACTTCATAAGTATAACGCCTCTCCCCCATTCCCGGTACTTAAAGCTTGCTTAAACAATTCTAAAGCCTTTCTAAAGTTTACATGCCAAAAGCCTGCAGCCCCTCGCGCAAAATACGCAATTTGAACCTGCAGGCTTCGGTCTTGCCTTGTTTATTCAGTTGCGGGTAGCTGTTCATGTTCCAGCGGCTCAGCCGCCGGGCGTAAGACGCGCAGCGGGTTGCCCCCCACCATGGAGCCGGCGGCCACATGCTTATGCACTACAGAGCCAGCCGCCACGACGGCTCCATCGCCAATGGTCACACCGGGCAGAATGGTAGAATTGGCGCCGATCATTACATTTTCACCGATAATGACCTCACCCAAGCGGTATTCCTTAATCAGATACTCATGGGCAAGAATGGTGGTGTTATAACCGATGACCGAGTTTTCGCCTACCGTGATTTTCTCCGGAAAGAATACGTCCACCATCACCATCAAGCCGAATGCTGTATGCTTTCCCACCTTCATGCCGAGAATCCGCCGGTAAATCCAGTTCTTCAGCGGCAAATAGGGGCAGTAGCGGGCAAGCTGGATAAATATAAAATTGCGCACGCCTTTGAACGGGCTAACTGTGCGGTAGATGTGCCAGAGGGAATTATGCTCCTCTACGGGATAACGGGTAATGTTCCTCACGTTCGCATCATCCTCTACCCTACAATTTTATACAAATCCATCATGTCATGAATGATATAATCCGGACCGTATTGACGCAGTGTCTCCTCGCCCTTAAGCGACCAGGACACACCGGCGGCAAGAACCCCTGCCGCCTTGGCGGACTGGATATCTACCGGGCTGTCCCCCACCATCAGGGTCCGTTCCGGCTGCACTCCTAAAGCTTGAACCGCTGTGAGTACCGGCTCCGGGTGCGGCTTCGGATGGACCACATCGTTGACTGTAACAATCGTCTCCATATACTGCAGCATATCGAACATTTCCAGTGTTCTCATCGTTGAAGGGCGGATCTTGGTCGTCACGACCCCCATGCGGATACCGCGCTTCTTCAGCTCCTGCATCGTTTCATTCACATTCGGAAAGGAAGCGACCAGTTCATCATGATGCGCATTATTGTAGGAACGGTAGGATTTCTCCAGCACAGCTGTATCGGCCAGGCTGGAAAAGGCCCTCAGCTGCTGATGCAGTGTAGTTCCCATATGGGGAATCATCTCTTCCCGGGTCATCACCGGCAGGTTATTCTCTTTCAGTGCATGTGCGAATGAGCTGATAATCAGTTCATTCGTATTGACAATCGTGCCGTCCAAATCAAAAAGAACGCATTCTATCATTTCCGTTACTTACTCCTTTGGCTCCTCTTCCCCGGATCTCGGCGTACCTGCCGGTTTCTCCTGGGAGTTAGTTGCCGGCGTAGACGCATCCGGAATTACGGAATCGGCCACCGCCGGTTTAGTGCTGACAATGGGGTCCATATAACGCTCGCGGGCCTGACCGGTTACTCTGCGTACAATAATCAGGATAACAGCCGCCACTATCAATAATAATGCGAGCAGCTGGGAACTGCGGATATTGCCATAGTCCGCGCTGAATGCGCCCTGCTCAAAGCCGAGCCATTCCATCGGGGTCCACAATCCGTTTATCAGCGAGGCAACCCCGCTTGCGCCGTGGAAGCCAAGGCTGTCGGTACGGAGGGCTTCGATGAAGAAACGTCCGATGGAATACCAGATGAAATAAGACAGGAAGATCTCACCGGCACGCACAAATCGTTGCCGGCGCAGCACCATCAGCAGAATAATGCCCAGGAGACTCCAGAGCGATTCGTACAAGAATGTCGGGTGATGGAAGGCACCGTCTATGTACATTTGATTGACGATAAAATCAGGCAGATGCAGCTTGTCGCGCAGGAATGACTCCTCGATCACGCCGCCGTACGCTTCCTGATTGATGAAGTTACCCCAACGGCCAATCATCTGACCCGCCAGCAAGCTGGGAGCGCAAATATCGACGATGCGCCAGAAGGGATATCCTTTATGGCGGAAATAGAAGATGGCGCAAATAATCGCACCAATCAGCGCGCCGTAAATAGCAATCCCGCCGTTCCAAATCTTGAACACATCCAGCAAATTATCCTTATAATCGTCCCACATAAAGGCTACATAATAGATCCGGGCACCGATAATCGCCGAAGGAACACCGAGCAGCAGCAGATCCATAAAGAATTCCTGGGAAATATTAAAGCGCTTGCCCTCGCGGATGGCCAGCAGCAAACCGACCAACGCCCCCAGGCCAATAATCAGCCCATACCAATGGACCGGCAACGAGCCGATGGAGAAGAACACCGGATCGATCGCTAATGAATAGAACATCTTCCCACTCTCCTAATCCAGATCATCCATGTCTTCAGAAATGGTAGCTGTAAGTTTGTTCGTAAACTGCAATGCGGCATTAAAGCCCATTTGCTTCAGGCGGTAATTCATCGCAGCAACTTCGATAATGACGGCCAGATTTCGTCCCGGACGGACCGGAATCGTTACCAGGGGCACATCGGTATCAATGATGCGTGTCGTCTCCTCATCAAGACCAAGCCGGTCATACTGCTTGTCTTGCTGCCAGGCTTCCAGTCTGATCACCAAAGTGATCCGTTTATGGTTGCGGATCGCCCCGGCCCCAAACAAGGTCATAACATTGATAATACCAACACCGCGAATCTCCAGCAGGTGGCGGATTAGCTCCGGTGCCGTACCGTGCAGCTGGTTATCCGACGTTTGGCGGATTTCCACAGCATCGTCGGCGATCAGGCGGTGTCCGCGCTTGACGAGCTCGAGTGCCGTTTCACTTTTACCGATTCCACTGCTGCCCGTAATGAGCATCCCTACACCATACACATCACACAGAACACCGTGAATCGTGGCAGTCGGAGCCAGCTTGCCCTCCAGAAAGCTGGTCAATCTGCTGGAGAATATTGTAGTTGCCAAGGCGCTGCGCAATACCGGCAGTCCTTTCTCATTGCTCACGTCAATGATCTCCTGCGGTACCTCCAGGCCTCTGGTAATAACAATACAAGGGGTATTCTCATTACAAATTCCGCGAATCCGGTTCTTGCGCTCTTCTTCCGGCAGCATCGAGAAGAATGCCAGCTCAGTCTTGCCAAGCAGCTGCACACGGTCTTCGGGATAATATTCAAAATACCCGGCCATCTCCAGACCCGGACGGTTCAAATCATCCACTGTAATCGGCCGTTTCAGGCCTTCTTTACCGGAGATGACCTCCAGTTGAAAGTGTTGCACGAGTTCCGCTACTTTTACTTTCTTAGCCATGTATTATTCGTCCTTTCATCAATGCGGTTAGGGTCCGCATCTCCGTGTCCGTTTGCGAAATAGTCTCTTTCCAAACGCAGGTAATTCTCCTGCTATCTTAAAGGATAACGCCTGTGAATGCAATCTTAAGCATATCCCCGCCAAATGCAGAATCTCTCTGTTTCGTACCAAATGCCAAAAGAAGCCGCCCTTTCAGGCGGCTTCTCTAAGCAGGGAAGATACGGCGATCTTAGCCCAGGAATACGTTCAGTTCTGTTTCTTTGTCGAAGATGTGGATCTTGTTCATGTCGATTGCCAGCTTCGGCTTGCTGCCTTCACGGGTAGTGGAACGGCCGTCAACACGGGCGATTACTGTTCCAGTGCCTACACCGCTCAGATAGAGCAGCATTTCATGACCCAGGTTTTCAGTAACGTCTACCAGGGAAGTGAAGATGGTGTTCGGGGAAGCTTCCAGGAATACTGGCTCTTCATGGATATCTTCCGGACGAAGACCCATGATTACTTCCTTACCGATGTAACCTTTGCTGCGCAGAATTGTTGCTTTGCCGCCTGGAATTTCTACATCAAGGTTCTCAGCGCGGAAGCGAACGGATCCGTTAACTTCGGAGAGAGTACCGTTGATAAAGTTCATTGTAGGGGATCCGATAAATCCGGCTACGAACAGGTTAGTAGGCTCGTTGTACAGCTCTTCAGGGGAAGCGGCCTGCTGGATGATACCGTCGTACATAACTACGATACGGTCACCCATCGTCATGGCTTCTGTCTGGTCATGTGTTACATAGATACAAGTGGTTTCAAGGCGTTTCACCAGTTTGGTGATTTCGGCGCGCATTTGACCACGGAGTTTAGCGTCCAAGTTGGAAAGCGGTTCGTCCATCAGGAAGACCTGCGGATCACGTACAATGGCGCGGCCCAGAGCGACACGCTGACGTTGACCACCGGAAAGTGCCTTAGGCTTACGCTCCAGCAAATGCTCGATATCGAGAATTTTCGCAGCTTCGCGAACTTTCTTGTCGATTTCTTCTTTCTTCACTTTGCGCAGTTTCAGACCGAATGCCATGTTCTGATATACGCTCATATGAGGGTACAGGGCGTAAGACTGGAACACCATCGCGATGTCGCGGTCTTTAGGAGCAACGTCGTTAACGACGCGGTCGCCGATGTACATTTTACCTTCGGAGATTTCTTCCAGACCTGCGATCATACGCAGAGTTGTGGATTTACCGCAACCGGAAGGTCCTACCAGTACGAGAAATTCCTTATCTTTAATATCAAGATTGATATCCATTACTGTTGCTTTATCGGAACCTGGGTATTTTTTGAAAATATGCTCTAAACGTACGCCTGCCATTGTATTTCCCCCTCAGATATATTATTGGGATTAAAAAAATAAATCGCTTTCTTGTATTTATATCTTACCCCAGCCACGCCTCAAAGGCTATTTGTAACCTTCACAAAAAACCTATTTTCTTTTCGTCACTTTATACAATAACATGGCTAACTTCACAATGGCGGCATCGCCAAAGCTCCTTACGTCGGCACCGGTTTCCTGCTTGATCTTGTCCAGCCGGTACAGCAGTGTGTTGCGGTGGATATAGAGCTTTTTGGCCGTCTCACTGACATTGCAGTCCATTTCAAAAAAGGTTTCCAGCGTCAGCAGCATTTCCTTATCGCTGAGTACGGCTGTATAATCGCCAATTTGCCCCAGAAGCAGCCTGCGTTTCTGATCCGGAATGCTGTTGACCAGCCGCTCCATATGCAGCTCCCATGGCAGATGAATATAATCGCCGACCTGAAAAATACGGCCCAGCATAATCGTCTCCCGCAGCAGAGCCACAGACCCGGTTAAGCCTTTTACCGGTACAATCGCTTGAGCGACCGACAAATGAAACACGCCAACCCACTCGCTGGCAATCAGTTCGTGCAATCCCATGCTGGTCTGCGACAGCAGCTCATCGGCATTCTCTTCTTCATCGTCCTTATCATCCCCGCCGGTCAGCAGTTCCTTTCGGGCCAAAATCAGCCATTCCTTCTCTTGAAGCGGAATCAGCAGGACATCGTTCTCAAAATAATTGCGCAGCAGCTTCATTAAAGTGCGGTAGGTCATTTGCGGTTGATGCACATTTTCGCTGACGAGCAGAAAAGGGATCATCTCCCCGAACAACCGACCCTTGAGAGTAATCTCCTCAGGGATTTCCGCGTCATTCTTCTCCTGTTCAAGCTGAGTATTCAACCAGGCGCTGAGCTGTCTGGCTTCCACTTCGCCCTCTTCCTTAAAGCCGGTCGCCTTCAAAGCGACAGCAAAGTTGCGCGCGGCATAATGGGCCAGCCGGATCTCCATGGGAGTCAGCCCATCAAGCTCCATCCATATGGCGGTTGCCCGGCCATCATTCTCATAGATGGACACCCACATTCTTCCCTCATGAATGACCGGCTGATCTTCCTGCTGTGTGGCCAAGCCAAAAAGGGCAGACGTATGCTGCCTTCCCAGCTGCTTGATTCCGGTTCTCTTTCCGGTGAGTTGCTCCAAACTGTGCCGCAATGTCTCA
This sequence comes from Paenibacillus tepidiphilus, assembly GCF_008635795.1. GTDB lineage: Bacteria > Bacillota > Bacilli > Paenibacillales > Paenibacillaceae > Paenibacillus_AQ > Paenibacillus_AQ tepidiphilus. The sequence goes on along the minus strand of NZ_VWRQ01000014.1, from coordinate 2,166 downwards.
CTATCCATCGTCACCATTCTCCACCACTTTTGCTCTTTTCGCCTATTTTATCATATTTTGCGTTTGTCTGCGGCAGGAGGTATGACAACCGGTGGTTAATTCCCCGGACCTTTATCTATTATGGATTCTATCCGCTCATACTTGGCCTGAGGCAGAGGCTTCGGGTTCAGCTTCTTCAGTATCTTATTCATCCAGATTCCCGCAATGGCTCCTTCCCCCATGGCAACAGTGGCCTGTTCGGCATGTACGGCTACATCGCCTGCTACCCATACCCGTTCCATACTGGTCATAAGCGAGCGCTTGTTGGCTTCGATGTGCCTGTTCTTGTGCAGTTCGATACCAAGCTGCTCGGCCAGTTCAGAATGTACGGCATTATCCCCGAAAGCAATGAACCCTCTGTCTGCAGGAATCTGATCACCGTTCTTTAAAATAACTCTGCTAATCATGCCCTCCTCTTCATGGATACGCTCAATCTCTTCTTCGAAGTATACAATACTCTGATCCAGCAGACGCTGACGATTCTCCGCTGTAAGCGGAACGCGCTCATGGTTAACATAAGTAAGATCTCCCGTACGTTCCCGTAAAACAAAAGCCATCCTGGCCCCGGCATCACCTGATCCCACCAACACCGTACGCCTGTCCTGTATCTCGAATCCATCACAATCGGGACATACATAGACCGTCTTACCGAGCGTGGTAACTAGCCCAGGTATATCTGGAAACCGGTCCATTACCCCTGTAGCAAGCAATAATGTTCTTCCCGTATATTTCTCCCCTTCAGACCCTCCCAGTAAAAAAAGCTCTTCGCTCTTCTCCGCCTTGATAATACGGTCAGTGGCGAAATGAACACCCAGCCGTTCCGCCTGCCGCCGTCCACTATCCCGGAGTTCCTCTCCTGAAACACCCTCAGGAAATCCCAGAATGTTATGATAATTGCGGCATAAGCTGGACCGCCCCCCTCCTGCGTCGATCACCAATACTGAGTGTACTGAATAACGCCCCAACTGGATTGCAGCCTGCAGACCAGCAATGCCTCCGCCGACAATAATGGCATCATATATCATTCAAATCCCTCATTTCTGCTCCATTTTATAAGCTTATAATTAAACGGCACCAGAATTTTTAAACAGTGGTGTAAGGGATATTGTAACTTTTACAGAAAACACAAAAAAAGCCATCACCGAATGGTGATGACTTTTGACGGATGAGCCATGAAGGACTCGAACCTTCGACACCCTGATTAAAAGTCAGGTGCTCTACCGACTGAGCTAATGGCTCAAAATGGTGGAGGCTGATGGATTCGAACCACCGAACACGTACGTGAGCAGATTTACAGTCTGATGCGTTTGGCCACTTCGCTAAGCCTCCATGAATGGTGGCGCGGGAGGGAATCGAACCCCCGACACAAGGATTTTCAGTCCTTTGCTCTACCGACTGAGCTACCGAGCCATACATAAGCCATATTTAATTATAAAAATGGCGGAACCGACGGGATTCGAACCCGCGGTCTCCTGCGTGACAGGCAGGCATGTTAGGCCTCTACACCACGGTTCCGCATTGGTGATAATGGTGCCGGCGAGAGGACTTGAACCCCCAACCTACTGATTACAAGTCAGTTGCTCTACCAGTTGAGCTACACCGGCACGGTGTAAATATAATTCGAAGTTAAAGATGGTGGAGGCTGAGGGGTTCGAACCCCCGACCCTCTGCTTGTAAGGCAGATGCTCTCCCAGCTGAGCTAAGCCTCCGGGAATATGGTAGCGGCAGAGGGGATCGAACCCCCGACCTCACGGGTATGAACCGTACGCTCTAGCCAGCTGAGCTACGCCGCCACATTAAATAGTATGGAATAGGAATGGCGGAGAGAGAGGGATTCGAACCCTCGCACCGCTTACGCAGTCTAACCCCTTAGCAGAGGGTCCCCTTATAGCCACTTGGGTATCTCTCCAAACAGTCTTAAGCTTGTATTCCATCCAGGCTTGATCACCTGAAAACTGAATCCGAAACGAATCTGTGTTTAGATATTTGGATAAGCCCTCGACCGATTAGTATTGGTCAGCTCCATGCATTGCTGCACTTCCACCTCCAACCTATCTACCTCGTCGTCTTCAAGGGGTCTTACATACTGGGAAATCTCATCTTGAGGGGGGCTTCACGCTTAGATGC
>NZ_VWRQ01000013.1 GCF_008635795.1 Paenibacillus tepidiphilus | reverse complement strand
TTGGTGGGGGAGGCCTCCCCCACCAAGAGAACCATCTCACCGATGTCCCAGAAGAATACTTTTACTCTTTTACACAAACTTCTTGACGCTACCTGAAATTCGTAAAAACGGCGAAATTAGTGTGCGAAAATCCAACTATTTGAGCTGGGCAGTGCTGGACGGGCGCTGGACAACGCTGGGCAGTGTCAGTCAATGCTCGACGGCGCCGAGCAATGCTGGACAGTGCTGGACAGTGCTGAGCAGTGTTAGGTGTGTTGGAAGTGCCAGACAAAGCCGGACAATGCTGGACTCTTCCGGACAATGCCGAATTGCTGTCATCACACAAGCAACAGCCGTGACTCCGGGAACTAATGTGACTTCCAGCCGTTGTCCGTCCCCCGGGCTTCGCCGCAAACTAGTCGCAAATTATAGAAACGGTAGCTACGGTTAAGGCTTCGCCTGTGGACTGCTACCTGTGGCTGTTATCTGCGGACTGTTTCTAATCCCCTCATAGCACCAGAATCAGCAGCCAAGCATAGGCCCACTTAGCGGATGTTGCTGGTGATGCTGATTGCCACCCGAAAAATGAACCCCCAAAACGGAAATTTGAAGCCTTTCTCGCCCGGGTGTATGCGATTACAATAAAGAAGCAAAGATGAAAACGCTTAACACAGAGAAACAGATTGATGGTGGAGGTTCGGATTTTATGGAGAACAAGACAAGCGGGCACGGAAATCCCGCAATGAAGCCGCTGATTCCGGAGCTGATCGAAACCGGTAAAGGACGTAAAAACCCGCTTTGGAGGCGTCTGCTGGCCCAGCGCCATCTGCAGATTATGGCCCTTCTCGGCGTGGTCTGGATGATTATTTTCAACTACATTCCGATGTACGGGCTGATCATCTCCTTCAAGGAATATAACATCGTCAAGTCGATTGCCGAAGCACCTTGGGTGGGGCTTGAACATTTCCGCGAATTCTTCGACGACGATGAATTGCCGAATGTTATCCGCAATACGCTGGGCATCAGCCTGCTCAAGCTGCTTATCGGGTTTCCGCTGCCGATTATATTCGCGCTGTTTCTGAATGAGGTCCGCTCCCTGCGGTTCAAGAAAAGCATTCAGACGATTTCCTACCTGCCGCATTTTCTGTCCTGGGTCGTGCTCGGCGGTATTCTGGCTACCTGGCTGGCCGATGTGGGGATTATCAACAATATTCTGCTGGCGCTGAACCTGATCGACAAGCCGATCTCGTATCTGGCGGAGCCCAGCTATTTCTGGACGATCATCATCACCTCCGACATCTGGAAGGAGCTTGGCTGGTCGGCGATTATCTACCTGGCGGCCATCGCGGGCGTGTCTCCGGAAATGTACGAGGCAGCAACGATTGACGGGGCCGGACGGTTTCAGAAAATGTGGTTCGTCACGCTTCCGGCGATCAAATCGACGATCAGCATCCTGTTCATCCTGGCGGTAAGCGGCGTGCTGAACAGTAACTTCGACCAGATTCTCGTGCTGCGCAATTCGCTTAACGACAGCGCCAGCAATGTTATTGACTATTACATTTACTACACGGGCATTGTCTCCAGCCGCTTCTCCTATTCTGCGGCGGTCACCCTGATCAAAGCGGTCATTGCGCTGATTCTGCTCCTGATCGCGAACCAGGTTTCCAAAAAAATCAACGACACGTCGCTGTTCTAGGCTAAGGAGGATCTCATATGTTTACGCTCAAGCGCAAAACGGCGGGCGAAGCCGTCTTCGACATCGTCAACAATTTGGTAATGCTGTGCATCTGCTTCATCACGCTGTATCCCATCTGGTATGTGCTGATCAACGCCTTCAATGACGGCAACGACGCAATGATGGGCGGCATTTACTGGTGGCCGCGTGAGTTCTCTCTGGAGAACTTTGAGGCCGTCTTCCAAAGCCCCGGAATCATGCTTGCTATGGCAATCACCGTAGCTAAGACGGTAATCGGTGTCGCCGTGCACGTATTGTTCACGGCGACGGTAGCCTACGCGCTGTCCCGCAGAAATCTGATCGGCGGCAAATTGTATATTCTGCTCGGCACGATCACCATGTTCTTCAACGGCGGGCTGATCCCGACCTTCCTGCTGAACCGTGATCTGCACTTACTCGATAATTTTCTCGTCTACATTATTCCGGTCATGTTCAGCTTCTTCGATCTCATTATCTTCATGACCTTCTTCCGCGAAATTCCCGAGGGGCTGGAGGAAGCGGCCTGGATCGACGGGGCGAACGACTGGTCGATTCTCTTCCGGATTGTGCTGCCGATATCAATGCCGGTAGTTGCGACCATCGCGCTGTTCCACGGGGTGTATCAGTGGAATGATTATTTTGCCGGAATTATCTACATCAACAACCCGGATCTGCAGCCGATCCAGACCTATCTGTTCCGGGTGGTCGCGCAGTCCAGCTCTACTCAGATGATGGTGGCCGTGCAGGGCAGCAGCGTCACGAAGAGCGTCACCTCGCAGTCGATCAAGCTGGCGACAATGGTGGTCACCACCCTCCCGATCGTGTTCGTCTATCCGTTCCTGCAGCGCTATTTCGTCAAAGGGATGATGATTGGATCGATCAAAGGCTAGACGCAATGGTAACTCCTCCGGCGTCGCTTGGAAAGTGGCGCGGGAGTTATAGTATAAAAACTCATATTCTGTGCGAAAAGGGGTATACACAATGGGCAAGAAATACAAGCCAAGAGCAAGCATGCTGCTGACGCTTGGACTGGTGCTGGCGTTTGCGGCGACCGGCTGCGGCGGCAATAATGCGGCCAATAACAAAGGCAATGCGGAGAATGCGAATGCAACCAGCACGGCGGCTGCGGAACAGACGGCTGAACCAACGGCTGCGGCCTTGTCGGCTGACGAGCCGGGCTGGAAGATCGACACCTCGCCGATAACGTTTGACTGGTATCTGAACTTCTCCTGGTTTCCGAATAAATGGGGCGTAGACCCGACCTCACAATACGTCACGAAAAAAACAGGCGTCAACATCAACTTCATCGTACCTGCGGGTAACGAGAACGAGAAGCTCAACACGATGATCGCGTCCGGCCAGTTGCCTGACTTCATCACGCTCGGCTTCTGGGAAGATGCGATCAAGAAAATGATCGAAGGCGACATGGTGCTGCCGCTCAACAAGCTGGCAGAGGAATATGATCCGTATTTCTTCAAAGTATCCGATAAAGATAAGCTGGGCTGGTACACCCAGGAAGACGGCAATGTCTACGGCTATCCGAACTCATCCTCGTCTCCGGCTGATTATGAGAAATACGGCGCTAACTATGTTTCGAACCAGACCTTTGTGGTCCGCAAGGACATCTATGAAGCCATTGGCAGCCCGGATATGCGTACTCCTGAAGGCTTCCTGAATGCGCTGAAGCTGGCGCAGGAGAAATTCCCGCAGGTGAACGGCCAGCCGCTGATTCCGCTGGGTCTACATGAATTCACCGAGAACGGCAACGACTCGCTGGAAGGCTACATTCAGAACTTCCTGGCCATTCCATGGGAGAAGGACGGCAAGGTCTATGACCGCGAGACTGATCCGGAATATGTCCGCTGGATGAAGACGCTGCGTCAGGCCAACCAAGACGGGCTGCTCGCCAAGGATATCTTCATCGACAAGCGGGCGCAGATGGAAGAGAAGATCGCTCAGGGCCGTTACTTCGCGATGCTGTACCAGCGCACAGACTTCGCCGCACAGCTCGGCACGATCCAGCAGAAGAATCCTGATCAAGTGTATATCGCTGTAGACGGTCCATCCAACACCAATCTGGACCAGCCGACCCTGAACGGCCCCGGCATCTCCGGCTGGACGGTGACGCTGATCTCCAAGAACGTCAAGAATAAAGAGCGGGCGATCCGCTTCCTGAGCTACCTGAACAGTGAAGAGGGCAACAAGGATTTATATCTGGGCGAAAAAGGCGTCAGCTATGATACAATTGACGGTAAGGACCAGTTCCTGCCGGAAGCGTTCGAGCTGATGAACAAGGACCGTGCGGAGTTCGACAAGAAATACGGCTCCTCCTTCACCTTCTGGATGATGCAGAATACGAACATCACCGACCAATGGGCGCCGAAATCGGTAGAGCCGTTCAAACAGCTTGAGGACTGGACCCGCGGCAAAGCAATCAACACCTCGGAATTTCAGCTGATTGATCCGACCGGCAACTCGCCGGAGGGCATTATCGGCACCAAGCTGAAGAATCTGCGCGGCAAGACGCTGCCGAAGCTCCTGATGGCTTCCTCCGAAGCTGAATTCGACAAGATCTGGAACGAATATCTGGAGAAGAAGGATAAGGAAGGCCAGGCTGAATTTGATGCCTACCGGCAGATGAAATATGAAGAGAACAAGAAGAAGCTCGGAATGGAATAAACAGGACCGGCCCAATTGCCCGCCACCCGCGGGCTTTTGGGTGTTTTTCTTCTTTTGCGGAGGAAAGCCGGGCAGGGAGGATGCGGAAGAATGGGCATGCGCGGGCGGATAGGGGCACTATGGAATTCATTCAGCTACTGGTTTGGCCGGTTATCGCTGCAGAGCAGGCTGGTGGCGGCTTATATCTTTATTATTCTCGGTCCGAGCCTTCTCGTGTCCACGTATTCGTACCAGACCATCAACAAGACTTATGTAAGCGATGCCATTGACAAAAACAACTATCTCCTGCAGATGGAGAAGCTGCATGTCACGAACCAGATAGAAACGATGGAACGGGCGGCCCAGATGGTCATCTCCGATAAGGATGTACGGAGTTACCTGATGAATGATGCCTCCGCCCCGCTCTCGGAGCTGATTGAATTCAACACAATTACGATCCGGAATCTGAGCCGGATTATGGACAATAACCCGAGCATCGAGCATTTGCGGCTGTATTCGGACAATAGCAGCATGTACGAATTCTGGCCGATTCTGTTCCGTGAGGAACGGGCCAGAGATGCTTCCTGGTACCAGGAGGCCCTCAGACTGGGCGACCAGGAGCTCTGGGTGTTCCAGAGCACCGATCCCGATGTGATGCAGCGTTTCGCGAACCAGATTACGGAGGACCAGCCGAAGGTCTCCCTGGTGCGCGAGGTCAGCATCCCTGCGGGGCATCATGCAGGAGTGCTGCAGGTGGATATGCTGCTGAACAATTTCACGCCCAAGACCTATACTGATGTGCGCGACAACCAGTCGCAGATGTTCATTGCCGACCGTGATCTGCGTCTCTTTACGCGGCCGGATCATTCTTTTCTGGAAGCGAATGGGCAGATGTCGGCGGCGATTCTGGAGCGGCTGCAGCATTACCGGGATACGGGGGAGTGGGATGTCCATTACAAGGAAAACGGCAAATCCTTTCTGCTGATTCATGCGCCGCTGGAGCGGATCGGGGCGACGCTGCTCAATGTGGTGTCGATGGAGGATGTGCTGAAGGATATTTCCCGCACGCGCAATCTGCTCATCGGGGCGAATATCGGATTTATTTTTCTGGTAACGGCCATTGCTTATGTCATGAATGCCTTTATTCTCAAGAATCTGCGTAAATTGACCGAAACGATGAAGCAGGTACGCCGGGGCGGGGAATATACGGGCATAAGCATCCGCGGCGGCGGTGAGGTCGGGGAACTGGCGCATCATTTCTCCAAGCTGATGAATACGATCAATACGCTGGTGGCCCAGGCGGTGCACAAGCAGGCGCTCTCGAAGGAAGCTGAGCTGCGGACGCTGCATAACCAGATTGATGCCCATTTCCTCTATAACACGCTGGAAAATATCAAAATGCTGGCAGAAATCGAGGACCAGCGGGAAATCTCCGATGCGCTGACCTCACTTGGCGGAATGATGCGCTATAACTTCAAGTGGTCCGGTGAATACGTCAGGCTGCAGGAGGAAGTCCGCCACATTGAGAATTACATTGATGTGATGAATATCCGGTTCGACCACCCTGTACATCTGGAGCTGTGCATCGACCCGTTTTATGATGAGCTGGAGGTGCTGAAGATGTCATTGCAGCCGATCGTGGAAAATAGCGTCAAGCATGCCTGGCCGGCGGACACCGGAGATAGCGACGGGCGGGTTATCCGTATTGAGGTCAAGGAAGCGGGCGGAGATATCGCAATTACGATTACCGACAATGGCTCCGGGCTTTCAGCCGAAGCCCTCAAGGCGCTGCATGAGGCGATTTATGCCAAGGCAGAGCCGCATACGGAGGATTCCGCTGCGGCGTCAGCCGGCGGCAAGGCGGGCGGAATCGGGCTGCGGAATGTGCATCAGCGGCTGCAGCTGTTCTACGGCGAGGCTTACGGGCTGGTGGTGCGGAGCGAGCAGGGAAGTTACACCGAGGTATGCATTTCGCTGCCGAAAGTTCTTTTTGCCGGGGGAGGCAAGCCATGACAACACTGCTGATTGTCGACGATGAGAAAATGATCCGTCACGGCCTGAAGGCGATGATTGAACGGGAATTCCCGTCCATGTACAGCATCGCGCTGGCCGGCAACGGGGAGGAGGCGCTGGAGCTGTTCCGGCGGGAGCCCCGGGACATTATTATTACGGATATCCGGATGCCGGTGATGGACGGCTTTGCGCTGCTGGAATCTCTGGCGAAGCTGACGGCAGGCAGAGAGGGTCCCGCCGTGGTGATCTTAAGCGGCTACGATGACTTCGAGTACGCCAAGAATGCGATCCGCCACCGTGTGAAGGATTACCTGCTGAAGCCGATCCGCCGCGACGAGCTGTTCGAGGTGCTCTCCCGTATCGGCCGGGAGCAGCAGGAACGGGAGAGCACCGCCCGCCGGCAGGCGCAGGAGACGCAGGACTTCCGCCGCGAGCTGCGCGCCGCCCGGCTGCGCGGGCTGCTGATGCGGGAGGAGAGCGCGCCGACGGCGGAGCAGCAGGAGGAGCTTGCCGCGCTTGCGGCTCCGTTTACGCTGGCTGTGCTGGCCGGGTACTATGCCGACGGCACGCGGATGAAGCCGGAAGAGGTGCAGGCCCTGGCCGAACGGCTGGCTGGTCCGCTGGAGCGGCGGTTTCTGGAGGTTCTGGCCGACTGGGAGGGCAAGCTGGTGCTGGTCGGCGGGAGCAAGGAGCAGCTGCTGGTGCTCCCGAAGCTGGCGGAAGCCAAGGAACGAAAAAGCCTGCGGATCGGCATTTCACGGACGGCCGGACACGCAGGGGAGTTCCGGACATGTTACGAGGAGGCCTGCCGTGCGCTGAAGTACACCTTCCTCTCGCCGCAGGCCGGCTTCATGGATGTGGCGGACACGTTGACGGGGCGGCTCAGCTTCCCGGTTCCCGAGGCAGAGCTGCGTAAGCTGCTCAATATGCTGGGCACGGACCGGGGGAAGGAAATTCGCCAGCTGCTGGGCCGGATTTTTCATATCGAGCAGTTGCCGAATCTGGATCTGTCCTACGTGGAGCAGGTGGCCCGGAGCATCAACGAACGTGTGCTGGACGAGGTGTTCCGTATGCACGGGGAGGCCTCGGTGGAGGTGCTGAAGCAATACCGCATGGCCGGCAATATGTATAATTACCGTCATTTTCACGACTATTACCGGGCGCTGGAGCATCTGCTGCTGACGGTGAATGACTATATTATCGGCATCCGCTCGGCGCATACCGAGCACGCGGATATGGAGAAGGCGCTGCAGTATATCGAAGAGAATTATGCCCGGCCGCTGAACATGGCGATGGTCAGCAATCATGTGTCGCTCAGCTATTCTTATTTCAGTGAGGCTTTTAAGGTTTATACCGGAGAGAGCTTTGTCGTATACTTGAAAAAAGTCCGCATCCGCCATGCCAAGGAGCTGCTGCAGGGCAACACGATCAAACTGAACGCCGTATCGGCGGCGGTCGGCTTCGAGAACAGCAAGCAGTTCGCCCGCGTGTTCAAGGAAATGGAGGGCATCTCGCCCGGAGAGTACCGGACCAAGCATCTGCTGGAGCAATCCGCTTCCAGGGTAAGGGGTGGTCAACCGTAAGGCTGGGTGGCCAGCTGTAAGGCGGGAAGGTAGGATACGGGAGGGTCAACTATAGGCGGACTGGCCAGATGTAAGACGGGAAGGCTTAATGAGACGGGATGCCAACCATAGACGGACTGGCCTATTAAGTGCAGGGCCACTTTTGACGGGGCTACGTTGGATTTCGTGTTCCTTCCCGCCTACGGAAGCTTTGAATCTGGAGTATGGGGACTAAAGGGCCGGCGTACCTGGGCATTGGTGTGGCTGCGTTGCGGGCGGAATTGCTGGAGGAACATTGACATGGAAATGATTCAAGGGAATTTGATTACTGTAGAGACGCTGGCTGCAGATTTCCGCAGACTGGGTGTGCGGGAAGGGATGACGCTGCTGGTGCACTCCTCCTTCAAGTCGCTGGGAGAGTGGGTGGCGGGCGGACCGGTCGCGGTCATTCTCGCCCTGGAGGAAGTGCTTGGTAGGGAAGGAACGCTGGTCATGCCGACCCATTCCTCCGACCTGACCGATCCGGCCGGCTGGAGCAATCCGCCGGTGCCGGAGGAATGGTGGCAGACGATCCGGGAGCAGATGCCGCCTTATGATCCGGATTTGACCGCGCTGCGGGGCATGGGCATTATCCCGGATACCTTCCGCAAGCAGTCCGGAGTGCGGCGCAGCAGCCATCCGACGGATTCGTTCGCCGCTTGGGGCAAGTACCGGGATCAGATCATTGACGGCCATGGGCTGGAGTTTGGACTCGGAGACAGCTCGCCGCTGGCCCGGATTTATGATCTGCACGGCAGTGTGCTGCTGCTGGGGGTAGGCAACCTGAACAATACCTCGCTGCATCTGGCCGAGTTCCGGGCGGAGTATGCCGGGAAGAAGGAGCTCACCGCCGGAGCACCGATGCTGGTAGATGGTGCGCGGCAATGGGTCAAGTTCAGGGATTATAACTGGAACTCCGACGATTTCGGGGCGCTCGGCGATGACTTTGCCCGCGATACGGGCGGAATCGTCTATGGCAATGTAGCTGCCGCCGCAGCCCAGCTGATCCCGCAGCGGGAGATCGTTGATTATGCGGTGAGCTGGCTGGAGCGTGTGCGGCGGGAGGTCTTACGGTGAAGTGGCCACTAAGTGGATAATTGCAAACTAATATCGGGGTTTATGTGTAATTGGTGAGACTAAGTGGATTTGAGCAACCTATTTCAGCATTCTGAGGTGTGAGATGCGCTTTTTAGGCAGATTAGTTTGCTGTTTTCCACTTAGAAGTTAAATTACCGGTTACAGGATGAAATTAGGTGGCGATAATCCAACTAGCCGTGTTTAGTCGACCAGCTCGACAAGGCTGCATACGCTGTAAATCCCAGTCACTTCCCCCGGCTGAAAGAGCCGGGAGAAGCGAAGCTGCCATTCAAGAGAAGCGGTGTTCAAGAAAAACTGGCCAGGGGGCGAAGAAATGGGGACGACGACACTATACATCACAAGACACGGGCAGACGGAATGGAATGTACAGCAGCGCATGCAAGGGCATATGGACTCCCCGCTGACGGAGCTTGGCGTAAGGCAGGCGGAGTGGCTCGGCCGCGCGATGCGCGACAAGTCCATCGACGCTGTATACTCCAGCTCCAGTCTCCGGGCCGTGCGCACGGCCGAGATTATCCGCGGTGAGCGGGCGGTCCCGGTTGTGCCTTGCGACGAGTTCAAGGAGCTGGGCCTCGGCACATGGGAAGGCGGCGTCACCGCCGAGCTGGAGGCCGGCAGTCCGGAGCAATACCAGTATTTCTGGAAGGACCCGGCGCTGTTTGCGGTGGAGGGCAGTGAGACTTTTGCCGGTGCACAGCAGCGGGCGCTTGCCAAGCTGATGGACATTGTCCGCCGGCATGAAGGGCAGACGGTACTGATTGTCACGCATACGGTCATCATCAAGGTGCTGATGGCGTATTTCGAGGGTAGAGCGATGGAGAAGCTGTGGGACCTCCCCTATATCCATCCGACCTGTCTGTGCAGGGTGGATATTACGGACGGCGTGCCGGAAATCGTGCTGCATGGGGATATCAGCCATTATGAGACGGACGCGGGAGAGACGAAATCTTAACCGGCGTGTGCGAAGTATAAGACAGCGTCGCAAAGAAGGGGATATTAGACGCTGTCACTGGTATGAAAATGATAAGTACAGGCAGGCGATGGACGCTCAATAAACGTCTGTCGCCTGTTTACATAGGTGTCTGGTTCTTGGCAAGCGGGGAGGCGGCTGCTCCTCACTGATGGACAGGCAGCTGCCCGGGGGTGTCATGGAGCAATGAAGGCGATAGCAGCGGGCCGTTAATTCGGGCCTTCAGAGCTGCGAGATCGCCGTCAAGCGCCTTGAGCCCGGGTAGGAAAGCCATTACTCCCGCACAGAGGACGGGCAGGAGACCGGCCGCTACAAACATGGCGGGCACGCCGGATAGCTGGGCCACCGCCGAGCCTGCAAAAGCGCCGATGGGCTGGAGTCCCCCGCCAATAAGCAGCCGGATAGAATTGACCCGTCCCTGAAGTTCTGCAGGGACTAGTCTGCTGTGCAGGGCGGAGCTAAGCGAACCGAAGAAGGGACCGCAGACGCCGGTAATAAAGACGGCAGCCAGTGCAACGGGGTATACCGGGAACAGTCCCCATATTGCCGTGGCGAGACCGATACAGGTCAGGCTGCCGAGCATTACTGCCCGCCGCCGTTTGACCTCTCCAATTAGCGAGATCAAGCCCAATCCGGCCAGAGTCCCTAATGCGAGAGCTGTGGTCAGTGTGCCCAGAACTGTTGCATCACCGTGCAGTATTTGCCGCACATAAGGGCCCATCATTGTCCAGACAGCTGCAGAGCTTAGGTTGCTGACTGCGGCCATACCCATGATCATCAGCATGGCTGGAAACTGCCGGTAGAAGGAGAAGCCGGCAGCGATCTCCCGCCGATAACTCATGATGGAGAACGGGATTGAGGTTGGTGCGGGCACAGGTATACGGCGCAGGATCAGCAGGGAGCAGATGGCAGCGGCATAGCATAGAGCATTGATGCCCAGCGTAGGCAATGTTCCGCTTGCAGTAATTAAGACGCCGGCCAGCGCCGGACCCAGCAGAACGGCGGCACTTCGGCAGGCATCGACAGCAGCGAAGGCTCGGGTCAGCTTGCGGTCATCGGCGATGCCGGGAATAATAGCCATGGCGGTGGGCATGAATAGGGCTGCACCGGCACCGCTGAGGATAGCCGCCACGAATAAATGCCACAGCTGCAGGCTCCCGGTCAAGCCCATGAATAGCGGCACGACGATTGCCAAGATACGCAGGGCGGTCAGTACAGCCATCAGGCGTACACGGTTCAACTTGTCGGACAACGGTGAGCCGAGCAGGCGCAGCAACAGCTCCGAGGCACCGGAAACGAGTGCGATTCCCCCCAAGGCCAGCTTGGAATCGGTCAGCTCGCTCGCCAGCCACTCCATCGCAAACAGCCCGGCGGCATCTCCCAGCGTGCTGAAGGAGACTGTAGCCAGCAGGCCGTAATAACTGCGTTTTTGCATGCGCCTCACCTCTACTTAATTAGTGTGTTTCCTCAAATCCCGGGCATCAGGCTCAGCTTTGCAGATAGGCTGCCATCTGTTGCGGCAATCCATCAAGAGCCTCCAGCCTCAGGCTGTACGAGATGCTTTTACCGCTGGAATGGACGATGATCAGGCCTGCCGCCCGCAGGGCAATCAGGTGATAGTGAATGGTGCTTTTGGAAAGGCCGACCGCCTTTACGATTTCCGTGAAATTCAGCTGCTTGCCGGACAGCAGGCGCAGGATATAAAGCCGGGTCTCATCTGACAAAGCGCGGGTCAGGCGCAGCAGCGCCGGAGCCGGACGGCCTGCTTCGGGCGGGAGAACATCGCAGGAATAAGCGGTGAACACAAATTCATCATAGAACACGGAAGTAACCAAGGGCCGGGCATGATATTGCGGAATCAGAATGACCTGCTTCAATTGTTCAGATGGATACAGCCGCATACCCGCGGTGGCCTGCTCAAACACCTCCGCATCGTTCCCGCCACTTAGCGACCCGCGCCTGGCCTCCGCTTCTTGCTGCAGCCCCGTGAGAATCGCCGGATCAATGCTGCTGAAATAACCCTGATTCCATTCCCGCAAAATATCTACAGCCACATCCCGCAGCTCCGGCAGAGTGGACGGCACCGTTTGGCCGAAGCGTCCGGCGGTCTCATAGAGTTCTCCCGCACCCAGGGCTGCGAACCAATCCAGGAAGCCGTTGACTGTACGTTCACCCGGACAGGTCCAAATGAAAGGCAGCAAGCTGAAATCTCCGGAGGCCGTAACCAGCTCCTTCATTCGCTGCAGGGTTCTGGGGGCAAAGCCATCCTGGACCTCGCGGACCCAAAGCTTGCCCGCGTCCATGGCATTATGATTTTGCTTGCCCAAAAAGGCGTTCAAGCTATTGATACATTCGTACATTGGCGCGAAGTCAATTTCGACTTTGAACACGGGTATTCACCTTCCTTATTCAGCTCCTGAGTTGGTTCTATAAATATAGAACTAATATGTAGTTAGATTATATTTGAACATTACTCCAATTTCAAGAGAATCGCAGAATTTTTTTCCAAACTACGTGTAAACGCCAAAAAAGACGGCTCCAGGGACATCATGTCCCCGGAGCCGTCTTTGGCTCAAACTGCGATCATACTCGCTGGTTCAGAGCTTGAAATAGCGGATCAGTCGATGAACTGCAGCGACTTCAAGGCTTTCTCCAGCATGGTTACCGCTTCGGCGCGGGTCGCCAAGAGCTGCGGTGCAAAGGTGCCGTCCGGCCGGCCCTGGATAATGCCCTCGGCGGCAATCTCACCGATGGCAGCCTGGGACCAGGCCGGAATGCTTGCAGCATCGCTGAATTTCGCGAGTGCGGCAGCGTCGGCATTCAAGGCCTTGCCGGTGTACTTCATGGCTTTGGACAGCACGACCGCGATTTCCTGGCGGGTAATCGGGCTGGCTGGCTTGAAGCTGCCGTCCGTATAGCCTGTAATCAATCCCGCTGCCGCAGCGGTCTGTACTGCTTCAGCGTACCAGGCGTTTGCACTGACATCACTGAAGGCCGTTCCGCTGCTAATCGGAGCAAGTCCGAGCGAGCGGGTAATCAGCGCCGCGAACTCGGCGCGGGTTACGTTCTGCGATGGCGAGAACGCCGTGGCACTGGTTCCGGTGACGATCAGCTTGGAAGCCAGCAGCTCAATGGCCGATTGCGCCCAGTGTCCGCCGGTATCTCCGAAGGTCTTGGACGATGTTACTACGGTGTAGAGGCTGTTGCTGTTGCGCAGAATCGTTACTTCCGTTGTTCCGTCGGCCTTGGCGGTGAATACGGAAGGAACGAAGCTCAGCTTGCCGGTGGCCGGATCATAAGATACGGCTGTCGCATGGTCCGGATTCAGCGCAGACGGTGCGGTAATACTGCGCTTCACATACGTGCTGCCGAAGCTGTTCAGCGGCACGCTGGTACTGCCGGAGGAAGCAGTAACCGTGAATTCAATAACTGGTGCTGCTACGGTAACAGAGCCTGCTGCTGCAGCTTGGCTCACGCTGCTCTGCGCTGCTGCACTTGCTGTCAGCACGGACACGGTAACCGTGAAGTCGCCGCTGCCAAGCTGCGCCGTCAGTGCCGATGCGTTCAGAGCGCTAAGCGGCAGAGAGTAAGTGGCGGTGCCGGTTGTAAAGGTCAGCACCGTCGCAGGGTTAGCCGCTGCTTGCTGCAGCAGTGCGCTGCCCGGAAGCACAACCTGCGCGCCGCCTGCCGTTGCGGTTACCGGAATGACCAGCTCGCTGGTGCCGGAAGGCAATGCCGCCAGCTTGGCAGTCAGATCGGCCGGGGTAATCGTCGTTACCTGAGGCGCGGCGGAAGGTGCCGGTGTTGCCGAAGCACTAGGTGTCGGCGTCGGATTTGTTCCCCCGGTACCTCCTGGTGCAGGTGTCGGCGTCGGTGTCGGTGCGGCGCCCTTCAGGTCGGTGATACGTCCCTCCGTACCGATGTTGACTGTGCCAACGGCTTTCAGATGATCCGTAAATACTTCATAGTCCGGCAGGTACAGTTCATAGAACCGTCCGTCCGCTTTGGCTGCCGCGAGCGAGCGGTAGAAGTCGCCGCCGCCGGCCATAAAGGAGTTGGTGGACAGAATGTAGTAGCCGTTCGGATCAACGGCGGTGTAGCTGCCGTTCGCTTGCTTGATCTCTACGGATACAATCCGCTGGCCATTTTGTTCTACAACATTTGAAGTCGGATTAATGATTTCCGCCGGTTTGGTGGAGTCATAAGTGTATCTCATGCCGGAAACCTGGGCGAACCGGCCCTGGTCGGTCTCCAGACCGCTGACGCTGTTCTCCAGCGCGTCGATAATTTCTTGTCCTGTAACCTTCAAGGCTACCAGACTGTTGGAGAATGGCATTACGCCGAGCACTTCGCCGAGCGTGATGTCGCCCTGGTCGATGCCTGCCCGGATGCCGCCGCCGTTCTGGATGGCCACGAAGCCCTTAATCGTGGAAAGCTCCGCTGCCGGAATCAGACCGCTGACGAGTTCCTTCGCTTTGGCGTTGATGCCGTCGGCAACCAGATTGCCGAGATTGGTCTCTTCTTTGCGCACAACGCGTGTAGCTTTGCCGTCAATTACGCGTTCATAAACAAGCGGCACATCGGTCTTGCCGACAACGGTCTGGCGGATTTCCGCGAGATCCTTGTCATAGCCGGCCAGCATTTCCTTGGCCTGCGCATCGTCGGCAAATTTGGTGACGTCGAGCAGCTTGCCGCTGTAATCGGTAATGACGCCTTCATCGTCGAATTCGACATCGAGCTCGCCCAAATTTTGTCCGTACTCGCCGGTCTGAACAATCAAAGTGGGTTCGCTCTCTTTATTAACCATTACCGGTGTGTCCAGCTTCGTATGGGAGTGACCGCCGACAATGACGTCAATGCCCGGGACTTCTGCAGCAAGCTGCAGATCGACATTGTAGCCCAGGTGGGAGACGGCGATGATCTTGTTAATGCCCTCTGCCTTCAGTGCAGCTACAGTCGCTTCAGCGCTTGCTTTGTAATTCTGGAAGCTGATCTTGTCTCCCGGTGAAGAGAGGCCTACCGTATCCTCGGTGGTCAGGCCGAAAATGCCAATGGGCTCGCCGTATACTTCTTTTACAACAGAAGGGTAGATGTGGCCATTGAGCACTTCAGTTCCGCCCAAGCCGCCGATCTCATCCTTGTAGTTCGCCTTCAGTTCATTATCTTTGGTTGTAAAATCAATGTTCGAGCTGACAAACGGGAACTCCGCCTGATCCATGAACTTCTTCAAGGTGCCGAGACCTTTATCGAACTCATGGTTGCCGAAGGTCATTACATCATAGCCGATATAGTTCATGAAGTTGAGATCGGCCAGACCTTCGAACTTGGTGAAGTAAAGTGTGCCTGAGAACACATCCCCGGCGTCAATCAGCAGGGAATTAGGCGTGCGCTCCTGCTTGATGGCGGTCATCCGCTTCACGACGGTTTCCAGATGGCTGTGCGTGTCGTTCGTGTGCAGAATGCGCAGGGAGAAGTCTTCTTCCTCCGGTGCGGTACCCTTCAGGTCGGTGATACGTCCTTCCAGCTTGGCTTCAACCGATTCATGCTTCTTCAGATAAGACAACAGCACTTCGAAGTCGGGAAGTCCAAGCTCGTAATAACGCCCGTCTGCCTTCGCTGCGGCCAGCGCGCGGTAGAAGTCGCCGCCGCCCGCCATGAAGGAGTTCGTGGACAGGAGATAGTAAGCTTTCGGATCAATTGGCGCATAAGATCCGTCTGCCTGCAGGATATCAACGGAGATAATCCGTTCGCCTGCCTGCGTAACCTTGCCGGATGCCGAATCGACGATTTCCGGTGTTTTGGTCGAATCGAAGGTGTATCTCATGCCCGATACCTGGGCGAACCGGCCCTGGTCGGAGCTGAGGCCGCTGACGGAATTCTCCAGCGAGGAGATGATCTCTTCACCGGTGACCTTCAGCGCAACCAGACTGTTGCCAAACGGAAGTGTAGTCAGCACTTCGCCCATGGTAATGTCGCCTGGGTCAATCGCTGCGCGGATACCGCCTCCGTTCTGGATGGCGACCACACCCTTGATGGTCTTCAGATCCTCTGCCGACACGAAATTCGGCATCAGCTCGCGCACTTTGTCTGCGATGCTGTCGGCAATCAGGTTGCCGATCGGCGTTTCTTCCTGGCGCACGACGCGCACGGAGTCACCGTTGATCAACCGGTTGGTGTACAGGTCCACACTGGTGTGGCCGACCACAGTGCTGCGGACGGTCGCCAGCTTGGCGTCATATGGCGCAAGCAGCTTTTTGGCCGCCTGATCCTCGCCGAACAGACCCACATCAAGCAGTTTGCCGTTGTAGGACAAGATATCGCCGTCTTTGTCGAAGGTAACGTCCAGCTCGCCAAGGAACAGGCTGTACTCCCCTGTCTGGACAATCAGCACAGGGTCACCGTTGCCGTTGACGGCAGCGGTTGTCGGAGTATCGAGCTTCGTATGGGAGTGGCCGCCCACAATAATATCGATTCCCGGTACGGCTTTGGCCAGCTCCAGATCGACAGTGTAGCCCAGATGGGTAAGGGCGATGATTTTGTTGATGCCCTGATCTTCCAGCAGCTTCACTGCCTTCTTGGCACTTTCCACATAATTGTTGAAGATAATCTTATCGCCCGGAGAAGCCAGGCCGACGGTATCCTCGGTGGTCAGAGCGAAGATGCCTACTTTCTCGCCGTAAACATCCTTGATCACCGCAGGATAGATGTTTCCGTCCTTGGCGGTGCTTGCGCTCTCGCTGGTGGCAAGTGTTCCTACAGTGTCATGGTACAGCTCTGCCAGCTCACTCTTCTTGGTAGTGAAGTCAATGTTTGAGCTGATGAACGGGAATTGTGCAGCGGTGATGAAATCCTTGAGCACTTCCGGCTGCTCTTTGTTCATATCGAACTCGTGGTTGCCGAAGGTCATGGCGTCATAACCGATCAGGTTCATAAACTCAAGGTCAGCTTGACCCTTGAACTGGTTGAAATACAGCGTTCCCGAGAATACATCCCCGGCGTCGAGCAGTATCGTGTTGCCTGTGCGCTCGCTGCTGATGGCAGAGGTGCGCTTCGTGATATTTTCCAGATGGGCATGCGTATCGTTGGTGTGCAATACCCGCAGGTTAAAGTTGTCCGTACCGAAATCAATCTGGGTCAAAAGCGGATCATGGTCGCTGACGCGTCCGTCCTCTTCCATGAAGTCGGCGTTAATGTGGACAATATCCAGCTTGGACTGGCTGGCCAGTGCGTTGTTGACCAGCATATGGTCAAGCGTTTGCGAGTTGCCTTCATAGACGTAGGAATAACGTTCGCCCAGAGGCAGGGTGTCGATCAGATTGGTCAGTGCGCTGCCCTTGAGCACCTTGAGCGTGTTCGAGAACTGGAAGTCGTTGAGATCGCCCAGCACTACGATGTTGGCTTCAGGGTTCTTTGTCAGCACATCACTCACAAAACCGTTAACAACCTTGGCGATTTCCGCACGCTGCGTCTCGCTGTTTCTTACCGGAGGCTGGATGCCGCCGTACAGCCCTGAGTCGCCGGTCTTGGAGTTGAAGTGGTTGGCGATGACCATGACCTTCTCATCGTTAAACATAAATTCAGCCGCCAGCGGCTTGCGCGATTCGCTGAAAGCCGCGTTGCCCGGGTCGATCCGGCCCGGATTCAGACTGAGTCCGCCATCCTTGGTGTAGGTTACGGCAGTGGTGGCGTCGCCAGCAGTACCTGGAACCAGTGATACCCGTGCTGTGTTGTAAATGAAGCCGGCACGGATGTTGCCGCCAGTGGCGCCGCCGTCCTTATTATTTTCCGGTGAAATGTCGGTGTAGGCATACACAGGTCCGCCCGCCTTGGCGATGGCGTCAATCAAGGCCGTGTAGCTCTCTTTGGCATCGACGATGCCGTTGTCCGTGCCGCCGCTGTTGTCCTGAACCTCCAGCAGTCCGACAATATCCGGTGTCTGCAGGTTGCTCACGATGGCTTTGGCTATATTGTCAATTCTGGCTCCGGAAGTCTTGGAGAAATTCTCTACATTAAATGAAGCGATGGTCAGCTTGTCCGCTTCCGGCTTCAGGCTCGTAGTTTCCCGCACGATGGAGGTTCCTGCGCTGACCTCCGGAAGAGCTGCATCCGGACGAACCTTGTAATTACCGTAGTCATAGCCGAGAATACCGGTAATGTTGCCGGTGAAGACTTGGCCCGTCTTGACCGGAGTACTTGGTGCCTTGGCGATCAGAATCCGCTGCGGATTGAAGTCGGCGCCGGTAAGAACCAGGCCTCCCGCCGGAGAGCTAACCTCTGTAGTGCTGGTTCCGTTGTTTACGGTGACCGGAATTTCATATTTATTATAAGGTCCAATTATCTTTGGAGTATTGAGCTGCACGCGCATGCCTTCCAGACTTTCATAGAAATCCAGCGCGTATTTGGCGGGTTCGAGAGCTTTGGTCAACCCGGCAGAGATTGTAGCAGTAGGGATGGTGCGGCCGCCGGTGCCAATGATGGTAGGGGCGGGGAGCGCATTGCCCTTGGACAGCGTTACCGCCTGTACAGCCACGATTTCGGTCGTGAGCAGATCGACGGCGTCGGCATAGCCGGATTCCTTGTACTCTTTGACGCGTCCGTCCACTTGTACAGCATCGCCGACAGCTACGCTATTGCCTGGAAGGTATACCATGATGGCTTCCGAGGTGCGCGGATCGCTGTCGGGTGTTGCGGTCTGAATGTAGAAGGTGCTTCCGTTCTTGTAGGTAACGATCCCTTGAATACCCTGGACCAGCTGATCTGCATAGGTCGAAGAGTGGGCCGTTCCCTGAATTTGCGGAATCGTCAGGCCGGTAAGCGCCTGCTGTGTAGTGTAGCTGAACTGGGCGATGGAGCTGTCAGTCTTGCCTTCTTCCTTGGAAAAGGCTTTAATCGCCACACTGTCGGCTTCAAGCACGAGAGGGGCCTGATACCAGGCAAAATCCTCAACAGCCGTGCCGCTGCCGTCTATGTAGACGCTGTAGTAAACGCTGGCCGTTACACTTCCGGTGGAAAGGGCGAGTGCCGAGCCTTTAGGTACAGTTGAACCGGTGGCAATGGATGCTTTGACCGCAGGAGCGACAGTGT
Organism: Paenibacillus tepidiphilus; assembly: GCF_008635795.1. Classification (GTDB taxonomy): domain Bacteria; phylum Bacillota; class Bacilli; order Paenibacillales; family Paenibacillaceae; genus Paenibacillus_AQ; species Paenibacillus_AQ tepidiphilus. The sequence goes on along the minus strand of NZ_VWRQ01000013.1, from coordinate 181,409 downwards.
TGTCTACACCGGAAGAGCGCGGGTCCGGCGTACCGGCGGTGAAATCGGCGATATTGCTGTCCGTATCCAGTCCGCGGTTGCCGGCAGGAAGCAGATCAGAAGCTTTGCGGATGGCTGCAGTGGTGTTGCTGAGTACAGGAGCCGCACCTTCAGGGGCAGCGATGCCTTTTCCTTCGTACTCATTAGCTGAGCCATAGCCGACCAGGTCTATTCTTGTGCCTGAGGTATTTAACAATTCAACTTTTCCGTTAGGTCCACCCATAGCAATGCTGCCTACTTCGTTGGGAACCGGTAAATTCACAGTTCCGCCGGTGCCGGCTGCCTCTTGAATCAAATAGTAGTCACCGGCAGGAATGGTTCCGGACAGTGAGGTAACATACTTGTCGTCATCCGAGAATGAAGTGGTTGCACCTGCATATCTTACTTTCCAACCGCTCAAATCTACCGGAGAATCAGTCGGATTATACAATTCAATAAAATCGTTCTTGTACAGGGCGCCGGAGTTGCCGCCCCCACCGTATACCTGAGAGATGATGATATTGGAGTAATCGGGGGCTGCAGACGCCGTCTGCGGTGCGGGGAGGGCAATGCCGGCGATTAGCAGTGCGGAAAGCGCCACGGACCAGCCTTTTTTCCGCCTGGACGAAATATTCATGGGTTCAAATCTTCTCCTCTCGTACTTACAGTGATAATCAACCCGCTTCATTCTAGCATCTCAACGTTAAATGACAGGTTGTCTATCATTAAATATATATTAAGCCTAGCTTAAAAAACATGGATTTACTGGAAATTTTGTTGGTGGGCACAAAAATCTATGATTTTTTTCTCGATGAAAACAATAGAGTAGTGCTGAATCGTGAACTAATGAATAATTTGCTGGATTTAGTAGTTAAAGTGTATGTAATGTGCATGTTATTTTAGTGTTAAAAATACGCAAAAAAAAGGCGTTTTTCCCGAAGGTCGCGTGAATCATGTGAGGTTAAAGATCATTTTCCGCAACGAAAAGCCCTTGGCCAAAACGGTCAAGGGCTGATACAGATGTGAGTTCTCTGAAATTCTTCTACAGCGTAAGATATTCCTGACCGCCCATATAAGGCCGCAGCGCCTGCGGGATATATATGGTGCCGTCTTCCCGCTGATGGTTCTCCAGCAGCGGGATGAGAATCCGCGGCGTGGCCACAGCGGTATTGTTGAGGGTATGGGCGTACCGGAGGCGTCCGTCTTCATCGCGGTAGCGGATGTTCGACCGCCGGGCCTGGAAGTCCAGCAGATTCGAGGCCGAATGGGTCTCTCCAAAGGCATCGCGGCCGGGCATCCAGGTCTCGATGTCATACTGCTTGTGTGTCTTGAGCGACATGTCGCCGCTGCAGACCGCCACAACGCGGTAGGGCAGCTCCAGCAACTGAAGGATATGCTCCGCGTTGGCCAGAATCTCCTGCAGCATCTGCTCCGAGTAAGCCGGATCATTGCGGCAGATGATGACCTGTTCGACCTTCGCGAACTGGTGCACCCGGTACAGGCCGCGCACATCGCGTCCCGCCGAGCCGACCTCGCTGCGGAAGCAGGCCGAGATGCCGGCCAGCCGCAGCGGCGCGTCCAGCTCCAGAACCTCGTCGCTGTACAGCGAGACCAGCGACACCTCCGACGTTCCGGCCAGCCAGCGGTTCTCGCCGCTCAGCTCATACGTCTGGTCCTTGCCGGCGGGGAAGAAGCCGGTGCGGGTCAACGCTTCCGGCCGCACGATGACCGGCACGTCCATCGCCGTGAAGCCGCGTGCAGCCAGCACATCGAGGGCCAGCCGCTGCACGGCCAGATGCAGCAGGACCCCGGCGCCCTTCAGCACATAGCTGCGCGGGCCGCCGGCTTTGACGCCGCGCGGGATGTCGATGATCCCGTGCAGCTCGCCGAGCTCCACATGATCGCGCGGGGCGAAGGTGAATTCGGGCAGCGCGCCGACCCGGCGGAGCTCCACATTCTCGCTGTCGTCCTTACCGATCGGCGTGTCGGCCGAGATCGGGTTCGGCGCAAGCAGGTGCAGCTCCGCGCAGCGCTGACCGGCCTCTGTCAGTGCTGCTTCCAGCTCGGCCAGCGTGTCGCCAATCTCCCGCACCTGCTGTTTCACAACTTCGGCGGCATCAGCTTCACCCGCGCGCATCAAGCGCTCCACTTCCTTGGTCTGCTGATTGCGCTCCGCCCGGAGCTGCTCCGTCTCTTTCATCAGCCCGCGCCGCTTGTCGTCCCATTCCAGCAGATCGTCTAGCGGAAAGTCCACCTTTTTCCAACCTGCCGTCTGTCTTGCGAGCTCCTGGTTGTCTCTGATCCAATTCATGTCCAGCATACCGCGTTCCTCCTTGTTGTTCGAAATGAAAACAAAAAGACGCCCTCATCCATGGGACGAGGAGCGTCAGCTCGCGGTGCCACCCAGGTTGACCCTTATCCAGGCAGGCAATAGCCGTGCTATAGGAAGAGGGTCCTCTTTGGTCTTCGCGGTAACGGGCGAAACCCGGTAAACTTAGGGAACAACAGTTGGTGAAGATGCTCCGTTCGCAAACGCCTCACGGTTGGATGCCGTTCATTGGCCTGGTTGCGCTATAGTGTTGCCGTTTATTATAGCTCAGCGTGCAGCCGGGTGCAAGAGCTTACTTGCTTTGACAGAAGTCCGCGGATTTTGGTAGGATTAGTACTAATTTAAAGTATTCATGCCCGGAGTGGCGGGTACATATATTTTTATATTTTACGGATGAGGTGAAGATATGGCTAAGATTGTTGTAATCAACGGAACACCCTCTCTGGTATCGCGGATCAATGCGGTCATTGAACATGCGGAGAGCAGACTGAGTGAACAGGGTCTGGAGGTAGCGCGGATTAATGTGGCCGAGCTTCCGGCGGAGGACCTGATCCATACCCGGTTTGAGAGCGAGGATATTGTCAAAGCGAATGGGCTGGTGGCCGAAGCGGATGCGGTTGTGGTGGTAAGCCCCGTCTATAAGGCATCTTACACCGGGGTGCTGAAGACCTTTCTCGATCTGATTCCGCAAAAAGGACTCGCCGGCAAAATCGCCCTCCCGCTCTTCATGGGCGGCAGTCTGGCGCATCTGCTGACGATTGACTATGCGCTGAAGCCGGTACTGTCCGTGCTTGGCGCCCGCCATATTCTGGGCGGCGTCTACGCCGTGGATTCCCAGGTGACGCGCAATGACCAGGGTACGGTAGAACTGGCCGAAGAGCTGCAGCTGCGCCTGAACACCGTGCTGGACGAACTGGCGGAAGAGACCAGGCTGAAGGCGGCGCGGAGGCAGGCGGAGTAACCGTAGTTATCGGCAGTGGCCGGAGATCGCGAACGTCCTCTGGTGCGTGCTGTGAATTAGCGCTGGAGGCGCCGTATATAATAAAAGCCCCTATGTCCCGGGTGTGCCGGGTATAGGGGCTTATTACTGTGTTCTGTACGAGACGGCTCCGGTAACTTGGTCTAACGGTGCCTAAGTTTTATTACAAATCGTCGAACCCGTTGTCGTCGCTGGTCTTGCCGTAGTTGCGGGACTTGGCTTCGAAGAAGTCCGTTTTGGTCGCGTTCAGCGCTTCATCGGAGAACGGCTTGATCCAAGGCATGCAGTTGACGTCGACACCCTGGTAAGCCTTGTCCAGGCCCATCAGCGTCAGGCGTTTGTTGGCGATGTATTTGATGTAGTCGCCCAGCTCATTCAGGTCGATGCCCTGCACATCAGTCAGGGTATAGTGCGCCCAGTTTGTTTCCAGTTCAACAGCGCGGTCAATCGTGCGGTAGACGTAATCCATGTTCTCCTTGGTGTTCAGCTCAGGGAAATCGGCCAGCAGCTGCTTGAACACTTCGGCGAAGAAATAGCAGTGCTGGTTCTCATCGCGCTGGATGTAGGAGATCATCTGGCTGGTCGCCATCATTTTCTGGTCACGGGCCAGATTATAGAAGAAGGCGAAGGTGCTGTAGAAGAAAATCCCCTCCAGAATCAGGTCGGCCACCAGTGCGCGGAAGAAGGTCTCCTTGCTCGGCGCATCGCGGAAATCCTGGTAGATTGCCGAGATAAACTGGTTGCGCTCCAGCAGCACAGGGTCATGCTTCCAGTATTCAAAAATCTCCTTCTGTTCACTCTCCGACACGATGGAGGACAGAACGTAAGAGTAGGACTGGTTGTGCACCACTTCCTGCTGCCCGATAATAGCCGAGATCGCCTCCAGCGAGGAGTCGGTGAAATACCGCTTCACATCGCCCACGAACATCGTCTGCATGGAGTCCAGCACTGCCAGCAGCGAAATGTTGATCTTGAACACGCGCTGTTCCTCCGCTTCGAGCAGCGGGAACTGCTGGGCGTCCTTGGACATCGGGATTTCGTCGGCAATCCAGTGATTGAGCAGCAGCACCTTGTACAGCTTGTACATGTGCGGCATGCGGATATCGTTCCAGTTCAGAATGCCGGAGCATTCCCCGTCAATGATGCGGGTAGATCTATTCGGTGCTTCCGTATTAAAAATCTTTTGCAGTTGCATCCTATTTCCCTCCTATATATTGCGCGAAGCTGTTGTTGTTTTTTGACTTGAGTGATGGAGCCGTGGAACGGAAGTTTGGAACTGGAGGAGCGATAGCGATCGCCTTTATCCTCGGATTTCTACCGTGTTAATGGTAAATCAAAGAAATCAGAGGATAACAGCGGCCGGAAGTCCAAACATTGCGTGGAACGGCGGTTATATCACTCAATTTTGAACTCGGATCAGCTCGCGCAAGACTCGCACTCCTCAATCGTCAGCGCCCGGCTGCGCACATAATACGTCGATTTCAGGCCGCCCTTCCAGGCGTTCAGGTGCAGCTCCAGGAACTCGGTCGCCTTGATATCCGGGCGTACATACAGGTTAAAGCTCTGGCCCTGGTCGACATGACGCTGGCGGGCCGAGGCCATGCGGATCGACCAGTTCTGGTCAATCATGAACGCCGTCTTGTAGTACCAGATCGTCTTCTCGGACAGGTCCGGCGCCGGATTGGCGATCTTGTAGGTTGTCTTCTCCTCGTAGGAGAGCAGCTCGTACAGCGGATCGATGCTGGCTGTGGAGCCGGCGATGATCGAGGTCGAGCCGTTCGGCGCAATGGCGAACATCCAGGCGTTGCGGACGCCGTCCGCTGCCACCTGTGCCTGCAGCTCACGCCACTGCTCAGCCGTTACATATTTGCCCTCGCGTTCCCCGCTGGTGTAGCCGCGCAAGGTGAAGTAGGCGCCGGTCTCCCAGTCGGACCCGGCGAATTTCGGATAGCGGCCCTTCTCGCGGGCCAGCTCCATGCTGGAGCGTACCACCAGGTAGTTGATGTGCTCGTACAGGTGATCATTGTACGCTACAGCTTCGTCGGACTCCCAGCGGATGCCCTCCAGCGCCAGCAGGTGATGGAGCCCGAACGTACCGAGACCGACGGCGCGGTATTGGCTGTTCGTGTACTGTGCCTGCAGCACTTCGATATTGTTAATGTCGATGACATTGTCGAGCATGCGTACCTGAATCGGAACCAGGCGCTCCAGCACTCCTGCCGGTACGGCACGGGCCAGATGGATGGAGTTCAGGTTGCAGACAACAAAGTCGCCGGGGATCTTCGAGATCACAATCCGGGTCTGGCCGTCCTTAGTCACCAGCTCTTCCTGCTCAACGACCGTCGCCGATTGGTTCTGCATAATCTCCGTGCAGAGATTGGACGAGAACACCATGCCTTGATGCCGGTTAGGATTCGTACGGTTGACTGTGTCACGGTAGAACATGTAGGGTGTGCCCGTCTCCAGTTGGGACTTCATAATCCGCTTCATAATGTCGATGGCCGGAACGGTAATGCGCGAGAGGTCCGGATTGGCCGAAGCCTCGACGTATTTATCGCGGAACGAGCCCAGGCCGAATTCCTCGTCATAGAAATCTTCCAGGCCAAGCGCGCGGCCGTTCTTGTCCTTCCAGCCCATGACCTTCTTCACTTCATGCGGGCAGAACAGGTTCCAGGAACCGCGGGCTTCCACCGCCTCCATGAACAGGTCGGGCAGGCAGACGCCGTGGAACACGTCATGCGCACGCATCCGCTCGTCGCCGTTGTTCAGCTTCAGGTCGAGGAAGGCGAGAATGTCCTTGTGGAACACGTCGAGATAGACGGCCACCGCGCCCTTGCGTGTGCCAAGCTGGTCTACGCTGACAGCGGTATTGTTCAACTGGCGGATCCAGGGGATGACGCCGGAGCTGGTGTTCTTGTGGCCGCGGATGTCGGAGCCGCGGGCCCGCACCTTGCCCAGGTAGACGCCGATACCGCCGCCCATTTTGCTGAGCCGGGCTACATCGGTGTTGGAGTCAAAGATACCTTCCAGCGAGTCGTCGACGGTGTCGATGAAGCAGCTGGAGAGCTGGCCGGCCACTTTTTTACCGGCGTTGGACATGGTTGGTGTAGCTGCGGTCATGTAGATGTTGCTCATCGCCCAGTAAGCTTCTTTGACGAGTTCCATGCGCTTCTCTTCCGGCTCCGTATGCATGAGGAACATAGCGATGATCATATAACGCTCCTGCGGCAGTTCCATTACGCGCCCGTCGAAGTCGTGGGCCAGATAACGGTCGGACAGGGTGAGCAGACCGATATAATCGAACAGCAGGTCGCGGGTAGGGTCAATGCAGGCGCCGAGCTCGGCGATTTGCTCTTTGGTGTAATGGGTCAGCAGCTCTTCACGGTAGATGCCCTTCTTGACCATTTCGGAGATCAGCGGATACAGCTCGCCGTACGGCTCGTCCGGGTACGCTTTGTAGCGGCGGTTGACGGCGGCTTTTTTGTACAGGGAGGTCAGGAGAGAGCGGGCAGCGGCAAATTTCCAGTCCGGTTCTTCCTTGCTGACCAGCTCCAGAGCGCTCATGGTAAAAGCGTTGCTGATTTCCTCCCCGCTCACTTCGTTGCGGCGCAGCTTGGTATTCACCCCGCGCAGCAGGGCTTCCTTGTTCAGCTGTTCCAGGCCATTCAGGATACGGTCGGCATAAACAGAGAGGCGCATAACATCAAAAGCCAGCTGGCGGTTGTCGGGTTTCACTACGAGTTGCGGCATAATAGGATCATCCTTTCGGTTTTAGGTTTATTTTGTAATATCAAAAATTGAAGTATAGGGTCAAAAGAGATGCCAAGCACAGACTTGGCATTCTGGGTGTAAGTATAGAAGAAGGCTCGTTTACTCCGTCAGATACAGCTACAGCGCAGCCGGCTCCCAGAGCACAACCTCTGGACCTGCGAGACTGGCCGGGATGTCGATAATCCGCTGGTTGCTGCTCCCCCGGTAAGGGAGGGTGGTATCCTTCAGCTCCTCGACAAAGCGTCCGTCGATGACGACCTGGCATAGCGAGAGCAGGTTCCACTCCGGCGAGCCGGGAGCGGCGGTCAGCTCTTCGTAGGTATAACCGGTATAAATCCAGATAGGGAAGCCGGGCAGTGCGGTCCGCAGGTCATGGATGAAGCCGGCAGCCTCCTCCGCTGAGAAGAACGGGTCTCCACCGGCCAGCGTTAGTCCGTCGAGCAGGGGATTGGCCGCGATATCCGCGATAATCTCCTGCTGCCGCTGCGGGGTGAATACTTCACCGTAGTTGAAGTTCCACGTCTTCGGGTTAAAGCAGCCCGGGCAGCGGTGACGGCAGCCGCTCAGGAAGAGGACGGCCCGCAGGCCTTCCCCCTCATTGATGGATTCCGGGTAATAACCGCAGATGTTCATAGATGCTTCACGCGGTCCCTGACCTCGGCCTGCTTGGCGGCATTGAAGCGGGTCTGGTAATCCCCGGTCAAATAGCCGGTCACACGGCGCAGACGGCGGATATGCGTGGTGTCCTCATGCGCATTGCAGGAAGGGCAGTTCCTGCCGATGACTCCTTCGTAGCCGCAGCCGGAGCAGCGGTCAATCGGGTGATTGATGCTGAAGTAGCTGATATTCTGCTCCAGGGCGTAGCGGATGATTTTGACAAAAGCAGCCGGGTTGCTGCGCGCATTCCCGTTCAGCTCGACATAAGAGATGGCCCCGGCATTGCAGTATTCATGGAATGGCGCTTCCAGGGCGATCTTCTGCGCTGCGCCGAGCTCGTGATAGACAGGAACATGGAAAGAGTTCGTATAGTATTCGCGGTCGGTTACGCCGGGAATGGTGCCGAGCAGCTTGCGGTCCACCTTGGTGAACTTGCCGGACAGCCCCTCCGCCGGAGTGGCGAACAGCGTAATGTTCAGGTTCAGCTCGTCGCTCTTGCGGTCGCAGTACTCGCGCATGTGGCGGACGATATTCAGCGCTTTGGCATGGACCTCTGTATCCTGGGCATGATGCTTGCCGTACATCGCCTTCATGCATTCGGCCATACCGATGAAGCCAATGGACAGGCTGCCGTGCTTGAGCAGGTCGCCGACCTGATCGTCGGGAGCAAGCTGCTCGCCGCCTTCCCAGACACCTTCGCGCATCATGAAGTCAGAGGCCTTGGCCTTCTGTGCAGCCTGGATGCGGTAGCGGTGCAGCAGGCCCTCCAAGGCGATATCCATATAGTAGTTCAAATCTTCATAAAAGCCTGCTTCGTCAGGGACCAGGCGGCGGCCGGTCACGGTGCCGTGGGCGATGCCCAGGCGGACCAGGTTAAGCGTGTTGAAGGACAGGTTGCCTTTACCAGAGCAGTGGTTGCGTCCGAAACGGTCGCCCAGCACGCGGGTACGGCAGCCCATGGTAGCGAACTCTGTATCCGGATCGGCCGGATTGTAGTATTGCAAATTCAGCGGTGCATCCAGATTGGCAAAGTTCGGGTACAGCCGCCGCGCGGAGCATTCCGCAGCCATTAGGAACAGCTCGTAGTTCGGATCGCCCTGCTGCTGGTTGATACCCTGCTTGCATTTGAAGATCTGGATCGGAAAGACCGGCGTCTCGCCGCTGCCGAGGCCGTTCATGGTTGCGGTCAGCAGGGAACGGATGACGAGCTGGCCCTCCGGAGAGGTGCAGGTGCCGTAGTTGATGCTGGTGAACGGAATCTGTCCGCCCGAGCGGCTCGACATTGTATTCAGGTTATGTATCATGCTTTCAGCCGCCTGCAGGGTTTCGCTCTCCGTCTCCTTCAGTGCGAAGCGGAATGAGCGAGGGTATTGTTCTGCCAGATCACTGCGGCTCATCGTAATTTCACCGAGCTGCGGACCGGCTTGTCCTTCATCGAAATAGTCAAGTCCCTTGCGGAACAGCTTTGCGAATGATTTGGTGACGTAAGGCGCGAGATCAAAGTCGATTTTGTTCGCGGAGACCCCGCCGTATTGGGCGTTCTGCTGAGACTGGAAAATAATCGCCACCAGCGACATCGCGGTCATAATCGAGTTCGGCGGGCGGACGCTGCCGTTGCCGGTGTTGAAGCCTTCCCGGAGGAGCCGCTCAAACGGAATGAAGATGCAGTTGGTTGTCCCGATAGCGTATTGGTCCAGATCATGGACATATACGACATTGTCCTGGATGGCCTGTACCAGCTGCGGAGGCATCGTGAAGTTGCGGGCGTACCACTTGGAGTATTCACTGCCGAATTTGCTCATTTTGCCTGAGAAGCTTTCCCCGTTGAGATTGGCATTCTCGCGCAGCAGATCCATATCCCGGCTGTCGATAATATCCCGTCCCAATTGAATCACTTCCTCCAAAAGAACCTCCTCGGCAGCCTGTCCCCCGTCATAGCGTTTCTCCAGCAGCGTCATGTATCGCCCTCTCCTCTCGGAATTATGTATAGTCCAACTCTCATTAAAAAGGCATCTCCCGCCGGCGGTGGCGGGAAATGCCCGATGCGTAAACAGAGAATATCTGTCCTCGATATTCGCTGGCTTTGCGATGGGAATACTGGGTGTTATGACCGCTCAAGCATGGTTACATCACCGTAGTTATTCCGGCAGAAGCCTATACCTGAGGGCATTATCTGTGATATTGCCCTCAGGTATAGGCAGCCTCTTCATCCCGGTGCCGGGAAGGCTGGTCCTGCGCCTAGCAAGCCGCATGCGGACACCTCACCTGTTCCTCGCAGGCTGTCAGTGGTGTCGAAAGAAAACAGGCAGGTCTTCTGGCTTCCGTTAAATCCTCCTGCGCCTTCCCGAAGACTCCTGTCTCCAGTGGCTGTAGCCATGCGGGAGGATGCTGCCGCCTCAGGCATCTATATCTGGCCTGCGGGCATCCGGTTACAGTGGCGGGACCGCAGCGGTATCGCACCGCGTTTCCCTATTAAGCTCGGACTCTGTGATGAAGTCGAGCACCTGTTTACACTATATTTTGTTGTACTCATATAAAGTTAACCCAATATATTGTGTTTGTAAACATATTTTTGCGAGCCCAGGCAGGGAGCGGGCTGAAGGGATTTACCCACAATTGCTCCACAAATCATCCACAGGTAATCCACAGACTGGGGTTAAGTTATGCAGAATTTTTGCCGCAAATTATCCGCAAAGATGCCACAAAGACTTCAAAAATACAGTGCGTTTGACACTTTGAAAACAGAAGAGTGACGCCATAGAAGATTTCAAGAGCCGTTCGGGATTTGTGGGAGCGCAGCAGAGTTGCTACAATAATGAAGAAGCTGAAGTGGCAGATGGCATTTAACCGGATGGGAAGCAGCGGATTAAGAACCAGTGAAGTACCAGGAAGTTACCAATAGGAGGGATTCACATGGCTATTGCCGAAGTTACAGTTATTCCGATCGGAACGGGCAGCACCAGCCTCAGCGGTTATGTCGCCGGCATGCACCGCGTGCTGCAGACGCTGGAGGGGATTACTTACGAGCTTACGTCCATGGGTACGATTATCGAGGGGCCTTTGCCGCGCATCCTGGCGGCGGTAGAAGCGCTGCATGAATCGCCGTTTACGGCGGGCGCACAGCGGGTGTCCACCTCGCTCAAGATCGACGACCGCCGCGATAAGCCTTCTACAAGCCGCAGCAAGCTGGAAGCCGTGGAGCGCAAGCTGCAGGATAACGGCTAAACCATCAGAGTAAATGTAGAGAAAAAAGGCTTGCGTTTTCGCTTCAAAGTTGTATAATATTTTTTGTTTGACGGCAAAAAAGCTTCACGCTGGTGTAGCTCAGGGGTAGAGCAACGCACTCGTAATGCGTAGGCCGGGGGTTCAATTCCCTTCACCAGCATATCTAAGAACGGCCTAACGGCGCGGTTTCCCGGGATTTCGGGGCCGCGCCGTTTTTTTACCGAATTTTGATTATACCATGGCCGTTCCATTAAGGTTAAAGCGTTTAAAGCAGCAGCTACAAGAATGATACGGAGAATAATTGGTCCAAGCAGTTGCTCATAAAATCGTTGAATGAAATCCATCTTGTTTCTCCTTCCATAGGTCCAAAGTTCAACAGCAAAGGAGGAAATTCCTTCCTTTAAGCGAATACGGACCTATACTGACTTTTAGCGGAGGGGTTTCAATGGCAAGAAGAAAGAGTAAGGTGAAACAGGAAGAAGAGTTTTATCAAGGTTTGGCCGGCTTAGCGGCAATGGGGTTAGCGCTCGGAGGATACTATATAACCAAAACCTTGCAGGGTGCAATGGTGGGAGCAGCCGTCGGGCTGGCTATTGTAGTTGCAATAATGATTGTGGTAGGACAGAAACGAGCCGAACGCTTGAAGAGATCAGGTATAGCCGATATCGACAAGATGGAAGGTATTCAGTTTGAGAAATACCTCGGGCATCTATTTCGGGCCCAGGGCTATAAAGCAGAGGTTACAAGGGCTGTTGGTGATTACGGGGCGGACCTTATCATCCAGAAAGATGGCAGAAAGATTGTTGTCCAAGCCAAACGTTACAACAAGAATGTTGGAATTAAGGCAGTACAAGAGGCGCAGGCTTCGATTGCCCATTACGGAGCATCGGAAGCTTGGGTTGTATCGAACAGCGATTATACAGCAGCTACGTATGAGCTGGCTCAATCGAACCGGGTTAAATTAATCAATCGTGAAGTTCTTATCGGAATGATCCTGGCTATGAATCCTGATGCAGCACCAACGCCGAAGGCTGTAATGGCTGAAGTTCCTGTGGATGAATTTTCTTGCCCAAAGTGTGGTAGCAAGCTGGTGCTGAGAAATGGCCCAAAGGGTCAATTTTACGGCTGCAGCAGCTTTCCGAAATGCCGGTATGTAAAGTCAATCAAAGCAGTATAATGATAAAGTGAGCAAATAAGAAAAAAGCTATCGATATCAAGAGATTTTAATCTTAATTGTAAATTAGTTATTTTGACTCTGATTTCTCAAGATCAGTAAAATGGTATTGTCCTCCTTGTTACTAGGGAGGTAAAGACTTTTAGCAAAGAGCATAGCGTTTTTGCTGAGGCTGCGGAGCGGACGCCACTTATCCGGCCAATTGCAGGACGTAACTTTATACGTAATTTGAAGTCGCTCATTATTGGGAGGCTTTTTCTATAGGGGGAATTATTCTGAAGAAGAAGCAAAAGCAGCGGCGGTTAAAGGACCGCCCCAGCAATCGGCTAAGTGTAAGAGTTGCATATGGGCGCGTTGGGAAGGAACTCCACAGTTTTGCGTCAGGCCTATTTATCAGAAGGGAAAAACTTCCTGAATGTAGAAGAATATATGTCAGGAGGGATAAAATGTTTGATTTTATAGGAAATTTAAAAGAATTTAAAAATATGACGCTATTTAAACTGTTATTTTTTTCTACGTATGTTTTGCTGATCCTTTTCTTTGCTAGAAAGTTTATGCCTCATTTGTTTGCAGACTTTCTAGAGACTGTATCCTATTTTTCAAGAAAGTTAAACTATGAGAAATGGGAGGCTGTTCTACCTTTAATTCAAATTTTGTTTGGTTCATTCGTTGTGATGGTTGCTGTTGCGTTTTTTATTGCCTTGATTCTGTATGGGTTATATTGGAGAAAACAAACCAATGCGCGCCTTATCTTAATGGAGAGAGAAACGTATGGATTTCAGTTAAATTCCCTCCATATCTTCTTTTGACAGCGTTGTTTTATATAAATGTAATTGGATATTATAACATCTTAGAAATAAAAACTCTTACCTACAAGTTTCCTTTTTCTCTTACAGTCGTCATATTAATAATTACTGCGGTTGTTGGCATAGCTAAGCTTCTACAGAGCACAGATGATAATTAGAAACATCTTACTAAAGGAGGCTTTTTTCAATTATAAATTTGGCTAGTTTCTGTCTACCCAAAGATGAAGACCAAATCAAAAATGCTTAACGCGTATCGAATATTGGGACACCTGCCACAATATCGGAGGTTGAAAATATGGGGAAGCTTATGAAATATAGAAGAAACTCAAACATCTTCACTATAGCTGTCTCATTACTCTTCTGTGGCATGATTTTCGGTGCCGGATTAACGCACACTCTCCGCAATCAATCGTTTCAAACGGCTACTGTGCAATTTCCAAGTGGAAGCCTGGTAAACATTAAATCAAATGATTTTATTGAACAAATAAAGAGAGTAATTGGAGTCCATGGTGATGCAATATATCTCTTTAGTGAAGATACTCCAATGATTACTCTAAATGCAGATGGCCAAATAAATGATTTACGATTCTCGGTGCTTATTCCAGAATACAAGAATAAGAGTATCCGCTATATGGCTTATCAATTGAGAAGTGAAGAAACCGGTGAACTCCATATTACAAAGCTTTACGAGGTGCCTGAGCCCACTAAAATGGTTTCAATCCAAGCATTATGGGACTCTCTTTACTATATGCCCGTTGAACATGTTGAAAAACAAGTAAATAGTAAAGCAGATCAATATATGCTGACCTTACTTAAGGACAATTTTGTTATTCATCATCCAGCTATTGAAGAGAGCAGCGAAGAGAGTGGTAATATTATACATTACAATCAAACGGGATTATCTAATGTCCACTTATCAGGAGCAGTTATTAGCTGGAATGTGTTGCCGATGTATACTCAAGCTGGACAGCTATCGGGACTCCACGGAATTAGCAGCGACAGTTTTGTATTTTACTATAGCGAATCGTAATTGCATCCTTTGCTGAACCTTCTTCAAGATATTTGGCGACAGTGCTGACGAAGGAATGATAATAGCTCGCTGGCTCCGGCTAGCGGGCTTTTTGGCAATTGACTGTGGATATCACCCTTAACTTAATGCTATTGGAAATCTATACAGGGAATGTTACATGCGCTGATCCCAGCCTCGAAATTTTTGAGAATAAAATAGTCATATCTGTCGGTGATAAATCGAAATCGCGTTGAATCCAAAATTGCATTGTCCCCACGTAGGCTGAAGCAAGATAAGCGAATAAGTATTGTTGTTTTACAGGAATATCTGCTGACTTAATCGGTTGATGATTTGCGCGATAGGCATGAATAAACTGTTGATTAATTAGCTCTGTCATTTGAAGTGAAAGATTAGTGTCGCCTCCAAAACCTAAGAATATTTTGAAAAAATGCTTTTGCTCAAGGACATACTCAAATGGACGTACATAACCTGAGGGGGGATCAATGAAGGGCTCCCTGGTTTCACGAGTGTGGCTAAGCTTCTTTATAATGCTGTTAAATTGGTCCAACACCTCATTTTTATACTGTTCATAAAAATCATGAATGTCCTGATAGTGTAAATAAAAGGTACCTCTATTTAGTCCGGCTGTATCCGTCAGTTCTTTGACAGTAATGCTTTCCAGTGGTTTTTCTGATGCCAAATCAAGCAAAACTTTTCTTAAAAGCGTGCGAGTCCGTAGAACCCTGCGGTCAATTTTTTCATTCACTGCAATACCTTCTCCTAAACAAAATAGTAACTTTACTGATCATTCAGTAACTTGCCGTTGATTAATGAACATAACGATTATTTATGATCATCGATTTTGTTGTTGTTCTGATTATAATCAGCAGGTGAAAGTTAATCAACACGCTGTTTAGTAAAAGGAGAGCTGATATGAATAGTCAGTACAAACAGAATGAGGTGTCTCAACGGAGGTCGTTCATACTTACGCTAATGGCTATTATCCCCGGAATGATGATGGTGATGATAGACAGTACCGCCATGAATGTAGCCATTCCCAGCCTGGCTAGGGATTTTGGAGTTTCCTTTGATACCTTACAATGGGTAATCACAGGTTATATGTTAGCGATGTCGGTGACTATTCCGCTGGCTGGATGGTTTTCGGACAGGCTCGGTTCAGCAAAAGCGTACATTATAACCATTATCATGTTTGTTATTGGATCGTTACTATGTGCCCTGGCCCAGAACTCCATGCAGTTAACAATCTACCGAATAATTCAAGGGCTTGGAGGAGGTATGGTTCAGCCAATAGGAATGGCTATGGTTTTTCGGCTTGCACCGGAGAATAAGAAAGGGCAGGTTATGGGCATGCTGGGTATCCCGATGGTGCTGGCACCGGCCTCCGGACCTGTCTTGTCTGGCTGGCTGTTAGAATCAATAGGCTGGCAATGGATTTTTCTCATTAATCTTCCTTTGGGAATTATTACGGTTTATTTAGGAACAGGTTATTTGCTTAAAGTGAATTCCCTACAATCATCTAGTTCCTCATGCGGTAAGCAATCCTTGGATGTTGTTGGCTTATTTATAGCTCCTGTGGCCTTTGTGTTACTTGCTTTAAGCATGAATATTGATGCTTCACAATGGGTCCTTTGGTTATTGGGGGTAATCGGTGTCATATTACTAATCTGGTTGTGGTTTCATGAGACAAGACATCCACATCCCATTCTAGCTCTTCAGGCATTCAGAAAAGTTAACTTTCGAAGAGGCGTATTTGTAAGCTGGATTCAATATGCAGCGCTAAACGGATCACTAGTATTTATCCCGCAGTACCTTCAACATTTTAAAGAGTATAGCCCATTTCAGGCAGGTCTGGTCATGAGTATGCTGGCTATAACGTCAGGGCTACTGATGCCGATTGGCGGAAGGCTTTTTGATAAGGTAGGTATACGCCCGCTTGCTGGTTTGGGTTTGGGGACGATTTCTCTGGCGTTATTTCTGCTTTCACAAATAGGCCAAAACATAGGAGGGGGGCTGATAGGGGGAATGGTAGGGCTGCTCGGAATTGGAATGGGTCTTTGTATGATGTCTCTTAATACCTACATTCTGCAATCTGCTCCTTCGGATCTAATCAGTCGTGTTACACCTTTGACTTCAGCAAGCTCCAACTTGGTAATACCTATTGCAATTGCTGGTTTGAGTAACTTCTTGGCAATCCGCGCTAGCGCGCGAATAACGATGGCAGGCGGTAATACGTCATTGGCAGAAATGAAAGGATACTCTGATACCTTCCTATTAGCGGCTTGCATTGCTTTAGTAGGAGCGTTGTTCAGTCTGCTGCTCAAGTCAAAAAGCCCTACTGAAGATGGCTCTACCAGATGAATTGAATAAAGTAACAGAGTTTCTACTTCAAACATTCCTCCTGCAAGCAAGTGTTTTGTAACGAAATTGTGTGGTGTGTTGATGAAAAATGAAGACTACCGCTACTGGCCTATGTCTGTAAATGAATCGTAAAACACGAACCCTATGATGATACACAACACACCGACTACCCGGATGAACAGCAGGGTGATCGGGCTGGGGTTTCCGCGGCTGTACCGGTTCAGTTCCCAGCCGATTTTCGGGAATATCGTATAAAAGGCGCCTATAATTATGAATATTATAGGGATTATTTTAAATAGAATCATGATTCATCCTCCCTTGTTGGATAATTATAACATTCACTTACACGTGGATGAGGGTTCGAAATAACGCAGCGGGCAAATGAGAGGTATCAGCAGGACAAGATATAGTGAGATGAAACGAAGAAAAGATATTGAGGTTATGACTTATCCACACTGGAGAGTGAACAAAACTATGCGCTGCATAACGATACGCCAGCCTTGGGCGACCTTGATTGCTTTGGGGGAAAAGCGGTTTGAGACTCGTTCCTGGAGAACGCCTTACCGCGGAGAATTGGCCATCCATGCCGGCAAGAAGCTGGATCGGGCGTCTTGTGCCCGGGAACCGGTGCGGTCAGTGTTGGCACAGCATGGGTTGACGGCTGACGATTTGCCTTTAGGGGCAATTATTGCAACCTGCATTTTGAGTGAATGTACGGAAACGCTGGAGGTTATGGCCGAATCGGATTGGCCGGGCGGACATGAGTCTGTCTTTGGCGATTATACGCCGGGAAGATTCGCCTGGAAGCTTGCGGAGGTTGTTGCCTTGAAGCATCCGATTGCGGCGCAAGGACGGCTGGGTTTCTGGGAATACCCTGTACTGGAGGAAGAGATATGACTGAACATGAGGGGCGGATCGAACGGCTGCAGAATCTATTGCCCCAGGCGTGGTCACGGGAATCCAGCTCTAAATGGACGGCGGAGAATCCAGCCTGCGGGCAATGCGGGGTAACTGCGCTGGTGGCCCAGGATTTGCTGGGCGGGGAGCTGCGGAAGACGCCGCTGCCTGACGGATGGCATTTCTATAATTGCATCAATGGGCGATGTGTGGACTTCACGGAATCCCAGTTTGCCGAGCCGGTTGTTTACGCTGATATTCCGGCGACCTGGACGGAGGCGTTTGCGGACACGAATGACCGGCAATATGCTGCACTGCAGGGGAGGGTATTATGGTTATGGAATGAGCCGGAGCAGGCCGGTGACAAAAAATCGTAATTTTAAGCTTCCTTTTAGGTAATCATCAGCTAATTTTCAGGTAAGGGGGGTATATTGGTTATACCAAACACCCCCCAGTGTTATATGGTACCCTGAGAGGCCTTGCCACCTCCCATGGCAAGGCCTTATTTATGCTTGGGGGGAGAGGTCAGCCCCTGACGCTTGTGCGCAATCTCTGGTCTGAATGTGGAGGCCTGCCGTCCGGAGTTTAGCCTATACTGTTCTTCGTGGCTCTTATATTCGGAAATATCAAGCCCCAGATAGCTGCGCATGTGGATCGCCGCCTGTACGGTGATGACATCATATAACAGCAGCATGCGTTCATGGTAGCCCCGGCAGAGGAATTTGGCCTCAACCCCGCTGTCCAGCCGGTTCTGTTCATATACCTTTAGCCCGCGTGACCTCATTTCGGCACGCACGTCCCTGAGATCGGCAGCGGCTGTATTACCGGCTTTGCGCAGCACCTCAACATAAGGAGCCGGAGTCCGCAGCTGCGCGGACATAATGGCGGCGTCGCGCTCGAAGGCCGATATAACCAGCGGAAGAATAATATAGGTCTTCACCAGCATGTTGTCGTTACTTTCCGCTCTGTGAGTCGTTGTTATCACCTCCAAAGGGAACATGTATTCGTATTTTAACCTGAGCGGACCATGGCAGGCAATAGAATTTCTTAATACGGCGAATATTGTGACATTTTTCACAATAACTCAAGGGAAAAAGATGTATATTAAATTTGAAATATAAAATATTTAAAAATCAGCTTTTAAAAAGGAGCATAAAGTATGAGTTATGAAGGGAATCTTCGCCGCGGATTGTTTTTCGGGATTGTTTTGAGCATTCCGTTATGGATGTCTCTGATTGGCTGGATGCAGATGCTGTAACATAACTTGAGATACCAGATTCAGATAGTATGGAATATTGAAATATAAAAGACTGTGGCAATGAATTCGGGCGACGGTCTTTTGCTATGTGGACATAGAGTGAAATGCATGAGGTTGATTAAATAGAAATTAGCAATAATAGTTCATTTATACTAATACTGTGTGGCGAAGGAATCGGAACCATAGACCTGTGAATATTTCATATAAAAGACACAAATATGTCCGGATATCATGCCATGTTTTGGGTAAATCAAAGGAAAGGCCTTGTGTGTCAGGCTTTTGGGCGTTTAGGATAAGCGACCTAAATTTTGTCATAAAACAGATTGACAATACAAGGAAAAAGGAGATAAACTGAATATAGTTCAAAAGTAACAAATGTCATAGACTTACATATGATACATAAGTAAACTGAATAATTTTTTCATGTATAATCGCAAACCGTATGAAAATGCGGGACGCAAAGCCTGGAATCTACCGTTTCTCCAAGAGAAACCAAGGTCGTCCGGCCGCCGTGAAGCTGATCCTTCGCTGCGGCCTTTTTGTTGTTATCATTTATATTCTTGATCATAGAATAGATTAGTGGAGGTGCGTTATATGAACATAAAATGGCGTAAAGCAGCCACCCTATTCGCATTGGCTGTTCTCGTTGTGGGAAGTACTGCCACCTGGGGATGGAATGTTCGCGCAGCCGTCGTTAAGCCGTACAACCCGACTCCGGTATTGGGGATAGCCGGGAATTTCAATGCTTTTACATTTAGTGATTTTGTCCAGTCGAACGATCAGATACACGGGAGACTTGCTGCTGCGGGGAGCATCACGCTGCAAAATTACGGGGTGTCCAAAGATGATGCCGGAGGAGATGTGCTGGTCGCAGGTAAAAACTTCAGTATGACCAATGGGACGGTGTACGGAGCCGCTGTGTATGGTGGTGCGATCAGCACCAGTGGAGTCGATCTGAAAGAGACTGCGCGCAAAGGTGCACCGATTGATTTTGCTGCTGAAGAGCAGTACCTGCTGCAGCGCTCAAGTGAGCTGGCTGCTCTGGAGCAAACTGCTCCCATAGCGAGAAAAGATAGAAAAATTATCATTAATGCTACCGAGGCATACAATGTAATCAATATGACCGCCGCCGATTGGGCGGGTGCCGACGGTATGCAGTTCAATATTGCGGACGGAGCTACAGTAATTATTAACACTAGCGGTACCGATGTGAGCATCCCTGGCTTTAGTATGTGGGACGGAAAACCGCAGCAGGTGCTGTTCAATTTCTATGAAGCGACTTCGCTGCAGATAGGACATACTACCTTTCAAGGATCGATACTCGCTCCTAAAGCAGAGGTATTTTACAACTATGCCGAATTGCACGGAACGCTGATTGCCAAGCATTTCAGCGGGTTTGTGCAGATGCACTGGTATCCTTTTGGCGGGCAGGAGCCTCCGGTGAAGCCTACGCCGACTCCGACAGCGACGCCAACGGCTACGCCGACAGAGACACCGACGGCCACGCCGACAGAGACACCGACGGCCACGCCGACAGAGACACCGACGGCCACGCCGACAGAGACACCGACGGCCACGCCGACAGAGACACCGACGGCCACGCCGACAGAGACACCGACGGCTACGCCGACAGAGACGCCGACGGCAACACCAACAGGGACACCAACGGCAACGCCAACAGAGACACCAACGGCTACGCCGACAGAGACACCGACGGCAACGCCGACAGAGACACCGACGGCCACACCGACAGAGACACCGACGGCCACGCCGACAGAGACGCCGACATCTACGCCGACGGCCACGCCAACAGTGGAACCGACGCCAGGGCCGACACCAACGCCAACGGCGACAGTTGAGCCTACGCCGTCGGCAGGACCTACGCCGACGCCGACAGCGCCGCCAAGCGAAGAACCTACGGCAACGCCGACGCCAACACCTACAGTGACGCCGAGTAAAGAACCAACAGCAACACCGACACCAGTACCAACAGCAACACCGAGCGAGGAACCAACAGCAACACCGACGCCGAGTGAAGAACCAACGCCATCGACAACACCGTCTGCAACGCCAAGCGAAGAACCAACGGCGACGCCAACAGCATCGCCGACGCCGACACCAACAGTGGGACCGACACCAGGGCCGACACCAACGCCAACGGCGACAGTAGAACCGACACCGTCGGCAGGACCTACGCCGACACCGACAGCGCCGCCGAGCGAGGAGCCTACGGCTACGCCGAGCGAAGAACCAACAGCAACACCGAGCGAGGAACCAACAGCAACACCGACGCCGAGTGAAGAACCAACGCCATCGACAACACCGTCTGCAACGCCAAGCGAAGAACCAACGGCGACGCCAACAGCATCGCCGACGCCGACACCAACAGTGGGACCGACACCAGGGCCGACACCAACGCCAACGGCGACAGTAGAACCGACACCGTCGGCAGGACCTACGCCGACACCGACAGCGCCGCCGAGCGAGGAGCCTACGGCTACGCCGAGCGAAGAACCAACGCCATCGCCATCGACAACACCGTCGGCAACGCCATCGACGACGCCATCAGTAACGCCATCGGCAACACCGTCGGCAACGCCATCGGCAACACCGTCGGCAACGCCGACGACGCCATCAGTAACGCCATCGGCAACACCGTCGGTAACGCCATCGGCAACACCGTCGGCAACGCCATCGGCAACACCGTCGGCAACACCGTCGACAACGCCATCGACAACGCCATCGACAACGCCGTCGGTAACGCCATCAACAACGCCATCGGCAACGCCGTCGACAACGCCAGCAGCATCACCGACCATACCGACACCAACGCCTACGACGGATGTCTTTATATCAACGCCGCCGCCGACACCAACGCCAACCAGCATCATAGTTAACAATGATCCGACGCCTACCAGTACCACAGGCGATGATGACATCGTCATTGAAGATGATGTCGTTCCGCTGGGGCCGGTAAGCAGCCCGGCGGCAGCCGGTACATCCAGTCCGGCTCCATCCAAGACATCTCAGCCAGGACCTTCTTCTGACAGAACGGATGAAGAACTGATCCTGGACGATGAGATTCCTCTGGGAGGCGTAGATGCCGCTGAGGAATTGCCGAAGACGGGTGAAGCAAGTCCGCTGCCTTATTATCTTACAGGCGCCGGATTGACTGGCCTGGGTGTACTGCTCAGCAGACGGGGCAGAACAGGCAAAGACGGACGCTAATGAATGATGGTGCAGCAAGCAAATTCATATCGTAGACTGATTTAGTATCGCCGAGGCTGTTTCGGGAGAGCACTATTCCCCGAAGCAGCCTTTTTTGCTCCGCACGGCGATTTTTTCTTTGTGTTACCTACCGTGATATACTGGGCTCGAAATAGCCAAGACGGAAAAATATAGAAAAGCAGGTGACAGGGATCAATGTGGAGTGTAATTATTTTAGCGGCAGTTCTTCTTGCCGCAGGAGGGATTGCGTACGCAGGCGTCTTCTTCTACCGTTTGGCGATCAAGCGGACGCCTAAGGAGTTTTTGGCCAACACACCGGATTTGGCGACCCCGCCGCCGCCCGTTTCTGAGGATTCCTGGGGAGAAGGGGCGAAGTGGCTGGCGCAGCAGCCGCTGAAGAAGGTCGAAATTACCGCAGACGACGGACTCCGGCTGCAGGGATATTACCTGGCTTCAGGGCAAGGCACACGCAAGACGGTCATACTCGCGCACGGGTACTCCGGGAAGGGCAAAGATATGGGCGCTATCGCCAAGCTATACAGCGAACAGCTTGGCTACAATATTCTGTTGCCCGATGCCAGAGGGCACGGCGAAAGCGAAGGGCATTATATTGGGTTCGGCTGGCCGGAGCGTAAGGATTATTTGAAATGGATTCGTCATGTTATTGCTGTCAGCGGAGAAGAGGTGCAAGTGGTGCTGCATGGCGTATCTATGGGGGCGGCGACGGTGCTGATGACCTCAGGCGAGCCGCTGCCGCCGCAGGTGAAGGCTATCGTTGCTGATTGCGGGTATACGTCGGTGACCGCTCAGCTTTCCTATCAGCTGCGGCGAATGTATCATCTGCCGGGCTTTCCGTTCATTCAGAGCGCCAGCCTGGTCACCAAGCTGCGGGCCGGGTACTTCTTCGGGGAAGCCTCGGCACTGAAGCAGGTAGGCAAGGCGAAGGTGCCCATTCTGTTTATTCACGGCGATGCCGATACCTTTGTTCCGTATGCCATGATGGAGGAGCTGTACGAGGCTTGCAGCAGTCCTAAGGATAAGCTGACTGTGCAGGGAGCGGGTCACGGTCTGGCTTATCAGACGGATAAGACAGCCTATACCGGTAAGGTGAGCGAGTTTCTGGCCCGTTATGTCCGTTAATGGCGATAGAGACCCCATAAACGTAGACGCGCCCGGACAATCCGCTGATGCAGCGGTTACCCGGGCGCTAATATGTTCCACGCATTGCCTTGACTTCCTGCAACGGAAAGTTTGGACAAATGCGTTCTCGGTATACTTATCCCCCATCGTCCGTGAGAGTGACGGGTGTCTTGATTCCTTGTTAATTCCAGCAGCCGTATGGCGAGAATAATCCTTCCAAAACGACAAAAGCCCTACCTCTCTTTTGTCCTTGCGGCTCCAATGACCGCGCCAGTGTGAATCGGAAAAGCTCAAATTTGAATTTCATCTCGTTAAAAGGAAGAGTCATGCAAGAAAACGTAAGATTTTGTGTCCAAAATGCCGATAATAAAGTGAAGGCGCTCGGCGTAACATCTTCTTGTCAGGGATATACATACACGAAAACAAATATTTCTATATTATATCATCGATTGTATAGAAATGCAAATCTAAATTCAAACAGCAGGGTGTGTCAGGAATGGGAGAGCGGATGAACATATTAGGGGCATTTTTAAGGAGACAGCTTGGCAATTACTTGTTCGGTTCCCTGGTAGCCGTTCTGGCAGTAGGCAGTCTGATTCTGTTCTCGTCGCTGGAGATCAGCGCACGGGAATATTTCAAGCTTATGATCGTCCTGCTGATTTCGTTCGTCATCATGGCTGTGCTTGAGATCAGCATGTTCTTTGTCCATCTGAAGCCGATCCGTACAGCAATGCGGGAGCCCCGTCCCACGCTGCAGATGCTGGAGCAGGCCTATATCCATACGCACCGGATGCCTAAATATGCGATCCTGCGCATTATGGGTCCGCATCTGCTGGGACTTGCTATACCGGCGACGCTGATGACCTACTGGCTGATTCGTACCGGACAGATCGGCATTCCTTATTTCTATCTGGCGCTGGCCATGGCAGGAGCTGTACTGGTGGCAAGTATGCATGCGCTGATTGAATTTTTCCTGACCGGTGCGGCCATTATTCCGTTGATCAAAGAATTCAGGAACCGCGCAATGGAGCTTTATCATACTGATTTCTCCCTGGAAGGGCATGTTTTTTTATCGATACGCCCCAAATTTATGATTACCTGCATGGTTATCGGAACCTTTCCGCTGGTGTTTTTCATTATGGCTACCCAGGTGCGGATGCACACCTACGGGCAACCGTCGTTCACCGGCTTGCAGGGCTACTGGTCCTGGGCGGGCATGGTGCTGGTCATCGGCACGTTCTTCTCAGCCATCGCCGCCTGGCTGCTGACCCGCAGCGTCCAGCATCCGATCAATGAGCTGTACAACGCTATGAATCAGGTACGGGAAGGACAGCTCATCCAGATCCAGGATGAATACTCCGATGAATTCTCCAAGCTGGTCGCCGGCTTCAATATGATGGGCCGGGGGCTGCAGGAACGGGAGCGGCAGAGCACCCAACTGCTGGAGAGCTTCTTCACTACGCTGGCTGTGGCGCTGGATGCACGTGATTCGTATACGGCCGGACATTCGCTGCGGGTGGCGGAGTATTCGGTTATTATCGGTCAACTGGCGGGGCTTACAGGCAAAGAGCTGGATGACCTGCGCAAATCGGCGCTGCTGCATGATATTGGCAAGATTGGTGTGCCGGACAGCGTGCTGTTTAAGGACGGCAATCTGACGGAAGAGGAATTTAGCCAGATCAAGAGCCATCCGGTGCTGGGGGAGAATATCCTGCTGCAGGTGGAGCCTGTCGACAAGATGGCGCCCTATTTAAG
This sequence comes from Paenibacillus tepidiphilus, assembly GCF_008635795.1. Taxonomy (GTDB): domain Bacteria; phylum Bacillota; class Bacilli; order Paenibacillales; family Paenibacillaceae; genus Paenibacillus_AQ; species Paenibacillus_AQ tepidiphilus. Next base: position 156,784 of record NZ_VWRQ01000013.1, on the reverse strand, counting down.
CGGGGTGCGCTCCCATCATGAGCGATACGACGGCAAGGGTTATCCGGACGGGCTTGCCGGACTGACCATTCCCCTGCACGGCAGAATCATTGCGGTTGCCGACGCCTATGATGCCATGACCTCCGACCGTCCTTACCGCAAAGGCATGGACCATGAACGGGCGCTGCAAATTCTGGAGCAAGGCCGGGGGAGCCAGTGGGACCCGGAATTCGCCGGTCTGCTGCTGGCTTACTTCGGCAGAGTCGCCCGGACCGGCAAGGAGGATTATAGTGAGCGGATCGGATAATACCGGGGGATATTCCCTGAATGTTCCTTATATTGCCGTTGCAAGCGGATTTCATCCTGAATTTGGATGGGTCCGCTTTTTGCAGCGCGTGCCTAATTTGTGAAATTCATCACTAAATACGACAATTAACGACGACATTCATTGAAGGTTTGGAGGGAGACCGTTATAATTATTAAGTCTGGATTTTAATTAAAAAATAAGGGAGATTTTTATGAAACGCGCAGATATTCTGCTGGTTTCCATCGTGCTCATTGCCGCCCTGGCATTTCTCGTTCCACGATGGCTTTCGGATGATAAAGGCGGTCCCGGCAAAAATCTCGTGGCCAACATAACGGTGGACGGCAAGCTGTTCAAGACAGTGGAGCTTACCGAGGAAGAACAAACCATTGATGTACGTACAGACCACGGATACAACATTCTAAAAGTACATGATTACGGCATTGAGATGTATGACGCCGATTGCCCCGATAAGGTATGCCTTGGCTTTGGCTTCATCACGTTGCCGAAGCAGACGATTGTCTGCCTGCCGCACCGGGTATTGGTAGAGATCGCGAGCGCTTCGGGGGGAGATGATGTCGATGCCTATGTCCAGTAAAGAATCCACCACCGCGCTGAAAAGAACGGTGATTGTCGCATTATTTGCGGCGGTGGCGGTAGTACTAAGTATTGTAGAGGCCCAGATTCCGCTTGCCGGAATGGGCCTGATGCCCGGCGCCAAGCTGGGCTTTGCCAACATAATGATTTTAACCTGCATTTACTTTCTTCGGGCACGTGATGCGTTCGTACTGGTGCTGCTCAAAACGCTGCTTACCGCTTTTATCCTCGGCACCTTCTCCAGCTTGCTGTTCAGTCTCTTCGGCTCTCTGTTCAGCTTTGCCGTCATGTATGTGCTGGTGCGCTTCGGCGGCAAACGGCTCAGCGTCATCGGCATCAGCATCGCCGGGGGACTGGCCCATAACACGGGGCAATTGCTGGCGGCCTCCATCGTGCTGAAATCGTCCAGTACGTTCTATTATTTTCCGATGCTGCTGATTACCGGCGTCGTTACAGGGATTCTGGTCGGCTTCGCCGTACGGTATGTGGTAGCTTCCCTCTCCAAAATTTCGCTGTTTGAGGAGTTTCTGAAACCGGACCAGCAGCTGCGGAAGGACTGACAACATGAAGAACATTCACACAGAGGGCGCCGCTGAAGCGGCGCCGGCCGTCATTACACTGGACAGGGTTTCTTTTGGCTATGATCCGGAGCATCCGATTCTGCATGACCTGTCTCTCTCGATCTCCGGGGGCCAGTGGGTCAGTATTGTCGGATCCAACGGGTGCGGCAAGTCGACGCTGGTCAAGCTGCTGAACGCCTTGCTTCCCAAGAGCGACGGGGAGATTACCGTCTGCGGACACCGGCTGGAGGAGGAGAGTATCCAGGATATCCGCCAGTGTATCGGCATGGTGTTTCAGAATCCGGATAACCAGTTTATCGGGGCGACCGTGGAAGAGGATATTGTATTCGGCCTGGAAGGGCTGTGTTTGCCATACGCGGAAATGGAAGAACGTCTGCAAGCGATCTCCGTCAAGCTGGGGATTGATCATCTGCTGTCGAAGCATCCCGGTGAGCTGTCCGGCGGGCAGAAGCAGCGGGTAGCCATCGCTTCCATCCTTGCCATGAGACCCGGCATCGTCATCTTTGACGAGGCCTCTTCCATGTTGGACGAGGGCAGCCGCAACGAGCTGATGGAGATCTTGCAGGGAATGCGTGCAGAAGGGAACTACACGATACTGATGATCACGCATGATGCCGACGAAATTCTCGCGTCTGACCGGGTATTGGCCCTGCATGGAGGCGGTCTGGCTGCGGATGTTACACCGGCTGAGCTGTTCCGGGATGAAGAGCTGCTGCGCAAATGCCATCTGCGGGAGCCGTATCCGTGGCAGTTGGCGCGCGAACTGCAGCAGCTGGGAATCCCGGTGGAAGTTCCCGCCGATGAAAAGGAGCTTATAGACAGGTTATGGCCATCCAACTACAGCAAGTGAGTTATACCTATGCGGACCGGAGCCTGTGGCGGCAGACGGCGCTGCACGACATTGATCTGAACCTGCCGCAGGGTTCCATGGTGGGCATCGCCGGAGCTACGGGCTCCGGCAAATCCACGCTGCTGCAGCTGTTCAACGGCATACTGAAGCCGACCACAGGGACGGTAAGCGTCCTTGACGTGACCATCCGCGCCGGTGAGAAGTCGCCGAAGCTGCTGCCGCTGCGCCGCCGCGTGGGGCTGGTGTTCCAGTTCCCGGAGCAGCAGATGTTCGAGGAGACGGTCGAGAAGGATCTGATCTTCGGACCGCTTAACTTCGGCATGAGCCCGGAGCAGGCGGGAGAAGCCGCGCGCAAGGCGATGAGCGCGATGGGGCTGGATCATGAGCTGCTGAAGCGCAATCCGTTCCAGCTCAGCGGGGGACAGATGCGCAAGGCGGCGATCGCCTCGGTGCTGGCCATGGAGCCGGAGGTGCTTGTGCTGGATGAGCCGACGGCGACGCTTGATCCGATCAGCCGTGCCGAGCTGATCGGGCTGCTGGAGCGGCTCTGCCGGGAGGAGGGGCGCACGGTCATCATCGTCACCCACCGGATGGACGAGCTGCTGCCGTATGCCGACCGCTGGGTGCTGCTGCAGGAGGGCCGGCTGGCCTTTCAGGGCAGCGGCGCCGAGCTTGCCGCCGACCCTGCCGTGCTGGAGCGCTGCGGCCTGACGGTTCCACAGTCGCTCCGCTACTGGCGGGCGGTGGCAGAGCGGTTCGGCCTGGACGGCGAGAAGCCGCGGCTGACCGCCGAGAGCCTGGCCGAGCGGATTGCTGCCCTGTGGGAGCCGAATGGCCCCGCCGCAGAAATGGGGGACAAAGGCCATGAATGAACGGCTGCTGCTTGGACGCAGCATTGAGACCGGCTCCTGGGTACATAAGCTGGATGCCCGCTCGAAGATACTGGCGATGCTCCTGTATCTGGTCGTTATTTTACTCGCGGATTCCTGGTGGGCCATGGCGGGGCTGGCTGTATTCTCGGCCGCTGTGCTGGCTTCGACGAAGGTTCCGCTTAAATATTACATCAAGGCGGCCAAACCGCTGCGGTATCTGATGCTGTTTATCTTCGTAGTGCAGGCCCTGACTATCAAAGAGGGTGAGCCTCTGTTCTCCATCGGCTCCTTTGCGCTGCATGAAGGCGGGCTAAGCCTCGCGGCGTTCTCCGTCATCCGGATGTTTCTGCTGATTACCTTCACTGCGCTGCTGACGTTTACCACAAGGCCCGCCAAGCTGAACCAGGGACTTGAAGGCGTTCTGTCCCCGCTCAAGAAGCTGGGGCTGTCGCCGGAGCGGATTACGCTGATGATCAGCATTGCGCTGCGGTTCATTCCGACAATTCTCGACGAGTCCCAGATTATTATGAAGGCGCAAGCCTCGCGGGGGGCCGATCTGAAAGAGCTGCCTCTCAAGGAGAAGATGCGGATGCTCGTCTCGCTGCTCGTGCCGGTCATCTCCAGCGCGTTCCGCCGGGCGCAGGATCTCGTCTATTCCATGGAAGCCAGAGGCTTCCGCATGGATGCACCGCGCACGAAGTATCACCGTCCCGCATGGGGCGCCGCCGATACCGCTTTTATACTTATGTTTGTCATCATGGGAGTTGCAGTAGTTGTACTGTAATACTTTAGGGGGAAACACCAATGGCACGTTATTTTAACGGCAAGGAAATTGAATTGCTGGCACCTGCCGGAACCTTTGACATCTTTAATGAAGTAATCCAGTCCGCGTGCGACGCCGTATACTTCGGGGGACCTGTGCTGAACATGCGCATGATGCGCAAGGGCTACAATCTTTCACATGAAGAAATCATTCAGGCTATAGAAATTGCCCACGGCCTCGGCAAAAAGGTCTATATCACCGTCAACAATCTGTTCAGCGAAGAAGATGTGGAGGAATCCAGGGAGTATCTGCGGTTTCTGGACGGCGCCAAGCCGGACGCGCTGATCGTTCAGGATATGGCTGTGCTGGAGCTGATCCGCGAAATGGAGCTTACGCTGCCGATACACGCATCGGTCATGATGAACGTGCATAATCTGGAGATGATCCATGCGCTGCGCGGCCTCGGTGTAAGCCGGGTGGTCACCTCCCGCGAGATGGACCTGCAGACGGCCAAGCTGCTGGGCCAGATGAGCGGGATGGAGCTGGAGTATTTTGTCCATGGGGATATGTGCTCCGTGCACGGGGCCAACTGTTACTTCAGCTCCCAGGTGTTCGGCATGAGCAGCAACCGGGGCAAATGCATGAAGCCCTGCCGCTGGGACTACCGGATCAAGAAGGACGGCTTCATCTATCCGGCTGAATACCCGCTTGCGGTCAAGGACATGTATATGTACGAGCACCTGCCGGAGCTGATTGAATCGGGCATTACTTCCTTCAAGATCGAAGGCCGGATGCGCGATAAGGAATTTATGGTCGCCCTCGCGAACAGCTATGGCGAAGCGCTTGACCGTTATATCGAGGACCCGCTGGGCTTTGACCGGAAGGTGGATGCCGGGGAGCTGTACCGCAGCCGCAAACGCGATTTCTCCAACGCTTACGCCTTCGGAAAGCCGGGTCTGTCCAATATTAACCGGCGTTATGAGGGCACGGGCAAGTTCTACAGCACCGGCAAGGTATTCAGCACTCCGACCGCCGAACGGGAGCTGTCCGAGACCCGCGTCACGCAGCTGCGCGAACGACTGGCTGAAGCGAAGCGGGATGGACTGACTCAGCCGGAACTGGCAGTACGGGTGAACAATATGTCTCAGGCCAAGCTGGCGCTGGAGATGGGCGTCGACACACTGTATTTACCAGGCGATGTGTTTGAGCCGGATCGTCCGTTCACCAAGCAGGAGATTAAGGAGCTGGGCGCGCTTAAAGGCAGCACCAAGCTCATTCTCGGCCTGCCGCGGATGATGACCGAGCAGCATTTCAGCCAGTATGGCCATCTGCTGGACGGAGAACGGCTGCCGATAGACGGTCTGCTGGTTACCAACCTTGGGGCAATCCACCGCTTCAGAAGCCTGGGCTACCCGATGATTGGGGATGTGAACCTGAATGTGTACAATCATCTGTCTGCCGGACTGTATGCGAAGCTGGGACTGGATAAGCTGACCGTTTCGCCGGAGATGACGCTGGAACACTTTGCGACCTTCGCCTCCCGCTGCGAGCAGCCGCTGGAAATGGTGGTGCACGGCTCTCCGGCGCTGATGTATATGGAGCATGACCTGTTCGAGAATACGGAAGTCATGGAGCCGATTGGTGAAGAGGACAACCGGTTCGTACGCAACGATGTGCTCGTGTTGATGACGGATAAAGGTGAGAATCCTGTCTACCGCGACCAGTTCGGCCGCTGCCACCTGCTGTTCTCCAAGGAGCTGTGCTACCTGCCGATGCTGCAGGAGCTGAAGGAACTCGGCATTGCCAGCTTCCGGATTGAAGCCGCCACTTATACAGTGGAAGAGCTGCGGACCATTATTGCAGCCTATCAGGCGGCGATTCAGAATAGCGGCAATAGGGACGCTGAAGATATGCTTGGCGGGCTGAAGCCGGTCTATGCAGGCTTTACGCTGGGCTCGCTGCAATTTAATTAATGGTTTAATTTTTAAATAGTTCGGTGATAGAATAGATTTGGGATATTGGATATCGTAGAAAGTACTTTTTTTCACAAATAGGAGGAACAACGGATGGAAGCTCAACCCTATATCGGCAGAGAGGCGGTTGCTGCCAAGCGCAAGCAGTATTTCTATCCTTGCACCGCCCATTTCTACCGCGACGCGCCGCAACTGGTGCGTGGAAGCATGCAGTATGTCTATGATGAGAACGGCAAGGAGTACACGGACTTTTTCGCTGGAGTCTCGGTAGTAGCCTGCGGGCATTGCAACCCGGCGATCACGGGCCGGACGATTGAACAGCTGCAGCTGCTGCAGCACACCTCGACTATCTATCTGACCCAGCCGAATGTGGATCTGGCGCAGCGGCTGGAGCAGGTGCTGCCCGGGAAGCTGCGGCGCAGCTTCTTCGTGAACAGCGGCTCAGAGGCCAATGAAGGCGCGCTGCTGCTGGCACGGATGCATACCGGACGCAAAGGCTTCATCGCGCTGGAGAGCGGCCTGCACGGACGGACCAACCTGACCATGAGCGTCACCGGTCTTGCGATGTGGCGGACGGATGACTATCTGGACGAGGATGTCACCTTCATTGAACGGCCGTATCAGCCCGGAATGACGCTGGAGGAGGCGGCTGAGGTCTCGCTGAACAGCTTGAGACGCGTGCTTGCCGAGAAGGGGGACAGCATTGCTGCTATGATTGTTGAACCCATTCAAGGCAACGGCGGTATGATCATGCCGGTCTCCTGGTATTTCCGCGAGGTCAAAGCGCTGCTGGAGCAATATGGCGTGCTGCTGATCGACGATGAAATCCAGACCGGCTACGGACGTACAGGGGCAATGTTCGCGATGGAGCACTTCGGTGTGGTTCCCGATATTATCAGTATGGCCAAGGCGCTCGGCAACGGCGTCCCCGTTGCAGCCTTCGCTACCACGGATGAGATTGCAGCGTCGCTGAACCGCCCTTCCGCCTCCACCTTCGGCGGCAATCCGGTATCTGCGGCTACGGCCCTGGCCGTGCTCGATTATATTGAGAGCCAGCGCCTGCCTGAGCGCTCGGCGGAGCTGGGCAGACGGCTGAAGCAGGGCCTCTTGGCCCTGCAAGAGTGTTATCCGGCGCTGCTGGCCGACGTCCGCGGTACCGGGCTGATGCTGGGCGCGGAGCTTCAGGCATCTGATGCGGCCGCAGCCGCTGTGCTTACGGACGATGTGCTGGAGGCGATGAAGGAACGCGGCTATCTGATCGGCAAGAACGGCGTAGGCCGCAATGTGCTGGCGTTCCAGCCTCCGATGGTCATTACCCCCGCCGATGTGGATGGATTGCTGCAGAATCTGCAGGAAGTGCTGGACCATTGCGAACAAGTAATGCTTTCTTCCGGTAACTGATTTAAAATGAAGGTATCAAGTTGTACTTATGGAAAGAGGCTAGGCATTTATGGTTATTATTAATGCGTTTAAGACAACTGCGCTGAAGCTGAAGATGTTCAGCGAGCTGGTAATGTTCTCCCATACGCTGTTCTCGCTGCCGTTTGCGGTGATCTCCATGGTCTGGGCTGCTGGCGGTTGGCCCTCCGGGCACATGATGCTTTGGGGCCTGATTGCTTTGATCGGCGCACGCAACGGGGCCAACGCCTTCAACCGGCTGGTGGACCGTACCTTCGACGGTCAGAATCCGCGTACAGCGCACCGTCATCTGCCGCAGCGTCTGCTGGCGGAGAAGGAAGTTATTCTCTTCATTATCATTAACTACGCTGTGTTTATCGTGGCTTCCGGCATGCTGAACCTGCTGTGTCTGGTGCTGTCGCCGGTGGCAATTGTACTGATCTCGACGTACTCCTATACGAAGCGGTTCACCTTTCTCAGCCACTTGTACCTGGGTTTTGTCATTGCGTCGGCACCGATTGGCGCGTGGTTTGCCGTCACCGGCAGCATCGCCTTCACGCCGTTTGTGATCGGCACAGTGGTCATGCTCTGGATCGCCGGTTTCGATATTATTTATGGAACACAGGATATTGATTTTGACCGGCGGCACGGCTTGTGGTCGATTCCCAGCTTCTTCGGGCTGGAGAACGCGCTGCGGATTGCCCGGGGCCTGCATTTTATTATGGTGCTGCTGCTGCTCTTCCTCTTCCTCTGGATGGACATGGGGTGGATGTATCTGGTCGGCATCGGCATTGCAACCGTGCTGCTGATGACGGAGCACCGGATCATCAAGCCGACGAACCGCAAGCTGATGAAGGTAGCCTCCTATAATTTAAATCAGGTCATCAGCATGGTTATTTTATTGTGCACACTGACCGATTATTTCTTTGTGAGATAAGGTATACGTTAAGTAGAGAAGAATAATAGTCTGCTTTGAATGCCGCAGGTCGCGGAAGGCTGCAGTCCCGGAGGATATGTACGGGGGGGCAGCTTTTTTTGATCAAATAGAAGCGTATAACGGAATCTCTGCAAAATATCTGACTGGCCCCCTGCTAAGCCTAAGCTTGTGGGTTATTTAGCATGTCCGGAGCATAGATAATCAAAAGCTACTAGTCAAAATCAAAAGTCATGATATGAAAATATGTAATTATATGTAATAATCGCTAGTGGATTCTATTGCAATATTACAAGTATACCAAATTATGTGAAGGGGGCTTCAGTAATGAGTAAGCGGTTACATTCGTTTTGGTTTAAGTCTGCAATTGCTGTTTTGTTATTTGCACTGATTCTGCAAGGCCTGGTGCAAGTGCCATCCGCATCCGCTGCAGCAGCAAGACAGGCAGAGAAGCTGAACCGCGGGGTAGTGGCGGTAAAAGTGTCCGGAGGCGTGTTCGTCAGCTGGCGGCTGCTGGGAACGGAAGATCTGTCGGTAAGCTTTAATCTGTACCGGAACGGGACCAAGGTGAATTCCAGCCCGATTATCGGCAGCACGAACTATCAGGACAGTGCAGGCACAACATCCTCTGCTTATACGGTTCGGGCTATTGTGAACGGGGCGGAACAGGCGGCTTCGCCTGCAGCCAGTGTATGGAGCAATAATTATCTCGATGTACCGATTCAGATTCCGGCCGGGGGCACTACCCCTGACGGGGTCAGCTACACCTACAGCGCGAACGATGCCAGTGTAGGCGATCTGGATGGAGACGGAGATTATGAGATTGTCCTGAAATGGGACCCCTCCAATGCCAAGGACAATTCACAAAGCGGGTACACGGGGAATGTGTATCTGGATGCCTATGAACTGAACGGTACGCGGCTCTGGCGGATTGATCTCGGTAAAAATATCCGGGCCGGCGCCCATTACACGCAGTTTCTTGTATACGATTTCAACGGCGATGGCAAGGCTGAAGTGGTCTGCAAAACGGCCGACGGCACCGTTGACGGCGGCGGTACAGTCATCGGCAGTGCCAGCGCAGACTACCGGAATTCCAGCGGATACATCCTTACCGGTCCGGAGTATCTGACGGTATTTAACGGACAGAACGGCAAAGTACTCAAGACCATTGATTACGTGCCGGCACGGGGAACCGTATCCAGCTGGGGCGACAGCTACGGCAACCGTGTAGACCGTTTCCTGGCCGGGGTGGCTTATCTGGACGGTGTTCATCCGAGCATTATTATGGCGCGCGGCTATTACACCCGCACGGTAGTGGTAGCTTTTAACTGGGACGGCAGCTCCCTGACGCGCAAATGGACCTTTGACAGCAACAGCTCCACTAATTCCGGAACAGCCGGCCAGGGCAATCACAGCCTTAGCGTAGCGGATGTCGACAATGACAGCAAAGACGAGATTATTTACGGCGCTTTGACCATTGATGATAATGGGGCGAAGCTGTACAATACCAGCCTGGGGCATGGGGATGCCCTGCATGTCGGCGATCTTAACCCGAACCGTGCCGGTCTCGAAGTCTTCAAAGTAATGGAGAGTACAAGTGCTCCTTACGGTGCAGCCGTATGGGATGCCGCGAACGGCACGATTCTGTGGGGAGTGAGTACGGGAGCGGATACCGGACGCGGCATGGCGGCCGACATCGACCCCACTTATCCCGGTGAAGAGGTATGGGCGAGCAACGGCGTGGGCCTGTATTCCATAACCGGTACCAAAATCAGTACCTCAACGCCTTCCATCAACTTCGGTATCTGGTGGGACGGAGATCTGTCGCGTGAGCTGCTGGACGGCGTCAAGATTGACAAATGGAACAATTCCAGCAACTCCGTATCCAATCTGCTGACTGGGGCAAGTGTAGCCTCCAATAACGGCACCAAGGCGACACCAAGCCTGCAGGCCGATCTGCTCGGGGATTGGCGGGAAGAGGTCATCTGGCGCAAATCCGATAACACCGCCCTGCGCATCTATACGACTACCGCGCTCACTTCGTCCAAAATCTATACCCTGATGCATGATCCCGTCTACCGCCTGAGCATTGCCTGGCAGAACACAGCCTACAACCAGCCGCCGCATACGGGGTTCTTCCTGGGCAACGGCATGGGGACTGTGGTGAAGCCGAATATTTATGTGGTTCCTTAATGAACTAATGCTCTGTAATTCAAAAAAAGCATTTGCCTCCGCTGTATGCGGAAGAGCAAATGCTTTTTTCAGTGCGCCGGGCTGCGGTAGTCTAGTACTCGCGACCCGAGAAGTACTCCAGCAGCGTCAGCAGATCGGCGTGAGCCGGATAAGCGGACAGCTGCAGGGCGAGGCTCTCGGCCTTGTCCAGATAATCCCGGCTGCACTGTTTTGTACGGGCCAGGGCCCCGCTGCCGCTGATCAGTTCCAGCACATGGGCGATTTCCTCCGGCGAAGAAGCGGGCCCGATGGCACGGATCGCCGGGGCAAGGGTCTCATCCTCCAGGGCGAAGAGAACCGGAAGGGTCACCTGCCCATGCTGAAGGTCGCTGCCCGCCGGCTTGCCGAGTACCTCAGACGATTGCGTGAAATCCAGCAGATCGTCCTGAATCTGAAAGGACATCCCCAGGGCTTCGCCGAACTGGTACAGAATTTCGGCCACTTCTTCGGAGCTCTCGGCGGCCAAGGCCCCGACCCGCAGGCAAGTAGCCATAAGCAGGGCCGTCTTGTTGCGGGACTTCTCCAGGTAATCCTCCATGGTCAGGCTGTAATCATAGGCATGCGCCAGCTGTTGATATTCACCCAGGCACAGCTGTGCGGTGGCCACTGCGGACAGATCATGTACGTACCGGTTCTTGTCGCCGGTGTATTTGCTGAGCAGCTCGATGACCCTTGAGGACATGTAGTTGCCGATGTGCACGGCAGAGACTACGCCAGTCTTGACATGCAGGGCGGGGTCGCCCCGCCGCAGCTCGGCGCCGTCAATAATGTCATCATGAATCAGGGAAGCCGCATGAATGAACTCGGCGGCAGCAGCCAGCTGAAGCATCCGGCGTCCCTGGGACGTAGGGCCGAAGCGGCTGCCGACGATGAGCATGAGCGGCCGCAGGCGTTTGCCTCCGGAGCGGACAAGCTCCAGAATGCTTTGCGCCAGCTGCGAATGCTTGGGTACATCTTTATCGCGAGCCACGAGATATTCAATTTCGCGGTTGATTTCATTCAGATCAATGTGTAGTGCTTCATGCAGCTTCATTGGATGTCCCACCTGTCAAATGGCTTTGCTTGTTCGGCCCCGCTGCCTGCGCTCCTGAAGGAGATACTGTGCGATTTCAGCCGCCGGGTGATATTCTGCGAAGTCTCCATTTGAACGTCTGATTTGCAGCTTTTTAATGGAAGGCGCCAGATAGGCGACGAGATCAAGCTCACGGTATTTAATGGCAAATTGCAGATAAAAGCTGTACAGATAATCACCATCCAAAATATTGCGGGTCAGATCGGGATGATTCAGGTTACATTCCAGATGGCGCCTGGCGGCTACGGTAAGAATGATATAAATACCGAGCAAATGGACTTGGCGGTCATATTGCAGTTCGATGCCGTCCAAAGCCGGGAGCAGGGGCTCGCATTCCGCCGGAGAGAGATGCAGCTGAATTCCGGCAATGGGGGACATTTCTGCCTCCAGTAGCCGGAAAGTATCTGTAATAAGTGGATGATTCACAAGATCCTCTCCTTCTTGTCGGTTTTGCCGGAAGCAACCAAATCCCTGATGATCCTACAAAACCCGTAACATTTCACCTTGTTAAACAAGGAGAGTAATGTGCCCGCACGGACACATTACTCTTCAAGAATAGCATATTCAGCTGAGATAAGCTTTCATGCCTTTATCTATGGCAGTCATAAGCATGCAGTCAAGCGTCAGTCAGTAAAGAGGTACCAGCGCCTTACGAGCGGAATTCTCTTCCACTGCTTCTTGAGCCAAGGAAGGACATAGTAGTCCAGGCCGAACGTGCTGCCCGATCCGCCGATGCAGGCAATAGCTGCGCCTACATACCAGAGCATTTCGGTCGATGCCATCTTCGTAGACCAGATCATGACGGCCATTGCTATCGTTGCAATGGAAGCAATTGCTGTGAAGAGACCGACGATCAGCATAATACCAAAGACGATTTCGGCGCAAACCATACCGATCTGGAACCATTTGGCCAGGAAGGTGTAGGTTCCGTCGTTGTTGTAGAACATCAGATCCATGAACCAGTTCGTAATATCATAGATAAAACCTGGAACCGGAAGGGCTTCAACGGCTTCCTTCGCAGTAGTAACTGCAGAAGCTGCCGATTGTGCGTCGACGGTTGTCTTGACGGCGTCTACAGCCACGCTGGCCGAAGAAGCGGCGTCAGTAGCGAATGGAGCTGCAGGGATCAGGAAGATTTTATCGGGATCTTCCCAAATCTTCTTTATCTTGTCGATGCCTTCATAGAGCCACATGCCGCCGAGCAGCATGCGCAGCGGAACGATCCAGAAATTCGGAGACCGCTTGGAGAAGTGCCCGCCAAGGAAGCTCTTGCGGTTCTCCACATGGAAAATCTCATGCATCAAATAAGTCCATACTTTATTGAAGCCGACCACTTGTGACAAATAAAGCATGTTGATGGCATGCTTGGAGAGCATGGCCAGGAAGCCGGTCAGCATAAACATCTTGCCCGGGAGACCGACGTTCGCTACGCCGTAGCGGCTGCCAATCGAGACCATCGTCCCGTGGAAAGCCGGTTTGTAGGCTTTCTTCTCGGTGCCTTTGATGTCGGCTTCGATATTCTTGGCGATGAGCGGAGCGGCCTGCTCGGCATTCTCAACCATCTGCGGAACCGGACGTTCTTCGCCTTCAGGGATATAGAAAATGTTGTCCCCTACAACGTAAACGTTCTTGTGGTCCACGCTTTCCAGGTGGGAATTGGTAACAATGCGCTTGCGTCCCTGCTGCTGTACATCCAGGCCGCCGACAATCTCGGAGCCTTCAACACCGGCAGTCCAGACGATAGTCCGGGCATCGACAACGTTCTTCGCACCGAGGGCGACACTGCCGTTGCCCACTTCGGTAATCTTGGCGCCGGTCACGATTTCTACGTTCAGCTTGCGCAGTCGGGCTTCAGCCTTCTGAATCAGCTTATCCGGCAGAATCGGCAGAATCTTCGGAGCCATATCGGCTACGATCAGCCGTACTTCGGACGGATCAATATAGAACTCTCTGCACAGCTCATCGCGTTGCTCGGCCATTTCGCCGACCAGCTCGACGCCGGTGAAGCCTGCGCCAATGATGACGAAGGTCAGCATGGAACGGCGTACCGCCGGGTTCTTCTCTTTGGCTGCGAGTGTGTACATATCGCGGATCTGACGTTTCAGCACAACAGCATCGTCGTAAGACCAGAAGGAGAAGGTGTTCTCTTCCGCTCCGGGAATACCGAAGAAGGTTGGCTTGCTGCCTGTGCCGATGACCAGGTAGTCATAGGCATAGGTTGCTTTTTCGGATTGCAGCTTCTTGTTCTTGAAATCGATGTTGCTGATTTCGTCAAGCACTACATCCACTTTGAGACCTGCAAAAATCTTCTTCAGGTCAATCTTGATCGAATCTTCCGGTGCGCGGTTCGCAGAAACCTCATGCAGCTCAGTCAGCAGAGTGTGATAGGGATTCCGGTCGATCAGCTTAATTTCCACATTGTTGTCTTTACCAAATTTCTTTGCCAGTTTCTTAGCCGTGAGTACGCCGCCGTAGCCGCCGCCCAAAATGACTATTCTTTTCAAGAGAAACTCACCTCGTTTGTCTGATTAACTGCAAGAGGGTAGCGAATAATTATTTCGCGCCTTCGAGTGCTTTGTCTGCCAGTGTGAAGTATTCGCCTACGTGGATGGATACGCCGGAGATGGCATCGGTTTTGCCTTCAGCATCCAGTGTAGGTGCAGCGCCTTTGTTCTGCAGGTAGTAATCTTCTGTAAGTTCGATTTGTTCATGCCATTCGGAAGAAGCGCCGCCGGCTTTCATGCCATACTTGCCGTCGATGGAGAATTGCTTCTTGTCTTCGTTATTGGCATTCAGACCGCTGAATTTAACGGCTACCACATTACCGCCGGCAACAGTTACGGAAGCAGTGGATTTCCAGCCGGAATCGGCATCCATTTCGCCTTCTGCTGTGTAACCGCCGTCCTTGTAAGGACCAACTTCTACCGGGCCGGCTGCAAGTGCTGCAGTAGCAGCTTCTACAAAGTCGTTAACGTGTACGGATACGCCGGAGACAGCGTCAGTATGTCCCTCGCCGTCGAAGGTGATGGCTGCAGGATCTTGTTTTTCAATGAGGAATGCTTCGGCAGTTGCTGCCTGTTCGTGCCATTCGGCTTGAGCGCCGCCTTTTTCCTTCATGCCGTAGTTGCCGTCTTCGGATACTTTCTTCTTCAGATCGCCGGCATTGTTCACGTTGAATGCGTTCCAGTCAGCCTTGGTGATCTTGCCGCCTTCTACAGTCAGGAGAGCGTAAGTCTGCCAGCCGGTTTGTTCATCTACAGGAACAGTGGCGAAGTAAGTGCCGTCCTGATATTGACCGGTTTCGGCAGTACCGGAATTAGTTGCCGGTGCCTCGGAAGCCGGGGCATTGGTTGCTGCAGTGTTGCCCGCAGCGTTGTTTGCAGCATTGTTGTTGTCGCCGCAGCCTGCGAGCAGTGTGCCCAGCACAAGGGCGCTCGACAAGATAACAGAAGCTTTTTTCATTTGAAATGACCTCCAAAAATAGTTTAAAATATATATATTAAAATGTAAAACATTTTAATAGCTATGGAAGTGACAAAAATCACTTTATAAATGATAAATGTCACTATCTGCATGAACCGAACTAGGGAATTGTTGCGATTCTCCTACATATATCGGCAAGCATTATGAAAAAATTTAATCATTTCGTTTCGACTCCGATGGCATTCTAGCACATACCTGCTGAATTGTCATGTGAAAATAATCACTTAAAAGTTAAAGTTTTATTTACACCTGAAGTATATCAAATTTTAAAAGATTGGACTACCCTTTGGAAAAGTATATTATGTGACAAAAAACGACTTTTGTAGCGAGGCGGCGGGTTCGATTCAGCCCACGGAGGCAAGGGTAATTATATTCTAGGACATGAGCCTCTGACCATACCTAAACTATTTAAGGAGATGAGCAGATAATGGACAGCAACGTAATTAAGGGAAAATGGCTGCAATTTAAAGGCGAAGCCAAGAAGCAATGGGGCCAGCTCACGGATGATGATCTGGATGTCATTGACGGTGAAAAGGATAAATTGATCGGTAAGCTTCAGGAACGTTACGGACATTCCAAGGACGATGCCGAAGCGGAATACCGCAGCTGGGAGCAGACACTCCGCAACTGATCAACTTTAACTATAGCAATCAGGAATTATAGAATTTCAAGCCTCAAGTTTCAATACGGTCATATATGCCAGTAGAGGCGGTGTCTTATGGACAAATTCCATGTTGCGGCCGGCCGGATTCTAGAAATTCATAGTGATCGGGTGCTTACGCTTGAGGGAGAAACGATCTGCACGTATCACCCCCGATATTATACTGTGCCGGCCGGATATGACCAGATGGAGGAGCCATTACCGGAGCCGGAGCCCCAGAACGGGCACAGAGGCATACAGTCCCCAAGGCGGGGAATTCTGGCCTGGCCGTGGTTTTCTCTTCACAAGAAGAGCGCGAATCGTATCTGATTTGCGCTCTTCTGCTGTTCCTTAAGCCTAAAGTGGCAGGTCTATCCCTATACATATTTATGGAACTGTGGTTTCATATATTCGACTTATTAAATATGATAGTATGAAGTAACAATAACTGCCTTTCCTATGTGCAGCAGGAGTGAAGCTATGGAATATCTCAAAATATTCTTTGTGAATACAGCGATCCTGATTACCCTCGCCTATCTGGCGAACCTGATATACAAGCATACACTTTCGCACGCATCACGGCGCATCCAGCAGGCAAGCTGGGTCGTTCTGGCGATCTTTGCCGGCTGGGCCAGCTCTTTATTCGGCTACAGGCTGGACGAGCATGTAATCTTCGACTTGCGGTATGTGCCGCTGATGATTTCTGCATTGGCCTACCCGCATCCTTATACGCTTATTGTGATCGGCTCGGGCATCGGCCTGATGCGGCTGACCTTCGGAGTTACCGATGCGGCATGGGTAGGGGTGCTCAATATGTCCCTGTTGGGCCTGCTGTGTGCCGGCCTGAGCTTCTGGATTCGCCGCACGCCGGCCTCCATGGGCATGAAGGGTCTCATAACCATTGTGCTGGTGAACATCGTTAACGTGGTTAACATTGCAATATTCGGTGTGATACCTACCCGTGAATACATCACGGAGATTATGCCGGTTACTCTTCCCGCGGGCTTTGTGCTCAGTCTTCTGTTCGCCCTGATTATCCGTGACTTTCACTTGGAGCATAAGCAGCGGGGCCAGATCATACAGGCCAACAAGATGTTATCGGCACAGACGGAAGAGCTGCACAAGAACAAGATTGTGCTGGAAGAACGAGCCCGGCAGCTGACACTGGCTTCCCAGTACAAATCGCAGTTTCTGGCCAATATGTCGCATGAACTGCGTACTCCGTTGAACAGTATTATTAACCTGTCCCAATTAATCAATGAACATGAAGGGACGCTGAGCCGTCAAGAAGTCGGTGAGTACGCCGGTATCATCCAGCGCTCAGGGGAAGATCTGCTGGCGCTTATCAATGATATTCTCGATTTATCCAAGGTGGAGGCCGGGAAGCTGGATGTCGTGCTGGAAGAGCTGAATGTAAGTGAGATTCCAGAGCTGGTTGCGCTGCAGTTCGACCTTATCGCCAAGCAAAAAAAACTGGACTTCCTCATTACACTGGATGACAATGTCCCGTTAACGATTACCTCGGATCCTAAGCGTGTGCAGCAAATTCTGCGCAATCTGCTGGCCAACAGCTTCAAGTTTACAGCAGCCGGTTCGGTTGCGCTCAGGGTCCGGACGGAGGAACAGGCTGCAGGTGACGGACTTAAACGCTGGGTTGTGTTTGATGTTACCGATACGGGGATTGGCATCGCTCCCGAGAAGCACGATTTAATCTTCGAGATGTTTCAGCAGGCGGATCCTGCGATCAGCCGCCAGTATGGGGGGACGGGTCTCGGGCTGTCAATCAGCAGCGACCTGGCCCGGCTGCTCGGCGGCTTCATCACGCTGCATAGCGAAGAAGGACGGGGCTCCCGCTTTTCCCTCTACCTGCCGTACTGAAACGCTTTTTCATTGCCAGAAGCTCCAATTCTAATTGTGGTTTCGTCTTATTGACAGTAGATAGCCGCTGAGTAGAATGGAGCCAATGCTGCAAGAAGGAGTGTCATGACCCCATGAACATCATGCTAAGAGGGCAGCCGGGCCGGCGCGACAAGCGCAGCCGCAAGCCCTCGTTACACCGCAGGAATCTGAAGATCGCCACCATCGAAGGAATCCCTTCCACGATCTTTCAGGTGCTGCTGCAGGGACAATTCCTCACCGGATATCTGCTGTATTTAGGCGCAAGCTCCGGGCAAATCGGCTTTGTGCTGGCACTGACCACACTGGTCAATGTGGCACAGATCGGTGTAGCTTATCTGATCCAGAGATTGCCCAGCCGTAAATGGGCACTGGTGACTTTTATCGGCCTGCAGCGTCTGCTCTGGGTCTCGACGGGACTAGTCCCGTTCCTGTTCCCGCAGGAATACTGGGTTATCGCCTTTATCATGCTGTATACCAGCGCATTTATTGCCAACACGGCAGGCGGCATGCTATGGAACTCCGTCATCAGTGATCTTGTGCCGGCCCGTGTACGCGGACGTTACTTCGGGATACGCAACACGCTGCTGAATGCGCTGGGCAGTCTTGTTATCTATGGCGGAGGTGTTGTACTGGACCGGTATCCCGGTGGACAGGGATTTCTGATCCTGTATATCGTGGTCTGGATTTTTTCTTTCTTGAATATCGTTACGTTCTTCTTCTATCCGGATGTCCCGTTCGAGAAGTCGGAGGAGACGAGCTTTCTGCCGATGGTTAAGAAACCGCTTCACGACCGGCTGTTTATGAAATCGACACTGTTCCTCTCGGCCTGGCTGCTGCTGCAGAACATTACGGTACCGCTGTACTCCTATGTCATGCTGGAGCTGCTGCATCTGGAATATGAAACCTTGTCGCTGCTCAATGTGTCGCAGACCGTTCTGATGATGGCGAGCTTCTATGTATGGGGCAACCTGAACGCCCGGTACAGCAATAAGAGGCTGCTGCTCTTTACGCTGCCGATTATTGCCGCGTCCTCGCTTCTCTGGGGACTGTTGTCCATCCTGCCGATGCTGCCGGTTCTGTTTGCCGCACATATGCTGTTCGGGGTCGGCGTAGGCGGGTTTAACCAGCTGGCCTTTAATTTCATTATCGGGGATACTCCGAAGCGGGAACGGCCGATGTATATGGCGATGTATGCGGCGCTGACGGGGCTGGCGGCCTTCTTCGGGCCGGTGCTCGGCGGTCAAATTTATGAATGGATTGCAGAATGGCCGCACTGGACGCAGGTGTACGGGCTGCAGCTGCTGGTAGGAACGCTGATGATTGCCCTGGCGCTGCTTCTGGGACGCCGGATTCTCAAGGATTAGGGACAAACGGAGGATAAAGCCAATTTTAAAGGAGGCTATCATGACAAAAATAGCGGTGGTGCTGGGGGCTACTGGCTTGGTCGGCAAGGCGGTGACCGGGGATTTGCTGGCGGGGGATTGGACTGAGGTCCGCGTGCTGGTCCGCCGACCGCTGCCGCTTGAGCACCCGAAGCTGAAGCAGGTGCTTGTGGATTGGGAACGGATTGACCAATATAGAGAAGAATTTATGGGGGCTGCGGCCGTATTCTGCTGTCTGGGGACGACGATTAAGCAGGCCGGGTCCCAGGCCGCCTTTGAGCGTGTGGATCTGGAGTATCCGCTGGCTGCCGCCAGGCTGGCCAAGGAATGCGGCGTCAAGCAATTTCTGGCCGTCTCTTCGATGGGCGCGAACGCCAAATCACGCAACTTCTACAGCCGCACCAAAGGTAAAGCCGAGGAAGGCCTGATTGCGGTCCAGTTCCACGGACTGCATCTCTTCCGCCCGTCGCTGCTGCTGGGCGAACGCACGGAATTCCGGCTGGGCGAGCGCGTGGCAGCGGTAGTCATGAAAGCGCTGGATTTCGCCATGGTCGGCAAAGCGGCCAAGTACCGGGCCATTCCCGGTGCCAAGGTCGCGCGGGCGATGGTCAATATCGCCCTGGCCAATACAGGCGGGGTGCATGTTTACCCGAATGATGTCATTCATGTGGTCGGCGGACGCTGATCACCGGGCCGCACGGGCTGTATGATTTGCATGAGGCAGGCAAGGCGACGTACAATGGGTCATAATACAAGCGTACATAGGGATACCGCCGTGTACCAACAGGAGGAGATATCGTGGGTAAAAAGCAGGTGGCGACAACGAAGGCGCCGGGAGCGATCGGGCCTTACAGCCAGGCAATTGTTACAGGGAGCTGGGTCTATACATCCGGCCAGCTCGGGCTGAATCCGGAAACGGGAGAATTGGCCGAAGGCGTACAGGAGCAGGCGCGCCAGTCGCTCAGCAATGTTAAAGCTATTCTTGAAGAAGCAGGGGCGACGCTGGAGCAGGTGGTGAAGACGACGGTATTCCTGAAGGATATGAATGACTTCACGGCTGTTAACGAGGTGTACAGCACGTTCTTCACGGAGCCGTACCCGGCGCGCAGCGCCGTAGAGGTGGCGCGTCTGCCGAAGGATGGTCTGGTTGAGATCGAAGTCGTAGCCCGCAAGAAATAATACGGTAATACAGCAGACAGGCTGCTCCGCCAACGAAATGGCGCGGGCAGCCTGTTTTAATTGTATGCGCGAATTCTTGATATCAACGCCGGCGCCGCGGCGTCAGCAGCAGCCAGATGCTGTAGAGCAGCAGCAGTCCGGCAGTAACCAGCGCGGTGATAAAGACGTTGCCGGTCTCATGCTGTTCTAAGGCGATGGCAATAAAAGCCCAGACGAAGACGAGCGGATAAATGCAGTCGCGGTGAGGGAAACTGACGATAACGGCCAGAATAGCGCCGACGATCAGCATGATGACCGCCCAGGTCGTTCCGCTGAGACCGAACCCGCCCCAATCATTCTTCGTCAATACAATGCTGACATTGACGATGGTTGCAACGGAAATCCAGCCGAGGTAAATGCTGAAGGGCAGCTGCAGCAGCCATTTCTCTCCGGTGGTGGGGTTTGGAATTGCCCGCGTCTTCCGGTAAATAACGATTAACGAAATCAACAGCAGAATCATCAGCGCAAGCGACAGCTCGATATAAAGATAATGCCAAAGAATCAGCCAGCCCATATTAAACACACAGCTGAGCACAAACCAGAAGCCGATGGAGCGTACCGAATCGCGGGAGCCGGTTACTGTGCGGAATTGGTAAATTACGAATCCGGCCAAAAGTACATAGATCAGCGACCAGATGCTGAAGGCATACCCGGCGGGCGTGAAATACGTATGATACCGGTCGGAAATCTCTCCGGTGGTTCTTCCGCCCAGCGGCAGCGTTACCGAAAGCACATTGACGGCGATAACGCCAAGGTAGAATAACAGATTCCACCACTTATAAGGATTAGTGCGGTTCAAACGGATCACTTCCTGTCTGTATGATAATATGGCAAGTCCTATGATGGTATGGCAAGTCCCGGGTCTATCATAATATACCCGCAATATCCGAGATTCAGACTGGTTTTGCAAAAATAATGACCGGCAGGTCATCGCAAATTAGCGGATAGCACTGCGGAAAGTCGGGGTAAATATGTATTATATGCATTTTTACAACAACTCGGCGGCAGCCGGAAGGGGGAATGACAATTATGGAAAGCAGTGAAGCGATACGCCCCGAAAAAGTCGGACCACTGATCATGAAGGAGACCTGGACCACCCCGGGCAGCCTGGTGTCCTGGGAGCGTGCGGAGAATGTCTACATCTGCCATGGGGAGCGCGGTGGCATCGTCTTTATTTTCCTCGGGGACGATATGTTCCGGATGAAGGTGTTCCGGGGAAAAGCGCCGGATCTGACGACAAGCCCTGCAGTGATGCCGGAATGCTGTATTCCGCATCTCTTCCCGGCCGAAGAGACGGAGAATGAGCTGATCTTCACCACCGGGGCCATCCGGTTGACCATTATGAAGACAAACTTTGTGATCACTGTGGAGAACCTGGAGGGCAAGGTGATCATGGAGCAAAATGCAGTCAGCTGGAATCCGCGCGGTGCCAGCCATGCGGAATACGACATGCAGCCGGACTCCCACTTCTACGGGCTGGGGGAGAAGTCCAGCTTCCTCGACAAGCGCGGGGAGAAGTACACGAACTGGAATACGGATGTATTCGCGCCGCATTTGCCGGAGATTGAAGCGCTCTATGAGTCCATACCGCTGCTGATCCACATGCATGACGACCTGAGCTACGGGCTGTTTCTGGACAATACGGGCCGCAGCGATTTCGATATGCGCTCGCATGGAGTGGCGTTCTCCATCGGCTGCTCCACCGGAGCTTATGACATGTACTTTATTAACGGGCCCGAAATGAAGGATGTGGTCAAAAGATATACCTCCCTGACCGGCCGGATTCCGCTGCCGCCGAAATGGGCGCTTGGTTACCATCAGTCGCGTTACAGCTACATGAACCAGCAGGAGGTGCTGCAGCTCGCCCGGACCTTCCGTGAGAAGAAAATACCGTGCGACGTCATCTATCTCGATATTCATTACATGGATGAATACCGTGTATTCACCTTTGATCCTGTTAATTTTGCCGAGCCGGAGAAAATGATCGCCGAGCTCGGGGAGCTGGGCGTGCGGATCGTACCGATCGTCGATCCGGGGGTTAAAAAGGACCCCAACTACGAGGTCTACAAGGAAGGGGTGCTGAACAAGCATTTTTGCCGGCGGCTTGAAGGGGATATCTTCTTCGGGGAGGTATGGCCGGGCATCAGCGCCTTTCCCGACTTCAGCGACAGCCGGGCGGCGGAATGGTGGGGCGACCTGCACAAGTACTACACCGACCTCGGCATTCAAGGCATCTGGAACGATATGAATGAGCCGGCGGTGTTCAACGAGAGCAAGACGATGGACCTCGATGTCATGCACTTCAACAACGGCCGCCCGGTAACCCATGAGGAGTACCACAATCTGTACGGCATGATGATGTCGAAGGCGACGTATGAAGGCTTGGCCGAGCATATGCAGGGCGAACGGCCCTTCGTGCTGACGCGGGCAGGCTATGCGGGCGTCCAGCGCTATGCCGCCGTCTGGACCGGCGACAACCGCAGCTTCTGGGAGCATATGGCGATGGCGATGCCGATGGTGCTTAACATGGGCCTCTCGGGCCTTGCCTTCTCCGGCCCGGATATCGGCGGGTTCGCCCATCATACCTCCGCACAGCTGCTGGTGCGCTGGACGCAGATGGGCGTATTCTTCCCTTACTGCCGCAACCATTCCTCCATCGGCACGCTCCGCCAGGAGCCGTGGTCGTTCGGGGAAGAGGTAGAGACGATTCTGCGGGATTACATCAGCCTGCGCTACCGCTGGCTGCCGCATCTCTACAACCTGTTCCATGAGGCGGAGACGACCGGGCTGCCGATCATGCGGCCGCTGATCCTGGAATATCCGCGGGACCCTTATGTGTACAACCTCTGCGACCAGTTCCTGCTGGGCGAGGGTGTACTGATTGCCCCGGTCTACCGTCCGGATACGGAGCACCGCTCGGTCTACCTGCCGGAAGGACGCTGGCTGGATTACTGGGACGGTGAGGTTCATGAGGGAGGGAGCCATATCCTTGCGGCTGCTCCGCTGCATATTATGCCGATGTACGTGAAGGCGGGCAGCTTTGTAGCCGAAGGCCCACTGAAGCAGTATGCCCTGGAGGAACTGGAGGAGACCGTAACCTTCCATCTTTATGGCGCCGAAGCGCAGGAGGGCTTTGCTTCCTCTTATACGCTATATGAAGATGACGGCCACAGCTTCGCTTACAGAAACGGACAATACTCACAGCTGGCTGTAGCTGCCGCCGGAGAAGCGGGCGCCTTGCGGATCAGCTGGTCCTATCAGGTACAGGGTTTTGTTCCGCGCAGACAGATGATCCGCTTTGCACTGTGCTATCCGTTTTTTGCTGCGGAGGCAGTGGACGGGCTGTCTGAAATTACGCTGGAGGAGCTCCAAGACGGGCATACAGGCTGGGCACGCAACGGCGGGACCGGTGCGATTATCGTGCAAATGGACGATGACCCGGCCGGCGGAGAGCTGCTCATCCGGGCGGCCCGGGATACGGCTGAGGGTTAAGAGTTCCAGAGAGTGTTTCATGGCCGGCGGCCTTGGAACACTCTTTTTTAGATAGGCGATGGATAAGAATGAGGGCGGGTAAAATCCGACAGCAATGAAATACCGGCCGGTTCAGCCGTGTCATCTTGGCCGAATTTGTGAAAGCGAGCAGAAAAATTGCATGAAATGTTTTTAAATTGCGGCTTTTCGTATAAGATGAAGGGATGAACTAAAATATCCGTTACAGGAGATCACCGATGATTATGCATCTGTATGCCATATGGCTTGGGGACGTTTTATTTTGCTTTTCCGGAGAAACTTCGGAGCCGAAGGTCGACGCGTGGACGCGTGTGGTCAAGCGGCTGGAGTTCCGCGGGGGAGTGCGCCCGTTCGCGGGTGCCCTACTACGTCTGGCGGAAGTGAAATATCCGGTTTCCGTCCCGGCGGAAGGGAGAACGGGACGCCGCGGGCTGCCCGGACGCACGCTGGAAGGCCTCGCGCTCGGTCCGAAGGAAGCCTTTGAGCTGCTGCTGGCCTGGGATGAGCAGGATAGCCGGGCCAAGGGCATCGAGCCCGGCGGCGAGCTGCGCTACTGGGCGGCCGCTGCCCGATTCGCCCTGGAGTTGCTTGCCACCGGCGGTATGGTGCCGGGGGCGCAGCCCCAGCGTACCGGCAGTCCGCGCCGCCGCGGCGGGGAGCAGGCGGCTGCTGCGGTGTGGCGGCCCGCTTTCCGCACGGAGGCGGCCCGGGAGCATTTCCTGGGGCTTGCTTCCGCTATGCCGGTAATCGCGCTCGGTGCCCATATTGCCGAGGAAGGCGAGCTGTCCAGCCGCACGAACGCGGGGGCCTATGTGCTGCACTCCTTCCTGCAGGCGGTTATGAGCACGGAGATCAAGCGGGTCATTGCAGGTGTCGAACGAGAGCTGGAACCGAGTAAAGCGAACTACCGGCGGGGGGCTTCGCCCCTGACCGAGCTATGGTGGAACAGCCTCCTGACCGGCAGCCGCGAGGTCCAGGTCCAGGGGACGCCGGCCGAGGTCGCGGAGCTGCTGGAGGCCGTGCAGCTTACGGCGGGCCATGAAGTGCCCTACGCCGAAGGACAGGAAGAGGCCGGCGGCCGTCTGGGTCTCGGACTGCGCCTGGAGCCGCCGGATACAGCGCACGCACAGTGGCGGATTACCTTCTGGGCGGAGAACCGCGAAGAAGGTGAATTCTGGATTCCGGCAGCGCATATCTGGAGCAGCGCTGAAAGGGAATTTACGCTTTGGGGCAAGCGGTACCGCAATATCCAGCAGCAGCTGCTGGACTGGCTTGGCCAGGCGGCGGCTGTCTCGCCGGAAATCCGCGGGGCGCTGTGCGTTCCGGCACCTGCGGGTGCGGAGCTTACACCGGAGCAGCTGTATGCGTTCCTGAAAGACAGCGTGCAGCAGCTGCGCGACCGGGGAATCACGGTGCAGATGCCGTCGCGCTGGAGCCGGGAGGGACGCCGCCGCGCCGGAATGAAGCTCAGAATGCAGCTGCCTTCGGAGGGGCAGGATGGCCGTGCGGAAGCGGCATTAGGACTGGAAATGCTGGTCTCCTTCCGCATCGAGGCCTCGCTGGGCGATTCTGCCGTCAGTGAAGCGGAGCTGCAGGCGCTGGTGGATGCCGGTGTGCCGTTCGTGCGCTTCCGCGGCGAGTGGATTGAGGTGGACCCGAAGGAGATCCGCCAGGTGCTGCGCTACATGAAGCGGAATGAAAGCGGAGAAATGGCGGCCGCCGACTGGCTGCGCCTGGCCGCCGAGGACGAGGAGGAGCGGCTCTGGAAGGGCCTGTCCGTGACGGGGATGGAGACGGCCGGACTGCTCTCTTCACTGATGCGCGGCGACGTATTGCGCAGCCAGACGGTGCGTCCGGTCCCTGCCCTGCTGCAAGGGACTCTGAGGCCTTATCAGGAGCGGGGCTTCCAGTGGCTGGCCACGCTCAGCGGGCTGGGCTTCGGAGTATGCCTCGCCGATGATATGGGGCTGGGCAAGACGGTGCAGGTGATTGCCTGCCTGCTTGACCGCGCCCTGACCGCCCCGCCTTCCGAAAGGCAGGATCCGGTATTGATCCTCTGCCCGACTTCGCTGCTCGGCAACTGGCAACGGGAGCTGCAGCGGTTCGCGCCTTCGCTCAGTGTACATATTCATCACGGTGGCAGGCGTGTGCGGGGCGAAGGCTTCCGGGCGCTTGCCGCCGGCCATGAGATCGTGCTGACAACGTATCATCTGGCGGGCCGGGACAGTGAAGATCTGGCCGGAGTCCGCTGGTCTACCGTCGTGCTGGACGAGGCCCAATATATCAAGAACCACCGGACGAAGCAGGCGCAGAGCGTAATGAAGCTCTCGGCTCCGCACCGCATCGCCATGACCGGCACGCCGGTAGAGAACCGGCTCGGCGAGCTGTGGTCCATCTTTCATTTTCTTAATCCGGGCTATCTCGGTACTTACCACTCCTTCCGGCAGCGCTATACCTCCGGTGAAAGCGAAGAGCGGCTGCGGGAGCTGCACCGGCTGGTCTCACCGTTTCTCCTGCGCCGCCTGAAGAGCGATCCGGATATCTCCAAGGATCTGCCGGAGAAGCTGGAACTGAAGGCCTACTGCCCGCTTACAGAAACGCAGGCCGCCTTGTATCAGGGTGTGGTCAACGAGATGCTCGGTGCCATAGGTGAGCGGTCGGGCTTTGCCCGCCGCGGGCTGGTGCTGTCATCCCTGACCCAGCTTAAGCAAATCTGCGACCATCCGCAGCTGCTGCGCAAGGAGGAGAGCAGGAGCGGGCGCGCAGAGCAGTCCGGCAAGCTCGACATGCTGTATGAAGTGCTGGATAGCATCTCGGAGTCCGGAGAGGCTGCGCTCATCTTCACCCAATATGTGGCGATGGGCGAGCTGCTGGTTTCCCGGCTGGCCAAGCGCTACGGCACGGCGCCGCTCTTCCTGCACGGCGGCATTGCCAAGCGTGACCGCGATGAGATGGTGCGGGCCTTTCAGGAAGGCGAGGGCCCGGCGTTCTTCGTCCTGTCGCTGAAAGCCGGAGGCGTGGGCCTCAATCTGACGCGGGCTAATCATGTCATTCATTATGACCGCTGGTGGAATCCGGCGGTAGAGAATCAGGCGACCGACCGGGCTTTCCGCATCGGCCAGCACAAGAATGTGCAGGTCCACAAGCTGATCTGCCAGGGAACGCTGGAGGAGCGGATTGATGAGCTGATCGAACGCAAAAGGAATCTGTCGGAGCAGGTAGTCGGCTCCGGTGAGAACTGGCTGACCGAAATGTCCAACCAGGAGCTGGAGCAGCTGATTACGCTGCAGGGCCAGGACTGGATGTAAACGGCAGGAATGAACAGGGAGGAATGGCACAATGATGGAATCGGCAAAGCTGCGGCTGGAGCTGCTGCCGGGAGAAGGAGAGCTCCGCGTGACCGGAGACGCTTCCGGCGGTACGGAGCGGCCGGTATTGTCCTTGCGGGTTCCGCGCTGGAACGCCGGAGAACGGAAGGCGGCGCTCCGCCGGCTCGCGGATCATCCCTGGCAGCTGTACACACTGCTGGGCGGCGGACCGGGTGCTGTACCTGACGGATTGCCGCTGATGCCGACGGCCGAAGAGCTTCTTGGCTTTAATCCGCAGACGTCGGAGACAGAGCTGCAGCCGCTGCTCGCGCTGCTCGGTGAAGCCCTGCGGCAGGAGCCGCTGCGCGCGCTGGCGCTGCGCGGCATGGGCAAGGAAGAGCTGCTGGACGGAGTCTTTGCGCTGTGGGCGGAGGAGACTCAGGAAGAGGCTGCTCCCGACAAGGCTGCTGCGGGAGGACAGCTGGCACAGGAGCTGGCCCGCCTGGAGCGCAAAGGCTCTGCCGTGCCCACCGGCGAATGGCTGGCGGAGGCGGCTGCGGAGGGCTCACTGCATCAGCCGGGCGCGCAGTTCCATGAGCTCGCCGCGCGGCCGTTCCCGGCAGCCCCGCAGGTAGCGGAGCCAGCCGAGGACTGGGGCGCGCTGCTGCCGCGCACGCCCAGAGCCGGCGAAGGGCTGGCGCTGATTATGCGCCGCGTCGCCGAGGCCGCGCAGCGGCGGGCGGCGGAAGCCGCCCCGGCCGCAGAGCCGGCCGAGGGCCCGGGCAGGCGCGGCAGGTAAGCTGCCGATGCAGCGGACGCGCCTGTACTGCGAAGTGAGCTTCAAGAGGGATGCAGCCGCAGAAGAGGCGCGCCCCAGCCGCCTTGCAGCCAGGTATGGAAGGCAGGTGCAGCGGGTATAGCCGGTAAAGCCGGTAAAGCCGGTAAAGCCGGTAAAGCTGGGCTGCTGAAAT
This sequence comes from Paenibacillus tepidiphilus, assembly GCF_008635795.1. Taxonomy (GTDB): domain Bacteria; phylum Bacillota; class Bacilli; order Paenibacillales; family Paenibacillaceae; genus Paenibacillus_AQ; species Paenibacillus_AQ tepidiphilus. Next base: position 128,818 of record NZ_VWRQ01000013.1, on the reverse strand, counting down.
GCTGCCGTGATAAGAAAAGGACTGTCCAATAAGCTGGGCTTACAAATCTGTTTCTTCAGACATCACTCACTCCTAAAAAGAAGTAGCTGTCCCAAGCAGCCGTTTCACGGCTTTTGGAACAGCTACTTCTTCAGGCTTCGCCGGCTTTAAAGGGCCGCATCCGGTGAGCGGTAATCGCGCAGCTGCGTTATGGAACTCAGATGCATAGTTGTATTGCTGCATACCTGCATAACAGACTTAGCTGCATTTGATACAACTATTATCGCGGAAACATGCCGGTTTGTCAGAATAGATGTATTCTCTGCAATTAAAACGCTCAAAAAAGGCCGCAGCACAGTAAACTCCTGCTTTTAGTTGTACAAAGTGCAGCTATGTTGTAATCACTGCCTCTTTTAGAGCAGATAGTTGTACAAAGTGCAGCTATTCGATCAGCTGCGGTTCTTGCGCCCTCAAAGTATCGATTGAATAAGGTCGCTGTCAATCCATTACTACTCATCCGACAGACAACTCCCAGCCTCATCACTCCTCATCTTTTCCGCATTCCAGGGTTCGACACTCAGTCGCTCCCCGGCCTCGATACTCAGTCGCTCCCCGGCCTGCTATTCACTGGCCTTGCGGCTCTGCGTACTCCCCGCGCTCTGACAGCTCCAGAATCTCATGGCGCAGGCGGAGCATGCGCTGGTCGAGCTCATCGGCGGCCCGTGCCGCTTCCTTCAGTTCCTCGGCGACATGCGGCGGCAGCCGTTTATCGAATTTATAATAAAGAATATGCTCCATGCTGGCCCAGAAATCCATGGCGAGCGTCCGCAGCTGAATCTCCACCTTCACCCAGCGCGTTCCCTCCAGCAGCACCAGCGGGATGGCCGCAATGATATGCAGGCTCTGGTAGCCGTTGGGCTTCGGCTGGGCGATGTAATCCTTGATCTCCAGCACGCGCAGATCCTCGCGTTCACATAGATGGTCGACGAGCCGGTAAATATCTTTTACAAAAGCACAGACAATCCGCATACCCGCGATATCGTGGATGTGCTGCTCCATATTCTCCAGGGTAAGCTCATGGCCTTTGCGCTGCAGCTTCTGCAGAATACTTTTGGGCTCCTTGATCCGTGTCTTGACATGCTCAATCGGACTGAATCCGTCGCGGATCTGCCACTGAGTCTTGATGACGTCGATTTTGTTCTCAAGCTCATTCAGCGCGTGCCGATAAAGCGCCGGCAGTGCTTTGAAATTCTCCATCGTCTTGGCAAAATCCTCATCCACCTGCCACTTCTGCAAATCCTTGACGTGGATCTGCAATTGGTTCAGCGCAGCTTGTGTACTATCTTGTTCTTCCACTGAGACTCTCCCGGTTTCGTATTTGTGACTCCTTGCGGTTCCATGTATATTTATTTTAACTTATGTTCAGGTGCGGAAGCAAAACCGGAACCAGGGACAAGGCCGCTGCGCTGACCGTAAGGGATTTTGCTGTTTCCGCTCCGCAGCTAATGAATCTGGGCGAGACATTTGGTATGATAGAAGCACGTTTTCGCAGCAGTCTTTAAACGGGTAGGAATAATTTGACGAATATTCGGCGTAATGCCGGTCTCACTCTGGAGAAGGAGGACTACTACGATGGATTTTTTGCAACGCATTAAAAACGGTGCCAGCCGGGTGAGTGAAAAGGCGCAAAGCTCGGTGGAGGTCGGCAAGCTGAACAGCCAGATCTCCGACATTGAACACGAGATGGATATGCAGTTTCTGAAAATGGGCAAGCTGTTCTATGAAGGTTACCGTAACCGGGACCTCTCCCTGGCCGAAGGCCAGATGGTGGAGCTGTCACGGAGCTGCCTGAAGCTGCAGGAAGAAATTGACGCGCTGCGGTTCAAGATTGCCGAGCTGAAGAATGAACGGCTGTGCAAATGCGGCCATGTTGCGTCCCTGGACGCCAACTTCTGCCCTAAATGCGGACGGAAGCTGGAGGAGCCTGCACCTCAAAAGGAATCCGCAGCCTATACTGCCCAGCCGGTGTATGAACCGGAGGAGGAAGATGAATTCTACGGGGCCGAGGAGCTGACGGAAGAAGAAAGAGAGCTGGCTCTGCGGATGTCTCCGCGCACCGTATATACGGAAGCGCAGCCTTCAGAGAAGGAGCTGGCACCGGAGCCTTACCGGGAGGAGGCTCCGGAAGGGCCGCGGAGCCGCCGGGAAGCCGATGAGCTGGAGCGGGAACGGGAACGGCAGCTTGAGCTGGACCGGCGCATCCGCGACTGGAGAGCCGGGGAGCCGGATGAGGAAGCATCCGCCATTCAAGAGGAGGGCTTGCGGGATACTGTCAAATGCCAAATCTGCCGAAACGATCTGCCGAAAGGCTCCATGTGGTGCTCCCGCTGCGGCTCGGAGCAAATTTAGCGGCATTGTACAGACATACCGGGAGGACAACATAGATGGAACAATTGCTGCAGCATTTGCGCAACTTGGGATTTACAGAGCTGGAGGCCAAGATTATGGTCGAGCTCGGCGCCAAAGGACAGTCCTCGGGCTATGAAGTGGCGAAGCAGCTTGGCATTTCCAGATCGAATGTGTATGCCGCGCTTCAGCGGCTCACCCAGCAGGGATATGTAAGATGCAGCGAAGGCGAGCCGGCGCGTTACAGCGCGCTGGCTCCCGAGGAGCTGGCAACGATGATATCGGGCCGGGTGCAGGCCTCGCTCGCTTATATGGAGAGCGAGATGCCGCGCGGCGGCCCGCTTAGCCCCTCCTTCTACAATCTGGAGGGGGACCGCAATGTATTGGGCGAACTGGTCCGCCAGCTTAATCTCGCTAAGGAAGAGATTGTTGTCGACGTCTGGCGGGAGGAGGCTTCGCTCCTGCGCAGCGAGCTGGAGCAAGCCGAGCTGCGGGGAGTCCGGCTCCTGTGGTCCTTCAGCGGCGACAATGCGCCGCCTGCGCTGTATCCGGCCTGGCCGCCGCTTGCCGGCAGGCCGCGCCTGAGCGACGGGCGCAAATTCTCGTTCGTGATTGACCGCAGCTGGTGCATGCTTGGCATGCGCTGTGACGACGGCTCCGCACAGGCCGTGGTTACCGAGCATGAGGTGCTCGTGGAGCTGCTGCTCAACCATTTTACACAGGAAATGGTACTCTTCGAGCTGGAGGAAGACATGGGAACGGAGCTGAAGCAGCGGTACGGAGAACGCTATGACCGGATCGTCGGCAAGTATGTCATGCAGGACAGGGATGGAGAACGCGGAAGCGGACAGCCGGCAGAGGCGGAACAGCCCGCGGGGCAGCTGCCGCGAACTCAAACGTAGATCATGCTGGGGAGGTGAAACGCATGGAATGTATCGTTCATTTTGATGTGGTGCATCAGGAAGGGAACAAGTCGCTGCGGGGCCTGTTGTTCTTGGATAAGGGAGAGCGTCCGGGAGAGCAGGAGCTGGTTCAGATGTTCAAGGATATGAATTTCGACGTCCGATTGGAAGACCGGGAGAAGCTTATTTTTAAACCGGTCAAGCCGGACAAATTCACGGAAATCCGCATTACCGGCTTTAACAGCGGCAATGCTGGCAGCAAGGAAGACCAGGAGCTAAAATCGATTGTCGCGAATTTGCTGCCGCAGAAGCCAAGCGGCTTATAGAGCGGGCTGAGTTATTCGTAAGCGGAAGGAGGAGCGCGGGATGGAACTGCTGAAGCAGAAGGTAATACGTGAGGGAATCGTTCTCGGACAGGGTGTGCTCAAGGTCGATTCATTTCTGAATCACCAGATGGACCCGTTTCTGATGCGCGAGGTCGGACGGGAATTTACCCGGCGTTTTGCCGGTGAGGCGGTGACGAAGGTGCTGACGATTGAATCCTCGGGCATCGCTCCGGGAATTATGACGGCGCTGGAGCTGGAGGTCCCGCTGATTTTTGCCCGCAAGCAGAAGTCGCTCACCCTGACGGAGGATATTTACGTGGAGCAAGTGTATTCGTTCACGAAGCAGGTCAGCAATGACATTACGGTCGCCAAAAAGTTCATCGCCCCCGGTGAACGGGTGCTGATCGTCGACGATTTCCTTGCCAACGGCGAAGCGGCCTTAGGCCTGGCCCGGATTGTGGAGCAGGCGGGGGCAAGTGTGGCGGGAATCGGCATCGTGATCGAAAAGTCCTTCCAGCCCGGCGCCAGCCGCCTGAAGGAGGCCGGCTACCGCGTGGAATCGCTGGTGCGGATTGCTGCGCTGGAGAACGGGGCGGTATCTTTTGTAGAGGAAGCTTAGCGCTAATGCGCCTTAAGCTAACGGACCGTTACGGGCAGGGCCGGCTTTAGTCAGAGTGTGACAGCGTTATTGTCTGCCCGATGAGACAACGGCGTACCGGCTAACGGAAGTTGGCTGGATCATTGAAAATAGCCTACATAAAGAGCAGGCCTCCGTATAGACGGGGGCCTGCTCTTTATGTAGACGGAGGCTGCGCAGTGCAATCCGTGTATGCCACTGCCGGGTACATGCAGCGGCAACAGGGGCGATCCTGCCCGCTGCTGCTGGCGCGGTAACCGGGCAGTGCCTGCCTGGCATGTGCCGCATGCCGCAGGCACTGTGCCGCCCCGTGCGCGGCCCCGCGAGGCGCAGCGGCGTGCCGCCCCGAGCGCGGCCCCCGCGAGGCGCAGCGGCGTACCGCCGCGCCGCCGCTACCCGCTGGCGTGGCAGGAGCCCGCCACGCCCACGGGCCGCTCCGCGGCCAGCGGCGAGCGCACGCGCAGCGCCGCAGGCTCGCACCGCACCGCGAAGGCTGCGGTGCCCAGGGCCTCGCCGTCGCCGATGGCATGGCGCGGCTCGCTGAACCTGACCGCTGCGCTGTGTCCGCGCAGCATGGTCACGAAGGGCAGCTTCACGTGGCTGCCCTTCAGCAGCGTCGGGAACAGCCGCAGCACCTGCAGGCGGCTGCACCCGTGCACGACGCAGACGTCGAGCCGGCCGTCGCCGGACTCCGCCTGCGGGCAGATCAGGAGCCCGCCGCCGTAGCTGGGCAGGTTGCAGACCGAGACCAGCCAGGCCTGGTCGAAGCTGTGCTCCTGGCCGTCGCAGGTCACGGAGACGCGGCAGGGCTTGAAGGTGGCGAGCGTATGCAGGATGCCGATAATGTAGGCGAGCCGTCCGGCGCCGATAGCGTTGCAGAGCCGCTTGTAGGGGCCGTTATTCACATTGACGGCCACCTGTGCGTCAAAGCCGCTGGCGACGGCGGTAAGCGTCAGCCCGCCTGGGCCAGCGAGCAGGTCTGCTTCAAGGCAGCGGTCCTGCAGCGCGGCCTCCAGCGCCGCTGCGGTGTCCAGCGGGATGCCGAAGCCGCGGGCCGTGTCGTTGCCGGAGCCGGCGGGGATAACGCCGAGCGGCACGCCGCGCCGCCGCAGCGCGCCCAGCACGCTGTGGAGGGTGCCGTCGCCGCCGATGACAAGGGCGGCCTGCCAGTCGTCGCGGCGTGCGAGCGCGAGCAGCACCTGGCCCTCGGCGCTGTCAGCGCTGTGCGTCAGCAGCGTCTCGAAGGGGATGCCGCGCAAGCGGAGCGTCTCTTCCACGGCTTGCCGGGTCCTTGCACCGGCTCCCCCGCCGGCGCGGGGATTTATGATCAATAAATACATGCATGTTCCTCCAGCCTGCAGATTCCTGTAAGTCCTACCCCCATTGTAAGGAGCAGGCAGGCAAAAGGGAATCTTAAGTATAAAGATAGTTTCCGGCGGAGGAACTTGCCTATAACTGCCGCAGCTGTCTCTCTGCCAGCTCTCCCGCCCACGGCAGCCTATACCATCTTCCGCCCAGGGCGTGGTAGATCATGAGCAGCCAGACGGCCAGCGTGCACAGCGACAGAAGCGCTGCGATCATCGGACCGATAAGCGGGATTAAGCCGCTCAGCATATGGGCAACCATGAGCGCCCCGTAGACGATCAGCGACTGCAGCGCATGGAAGAGGACGAAGCGGCTGCGCTTCTCCAGCGCCAGGAATACGATCCCCCCGATAAAGGGGAAGAAACAGCACAGGCCAGCGGCAATGTTATCCGGTAACCCGGTAGAGGATTTGAAAGAGGACAATAGGCTCACTCTCCTTTGTATGAGCCTATGATTTGTCCGCGAAAAGTATGTGGGGGACCTGCCCCGACCACCATACGCCAAGACACCGCAGTTAGCGGGTCATTGCGGGAATAATGTGCTGCTCCACCAGACGGCGCGGGTTCCTGTAGCGGCTGACGGCGCTCTCGGCAGTGAACACCACCGCTGCATCAAGGTCCGGCAGGAGCCAGAGCTGCTGGCCGCCATGGCCGTGGGCCAGCCGGTAGGGCTGACCGCTCATTACACCGGTCCAGCATTGGTACCCGTATTGGCCGAAAGCCGGGTAGCCGTCAGCCTGGACCTTGAACATCTCGTCAAGCCACCCCGGGCGGATAATGGTCCGCTCCCCGTACATGCCGCCGTTCAGCAGGCACAGGCCAACCTTAGCCAGGTCCCGGGAGGTCAGATACAGTCCGATGTGGCCCATGCTATGGCCCTCAGGACTGGGCACCCAGGCGGCATGGCTGATATCCAGCGGACCGAACAGATGCGTCTTGGCATAACTGAAGGCATCCCTTCCGGTATAGCGGCTCAGTATCGCCGAGATCAGATGGGAGTCGCAGCTGCGGTACTGGAACACGCCGATCTGATTCTCATCGACAGGCAGATTAAGAATATAGGAGGTGAAGCGGCGGCTGCGCTGGAGGTTGCGGACAAGCGGCTCGCCGAGCTTCTTGCCGGTAATCCAGCGGAAGCCCGAGGTCATGCTCAGCAGATGGTGCAGCGTAAGTCTGCCGAGCAGAGGGGACGCGAAACGCGGGAGCTCATGGGCAAGCGCCTCGGTGAGCGGCGTCTCTATACCGGGCATCTCTGCGTTATCCATAGCGATGCCTGCCAGCAGGGCAACGAAGCTTTTGGTCGCAGAGCGCAGATCATTGAGCATCCCGGCTTGAAATCCGCCGTAATAGCGTTCAAATATCAGTTTCCCGTGGCGGACAACAAGCATACTATGCATCTTGGGATAAGATTCGAGGACAGCCTTATGGGCTTCCTCCAGATGCTGCCCGCAGGTACCGGCATCCATTGGGAGGGCGGCGGCGATATAAGGAACCTTTTGGTGGGGAGAATGAAGTAATGAAAGCTGATGGCTCATGGCAATCCCCTTTCCGTTCGCGGTCTGTACACAACCGCTTTCGATACTGGTATTTTAACCAGAGGCAGGGATTTTTCCCGCAGCGGCAAAGAATTATTTTAAAAAAAGTTGCCAACAGAATTTACATGGAAAGGTGGAAGTTGGTGCCGAATATGATACAATATAACGATAAGGCCCGAAAGGGGTGATTCAGCCAGCGGCTCTTCGGGTAATTAAAGTGTCAAGATGCCGTTTAAATTCCAGGGTGTCTTACTCTCAACCCAAATCACGACGAACCTGCTTCACCGTCAGGAAGATTTCATTCTGCGGATAATGCAAGCCGAGGTTGTGAAACGGTCTTACTTGCATTTCGAGGTACGGCGGACTTTTCATCATGCATTCTCTACAACGGAGCATTCATTACCAATGTTTTGGGAGGGAACTGATCATGGCAAGTAAAGGTCACAACGAAGTCAAGGAAAGTCTACGGGAAATGACACGTATTTTCCGGCCCAAAGATCCCAAGAAATTTGTAAAGGAGTACGTCCGGAAGTATCGGATCACGGGAGGCTATGAAGAAGAGCTGACCATGGTCGTGGAGCATGAGCTGGGAAGAATCAACTCTTCCGTCTCCTGAAGGACAGAGAACAGCGCCGCTGTATCGGACTCTGCTGAAACTTGAATAAGATATTATCCATGAGGATTCTCATAAACCGTGCCTGACGGGTCCGCCGTCATATAGGTAACGGTTTTTTTGTGTTTACTCTGAGCAGTAGAGAGTAGCTATGCCAAAAGAGGCTGACACACATGCTTGGCCTTTTTACTGCCCTTTGTGGTATTATTGATGTGAAATAATGCACAGACAAATTTGTGTACACTAGATTGGCGATCGCCGAGGGGGAGAAGCATGGATATCTTTACAATATTTCCGACCATCAGCACATCGTTTATTGTCATCAGTGCCGTGCTGGTCGCAATTGGCTGGAGACAGATTATCAAGGGCAAGCGCGAGGCGCACAAGAAGACAATGATCGCTGCCGCAGTGGCCGCCATCCTGTTTTTTATCGTGTACATGTCCAGAACCGTATTTGTCGGCAACACCTCCTGGGGCGGACCGGATCATTTATCGGCGCTCTATCATATCTTTCTGATCTTCCATATTGTGCTGGCTACAGTGGCTGCCGTATTCGGCATCACGACGCTGGTGCTGGGCTTCAAAGAGAAATATGCGAAGCACAGAAAGTGGGGGCGCGTGACCGCGATGATGTGGTTCGTAACTGCAGTTACAGGGGTAGCGGTATACGTGCTGCTCTATATTTTTTATCCGGGCGGGCATACCAAGCCGGTCTGGCAAGTCATTATGGGCGGCTAACATTCAAAGCGCAAAGTTTATGCATCAGGCGTAGGCCTGTGTCCTTCTCACCTTCCGGTGGCGGGGCACAGGTTTTTTTGTGCGGGTAGAATGCACCGGTGCTTTTACAATTTTTTCTGAACGGGATATTGACATTGGAAAATACAGGTCATATACTGTGTATAAAGATATACACAGTAAGCACAGGTATATGAACACTTGAAGTTTTTCATATACAATGACTCTTACTGAACCCGAATGAAGCAAAGTGAGGTTAAATAGATGACGACACTCAAGCAGGCATGGTTCATTCTCCGCGGAGACCATCGGGTTGGCCTGTGGAATACGCTTTTTATGCTGATCTTCACGGCATTGTTCATGCTCTATATCGGAGCCTTGACCGGTGTGATCGTGGACGATATAGTCGCAGGCCAGGCCAGGGAAGTGTTAGGTGATTTCATGCTGCTGGGCATGGTTCCGATGCTGGGATTTACCTTCTCGAAACGGAAAATGAAATACTTAAGCGATGATACCTATACGCGGATGCTCGCCTATATGCGGGGGCTGCCGATTCCGGCCGTCGTGCTGCTGTGCAAGCGCAAGCTGGATGCCATCCTCGCTTTTGCCCTTAACGGGGTGCTGTTCTTCGGCTTCATCTACGCGCTTAGCCCGCACATGCGCGGCGAATTGAAGCTTGCGGCTTACGCAGCCTTCGCCCTGACCTGGATCGGTTATGGACTAATCGTTGCAGGCATCTATATCATGGTCGAATTCTCGGTCAGCGGCAAAATGTACTTTGTGATCACCCTGCTGCTGATGATCAGCTCCAGCGGTATATCAGTGCTGATCTGGCTGGCCGGCGGCAACCTGCTGCTATATACAGTGAAATGCTCGCAGGATTGGGGACTGGCTTCACCCCTGATGTGGGGCACGCTCATAGGCGGCACGGTATCGGTGCAGCTATTCTCCAAATGGACGATTCACCGGCTGAAGAGCCGCGATCTCGTATGAGAGGGCGGGGTGCATCGTATGTGGATACCGATACAGATCAATGAGAACAGCGCGGAGCCGCTGTATCACCAGATCGAGACCCAGCTGAAATCGCTGATTATCAGCGGGGTCATCGCCGAAGGGACGCTGCTGCCCTCCATCCGGGAATTCGCCGGAGACCTGAAATGCAGCGTGATCACGGTGCGGCGGGTTTATCAGGATCTGGAGGCGCAAGGGCTCTTGCGGACGAGGCAGGGCACGGGCACCTTTGTGTCCCATGTGGGCGAGGGTGCTATGGAGGAATATAAGCGGGTTGCCGTACAGAAGGCTCTGGAGAACGCCGTAGATACGGCTTTGTCAGTCCAGTGCGGCGAAGAAGAGCTTAACGAAATGTTCAGAAGGCTTGTGAAGGACAAGTACGGCGAAGCGAAGTGAAGGGGGAGCACAGATGGCACAGCAAGCAATCGAGCTGCGGAATGTAAGCAAGAAAAGGCCAAATAAGGTGATTGGTCCGCTGAATTTGGTAATCCCGCAAGGCTATGTCACCGCGCTGGTCGGCCAGAACGGGTCCGGCAAAAGCACTTTGATGAGCATGCTGATACAGCTGACCTATCCGGAGGAAGGAGAAATCCGCTGGTTTGAGGAGCCTCATCCGGAGGGGCTGCCGCTGACGCTCCGGCAGAATATCGCCTATGTGCCGGAGACCTCCCTGGCGGAGGAGAATTACTGGACAGCGCCCGAGGCTGCCGCGTTCCGCCGGTATTGGTATCCGGGCTGGGACCAGCCGTTCTTCGAGGAGCTGATGAAGAGGTTTGAAATTCCGCAGAAGGCGCGGCTGAGCAAGATGTCCAAGGGCGAACGGCGTAAATTCGAGATTGCCGCCGCGCTGGCTGCGCGTCCGCAGCTGCTGCTCCTCGATGAGCCGTCCTCCGGACTCGACCCGTTCGCCTGGAGGACGATGCTTGATACGCTGCAGCAGTTCGTGGACGATACCGGAGCTACGGTGCTTATCTCCACGCATATTGTTGAGGAGGTCCGGCGGCTGGCCGATTATATCGTGCTGATGCACCGGGGACAGCTGCTGGGAATTACCGAGAAGGACAGTCTGTTCGGGGCCTGGAACGAGGTGTGGGTCCAGGCGGAGAGCGAGGAAGAGCTGCTGGAACTTGTGGCCGAGCTGCCGGGGACGCTTAGGCCCAGGCTTGAAACTCCAGGAGTGGGTTCGTTCCTGGCCCGGCATTTTCACCAGAACGAGAAACGCATCCGGGATATGGGCGTAAAGGTAATCAAGAGCCGCAGCCTGGAGCTGGAGGAAATCTTAAGCTTATGGATGGAAGGGTACCGTCCGGATACGGATTGACTAGGGAGAGAGGGGACTAACGATGGAAGCTTTGAAGCTGGATAAGGTAGTGAAGCAGTACGGGGACAAGACGGCAGTAAACGAGATCAACCTGAAGGTGGAGCCGGGTGAGATTTACGGGCTCCTGGGCGCGAACGGCGCCGGCAAGACGACGACGATGCGCATGGTGCTGGGCCTGATTTATCCGGACGGGGGCAACATCCTCTATAACGGCAAGCCTTACAGCAACGAGCTTCAGCATCTGATGGGTTATCTTCCTGAAGAACGCGGGCTGTATCCGAAGGTGAAGGTCAGCGAGCAGATTATCTATTTGGGGAAACTCCGGGGCATGACCACTGCCGATGCAGACAAGAGCCTGCGCTACTGGCTGGACCGCTTTGAGGTGCCGGAATATTACAATAAACGGATCGAAGAGCTGTCCAAAGGGAACCAGCAGAAGATGGGCTTTGTTGCCGCAGTCATCCACAAACCGCAATTCCTGATATTGGATGAAGCCTTCAGCGGACTTGACCCGGTCAATGTAGAGCTGCTGAAGGATACGGTCAAGGAGCTGCGCGACCAGGGCACCAGCATTCTGTTCTCCACCCACCGGATGGAGCATGTCGAGGAATTATGCCGCAATATTACGATTCTGCACCGTTCGAACACAGTGGTTCAGGGCGACATCCGCGAGATCAAGAAGGGTTACCCGCGCGAAGAGGTGCTGCTGCGCACCGCCGGCGACGTGTCCGGCCTTGCCCAGATTCCGGGCGTACGCGGCGTACAGCTGACGGAACGGGGATATGTATTGTCCATCGGCGAGCTTGCCGCTGCGCAGCGGATTCTGCAGCATGCCCTCGGACAGAGCGAAGTGGAGCACTTCGAGATTAAAGAACCGACGCTAAACCAAATCTTTATCAGAGCGGTGGGTGAATCCAATGAATAAGCTGGGAACGATTATCGGATTTACGTTTAAGAATAAAGCCAGAACCAAGTCCTTTACCATTACTACGCTGATTATCGTATTGCTGATAACCATAGGGATGAACATCCCTTACTTTATTGACAAATTCAACGGCGAGGATGAAGCGGCGGAAGCTGCGCGTATCGGGGTTGTCGCCGATTCCGGAATCCCGGCGGCGGCGTTGCTGCTGGATTATACGGCCCCGGAGGGTTCGGATAGCAAGGTGGCTTTGGAGTCTTATGCTTCACCAGAGGATGCTGCACTTGTAAAGGGTCTGGATGAAGGCGATATCGAAGGATACCTTACCTTCGGCACTGCAGCCGGCGGGGGCGTTCCCCCAGTGACTTATCACAGTAAGGACGGGGAACTGGACCAGGATGTGCAGATGTATCTGCAGACTGCGCTGCAGCAGGTGAACACCCAGCTGATCGCCGAAGGCAAGCTGACGCCGGAGGAAGTATCCGCCATGTTCGCGCCGGTCTCCATCGGGACCGAGCAGCTTAGCGGCAGTGCCGGAGGAGCGGACGGGGCCGCACCGGAAGAAACTTCGCCGATCAACTTCGTCATTGTGTATGTGCTGCTGATTCTTTTCTTCATGTCGATTATGCTGACCGGCAATATGATTGCCGCTGAAGTGACGGCGGAGAAAAGCTCGCGCATTATGGAGATTCTCATCACCAGTGCTTCGCCGCTGACGCAAATGTTCGGCAAGGTCATCGGTGTGTTCCTGGTGGGGCTGATGCAGATCGGCATTCTGGTGGCCACGATTGCCGCCAACCTGCTGCTGCCGCACAACGCCGGGGTGCTGGCCGATTTCGACCTCGATTTGAGTCAAATGAATTACGGGATTCTGGTCTACGGGCTGATCCTTTACATTCTCGGCTTCTTCCTCTACGCACTGATGTATGCCGCCGTCGGCTCAATCGTCAGCCGCACCGAGGAGCTGGGCCAGGCTACGATGCCGGTAATGATGCTGGGCTTCGTGAATTACTACATCCCTACCTTCAGCGTAGCCGCACCTGATACGCTGCTGGTCAAGATCGCCAGCTACGTTCCGTTTACTTCGCCGCTCAGCATGCTGCTGCGCATCGGAATCGGAGAGGTAGCGGTGTGGGAGATCGCCGTGTCGCTGGTTATCCTGGTGGTCACGATTCTCTTCTTCGCCTGGCTCGCGGCCAAGATCTACCGCACCGGCGTGCTGATGTACGGCAAGCGTCCTAGCATCAAGGAAATCCGCAAGGCTATGAAGGCGTACAAATTCTAATTGGGGGTCTTCTCATGGATAAGAAGCAACAGCAATCGGTAGCATTACTTGCTATGAGCTCGTTATTATTGCTGACGACAAGCGCAATATCGGGTGGCGGCTCCGATCTGCGGGATTTCTTTCAGGGTATGCTGACCGGGATGGGCATCGTCAGTTCACTCCTCACGATCATTGCTTTCGCTAAGTACCGTAAGAGTCGCGTGTAAGGTATATACCTTGCGCCAGATATGGACCGGCGAGCCGATAAATCGGCTTGCCGGTTTTTTGTTGAGAAGCAAACCAATATTCTTGATATAAATGCACTCTCTCAGGTAAGATGGTTGTACTTAACAAGGTAGCCGGGAGGATACGAGCCTTATGCTGGAGTTGGGATTACATGATGCGGACAAGCTGGTGGCGGTGGCGCATGCTCTGTCTACCCGTGCACGCGTTGATATGCTGCGTCTGCTTGCCGGGCAGAAGATGAATGTGGTGGAGATGGCCGAAGCGCTGCAGCTTCCGGTCTCCACCGTGGCCAACAATGTCAAGGTGCTGGAGGCGGCGGGGCTCATTCATACGGAGCTGGTTCCGGCAACACGCGGGGCGATGAAGGTGTGCAGCCGCAAGGCCGATGATATTCACATCGCTCTGGATATGGCGGGAAGCGTTCCGGTTCAGGGGCTGAAGCTCTATGAAATAGAAATGCCTGTAGGCCATTACAGCGATTGTGAGGTTCAGCCGACCTGCGGCATGGCAAGCGAGGATGGGATGATTATCCGGGAGGATGAACCGTCCAGCTTCTATCATCCGAAGCATATCGGAGCACAGATCATCTGGCTGCGCGAGGGATATCTCGAATATTTGCTGCCGCTGGAGGTGCCTGCGGGGGCAGCGATAGCTTCGCTGGAGCTGTCTATGGAGCTGTGCGCCGAAGCGCCGGGCTACAATAACAGCTGGCCGTCCGACATCACCCTCTGGGTGAACGGTGTGGAGGCCGGCACCTGGACCAGCCCCGGGGATTTCGGCGACCGGCGCGGCCGGCTGAACCCTCCCTGGTGGCCGGACGGGCTAACGCAATACGGGCAGCTGGTCACCTGGCGCATTGACCGGCACGGGACGGCGCTTGACCTGGAAAGGGTCTCCGGAGTGACCCTCGATCATCTGCAGCTCTCGCTGCGCCCCAGCATCCGGGTGCGGATCGGAGTGAAGCCGGATGCGGCGCATCAGGGCGGGATCAACCTGTTTGGCACCCGGTTTGGCGATTACAATCAGGATATTAAGGCCCGGATTTATTATTCGGAGCCAGAATAGAAGCAGGAAGAAGACCTTTAGTTACAATTTTATTGTAACTAAAGGTCTTTTTTAGAGCGATTAGGGAGATATCTCATGAAAACGTTGACAAAAAAGATTACCGGCACTAATATGAGGTTGTTATATACAATAAAACTGTATTAAAACAACAATAATAAGGAGAAGGCTGGGTGAGGTCCGTGAGTCTGGCAAGTTACCGGAAGGAGTACCCTAGACCGCAGTTCGTCCGTGAAGCTTGGCATAATTTAAACGGCGAATGGGATTTTCGCTTTGACGACAAGAATACAGGCGAATACGAGCAGTGGTACAGCAAACTGGAAGGGGCTCGGAAGATTCGGGTTCCGTTCGTATACGAGACTGCGGCGAGCGGCATCGGAGAGACCGGATTCCATTCGCATGTATGGTATCAGCGGATATTTACAGTTCCGGCGGAGCAGGCGGGCAAGCAGGTTATTCTGCATTTTCAGGCCGTTGATTATGTCGCCAAGGTGTGGGTCAACGGCCAGTTTGTCGGCTGCCACGAGGGAGGGTATACGGCTTTTTCTTTTGACATCACCCGTTATTTGACTGCTGGGGACGGTGCGGAGAACCGCCTCGTCGTTAAGGCGGAGGACAGCTTTGATTCTACGCAGCCAAGGGGCAAGCAGCGCTGGAAGGGCGAAAGCTTCGGCTGCTGGTATGTGCAGACCACAGGAATCTGGCAAAGTGTGTGGCTGGAGTTCGTTCATTCCCGGCATCTGGAGGCGGTCAAAATCACGCCCGATCTCGATACCCGCTCGGTGCGGTTCGACTATTGCGTCGGTGGGGACCTGGCCGGGCAGCAACTGTACCTGACAGCAAGTGTCACCTTGGATGGTGCATTGATCAAGGAATCCCGCATACTGGTGGACCGCTCCAGCCTGTCGGCCAGCGTCGATCTGCTCAGCGATACGCAGGAGTGGAAGGTGGCGTCCTGGAGTCCGGAGCATCCGAAGCTCTACGAGGTGGCTTTTACACTCGGGGACGGGGAAACGGTGCTGGATGAGGTGCAATCCTACTTTGGGCTCCGCAAGATTTCCATCCAGAAAGGCAAAGTGCTGCTGAACAATACTCCCATCTACCAGCGCCTCATCCTTGACCAAGGCTATTGGCCGGAGACTCATCTGACCCCGCCGTCCGAGGAGGCCATCCTGGCGGATATTGATTATATTCTGGCGATGGGCTATAACGGCGTACGCAAGCATCAGAAGATTGAAGATCCGCGCTTCCTGTACTGGTGCGACGTCAAAGGCGTGCTGGTGTGGTCGGAGATGGCGGCCACCTATGAATTCAATGACCTGGCGGTGGACCGCTTCACCCGGGAATGGCTGGATATCGTGCGGCAGCAGTATAATCATCCTTCCATCATTACCTGGGTTCCCTTTAATGAATCCTGGGGGATTCCGGCTGTATTCGTCGACCGCAGGCAGCAGCAGTTTACCGAAGCGATCTATCATTTGACCAAAGCAATCGATCCCTGCCGGCCGGTCATTGTGAATGACGGCTGGGAGCATACTGTGTCGGATATCATCACGCTGCATGATTATGAGGAGAGCGGTGCCGAATTTCTGAAACGGTATGCCGACAAGGATGCGATTACAGGCAATGAAATCTCCCATATGAACTGGAAGTACGCCATGGCGCAGGGCTATGCTTACCGGGGACAACCGGTAATGATCAGCGAGTTCGGCGGCATCGCCTTCAAGTCGGAGGAGGGCTGGGGGTACGGCGAGCAGGTAGGCTCGGAGGAAGCGTTCCTCACGCGGTTCCGGAGCATTACGGAGGCGATCAAAGCTACGCCCTATATTTGCGGGTACTGTTATACGCAGGTCAGCGATGTGCAGCAAGAAGTGAACGGACTGTTAACGGAGGACCGGCAGCCGAAGCTGCCGCTGGAACGGATTAAGGCGATTAACCTGGAATGAATATGGCGAGAAGGGCTGTCTGGAAGCAGGCAGTGCAGGAAGGCTTGTCCCGCAGGGGATGAGCCTTTTTAGTATGAGTGAGCGTATGATGGACTCCACGAAAAATCCGAATCACCGTCGGGCAAGTCTGCTACAGGAGGGCATTAGTGCGTCAAATTGGCGAAGACGGCGGGAATAGTGTACCTTATAGTAACTAAGGAGTGATGAAGTTGAAAGGCAATAAACCAACAACGCTATGGGCAAGAACACCTCTGCAGGTGCTCGGTTCCATTCTATTAATTATTCTCAGCAGTCTGATCCGGCCGGGAGGCTCTTCCATGCTGGGCGCGCTGCAGACCCTGCTCCTCGGCCTGGGGATCCTGGGCTGCTGCATGGCCGTCTGGCGGTTCGCCAAAGGTGGCGGCGGGAAACGCAAGGGCGATCAATAACTGCAGGGTCCGGGGAATCCAGAGCAGACCTGGAAATCCGCTTATTTCGCAAAATCAGCATAGCCCACGCGAGGCTTACATTTGAGTATGACGGTTTAGCGATCTATAGAGGGAAACCTTGTTCTTTATAAAGTCGGATTTTCCGAAGGTGATTAAATTTACCACTGTCCATGTGATGAGCAAGGGAAAGTAATAACCTACTTCATGGTTTTCAATGATGGGTTGATTATAATTCATAGCAGCACCTTCTTTTGGATAATTTAGTTAAATTATAGCAGAATGCAGTATTTAAAAACAGCTCCCCGGCACCGGGCCACCGAAAGCTCCTGGAGGGAACCACGCAGCGAATCAGGATAAGTGTGCCCCGCTATACAATAGTTACAAAATGCGAGATATAAAGCGGAAATCAATGATTGACGCCTAAGTAAGCGTTATCTAATGCTAATTTGCCGGACTTTGCCCGTAATACTGGCAGGATGCCGGTTTACAAGTTCAGCCGCCGAGAGTATGATACATCTGTTTATAAGTGAACCGAATAGATATCCGCTTAATTTCCGTTATGGAAAGCGGGGGAACCAACAATCGGCGGCCTGGTGAAGGCAGCAAGAAGCCGGTTATGGGGTGAATCCTGCTCCAGGTGTGAGAGAATCTCGCGCCGGAGGCAGGTAGGGCGACTCTCACCGCCCGAATCCGACAGCTAACCTCGTAAGCGTATGTAGAGAGGATGAGCGCAATGTGACCGCGTATTTGGAGCCACAGAGGGAATCCTTTGTGGCTTTTTGCTGTGCTTTTTAGAGCGGATATGGAGTATGGCAGGATACGGGAGGGGAAGCGGCAATGACGGATCAGAGAGAATATGTACTGGTATGTGCTCCGACCAAAGCGGGGGAGCAATTTATTAAGATATTAAAATTCAGAGGCTACAAAGTAGCCGGGCTGGCCAACTGCCGGACGCAGCTGGCGCGTCTCGAAGAACTGGGCGTGGAAGCGAGCCTGCTGATTGATACGCATCATGAGAAGTCCTGGTGCAGGCCGGAGTTTGCCATTAGCCGGGTGTACCTTTTCGAGAACAGCGTTGCATTGTGCAGCCGCTATGTGCGGATGTGCCGTTCCTGGACGGACCGGCCGATTGTCGTCATTACGACGTCGCCGCATCCGCGGCATGTCTATAAGGGTCTGGGAGCAGATCATGTGATCTATTCCTACAGCGGCAATGTCTCCTTCCTGGCGGACCGGACGGCATTGCAGGGCTAGAGGTATTCCCGCAGGGTCCCGCAAAAAAAACGGCGATATCGTCCTTGTCAGGACGGCATCGCCGTTGCTTCTTACACCAGCACAGAACGCTGGTAATTGATCCATAGTGATTGCCGCGGATTACTCTGCCGTTGTTGAAGCGAAGAGAGACTGGAGCCGGGGCAGATCGAACCCCTTTACGGCCTGCCCGCCGACGACGGTGACAGGGATGCCCATGAAGCCGAGCTTCTCCACTTCCTCCTGATAGGCCGCGCTCGCCATTACATCCCTGACTTCATAAGCGATTCCCTGTCCGGAGAGCCACTGCTTCACTTGATTGCAGTCAGCGCAGCCCGCCGTGGAGTAGACAATAACGTTCGGGCTCATTTGCTTACCGCTTCCTTGATAGCATCCCGGGTGATTTTCCAGTGGGAGGTATTCCAGCGGACTTCGCCGTCTTCCAGCAGGAAGATTTGCGGGGATTCATGCTTGATGCCGAAATCCTCGGCAATCCGGTTGGAAACCGGGCGGTCCTCAATGACGTGCACAATGGCTGCAGGCGTATCGGAGCTCTGGGCATAAGCCTGGAATTCCTCATGCGCCTTGGCGCTGATCGGGCAGGTGGTGCTGTGCTTGAACAGCAGCTTTTTGCCGGGTCCCTGTACATACTGCTGGAGTTCGTCGAGACTGTGGAGTTGTTGGATCGACATAGAAGATTCCCCTTCCTAAGTTAAGATGGCTTCGAACGAAGCTGTGCAAGTCTGATTGTAACATAGTTCAAAATTAAAACAAAAGCAGGCTCCGGGCGGCTTACCCGGAAAAATTACAGTCCTGTAAGGGACATTGTATTAAGCAGCTTCCCGTGCTAATGTGAGAAGGATTCAGCAAAATATGGCATTTGGACAGGGCCGAGGGGATGTGTCGAACTGTGAAAAGAGTGGCCTGTGTTACCGGCGCCGACCGCGGGCTCGGATTGAGCCTGACGGGCTGGCTGCTTGAGAACAGATATACGGTATTTGCCGGTCAGTATATGAAGGAAGAGGAATCGCTTCTTCGGCTGCAGGAGCAGTATCCGGACCGTCTGTATCTGATTCCGCTGGATATCGGCGACGGAACCAGTGTGAAGGAGGCTGCCCGAAGCATTGCCGGCCATACCGGTCATCTGGACCTCATTATCAACAATGCCGGAATTATTCACAATGCTGACGAAGCTACCATTCTGGTGGATATGGACGATGAGGCGATGCTGCAGCTGTACAACGTGAACGCGCTCGGCACGCTCAGGGTCAGCAATGCGCTGATGGGCCTGCTGCTGCAGGGCAAATCCAAGCTGGTCGTTAACATCTCCTCCGAAGCCGGCAGCATCGGGCGGAACAAACGGATCAATATGTATGGCTACTGTATGTCCAAGGCGGCGCTGAATATGCAGTCCTCGCTGCTGCATAACCACCTGAAGAAGCTGGGCGGCCAGGTGATGATCTTCCATCCCGGCTGGCTGCAATCCTATATGCACGGGGAAAAGAATATGCAGGCCACTGTTCCGCCAGAGGAATCGGCCCGCAAAATTATGGCCATCATCCAGGAGCACCGGCAGTACGCCGGTGATGAACCGGCGTATCTCGATCTGAATGGCAATGCCTGGCCCTGGTAGCACAATAAGAGGTCATTATAACTTATGAGGATAAATCCGACTGCGGTATTCGGCGCAGCCGGATTTTTTTGTGGGAAATTTGGCAGTAAATGCATGATTCACCCGGGCCCGGCCAAAATAAGGACACGGATAGGGAAAGGGGCGGGCCGGATGTGGAACAGCATTATTAAATGGTTACCCGGTTGGGGCGAGCTGCTGCAAAGCTTGATGATCCTCGCCATTCCGTTAGGATTGACGCGGATGATGCTATGGATAAGGGCGCAGGAGGGGAAGGCCAGCACCCGCGGCCAGCGGGCGGAAGGGAAGAAGGGCGGAGGCGTCCCCAGTTCAGAGGATACTGCAGAAGCTGCGCAGAGCAGCATTGCGGCGTCCGACAAGAAAAAGTCGGGAGCCGAGGCATCAGCCGGCGGGGAGGAGACGGGGCCGCCGCTGCGATACAGCGGATGTCTGGAGGAGGATGTCGCGAAGTTTAGGGCCGCCTGCGCCGATATGTCCGATGTCAATGTAAGGCGGCTGCAAATCGGCAGCCTGCGCATTCCGGCTGCATTGTTCTTTGTGGACGGGCTAACGGATAAAGAGGGGATGGATATCAATATTCTGAAGCCCCTGATGAATGCGGTACTGGCCTTTGAAGGTATATCTGCGCTCCCGCCGCCGGAAGAGCTGAAAGTCATTGTAACCCAGAGAATTCTCCAGGTGTCCGAAATCGAATATACCAATGAGGTTATGCAATCTCTTAAAAAGGTGTTGTTCGGCTCCGCGGTGCTGCTGGTGGAGGGGATGTCCGAGGTATTCGTGCTGGGAACATCCAAGGGTAACACCAGAGCGGTGGAGGAGCCGATCTCCGAGGCACTGCTCCGCGGCCCGCGCGTCGGGTTCAACGAGACGCTGAGCGACAACACGGCGCTCTTGCGCCGCCACGGCCAGCATACGGGGCTGGTCATGCGCTCCTTTACCGTCGGTGAACGCATCGAGAAAGAAATGATATTGACCTATATCAAGGGGATTGCCAATGAGGAGCTGATCGAGGAAATTGTCCGGAGAATTCATACAATCAATATTGATGACGTACAGGAATCAGGCTTCATTGAACAGCTGCTGGAGGATAACTATCTGAGTCCGTTTCAACAGATTCAAAGTACTGAGCGTCCGGACAGGGTGATGGCAGCGCTGCTGGAGGGGCGGGCGGCACTGCTGCTTGACGGTACTCCGTTCGCGCTGATTATGCCGGTTACCTTCGGGATGCTTCTGCAGTCACCGGAGGATTATTATGACCGCTGGTTCTCGGGGTCGCTGCTGCGCATACTCCGGTTTGGCGCGGCGACGATCTCGCTCTTCGCTCCGGCGCTGTACATTTCCTTTCTGTCGTTTCATCCCGGCCTGATCCCTACGAAGCTGGCAATTTCCATCATCAGCTCCCGCCAGGGCGTTCCTTTTCCGACGCTCGTCGAAGCGCTCATTATGGAGGTGGCGATTGAAATACTGCGCGAGGCCGGCCTGAGGCTGCCCAAGCCGATAGGACCGGCGATGGGGATCGTCGGAGGCCTGATTATCGGGCAAGCCGCGGTAGAGGCGGGGATTGTCAGTCCGATTCTGGTCATCGTAGTGGCGCTGACCGCCATATCCTCCTTCTCTGTGCCCATGTACAGCGCGGGAATCACGCTGCGGCTGCTGCGGTTTGTGGCTATGTTTTTTGCAGCCTTCTTCGGCCTCTACGGCATTGTGCTGTTCTTCCTGCTGCTCAGCAGCCATCTGATCAATCTGAAGAGCTTCGGAGTTCCCTATTTAAGCATGATTACACCTTACCGGATGAGCGATTTGCGTGACTTTGTAATCCGTATTCCGCTGCAATTAATGAAACGGCGGCCAACCATGCTGCAGCCTCAGGACAAAATCCGCAAGCGGTAGCCCTGAGAAGAGTGATAGGACAAGCGGTAACTTCAAATGACAGGGAGGGAAGAGACATGGCAAGTAAAACGCAGGACAGGATTACGACAAGCCAGGCGGTATTTATTCTGGTCAATTACGTTCTTGTCGCCAGCGTGTTCACCCTGCCGAGGGTGGCCGCCCAAAAGGCAGGTACGCCGGATATCTGGCTTTCTATCATCTGCGGGGGATTGCTCTTCACAATTCCGGCATTTCTGATCGCCTGCCTGTGCCGGAAATTTCCCGGCGAGACTTTTTTTCAGTTCGCGCCTAAAATCATGGGCAAGCCGCTGGCACTGGCTGCAGGCACGCTGGTGTGTCTCTACTTTGTCTGCTATGCGGCCTTTGAGCTGCGTTCGGTACAGGAGGTTACGGTATTCTTTCTGCTCGAAGGAACGCCCACTTGGGCGGTCGCGGCGCTGTTTCTGTGGGTTGCGCTGTATTTGTGCAGAGGGGGCATCAATGCCCTGTCGCGGATGTGCCGGCTGATTACTCCTCTTGCCTGGACAATCTTCTTCGGCGTATGTCTCCTGAGCCTGAAGGTATTTGATCTGGACAATCTCCGGCCCGTTCTTAGTGAGGGCATCGCACCGGTGCTCAGGGGGATCGGCGCGACACCGCTCAGCTTCACATCAGGAGAGGCGCTATTGTTCCTGGTCGCTTTTATGGATAAGCCGAAGCAGGCCGGGCGGGTGGCAGTGCTGGGAACAATTATTACCATTCCCTTCTATGTTACGTCAGCTGTTCTGACAATAGGCGCGTTTTCCGTGGAAGGGGTGGTGACGCGCACCTGGCCTTTTATTGATTTGATCCGCAGCTTTGAGGTAGCTTTTCTGTTCGAACGCTTCGAGTCGCTGCTTCTGGCAATCTGGACGATGCAGATTTTCTCTACCTTTTGCATCGCGCTGTACGGGGCGGCGCTGGGCTTCTCGCAAATGACCGGGCTGAAGCTGAACCACTGTCTGTTCGCTCTGCTGCCTCTCGTCTATCTGATTACGGAAGCCCCGCGAACTATCAATAATGTGTTTGCATTCGGGCATTTCATTGGGGATTGGGCCGTGCTCATGTTCGGCGGATTGTCGCTGCCGCTGCTGTTCCTGGCTGCCTTCAGAAGGAGGAAAAAGGCATGAAGGGGCGCTTCGTCCAGGCTGTCGCCGCCGTACTACTGACACTGCTCCTGGCCGGCTGCTGGAGCAGTGCGCCGATTGAGGATGTGAACATGGAGGTGGGGGTCGCGCTGGATGCGGCGGAGGAAACTCCGATCGAGGAGAAGTTTGCCGCGGGCGGCGGTGATTATACCAAACGCAGCAAGCTCTCCTGCACCTACCAGTTTATCGTGCCGCAAGGCTCGGTCGGCTCCAAGAAGGAGGGGGCTGCGTCGCGGAATTACTACAATATGACCGAATCCGGAGATTCCGTCTTCGAATCGGTACGTGAATTGGCCCTGCGTACCAACCGTCCGCCGATTGGCCACCATCTGAAGGTGATTATCATCGGCGAGAAGCTGGCACGCAGCGTCCAGCTGTCTGAGCTGATCGACTTCTTCAGCCGTGACAACGACATCCGTCCCAGCGTGCTGATTCTGGTCAGCAAAGGGGAGGCCAAGGATGTGCTGAACAATGCGCTGCCGGGTCAGACGCCTGCTTTCGTTATGGAAGGGCTGTTCGCCAACCGTAACCGGAATCTGCGGATCTGGGAGCCGCTGTCGATCGCCAAGGCAGTCGGGCCTCTCCATGGACGGACGAGCTTCCTGGTACAGAATGTGATCGCAGCGGAGAATGAAATGAAATTCGCCGGAGCCGGAGTCATCAAGGGAGAGACGGGAATGCTGGCCGGGTTCCTGGATGAAAGTGAATTGGAGGGGGTCATCTGGTTGACAGGCCAGGACCGGGGCGGCGTGCTCAAGACTTATGAAGCGGAGGGCGGCGGCAGGCTGATTACCTATGAGGTCAAATCGATCAACAGCGTCATTGAATCAAGGGTAGTGGGCGATGAGATTTCTTTCCATGTCCGCATTAAGAGTACCGGAAGATACGCGGAGACCTTCGATACGGACGGGGAACCGCTGAACAGCTCATTTATGAAGCAGGACGAGCAAAGTCTGCAGAAGCAGGTGGAGGCCAAGGTCAAGGCGGCGCTGGCGGCACTGCAGCAGAAGCTGCAGGCCGATGCCGCCGGCTTCGGCAAAAGCCTGCAGATCCAGCATCCGGAGGTATGGCGCAAGGTAAAGGATCATTGGGATGTGGTATTCAGCAGGGTGCCGGTCACTGTAGAGGTCACGCTGACTATTGAGGAGTACGGCGCTTCCGGTACAAGCAGCGAGTAACATGCCAATCTTGCTACGTTGCTACGGGCTGACAAAAGACTTGACCCTGACACTGGTGTCAGGGTTTATACTGGGTTCAGAGACCAATTCTCATGAACCCCGGGGAGATTGCCATGACAATAGGTGAGCTTGCAGCGAAGACCGGCGTCAGTGTCCGGTCGCTGCGTTATTACGAGCGTCAGGGTCTTATTGTGCCGCTCCGGCGCGCCAACGGCTACCGTGAATATTCGCCGCTGGCGGTCGAGACGGTGGAGACCATCAAGCTGTATTTGAATCTGGGCCTGACGACAGAGGAGATTGCCGGGTTCCTGCATTGCGTGCTCAAGAATAAGGAGGCCTTCTGTGCAGAGGTGATGCCGCTGTACAAAAGCAAGCTGGCGCAAATTGAGCGGCAGATTCAGGAGCTGAGCCAGCTGGGGGAGAACCTTCGGCAGCGGATGCAGGCCATCCAGCAGGAGCAGGGGGAGATCCCGCAGCAGCGGGAAGTACCGGAGCAACGGATTGAATCGGAGTAACGAGTAGAACGGAAGAACGGAAGAACGGAAGAACAATGACGAAGACTCCGGAAAGCCGAGAGATGTTACAAAAGGTTATTGCGGAAGTCATGATATGAAGGAGGAGAGGCATGTGGCTATTATGAATGCGGAGCAAGTGGACGCACTGCGGATACAGGTGCGCAACGGAGGGACGGTTCTGGTGGATTATGGCGCCCCGTGGTGCCCGCCCTGCCGGTCGCTGCTGCCCATCCTGGAAGAGCTGGGGGAAGAGTACGGCGACAATGTAACGATAATCAAAGTGAACTGTGACGAATGGCCGGAGCTGGCGGCCGAGGCCGGTGTCATGAGCATGCCGACAGTGATGATCTACAGCGGAGGACAGCCAGTGGAGAAGCTGGTGGGCCTGCGGCCGAAGTCGGCTTATCAGGGCGTACTGAACAAGTACACCGCTGCGGCCCGATAATATGAGAAACAGGCAGGGGTACGGGCTATCCCTGCCTGTCTGTTATTTATGATTGCATCTGTGAAGTTTCGGCCTGATTGACTGAATGGAGCGTATAGCCGGTTCAGGAACGGGCCACGATCTGTGTGCTGTCCGCTACAGGGACAACCTCGTTGTTGTGCAAGGCTTCCTGAACCTCCTGCCGCAGGCTTTCGGTGAAGGCATTCCATGTCTTCTTGCCGACATCCAGCTCCTCGCGGCCGATGGCCTGCAGGGTTTCCAGCCAGACCCGCTTATCGTTGATTTCGCCAAGCTGGTCCTGGATGTGCTTGTAGATGCTCTCATGGGCATGGAATTTCTGGTCAAGTGCAAAATCTGCGGCACTGGCCGTGTAGCGCAGCTCCTTGGCGGCGATCCGCAGCTCATGCAGTGCTTCAAAGGCTTCGGCCGGATCGGTCTGCGGGTTCTTGAACAATGCCTTACAGCGCTTCTTCTTCTGCTCGAAAGCGACCTCCAGCTCACGCATGATTACATTAGGGTCGCGCTGGGCCACAAGGGCTGGGAGCTGCCTCGTCATGAAGCTCCGCCACAATTTGTCCAGCCGCTCCCCGGTCAGCTCCGGAAGCTCGGCCGCGAGCCTGCTGCGGAATTTCTTCCGTCTTCCCTTTTGATGCCGGACCACGGCCTTCAGCAGCTGCGCGGTTTTGTCCGCGCCTTCGGCCTTGGCCTTTTTGCGTCTTTTACGGAATGAGCCGATAAGCACATCGGCATCCCGGACTTTGCCGAGCCGCTTTTGCGCGGTCTTGAAGCTTGCGTACAAGTCTCCGGCGGCGGTATGCCCCGGATCAAGAATGGACAACAGAGTCAGCAGCTTGCGGCTGTTGACTCTGGCCTGGTGGACGGCCTCATCGTCAAACTTCTGCAGCGACTCCTGGCTGTAGGTGCAGAAATCATCATAATGCTTGCTCAGCGCATCCTCCCATTGCCTGATGTGCTTGCCGGGCTGCCGGTCACGGGCCGGTGTCTGGACTGTCATGCATCTTCACTCCTCACAAGGCTGTTGTATACATGAACCTTTGCGCGCTACTTGGCGGCAATTTTGCAGCTTTCCTGCTTCAAGGATAACGGTATCCGGTTGCTAGTTCAAATGCTTCGTTTACAGACAAGGTTACATGGGAATGAGGGATAAGGTACAATAGTGCTGCATGGCGGTTCGGATGAGAAAATAGCGTTGCCCGAAGGTCCTCCCACACAGGTAGAGATATGGGCAACTATAACCTATGTACCCGGATTACGCATGAATGATTCCAGGTTAAAAGGGCGCTAACGCGATATGAGCGTTTTATAGAATACTAATCGATTACAGATGACAGAGAGGGCAGTCCTGCGGGACTGCAGGTGGATGGATGATGAGCGATGAGCTTTTCGGCGGCGGGGAGCAGACGCAAAGTGCGCTGCCTCCGGTAATGGGACTGTTTGAGCATCTTGTACATACCGGACGGGAGTTCGGGCAGGCGGCGGATGTGAAGGTCTCTGAGAATAGAGGAGAGGGAGCTTACGGCGAAGAAGCCGAGGCGGAGAGTGGTCATGCGGAGCCCGTGGGAGTTCCCGGAGAAAGGGAATTGAAATCCAGCGGTGAAGTGGCTGTGGAAAATGTGCAGGCGGGATTCCCGGGAGTTTCCGGAGAAGCGGAAGTGAAATCCTGCGGTGAGGATACGGCGGGTGACATGCTCCTGCCCTTTGCTTATGAGGAGACGTTATGCCGTGATGTCGGAAGCGGCCTGCTTCCGGCAGCGCTCCATCTGTGGAGCCATCCCGGCGGCGTAGCGCTGGGCCTGCGGGACAGCCGGCTGCCGGGCGCAGCGGCGGCTATGACGGACCTTGAGCGGCAGGGCATCCGCACGGCGGTCCGCCACTCCGGCGGCGCAGCGGTGCCGCTGGATGCCGGAATCGTCAATGTGTCACTGATTCTGCCGAAGCCTGCCGGCAAGCTGGACTTCCATGACGATTTCCGGCTGCTGGCCGTGCTGATCCGCGATGCCGTCGCAG
The DNA here is from genome assembly GCF_008635795.1 of Paenibacillus tepidiphilus. Classification (GTDB taxonomy): domain Bacteria; phylum Bacillota; class Bacilli; order Paenibacillales; family Paenibacillaceae; genus Paenibacillus_AQ; species Paenibacillus_AQ tepidiphilus. The sequence goes on along the minus strand of NZ_VWRQ01000013.1, from coordinate 101,997 downwards.
TAAGCCATCCGCAGGCGGCTGCGCTAATCCGCGCAGGGGAAGTCGCCGGGTCCTACTGTCCCGGCGACTTCGATCTCGCTGTGGGCGGCCGCAAATTTTGCGGCATTGCCCAGCGGCGGCAGCAAGGCGCGTACTTCGTGCACGCGTTTGTGGTGGTCTCCGGCTCCGGCCGGGAACGCGGCGAACTCATCCGCGCGTTCTACGAGGCCGCCGCCGGAGGCGATGACGCGCTGGATTACCCGCGCGTCCGCCCGGACACGATCGCCGCGCTGGGCGAGCTCGGCGGCCCCGACTCGGCGGAGCTCTTCGCCGAGGGCATCCGTCAGGCCGCCGTGCGCCGCGGCGTCCGGCTGCTGCCCGCCGCGCAGCTGCGGCGGGAGCAGGGCTACGCGCTGCGCTACGGCGACGCGCGCGTGCTGGAGGCGGCGCGGGTGCTGCGCGAGCGCTACGCCCGTTGAGGGGCGCGGCGCCGTGCTGTGCCGTGCCAGAGGCTGGCCTGCCGGAACGAAAAATAGGCGCAGCGGAGTCCGTCAGCAGCAGAGGAAAATAAACCTCCAGCCCCCGTGCAGCAGCTAATTTTTACACTATAACGCCCGGAAGCTGGCTTGCCATGGAAGCGGAGTATACCGCCTAGCGGTACAGCTCCGGACGGCGGTCGGCGAATACAGGGATTTGCGAACGCACATTGCGGACCATCTGCAAATCGATGGTGCCGCTGAGCAGCTCCTCGGGCTCGCCTGCTTCGCAGACAATCTCACCCCAGGGGTCAATAATCATTGAGTGTCCGGCAAAACGGTTGGCCGGGTCCGACCCGGAGCGGTTGCAGGCTACTACATAACACTGGTTCTCGATGGCCCGGCTGATCAGCAGGGCGCGCCAGTGGGAGAGGCGCGGCAGCGGCCACTGTGCGCTGACGAAGAGCACCTCCGCGCCTTGTGCGGTATGCACACGGACCCATTCCGGGAAGCGGATGTCGTAACAGATCAGTCCGGCACAAGGAATGTTGTCCAAGGTGAAGAGCCCCTTGGATTCGCCGGGCTGCAGATACAGGTGCTCATTCATCAGCCGGAACAGGTGAAGCTTGCTGTATTCGCCCGCCGGCAAGCCGTGGCGGTTAAAGACATACATGCTGTTGGTGATTCCGGAAGCCCTTCGGCTGGCTACTGATCCGGCGACAATGTTGACGCCGTATTCCCGGGCAAGCGCGGCGATGAAGGCTTTGACACTCCGCCCCTCCGGATCGGCAATCTCCTCCAGATTCGTCAGGTCATAGCCCGTCGTCCACAGCTCGGGCAGAAGCAGGCAGTCCGGCTGTGCGGCGGCGGCCCGGCGGATGGCCCGTTCCGCCGCCGCATAATTCGCCATAGGATTGCCGAAAGCTATATCAAGCTGAAGCAGAGTGATTTTCATGGAGCAGCCTCCCTTAGCGTCAAATATGTTAGAGTTAAGATGGATTAAAATAATAGTTGACGGGTCAAGTATATCGGTGTAAAGTGGGTCTTGTCAAAAACATTTTACACAATTTAATTTATGATAACGAGTATGCTGCTGTTTTTCTTACTGCATCGCTAAGTTCAGATGAAACACCAGGGCAGCAGCTGTTCGGGTCACACTAATCTAACATAAAGGAGTTCATGAGTCATGACGAATCTTTCCAACAATGATTTCAGCGCCGTAATTTCCGGCCGCCGCTCCATCCGTAAATATGATGCGTCCGTCAAGATCAGCAAGGAAGAAATGACGCAGATTCTTACCGAGGCGACTCTTGCACCGTCCTCTGTCAATATGCAGCCTTGGCGGTTTCTGGTGATTGAGAGTCCGGAGGGCAAAGCCAAGCTGGCGCCGCTCGCCAAGTTCAATCAGACGCAAGTGGAAACCTCGGCCGCCGTCATCGCCGTATTCGGCGATCTGGACAGCTTCTCTTATGCGGAAACCATCTACGGTTTGGCTGTAGAAGCCGGTAAAATGCCGCAGGAAGTGAAGGAGGCACAGCTTGGCCGCCTTTCCGGCTACTATGCAAATCTGCCGGCAGACGTGAATAAGGACACCGTGCTGATTGATGCCGGTCTCGTCTCCATGCAGCTGATGCTGGCGGCCCGTGCGCACGGTTACGATACCAATCCGATCGGCGGCTACGAGAAGGACCGCATTGCCGAAGCATTCGGCATGGACAAGGACCGTTATCTGCCGGTAATGCTGATCTCAATCGGCAAAGCGGCGGAAGAAGGCTATGCTTCGGTCCGCCTGCCTATCGAAACGATCGCTGAGTGGAAGTAATCACCGCTGTCGCAGCTTATCAGACCATTACCTCAAATTAAACCCGTATAAGGAGGATTTACCATGTTTATTATTCATGCCGTTATGCACGTCAATCCAGACCGCGAGGAACAGTTCCTGGCTGAAGCCAACTCGCTGATCGCCGCCACCCATCAGGAGGAGGGCAACCTTTCCTATGAGCTGTACAAGCAGGCTTCGGGCGACGCCGGTACCGTGTACATCATGGTAGAAACCTGGCGCGACGCTGAAGCGATGGCCTTCCATAATGCCAGTCCGCATTTCACCGGCTTTGCCGGCAAGGCGTCTGAGTTCCTGACCGCACCGCTCGATGTTAAGGTATTCAGCGGTGAACCGGTACAGCAATAAGGGCAGGGCATACCGCGTTGATATATTTAATCGTAACAGTCCGGCCAAGGGATATTCGTTGGCCGGACTGTTTTTTTATTGGAGAAGAAGCGCACACTGTTTCTGTCAGGCCCCTTGTTGCCGAAACGCCCGGAAAAGATGATAATAAGGCAACAAGCGGAAATGGGGCGATGTAATGAATATTGAGGTGCTGGAGCGCGGCATGCGGCATAATGAAATTTACTTTCGTTCAGCACTCGGCGAGGGAAGAGGGATCTGGCACGGCGGTGCGGCCTGTGAACCGGGAGCCGTGCTGGAAGTGGAATTTGAGGTGCCGGGCCTGCTGATGCGCTGGATCGATATTGTGCCTGCGGGCCGCTCTGAACCTGCAATCGCTCTTGACGGCGGGAGCGTGATTCTGACGGGGGTGCTGGAGAGTATTGAGGAGGATGGAGCCGGGTATTTGCGGCTGGGTGACGGGCTGGTCATGTTCGAGTGTCTGGGCGAGCCGATGGCGCTTGGCGGCTATGTGGAGCTGCGGACGGGCGGGCTTCAGCTGTACCCTGTTCATCTGTAGGCGCCTGCTGAGCCGGGCTGCATGAAGAGTCCGGTCCCAAGGCGTGGCAAGCTGCGGCAAAATAAGCTAAGATTAAGAAAGATTGAAGTACAGCGGTAAGGAGCAGGAATCCGAATGAACAGCGATATTCAGCAATTTAAATCGGAGTTCTTCAAAGCGCTGGCTCATCCGATGCGGATCCGCATCCTGGAGCTGCTCAGCGAAGGCGAGAAGAACGTGAACGAGCTGCAGGCTATTCTGGGCTCGGAAGGCTCAGCGGTCTCCCAGCAGCTGGCCGTACTCCGGGCGAAAAATGTGGTGGCCAGTGTAAAGGAAGGGACGACAGTCATTTATTCACTGCGCGACCCGCTGATTAAGGATCTGCTGGCGGTGGCCAAGCAAATCTTCGATAATCACCTCGTGAACGCCATTTCACTCCTGGAAGGCATACGCAGCGAATAACTCCGGGCAACCGCCCGGGGCTTTTTTTTGCAGATGGCAATTATAAGTGTTTGAATCGTTCAGGAGGGAAGCCGGCGCGTTGCCTGGAGCGGAGTTTACGGGATTTGCCGTTGACATCTGCTGCCGGTTGCCCTAATATTGCTGTTATATTCAAATAATCAGATATTTAGAGAAAAGAAGGTTTGAGTGGATGAAGGGGCAGGGCCGTTTTGCAGGTTACAATTTGGCATCTCTGCGTAAGGATTTGCTTTCGGGTACGATTGTCGGTGTAGTCGCCATTCCATTGGGGATGGCTTTTGCCATTGCTTCAGGGGTGAAGCCGGAGTACGGTATTTATACGACCATTGTGGCGGGTATTCTGATTTCGCTGCTTGGGGGCTCGAAGTTTCAGATCGGGGGGCCGACGGGAGCCTTCATTCCGATCCTCTTTGCCATCGGCATGCAATATGGCCTGGAGAACCTGCTGATTGCCGGGATGATGGCCGGAGTGATCCTCGTGCTTATGGGGCTGCTCCGGCTGGGCGTGCTGATCCAGTTTATCCCGAAGCCGGTAACCATCGGCTTCACTTCTGGCATCGCCGTCATTATATTTACCGGACAGATCGGCAACTTTCTGGGTCTTGAAGGCATGGAGCGGCATGAATATTTTGTGGATAATATGAAGGAGATCGGAGCCCGCCTGTCTACGGTCAACCCATATGCGATCATCACGGCCGGGATCTGTCTGGCGGTTATTCTCCTGGGCAAGCGCTACGCCCCGAAGGTGCCCGGCTCGCTGGTCGGCCTGGTGCTGGCGAGCGTAATTGCGGCGCTGCTCTTCAAGGACGGGGTCACCACGATTGGCTCGGCATATGGAGATATTCCCAGCACGCTGCCGAGCTTCCGGATGCCCGGGATCACCTGGGAGAAGCTGGGGTCCCTGCTGCGTCCGGCGTTTGTGATCGCCATGCTGGGGGCGATTGAATCGCTGCTCTCGGCGGTGGTTGCCGACGGCATGGCAGGCACGCGCCATAACAGCAACCGCGAGCTGATCGGCCAGGGCATCGCGAACATTGCCGCGCCGCTCTTCGGCGGCATCCCGGCGACCGGGGCAATCGCCCGCACCGCCACCAATATCCGCAGCGGGGCTGCCTCCCCGATGTCAGGCATCATCCACGGCGTGGTGGTGCTGCTGATTCTGCTGCTGTGTGCCCCTTATGCCTCAAGCATTCCGCTCGCCGCCATGGCGCCGATTCTGATGGTCGTGGCCTGGAATATGAGCGAGCGCAAGGAGTTCCTCCATCTGCTCAAGCTGAAGACAGGCGATTCGCTGGTCCTGTTCATCACCTTTGTGCTGACCGTCTTTGCCGACTTGACCGTAGCGGTGGAAGCGGGCCTGATCCTGGCGGTAGTGCTCTTCATCAAGCGGATGGGCCAGAGCCATCTGGTGTCCAAGGTGCTGCCCGATCCGGCCTCTGTGAAGGTTCTGCCGCATATGGTCTCGGATAATCACGATTGCCCCCAGGTAGCCATCTACGATGTGGAGGGGCCGCTGTTCTTCGGCGCGGCTTACCGCTTCGCCGACACGATGCCTTCCTCCGGCCCGGATCAGGCCAAGACCGTTCTGCTCCGCATGGGCAAGGTTCCCCTGATCGACACGACAGGGGAAGCCAACCTGGCCGGACTGGTCAAAGGGCTGCAGGAGAACGGCGGCCGCTTGTTCATCTCGGGCCTTCAGCCGCAGCCGCTGGAGCTGCTGAAGCGCACCGGTCTCTACGACAGAATCGGTGCGGAGCAGTTCTTTGACCGGACGGGAGATGCGATTCAGGCGGCGCTCGGCAGCGTGAATGTCAGCCGTTGCCGCGGCTGCCGGCATGCGGCCTTCCGGGAGTGCGCGGCATTCTCCGCAAAGACCGAGCCGGCCGGCCGCGGTGCATTTGCGGGCAGAGCGTCCGCAGCGCCGCGCAAGCTGGGCGGCGAGGCTTGAAGCCTGCAGCGGTGAAGTGTTTCGCCGCAGGCAGCCGTCTTTAAGGATTATCAAACAGCCCGGGTGCATCCTGCAGCCCGGGCTGTTATAGTTATAGGGGGCCGTAAATCCATATTTTTACGGATGCGGCCAAGCGCTTATGAAGAGGAGAGACTTACGCCGATGAAAGAACTGAATTACGGCAGAGTATTTGTGCTGCTGGCCGGATTGTCCGTTGCCACATTTGCGGTATACCGGGTGGTGGCAGCAAGAACCGACAACTACTATGACTTCCTGCTCTGGAATCTCTTTCTGGCCTGGGTGCCGTTTCTGTTCTCCATGGCCGCCCATGAACTGGATAAACGCAAGGCACTGGGTCTGCTTGTGCTGCCGCTGGGAATCGGGTGGCTGCTGTTTTTTCCCAATGCGCCTTACCTGATGACCGATCTGCTGCACCTGACCATCCGCAAGAACATTTATATCGTTAACGGAGAAGTGCAAAGCCGCTTCTGGTACGATCTCATGGTGCTGCTGCTCTTCACGTGGAGCGGCTGGCTGACGGGCTTCTTCTCCCTGTATCAGTTCCAGAACGTAATCAGCCGCAAGCGGGGACTGCTGCTCTCCTGGATCTTCGTGCTGGCTGCCTGTGCGCTCGGCGGATATGGCGTCCTGCTCGGCCGGGTCTACCGTCTGAACAGCTGGGATGTGCTGACGAACCGCGAGCAGCTGATCAGATTGGTCGAAGAAAGCCTTAACAGGCAGTCCCTGTACTTCAGCCTGTTCATTGCCGTCGTGCTGCTGGTTATTTACGCCACCCTGTACTTCCTGATGAACGGCGCTTCAAGCGGCGGTTCACGGGCCTATTCCGGCGGCAGAGGTTCTTCCGGCCGCTCCGGGCGGTAAAGATACCGCTCCAGGTCAATAGCCCCCTGGCTGTCGAACTCCACACCTTCGCCTAGGAGATACAGCCTCTGCAGAGTGGCGGCTTCGTCCTCCGCAAGAGCAATCCGCCCCTGGGCGTTTACGACCCGGTGCCACGGCAGCCTGTGCTTGCGGCTCATCGCATGGAGCACGCGGACAACCTGCCGGGCTCCCCGCGGACTGCCGGCGGCGCGGGCGATGCTGCCGTAGGTCATCACTCTCCCTTCGGGGATGGAGCGGATGACGTCGATAACCTTCGCTGTGAATGGTGTCATAGTAACTCCTTCTACTCAGGAATAATTGCATTATATATAAGTTGGACAAAGAACAACACACAAAGTCCGAACTTTATCGAAGTCCATTTCAATTCTTATCTGACAAAAGCTTAAGAGTAACATTGCAGGCCGTCCGCGCAGGGCGGCTTGTTTGTATTGGCCTGTCCTGCAAAATATCTGAATCCGCATGGTGGAATTTGGCGAATAGGAGTGAGAGAGGCGGGGGATAATCAGAGCAAACGACTTGTAAGGGAGGTGAGTGCTGTGAAGAATCCGGATGCTGCGGATAGCCAATCAAAAACTGCCGACGAGACCTCTTCCCTGCCGCTCAGCGCCTCGCTGGAAGAGACGGCGGCCCGGTTTCGCAGGATCTTCAATAACGATGGTACCCTGCGGATACGGGTCATTGAGAATACCCTCGATTCCCGGATTCGCTGCGCGCTGATTTATGTGGACGGCATGACGGACCGTGAGCTGATTCAGAACGGGATTACGCAGCCGGTCATGCAGTTTGATTTCGCGTTGGAGGACAGCTTCGAGCCGGCGGAGCTGATGGAGCGGATCCGCAAGCAGGTGATCCATATCAGCGATATCACCGTTTCCGCGCAATTCGATGAGATGATCGACGCTGTGGTAGGCGGAATGACGGTATTTATTCTGGATGGCTATGCCGGTGCGCTGAGCATCAATGCCCAGGGCTGGGAGACGCGGAGCATAGAAGAGCCGGCTACCGAAAAAGCGGTCCGCGGCCCGCGCGAAGGCTTCAACGAGTCGCTGCTCACCAATCTCACCCTGATCCGCCGGCGGGTGCTGAATCCGGACCTGAAATTTGTCTTCAGCGTAATCGGCTCACGCAGCAGGACGCAGGTCTGTATTTGCTATATGGAAAGCCTGGCTTCTCCGGACATTCTCCGGGAACTCCAGGACCGTCTGGCCAAGGTGGAGATTGACCATGTACTGGATACCGGCTATCTCGCCGAGCTGATCCGGGATGAGCCGTACTCGCCTTTTGAGATGATCGGAAGCACGGAACGTCCCGACGCGCTGGTCTCCAAGCTGATGGAGGGACGGGTAGCTCTGTTGATTGAGGGAAGCCCGTTCGCCCTGACGGTGCCTTATGTGTTCGTGGAGAATTTTCAGGCGAGCGAGGACTATTATATCAACTACACGTTTGCTACGTTTAACCGTCTGCTGCGCGTTCTGGGAGCGTTTCTGTCCATCTCGATCCCCGCTGCCTATGTGGCGCTGGTGACCTACAGCCAGGAGATGGTGCCGACCCTGCTGCTGCTCAGCATCGCAAGCGCACGGCTGTCGGTGCCGTTCCCGACCGTCATCGAAGCGATTCTCATGCTGACGATCTTCGAAATTCTGCGCGAAGCCGGCGCACGGATTCCCAACTCCATCGGCCAGGCGGTCAGCATTGTCGGAGCGCTGGTGCTGGGGCAGGCAGCCGTGGATGCGCGCATCGTCAGTGCGCCGATGGTCATTGTCGTCGGACTGACCGGGATTACCACCCTGCTGAACCCGCGCCTTAGCGGACCGCTGATTGTGGTGAGGGCCGCGCTGCTGGTATGCGCCTTTTTTCTCGGCATCTACGGCTATTTCTTCGGCCTGCTCGGCCTGGTCATCCACCTGATGAGCCTGCGCTCCTTCGGCGTGTCCTATATGCTGGGTGTGGGCTCGATTCGCCCCCAGGATATCAAGGATACGGCCATTCGCGCTCCTTGGTGGGACATGTATCTGCGCCCCGCATTCATCGGGGCCCGCAATATGCGGCGCAAGCCGGCCGGGAAGCGGGGGAAACGGTGAGAGTAGCCGCCCGGAAATCGTTAGCTCTGTCCTTAGCCCTTATCCTGCTTCTGCTCCTGCCCGGCTGCTGGAATTATACCGAGGTGGATGACATGTCGATCGTCGCCGGCGTAGCACTCGATAAGGCCAAGGATGGAAAGCTGCAGCTTACTGCGGAGATGGTCGATATCCAGAACGGGCTTGAACAGCAGAGCCAGGCAGGGTTCAAGATGATCAGTCTCTCCGGGAACACCATCTTTGACATCGCGCGGAATATGATTTCAATGACCGGCAAAAAGCTGTTCTGGAGCCATGCCAAATCGATTATCTTCAGCGAAGAGCTGGCCCGTGAAGGCCTGATCCCGTATATCGACTGGTACAGCAGGGACACCGAGACCCGCTCCGACGTATTTATCTTCGTATCCGAGGAGAAGAACGCCCGTGATGTATTGAACCTGAACAGCACCACGGAGTCGGTTATGTCTTTTGAACTGGCTCAACTGATGCGCGATGAGAAGTTTGTGGCCGGCGCGCCGGTAGTGGAGATCTGGGACTTCATCGACAAGCTGGAAGTGTCGGGCCAAAGCGCGGTGGCGCCGCTGATCCATGTCCATGAGCTGAATGGGCACAAAAATGAGCGTGTTGAAGGAACCGCCGTTTTTGATAAAGACAAGATGGTCGGAAAGCTGGACGGCAAAGAAAGCAAGGCCATGCTGTTCGTCAAGAACAAAATCAGCGAAGGCGTGCTGGAAGTGGAGGACCGCACAGGCAAGCCGGCCTATTCGCTCGAAATTCTCTCCAGCCGTACCGAGGTCAGGCCAGTCCTCAGGGAAGGGGATATCACTATTCATCTCAGTACCGTTACAAAGACGGGACTCGATGAAGTGATGAATACGGGGGGGATGACGCAGCATGAAAGCCTGAAGGACATTGAGAAGCGGGCTGGCGAGAAGCTGCGGCAGGACATGCTGTCGGTCATTCATAAGGTGCAGCGTGAATATCATGCCGATATCTTCGGATTCGGTGCTGCGGTACACCGGAAGATGCCGAAGCAATGGAAGCAGATAAGAGAGCACTGGAGCGATATTTTTACGGATCTGGAGGTAACGGTGGATGCAAAGGTCATCATCGAAAGCACCGCCAAAACCTCACGGGCACTCAAGCTGGGGGATTAAGCATGGTTATCTACACTGTACTGCTGTATGCCGTCGTTGCGCTTCTGGACCCCTATGGACTGCTGAAACGCGGGAAAAAGCGGGATTTCTTCGTCTGCGCCGCGCTCTATCTGATTTCCTTTTCACTGGCATTTGCCCTGGCGATGCAATGGGATATTCCGAGCCCTTCACCGCCGATTGTTCATTTCGTTAAGCAATTGCTGTAGCACTCGCCGCAAAGGAGGAGACAGTTTGGGCAAGGAGGTGATTCCGGCGGGGCAGTCCGCCACTATAGCGATTCTCTTCATTATCGGGACGTCCCTGTTTATGGGAGTGGCGGGCCAGTCAGGCAACAGCAGCTGGATTTCGATTATTATTGCGGTTGTACTGGCGGTTCCGCTGATGCTTGTGTATGCGAGACTTCACACCCTTTTTCCGGGAAAAGGGCTTTACGATATGCTGCTCTCCATCTTTGGCGGCGTATTCGGCAGACTGGCCTGTTGTCTCTATATCTGGTATTCTCTTCATTTGGGCTGCATGGTGCTGCGGAATTTCGGAGAATTCAGCAAGACGGTTGCGCTGACCTCCACTCCGATGCTGGCCCCCATGCTGATTATCGGGCTGCTCTGTGTCTGGGTAGTGAATGCAGGCATTGAGGTGCTGGGCCGAAGCGCCAAATTTCTGCTGCTGTTCTGCATCGCGGTTACCTTTTTGGTACAGATCCTCTCGGTTCCCAAATACGACTATCACCACATGCTGCCGCTGCTGGAGAGAGGCTGGGGTGCAGTATGGACTGATGTGATCGGGACCTTCACTTTTCCGTTCGCCGAGATCGTCATTATGACAGGGGCCTTCGGCGCCTTTCCGAACAAAGGCTCCGCCAGACGCGTGCTGCTCAGCAGCCTGCTCATCGCCGGGGTAATCATCATTGCGGTGTCGCTGCGCAATCTGCTGGTGCTGGGGCCGGATATTGTATCCAGCCTCTATTTCCCCTCCTATGTGGCTGTAGGCCGGATTAACATCGGCGATTTTCTGACGCGGATTGAAGGCTCCTCGGCGATTGTATTTGTAACCGCGCTGTTCGTTAAAGTAAGCCTGTGCCTGTATGTGGCAAGCTGCGGTGTAGCGAAGGTGTTCAAGCTGGAGAGCTACCGTTCAGTGGTGCTGCAGCTTGGGCTCATTATGGTCTATATGGCGGAGTTCATCTACAGGGATATTACGGAGATGCAGTATTTCGGATATCATATCTATAAAATATACGCCCTTCCGTTCCAGGTCATCCTGCCGGCGGTGCTGTGGATCAGTGCGGAGATTGTGGCCGCCCGGAAGCGGAAGCGGACTGCCGCAGAGGGTTAATAGCGCTTGTGTGTATCTGCGGAGTTGTGACATTTCCATCTGAGAGGAAGGTTGACTATAATAAGTAGAAACGGCGGATAAGCAGGCCGGATGGAGAAGGAGGGTCCCCGGATGGCCGTAACCAATATTATTATGCCCTCTCACTGGGGCAGAGAGGTCAGACATAAATATAATGCGCAGGGCGGCAAGGCGCTGGCGGTAGTATTTCCGGGGCAGAATTATTCCGCCGACCGGCCGCTGCTGTATTATGCGGCCAAGGTGGCTGCAGAGTATGACTGCGACCTGCTGGTGCTGGAATACGGATACCAGAGCGCCAGAGCACCCTTCAAACGCGAGGAACTGGACATCCTCGCCGGGGAATGCAAGGCTGCGCTGGCAGCCGTGCCAGTCTATGAACGGCTGCTGTTCATCGGCAAGAGCATGGGAACGGTGCTGGCCGGAAGGCTGGGGGAGGAGCCGGAGTTCCGGGGAAAGGTCTCCCACCTCCATCTTACCCCGGTTGCTGAAGCCGTGCCGTCGATTCAGGCCAGCCGGGGGACGGTCATATACGGGGGCAGCGATCCTATGTTCACCGAGCAGCATGCAGCGGAGATCCGGGATCTGCCGGGTCTGCGAGTATACTGCATCGATGAGGCCAACCATTCGCTGGAGGTGGGCAGCACCGGAGAATCGCTGGCGGTGCTGCTTGTGCTCAACAACTTTTATCATGAATTTTTTGTGGATGCGCTGATTGCGGATGAGCGGGAAGGGGATAAGCACTAATGATTCTGGAAGCGGCCATGCTGCAAATTAAGCCGGGTCTCACGGCGGCGTTTGAAGAGAGCTTTAAAGCGGCATCCCCGCTGATAGCGTCTATTGAGGGTTACATAGGGCACCAGCTTCAGCACTGTATGGAGGATGACCATAAATATCTGCTGCTGGTGCAGTGGCGGAGTCTTGAGGATCACACGGTAGGGTTCAGGGAATCTCCGCAATATCAGGAATGGAAAGCGTTGCTCCATCACTATTACAGCCCGTTCCCGGTAGTTGAGCATTACACGAAGGTTAATCTCGGCTAACAGGAGGCTGCCGGTATGGATGGGAAGCGAATCGGCGTTGGACGGACTGCAGAAGTATTTGAACACGGGGACGGAACGATTTTGAAGCTGTACAGGGAAGAAATAGACAGCTATCAGGTGGAGCGGGAGTATCTGGTCAGCCGGTATGCGCATGAACAAGGCCTGCAGACGCCGCAGCCCCTGGAGCTTGTCGACAGGTCAGAGCGCAAAGGCATCGTATTTGAGCGGGTTGGAGGAGCTTCCTTGCTGAAGCTGATCGGCGACAAGCCGCTGCAATTAGGCGCATATGCTGCGCAATTGGCCGGGCTGCACTATAGTCTGCACCGGCTTCAGGGACCTGATCCGCTTGCACGGCAGAAGGAGCAGCTGGAGAAGAGCATTATCGCAGCGCCTATGCTGACGATGGAAGAGAAAAGCGCCGTGCTGGAGCAATTGGCGAGGCTTCCTGCGGGCGACCGTCTGTGCCACGGCGATTATCATCCGGACAATGTACTGATCAGCGGCAAGCCCTGGATCATCGACTGGATGACCGGCATTACGGGTGATCCGAACGCCGATGTGGCGCGGACCGTCCTGCTGCTGTCTATGGGGGCGATGCCTCCGGGAACGCCCTTTATCCGCAAAATTATTACGTCCTTCTTCAGGCAACGGCTGACGAAGCTCTACATTAAGGAGTACCTGAAGCTTTCGGGTCAGAGCTATGCGGCCGTCAACGCATGGATACTTCCGGTAGCCGCCGCGCGGCTGCTGGAAGGGGTTCCGCTCGGCGAGAAGGAGCAGCTCGCCCGGGAAATCCGCAGACGGCTGCGCGCGCGCCGCAAATGAACGGAAAGCCGGGCTGGTAAGGCTGTAATGGACCCGAAATGCCCCAGGTTTGTCTGACAGGAACAAGTTGAGCTCCGCCGGAAGGCGGGGCTTTTTGCTGTACAGACATCATTTTGCAGCTTTGATGTTTCAGCAAACATTCAGCGGACGTTCATTATGACTTAAGGTAGGACTGCAATAATACGGGTAAGGAACAGGTGCACCGGGGGGTGCGGAGCACTGCCTGAAAAGGATGGACTAAGGGAGTGATGCCCATGAAATGGCGGAAAAAGCCTGGATTCGATGCCGTATTGCTCGGCAGTATGCTGCTGGCGGCGTTTCTGTACGGCTATGGAATCTGGAATGATCAATATGTGAATTTGTATTACACCACGGCGGTGGGGAGTATGCTGGAGAACTTTCACAATTTCTTCTTTGCTTCCCTGGACTCCGCCGGGTCCGTAACGGTGGACAAACCGCCGGTGGCGTTCTGGATTCAGACGGCCAGCGCCTGGATCTTCGGGCTGCACGGCTGGAGTGTCATCCTGCCTCAGACGCTTGGCGGCGTCGGCTCGGTGCTGCTGGTGTACCTGCTGGTAAAGCCGGCCTTCGGCCGCACCGCCGCCCGGCTGGCCGCTCTGGCGATGGCGGTTACGCCGGTCGCTGCGGCTGTAAGCCGGACGAACAATATTGATGCCTTGCTGGTGTTCACACTGTTGCTGGCGGCATGGTTCCTGTTCCGCGGGACGAAGCGGAGCAAGCCCGCCAGTCTGCTGGCTGCCTTCGGGCTGCTCGGCGTAGCCTTCAACGAAAAAATGCTGCAGGCCTATATGGTCGTACCGGCATTCTATCTTTTTTATATCCTTGCAGGCAAGGTGAACTGGAAGAAGAAGACCGGCCTCCTGGCGGCTTGCACAGCTGTGCTGCTTACCATTTCGCTCTCCTGGGCGGTGATTGTCGATTCCATCCCGGCGGACAAACGCCCGTACATCGGCAGCAGCGGCACGAACTCCGTGCTGAACCTGGCTTTCGGCTATAACGGCGTCTCCCGCCTGACGGGCGACCGCAGCACAGGCAGCGGTGGCATGCAGGGAGGCGGCATGCAGGGAGGCGGCATGCAGGGAGGCGGCATGCAGGACGGAGGCATGCAGGACGGAGGCATGCCGGGTGCCGGCGGCGAAATGCCGGCCATGCCCGGCGGAGATGGCCGCGGAGACTCCAGCAGCGGCCGGCCGGACGGCGGCCAGGCCTTGCCGCCGGGGCAGGATGCCGGCGGGCGCGGGTTCGCAGGCGGTGGCGACCGCCAGGACGGCGGACGGCAATTCGGCGGCGGCATGGGTGCTCCCGGCGGCGGTGGCGGCGGGATGTTCAACACCGGCACGCCCGGTCCGCTGCGGCTGTTCCAGGCGGAGCTGTCGGGGCAGGCCAGCTGGCTGCTGCCGCTCGTATTCTTCGGCGTCATCGGCATCTTCGCCTCCTTGCGCCGGAAGAACTTCACGCAGCGGCATAAGGAGACGTTGTTCTGGCTGGCCTGGCTGGTCCCGGTGATGGGCTTCTTCAGCATCGCCGGATTCTTCCACCAGTACTACCTGATCATGATGGCCCCGCCGATAGCGGCGCTTGCCGGGGCAGGCTGGGGCCAACTGTGGCACTACTATAAGGAACATTCGTTGTGGCTGTCCTGGCTGCTCCCGGCGGCCGTGCTCGCTACAGCAGGGTTCGCATGGTATATTATCCATCCGTATGATGATAGGATCGGCCCGGGCTGGTCCATTGCCGTGCTCGCCTCGGGTGTGGCCATGACCCTGGTGCTCGTACTCATCCGGGTCCTTGGTGCGAAGGAAAAGCCTGCGGCGCATACGGCAGCAGTGCTTGGCATGCTGGTGCTGCTGATCGGGCCGCTATATTGGGCGCTGACGCCCATTACTTACGGCCAGAGCAGCCAGCTTCCTGCTGCTGGCCCGGACAGCGAGAACAGCGTCGGAGGCGGCAGGTCACAGGGCGGGGAGGTAAACCAGAACCTCATTGCTTATCTGGAGGAGCATAACACTGGCGAGAAGTATCTGTTTGCCGCATTAAATTACACGGCGGCAGGCCCTTATATCATCAACGAAGGAGCATCTGTGGTCATTCTTAACGGATATTCCGGCTCTGATCCGGTATATGACGCCGAGAGTCTGGAGGCTTTGGTCCGCAGCGGAGCCGTGAAGTATTTCTACGTTACCAGCGGCGGCGGCCGGGGTGGCGGTGGCAGCTCCGAGGTCACAAGCTGGATAACGGAGCACGGAACGGAAGTGCCATCCGAAGAGTGGCAGGGAACAGCAGGCGGCGCAAGCGGAGGCACCTTGTACGAGGTTACACTCAATTAGCAGACAGTCGGCATGGCATGAGGCGCGCAGCCTGCGCGCTTCATGATTACAATTACAAGGAGGAGCTGCCCTATGAGCATCAAAGTGCGCTATTCCATCATCATACCGATGTACAACGAAGAGGCGGTTATTCAGGAGACCTACCGGCGGATCAAAAAAGTAATGGGAACCACCGGCGAGCCGTATGAGCTGCTGTTCGTCAATGACGGCAGCACCGACAACTGCGCCCGGATGATCGAAGAATACAGCTATTGGGACGAAAGCGTGAAGCTGATAGATCTCAGCCGCAATTTCGGGCATCAGATCGCCATCACAGCCGGTATGGACTATGCCTTGGGCGATGCGGTGGTCATTATCGACGCCGATCTGCAGGACCCGCCTGAGCTGATTCTCGATATGATCACCGAATGGAAACAGGGCTATGAGGTCGTATACGCCAAACGCATCAAACGAAAGGGCGAATCCGTGTTCAAAAAGTGGACCGCCAGCGCGTTTTACCGCATTCTGCGTTATTGCACCGACATCTCCATCCCGGTCGATACCGGCGATTTTCGCCTGATTGACCGCAAGGTATGTGATGAGCTCAAGCGTCTGCCGGAGAAAAACCGCTTCGTGCGCGGACTCGTCAGCTGGGTGGGTTTCCGCCAGAAGGCGATTGAATACGAACGCGATGAACGGCTTGCGGGGGAGACGAAATATCCGCTGAAGCGGATGATCAAGCTGTCCCTCGACGGCATTACATCTTTTTCTTACAAGCCGCTGAAGCTTGCCGGGGTTCTGGGAACGCTGCTATCCGTATCCGGCTTCGTGTATCTGATGTATGTCGTATACCTGGCATTGTTCACCGACGAGGCGGTTAAGGGCTGGGCATCGATGATCGGCATTACGCTTACCTTTAACGGATTTGTGCTGATAATGCTGGGCATTCTGGGCGAATATGTCGGCCGGATCTATGACGAGACCAAGGGGCGTCCGCTGTATATTGTCCAGGAATTCTATGGCGGCAAGCGGCAGGCGGAGCCGGATTACCGGAATTCGCAGTGGAAGAGCCCGGAAGGAAAGGAGGCGTACGACAATGAGAATCCGCAAAGCCGTTATACCGGAGGCGGGTCTGGGCACCCGGTTTCTGCCCGCCACTAAAAGCCCAGCCGAAGGAAATACCTGCCCATGACCGACAAGCGGCAATTTCAGTACATCGTGGAAGGAGGCCGTACGAGGGATTGAAAGCATCAATAGTGTGCTAAAGACTTGTCCAACCTCCTAACACTAACGATCCACCCGGATCGCAGGGCGGATCGCTATCATAGCCCCTTAGGAGGTACGCTTTAAGGGGTATGTTCTTTTTTTCGGAGGTACCTTTTTTATCATATTTTTGCTCTTTCTTTTGACCAGCAGAAGTTTCTTTTTTCTCATCAGCAGTGCTTTTCTCTTCTTTACATGTAGACGCTTGATCAGCTTTAACCGCTTTTTAGAACGGTATTTGGCGCGGATGATTCTTTTCCTTCTCAGTCTCAGCTTCAGTCTCAATTTCAATCTCAATCTGCGTCTTATCCGTAAGCGTGACAATCTGCGGCGTTTCCGTCTGTGCCGCTTTACAGGAATGTTCTCCGGGGCCGGGGTTACCGCTTCAGGGGCTCGCGGGGCCTCTTCAAGAGCCGGGGCAGCGGCTTCAAGGACCGGATGTTCCGGAAGCTGTATGGCTGCAGGTTGAATTTCAGGAGCGGGCGGCTCGGGTGCGATGTTGACCTGCTCCGGCTCATAAACCGGCTCTGCTGCAGCTTCTCTGCCCCATGGGGTCATGGCAAGAAATTTAGCGTATAGCGGTGCTGCTGGTGAATCAATATCCCACCATTTGTTGTCTCCGGCGAAATGAACAATTTTGTTCTCTAGCTCAAGTTCAGCATGCGCGAACGTATTGAAGCGCTGATCCATTTGCAAATAGTTGGAGCTGTAAACAGAATTCAGCACATCCTGATCAGGCATGGTCATCGTCGGATAGCTGCGCAGGAAATGGAGTATTTCTTCATACCAGCCCTGTTTATTGCGGATATTGTCCAGATGAAACAGAATTACCCCTGAGTTAAAATACAGCTCTGCATTAAGGCCGAGTGAAGTGAAATACTCCAGCAAATTCTGGCCTTGATCCAGTACTGCGCCTAAATACCGATCCCCCAGGTCAATGCTCCACAATTCGTTAATATCCATATTGACCAGAATGTCGCAGTCCAAATAAATAACCCGGTCGCTCTGAATAAACAGCGGAAGCAACAAACGGTACATACTGGCTATTGTCCAATAGTCGATCTTGTGCACGCCGGCAGCAACCTCGTACAGATCCCCGGGAATTGTAACGTGATAAAAAAAGATGTTGTGATGAAACAGTTCCACTAACTGGCGGAGCTTTTGCTTGTTCTCTTCACTTAAGGAATCATCATGCACAATGTGTACATTAATCGTTTGCTGGGTGTTGGAAAAAATGGATGCCAGAACAACACCCGCATGCTCCGTGTAGCTCCCGTCTTTATCGTTGATCGTCAAAACCAACTCAATCATTTTCAACATCACCTACCCTTAAAGGTATTTTTGCATAGCTGCCTTATGCATTTGACTACTCTAAGAGTATGTGATTACCCCAGTGAATGGATTGGACTAATCCCCAGTACGGATCCGATTTAATTGTGAATCGTTTGGCAAGTCAGGCTGGATTCTTGTAACCGTTGCACGGTCCCCAAGGATATGACGGGCAGGCTGCTCCTGAATTTCCTGTTCAACCAGATGAACTTGTGATCCAAACACACTCCCCTCCGCATGAACCTGGGACAGCCTCACCTGATCCGTCAAAATGCTATTGCTTAGAATACAATGTTCGACGACGCTATTCGGACCAATATACACATGAGGTCCAATAATACTATTCATTACACGGGCGGTCGGATCGACCTTGATTGGCGGAATCCACTGAACCGAGGCATTATTGCAGGACGGCACCGCGACATTCTTTGGATCATGATCCATCTGGTACTGGTTGGCCTCAAGCCAGCGTTCATGGGTTCCGATATCAAAAAAAGGTGCGGTCGCTATGCTGTACGCCACATGCCCGCCTTCCGAGATTACCCCTTGAAGGGCATCGGTTAGTTCATATTCACCCCGGGTCGAAGGGGTAAGACTCTCAATGGCCGGCCAGATGGCTGACGTCAAAACATACACGCCGACAATAGCCAGATTCGATTTCGGGTCGAGGGGCTTCTCTTCCAAGTTGACGATTCTCCCCTCTTCAATTACGGCAATGCCGAATTGACGGGGCTCCTTGACCGGCTGAAGCAGTATCGAAGCTGCAGATTGGTCTGCATGCAGGGATTGGATCAATGGCTCCAGCTCACCTTCATACAAATTATCGCCAAGCATCAATAAAAAAGAGGAATCCCCCATAAAAGGCTGCGCACATTTGACCGCATCCGCCAATCCCAAAGCCTCTTTTTGCAGCAGAAAGGTTAAAGAGGCATTCAACTGCTCTCCATTCCCGATCGTTTCCCGGATTTCTGCCTGCGAAGGATTTACTACGATACCAATATCGGTAATTCCGGCCGCAACAAGTTTGTTGATGATGGAGACAAGAATAGACTCACCGTTAACAGGCAGCATGCACTTTGGTTTGGTATAAGTTGAAGGCTGCAGTCTCGTCCCCCGGCCGGCGCACAAGATTAGTCCTTTCATAAACATCCTCCTACCTGCTCATTAAATTTGCAAACTGCGGGAATTGTTGCAAATGAGCTTTTATATATTTTATGCACAAGCTATGAGAGAGCTTGGGTTTATATAAAGTAGGATTAAGCAATTAAACTATGATCCGGAAGCAAGGGTCTAGACTCAATCGTCCACTGTAAATCATTCGATTATCTTCTCCATTACAAATAAGGCTGACTGCCTGTTGGCAAAAAAACGGTTCATGAATCTATGGATGTGCTTTCCTGCTGACAGGTCCGGTCAGCCAACCGCCGGATCTCCGCGCTTAGCCGTGGATTGACCGGATACACTTCCTCCAGGAAATCGAGAATACGCAGGGCCGATTCGGGAACATGATCGTAGCCCTGCATCATTTGGCCGATGATTTCCGCAAACCTTGGGAATCTCTTCTCCAGCCGCCGCTCATTGCCGAACGGATCGGGATAGTATTCTACCTCCTGCTCCAGCAGATGGAGTACGGACAGAATGCTGTCTATCGCGTAACTCTGAATGAACCGTGCAGCAGACAGGCGTTCACCCCGTGCATACCGGCCGAGCCCGACGTACAGATTGGTTAAGGCTTCGTTCAAGGGATAGTCGAGGGAGCTCTTTTTAAGGACAGGAAGCCGGTTGGAAGATGAAATCAGGGGTTCTTTACCGGTATACGCAGGATCCTTCCATACGACCCGGCCGCCTGAATAGGAGGCATCCGCCAGCTCCGATTCTTCAAATACCGCATATTCTCCGTAAATTCCGTCCTCGAACAGGATTTTGTACCCGACATCCGAATTCTTGAAAGCATAGGCAAGCGGATGGACCTCTTCGAGCCAATCCAGACGATCAATATATCTGTCCTTCTGCCCCGGCTCCACAATAACAAAGAAATCCAGGTCCGAATAATCGTCGAGCCGTCCGGTCTCGGTGCCAACGGAACCAACGCCTAATAGCAGCAGCGCTCCCCCCTTGCGTTCAAGCGATCTGCCGATCTCATCCAGCCGCTGCAGCAGCCATTCTGTTCTGATCATATTCATCCTCCTTGGTTAGAACAATGCAAAAAGGGCCCAACCCACTTCTCAGCGAGGTTGAACCCAAAGGTTACATTGCCTTTAATATTCTATCGTAAAATTATCATCCCTGTTTGCTGCTGTCAATTGCTATAAATGCCGCAATATTTATTTCAGCAGATCATGGTCCACATACCGGGTGCCGTTCAGCTCGCTGATAATATTGATGGCGACCTTGGCGCCGTCGCCCGCGGTAATGATAGCGTGTACGCTGACACCGGCAACCGTTCCGGCAGCCCAGATGCCTTCCACATTCGTCTTGCCTTCCGGAGTGACCGCAACGACTGTTTTGATACGCGGTTCCGTGCCGTCTTTGGTCTCCACTCCGGCCGCTGCCGCCAGATCGGTAAGAACGCCTGTAGCGAGGATGACATGCTTCGCTTCATAGGAGTCACCGTTCTCAGTTTCGATCACGAAGCCCTCGGCTGCCTTGGCTAGGCTCACAGCCTGTCCTTCCACCAGCTTGGCGCCGAATTTGACCGCCTGCTTATGTCCGGTCTCAACGAGCTCGGGTCCGCCGATTTCGGCGATGCCGTAATAGTTCTCATACCAGCCTCTGCGGGTCATCCCCTTGTCGTTGTCGATCAGCAGCGTGGACTTGCCTGCCTTGGCGGCGAACAGCGCTGCGCTGGCACCGGCCGGGCCGGCGCCGATAACGGCGATTTCGTACATAGTGTAGCCTCCTCAAAGTTTTGTTTAGCTAAGCCTCCGTGAATCCGCTACGAACAAAACTCGCAACGGAAGCATAAGCCTAGTTTTGTGAGCTAAGCCTCCGTGAATCCGCTACGAACAAAACTCGCAACGGAAGCATGGGCCTAGTTTTGTGAGCTAAGCCTCCGTGAATCCGCTACGAACAAAACTCGCATCGGAAGCATGGGCCTAGTTTTGTGAGCTAAGCCTCCGTGAATCCGCTACGAACAAAACTCGCATCGGAAGCATGGGCCTAGTCCCTTGACCATTCCGAATCTGCCCATGCGTGAACATCCCCGGCCTCTCCGCTAGTCAGTCAGGGAAGAGCTACTCTGCCATTTCATGCACTCCAGACGTTAGTTGGAATTCCGCTACTTATTTTTCGCCTACAGCGCGATTTGCCGACTCTAGTTGGATTTCCGCCATCTATTTCGACTAAAATTCGCTCCAGTGGCCACTTTCACTATGATTAAGTGGCGATTATCGAACTAGACTGCAGCTAACCCGCATAAATGAGCAATTTAAGTGGCGAAAATCCAACTATATCTGTTGAACTTCTGCACTCCCATGTGATTTGGCAGGAACTGCGGGAAATACTTGGACTTCCTAACGCCGCTACGGCTCCTCCGGTTTCAGCACAGCTGCAGATTGGTGCGGTCAAGGTGCTGCCTTAAGTTTAGCCTAGCCTCAATGAATCCGACTACGGATAAGACTCGCAACGGAAGCAGGGGCCTAGTTTTGTTTAGCCAAGCCCCCTGATAGCGGAGGCATAGGCTTGGTTATATGAGCATAGCTTCTTACTATTATAGCGTTCATTACGCCATATTAGCTAATCCGGCAGGATCGGGAGAGCGACGATAAATGTGGCTCCCTGCCCCGGTCTGCTCTCCACCCGGATCTCTCCCTCATGCGCCTCCACAATCGACTTGGTTATCGACAGGCCCAGGCCGGAGCCGCCGTATTTGCGCGTCCGTGACGAATCGCTGCGGTAGAAGCGTTCGAACACATGGGGAAGATGGTTCTCCGTGATGCCGGAGCCGTTATCCCTCACGGACAGCTCCGCCCGCAGGCCCCTGGCGTGCAGGGCGATATGGATGCTGCCGCCTTCCGGATTCGTATGCTGCACTGCGTTTTGGAACAGATTCAGGATCACCTGCTTGATTTTGTCGGCATCAACCATGCCGCGGATACCGTAGGAGATGTCGAAGCTGACCCTGCGGCTTCCGGCAAGCATCCTCAGCTGGGGCTGCATCTCGTCGATGACCTCGCCCAGCAGCAGCTCCTTCTGCCGCAGCTGCTGCGCAGCGCCGTCGAGACGGGCGAGCAGCAGCAGGTCTTCGACCAGCTTGTTGATCCGCTTCGATTCGCCGTGCATGCTGTTCAGGGCGCCCAGCAGCTGCTCCCTGTTGTCAGCGGCGCCGCGCAGCAGCACCTCCAGAAAGCCGTGGATCGACGTCAGCGGCGTCCGCAGTTCATGCGAGGCATCGGCGACGAAGCGGCGCATCTGCTCCTTGGCCTCCAGCTCGTTCCGGAAGGAGATCTCCAGACGCTCCAGCATGCCGTTGAACGAGCGGGACAGCTGGTCGATCTCCGCCTGCCCCTGATCCACGGGGAAGCGGATATCGAGATTGCCGGCGTCGATGCTCTGCGCCGCCTCCCCCATATTCGAGAGCGGAACCAGCGTCTTGCGCAGCGCAGGCAGGTACAGGAACAGGCCGGTAAGCAGCGCCACCACTGCAAGACCCACGAAGATCAGCAGCTGCCGCATAATGACATCGGTCAGCGGGGCCGTATCGACGCTCATCTGGACCAGCATCCGCCCTTCCCCCGGACGGGACATGGCCATAAATACGGCGAGATGCTCGCTGCCGTCCGCAGCATGGATCAGCTCGTATTCGCCTGTCGCCTTGTCGCTGGGGTGCTTCAGCAGCGCTTCGTACTGCCCGTCCGGCAGCCGGGGCGCCGGCGAATCGGAGAGCGTATCTGCCTGCAGGTCCATAAAGGCTCCGTTTCTGTAGACGGCAATGGTCGTGTGGGCATCCAGCAGCAGCGGCCGACGGCCCTCCTGGGTACGCCAGTTGCCCGGCATCATTCCGCCCCCGCCGCTGTTATCTCCCCCGGGACTCCGGTTCTCCAGCCAGGGCATGCCGGAGGAGATCCCGGCTGCGATAGGGTCCGGGGTGCCGCTCAGTGCAGCAGCGGTCCCCGGAACTGCTTTGTCCGCCTCCGCGGCCGCCGATTCGCCTGCCCCCGTGCCGTTTGCAGCGGCGGCATTATTCGCCGCGCTGCTCCGCGAGAAGTTCACAAGATCATAATAGAAATCTCTGGGAATGGAGCGCAGCTGCGTCTCCATTGCCTCCGCGCGGTTGCTGAACAGAAAGTTGCGCATCAGCACCACCTGCAGCACCCCGATCAGCAGCAGCAGCACCGAGAGGATGATCAGCGAAATCGCCAGCAGCTGCTTGCTCAGAGAACGGGGGGCAGGAAGTCTGCGCAGCATCCGGGAGAAGCGGGCGGACATTCCGGTCATACCAGATCCACCCGGTAGCCGGCTCCGCGCAGCGTGCGGATAATCCGGTGCTCCTTGTCGCCGAGCTTCTCGCGGAGGGAGCGGATATAGACCTCGACGATATTTTCTTCGCCGCCGAAATCGTAGCCCCATACCTTATCGAGAATCATCGGCTTGCTCAGCACCAGGCCGTGGTTGATGACCAGATATTGCAGCAGCTCGTATTCGGTCGGCGACAGCTCCAGCACCTCATCCTTGAAGCGGATTTCCTTGCGTCTCCCGTCGATCCGGAAGGGGCCGCAGCGCACCTCGCCGAGAAGACCCGGAAACTGGTTGCGCAGTCTGGCCTGAATCCGCGCCAGCAATTCATCGAAGCTGAAGGGCTTGACCATATAATCGTCGGCCCCGATCGACAGCCCCTTGACCCGGTCATCGACCTCATCTCTGGCGGTGAGCATAATCACTGAGATTTCCGTTTCTTCCGAGCGCAGGTAGCGGACGACTTCGAAGCCGTCCATACCCGGCATCATCACATCCAGTATGGCTACATGTGGCTTGAACTCGGCGGCAACGGCGATGGCCTCCGTACCATCCCCGGCGGTGCGCACGTCGAAGCCTTCGTTGATCAATCCAAGCTCGAGAAATTGCAATATATGCGGTTCATCGTCCACCAGCAGCAATCGGACGCCTTGGGCGGCTTTCATCATAAATTACTCCTCCATGTTCAAGTAATGACTGGCTCCATTATGACATAACTGGCCTGAATATTTGCTGAAGATCACAAATTCGGATTTGCTCTTTCAGAAACAGGCAGAATGGGTAATTTAATGTTACGGAATATTAACGGAATTAATATGGAATATAGTTATAATTTAAAGATTTTCAGGAATGCGGTAAAGGGTTTTGACGGCGGGCCTAGAACAATTTAGAATAAGGATTACGAACCGGATCCTGCGGTGTTTTCTGCAGCTTCGGTCCCTATCCCGGACTTTTGCCCCCCGTCAAGTACCCTATTCTATCTTTCCTGTAAAGCACATTTCTTTTTACCTGACTTCATTGTTCCGAATTGATGACTTTCCGAATGTTCCAAGCACTGGGTTACACTGCACCATATGATCTTTTCAACCTATTGATTAGATGCTTTTCTACCCATATGTCGAGGAGGCTCTTCCATGAAGAAAAAAGAAATGGTAGCCATGCTTTTGGCGGGAGGCCAGGGAAAAAGGTTGAAAGGATTGACCAAATCGCTAGCCAAGCCCGCTGTGTATTTCGGAGGGACGTACCGGATTATCGACTTTCCGCTGAGCAACTGCTCCAATTCGGGGATCGATACCGTGGGCGTGCTGACACAATATGAACCGCTGGTGCTGCATTCCTACATCGGAGTCGGCGGCGACTGGGACCTCAACCGCAAGAACGGCGGGGTATTCGTCCTGCCGCCGCATGAACGGGAGAACGGCAGCAGCTGGTATCTCGGGACGGCCGACGCCATTTACCGCAATCTCAAATTTGTTGACCAGTTCGACCCCGAGCATGTGCTCATTCTGTCAGGTGACCATATTTACAAAATGGATTACAACGCCATGCTGCGTTACCACAAATCGCGTAATGCCGACTGCACCATCTCGGTCATCGATGTTCCGGTGGAAGAAGCCAGCCGCTTCGGCATCCTCAATACGGATGAAGATCTGAAAATCTACGAATTCGAGGAGAAGCCGGCCCGGCCGAAGAGCACGCTTGCTTCGATGGGTGTCTACATTTTCAAGTGGGAAGTACTGCGCAAGCATCTTCTGGCCGACGGCGAGAACGAGAGCTCCTCGCATGATTTCGGCAAAGACATTATTCCGCTGATGCTTGAGGACAACAACGCCCTGTACGCCTATCCGTTCAAGGGCTACTGGAGAGATGTCGGCACGGTGACCAGCCTGTGGGAAGCCAATATGGACCTCTTGAGCGATGAGCCGCCGCTGAATCTGAACGATCCGAACTGGCGCATTTTTACCCGTAATCCGAATGCACCGGCCCAGTATGTCGCCCCCGGGGCGAAGGTATCCAGCTGCATTATCAACGAGGGCTGCCTCGTATACGGTGAAGTAAAGCATTCTGTGCTGTTCTACGGGGTAGAGGTTGGCGAAGGCAGTGTTATCACCGACTCTGTCATTATGCCCAAAGTCAAGATCGGCAAGAATGTACGCATTCATAAAGCCATCATCAGTGAAAATACAGTTATTGAGGATTATATGGAAATCGGCGTGGAACGCGAGAACGAGGACGAAATCCTGCTGATCGACAACCGCAACAAAAAACGCAAATCAGCTGCAGCCAAATCTATATAAAGATCAAAGGACGGTGTTCTCGCGATGAAAGAGCTCATGGGAGTCATTAATCTGGACCACGAACTGGACAAATTAAACGAGCTGACCTATTTCCGCTGCGGCGCAGCCGTACCTTTCGCCAGCCGTTACCGGCTGATCGACTTTGTGCTCTCCAATATGATGCGTGCGGAGCTGGAGAGTGTGGGCCTGTTCGTCCGGCGCAAGTACCGCTCGCTGATGGACCATCTCGGCGACGGCAAGTCCTGGGATATGAACCGCAAGCACGGGGGACTGTTCATTCTGCCGCCGGACTGGAACGATCCGACCGATACTTCACTCGGGGATTTGCAGCATTTTCATAACAACCTCGATTTCTTCAAACGGGCCGCGGCCCCCTATATTGTGTTCTCCGGCAGCCAGCATATCAACAATGCCGATCTGCAGGACGTATTCCGTTATCATCTGGAGAAGGGCGCCGACGTGACGATGGTCTATAAGCGCGTGGAACAGCTGCAGCCGGAGCATGATCTGTGCCTGCGTGTGGAGATGGACGAAACGGGCACGGTGACGAACATGCATCATGAGAAGGATCACCCGAACGTGTACCTGGATATTTTTATTATGGAAAAAAAGCTGTTCCTGGAGCAGGTTGAATACTGCATCGCCCACGGGGAAAGCTTCTTCTTCCGCGATGCCATCCAGAAGCACCGGCATAAATTCAACATCGCCGCCTATGAATATACCGGCTATCATGCGGTAATCAATTCCCTGGAGAGCTATTACAAGAATAGCCTGGAGCTGCTGAAGCCGGAGAATTATTCCGGCCTGTTCCGGGAGAATCCGGTGCAGACCAAGATCAAATATGAAGCGCCGACCCGTTATCTCGACAGCGCGGAGGTCAGCAATTCGCTGGTGGCCAACGGCTGTATTATCGCGGGTACCGTGGAGAACAGCATTATTTTCCGGGGAGTACAGGTGCGTAAAGGCGCCAAGATTACGAATTCGGTCATTATGCAGAAATGCGTAATCGAAGAGAATGCTGTTATTGAGAATGTCATCATGGATAAAGACGTGCATCTGAGCAAGGAACGGATCCTCGTCGGCGACAGCAAGCGGCCGTTTGTCATCGCCAAGAGCAGCAAAATATAATGCTGGTCAGCAGGGCCCGGCGGCTTCGCTCGGGCTCTGCTGATTGTCCGTTCCGGGCCAAAAATACATTCATCAGGAGGACCTGCTGTTGTTCAACGATAAAGAAACCTTTAAGCAAGTATTCCGCGAGACGCTGATCGGTAAGCTGGGCAAGCCGCTGGAGGAAGCGGCCAATGCCGATGTATATAACATTCTCGGCCATATGATCCGCGAGAATGCAGGCCGAAGCTGGGCGGAGACGAACCGGAAGTACAAGTCGGGCCAGGAGAAGCAGGTCTATTATTTCTCGATGGAGTTTCTGATCGGCCGGCTGCTGGGCAACAACCTGCTGAATATGGGTGTGCTGGAGGTTGTGCGCGACGGTCTGGAAGAGCTGGGCTTCAGGCTCGAGGAGATCGAAGAGATGGAAGCCGATGCGGGCCTCGGCAACGGAGGCCTCGGCCGGCTCGCCGCCTGCTTCATGGATTCGCTGGCCTCACTGAAATATGCGGGCCATGGCACCGGCATCCGCTATAAATACGGATTGTTTGAACAGAAGATTGTAGACGGCTATCAGGTGGAGCTGCCCGATTATTGGCTGCAGAACGATAACGTCTGGGAAGTGCGCCGCGAAGACAAGCAGGTGGAGGTGCGGTTCTGGGGTCATGTGGAGACCCGGTTCGAGAACGGCGAGCTCGCCTTTGAGCACAAGGATTATGAGACGGTGCGCGCAGTGCCCTATGATATTCCGATCATCGGAGCCGACCGCAAGCATGTCAATACGCTGCGGAATTGGAGCGCCGAGTCGGTTACGCTGGCTTCGCGTATTTCCGGCTCCATGGCAGGAACCGATTACCACAAGTTTCTGGAATACAAGCGGTCGGTTGAATCCATCTCGGAGTTCCTGTATCCCGACGATTCGCAGTATGAAGGCAAGCTGCTGCGGCTGAAGCAGCAATATTTCCTCTGCAGCGCGGGCGTACAGAGTATTCTGCGTACCTTCGCCAAGACCGGCCTGCCGATTGAGACGCTTCCGGATAAGGTCGCGCTGCATATCAATGATACGCATCCGACGCTTGTGATTCCGGAGCTGATGCGCATTCTGCTGGATGTGTACGGACTCGGCTGGGAGAAGGCCTGGAATATGGCCACCCGGATGGTCTCCTACACGAACCATACCATACTCAGCGAAGCGCTGGAGAAATGGCCGATGGGCATGGTGAAGGAGCTGCTGCCGCGCATCTTCCTGATCATTGAGGAGATCAACGCCCGCTTCTGCGGCGAGCTGATGCACAAGTATCCCGGCGACCAGAACCGGATTAACCAGATGGCGGTCATTCACGACGATCAGGTGCGCATGGCCAATCTGGCCATTGTCGCCAGTCACAGCGTTAACGGCGTGGCGGCGCTCCATACGGACATTCTGCAGAAGCGTGAGATGCGCCTCTTCAATGAGATGTACCCGCACCGCTTCAACAACAAGACTAATGGCATCACCCACCGGCGCTGGCTGCAGCATGCCAACCCGGAGCTGGCCGGACTGATCAGCGAGTCGATCGGCACGCGCTGGATTCATCATCCCCAGGAGATGATCGGGCTGATCAAATACTGCGAGGATGCCTCCTTCCAGGAGCAGGTGGCTGCCATCAAACGCCGCAACAAGGAGCGCCTGGCGGCTTACATCACCTCCAGACACGGTGTACAGGTCGATCCGGATTCCATCTTCGACGTGCAGGTAAAGCGACTGCATGCCTATAAGCGGCAGCTGCTGAACATTCTGCATATTATGCATCTGTACAATCAGATCAAGGATAATCCGTCGATGGATATGGTGCCGCGCACCTTTATCTTCGGAGCGAAGGCTGCGCCGAGCTACCATCTTGCGAAGCGGATCATCAAGCTGATCAATACGGTCGCCGAGGTCGTCAACAAGGACCCGGATATCAAAGGGAAGATCCGCATCTTTTTTCTGGAGAACTATTCGGTATCGCTTGCCGAGAAGATCATTCCCGCTGCCGATGTCAGCGAGCAAATATCGACCGCCAGCAAGGAAGCGTCGGGAACCGGCAACATGAAATTTATGATGAACGGTGCGCTGACTATCGGTACGATGGACGGAGCCAACGTGGAAATGCACGAAATGGTGGGGGACAGCAATATGTTCCTGTTTGGTCTGCGGGCCGAGCAGGTCATGGATTACTACCAATACGGCGGCTATCATTCCCGCGATATCTACCAGGGAGACGGCCGGATCAAAGAAGTGCTTGATCAGCTGATCACCCCTGGCCCGATCTGCTGCAATGCCCAGGAGTTCGATACGATCTACCAGTCGCTGATCGACCACAACGACGAATTCTTCGTGCTGAAGGATTTCGCTTCTTATGTCGAGACGCATGTCAAGATCGACCTGGCCTACCGCAACCAGCGGGAATGGCAGAAGAAGTCGATTATCAACATCGGCCACTCCGGCAAGTTCTCCAGCGACAACACGATTGCCCGGTATGCTTCGGAGATCTGGAATATCCGGCCGGTGCAGCTGTAGAGAGTACAGTATGACCAGAATCAATAAACGGCCCTTGATCCGGCGTCTATGCCGGGCCAAGGGCCGTTTTGTAACGAAGATGAAAGTAATAATCCGGGGTCCCCGCAAAGTACTTGAATCCGCTCC
Source organism: Paenibacillus tepidiphilus (assembly GCF_008635795.1). GTDB lineage: Bacteria > Bacillota > Bacilli > Paenibacillales > Paenibacillaceae > Paenibacillus_AQ > Paenibacillus_AQ tepidiphilus. Next base: position 72,590 of record NZ_VWRQ01000013.1, on the reverse strand, counting down.
ATGGGTAAGCCCCACTTTGTGGGGTTATTTTCGGGGTCCCCGCAAAGTACTTGAATCCGCTCGATGGGCAAGCTGCACTTTGTGGGATTATTTACGGGGTCCCCGCAAAGTACTTGAATCCGCTCCATGGGTAAGCCCCACTTTGTGGGGTTAATTCTGTGCTATAGGACCTCCGACACCATGGCGGCGAAGCGTTCCAGAAAGCGACGCTCTTCATCGTCGAAGCGGTGCTTGAGCGGGCTGTCGATGTCGAGTACGCCCAGCAGGCGGTCGTCCTTGATCAGCGGAACAACGATCTCGCTGTTTGAGGCGGCGTCGCAGGCGATATGGCCGGGGAAGGCATGGACATCATCGACCACAAGCGTGCGGCGTTCGGCCGCCGCCGTTCCGCAGACACCGCGGCCCAGCGGAATCCGGATGCAGGCCGGCAGGCCCTGAAAGGGACCAAGCACAAGCTCCTTGCCGTCGAATAAATAGAAACCGGCCCAATTGGTGTCCGGCAGCGAGAATTTCAGCAAAGCCGATGCATTGGCCAGATTGGCAATAGCGTTCGTCTCTCCTTCCATTAAGGCTGCAAGCTGGGACAGCACCGCTTCAAAGCGCTCGCTGCGCGTTCCGTCATAGGGCATAGCCTGAAACATGGGTAATCACACCTTCCTGTAGCTTCAATCTTGGAATCTGTAACTTACACCATAGTACAGCCGCGGCTGAACGTCAAGACCATGGAACGACAGGGATTGGCTGGAATTCCCGCGCCGGGAGCGGGCTCCGGGTGTTTCCGCGTCTCCCGCTCCGGGTAATGCTTTATTAGCTTAATATAACCAAGGCTTATGCCGGAAGGAGTGGACTATGCGCGCGGATGTACAGAACTTGTTCATCGGAATTCATATGCTTTCCATTGCCCATGAGAAGGACCTGACTTTAACGGAGATTCAGCCTGAACTGGAGAAGCTTGGCTACCGGATCGCGGAACGCGAAGTAAAGCAGGAGCTGGAACGGTTGACCCAGGATAACTTTCTGACAGCCCACGGCGATGCATTCAGCATTACCGGAACGGGACTCGAAGAGTTCAAGCACATTGAGGAGAAGCTCCGGGTGCTGTGCACCGAGGTGCTGAAGCCGGCCGCGACGGCGGATTCGAAGAGATAACCGAAGTATGGTTTAGGCGGCTTATTCGTAGTCATGTATAATAGCAAAGCGTCTGCATTCGGGAGCTTAGAAGCCGAAAGTGCAGGCGCTTTTTGAATGTTGAATAGAAGGGGCGTTCATTCGGGCAGGCCGCTTGCTAATCCGGAGAACGGCGTCATAATAGGAAATGACCGCCATCAGTTATGTGTTTATATGACATAGAAATGTCAGGTCTTTCGGGTAGTCCTGCAGCAATTTACAGTATACTTAGAGAGTTGAGAGGGGACGAATTATGTACCGTTGTGGTGGAGTAATACCGCCGCTGCAAGGACTGCGGGTGAAGCTGCGGGAGCTTCTGCCGGAAGATGCGGAGGCATTGTACCGGATCTGGAGCGATCCGCAGGTGGCGAGCTGGCTGGAAGCTCCGCCGCTCACGTCGGCTGACGATGCGCTGCAGCTAATCGGCCAGTTGCAGTACATGTCGCAGGAGGAGGAGAGCCTGCGCTGGAGCATCCTTGATCCGCAGGGAGAGGTGCTTGGCAGCTGCGGCTATAACTACTGGCAGCTGCCGGGTGCCTACCGCGGGGAGATCGGCTGCGAATTGGCGCCGTCCCATTGGGGGCGGGGATATATGCGCGAAGCGCTGCAACTGGTGCTGGAGTTCGGGTTTGGTACGATGGGGCTGAACCGGATTGAAGCTTTATGCCATCCGGATAACCTCCGCGCGCAGCGGTTGTTCCACAGTCTCGGCTTCCGGCAGGAAGGAGTGCTCCGGCAGTACCGGCACACTCCCTCTGGCTTTCAGGATGCCGCTATCCATGCGCTTCTGCAAAGCCGGTACTGATCATATCCCCCAAATGCTTATATCAGAGAGGATCTGGATTCATTGAAGTCACCGGGTACTATGGAACGAAAGTTAATATTAACGGGAGTGCTGCTCGCCACCTTCCTGGCAGCGATTGAAGGAACCGTCACCGGACCCGCAGGACCGGCTATTGTCGGCGAGTTCCAGGGCATGCAGTGGCTAAGCTGGATCTTCACGGCATATCTGCTGGCCATGGCAGTCACCACGCCGATCTTCGGCAAGCTCAGCGACCTGATCGGCCGCAAGCCGGTCTTCATCGGCGGCACGCTGGTATTCCTGCTGGGTTCACTGCTCTGCGGACTATCGCAGAGTATGGAGCAGCTCATTGTATTTCGCGGCCTGCAAGGTCTGGGTGCAGGGGCGCTTATCCCGATGACCTTTACGATTATAGGCGATATCTACAGCATCGAAGAGCGGGCGAAGACGCAAGGACTGCTCAGCTCGGTATGGGGCATATCCTCCCTGGCCGGTCCGCTGCTGGGCGGTTATGTAGTGGATTATTTCAGCTGGCGCTGGGTATTTGTCTTCAACCTGCCCTTCGGCCTGCTGGCGCTCCTGTTCATCTTCCGCTATCTGAAGGAAGAGCGTGTGAAACGAAAGGCGCGGATGGACATCGCAGGTGTTCTGCTGTTCGCAGCGGGAATGGGAGGGCTGCTCTTCGGGCTCACGACCGGCGGCCAAAGCCTGGCCTGGTCCTCTCCGCTGCTGCTGTCCATCCTGGGGGCGGCAGCCGTGCTGCTGACCGTCTTTGTGCTCGTGGAGCGCCGGGTTCCCGAACCGATGCTGCCGCTGTCGCTGTTCTCTATCCGCAATATTTCCGTGTCCACTGCGGCTAATCTGCTGGTCAGCACCCTGATTATCGGCTTGTCCACATATATACCGCTATGGGTGCAGGGCGTATTCGGACAGAGCGCGGCCCGCTCGGGCCTGCTGCTGGCGCCGATGACGATCTCCTGGATGTTCGGCTCCATCTTCGGCGGCCGGATGATTCTGCGCGCCGGCACCCGCCGCACAGGTATGCTGGGGCTTGTGCTAATCGCCATCGGCGCTGTGGGGCTGATCTTTCTGAACGCCGGTTCATCCTCGCTGCAGCTGCTGGCTATGATGCCATTCTGCGGCTTCGGCTTCGGCTGCGCCTCCACGGTGTTCACCATCATCGCGCAGTCTTCCGTAGACTATGAGCAGCGCGGCGCCTCCACGGCGCTTAATACCTTTACGCGCTCCCTCGGCCAGACGGTCGGAATTGCTCTCTTTGGCTCCTGGCTGAATTTCTCCATTGACCGGCAGCTGGCAGGAGCGGCAGGCTCTTCGGTAACGAGCGAGGATATTAATACCCTGCTGAATCCGCACGGCGGCGCAGCCTTGTCCGGTGAAGCTTTAAGCAGCTTGAGCGGCGCGCTGGAGGGAGGCCTGCATTCGCTGTTTGTCATCATGGCGTTGTTCGCCGTCCTGTCCTTTATCCTATCGTCCGGCCTGCGCACATCGGTTCCATCGCTGGCCGACCGGAAAGCGGGCAAGCCGCAGAAGGCCAGACAGGCCTAGACAGCCGGTTCCCGGCTGCGGCCGGAAGATCCCGCGCACGCAGCCATGTAGGCCAGGCATCGGCCCGGCAGCAACCAGCAGAAACGGCCGAATCATCCCTGGAGGGACGGTTCGGCCGTTTCTGTGGCTTGAAAGTGAATCAATTCACAATCGAGGGGCTTCTTATAGCTGTAAATAATGTATTACTTGCGCGGGAGCGGAGAGAGCTTCTCGGCTTGCAGTCCCATCTTCTTCAGCAGCACAATCATTTGTTCCTTCTCGTCGTCGCTGAGGCCGCTGAAAGCCAGGTGCAGACGCTCTGAATATTTCGGGTACATCTCGTTCATCAGGCGTTCGCCTTCAGCTGTCAGCTCGGCAAAAATGACGCGCCGGTCGCTCGGACATGGCTTGCGCTGCAGATAGCCGCGCTCTTCGAGCTTGTCGATGACATAAGTAACGTTGCCGCTCTGCAGCAGCAGCTTGGCTCCAATCTGCTGGATGGGTTGCGGCCCTTTATAATAGAGGACCTCCATCACTGCAAACGCTGTCGGATTGAATCCTTCAATCTTGCTGCCGGTAACGGCATGCTCATTGATGCTCTTGAAAGACTTGGCAAACACTCTGTACAGATGGAGGGTCAGCTGAGTATCGCGTTCATAGGATTGAATCATATTCTTTCACCTCTATTATTTATCGTGTGAGTTTCCCCGCACGGTATGAAATCCGGCTGCAAAGTGCGGTGATCACCAGTGGAATGCTTTCTGTTATCCCTACAATACGGCATAACCCTGAGGTAAAAACATGTGATTTGTCACAATGAGCACACTTTTAATTATTAAAAATCAAACAATTTTTTAAAAAACTTAAAATTGTCACGATTATCAAGTACCTGCCTGCCTCGGACCCGGGGCGGAGCGGCATAAGGGAACAGCCATAATGTACTGCATATCCTTCAGAATATCCGTATAATGGATAGATCATGGAACCGATGTGGAGGGACAGCAGTGGACGAAACCAAGAGTACTCAGACAGAGAGCTCCGGCACATCCGGAGTAGAAGAGGCCAGGAAGGGGCCCGGGGGCGTTGTATTGGATGTGGACATCAGCGAAGCCGGTTACGAAGCCGGAGATAAGCGCATTTCCGGAATAGCCTTTGAGGTCCGGCAGGGTGAGCTGCTGGGGCTGATCGGGCCCAACGGCGCAGGCAAGAGCACCACGATCAAGGCTGTACTCGGACTGCTGAAGCATTCGAAGGCGAAGGTGAGTATCGGCGGCGAGAACAAATCCTATGCCTACGTTCCGGAGCAGCCGGTATTCTATGAGGATCTGACGCTGTGGGAGCATCTGGACCTGGCCGCAGCCGCCTACGGGCTGCCTTATGAATCCTTCGCCGACGCCGCGGAGAAGCTGCTGCAGCAGTTCGGCATGGACCATGTGCGGCATGATCTTCCGGCCGGGTTCTCCAAGGGCATGAAGCAGAAGATGATGCTGATGCTCGGGTTCCTGGTGAAGCCGGATATCTATATTGTGGACGAGCCTTTTATCGGGCTGGACCCGCGGGCGACCAAGGATTTCCTGAGGCTGCTGGAGGCTGAGCGCCAGCGCGGGGCAGGCGTACTGATGTCTACGCATGTGCTGGATACGGCAGAGAAGATTTGCGATAGCTTCGTCTTGATTTCGGGCGGCATCATGCAGGCCACCGGAACGCTGGAGGACATCCGCGCAGAGGCCGGGTTGCCGGAGGGGTCGTTGTTTGATTGCTTCGACCTGCTCGCATGAGCCGGCCTGAAGGGGCCTTGCGGCCGGATGCGGTAAGCGGTGCCGGCTATGCCCTGCCGGATGCAACGCGCCTGTTCCGCCAGCGGCTCTTCGCCCACTGGCGGGAGCAATACCGGATGATCCGCATGGTGGCTGACTGGATCGTACTGCTGTACATTATTGTTCCCGGATTGCTGCTCGGCGGCCGCTTCTATTACGGGTTCTGGAACGGCGATTCCATAGGCTGGACAGCGTATGTACCGTTCGCGCTGATTCCCGTGGTGCTTGCCGTGCTCCTCGCTACCGGGGGTCTGCTGCTGCTCATCCGCGAAGCAGATTCACTCTTCCTGCTGCAGCGGCGGCAGTGGATCAGCAGCATTATGCTGCGGAGCATTCTGTATAGTCTCGGGGTAACCGCAGTGAAGCTTGGTGCGGCCTTTGCGCTGCTGCTGCCTTTCATCGTAAAGGGCTACGGTGTAGCCCAGGCAGCGGTCTGGGCTCTGCTGGCCCTGACGGTAAGCTGCGGCTGGGCTACCAAGCTGCTGGTTCACCTGATCAGGGTGAGCCGGCAGGGGCTGGCCCGGCAGCTGCGGCTGATCCCGGCGCTGCTCCTCTCCTGCGGCAGCTATCTGTATGCAGCGATTGCCTGGGAGAACCGGCCCTGGCTGCTTGCAGCCGTGGCTCTGCTGTATGCAGCGGTCACCCTGTGGGCAATCCGGCACCGGCTGACGCTCCAGGGGACCTTCCTGCAGGATATACGCGAGAGCTTGAAGCAGCGGATGCGCATCGCCTCTCTTATGCTGGCCCAGGTAGTCGATAAACCGCGGCCCACGCGCCATAAGCCGTGGATCTTCCGCCGGTCGCAGCCGCTCTTGACCTCCCGGGAGGCGGAGGGCCGCTTCTCGGCGGCAGGCATCAAGGCGTTCATCCGCAATCCCGGCCATCTGAAGCTGTATCTGCAGTTTACCGGCGTCGCGCTTGCCGCCCTCCTGATTGTTCCAGCCTGGCTTTTCCTGCTGAAATGGCTGATCTTTCTGGTGCTGACTGCGCTGATGGCCTATTGGCTGTCCTCCTACTGGCTGGTCTTTGCGGGCGATGCCTACATCGGCATCCTGCCGTTTACCAAAGCACAGAAAGCCGAAGCCGGGACTAAGCTGCTGCAGCTGCTGATCCAGCCGTTTGCCGCACTCTGTGCTGCAGCGGTATGTATTCCGTTATACGGCTGGTGGGGGCTTCTGCTCTTCATTCCCGTCGGCATCGGCACCGGATACATGGCAGCCTCCATCTTCAGCACGTTCCGTTTTCAAAGATAAATCAAGACAGCCACGCTCCCTCTAAAGGGGCATGGCTGTCTTGATATTTTCAGCGGCATCCGGCACCGTCAGCCTTCTACAGCGCTCCTGCCTGCGGTATATCCCGTGGAGAAGGCGGCCGTAATGTTGTAGCCCCCGGTATAACCGTGTATGTCCAGTACTTCGCCGCAGAAGTACAGCCCCTGCATCAGCTTCGACTCCATCGTCTTGGGGTCAATCTCCTTCAGATTCACGCCTCCGCCCGTAACAAAAGCCTCTTCAATCGACAGCGTTCCGTAGACCCGGATCGGAAATCGCTTGATGACCTGGGCTAAATTCATCCATTCCTGCTTCGGAATATGATCGAAGGTCACGGCTTCGGCCACACCGGACTGTTGCAGAAGGTACGGAATCATTTTTTCCGGTAAATATCCCTTAAGCACATTCTTCACCGATTTCCTGGAGTCCGCTTCGGCCAGCCGCAGCGTCTCGCTGTAGATATCATCTTTGCTCTTGTCCGGCAGCAGGTCGATGGAGACCTCAATGTTTCCGGTGCCGAATTGCTTCAAGGCCTTAACTACAAACTGGCTGCACCGCAAAGCGATGGGCCCCGAGATGCCAAAATGCGTGAACAGCATGTCACCGCGGTGCTCGATCAGCTTCTTCCCCTTGGGATTCCATACAGCAAGTGCCACATCTCTCAGAGAGAGGCCCTGCAACTCCTTCGACTGGATAAACGGGTCGTTTGAGGTAAGCGGCACTTCCGTCGGAAAAAGCTCTGTAATCGTATGGCCGGCTTTCTGCGCCCAGGCATACCCATCCCCGGTGGAGCCGGTCTGCGGAACGGATCTTCCGCCGGAGGCGATGATGACACTGCGGCTCTTAAGCGCTTCGCCATTCTTGAGGAGAACGCCGCTCACCTTGCCATCCTTATACAGCACCTCCTCTACAGGTACGTTCAGCTTGATCTGAACGCCTTGCTTACGGACCTGATTCACCAGCGTATCGACAACCGTCTTGGCCTTGTCGCTGACGGGAAACATTCGCCCGTTATCCTCTTCCTTCAGCCGGATACCCAGGTTCTCAAAGAAGGCAATAATATCTTTATTATTGAAGTGGGAGAAGGCGCTGTACAGAAAACGTCCGTTCCCCGGAATATGTCTGATAAGCTCGTCAATCTCCTTGTTGTTGGTCACATTGCATCGGCCCCCGCCGGAGATGCCGAGCTTGCGCCCCAGCTTGTCGCCCTTCTCCAGCAGCAGAACCCGCTGTCCGCCGCTGCTCGCGGCTATGGCAGCCATCAATCCGGCAGAGCCGCCGCCAATAATAATCACATCGTACATGGTAATAATCCACCGTCCCTATCCGCTTGCGTTATGCTGACTTTTTTCGCTATTGGCATCATACCACTCAAGGCCGCACGCAGCCAAACAAGGGGGAACCGCCAGCGGAATTTCGTTGTCAGAAAAGACTGGCTATGCTTTAATTTAAAGACAAAGGATAATTTGTCCAACTCGGGGAGTGATTTCAATTAATGAGGCGGTAAAGGATATTTTATTGCAAATATCGGCTGCGAGCTCCTTTTTTCTGCTGTTTCAGTGGTGGTTGAACCAGGAATATATTACCCGCCGAAACCGCTGCTTTCCCGATGACCAATCCTTTCTGATTATATGCTGCGCCTTGGGCGTCACCTTCTGCATGCTTCTCTCCACGACGCTGTTCGGCGTAATTTATCTGAATTTGGCGATTCTGCCGGCTTGCATCGGGGTGCTTTACGGCCATCGGCGCTCCGGGCTGAGCCTGGCGGGCTTTTTTTTATTGTGCACCTTTATGTTCTCCCAGCCACCGGGAATCGGCAATTTCGTCATTAATTCGGGTCTTCTGGCATTCCCGCTACTATTTATTCTCGCCCCGTTCTTCAAGCGAAGCCCGCTTCCGCAGAAAATCGGGATTTTTCTGATCTCGCTGTTCCCCACTATCCTGGTTGCGGTGCTCAAACCAAAAATGTGGGACGGTACGACGATTTATGACACGACCCCGGATGAGCTGACGCTGATTGCGGTATATCTGCTGCTGTCCACTGTGCTGGGCGGGCTTTACATTTTTTTTATTGAAAATGCCTGGGGTAAATTTCAGAGCAAGGAACAGATGAAGGATATTTCGGAGCAGTTCCGCTGGGAATCGCATAAGCTGCGGCAAATCACCGATGCGGCCGGGCTGAATATTATGGCTCTGGACAATCGCGGACATGTGACTGAGCTGAATGAATTTATGCTGAATCTGATCCGGAGGCATAACCCCGACTTAACGCGCGAGATTATCCTGTCGCGGTCGGTATGCGAGATATTCGACAAATCCATCGACGATCAGACCTATGAGCACTTGAAGACAATCATCCGCAACAACCAGCGCTCCAATGCCAAAGTTCACTACGACTCCCGGACCTATCAGATATACACTGCGCCTCTGCGGCATAATTCGGGCGCTCTGGCCGGAAATGTACTGATCGTACAGGATCTGACGGAAGAAGAGAAAATGCGCACAGAGCTGGACAATGTGGAACGCCTGACCCTGGTCGGGCAGATGGCTGCCGGCATTACCCATGAAATCCGTAATCCGATGGCTGTTGTCCGCGGCTTCCTGCAGCTGATGCGTGAGAAGAGCCCCTCCGATCTGGATTCCTATTACCAGATTGTGATGGACGAGCTGGACCGGGCCAACGGCATTATCAATGACTTCCTGTCGCTGGCCCAGAGCCGGATATCCGACATGGAGACGGTGCAGCTGCACTTGATTATTGAGGAGCTGGCGCCGCTGCTGTGGGCGGATGCCAATTTGAGAGGGCAGACGGTGGAGCTGAAGCTGACCGGGGATCTGCCCCCGCTGCAATTGAACGTCAGGGAGATCAAGCAGCTGGTGCTGAATCTGGCCCGCAACGGGATGGAGGCGATGGGAGCCAAGGGGGTGCTGACGCTGGAAACGCAGCGTGCCGGGAATCACATCGAGCTGGTTATCCGCGATACGGGGAGCGGAATTCCGCAGAGTCAGCTGGAGCAGCTGTTTGTCCCCTTCTTCACCACAAAATCGCATGGAACCGGCCTGGGCTTATCGCTGTGCCTGAGCATAGTGGAACGCCATGGCGGCAAAATAGCAGTCGCCACCGAAGAGGGCACGGGTACATCCTTCATCGTAAGCTTCCCCTGTGAAGAGGCGGAGGCGGATATTCTTGTGCAGACCCATGGCTGATCTTCCATGAGCAACACCTCAGGCGGTATAACGGAATGAATGCAGGCCAACGCAGGCTAAGCAGGCTACGCAGGCTACGCAGGCTACGCAGGCTAAGCAAGCTAAGCAGGCTAAGCAGGCTCATACAGGCAGTATGCACCGGCCTTCTCCCTTGCTTTCGCAGAGTATGCATGTATAATAAAGTTAGTTAAAAGGCAAAGGAGAGTGCAGGAAATGTCCATGTCATTCCATCAATATATGAGAGATTCGATTCAGCCTATGCGCGATGATCTGACCGGTATCGGGTTCAAGGAGCTGCTTACACCGGAAGAGGTGGAAGCTGCGTTGCCTGCAGCCCAGGGGACCGCGCTGGTAGTCGTCAATTCCGTATGCGGCTGTGCAGCCGGTCAATGCCGTCCAGGCGTAGCCCAGGCCCTGCAGAATGAAGTTCTGCCCGATCATCTGTTCACCGTGTTTGCGGGACAGGAGAAGGAAGCTACGGCCAAGGCCCGTGAATATTTCGCGCCATACCCGCCGTCTTCGCCGTCGATTGCGCTGATGAAGGACGGGGAGCTGGTCCATTTTATTGAACGCTCCGGCGTGGAAGACCGTTCGGCCGCCGAAATCGCCGCTGAACTGAAGGATGTATTCAACCGCTACTGCCAATAATAGAACATCGGCAGTAGGCGCAGGAAGTGAAGAATCTCGCGGGGGCCGGGCTTTCCGGCTGCCTGCGGGATTTTTTTGATTAGAAAAGCGTATAAAGGTGTACAGGGTAATTAGCCGTATATTTCCGCAGAAACGGGCGCAGTCCTTGTCAGGGCGGAACAGCCGATTCTACTTGAAAAGATAAGTAAGTATATATTCCACACTATACTGTGTCCTTATCTTTCTCTATCTCACAGCTCGGTTACCGTCCTGTTCAGGACGGCGCAACCGGTTCTACTTGAGCGGAAAGCTATAAACTTTACGTTATGAACGGAGGGTGTCAAAGTGAGTATGCAGCAGGAAATTATTATTGCCCTGGGCGTCAAGCCTGAGATTGATCCAGAAGCCGAGGTGCGCAGACGTGTGGAGTTTCTGAAGGGGTATGTGCGGGCGGCGAATACACGCGGCCTCTTGATTGCCATCAGCGGCGGTGTGGACAGCGCAGTAGCCGCCGGACTCTGCAAGCTGGCGACCGATGAGCTGACAGCGGAGGAAGGCACGGAGTTTATAACGCTGGGAGTGTACCAGCCTTATGGGGTACAGGAGGATATCGCGCACAGCTATGCGGTCGCCGAAGCTTTCGGACTGACGCACACGGTGGAGACGAACATCGAGGAAGCCGTGAATGAGATTGCACTGGAAGTGGAGCATAGCCTCAAGGCGATTGGACAATCCCGTCACATCACCTACCAGGGCAAGGGGAACGTGAAGGCGAGAACCCGCATGGTCATGCAGTATGCGCTTGCCTTTGAGAACAACCTGCTTGTGGTCGGCACAGATCATGCTTCCGAAGCCATTGCCGGATTCTATACCAAGTGGGGCGATGGCGCCGTTGATATAACGCCGATGTCTACGCTTAATAAACGCCAGGTCCGCCAATTGGCGGCATACCTTGGTGTGCCTGCTGAGGTCATCGGCAAGGCGCCGACGGCAGGGTTATGGCCCGGCCAGACGGACGAAGCCGAGCTCGGCGTCACCTATGACGACAACAGCGATTATCTGGAAGGTAAGCCGATAGCGCCGGAGGCGGCAGCCAAGCTGGAAGCCCACTACCGCAGAACGGCGCATAAGCGGAATGTGATTCCCGGCATCTAGCGCTCAGGGGCAGGGACCTGAAAGCTGAGTGGGGCATAAGGCTAGACATATGCGGTTGGGATGGCACCGTGCAGGCTGTTCGCCTGCTTTTGGAGAGTTGGATTGTGGTTGCATTTTGTGCAATAGAATGGAGCTTTTTACGGGTGAAAATATCATCTATTGCATTTCATGCAAAAGATTGCGGAATAGCCGGGAAAAGAGCCTTAACCGCTGCATCCTGTTGTGCGATCTGCAATTGATCAGAATCTGGGCCGGGTCAATAGTTAATCTGCTGAAGAAAGTGCAGTAGATGGACTGCTGTCCCGCAGCTCAATAATTAAAAACCGAAGAACCGCCGGCTATGCCTGCTGCGAGCAGGCATAGCCGGCGGTTCCTTTATGTGCTGGAAGAAAATATTCGGGTGCGGAAGATGCCCGTATGATACAATCACTCGGCAAGGACTTGAGTGATAAACTCCTGTGTGGCAGCAATGGCCTGCTCCAGCTGCGGCGTCGTTCCGGCAAAAGGGTGCACAGTGCCGAAGGTATGATTGCCGCCGGGAATCTGCACCCAGGCGATGTCAGGGCGAAGTGCGGTCAGCTGCCGGGAGCCTTCCCGCAGATGCGCGCCGTCTTCGCTTCCCTGGATCAGCACGGCCGGAAAGGCAGCCTGCTCCATGCGCGAGGGCAAGTCATACCGCCGGGCATTGCGCTCCAGATCCTGCAGCAGCACGAGGTCCAGCGGCATTTGCTGGCCGGTCCGGCTGTTCAGCACATGGCTGCGCCCGGTGCCCCGGAGCTCGCGTTTCTGTTCTTCGCTGAGAAGATCCAGGCTGGTCACTCCGTTCCAGGAGATCACACCGGCAATCTCCTCCGGATGCTCCAAGGCGTACAGCAGGGAGAGTCCGCCGCCCAGGCTGTGGCCCAGCAGGAACACAGGCAATGCGCCGAATTTGGGGTGCTGGCTGAGATAGGAGAGCAGAATCTCCAGATCCTTCAGGGACCGGCTGGCGGTATTGCGGGCGAATTTATCGAGCTCGGTGAACTGCTCGGGATCTTCGCCGATTCCCCCGTGCGAGAAATTGAAGGTAATGACCTCATGCTCCCGGCTGAGTGCACCGGCGACATAAGGGAACATTCCCCAGTCTTTGAAGCCTTTGAAGCCATGGGCGATAACGATCAGGCTCTTGGCCGGGCTTGATGCGGGGAAATGTGAGCAGCGCAGTACGGCATCTTCTCCCGCAGGCAATTGAAAGTTTCGGTTCACAGGCGGTTCGCCTCTCTTTCCTGTTCGCAAATAATAGAATTTATCAGAGTATATAGCTGAATAATTAATGACGACTATAATGAGTAGTGACGACGGTAAGGATTAATAATGACAATAAAGAATAATGCTGACTATTAATATTCAAACCTTTAAATCTTGCCTGATATATGAAGATCATACCATTATTAAAGCGGTTAAGCATAGAGAACAGATTGGAATTGTTGCCAGATTGTTCGCCCGCGGGGAGGCCGGAAAATGATTTACGGAATTGGACATGATGTGCTCGAAATTGCGCGGATCAGCAGGCTGCTCGGCAGAGATACCGGAATGAAATTTCTTCACCGGATACTGACCGGGAACGAGTATAAGCTTGCCGGCGACAGAGGCGGGAACCTCGCGGAATATGCCGCCGGGCGCTTCGCGGCCAAAGAAGCCGTGGTCAAAGCCTTGGGCTGCGGAATCGGCCGGGAGGCAGGCTTTCAGGATATTGAGATTCTGCCGGATGCCAAGGGCAAGCCGGCGGTCCTTCTCTCGGAGGCGTCCTGGGACAGGATCGGCTTGGCCAGCAGCGAATACGTGATCCATGTGACGATAACACATACCCGCGAGCTGGCTTCGGCGTTTGCCGTGGTGGAGCGCAGGTGAGGATATCATAGATCGGGGAATGGCTCCCTTAACCCCTAATCATCATTCTTTTCCGGTTCCTATCAGATGCGGAGTGCCTGAACATTAGGGGATGGCGCTTTTGGCGGGTGAAAAAAAGCTTAGGAGCCGCCTATGTCCCTGCCCATTGCCGGGGAGTCCTGCGCCGGCGTTCACCGTCTGCACGACACCCGTTGAGATGGTGCTTAATTGCACTTTGTACAACTATATTGCTCCCAAAGGCGGGTTTAAGGGGAATAGCTGCATTTCGTACAACTAAAAACGGCAATTCCTGTTCGAAGAGCACTTTTCGCTGATTATAATTGCAGAAAATGCAGCTATTCGCTGCAACTGACTATTTTTGATAGAAATAATTGTATGGAATGCAGTTATTCTTATGAGAGTATGTTTGCGGTGATATAAAAGGTAGCTCCGGCATGATTATTACTGTCAGTGCTAAAGTGCAGGGGCATAGCAGTGACGATTAAGCAGAAATGTCAGAAGATTAGAGGGTAACTGACACTGTAAAGACTAATTAGTGCAGTTACTGCTCTCAGAATATATCGTTTCAGTCAGATGAGGCATCTTCTATTTAAGAGTGAAGCAGCAAGGAGGCTAAGTATGAGCAGGCAAAGACAGCAGGAGCAGGAGCAGGTACTGAGGGGACAAGCAGTAACAGAGAGAACCGCTGCTGATGCAGATGCCGGTACAGAGGCTAACGCACAAGCAGGTACAGTGGCCAAGGCAGGAGCGGGGACAGAGACTAACGCAGGAGCAGGTACAGAGGCTAAGGCAGAAGCGGGTACAGAGGCTAACGCAGGAGCAGGTACAGAGGCTAACGCACAAGCAGGTACAGTGGCCAAGGCAGGAGCGGGTACAGAGGGTAATGCAGGAGCAGGTACAGAGGCTAACGCAGGAGCGGGGACAGAGACTAACGCAGGAGCAGGTACAGAGGCTAAGGCAGAAGCGGGTACAGAGGCTAACGCAGGAGCAGGTACAGAGGCTAACGCACAAGCAGGTACAGTGGCCAAGGCAGGAGCGGGTACAGAGGGTAATGCAGGAGCAGGTACAGAGGCTAACGCAGGAGCAGGTACAGAGGCTAAGGCAGAAGCGGGGACAGAGGCTAACGCAGGAGCACGGACAGCGGCAAAAGCAAAGCAACAGATACAAGCACTGCCTGACCCGAAGGCGGAGCCGGAAACAGCGCAGAATCAGGAGGCCAAGTCGTTCTTCAGCCGTCATCTGCTGGAGTGGTACCATGGGCAAAAGCGCGATTTGCCCTGGCGGCGCCACCGCAATCCGTATTATATCTGGGTCTCGGAAATTATGCTCCAGCAGACGAGAGTGGATACGGTGATTCCTTATTTTGAACGGTTTATTACGCAGTTCCCTACCGTTGAGGCACTGGCCGACGCACCGGAGGAAGAGGTGCTGAAGTGCTGGGAGGGTCTCGGCTATTACTCGCGTGCGCGGAACCTTCAGCAGGCAGCGCGGCAGGTCAAAGAGGAATACGGCGGCCAAGTCCCGAATGACCGGGATGCCGTATTCGGGTTGAAGGGTGTCGGCCCGTACACAGCCGGGGCGAT
The DNA here is from genome assembly GCF_008635795.1 of Paenibacillus tepidiphilus. Taxonomy (GTDB): domain Bacteria; phylum Bacillota; class Bacilli; order Paenibacillales; family Paenibacillaceae; genus Paenibacillus_AQ; species Paenibacillus_AQ tepidiphilus. The sequence continues at coordinate 57,526 of NZ_VWRQ01000013.1, read as the reverse complement.
TCTTAGTATCGCCTTCAACCGCCCGGAGCCGGCGGTCGACGGCAATGTCATGCGGGTGCTGTCCCGTTACTTCCTGATTGAGGACGACATTGCCAAGGGACCCACCCGCGTCAAGATGGAGCGCCTGGCGGCGGAGCTGATCCCCGAAGGGGAGGCTTCGCACTTCAACCAGGCGCTGATGGAGCTGGGCGCGCTCATCTGCACGCCGAAATCACCGCGCTGCCTTATCTGCCCGGTGATGGAGCACTGCGAGGCGCGCCTGGCGGGCTGCGAGACTTCGCTGCCCGTCAAGACCAAGGCCAAGCCGCCGCGCCCGGAGGAGCGGCTGGCGGCCCTGATTGAAGGCCGCGGCGCACACGCGGGCCGGGTGCTCATCCGGCAGCGGCCGGCGAGCGGGCTGTTAGCCCGCATGTGGGAGCTGCCGCACTGGCCGGCGCCGCCTGCGGAGCGCGGCGCCCAGGAGGCGCTGCCGCAGGCGGCGGCAGCGCAGGACCGGCTGCGCCGGTCACTGCGGCAGGCCGGGATTCTCGCCCGGCCGGAAGCGCACTGGAAGGTGGCGGAGCACACCTTCAGCCACATCGTCTGGACCCTGCAGGTGTATCTCTGCAGGGAAGACGCACCGGCGCTGCCGCAGGCGGCCGAAGCGCCGGCAGCTTACGCGCCGGCGGTGCCTGCCGCCCAGCGCTTCGAGGATGGAGGCGCCGCGCCGGAGGATGGCGGTGCCGTGCGCTGGATTACCCGCCGCGAGATGGCGGATTATGCATTCCCCAATGTATTTCTCAAGCTGTTGAATCAATACTTTGATGAACTGGAAGCGCGGGAAGCGGGAGCCGAGTAAAGCCGGCCCGTGATGGAAGACCCTGGACGGCCCGGGTCCGGGCAGGCTGCTGAACAATGGACAACAGCAGCTTCACCTGGCCCGGATCGGAATAGGCTGGAGCCGCCGGTTATTTGAGCACAACCCGGCTGTTCGGGCATAATGGTGCTGAAATTCCCCGCAACAAAACGGCTGTGCCCTCCCTTACGGAGTGCACAGCCGTTTTTGCTTTACTATAACCGTTCGCGGCGTTAAAGCTGCTAACGGAATTATTTTGCGTTGTCGTAGCGTTTGCCGACTTCTTCCCAGTTCACAACGTTCCAGAAAGCTTCGATATAAGCTGGACGTTTGTTCTGGTAGTTCAAGTAGTAAGCATGCTCCCATACGTCCAGGCCGAGGAGCGGAGTTGCGCCTTCGCTGATCGGGCTGTCCTGGTTCGGAGTGCTGGTGATCGCGAGCTTGCCGTCTTTGATTACGAGCCAAGCCCAGCCGCTGCCGAAGCGGGTGGTTGCTGCAGCTGCGAAATCTGCTTTGAATTTATCAAAACCGCCCAGTTCGCTGTCGATGGCCGCTGCCAGTGCGCCTGTTGGTGCGCCGCCGCCGTTCGGTCCGATAACTTCCCAGAACAGCGTATGGTTCGCATGTCCGCCGCCATTGTTGCGTACTGCGGTACGGATGGCTTCCGGTACGGCATTCAGGTCGCTAAGGAGTTCTTCGATGCTCTTGTCCTGCAGCTCGGGTGCCTTTTCCAGTGCGGCGTTCAGGTTCGTCACATAAGTGTTGTGGTGTCTGTCATGGTGAATTTCCATCGTCAGTGCGTCGATGTGCGGTTCAAGTGCGTTGTTTGGATACGGAAGTGCCGGTAATTGAAATGCCATGGAAAAATCCCTCCTGAGTTTATTGGAATTTGTATAGATAAAGAATTTTGGCCGCAGGGGCATTCAAAATCCCTTATTGCCGAGATGGCCTACCTAAATATGTACCCGATAAGCTACTCTTATTAAACCGTATCTGGAACAATAATGCAACACTAAACAAACATAAGTGTTTGTAAAGTTACCATCCACTGAAGCTTACGGAGAGTGTTAAACCCGTGTAAAATTGTAATATGCCAAAAATACGGTTTGCCTATCCCTCTATTTTTTACTTAAACAAGAAATTCTGCAAACATATTCATTGAAAACGCTTCATATAAAGCGCTTTCTAAAGAAAAATGGTGATAACGCGAGAAAAGTGTGCTTTAATAGAGATAAAAGCGGGTATTCCTCGGTTTTTTATTCTTTTTTCCTCATTTAACTGTTACGGGAACTCCTTCTTTTTGTAAAATCCAAGCCATAGAAAAGGGAGATTTAAAGAATGCACGTTCGTTCCTTTCAATTAAGCGACGTTACTCCTGTAACTGAACTGCTGCAGACCGCCTTGTCCGAAGAATGTTTCGAGAGCACAATGGAGCCTTTCTCCCGGCAGCTGTCATGGGATTCCGATCTCATCGTGGTCGCTGAGGAAGATGAAGAGATTGTCGGAGCGCTGATTGGTACGATCGAGAAGAATCATGGCTGTTATTTCCGGATTGCCATCCATCCCGATTATCGCCGCAGAGGAATCGGCCGTAGTCTGGTAAGTGCGATGGAGAGCAGATTTCAGGCGCGCAAGGTCAGCGGTATTTATGTAGCGGTTGACGAGCATAATTCTTTCGCTTTGCCGCTGTACGAAGCTATGGGCTACGACGAGAACCATATTTTCAAATCGGTACGTAAGCTCAGCATCGTCGGTTAAACACAGCTTGATTCGTACTGACGAAAGCGGAAACATCTGCTAATCCGTACGCGGTGAATGCAGGGTGCTACGCACGTTTTGTTTTAATCCAGAATAGAGAACGATAGCGACCCCAAGGGTCAGATCCATTATACTAAGCATATCTCTCCGTTGTCCGTTGCAAATGGCCGGGAGATATGCTTTTCTATTGTTAGGACGATTATACAAGTCCAAGTGAAGCCGAGAAGGTGGCCTATGAACAGCGGGTATGAAGGAGATTTCATGCGCAGCCGCAAACAGCGATACCGCTCCCGCACGCACGGGGGCACCCGGAGGGGACGCAGAAGAAGCTGGCTTGTGGAACTGCGGGATTTCGGAATAACGGCTGTACTCGTATTTGCGCTGATGTCGCTGCTTAATATATATGTATTTAATATTTCCACCGTGGTGGGCCAGTCTATGCAGCCTACGCTGCTGGAGGGCGAGAAGCTGCTGATCAGCAAAATCTCCCTGCAATTCACCGGCCCCCACCGCGGCGATGTAGTCGTGCTGCATGATCCCAGTACCGGTCTAGACCGCAAGGAGTATCTCGTCAAGCGGGTGGTCGGTATACCCGGCGATATTGTGGCCGTTAAGGACCATAAGCTGTATGTTAACGGCACCCTGGTTCCGGAGCCCTACATTGATACGGAAATTGAAGATGCGGATTTCGCGGAAGTGACTGTGAGCGCAGGAGAATATTTTGTGATGGGCGATAACCGTCACGCCGGGGCCAGCAAGGACAGCCGGTATTTCGGTTCCGTCCCGAAGGTGAGCATTGTCGGCAAGGCGCTGTTCATCTGGTGGCCGTTCTCGAAGCTGCATGGGCTATAGGCGTCTGCAAGACAGTTTTAATAGCAAGGAGAGGCGGAAATGAACCTTACAACGCAGTCATTCTATGCTCCCCCGCCTTCCAAGTGGGATGGGCTGAAGGCTGAAATCAAGGCTGCCGCAGGCGAGCTCGGTATCGACGATATCGGGTTCGCCACTGCGGAGCCGTTTTTATATTTAAAAAGCTTGCTGCAGGATCACCGCGACAAAGGCTATGACTCCGGCTTTGAGGAGCCGGATTTGGACAAGCGGACGATTCCTGCGCTGCAAGGCGGTGAAGCGCGCTCGATTATTGCCGTCGCGGTAGCGTATCCCTCCAAGATGGAGGACCCGCCTAAGTCGGGGCCCGGGGAACGACGAGGCATTCTCGCCCGCGCCTCCTGGGGCCGGGATTATCATCAGGTGCTGCGGGAGGCGCTGGAGAAGCTGGAACGCTTCATCCGCGAGCGTGTGCCGGAGGCTATGCTGGAGAGCATGGTCGACACGGGCGTGCTGGTGGACCGGGCCGTTGCCGAACGGGCGGGCATCGGCTTCAGCGGCAAGAACTGCGCGATCATTTCGCCGGAGTGGGGCTCATGGATCTATCTGGGCGAGATGGTGACGAACATTCCCTTTTCGCCGGATCTTCCGGTTGAGGAGGGCTGCGGAGAATGCACCAAGTGCATCGACGCTTGTCCTACCGGAGCCCTGGTCGGCCCGGGCCAGCTTAATGCCCAGGCATGTATCTCTTATCTCACCCAGACCAAGGGCTTCCTGAGTGAGGAGTACATGACCAAGATCGGCAACCGGCTGTACGGCTGCGATACCTGCCAGATCGTCTGCCCGCATAACCGGGGCAAGAACTGGAATCACCGTCCGGAGCTGCTGCCCGATCCGGAGGTGGTCAAGCCGCTGCTTCTGCCGATTCTGGACCTCAGTAACCGTGAGTTCAAGGAGAAATTCGGCAACAGCTCGGCGGCCTGGCGCGGCAAAAAACCGATCCAGCGCAATGCCGTCATCGCGCTGGGTAACTTCCGCGATCCCGTCGCCGTACCGAAGCTGACGGAGATTCTGCTGCGCGATCCGCGGCCGGAGATGCGCGGCACCGCCGCCTGGGCGCTTGGCCGCATCGGCGGCAGCGAGGCGCTGGCGGCTCTGCGGCAGGCTGCGGAGCGGGAAGAGGACGGAGAGGCCCTCAAGCTGCTGCACAGTGCGCTGAAGAAGCTGGAGGGGCCGGAGCAGCCGGACGGGCGGGAGGAGAAGGTTCGGAAATGAACAATTCAGGCGTGCAAGAAATCTACTATAGTGAAATGAAGCATACTCCGATCGGCCCGCTGACGCTGTTCGCAACCGGGACGGGACTGTGCCAGGTCGAGTTCGGCGATGCGGCCACTAGCTGTAACAGGCTGGAAAGATGGTTCGCAGACCATTTCGGCGGCGCGGCGCTGCGGGAGAGCGAGCTTCAGCTGGATGAATTCCGGCGGCAGCTGGAGGCTTATTTTGCCGGCGAGCTGGTGGAGTTCAGCCTTCCGCTGGATATGCGCGGCACAGACTTTCAGCTGCGGGTATGGGAGGCGCTGCTGGATATTCCTTATGGAGACACGGTCTCCTATAAGGATATCGCTGTCCGGATCGGCAACCCCAAGGCAGTGCGCGCGGTAGGCGGTGCCAATAACCGCAATCCGGTACCGGTTATCGTTCCGTGCCACCGTGTGATCGGCGCCGGAGGCCAGATGGTCGGCTACGGCGGAGGGCTTGGTATCAAGGAGACTTTGCTGCAGCTGGAAGCGGTCCGGGGCGGCGCTCTGCTGTTCTGAAACGTACAGAATTGCCAATTGCTGTCCAGTTAATGAAATGCTATGATAGATTCGCGCGCCTGCTTGCGGAGCGCCGCATATAAACGAGCACAGAGGTGGATTACACATGGATATTGCATTGCCTATAATAACGCTTGTTGTAGGTCTGATCGGCGGATTTCTGATTGGGGTATGGTATCTGCGCAGACAAATGACATCGATGCAGAATGATCCGGAAATGCTTCAGAAGGTTGCTAAGCAGATGGGCTATAATCTGAACGGAAAGCAGATGCAGCGCGCCCAGCAGATGATGAAGAATGGCAATATGGGCGGCGGGCGTCCGCCTGCGGCCAAGGGCGGCAAACAACGCAAGACTAAATAGAGAGCCCGCTCCAGACAGAGCAGGAGGGCCCGCAAGGGGGAGGTTTCATGGGGGGCACTAAGGATTACAGGAACGGTAAGGTTGCGTCGAACCGTGAGCAGATTGAGTATCATGTTGAGAAGATACTGGCGTTAATCGGTGAGGATACCAGCCGCGAAGGATTACTGGAGACGCCGGCTCGGGTTACACGGATGTACGAAGAGATTTTTGGCGGTTACTCCATAGATCCCCGTGAGGCGCTCGGCGTTACCTTTGACGAGTCTCATGAAGAGCTGGTTATTGTAAAAGATATTGTTTATTACAGCCAATGCGAGCATCACATGGCGCCGTTCTTCGGCAAGGTGCACATCGGCTATGTGCCGAGCGGACGGATCGCCGGGCTGAGCAAGCTGGCGCGGCTCGTGGAAGCGGTCAGCCGGCGGCTGCAGGTGCAGGAGCGCATCACGGCGCAGATCGCGGACATTATGACCGAGGTGCTGAACCCGCACGGGGTCATGGTCGTTGTCGAAGGCGAGCATCTGTGCATGTGCGCGCGCGGGGTCAAGAAGCCCGGCAGCAAGACGGTTACTATGGCAGCCAGAGGCACCTTCCGCGAAGACGCTGCGGCGCGCGCGGAGTTTCTGGCTTTGATCAAGGAATAGGCGCCGCGGCGTACCCCGCCGCCAAGGCCGGCATTATAAGCAAGAGCCCTTCTTCACCAGTGATGAAGGGCTCTTTGCCTGTTTGCAGAGCGCGGCACATGCCGTGACGGGGGGCGCGCTGATTGCTTGCGGAGCGCGGTACATAGTGTGACGATGGGCGCGCTGATTGCTTGCAGAGTACGGTACATAGTGTGACGATGGGCTCTTTGTTTGCTTGCAGAGTACGGTACATAGTGTGACGGTGGTTTGGTTATAGCGCACGACATAGTTTTGCTTATCAATGCGCTTCACTCTAATTGGGGCAATCTGGCTTTGCCGGGCGTCATTCCTTCGCTGACAAGGGAGCTAGTTTGATTTCCGCCACTTAATTTAGCTGTTTTGTGCGTTTTTGGAGGTTTAGTTGGATATTCGCTACTTAATCCGAGCCTCTGGCTGCCTGTTGGGCGAAAACGGGTAAATTAGTTGGCTGATATCCACTTAGTTACTCTCATCAGGCAGTTTGCAGTGAAATTAGATGGCGAAAATCCAACTAGCGGCTCACATAAAGTACTTGAACTTGTACCTCAGCCGATCATCCCTTGTGGGGAGAGGGATGATCCAGCTCTCGAGCCCTCCCCCAAGAGCCAGACTCCGCCGCTTAGTGATCATCCCTTGTGAGGGGGGGATGATCCAGTTTCACGGCTCCCCGCCAAGAGCCAGGCTCCGCCGCTTAGTGATCATCCCCGTGAGGAGAGGGATGATCCAGCTTCACGGCTCCCCCAAGAGCCAGACTCCGCCGCTTAGCGATCATCCGCCCATCACCTGGCGTGGTGCGGCTGGTGATGGGGCATTGTCGCCCTTTGTTCTCATTCCCGCAAAGCAGCAGACTCTACCATCTAGCCGAGCATCATTTTACGGGGAGGGAATGAACCGGTTAGCGGCGATTCTTCAGTAGGGCTGCCAGACGAGCTTGCGCGCGGCAGCGTACCGCTCCGCAACATAAGGCCAGTTGACGACCTTCCACCAGTCCTTGATGTAGTCGGCCCGGTTGTTCTGATGCTTCAGATAGTAGGCATGCTCCCAGACATCGAGCGCCAGTAGCGGTACGACATCCCATTGCGACAGGTTCTGATGCTTCTCGGCGGTCAGTATTTCCAGCCGGCGGCTGCGCGGGCTCCAGACCAGGATGGCCCAGCCGCCGCCTTCGACCTTGTTCGCCGCTTCGCTGAACTGTGCCTTGAAGGCATCGTAGCTGCCGAAGCTGCGCTCTATGGCGTCCAGCAGCGCGCCGGTAGGCCGGCCTCCGCCCTGCGGCGACATTTCGTTCCAGAAGATGGTGTGCAGGTAATGGCCTGCTCCGTTAAACGCCAGCTCGCGCTCCCAGTGCTTCACCAGCTCAAAGTCGCCGCTCTTGCGCGCTTCGGCCAGCTTCACCTCGGCCTTGTTCAGTCCGTCTACATAGCTTTGATGATGCTTGTCGTGGTGAATGATCATGGTCTTCTCGTCAATGTACGGTTCGAGCGCATTGTAAGGATAAGGCAGCGGCGGCAGGGTATGCCCGCCTATGGGAACCACGCCTTGATCGCGGCCGTCGGAGAGAGGGGTTGCCGGAGGCGCATCCGCAAGGCCTTCAGCCGGAGGATGCAGCGCTCCAACGGCTTCTGTGGAACGGTTAACCCCTCCGGGGTCCAGAATCTTCAAATGCTCAATGTAATGCTCGGACTCGCGAATCATATGCAGCAGCAGAACGCCCGCCAGCGGGCTGGCGTTTACGGCGGCGCTGGCTTCTTTCAGCGCTGTCAGCTGCCGGATGAATTCCCGCGACTGGGCCTCTGCTGTCCGGAGGAGATGCTCCGCTCCTGACTGCAGCCCCGGATGTCCGGAGGTCTGCTGCGTCTGCGCCGCCCCGAGCAGCAGCCGGGCCGCCTGCTCGGTTGCGCCCAGCACGGCGGCCCATTCATCCAGCAATTTGACATAGGGAGCTTCAAGCTGCGGTACAACCGCCTTGATGACCTCTGTATGCTCTTTCTCCTGGTGCTTCCAGAATACCGTCTCTTCCAGCGCCCGCACCGGCAGTGCAGGACCGTTAACGTATGCCATTACATGCATAGCCTCCTGTCATAATCGCTTAATGGTTGATTATATGTGCACAAGAAGCGGCTTATGAAATGTAAGGGCCCACAGAAATTAGGCCTGACCAGGAAGGACATGGCAATAGCCCGGCGATTCCCCATTGGGGGTTCACCGGGCTATTGGGAGGGCGGAATTGTTGTGCCCCGGCAAGACTATTCGCTCTTTTGCTCCGCAGCCGCCTGCACATTACCGAGGAAGGCGGAGACACGCCGCAAATACTCGCGCGGATGCTCGCGGAAGATCAGCTCATGATGGCTGTCCTTCACAATCCAGGAATCAGAATACGGATTGCTCTGGTTTGCTGCCAGCTCCTCGGCAATCGGATAAGGGGCTTTGTCATCCTGCGTGCCGTGCATGAACAGGACCGGGAACGGATAGTCCATCGCTTTTACCTTGGCGTAAGGAATCTGATCCAGCCCGGTGCCGTTCAGCACCGGAAACAGAAGCTCCATAATCTCCAGGGAGGGATGACGGGGCAGGTTAATATTTTGCCGGATATTATGATACAGTGTGTCGGGCTCCAGCAGAAAGGTGCTGTCGAGAATCATGGCATCCACATCCTTGGTCACAAGACCGGCCTGAAGCGCGGTGCCTGCACCCATCGAGAAGCCCCAAACGACGATTTCCTTCGCTCCGCGTTCTTTGGCGAGCTTGATGGCGCCGAGAAGCTGCTGGGATTCTTTTTTGCCCCCGGTTGCTACATCTTTATTGGTCTGGGCCGCAAAGCTGTAGTCGAACATCACCACATTGTAATTGAGGGTATGCGCATAATGGGCGAGATCATACATCGGTACCCAGGTCTCTTCGCGGTTGGCGCCGTAGCCGTGGCTGAACACGATCGTTTTGCTTGAGCCTGCGGCGGGAATATACCAGCCCTGCATGGTACGGCTGCCATCCAGCGCCGGAAAGGCGACCTCCTCATATTCAAGGCCCTTGGCCAGATAGGGAGTGGAGTACAGCGGGGCCACTGTCGGATTGGACAGCACCCAGGCGATATAGGCATGCAGTGCGAGAAAGCAGAAGGCAAAAAAGAAAAAGACCGACAGCAGCAGGGATAGAGCGATATGTTTAAAGCGGATCATCCGCAGGGAGAGCAGCGGTGCGCCGGGACTTTGCTCCTCAGAGTTTGGTGAGACCGGCGCGCCGGTTCGGGTTGTAGCCAAATCCATAAGGTCCACTCCTCAAAGTTTTGTGAGCATCGGCGTCCTGGTTGACTTCGTACAAAACTTGCATCGGAAGCATAAGCTTAGTTTTGTGAGCATCGGCGTCCTGGTTGACATCGTACAAAACTTGCATCGGAAGCATAGGCTTGGTTTTGTGAGCATCGGCGTCCTGATTGACTTCGTACAAAACTCTGACATAAGCAAGTAAATAGTTTATATATTTAATCGTAGGGTGAGACCAAGGCAAAGTCAACGGATTCGCCGCTTTTGTAATCGAACTGTAAAATGCGTTCCAGCCATTTCCGTTTCCTTGAACAGACTGGACTTTTCTCGGAGTTTTGCTCTAAGATAGAGTTGTAAATATTGTAACCGAGTTTCATATAATGAAACAGGAAACGGTAAGGGGAGATAGCTATGGAAGACCGTAAACTGACTGTACGCGCCGTAGAGCGTGCGCTTGATATATTGCTCTGCTTCACACAGGCAAGCGATTTAAGCCTGACCGAGATTGCCGCCAGAATCAATTTACATAAAAGCACAGTGCACCGTTTGCTGACGACACTCGAGGAAAAAGGCTTTCTGCAGCGCAATGAGGCTACCGATAAATACCAGCTTGGGATCCGGATATGGGAACTGACGACCCATCTTCCGTCACTGGACGAACCGGCAGCCCTGCTGCTGCCGGCGATGGAACGGCTGCGCGACCGGCTGGGCGAGACGGTGAGCCTGTATCTGCGCGATGATCTGGAGCGTGTGCGCATCCAGGCGGTGCAGAGCCATCAGGCCATCCGCCGGGTGGCGCAGATCGGCGCCCGCCTGCCGCTGTCTGTAGGCGCGTCCAGCAAGGTGCTGGCCGCCTATGCACCGACGGATGTGCAGCTCCGCCTGCTGGCTGATCCGGAATGGCCGGAGGCGGTGGACCGCAGCTCCTATATGGAGCAGCTTAAGGAAATTACCCGGCGGGGTTATGCCACAAGCTTTGAGGAGCGGGAGCCGGGAGCGGCAGCGGTGGCGGTGCCGATCGTTGGCCGCAGCGGCAATGTGGTGGCGGCGCTTTCACTTTCGGGCCCCGTTAGCAGGCTGTCCCGCGAGACGCTGGAGGAGTACGCGCTTGTTTTGCAGGAAAATGCAGCAGAAATGGGATTAATGATGCGATGAATCCGGGACATTGCTGTTATTTTGTCGAAACAATGGGGTAATTATGGATAAAGATGGCACTATTATTCATAGGAAACCAGTTTTTCTGTCTATTTGAATCCACAGGGGAAATGCATTATTATTCAATTTATACTTTGGAATGATTTTCTACTGCCAGTCTTACCTATTAATAGAGATGAACAGCGGTTATTCCGGGCAGAGGTGATGTTATGAAAGCTGTGCTGCCAGATGCATTGAGGAGAGAAGTTGAGCAGCTTCAGGACGCATTCGGTGCTGTCATGGACCAGGCGATTATGCTCACAGATCAGGACGGGAACCGGATTACACAGCCAGCACTCCCCTCCAGACTGTATAAGATCATTATTGAAATGCACGGTATTGTCAGCCCATTCGATCCAGCGTTACTCCGGATGGGCTCCTTATCGTTCCAAACGGTCACCCGGGAATGGATTCCCGGCCTCAAGTACATGGTCACCGAGCTCTCGGCGGACGATGGACGGAGGTACCAGCTCTGGTGCGGTTTGTTTATGGAAGCGGGCGCCAGGCCACAGGCCCTTGAGGCTTTGGCGGACAAGTTCCGGAGTCATCCAGATTATGCCCTGATGAGCTCCGAGCTGGCAGGGATGAAGGAGCTTGAACCCAAGGATATGACGGAGCTGCGCGATAAAACAGCTGTGCTGGCAAGAATTATCGGCAGGCTGCTGCCCGGCAATCCGGCTACGGGCGAGGGGAGAATCCGCAGGGAGGAAGAGTGCAGACAGGGTCTGCGCGCGCTGGGGGAGGCGGCGAGGCTGCTTCCGCTGGCGTCGACGGCACAGCGTCTGGGCGGTCTGCTGCTGGACCTGGTCGTAGGGCTCCCATGCCGCGAGACTTCGGCTCTGGTCTATTTGGCCGGCCAACCGCCTGCGGACCGGTATTACTCCCGGGGGTGGGCCCCAGGCCTGCAGCAGCTGTACACCAGCGATCTCGAAGCACGCTATTCACCGGAGGCGTTTCTGTCCTCGGCGATTCTAAACAGGGCGTCGGGAAGCCTGCTGCTGGAATGCCCTCTGATTGCCGAAGGGGTATTTAAAGGCGTGCTGGTCGTTGGCTTCAGGCAGCCGGAGGAAGCGGAGGAATGGCGGACCTGTCTGGAGGCTCTTGCCGCAATGGCCGGCCCGGTATTGCTGCTCCTGGAGAAGAAGCAGGAATATAACCGGCAGTCGGCGGCGATTCTGACCGTGCTGCAGGAATGTCTGCGCAGCGTGAACGCCGAGCTGCAGCAGGTGGCACTGGATGCTTCCGGCCTGGCTTTTGATTTTGCGCGCTATCTGGGGTACTCGGGTGAGCAGGCGGGAATACTCAGACAGGCTGCTTTGCTGGCTCCTTACCGGACCAGCTATCTGGACACACTGGGATTCTATAAGGATGAGAGCGCATTGCTTAAGCAGATCGACCGTCTCTGCGCCAATGACGGGTCGGATGCCAAACCGGCTTTGTCACATCAGGCACAAGCGTTGGCGCTTGTACTGGCGCATATCGGAGGGAACGCGGATCAGGAGATATTTATTCGGGGATTACGGGGCTATCTGGTTGAGGTCTCCAGGTTCTGTCTGGATGCGGACGCCGTAGACGGGATCGGTGCGGAGCCGCGAGCGGCTTTCGGTGCATTGGTGCAGCAGAGGGCAGAGAGCCAGCCGGAACGCAGAGCGAACACCACGGCCGGGCTGATCGGCAGTGCTGCGCTGAAATCACCGAAGGAGGAATGGGGAATTTCTCCCCGTGAGGAAGAAGTGCTGGAGCTGATTGTTCAGGGCAAAACGAACAAAGAAATTGCCGGCGCCCTGTTCATCAGTGAGCACACGGTCAAGAATCATCTGAGCCGTATCTTTACCAAAATGAATGTGACGGACCGCTCCCAGATTATTGCCCTTGTCTATAAACGAATCCTGAATTCGGAGCGGATCAAAGTGTAATTCTACTCCTGCAGCTTTAGTAAAATACAACAGCCCCGGTCACCTCCTCCAGAGGAGTAACCGGGGCTGTTGTTGTCATAAGTTGATTACAGAAGCATTACTCGACCGGCAGGGCCGATTCTGCAGTTGAAGCGTCCGCCAGCATCTGGCGCAGCACGGTCTGCAGAATACCGCCGTTGCGGTAGTAATCGATATCCACGGTGCTGTCCAGACGGGCAATGACCGGGAATTCAAATTGGGTGCCGTCCTCACGGGTGGCGGTTACCGTCAGCTCCTGGCCGGGCAGCACTGCATTGTCCAGTCCAGTGATGTTGAAGGTCTCGCGGCCGTTCAGGCCCAAGCTGCTCCAGCCGTAGCCTTCCTGGAACTGCAGCGGCAGTACGCCCATGCCGACCAGGTTGCTGCGGTGAATCCGCTCGAAGCTCTCGGCGATGACCGCCTTGACGCCAAGCAGAAGTGTACCCTTGGCGGCCCAGTCGCGTGAGCTGCCGGTGCCGTATTCCTTGCCGGCGATCACGACCAGATTCTGACCGGCTTGCTGGTACAGCATCGAGGCATCGTAGATCGACATGACTTCATCGCTTGGCAGGAAGGTGGTAACCCCGCCTTCGGTGCCTGGAGCGACCGCGTTACGGATGCGGATGTTGGCGAAGGTGCCGCGCATCATCACTTCGTGGTTGCCGCGGCGCGAGCCGTAGGAATTGAAGTCGGCACGTTCCACGCCATGACTGCGCAGATATTCACCTGCAGGACCGGCGGTAGCAATATTGCCGGCCGGGGAGATATGGTCTGTTGTGACCGAATCACCGAGCAGTGCGAGCACGCGGGCATTGGCGATGTTCTGGATATCGCCTACGCCATCTCCCAGGTTCTCGAAGAACGGCGGGTTCTGGATGTAGGTCGAAGCCTCATCCCACTCATACAGCTCGCCTTCCGGCACCGGAATCGCGTTCCAGCGTTCGTTCGCCGTAAAGACATTTTCGTATTTGCGGCGGAACATATCCGGGCTCAGTGAGAGTCCGATGGCTTCGCGGATTTCCGCAGAGGTCGGCCAGATGTCTTTCAGGAAGACCGGCTCGCCTTGCGGATCGTATCCGAGCGGCTCGGTTTGCAGGTCGATATTCACTGTGCCGGCCAGAGCGTAGGCCACCACGAGCGGCGGCGAAGCCAGGTAGTTGGCTTTGACCTGGGCATGCACGCGGCCTTCAAAATTCCGGTTGCCGGAGATAACGGCAGCAACTGTCATGTCATTGTCCGCAATTGCCTGGCTGACTTCATCCGGCAGCGGGCCGGAGTTGCCGATACAGGTGGCGCAGCCGTAGCCTGCCAGATAGAAGCCGAGCTGTTCCAGCGGCTTCAGGAGGTCCGCCTTCTCCAAATATTCGGTAACCACCAGCGAGCCTGGTGTAAGACTGCTCTTGACATAACCCGGCTTCGTCAAGCCGCGTTCGACGGCTTTCTTGGCGAGCAGGCCGGCTCCCAGCATCACGCTTGGGTTGGAGGTGTTGGTACAGCTTGTAATGGCCGCTATGACGACGGCGCCGGTGCTGAGGGTGCTCTTGGTGCCATCCTTGTGGCTGACTTCGACCTTCTCCGCAATCTTCTCGTCGCTGAGGCCATAGCCGCCTTGGGCAACAGGTGTGCGGATAATGCCTGTGAAGTTCTCTTTCATTTGAGTCAGCTCGACACGGTCCTGCGGACGCTTCGGTCCGGCAAGGCTCGGTACGACCGAAGCCAGATCCAGCTCGATGGTATCGCTGAATACCGGATCAGGCGTGTCTGCGGTGCGGAACATTCCCTGAGCCTTATAGTAGTCGCCGACCAGCTGAACGAGCTCATCCGGACGGCCGGTACTGCGGAGGTAAGCCAGGGTCTCCTCATCTACCGGGAAGAAGCCGATGGTTGCGCCATACTCCGGCGCCATATTGGCGACTGTGGCGCGGTCCGCCAGGCTGATGTTGGCCAGTCCCGGGCCGTAGAATTCGACGAATTTGCCGACAACGCCCTTCTTGCGCAGCATCTGGGTAACGGTCAAGGCCAAATCGGTGGCTGTAGCGCCTTCGATCAGGCTGCCGGTGAGCTTGAAGCCGACCACATCCGGTGTTACAAAATAGAGCGGCTGTCCGAGCATGCCAGCCTCCGCTTCAATGCCGCCCACGCCCCAGCCTACTACGCCAAGGCCGTTGATCATCGTGGTGTGGGAATCGGTTCCGACGAGAGAATCCGGATAAACATAGGTCTCGCCGTCTGTAGTCTTGGTCGCTGCTACCGAAGCGAGGTATTCCAGGTTAACCTGGTGAACAATTCCGGTCGCCGGAGGTACGGCGCGGAAGTTGTTGAACGCGGTCTGCGCCCAGCGCAGGAAGCGGTAACGCTCTTCGTTCCGTTCAAATTCCACGTTCATATTATATTCAAGCGCCTCGGCTGTGCCGAAGGCATCAACCATGACGGAGTGGTCGATAACGAGGTCTACGGGAACCAGCGGGTTGATCTTCTTGGGATCGCCGCCGGCCTTCTTGACCGTATCGCGCATGGCGGCCAGATCGACAACCACGGGAACGCCGGTGAAATCCTGCAGGACAATCCGTGCAGGAATAAAAGGGATTTCCTTATTGCGGTCAATGCCGCCGGCCCAGCCGGCGATCTGCTTGATATGCTCTTCCGTAATCGCCCGGCCGTCGTATTGGCGGACCGCCGCCTCAAGCAGTACCTTAATTGAAAAAGGCAGAGAGGAGATCGTTCCAATTCCCTGCTCTTCCAAAGCATCGAGATGATAGTAGCGGTAAGTCTTGCCGCCGGACTCCAGACTGCGGGTCAGCGAATAAAGATCTTTGCTTGGCATATATGCGCCTCCTTGTTTCATCTGGTGAAACTTCATTTCAATATTTCGAATAATTTAAGTATAACGGTTACAAGAAGGGGAGTAAAGGTTTTTTTGCTGTCACTAGACCCATATTTACCTGACCGGCACCGCCGGTGAAAGCCTGCCGCCAGCCCTTGCGAATCGGGCGGATGCCGTATAGCTGCGGAATTTGCTTCATATACATAGGACAGCAGCCAAACAGGAAAGAAGGGCGGGAAATCAAGTGGAGCAGGAATGGAAGCAAAGTCTCTATGCGTATGTGGATCAGGTGAATAAAGGGCGGGTTGCCCCGGGTACGGAGCCGCGCCACTCTTCCGTTAAGGACCCCCGCTTCCTCGTGGCGCAGGGCGAACGTTCCCGCCGCTTGGCCGAATGGTACAGCCGGAGGGGAATAACGCCGCTGCGCGGGGAGACGGGAGTACGGACGGTACGGACGGTGCGGCAGAATCCTTACGAGGTCGTGGCCGATGTGGCGCTGCACAGCGCCTTGTATTATGAGAAAGGCGGAATCTCCCAGCGCGAGGATGTGATTGATTCGGAGCGGCTGACCTTCGTGCGCGGGCAAGCGGGCTGGGAGATCGCAACAGTGGAACGGAGCGTTCCTGAGCGCAATTCACTGCGCCGGCCCCTGCAGGCGGAGCCCGCGCTGCGCTTCTCCAAGTGGGGAGAGCCGCTGGCCGAGCCGCAGCCTTCGCAGCCGCTCCTGAACCGTAAGGTTCTGCGCGGGGGAAGCGCCGGAGCCAGAGAGGTACGCTACCGCCGGGAAGAGGCGGCAGCCTATGCCGACCGCTGGTGGAAGGACGGGAATCCGGAGTTTGAAATTTTCGAGGTGGACTGCACCAACTATGTCTCCCAATGCCTCTTTGCAGGGGGAGCGCCGATCCACTATACTGGTAAAAGAGAAACGGGCTGGTGGTACAAAGGTTATAACGGAGCCCAGGAATGGTGGAGCTACAGCTGGGCTGTCTCCGACAGCCTGCAGCGCTATTTGAGCGCGGTACGTCCAAGCGGGCTGCGTGCCGAAGCCGTGGATCGGCCGGAGCAATTAATGCTCGGTGATGTAATCCAGTACGATTGGGACGGCAACGGCCATTATCAGCATTCGACGATTGTGACCGCCTTCGATGCAGAGGGCTTGCCGCTGGTGAACGCCCGGACGGTCAGCAGCCGGCACCGCTTTTGGGATTACCGGGATTCCTATGCCTGGACCGACAAGACGGCCTACCGTTTTTTTCATATCAATGACTACTTATAATTCGGAAAGAGGTTAAGGCATGGGGAACGCAAAATGTACCGTGGGATTGGTATACGGCGGCAAATCGGGAGAGCATGAGATTTCGCTGCAGACCGCCTTTGCGGTGATGAATGCATTTGATTACACCAAATATGAGATTATTCCTTTTTATATATCCCGTGAGGGATTGTGGCAGACCGGCGCAGCGCTTCAGGCGCCCTACAGCAATATTGAACAGCTTAAGCTCTCTGGTGCCTCCGGCGATACGGGTGCGGCACTGAATGCGGTATTTGCCGGACTGTCCGGCGCGGACCGGAGCATTGACGTGATGTTTCCGCTGCTTCACGGCACCAACGGCGAGGATGGCACGATTCAGGGCTTGTTCGAGATGGCGAACATTCCTTACATCGGGGCCGGTGTGCTGGCTTCGGCAGCGGGTATGGATAAGGTTGTGATGAAGAAGCTGTTCGCCGAAGCCGGACTGGAGCAATGCGGCTACTGCTATTTCAGCGCCTCTGCCTGGAAGCGCAAGAGCCATGAGCTGATCTTTGGCATTGAGGATAAGCTGGGTTACCCTGTATTTGTGAAACCGGCCAATCTCGGCTCCAGTGTCGGCATTTCCAAGGCGAACGACAAGGAAAGCCTGATCAAGGCTGTAGAGTATGCTTTCCGCTACGACACCAAGGTCATTGTGGAAGAATTCGTCGATGCCCGCGAGGTTGAAGTGGCTGTTCTTGGCAATGAGGAACCGGAAGCCTCCGTTCCGGGTGAAATCGTCTCTTCCGGAGAATATTATGATTACGCAGCCAAATATATCGACGGCAAATCGCAGATGCTGATCCCGGCACCGGTCGATCCCGAGGTGGCAGACCGCCTGCGCGAGCTGGCCATTGCCGCCTTCCGGGCGATTGAGGGCAGCGGGATCACCCGCGCGGACTTCTTCCTGCGCAGATCCGACAACAAGATCCTGATCAATGAAGTGAACACGATGCCGGGCTTCACCCCTTACAGTATGTATCCGCTGCTGTGGCGGGAGACCGGTGTCTCCTATCAGGTACTGCTGGACCGGATGGTCGAGCTGGCGCTTGAGCGGTACCGGTTCAGACAGAGCCTTATTTTTGACAAAGAATAATATCTCATCATTGTGCGGCGGGGCTTCCGGCCGGAAAGGAGCAGGGAAACATGGGATTTCAAACGGAATTTAACTCGGTCTGCAAATTCAAGAATGAACAGGAATTGTACGAACTGCTGGAATACGGACGTACCAAGATGGTCAAACAGGGCTTCCGTGTATATCCTACCGGCCAGAAGGTCATTGCTTATACGCCACAGAATACTGCTGTGGCGATTGTCAAAATCTCCGCCTCCATCGCGGAAATCAATTTTCAGGGCGATGAGGTTACCGCGGTCGAGATGGAGCTGGTCCGCAAGCTGAATGAAGAAGAGTCCCGCGTACAGACGGCACTCGCCGAGGAAATGTTCTTCGGTGAACAGAAATGATCGTCCGCTTCGGCTATGTTGCGATGTCGACTGTCATCAAAGACTGCTCGCCGTCCAAGACGATGACGATGGCGAGCTTCAGCAAGCTGGACGACCGCGAAGCCGGAATACGTAAGCTGGAGAGCATTGCGAAGCAGAATCTGCACAATACACTGCGTCTGCTGCGGCATAATGCCGCTTCCGATATTAGGGTGTACCGCCTGACCTCCAAGCTGATTCCGCTGGCAACCCATCCGGACTTGGCGGACTGGAATCCGTTTGCGGCACTGGCGGCGGATTTTGCCGAGGTGGGCGGCTTCATACGAAAACATCGAATGCGGGTATCCTTCCATCCCGATCATTTCACGGTGCTCAGTACACCGCGGCCGGAGGTGCTGGCCAGCTCCGTACGCGACCTGCAGCATCATACGGACATGCTGGCAGCTTTGGGGCTCCCCGCAACCGCCAAGAACAACATTCATATTGGCGGAGCTTACGGGGACAAGCCTGCGGCGGCAGACAGGTTCCGGAAGCATTTTGCCGGGCTGCCGGCTTCATTGCAGGAACGCATGACGCTGGAGAACGACGATAAGACGTTCAACGCGGTGGAGACGCTGGCCGTATGCCGTGAACTGGGAGTGCCGATGGTGCTCGATATCCATCATCAATGGGTTAACAATGAAGGGGAGCTTCCCTGGGAGCTATGGCCGGACATTCTCCGGACCTGGGAGAGCAGCCTGGCGAGGGCGGATCTTGCACCCGGTGAGCAGCTGCCGCCGAAGATCCATGTGTCCAGTCCGCGCAGCCCCTCCGATCCGCGCAGCCATGCCGACGGCGTAGAGCCGGCGCCTCTGCTGGCTTTTCTAAGACGCATTGCGGCCGATACGCCGGCGGTGGATGTGATGATCGAGGCCAAGGCCAAGGATGGCGCCCTGTTTGAGCTGATGGAGGTTCTGAAAGAAACGGCGCAGAGCAGCAAGGGAATAACGGTGTTAGACGGGGCCAGCATCAATATTGAACCATAATCTGCGCGAAACGTGGAGATAGAGGCCGAATACGGGCCAAGTTCCGACTTGATAAGCGCTGCAAAATAAGGTACGTTGAATGAAACTTATGGCAGCAGTTGTTCAACAGAGGCATATATGCTTGAGGAAAGCGGAG
Organism: Paenibacillus tepidiphilus; assembly: GCF_008635795.1. Taxonomy (GTDB): domain Bacteria; phylum Bacillota; class Bacilli; order Paenibacillales; family Paenibacillaceae; genus Paenibacillus_AQ; species Paenibacillus_AQ tepidiphilus. The sequence continues at coordinate 38,161 of NZ_VWRQ01000013.1, read as the reverse complement.
TGAAGAGATGAATTCTGTAAATCCTGAGAACCGGAAGGAACGGGAGCCCTATGTGGTGACGAGCAAGGGCTACACCGCTGTGGCGATCAATGCGGCGGCCAAGGCGGGGGAATGGATCAAGAGCAGACAAGGCCAGGTGAAGGAGTTGGGCAGCAAGACGTCGGCCCAGGATCTGGTCACGGAAGTCGATAAAGGCGTGGAGCAGATGATCCGCCGGCTGATCCTGACCCATTATCCCGACCATGCTATCCTGGGGGAAGAGGGCGTCGAGCCGGGGGCAGACAATGTTGCTTTTGCCCTGGAAGAAGCCCGGAAGCATGACTATCTATGGATTGTCGATCCGATTGACGGCACGACCAATTTCGTGCACGGTTTTCCGTTCTATTGCGTATCCATTGCGCTGGTCGCGAGTGGAGAACTGACCGTCGGCGTGATCTATGATCCGATCCGCGATGAGATGTTCGTTGCGGAGAAGGGCAAAGGAGCCTATATGCACGGCATTCCCGCAGCCGTATCTGCGGAGCGGGAGCCGGGCAGCAGCCTGATCGCCATGGGCTTTCCGCCGGACCGCGTGTTCGCCCAGCCGGCGAACATGGCGGGTCTGCAGCAGATTCTCCCGCAGGTCCGCGGTATCCGTGCCGGCGGCTCTGCCGCCCTGCATCTGGCTTATGTAGCCATCGGCCGCGTTGACGGCTATTGGGAGGTCGGGCTCAGTCCATGGGACTGTGCAGCAGGTGTACTGCTCGTGCAGGAATCCGGTGGCCGGGTTACGGACACGCTGGGCAAGCCGTATGATATCGGCACCCGGCATGTAGTGGCGAGCAACGGCGGCATTCATGATTTTCTGGTGACTTCGCTTGGCGAAGCGAAGGGCACGGGATTTGAGTCTTAAGGAGGGCCATGGCCGATGAGTGAACGGGAGGATCTGGAGCGCAAGCTGAGCGAACTCCTGGAGGATGGAGCGATGGAGCAGGAGGACCGCAAGGCGAAGGAGCGCCGCCAGATGTCTGCGCCATACGAGATCCGGATTCAGACTACGCTTGACCCGATTGTGGAAGAGACACTGCGCTACCGCAAGATCGCGGCTGAACTCGATGACCGTTACGATAAATATCTGGAACGGGCCACCGGGAAAGGCAGCAAGGCGGAGCCGGAAGACAGGCAGTAACCGGAGAGCTTCTGTCCGGAAGGTCAGGCAGATATGCTGTAAGGCTGAAGGGCGGTTTCCCGCAGGGCGGGAAGCCGCTCTTTTGCGCGGGCCGGGCGGATGATAGAATGGAAGTATCACTTTTTTGGGAGGGGTACGATGCAGAGCGGTTGGAACAAAATGATCAAGGCCGGTGTCAGCAGCATGCTGCTGGCAGGATTATTGGCCGGAGCGGGAGGCGGTACTGCCGGAGCCGCTGCGGCGGCGGAGCAGGACGTCTTTCGCATCGTAGCGCTGGGAGATTCGATTACGGCCGGATATGAGCCGGGGATGACGGATGTGACTGTGAAGCCTTACGGGTATGCCGAGAGACTTCTGGAGCAAGGCTGGTATCATGGGAGAAGCGCAGTCAGCAATTATGGCATACTCGGTCTAACCTCGGAGGGCCTGCTTCATTACACCGGAGCGATTAAGGAAGGGGTTGCAGCGACGGCGGAGTCTATTCAGGCCGGCTTGCCCGATCCGCGCATCGCTGCGTTCGCAGCGGCGGTCCCGCAGGTGAAGACGGAGCTTGCGGAAGCCGATCTGATTACAATAACCATAGGCGGCAATGATGTGAGCAGTCTGTTCCTGCATGCCAGAGAACTGGCGGAGGCCGATTTCCAGGCGCAGCTGACGCAGCGTCTGGCGGATTATACCGTTAATGTGAAAGCGGCGCTGGATAATATCCGTGCTGTGAATCCGCAGGCCACCATTCTTCTCGCTGATCAGTATCAGCCGGCGCCGAAGATTGCAGCCAAAGAGGTTTATCCGAAGCTGATGGAGGCTGCCGCTGATTTTACCGAGGTTGCCGAAGATCTGGTGGCGGGAGTGAACCGGCCGGATGCTCCGGTAATGCTCGCTCCGGTGGCTGAGGCGTTTGCCGGCAACGAAATGTACCTGACTCATATCTTTACGGCGGGCACACCAGATTTCCACCCGACCCAGCAGGGGTATGAGATGATAGCCCGGGTATTCTCCGAAATGCTCTGGGGTGAATACAAGAAGCCTTCCGCAGCGGCACTCGCATCTGCCTCCGCGCCAATGTCGATTGTGGTGAAGGGCATAGAACTGAATACACCGAACAAGCCAATCCTCAGGAACGGCCAGAATTTCCTCGCCCTCCGGGATATTCTGAACGCCATGGGGGCTACCGGCAAATGGGACAATAGGACCGCCAGCGCCACCGTTGTATACGGAGGCCGGACCGTCGTTATTACTATCGGTGCCAAGACGATGAAGGTGAACGGTGCCGATGTGGCGCTCGATACGCCGGCTTTCCTGCAGAAGGTGGGCAAAGAGGATAAGACTTATCTGCCGCTGGCTGCCCTGGCAACCGGTCTCGGGTTCGACGTGAATTACAGCAGCAAGCTGCGGACGGCGTTCATCAATCCGTAAAGCTGCATAGAAATGAAGTAGTAGTGAACGATCTTGCCGGGCGGTTTGCGGACTAACCGTTCCAGGGCAAGTGAATACGCGCCTGTATGGCAAAGGTGGATGAAAGCAGTTGTCAGAAGCAAAGTATAAAGCAGGTTACATTATTACCATGGATGATATTTTACGGGAGGGCGATCCTGTGCTCCGCAGCGTGGCGGAGCCGGTTAAGCTGCCGCTCTCTTCGGAGGACCGTGAGACGCTGGAGTGCATGATGCAGTTCCTGAAGAACAGCCAGGACCCGGAGATGTCGGCCAAATACAAGCTGCGCTCCGGCGTCGGCCTGTCGGCGAACCAGATCGGGGTATTGAAGCGCATGTTCGTCATGTTCTCCAACGACGAGAAGGGGCGGATTGTGGAGCATGCCTGGGTCAATCCCAAGATCATCAGCCATTCGTTGTCGATGGTCTATTTGCCTGAGAGCGAAGGCTGCCTGTCCGTGGACCGGCCGGTGCAAGGCTTTGTGCCAAGGTACGAGTCGGTTAAGGTCAAAGGCTACAATCAGGACGGCAAAGAAGTGACGATGAAGTTCAAAGGCTATCAGGCAATCATTATCCAGCATGAAATGGATCATCTGGACGGCGTGATGTTCTACGACCGCATCAATGAGGAGAATCCGTTCAAGCTGCCGCAGGGCGTAGACATCCGCAGCCTGTACGACCAGAAGAAATAGGTTGCGTGCCGATAGTACAGTGCAGTTTAGGTTACGTGCCGATAGGACGGTGTAGTGTAGGATACGTGGCGATAGTACAGTGGATACGTGCAGATAGGATAGTGGATACGTGCCGATAGGACAGTGTAGAATACGTGCTGAAAGTACCGTGGATACGTGCAGATAGGACAGTGTATTTATTGGTCTTGCTGCCGGCTGCGTGGGGAAGGACGCAGGAATTACGCACAGGGACTAATGTGTGGGAGCTGCTATTGCAAAATGAAACTGAAACCGCCCTGGTCATAAATCGACCGGGGCGGTTGTTTGCGTTTGAAGTACTGCATGGGCGAACAGGGCAAATAGGGTAAACAGGGCAAGTACGGTGAATACGGTGATAAGGTAAATAGGACGAGCAGGGAGACGGGCGCAAAATTGAAATCGCGCTCAGAACTGGTAGTGAATTACGCACACTTTTCCGTGTGGGTCGTTGAAAGGTACGAGACGTACTTGAAATGGTTGGCCTGTAATGTTATCCGGTATCTCATCGTCACGTCAGTACCTGAATGCTGTAGATGTAACTTCGATTCGCAGAGGGAGCGCGGTTCGTACCCTGTATCGCGTATTTACGCGTGGCCGGGCGACAACAACACAGTACCGGCTGACAATCCTAAGTGTAGGCGAAAAACCGAACACAATGGGCTTCCGTGAAGGTAAACGAAGCAAATGTAGGCGAAAAACTGACCACAATGAGCTGCCGTAAAGGTATACGGACCCAATGTACTCGAAAAACCGACCACATTGGGCTTCTGTGAAAGTAAACAGACCAATTGTAGTCGAAAAACCGACCACAATGGGCTTCTGTGAAGGTAAACGAAGCAAATGTAGTCGAAAAACTGACCACAATGGGCTTCCGTGGAGGTAAACGAAGCAAATGTAGTCGAAAAACCGACCACAATGGGCTTCCGTGGAGGTAAACGGACCGATTGTAGTCGAAAAACCGACCACAACTCCGACTATAGTCTGCCCCGCGAGGGTATCCGCCATTGTATACAAATAATTCGAACAGGACCCCCAAGCCATGCCTTACCCGTGAGACGGGATGAACTTTAAAGTATACATAATATTTGCCCGAATGAGTTGGCGGAAATCCACTTCGGAAGCTGAACCAGCGAACCGGCCGAACTGACCGCCCGAGCTGACCGCTGCTTATTCGAAATCCACCTGTTGATTCAATTTAATCTCCGTGTAGCGCTGCATGAACGTCAGTCCGCCGGGAACCAGCGAGAAACAAATGTCCTGAAGATCGGATGGGAGCGGAGGCGATACCGCAAACTGCAGCTGAGCCTTGGGTCCGCCGCTGTGACCGCCATAATGCTGGACCTCATACCCGGTGCCTCCCTCTACGACCAGGCTCAGAGCGGGGCTTAGGCTCACCTCTTTCTCGCTCGCCTTTAGGTAAGTGAACTGCACCGACACAATACTGAATTCACTGTACTGCATCGCATGGGTAATGGCATACTCTACGTCGGACTCTACCGCAATCTTCATAATAGGCAGTACGCCCTGCAACGGACCGTTGTCCTCTCTGATCCGGATTCTGGGCAAAGCGGCGACAATTCCTCCGAAGCTATGCGTGATTTGCTCCGCATCCATTCCGTAATGCTCGGCCCACTCCTCGATGATCTCCTGCTTCGGAAAAAAATGCCGGCCGGCCGTAAGCTCTCTGCGCTGCATAATCAGCTGCAGGATTTGTTCATCCACCGCTTTGACCTCATCATTGTAGCCGCCGGATTCCCCTCTGACTGTTGTCCACATGTGAACATCCTCCTTCGCCTTGGCTTGTATCCTCTCTCCAGCATACCTGATTTGGAATATTATCTCAAAATATGCTCAGCAGACTGGGGGCAAGAAAGCGAAAGCTGCATCAGCCACAAAAAACAGCCCGCCGCAATCACTGCGGCGGGCCGGACTATTCAAGGAATATTTATCTCTCCGCGGCCATGGCGCGGAAGGAGGCTTCCGCCGCCTCCAGCGTGGCGTCGATGTCGGCATCGGTATGTGCCGTGGTCAGGAACCACGCCTCATATTTGGACGGGGCCAGATTGATGCCGCGGTCCAGCATGTGGCGGAAGAAGCTGGCGAACAGCTCGCCGTCCGTATCCTGCGCTTCATCATAGTTGGTCACCGGATGCTGGCAGAAGTGGGTCGAGAACGCGCCGCGGATGCGGTTGATCGTCAGCGGGATGCCATGGGCATCGGCTGCGGCCTGCAGCCCTTCCGTCAGCCGGATGGCGAGCCGCTCCATCTCTTCGTACACGCCTTCTCCGCGCAGCACCTCCAGGCAGGCGATGCCCGCCGAGATGGAGGCCGGATTGCCGGCCATGGTGCCCGCCTGATAAGCCGGGCCGAGCGGCGCTACCTTCTCCATGATCTCCTTGCGGCCGCCGTAGGCGCCGATGGGCAGGCCGCCGCCGATGATCTTGCCGAGGGCGGTCAAGTCGGGCACGATGGCCTCGTGATTGTCGAGCCCGGCATAGGTCTGCGTAGAGCCGTAGTGGAAGCGGAAAGCGGTGATCACCTCGTCATAGATGACGAGGGAGCCGTTGTCGTGCGTGAGCTGGCACAGGCCCTCCAGGAAGCCCGGCTGCGGCATCACCATGCCGAAGTTGCCGACAATTGGCTCAACCATGACGGCGGCGACATCTTCGCCCCAGGTTGCCAGTGCTTCGCGCAGCCCGTCCAGGTCATTGTACGGCACCGTAATGACTTCCTGGGCGATGCTGCCGGGAACGCCGGCGCTGTCGGGAATGCCCAGGGTGGACGGGCCGGAGCCGGCCGCTACGAGCACAAGGTCGGAGTGGCCGTGGTAGCAGCCGGCGAACTTGATGATCTTGCTGCGCCCGGTATACGCACGGGCGACGCGGATCGTGGTCATGACGGCTTCCGTGCCGGAGTTGACGAAGCGGACCTTGTCCATGGAGGGAATGGCTTCCTTCAGCAGCTTGGCCAGCTTGATCTCCAGCTGTGTCGGCGTGCCATACAACACGCCATTCCCGGCAGCCTCGGTAATTGCCGCCGTAATATGCGGATGGGCATGTCCGGTAATAATCGGCCCGTAGGCTGCGAGATAATCAATGTATTCATTGCCGTCCTCGTCCCAGAACCTCGCGCCGGCCGCACGTTTCATGAAGACAGGCGCTCCGCCGCCGACGGCCTTGAAGGAGCGGGAAGGACTGTTGACTCCGCCGACGATATGCTGAAGGGCCTCCTGGTATAACTGCTCAGATGTGCTGCGATTCATTATGTATCATCCTCTCTAAAGTAGCCGCGGCGCAAGGGAACGGGCGAACCGCGGTCCATCCCGCTGTTCGCCCGTCCATCATGCCCGGCTGAATATTATTTACTCGGTTCCTGCCGAGGCAGACGGACTGCTGCCCGGTGATGCTTCCGGAGAAGGCGTCGGCTCAGGCTCGGTCATCGTTTCTTGTACAAATTCCTGCAGCGCCTCTTCGCTCTTGAAGCCGATAACGGCGGAACCGCCGCGGGTCGTCTCTTCGGTCAGCAGGCTCATCGGCGGAATCTGCTCGCTGCCGCCCATCGAGCTGTCATAGCCGACGGAAGCAAGCTTGACCATATCATTAACCGACAGATTGGTGTCAACAAACGGCACTACCTGCGACAGGATATCCGGCAGCTTGAGCAGCGAGGTTGTGCTGATGACCTTGTCGGCAACGGCCTTCAGGAAGCCGCGCTGGCGTTCGGTACGGGTGAAGTCTGAAGTAGCATCATGGCGGAACCGCACGTATTGCAGCGCCTGGTTGCCGTCGAGATGCTGGAAGCCCTTCTTCAGATCAATATCATACTCGGGACCGTCGGCCTTGGTCTTGTAGACCATATCCTTTTCGACTTCATAATCGACACCGCCTACAGCATCCACAAGCTTGATGAAGCCCTGGAAATCCGTGTAGACATAATATTGAATCGGAATGCCGAGCAGGTCGCTGACCGTCTGCATCGCCGTATTCGGACCGTGCGTAATTGCCGTGTTAATCCGTTCCTTGCCGTACTCCGGGATATCCACATAAGTGTCGCGGAGAATGGAGAATACATAGAACTTCTTCTTCACGGGGTCAAGCGCGGCAACGAGCATCGTATCTGAGCGCGGCACTTCGCCTTCCTTCACGCCCCGGGCATCGACGCCCATCAGCAGGATGTTGACCGGTTCGGTGCCTTCCCATTTCGGGGGCTCGGAGGCGGGTACTGCAGCGCTTGGAATATTGGCAAAAGGTGAATCCTCGCCGCTCTTCTGCAAGTCGTCAAGCTGATTGTAAATTGCGGCAAAATAGTATGCCACCCCGCCGATAATCAGGAGGAGGATGATGGCCAAGGTCCAAAGCAGCGGCTTCTTCTTCGATTTGCCGGCTTTCGCGTGTCGTTTCTTTCTTGGTGGCATTTCGTTCGTCCTTTCGCTTTCACATTCTCTTCATTATAATTTCTTTTAGGAATACAAGCAATTTCGGAATATTTCGCCAAAAAATTTAGCTTGTTCCGCAAATCCACCTTTTATAGGAGAGAACTTACCATGAGCCAGATTCAGATCGGGCAGTCTGTACCTGATTTTACGCTGCGTGCCGCTGCAGGCGGAGAGATTACCCTGAGTGAATACCGCGGGCGTAAGGTGCTGCTCTATTTTTATCCGAAAAGCATGACCCCTGCCTGTACCCAGGAAGCCTGCGAATTCCGCGACGCCCATGATACGATTGCCGCCAAAGATGCGGTCGTCTTCGGCATTAGCCCCGACAGTCCGGAGCTGCAGGTTAAGTTTGCCGCCAAGCACAGTCTGCCCTTCCCGCTGCTGTCCGATGAGAATCATACCGTGAGCGAGCTGTTCGGCGTATGGCAGCTGAAGAAATTGTACGGCCGTGAATTCATGGGTATCGTCCGCTCCACTTTTCTGATTGACGAAGAGGGGAAGCTGGCCGCAGCATGGCGCAAAATCCGTGTTAAAGGCCATGTGGACGCTGTCTTGGGAGAAATCGTGAAATAGACAGTATGATGCGGAGCAAAAGCATCTGTCTGTTACATTTTTAACAGCCTCTATCCGGCGTCGTCATGATATAGTTGCCTCATATTACTTTAAATTTTGAGCAAGGCATGGTGATGGCATGACAATTCTGCGCATCGGACTCGACGTCGGATCAACTACAGCCAAACTAGTGGTTATGGAACAAGATGCTATTCTCTATCAGGACTATGTCAGACATTATAGCGATATAAAAAAAGCAGCCCTTTCCCTTCTGTCGGATGTGCGCGGCAGGTTCCGGGATCGGGAGGCAGCACTTACTGTAAGCGGTTCCTCCGGCTTGTCTCTGTCCAAGCTTGGAGGAGTTCCTTTTGTTCAGGAGGTAATTGCCTGTACCAAGGCGATCAGCGAGCTCATTCCGGGCTGCGATACGGCGATTGAGCTGGGCGGAGAGGACGCCAAAATCATCTACCTCAGCGGCGGCATCGAGCAGCGGATGAACACGGCCTGCGCGGGTGGCACGGGTGCGTTCATCGACCAGATGGCGGCGCTGCTCCAGACGGACCCGGGCGGGCTGAACACGCTGGCCGAGAAGCATGAGCGCATCTATCCCATTGCCTCGCGCTGCGGCGTATTCGCCAAGAGCGATGTACAGCCGCTGCTCAACGAGGGGGCGCGCCGCGAGGATGTCGCCGCCTCGATCTTCCAGAGCATCGTCAACCAGACGATCAGCGGTCTGGCCTGCGGCCGGCCGATCCGCGGCCGGGTCGCCTTTCTCGGCGGCCCGCTGACCTTTCTGCCTGCACTCCGGCAGCGGTTCGCAGAGACGCTGGGGCTGAAGGAAGAAGAGGTGCTGTTCCCGGACCGCTCGCAATATTTTGTGGCCATCGGCTCGGCACTGTCGCAGAAGGACCCGCTGGCGCTGCCGCTTGCGCTCTGGATCGACCGGCTGGCCGCCGTTGATTTCAGCGCCGACCGGGCCGAGGACGCCGAGCTGCCGCCGCTCTTTGCCGCGCCGGAGGACCTGGCGGCGTTCAGAGCGCGTCATGGCCAGGCTGCGGCTGCACGTGCTGAGCTGGCGGACTACCGGGGCCCGGTGTACCTTGGCATCGATGCCGGCTCGACGACCACGAAGCTGGTCGTCACCGGCAAGGACGATGAGATTCTCTACACCTTCTACGGCAGCAATAAAGGCAACCCGCTGCAATCCGTGACGGATGCGCTGAAAGAGATTTACCGCCTTCTGCCTGAAGGGTGCTACATAGCGGGGGCTTACGCGACCGGTTACGGCGAAGGCCTGGTCAAGGCGGGTCTGCGGACCGACGGCGGCGAGGTGGAGACGGTCGCCCACTACAAGGCGGCTTCCAAATTCATGCCGGAAGTCGATTTCATCCTTGATATCGGCGGCCAGGATATGAAATGCATCAAGATCCGCGGCGGGGCCATCGACAGCCTGATGCTGAATGAAGCCTGCTCGGCGGGCTGCGGGTCGTTCCTGGAGAGCTTCGCCTCTGCACTGGAGCTGCCTATCGCAGACTTTGCGAAGGAAGCGCTGGCATCGGCGAAGCCGGTGAACCTCGGCTCGCGCTGTACCGTATTTATGAATTCCAAGGTGAAGCAGGTGCAGAAGGAAGGGGCATCGCTGGCCGATCTCTCGGCCGGGCTGGCCTATTCTGTCATCAAGAATGCGCTGCAGAAGGTCATCAAGATCCGCAATCCCGAGGATCTGGGGCGAAATATTATTGTGCAGGGCGGAACCTTCTACAATGAAGCGGTACTGCGCGCCTTCGAGCTGCTGACCGGCAGAACGGTGGTGCGGCCGGATATCGCCGGTGTGATGGGTGCCTACGGCTGTGCGCTGATTGCCCGGGAGAATGCGGGTGAGCACGGCTTCAGCACGATCCTTGGTCCGGATGAGCTGGAGACCTTCCAGTATTCCGTATCCCCGGGACGCTGCAGCCTGTGCGCCAACAACTGTGCACTGACGATCAGCCGCTTCCCCGACAAGAGCTTCCACGTCACCGGGAACCGCTGTGAACGCGGCGCGGGCGGCAAGAAGCAGAAGAACAACCTGCCGAACCTGATGCAATACAAATATGAACGGTTCTTCGATTATGAAGGCTTGGCGCAGGAACAGGCGGTGCGGGGTACCGTCGGCATTCCGCGGACAATGAACATGTTCGAGAACTATCCGTTCTGGCATACCTTCTTCACCGCACTGGGCTACCGGACTGTCCTGTCGCCCAAATCCAGCAAGAAGCTGTTTGAGAGCGGCATGGACACCATTCCCTCGGAATCCATTTGCTATCCGGCGAAGATGGCCCATGGGCATGTGCAGAGCCTGATCGGCCAAGGGGTGGATTTCATTTTCTACCCGGCGATTGTCTATGAGAAGAAGGAGGACACTGCGGCGACGAACCATTTCAATTGCCCGGTGGTTGCCTCCTATCCCGAAGTCATCCGCAACAATATGGACGGCCTGAAGGAGAACGGGGTGCCGCTGGTCAGTCCGTTCCTGACCTTCGATGACATCGGCGCGCTGGTTAAGGGATTAAGCAGGAGCTTCACGGAAATTCCGCGCGAGGAGATTGCTGCAGCGGTGCAGGCAGGCCTTGCCGAAGCGGAGCAGGCGAAGAGGGATCTCCGCAACAAGGGCGAGGAAACGCTGGACTTCCTGACGGCTACCGGCACCAAGGGCATTCTGCTCTGCGGACATCCTTATCATGCCGATCCGGAGATCAACCACGGCATCGCCGACATGATCACCGGTATGGGCCTGGCGGTGCTGACCGAGGATGCGGTCTGCCATCTGGACCGCAGCGAAGGCGATACGTCGGTGGTGAACCAGTGGACCTACCATGCGCGGATGTACCGGGCGGCCCGCCTTGCCGCAGGCCGGAACGATCTGGAACTGGTGCAGCTTACCTCGTTCGGCTGCGGCATCGACGCCATTACCTGCGATGCGGTGCAGGAGATCATGGAGAGCCATAACAAGGTGTATACGCTGATCAAGATCGACGAGATCAGTAACCTGGGAGCGGCCCGTATCCGCCTGCGTTCCCTCCAGGCGGCCATGCGCGAACGCGAGAAGAGCGATGTGCAGCCGCAGCTGCTGTACAGGAATCAGCCGATTGTACCGTTTACCAAGGAGATGAAGGAGACTTACACGATACTGGCGCCGCAAATGTCGCCGGTGCATTTCGAGCTCTTCGAGCGGGTCTTCCGTGACGCCGGCTACCGGCTGAAGGTACTGGAAACGACCGGTCCGCAGGAGACCGAGGAAGGTTTGCGCTATGTCAACAACGATGCCTGTTATCCGGCGATTGTCACCATCGGGCAGATTCTGTCCGCGCTTAAGAACGGCGGCTATGATCCTGACCGTACAGCGGTGATCATGTCGCAGACAGGCGGCGGCTGCCGGGCAACCAACTACATCTCGCTACTGCGCAAGGCGCTGAAGGACTGCGGCCTCGGCCAGATCCCGGTCATCTCGCTGAACGTATCGGGGCTGGAGTCCCAGCCGGGCTTCAAGATCAATCTGAAGCTGGCCAACAGGCTCATTGCTGCCGCCTGCTACGGGGATCTGATGATGCGGCTGATCAATCACTTCCGGCCATACGAGGTGATTCCGGGCAGCGCAGAAGTGATCTACCGCCGGGGGATGGAGCGCTGCAAGGCCAGCCTGTCGACCTTCTCGTTCCGGGAATATAAACGCCTGATCCGGGAGATTGTCGCCGATTTCTGCCGTCTGCCGGTGACGACCGCCGAGAAGCCGCGCGTCGGCATCGTCGGCGAGATTCTGATCAAGTTCCATCCGGACGCCAACAACCGGATCATTGAGATGATCGAGGCGGAGGGCGGGGAAGCGGTGATGCCGGACTTCCTTGATTTTATCTTTTACTGCGTCTATAACCCGATTTACAAGGCGGAGCAATTCGGCAAGAGCAAAACGCTCGGGTACATTAATCCGATGCTGATTTCCTATCTGGAAATATACCGCAAGCCGGTGAAGGTGGCTCTGGAGAAGGCGGGCCTCGCCAAGGGGCGCGAGACGATTTACGGTCTGGCCGAGAAGGCGAGCCGGCTCGTGTCCGTAGGCAACCAGATGGGGGAGGGCTGGTTCCTGACAGCAGAAATGATGGATTTGCTGGATAATGAAGTGAATAACATCGTCTGCATCCAGCCGTTCGCCTGTCTGCCGAACCATATTACCGGCCGGGGAATGATTAAGGGGCTGAAGGAGCTGTACCCCGGCGCAAATATCGCGGCCATCGACTATGACGCCGGTGTCAGTGTCGTCAACCAGGCCAACCGGATCAAGCTGATGATGTCGATTGCCAGCGGAGCTGTCGGCGGCGGCAGCGAAACGTCCCTCAAGCCGGGGCTACCCATCAAACCGGCGGTGGCCGGTGTGCTGGGCAGCGGGATTTAAACAAAGACAAGAGCGGGTTACGGAGATGGCTCCGGCCCGCTCTTTTTTTGCCGCGATGAATGTGGTGCAGCAGCAGGACTTATTTCTGAACCTTCTGCTTGATGCGTCCTGCTTTGTTCAGATGCACCAGGTTATGGCGGGTAGCGGGCATCAGAATCAGACCGGCAATCGTCTTGCCTGCCCAATAGTCGAGCAGCCATTGCTCCGAGTCCTTGACGGCTCCTTCCTTGGCCACGCGGGCAATCCGTTCCGGCTCAACCTTGCTCTTGAACGCCTCCGGCGCCAAACCGCCGATAATCTCCCGGGTCCTCACCGCGACTGCCCTCCGGTAAGCCAGCAGAGCCGGAATATCCACCGCTTCACTGAAATCCGCGACCTCGGGCCCGGTCATTCCGTTTCCCGAATGGGTAAACTCTGTCCCCAGGCTTGCGGCAAAATGCTGGACAAGCAGCACCTGTCCGCTGTCTGCGGCCAGCATATTCATCGTTATATCTTCGACCCGGGCGCTGTGCCACAGATGCCAGACGACGGAATTGCTGCTGCCGGGTGTGCTTACAGGATAAAGCCGCATCGTGTCCTCGGAAATATTCTTGAGCAGTTCATCCTCGAAGTTCCACTCCTCTGCACCATCTTCGCCCGAGGCATACAAGGGGGCGTGCAGATCCAGAAACAGGTTCACAGCACCTGCATGAGCCGCAGGCTTGTTCAGCATAGCCGTCAAGGCTTTATGTCTGTCGTTCCAGTTCTTCTTTTGTTCAGGCTGCAATTCACAACACCACTTTCACGTAATTTCAGAAACTTTCAGCAACTGATTGACCATGAATTAAATAAATAGTAAAATAATTAAATAATAAAATAATTCGCATACGAAGTAATTTTTATTACAGCAGGCGAGGGTGAACGATGGAAGAGAAAGAGCGGCAAATTGATAAAGTGATGTCTTCGTTCCGCCGTGTAAATCATGTCTTTCAGCAGATGGTGCGGCAGGATGCCGAGCATTTGAGTGTAAGCTCCACACAGCTGATGGTGCTGCGCAAGCTTACGCTTTGCCCCGATATTGGTGTATCCGAGCTGGCTGAGCTGCTGCATTTGGGCAATAGTGCCGCCAGCGGCATCGTGGACAGGATGGTGAAGTCCGGCCTGATTACAAGGCAGCGCTCGGAGAGCGACAAGCGGAGCTGCAAGCTGGCGCTGACAGAGAAGGGGCTGGAAATCAGGGACCGCAGCCGGGAATCGGTCAGAAGACAGCTGCAGCCGCTGCAGCTGATGCCGGAGGACGAGGTTGCCGAGCTTTTACGGCTGCATGAAGCCGTGATTCAAATTTTGGAGCAAGGGAGAGAGCAACGAAAGCTATGAGTACAATATCTGCGAATACGGCTGCGGATAGCCGGACGATCCGCAAAGGGCCAATTATTGCTGCGCTGCTGATCGGTGCCTTTGTGGCACTGCTGAACCAGACGCTGATGAATGTAGCGCTGCCGAAAATGATGGAGGACCTGAATATTCTCGCCAATACGGCGCAGTGGCTGACCACCGGATTTATGCTGGTGAACGGTGTGCTGATTCCGGTCAGTGCCTTTCTGGTCGAGAAATTCACCACCCGGCAATTATTTACCACGGCCATGGTTCTGTTCTCAATCGGTACGCTGGTCTGCGGGATCGGGACCGGCTTCGAATTTATTATGGTCGGCCGGGTGATCCAGGCCGTTGGGGCGGGCATCCTCATGCCGCTGATGAACATTGTGTTCCTGCGCATCTTCCCGATTGAAGAGCGGGGCAAGGCCATGGGCCTGATGGCGGTGGCCATGGTCTTTGCACCGGCTGTAGGCCCGACTCTTTCGGGCTGGGTCGTGCAGAACTATTCCTGGCGTGTGCTGTTCTTTATCGTATTGCCGCTGGCGATTTTCTCCACGCTGCTGGGGATGAAGACGATGCAGAATGTCGGCACCGTATCTTCGCCGAAGCTGGATAAGACCGGAGTGATCTTCTCGACGCTGGGCTTTGGCGGATTGCTGTACGGCTTCAGCGATGCCGGTACGGACGGCTGGGGCAGCGCAACGGTCATTTCCTGCCTGGTTCTGGGCGCACTGGCTCTGGTGCTGTTCGTATGGCGGGAGCTTAAGGCGGAGAATCCGCTGCTGGAGTTCCGGATTTTCCGCTATAATATGTACACCCTTACGACAGTAATCAATATTGTAGTAACGATGGCCATGTACGCCGGTATGATTCTGCTGCCGCTGTATCTCCAGAACATCCGCGGCTTCACGCCGATGGAATCCGGGCTGATGCTGCTTCCGGGCGCGATTCTCATGGGGATTATGTCTCCGATTACCGGGATGATCTTTGACAAGGTCGGCGCCCGCTGGCTGGCGGTAATCGGCCTTGCGATCACAACCATTACGACATGGGAATTCAGCCAGATTACGGATTCAACGACGTATACTCATCTGATCCTGACGTACACGGCCCGGATGTTCGGAATGTCGATGCTGATGATGCCGATTATGACCGCCGGCCTGAATCAGCTGCCGCAGCGCCTTAACTCGCACGGTACGGCTATGGCCAACACACTGCGTACCGTTGCCGGTGCGCTGGGGATGGCCTTGTTCGTCAGCCTGATGACCAACAAGACCACCAGCGTAGTCACAGACGCCGTAATGAGCGGCGCGGTCTCGCAGACCGATCAGGCGGCGATGGGCACACTTAAGCAGGAGGCGATGATTACCGGCATTACCCATGCTTTTGATGTGGCGACCTGGGTAACCGTTGTTGCCTTCGTGCTGGCCTTCTTTATCAAGAAGACTTCGCCGCAGGCCGATTTCGCTGAACAGAAGGAAGAGACGGCGGCCCAGCCGCAGCCCGTTAAATCGCAGCGGGCCTAAGCAGGCCAGCTTAATCGAAGGGACTATGCGCTTCCCCGTACTATGGGGGCATAGTCCCTTTTGGCTTATGTGGAATGAACAGGTCTTCAGCGCTGCATGTTTTGCCTGCCAATAAACGGCTTATTCGGCGGTCTTCAGGGTACTCCAGCGCTTCAGATGGGGCAGGCTATCGGCGAGAATCCGGCGGGCGGCCGCCTCTTCCATGCCCTCATGAACCATAATCCGGGTACAATCCTCTGTCATCTCCTCAAGCGTAATCCCCGGCTGCTTGAACGCTCCGTTCTCATAGCAATACAGACAATAATCCGCATTCTTCGTACCGTCCTGTTCGCTTCCCAGCAGCTCGCTGCCTGTCATCGGCATCCCGCAGCTTTGGCAGAATACAGTTTTCTCCGCCTGTGTACCGGCTGTTTCCATAATGAACACTCTCCTTGGCTTCATGTGCAGGGCGCTTGGCCCTGCCTACAGAATCAAGTATAACCATGTTAACTTGACAGCCTTCGGTCAGGTTCAAGACAGCGCCGGCAGAAAAGTTCAGCCAATCCTCTGCTCTGCCGTTTCTACCGGTACTTCGCCGCAACACCGGCAGCCAGCTCCCCCAATCTGTGCCGGACATGCTCCGGTTCGAGCACTTCCATCAAGGTGCCGAAGCTCAGCAGGAATCCATACAGCCAGTTGTCCTCCGGATAGTGGACAGCTACGGTATATCCGCCGCGCTCGTCCTGCTGCAGCTCTGCAATATCGAAGTAATCCTCGGCGAGATGCCTGCCCGCAGGTAGGAACCGGAGGAGAATGCGAGTGGTATTGCGGATGTCCTTCCAGCCGTCGCCCCAGGGCAATTCATGCAGCGGAAGCTCCTGCCTCTCGAAGCTGTCCGAACCGGCGGCGAGTGATTTCATGCGGTGCAGCTTGAACATCCGGAAATCCCGGCGTCCGCGGCAGAAGCCGTACAGATACCAGGCCTGCCCCTTATGCACCAGCGTGTAAGGCTCCACCGTCCGCTGGCTGCTTGCACCCCCGGCGTTTACATATTCGAAGGTTACAAGGACATTCTCCTCCAGCGCTTTTTTGAGCAGCGTCAAGCGTTCTTCAATGATCCCCTGCAGACCCCATGGTGAAAAGTCGACAATCAGCTGGTTGGTTTTGTGCCGGAAGGCGGCGGTCTGCGACGGAGGAATGACGCTGCTGATCTTCTCCATGAGAAGGGTATGGGCGCCCCCGCCGTAAGAGGAGATGCTTTGCAGACCGGTAAAAATATCCGCCAGCTCCCGCTGGGTCAGCAGATTGCGGTCCAGGCGGTAGCCTTCCATGAGGCCGATGCCGCCGCCCGCCCCCTGATAGGTGACCACGGGAATGCCGGCTTCGTTGATGCTTTCAATATCGCGGTAGATGGTCCTCACGGATACCTCGAACATATCGGCCAGCTCCTTGGCCTGAATCAAAGGTCGGTTGATCAGCAGAATGACAATGGAGAGCAAACGGTCGATTTTCACGGACGGGCTCCTTCTTTCATGAATTATAGAATAGCCTTATCTGATCCCATCTTAGCAAATGGGCAGAAATAAAGCATTGCCTTTGTATATAAATTCGATTAATATCTAATTAGATATTTATAAAATAACCTTGGAGTGAGATTTATGCACGCAGTTCTGAACCCGGCTACACCTTCGCGGGGATACCCCCGTTTATTTCTGACCGGTCTGGTGAACGGTATCGGCGACCGCTTCAGCAGCGTCGCGCTGCTGGCGATGATTCTGCAGCTGACGGGCTCGGGAATGGCTGTGGGGATATCGCTTGGCCTGCGGGTGCTGCCCTATCTGTTTATGGCCCCGCTCGGCGGGCTGCTGGCCGGCAGGCTGCCGCGCAAACGGATTATGATCGCTCTGGATGTGCTGCGGGCTCCTGTGGCGCTGTCCCTGATCCTGGTGGATGGCACGGAGAGGTTATGGCTGGCCTATGTGGCCAGCTTCCTGCTGGCCGCCGGCGAAGCGGTATACAGTCCGGTGCGTAAATCATCCATACCGCTGTTTGCAGGACCGGACCGGCTGCTGCGGATCAACAGCCTGGAGCAGCTGATGAACGGCTGCATCCTGATTGTGGGCGCGTTTGCCGGCGGGGTGGTGTCCTACTGGTTCGGGCCGGAGACCGCTTTCGTGCTGAACGGCGTGTCGTTCCTGCTGGCGGCGCTGCTGCTGGGAGGCCTGCGGTTTCCGGATCATAAGGAGTCGCCTGAAGAGAAGCCGGAACCCCGGGAGAACATCTTAGAAGGGCAGGCGGGAAGAGGAGTGCCCGCCTGGAAACGAAGCCTGAGGTGGCTGGCCGGAGGCAGTCTGGTGCTGCAGGTTGTCATCGGCTATGAGCTGCTGGTCCCGCTGTTTAACGGCTGGGACAACGTGCTGATCAGTGTGTACGCGGTGGAGGTGTTTCAGGCGGGAGATGTTGGCGTCGGAGCCTTATATGCTGCGCTGGGCATCGGTCTCAGCCTTAGCGCGCTGGCCGAACGCCTGCTGCGGCGGAGGCTGCTCGCCGTGGCGCTTGCCGGACTATTGCTGGAGGGGGCGCTGCTGATGGGGATCAGCCTCAGCGGCAGCCTGTACTCCGCCTTTGGGCTGTACATTCTGCTGGCGCTGTGCGGCGGCATCGGCGGCGCCTGTCTGGATACGCTGATGATGCGGGAGACTCCGGCAGCGCTGCAGCCGATGCTGTTCGGGATGCTGGCGGCTGCAGGGAATACGCTGATGGGGCTGTCCATGCTGACGGCAGGCTGGCTGCTGGAATACCTTGAGCCGCGGAGTCTGGGTTTTGCCGGCGGCGCCTGCTTTGCCGGGATTGCGCTGCTGCTTGGCACGTACGCGCTGGTACACAGCAGACGGCGGCGCTCCGCCTTATCCAAGGCATAGGCGCAGCGGGGAGGAGCGCTTATCTTTCCTTCGGGGACCTGTTCGCTCCCGCCTTTGCTCTTGTAACGCCCCTGCGCCGCTGCAGCAGCAAGCCGAGCTTGCCACGGTAACGGTATATCACAAGCAGGGCGGCAAGCGCAGCGGCCGCCGAAATGATCCATAGGGCGTACAGCTCGAACAGATGGAAGATGCCGAGCCATTGCGGGCCGAACACCTTGCCGATTCCCAGGAACAGCAGCACCCACAGCAGCGCCCCGCCATAGGCATAGGCTGCGAATTTGCGGAAGGGAAGAGCGATAATGCCGGCGAAATAGCCGGTGAAATGCCGGACCCCGGGAATGAAATAACCGATGGAGATCAGGATGCTGCCGTACCGCTCGAACCAGCGTTGTGTCTTCTCAAGCTTAACGGGCGAGAAGAGAAACCATTTGCCGTAGCGCTGGATAAACGGCAGTCCCGCCTTGAGTCCGATCCAATAGGTGAGGGTCATTCCCGCAGTTGTGCCGGTAAAAGCAACTGCGGCCAGCGCCGCAAAGTCCAGTCTTCCGGTATAGGAGAGAAAGCCGGCGTACGCCATGGTCGTTTCTCCCGGAAAGGGCAGCGCCACGAACTCCAGCAGCAGTCCAACGAACAGCACGCTGTAGCCGTATGAGGCAAACAGCTCCTCGATCCATTTCAGTATTTCCATAACTATGGTTCAACCTCCAAAAGGCGCGCAGTCTGAAGTCTATAATCGGGCTTGTCTTCATACAATCTACCAAAAGCGCAGAAGCTGGAGGTATAAAAAATGAAGATTTGCGGTAACAAGCCCATCCGCCGGATAATGATCCGCGCACTGCTGATTATGGCATTATTGTGGGGAGCTGCTGGGCCCGGCTGGGGGACAGGCCCGCTTCCGGATGCCTCCGGGCAGCCATATTCCGCTCCGTACAGCACGTCCGCCGTATTCTCTAAGAATAATGCTCCGGCTGGCTTGAAGCAAGAAGATCGGACTGGCGCAGCGGCGGCGGCTCCGGCTCCGGCTGCCAAGCGGGCGGTCCTGGCGCAGCGGTCTGCTCCATCTCAGGCACCCGGCGTATCAGCCGTGCCGGAGGTTAAGAACACAGCCCTTAGTGCAACTGAATCGGGTAGTGCACCGGAACAGAAATCGCCGAAAATGGTGTATCTCACCTTCGACGACGGTCCGAGTGCAATCACGCCCAAGGTCCTGGATATTCTGCGGGAGCAGAAGATCAAAGCGACCTTCTTTGTGCTGGGGGAGCAGGCCAGGACCCGGCCTGAGCTGATCAATGCCCTCTGGGAGCAGGGCCATGCCATCGGCAATCATACATATAACCATAACTACAGCGATTTATATAGCGGCTTTACCCGTTTCTGGACCCAAATCAAGCAGACGGAGGAAGTGCTGCGGGAGATTACCGGCAGCCGTCCGCAGCTGGTGCGGGCTCCGGGGGGCACCTACGGCCATTTCGACGCCGCGTATTTCAGCCTGATGAAGCAAGCGGGATACACCGTGATGGACTGGACGGTGGACAGCGGCGATTCCCGGCGCAGAGGCGTTCCCGCCGCCGATATTGTACGGGATTCCCTGGAGGGTCTGGGCGACAGTGAGGTTATTCTGCTGCTGCATGACGGGGGAGGCCATGAGGAGAGCGTCAAGGCGCTTCCCGAAATCATCAGACGCTACAAGGCGGCAGGCTATTCCTTCGGCGTGTTGGACAACAGCGTGCGGCAGGTGGTGTTCCGGGTATCCTCCTCGGCGGAGAAGCTGCAGCGGGCGCAGCCGCCTGCTGCCTGGGTCGCCGCCAACATTGTTCCGAATGCCGCCCTCTTCGCTTCCGGCAAGCCGCTGGTGCTGGAGGTCGGGCTGCAGGAGGCCAGACTGGAAGCGGGAGAATATCTTGTGGAGCAAGGACGTTACCTCGTCCCGCTGCGTGCAGTGATCGAGCGGCTCGGAGGAGATGTGTCCTGGGACGCGGCCACACGCAGCGGCAGGGTGGTCTGGAATGGCCGGTCCCTCACGGCCGACGCGCAGAACCGGAGATTTACAGCTACATTGAAAGCGGGTACCGGAAAGGAAGGCTTCCGGAAGGAAGGCGCCGGTGAAGTGCGTGCAGCGGATATCCGGCTTATCGGCTCCACGCTGTGGGTACCGCTAAGGGAGCTGCTGGAGATGAGCGGGCATCCGCTCCGGCAGGCCGGTGTTACGGCGGAGGAACGGCGCGTCAAGGCGCTTTAGCCGGAATTAACTGGCTGCAGTTCAAGAGCAAGGCGGGTTTGGGCGCCCTTTTTCATGGGAAGAATAGACAGTATTAAGGCTCCGGCATTACGGCGTTAAGCTGCTGCGGAGCTAGTCTATGACCAAAGGAAGGATGCCTCTTGCCCTCTTCTTCTCTAACCAGCACTGAATATAGGCGCACTGCTGCCGGCCAGTGGCTGCGTATGGGAGCCGTAAGTGCCCTCTTCGGTTCTTTATACATGTGGCGCGGCGGAATGGCGCTGCTGTTTCTGCTGACCGCCAGCTGTATGCTGATGCTCGGCGGAGCCATGCTGCAGCTTCTCGGCCCGCGCAGGGTGAATATTACGCGCCGTATTTACCCTATCCATCCGGTTGCCGGAGATACGCTGACGATAGAGCTGCAGTTGGCTTTTACCTCGCGCATTCCGCTGCCCTGGATGCTGATTGCCGATAATTGGGATGGGGGCTGCCACCGGGAGCTGCTCTTTCCGGGGTTCCGCCGTTCGTTTACTTATTCATACACGCTGGAGGGAGTGCCGCGCGGTATCCACCGGCTGCAGAACTGCACAGTCACCTGGGGTGATCTCCCGGGACTGTTCACGGGCGAACTGCGGCCGGAGTCCCGGGAGGGCTTCAGGGTGCTGCCCCGGGCGTTGCCGGTTCATGGAACGCTGCCAGGCAGCGGGATGGCGGCGGGCGGCATCGCCGTGCTCCATCAGGGCAAGGCGCAGGGAAGTGAAGCGGCGGATATCCGCGACTATGCGCCCGGTGATCCGCTGAGCCGGATACACTGGAAGAACAGTGCCCGCAAGGGGACGCTGCAGAGCAGGGTACCCGAGCGGGAGCAGGGGCGGATGACCTGCATTGTACTGGCCAATGATCCCGCAAGCTATGCCATCCCCCACGCGCTGCTTCCGCCGCGTATCCGCAGAAACGCCTCTCCTCCGGCGTTCGAGCGCGCAGTGTCGGCGGCGATGGGCCTGCTGCTGGCTGCCGAACGCTCCGAAGCCTATGTACAGCTGTTCAGCGGCGGCTGGCCGGAAGGCATGGCACGCTACGAAGGTCTGGGCCGGATGCCCGCCCGGGTACGGGAGCTGCTGACGGAGATTGTGCCGGACGGCAACCGCAGCCTGGCCCGGCTGCTGGAGGACGCTTCGCGCCACTGGATTCCGGGGATGAAGGTAACAGTCATTACGGGACTTCTGGATACAGAATCGGCACGTGCGCTGGCCGGCTGCCTGACGCAGGGCATCCAGGTCGAGCTGTATTATATGTGGGACCGGCAAGCCGAGCCTGCCGGGCGTGCAGTGGCAACGGACGCCAAGCCGCGTCAAGCGGGAACGGTCACAGCAAGCCTGCAGCGGCTGGGAGCGCGGCTCTACTGCCTGGATGATTCGGGGCTTATGTCCGGACACGGGGAGGCGGCAATCCATGGGCATACTGGGCAAAAGATATAGCGTGATCCGGTTCGCCCCGGATGGGGGAAGCCCGGCGGCCGCCTCACGCCACCCGGGCGGCAGCTCTGCGCCCTCCGCTTGCGGAGTGGAGTACAGTCTGCCGGAGAACCCGGAATGGATGGAGAACAGCAAGGCCGATAATAGAGGGAATGCCCCCTTCTATTATCGTCTGCTGTTCTCTTTGACCATTGCGGGCGTTTTTATGGAATGGCTGCTGCCGCTCCACCGCCGGGCACAAGGCGGCCCGACGGCAGAGCTGCTGGAAATTCTGATGCTGGCCGCTGCGGCGCTTCTGTTCTGGGGAAGCTTCCGCTTGCCGGTGGCGGTGCAGGCGGGAGGACAGTTCGCCATCATGGCCCTTACCTGGTACTGCGCCGCAGCCGCCGGAGCCGGTCCGGGCTGGCTGGAAGGGTATGCCGCAGGGTTCAGAGAGGAAGCGGCGCTGCTCTTCAGCGGGAGGGTGGCCGAAATCAGCGAAGCCACCCGGCTGCTGATTCTTGCCGGGGGCTGGGGGCTGCTGGTCTGCTCCGTACAGCAGCTGGCCCTGCATCGGGGCAGTGCTGCGCTGTTCTATGCCGTAACGATTCTCTATTTGCTTGCGCTGAATCTCGTGTTCGGGCTGGAGACGGACCGTGA
Source organism: Paenibacillus tepidiphilus (assembly GCF_008635795.1). GTDB lineage: Bacteria > Bacillota > Bacilli > Paenibacillales > Paenibacillaceae > Paenibacillus_AQ > Paenibacillus_AQ tepidiphilus. The sequence goes on along the minus strand of NZ_VWRQ01000013.1, from coordinate 15,320 downwards.
TGTGCTGATTGCGGCCGGCCTGATCCTGTGGATGCTCAGCCTGGGCGCTTTGCTGCGTCTTGCGGAGGCGGCAGGGCGCCGCAGGCTTCCTTACATCCGCTGGGGCGGCTGCGCACTCGCCGCTGCGGTGCTGCTCGCTCTGGCGGCCTGGGCCGGGGGGCAGCTTTACGGTCCCCGGCCCGCGTCTCAACTGACGCTGCAGCAGGTGTACGCACAGCTGCAGGATTTCGCGGGCGGACAGCTCCGCCATCAGCCCGGCACGCGCCAAGCCAAAACGACCGGATACGGCCCGGGGGACCAGGAGCTGGGCGCTCCGTTAACGCCCTCCGCCGAGCCGGTCTTTACGGTATCCTCCGGCCGGCCGGTATATCTGAAGGGGGAGAGCCTTGCCGACTATGACGGACGCCGCTGGCTTAAGGACGGGGACCCGCTCTCCCGGCTCAGCCTGACTGCCTTGCCTGCCGGGGCGCTGCCGGAAGCCGGCGCCACGCTGGAGCAGCACATCAGGTTCGTGTCACCTTCGCCCGGAGGGGTGCCGCTCTTTCAGGCCGGAGCTGTGCTGGACGTCGGACAGATCGCGCTTACAGACGGGTCCCGGCTCGGCTTCGTGCTGAACGGCCGGGAGCACGGCGGCTTCTGGCTGCCGCTCGTCGGCCGGGCTGAAGGAATCCGGGAATATACGGTAACCTCCCGGCTGCCGGAGTCTGACCCGGAGGTGCTGCGCACGCTGCAGGGAGGCGATCCTTACGAGGTGGCCCGGGACTACCTTCAGCTTCCGGCATCCCTGCCTGCGCGGGTCGCGCAGCTGTCCGGAGAGCTGACGGCCGGGGCCGCGAGCCGTTATGATGCCGCCGCCGCCGTGCGGGATTATCTGCAGCAGAATTACATGTACACGCTGGATACGCGCATTCCGCCTGCCGGTGCCGATTTCGCCGATGATTTCCTGTTCGGCACCCGGCAGGGCTATTGCGTGCATTTCGCAACCGCGATGACGGTTCTGCTGCGCAGCAGCGGCATCCCGGCCCGCTACATCCAGGGCTACGGGCCGGGCACGCCGCTCGCAGGCGCAGCTGCCGGCAGCTACAGCATCACCGGGGCCGACGCCCACGCCTGGGTGGAGGTCTATTTCCCCGGCGCCGGCTGGGTTCCCTTCGACCCGACGCCCGGCTTCTCCGCCGCCGCTGCGCAGGCGGCGGACCCCGCGGCGGAGCACGCCGCCGCGCCGGAGCCGTCCGCGGCGCACCGCGCGGACGCTCTTCCGCCCGCCCTGCCGCCGGCGGGCGGACCGGGGGCGCCGCTTGCCGCTGCGGCGCTGCTGCTGGCGGCCGCCGCCTGGCGCTGGCGGCGCAGCCTGGCCCTGCTGCCGGCGCTGCTGCGCCCCGGCAGCGTGAGCCGCGAGCGGCAGCTGCGCGCCGCCGCGCTGGCCTGGCGCGGGCTGGCGGCGCGGTTCGGGCCGCCGCCGCCCGGCGTTACGGCGCGCGAGTACGCCGCCGCGCTGGCCGTGGACGACCCGCGGCTGCGCCGCGCGGCCGGGGAGTTTGTACGCCAGTGGGAGACACTGGCGTATGGTGCAGCCGGGCCGCCCTGCGGGTGCGGCCCCCCGGCCAGGGCAGACGGGGCCGCCTTTGTGGCCCGCTGCCTGGCGATCACATTCCGGCTGGGTTGACCATCCCAGCCGGACGCTCCGCTTCCCTTGACGCTGCGATTTATCCATGAGTATAATGAATCCAATAATCAAGGGAGGCACGTAATGAACAAGCCAAATGAAATTGTCGTCGTTCTCGATTTCGGGGGACAATATAACCAGCTGATTGCCCGCAGAATTCGCGATTTGGGTGTATACAGCGAGCTGCTGCCATATAACACGCCGGTGGAGAGAATCAAGGAGCTTCAGCCGAAGGGGATCGTATTCTCCGGAGGACCCAGCAGTGTGTACGCCGAGAATGCGCCGCATGTAGACCCGGCTATTTATGATCTGGGCCTGCCGATCTTCGGCATCTGCTACGGCATGCAGCTGATGGCCCATCAGCAGGGCGGTAAGGTAGAGCGTGCGGACAAGCGTGAGTACGGCAAGGCCAACGTCGATTTTCTGGAGCATGCTGCACTGGCCAAGGGCCTGGAGAGCGGTCAGACCGTCTGGATGAGCCACGGGGACCATGTGGTGGAGCTTCCGGCCGGATTTGTGCTGGATGCAGGCACGGAGAGTGCGCCGATTGCCGCGATGAGCCATGCGGAGCGGAAATTCTATGCCGTGCAGTTCCACCCGGAAGTGCGCCACTCCGTCAACGGGAACGACATGATTTCAAATTTCCTGTATGAAGTATGCGGCTGTGAAGGCAACTGGACCATGGAATCGTTCATCGAGGAGGCTGTGCGCGATATTCAGGAGAAGGTCGGGGACAAGAAGGTGCTGTGCGCGCTTAGCGGCGGTGTGGATTCTTCGGTGGTAGCGATGCTGATTCACCGGGCAATCGGCGACCAGCTGACCTGTATGTTCATCGACCACGGTCTGCTGCGCAAGGGCGAAGCCGAGAGCGTAATGGATACCTTTGTCGGCAAATTCGACATCCATGTTGTGAAGATCGATGCGCGTGACCGCTTCTTGGGCAAGCTGGCCGGGGTCTCCGATCCGGAACAGAAACGGAAGCTGATCGGCAACGAGTTTATTTATTGCTTCGATGAAGAATCGGCCAAGCTGGGCGATTTCGCATTCCTGGCGCAGGGCACGCTGTACACGGATATCGTGGAGAGCGGTACGGCGACCGCCCAGACGATCAAGTCGCATCACAATGTGGGCGGACTGCCGGAGGACATGAAATTCAGCCTGATCGAGCCGCTGAATACCCTGTTCAAGGATGAGGTCCGCAAGGTGGGCGAAGAGCTGGGACTGCCGAAGGAAATCGTCATGCGCCAGCCGTTCCCGGGTCCGGGGCTCGCGATCCGCGTGCTGGGCGAAGTGACAGAGGACAAGCTGCAGATCGTGCGCGATTCCGACTATATTCTGCGCGAGGAAATTGCCAAAGCCGGTCTCGATCAGGAGATCTGGCAGTACTTCACGGCCCTCCCGAACATGAAGAGCGTCGGCGTCATGGGCGACGAACGCACGTATTCCTACACCGTCGGCATCCGTGCCGTAACTTCCATCGACGGCATGACCGCCGACTGGGCGCGCATTCCTTGGGATGTGCTGGAGAAGATTTCAGTGCGCATCGTCAACGAAGTCGATAACGTCAACCGTATCGTCTACGACGTGACTTCCAAGCCGCCAGCGACTATCGAGTGGGAGTAGGCTTCACTGTTTAGGATTGCTGCCGTGCCCGCTGCAGGCGCTGCACAAGTATAGATGATCTGTATAACCACAAGAGCCTTCCAGGGCCGCGAGTGCTGCGGTCCCGGAAGGCTTTTATCTGTGCCTAACCATTAATTAAAGGAGGGTGAACCCGATATAGATCGGCACCGCCCTGTACTGGTTTGCGCATCGGCCGGTCATGATTCTTCCCGGACCGCCTTAATATTTCTTTTGCTCAGGAAATATGTACCTGCGCCAAAAGCGCCCCCCATTAGAATCCAAAGTACAACGGAGAATAAAGAAATATGTAATTTCTCACCTGTCAAAGCCGGAAACAGAAATTCCATCAGAATCAGCATAGTGAAGCCCCATTGGGCCCCCGCCCAAGCATATTTCTTTTTTAACCCTTGAAGGGCTGTCTTGTAATCAGCTTCGCTGTCATATTCGCTTTCGGCAACGCTTTCTGAAATCGGAGTGTCAATTATATATGACAACTAGCCGAAGAATATTTCTCCCCAAAAAGGGCATTTCTAGAGCATGCACACCAGCGGATGCTCAGATAAAGATCCACAAAGCCCCGGTATTTAGAATCGTAAGCCCTGTTTTCGTTTGCTGATTCCCAGATTCTATAATAAAAATGGACGATTTACGAACGTTATCGCAAACCTCACGCATAATGTTCGTATTTACCATTGACAAGTCATGTCAACTACACCTAAAATGAAAAAGCGTTCAAAGCAGCATATACATTTCGTATAATTCCGGGGATTGGCCTGGAAGTATCTACGAGGTCACCGTAATGGCCTGGCTACGATAAAGAAGTGCAACGTCTTGACTGAATCGGCGGATACCCGCGGAGGAGGAAGGGGACGGCGCTTTTTTCAGCCGGTGCCCTTGTGGATGCCGGCTTTTGCTTGCGTACAGATACCACACACCTTAGGGGGAGAATAATTTGAACCGCTTCTTCAAGCTCAAAGAAAACGGAACCACCGTCCGCACAGAAATTATGGCCGGTATCACTACTTTTATGGCCATGGCTTACATTCTGTCGGTCAATCCCAGCACGCTGACAGCCTTCGGCCGGATCGATATGGGCTGGTATTCCGTATTTCTGGCTACGGCGCTTGCCGCCGGTATTTTCACGATTGCCATGGGCGTATTCATTAATTTTCCGGTAGCTTTGGCACCGGGCATGGGTCTTAATGCATACTTTGCTTCCGTTATTCTGGCATCCGCTTCAACTGATCACAAATTCACCTGGCAGATGGGCCTGACAGCGGTCTTTATCTCCGGTTTAATCTTTATCCTGCTGACTGTCACTAAAGTACGGCAGATGCTGCTGGTCGCAATTCCGGACAGCCTGAAGCACGCTATCACCGTCGGCATCGGCCTCTTCATTACCATCGTTGGTCTGAAGAACAGCGGACTGATGACCATCGGCGTGGAAGCGGGCAAGGACATCCCGGCTAACACACTGACAGATGTGCTCTCCTTCGAGACGGTTATTCATATGGGCAGCATGGAGAACACGAACGTTCAACTCGTTCTTATCGGTCTGCTGCTGATTGCCATTCTGATGGTGCTGAAAGTACGCGGTGCTATCCTGTTTGGTATTCTGGGCACAACACTTGCTGCCATTCTGATGGGCGCTGTTGATTTCAGCTCTTTGAACAACCCGACGACGCCGTGGGTTCCTGATTTCACGCAGCTCAACTTCTGGGAATTTGACTGGGACGGCATTATGCATACCGGTATCGTCTCGGCCATTGCTACCTTTACTTTCGTAGAATTGTTTGATACCTTCGGCACCCTGGTGGGTACCGCAGAACGTGCTGGAATTATGAAGAACAAAGAAGAAGGCCAGAAGCGTGTCGGCAATGCGATGTTCGTTGATGCTGTAGCTGTTGCCGGAGGTGCGATGATGGGGACTTCGACCACTACTGCGTATGTAGAAAGTGCTGCCGGTGTCGCCGAAGGCGGACGTACCGGTCTGACAGCGGTAACGACAGGCATCTGCTTCTTGCTTTCGTTGTTCCTGGCTCCGGTTGTCGCCTTGATTCCGGGCTCGGCTACCGCTGCTGCATTGATTATTGTCGGTGTACTGATGGCCCAGTCGATCCGCGACATTGATTTTCAGGATATGGTCGTTGCGATTCCATCGTTCCTGACCTTCACGATCATGGCCTTCACTTACAATATCGCTAACGGTATTTCGTTCGGTATCGTGACTTACGTTATTCTCGCTTGTGTGGCCAACCTGGCCGGCAAGAAGAAATATGATATCCACTGGATGATGTGGGTACTGGCGGTGCTGATCGTTCTCCGCTATCTGCTGATCGGCAGCCAGGGTTAAGCGAATTTCATCCGGCTTATTACAAGACAAATGCCAAGCGGCTCCTTCAACAGAATGAAGGGGCCGCTTTTTTTGGTTGATTTGAAAAGTAAACCGGGTCCCGCAAAGCAGTTGAACCGGCTTCCAGACAGTTACAACATATTGTGGGGCTATCTACGGACAATCGCCGCTCTTTCCTTCACCCAGTATTTAGATTATATTGTTGGAAGAGGTGATCCGTATTGCCTGGCTATGTGAATAAAATGCTCGGTGCAATCAAGACCAACCCCTGGCCGCTACTGCTGTTTGCCCTGGGGGCGCTTGTACGGCTGCTGTACATCGGCTCCGTTCCCCCGGGACTCAATCAGGATGAGGCGTCGATTGGCTATGATGCCTATGCCATTCTGCATTACGGCATCGACCGCAACGGTATTCGTCTGCCGGTGCATCTGATTAGCTGGGGCAGCGGACAGAACGCTCTTTATGCGTATTTATCCATGCCGTTTATTCTGCTGTTCGGCCTGAACCCGCTGTCGGTGCGGGCTCTCAGTGTCCTGATGGGACTGCTCGGCATGCTTTTCTTCTATTTGATTATGCAGCGGCTTTATCCTTCCCGGGCAGCGGGTACCGCCGCGATGTTTATGATTTCCATTAATCCCTGGCATATTATGATGTCCCGCTGGGCACTGGAATCGAATCTGTTTCCGACAGTGGTGCTGATCGCCTTTTATTGTCTGCTGCGATCAGGCAAAGAACCGAAGTGGTCGCTTGGCTTTACCGTACTGCTAGCCCTTTCGCTTTATGCTTACGGTACCGCCTATTTTTTCGTGCCTGTCTTCGCTTTGTTTGCAGCCGCGCTGCTGCTGTACCGCCGCAGGCTGAAGCTGGGGCTGCTTCTGTGGAACGGCATATTATTTGTGCTGCTGGCCCTGCCCATATTATTATTTATAGTAATTAACCGATTCGGCTGGGCGGGAATAAGCACTCCGTTGCTGTCGGTCCCCAAGCTGACGATGCCGCGTGTGGAAGAGGTGTCCTCGGTCTTCAGCGGGGACTTGCTGCAGACGGCCCGGGCTAATATTCGTGTATTTGCGGAGATGATGTACACCGGCAGCGACGGTTTGCTCTGGAATACGCTTCCGGGCTTCGGCTACGCCTACCCGCTCGGTTTGCCCTTTGCGCTTATCGGCCTTGTTGTCATGCTTGCGGCTGCCCGGAAACGTGAAGGGGAGACATATGGACAGGCGCTGGTGCTGCTATGGCTGCTTGCGGCAGTGCTGATGGCTTTGATTACCCAGGTGAATATTAACCGCATGAATATTATTTTCTTCCCGCTGATCATGCTGATCACCGCCGGCTGCATTTGGGCCGGCCAGCGGCTGCGGCTCATCGGGGTCCTGTCTGCAGCGGCTTTTGCCGTTATGTTCGGCATGTTCGCAGGGGAGTATTTCCGTGAATTTCCGCAGCAGATTGGTGCGGCCTTCTATGAATCCGCCGGCGAAGCCATTTCCTATGCGACTGAGCATAGCAGTGGGGACATTTATGTTACCGATATGATCAATATGCCCTACATTTACGTCCTGTTCTATGAACAAATCAAGCCTGCCGACTTCCTGGAATCTGTGGTTTATGCCAATCCCGGGGAGGCTTTCCAGCGGGTGTCCTCCTTCGGGCGCTACCGCTTCGGCCGGCTGCTGAATGTCCCGGCAGGTACTGCCTATGTCTTTCACAATAACGACGTACTCCCTGCTGTACAAGGTGAATATTCGATTAAACAGTTCGCCCGCTACAGTGTGCTGCTGACCGGAGCGGACGTTCGGGAAAGAATGGATTAACATTGACGAGGTGAGGTTGGAACAATGATCAAAAGAACGCAAGGTTTGGCTGTCATCGCTATTATCCTGTTATTGTTCATGCTTCCTGCGGCGAACGTGTTTGCCGACGGCAATTTGCTGCAGAATCCCGGCTTTGAAGAAGGGGAGAGCGGCGCCCCTCTTGGCTGGACCAAGGATGAATGGATAGCCGGAGAGAATTCCGGCCTGTTATCCGTCCAGTCCGAGGAGGTGCACTCCGGAAGCAAAGCGGCAGTGATCGAGAACCTGGAGCCGAACCATTTGAAATGGGTCCAGACCGTAGCCGTGGACCCGGAAGCGTACTACAAAATTTCCGGGTACATTAAAGTTGCCAATACTGCAGGCTCAGGTCTTGGCGCGAACATCTTTCCGGTAGGCGTCGGGGGCGGATATCCCGCCGTGGCCGATACCGGCGGCGATTGGCAGTACGTAGAGTACTACGGCCAAGCCGGCAAGGAGCAGAAGGAAGCCGGCATCGGAGTGGCGCTTGGCGGCTACTCCAATCTGATTCAAGGCAAAGCTTATTTCGACGATTTATCCGTTGAGCGGGTAGAGGCGCTTCCGGACGGGGTGAACGCTATATCGCTGGATGCTGCAGCTGCGGCGGGCGGTGGCAGTGAGCCAACCGAAGTTCCGCACAAGGTCTCTCCGGCCAAGCTGCTGCTCTTCTCGGCGCTGTTTAGTGCGTTCTTTGCCTGGATGCTTACCCGGGCATTCCGCAGCGACCGGCTGCTGAAGCAAGAGGAAGTCATCTACACAAGATGGTTATATGTCATCTTTGGAGCCGCTTTGATTGTCCGTATCTGGATCGGGCTGACTGCACAGGGCTACCAGAATGATATGAATACCTTCATTTCCTGGGGACAGCGTCTGGTCGATCTGGGTCCGGGCAAGTTCTATGAGGAAGGCTATTTCGCCGATTACCCGCCGGGGTACCTGTACATACTGTATTTGCTTACCCTGATCAAGAATCTGTTCGGCTTTGCCCACGGCTCCGGCGGGGAGACGCTGGTCTTCAAGCTGCCGGCCATTCTCTCTGATCTGGTATTGGGAGCACTTATCTACCGCTTCGGCCGTAAAAAGCTTGGCTCCGGCATGGCCGTCGGACTTACGCTGCTCTTCCTGTTCAATCCGGCGGTGCTGATGGATTCGGCGGCCTGGGGACAGGCGGATTCCTTCTTTGTTGTGTTCCTGCTGCTGAGCATTGCGGGTGCTGCTGACAAAGCTTTTGTCCGGGCCGCGATATTCTTCGCGCTGGCTGCTTTGATCAAACCGCAGGCATTTATCTTTACACCGGTGCTGCTGTTTGCCTTCTATCACGCGCGGGCCTGGAAGCAGCTTGCCGTTGGCGCGTTGTACGGGCTTGGAATCTTTATCGTGCTGGCCACGCCATTCTTCTGGAACAACGGCGGGCTGGGCGGCTTAATTGATCTGTACCGCAACACGCTTTCCTCATATCCGTATTCTACCGTCAACGCTTTTAATCTGTACGCGCTGACCGATCCGATGTGGTCCTCGCTGGATCTGATGTTCCTGGGCATCCCGTACCGGACCTGGGGCTTTATCGCAATTCTGTTCGCCGTAGCGACAGCTGCGCATTTTTCGTTCAAGAAAGACAGCAAGGACCTGACGAAATCCTATTTCATCGGAATGCTCCTGATCGTAATCATGTTCGTGCTGGGCACCAAAATGCATGAACGTTACATCTATCCGGCGCTGATTCTCGCCTTATTCGCTTTTATAGAGAGCAAGGACCGGCGTTTCCTGACCTTGTTCCTTGGCTTCAGCATCACCCAGTATATCAATGTAGGCTACACCCTGGCGTACTTGAACACCGGCAGCAATCCGCCTTCCGACGGGATTGTGCTGGTCACCTCAATCGCCAATCTGGCGCTGCTTGCTTATATGCTGTACGTAGGTTTGGCTGTGTATATCCGGGGTGATGTGAAGCGGCTTCCGCTGCCCCAGACGGCGGCCGATAAATCCGCTGCTGATCTGCAGCTGGTTGAGGGGCTGCGCCCGCTGGCGGCAGCTGCGGGGAAATCGAAGAAACGCCTGCTTACCCGCAGGGACTGGATCATCATGCTGGCGATTACCGCCGTATATGCCGCGCTGGCCTTAACGAATCTGGGCTCCACCAAATCCCCGGAAACCATCTGGCGCCCTGCCGCCGCCGGCGACAGCTTTGTTGTGGATCTGGGACAGAGCAGGCAGCTGGAGCGGGTAAATATTTTTGGAGGCGTCGGGACCGGCAAATTCAAGCTGGAGTTCAGCCAGACACCGGATGCCTGGGGTAGTCCGCTCGATGTGAACGAAGAAGTCGGCAACGTGTTGATCTGGAAAAGCCAGCAGCTGAACGTACCGGCAAGATACGTCAAGCTGACGGTGGGAACGCCGGGCTTCATCCTGCATGAGATGGCGTTCTACGAGCAGGGCGGCGGACGGACGCCGCTGCCGGTAGCTGCCGTTACCCCGGAAACCGGGACGGCCCAGGAGGGCTCGCCTGCCAATCTGTTCGATGAACAGTCGATTATTCCGGAATATGCCGGGTTCATGAACAGTACTTATTTTGATGAGATTTATCACGCCCGGACCGCATATGAACATGCCCATGGTATCGTTGCCTACGAGAATACCCACCCGCCGCTCGGCAAGGTGCTGATCTCGGTCGGTATGGAGCTGTTCGGTGTCAATCCGTTCGGCTGGCGTATTATAGGCACGCTGTTTGGAGTCGCGATGCTGCCGCTGATTTATATGATGGGCAAGAGGCTCTTCCATAAGACGCTGTACGCCGCACTTGCGGCCGGACTGTTCGCGCTGGATTTCATGCATTTCACCCAGACGCGGATTGCTACCATCGACGTTTACGGCGTATTCTTCATTATGTTAATGTTCTATTTCATGCAGCGATATGTCACTATGAACTTCTACCGCGAGCCGCTGCGCAAGACCCTGCTGCCGCTCTTCTGGTCCGGCCTGTTCTTCGGCATCGGCGTCGCCTCCAAGTGGATTGTGCTGTACGGGGGCGCAGGACTTGCGATTATGCTGTTCCTGTCACTCTTCGAGCGCTACAGGGAGTACAAGGCGGCGGGGCGGGTACTGGCCGAAGGCAACGGGGACGCCGACCTCAAAGTTGGGTTACGCAAGGCAGACCGTTTCTGGAAGAATACCATCATTACCTTGGTGAGCTGTGTAGGCTTCTTTGTGGTTATTCCTGCGGTAGTCTATGCGTTGTCCTTTATCCCGGTGTTGTCGGTTACAGCCGAGGGCTACACCTTTAAAGGACTCATTGATGCCCAGAAGAATATGTACAACTACCACAGCCAGCTTGTGGCGACCCATCCGTTCGCTTCCTCCTGGTGGGAGTGGCCGTTTATGAAGCGTCCGGTCTGGTTCTACAGCGGCGGTGAAGGCCTGCCCGATGGGCGGGTCAGCAGTATCGTGACCATCGGCAATCCGCTGATCTGGTGGACAGGAATCTTTGCGATGCTGGCAGCGCTATGGCTTATTATTAAGCGCAGGGAGAAGAACCTGTATATGCTCTGGATCGGCTTCTTCTCACAGTATGTGCCGTGGATGCTGGTGCCGCGCGAAACGTTCCTTTACCATTATTTTGCCATGGTGCCGTTTATGATTCTTGCTATTGTATATATCATGAAGCTGCTGGAGGACAGATTCGCCGAGATGAAATATGTCCGCTATACCTACGTGGCTGTGGCTGCCGTTCTGTTCATTATGTTCTACCCTGTGCTTTCGGGCATGGAGGTTAACAGGGGCTATGTAACGGATATCTTACGCTGGTTCCCGTCCTGGGTATTCTAGGGGAGCCGCGGAATTAGGAGGAACCGAGGGTGAAAGCCAGATACAGTGTAGTGGTCCCCATGTTTAATGAGGAGGAAGTGATCCGGCATACGTATCAGCGGCTCCGGAGTGTGATGGACGGATGCGGCGATACGTATGAGCTGGTCTTTGTCAACGACGGCAGCCGGGACCGTACGGCTGAGATCATGCGGGAGATCTGCAGTGCCGACGAGCATGTCAAGCTGGTGGATTTCTCCCGCAATTTCGGGCATCAGGTGGCGATTACGGCCGGCATGGATTATGCCCAAGGGGACGCGGTTATTGTTATTGATGCCGACCTGCAGGACCCGCCCGAGGTTATCCTGCAGATGATCGACAAGTGGAAGCAGGGCTATGAGGTCGTCTACGCCAAGCGGTTAAAGCGGCACGGGGAAACGCTGTTTAAGAAAACAACCGCCAAACTCTTCTACCGCCTGCTCCGCAATATGACCAGTGTCGATATCCCGACCGATACCGGGGATTTCCGGCTGATCGACCGCAAAGTATGCGATGTGCTGCGCGGACTCAAAGAGAAGAACCGGTATGTGCGGGGCCTGGTGAGCTGGGTCGGGTTCCGGCAGACGAGCGTCGAATATGTGCGGGAGGAACGCTTTGCCGGTGAAACGAAATATCCGCTGAAGAAAATGATCCGGTTCGCCCTGGACGGCATCACCTCTTTTTCGCATAAACCGCTCAAGATTGCTTCATATGTCGGGTTCTTTCTGAGCTTCTTCAGCTTCCTGTACCTGTTCCTGATTATATTCCAGAAGTTCTTCACTTCCTGGAATGTTCCCGGCTGGACCTCCATCGTGGGCGTAAATCTCCTGTTCAACGGCATTACCCTGATGCTGCTCGGGGTCATCGGCGAATATATCGGACGGATCTACGATGAATCGAAGGACCGGCCGTTATATATTGTGCGTGAAGTGAAAGGTTACCCTGGAGAGTATACGGACCATAAGGGTGAACGAGAGGCGCAGGATAATGTCAGATAGCGGGAATGGACGGCGTGCCGGAATTGTACAGTTTCTAAAGTTTAATGCTGTGGGACTGCTCAATACGCTGATTGATTTTGCGGTGTTTACGCTGCTGCACACGCTGGGAATGATGAATACGCCGGCGCAGATTCTTTCGTACAGCGCCGGCACGGCCAACAGCTTTTTTTGGAACAAGAGGGTAACCTTTAAGGATCGGGGACGGGGCTCGAAGGATGGCTTTGACCGGATGCAGCTGCTTAAGTTTATTGTCCTCAATTTGATAGTGCTGGGTATTTCGGTGCTGCTGATAGATCTGTTCACCGGTGTGCTCGGGCTGCATGTGCTTGCGGCTAAAGTGCTGGTTACCGGCATTACTGTCGTCATTAATTTCTTTGGCAGCCGCAAATGGGTATTCTGAGCTTTAATTGCCGGCCTTTATTCTAACTGATGGGAGGCAGGAGCTATGCGCAAATTCGCTTATTTGATCATTCTGGCCGGAGTGCTGGTGATGCTGTACCCCAAGGCAAGCGAGTGGTACAACGACCGTCAGCAGGAGAAGCTGCTGCAGGAAGCCGAAGCGGCATACAGTTCCATGGCCCCTTCCTCTTCGTCTTCGCCTGAGCTGGCCAAGCCGTATGCGGAAGTAACGGAGCTGCTGGCCGAGGAGGCGGAGGAAGAGGAATCTGCTGTTCCGGCCGAAGGCGGGGACAAAAGCGAGGTCAAACTCGGGGGCAAGGTTATAGGAATTATATCTATTGAGAGCATTGATGTGAAGCTGCCGATTCTCGAAGGGGCCACCAAAGCCAATATGAAGCATGCGGCGGCCCATATGAAGGAGACTGCGCCACTGGGCGGGGTAGGTAATGCGGCCATAGCAGCGCACCGGTCGAGAACGGCGGGCCGGCTCTTTAACAGGCTGGGTGAGATGAAGATCGGAGACAAAGTCTCAGTAAAGACGGCGGAAACGCAATTTGACTACGAAGTATATGATATTTCCATTGTGGAGCCTACGGATGTGTCTGTGCTGAACGGCAATGGCGAGGACCGGATTCTGACGCTTATTACTTGTGATCCGCTCATCGATCCGACACATCGCCTGATTATTCACGCTAAATTATCCAATAAATAGAGGGAAACGACAAAAATCTGCGTATTTATTTAAAAATTTTAATAATTTACATGGAAATAGGCCTAAATCTTCGGATTTAGGCCTTGAATCTATGCCTATCTATGATACTATATAACTAGAAAAGCTAAACACGATAAACGGCAAACCTATCGAAAGGTAGGGACGCAAAGCTACAGGGCCTTCCCGTGATGGATGGCAGCCAGCTACCGAATGAAGAGGCTTTTTTTGTTTGTTCGTTTCTGTCGGAATTTCTATTAATCTATTAAGCAAGACCGATAAAGCTTGCACGATAACGGCAAACCTACCGAAAGGTAGGGACGCAAAGCTACAGGGCCTTCCCGTCACGGATGGCAGCCAGCTACCGAAAGGAGTTTTATCCATGAAAAAATTATATTTCATGTTGGCTACATTGTTCATTGTTGTTACTTCGTCCCTCCAGGCTGGAACAGCATATGCTGATACAGAATGGCTTAATACATCGAAACTGGACCAAGGTGTTGTCTCGGTTTCTTATGCAGTTCCGAAGGACAAGCGTATCAAAGTCATGATCACCAAGGGCAGCAGCAGCTATACTTACAATCTGTATGCGTCCAAGAAGACCGAGACGTTCCCGCTGCAACAAGGTAATGGTTCTTACAAGGTTTCCGTGCTGGAGAACACCACCGGCAACAAATACAAAGTGGTTACCTCCGAGACAATCGATCTTAGCCTGAGCAATACCAATGCCGTATACTTAAGCTCGGTTCAGAATGTAAGCTGGAACTCTTCCGATAAAGCTGTATTGAAAGCCGATCAGTTGACTACAGGCCTGACTACAGATGAAGCCAAAGTGAAAGCAATCTATAATTACATTGTTACCAACATTAAATACGATTACACATTGGCTGCTAATGTGGCCGGTGATTATATCCCTAACAACAACAGTACGCTCGCTACCAAGAAGGGGATCTGCTACGATTATGCTTCCCTGTTCGCAACGATGCTGCGCAGCGAAGGCATTCCAACCAAGCTTGTAATGGGGAATACCAGCTATGTTGATACGTATCATGCCTGGAATGAAGTTCTGCTGAACGGCAAGTGGGTAACGATTGATACTACCGTAGACGCAGGGCTGGGCAAGGGAGCCAAGACAACTGATATTGCAAAATCTTCAACTAAATATACAGCAGTCAAGTACTATTAATACGCAGTATGGATTCCGAGGTAACCCGCTTAATTATTAAGCGGGTTATTTTATTTATGAGAGGGGGTTGCTTTTTGAATAGGATCTGAGGTATTATAGGTAAGCGTTGTTGGAACGCGATGACAGCTGAATATGAAATGCCGAATATAACATTTCAAAAAAAGCTTGCATTAAGTTCTGTAACGTGGTATATTATAAAAGTTGCTGATGACGAGTTAATAACTGAAGCGACGGTTGATCTTTGAAAACTGAACAACGAGTGAGTATCGGAAATCACTTCGGTGATTCCAAATTGAGAATTTATTCTCGTCAGTTTCAAAATGAGCTATTGCTCTTTCAATACCTTATTGGAGAGTTTGATCCTGGCTCAGGACGAACGCTGGCGGCGTGCCTAATACATGCAAGTCGAGCGGAGTTATGAAGGAGCTTGCTCCTGATTAGCTTAGCGGCGGACGGGTGAGTAACACGTAGGCAACCTGCCCCTTGGACTGGGATAACTACCGGAAACGGTAGCTAATACCGGATAATTTCTTCTGCTGCATGGCGGGAGAATGAAAGGCGGATTAATCTGTCATCAAGGGATGGGCCTGCGGCGCATTAGCTAGTTGGTGGGGTAACGGCCCACCAAGGCGACGATGCGTAGCCGACCTGAGAGGGTGAACGGCCACACTGGGACTGAGACACGGCCCAGACTCCTACGGGAGGCAGCAGTAGGGA